>JAJEFB010000050.1 GCA_022820665.1 Anaerolineae bacterium | reverse complement strand
AGGCTTGCGTTATTCCGATACATCGAAGTCTGGTACAACCGCCAACGTCGGCATTCCGCACTAGACTATCTTAGTCCGATGGAGTACGAGGTGCGTAACGGTTAGACAAAACCTGTGTCCACTTTTTCGGGTGAAGATCACATGACAGGTTTCGATGGCTGCGTTTACGCCCATCTCAACCCCCCTCTAAATCTCCCCCCATTGCAATGGGGGGAGACTTTTTTCGCCGTCGAGACCGTTCAAAAGGCGGCCAAACTCCTTTCCGTGATGCGTCGGTAAGGGGCCGGGAGAGAGATTGTAGTGGGCTGGTAAACCTGTCATGTCCTCGGGAAGCATCAGGGAGGGGCAGCTTAAAGACCCGTTATGAATCATTGTGGTCTTTTACTTATATCCAACAGTGACTGGGCTTGGTCGTAAACTGTGATTTTCAACAAAGTCTGATAGATCGCCCCTACATTGCCTCCTTGCTTGTTGGATTTTGCCGCGCGCATTGGCAGTGATGATTGCCATAGTTAAGCCGCTTGAACGACTATCTGAATGGAAGCGCTGGCATAATTGCCACGAAACCGATACAGAAAGACGTCGTAGACACCGGCTGCCGGGCGAGTCAAGGTCAAGGATAACTCCCCGGAAACGACGCTTTCGCTTCCCTTTGCATAAACTTCGCCATCAAACAGTATCAAATAGCCGAGGTCTTCGTCGTTGGCGATGGCTTGATCGCGGCAGCGGATGACCGGATCCGCCTCCCCTTCCCTGATGCTGGTCCCGGTTTCAAGCAACTGCAGCGTGTTGAAATGGTTCAGGATGTCGCTGGCGCGGCGCTGGTTGGCCGCGCTGTCATTGAGCAGGTGGATGCGAGAGAAGCCACCGCCGACAGATATGCCGCTGGTCGCCCTGCCCATAACCCGCCGCGCGATATGGTCGAGCAAGACGGCTTCAAGGGTCCCTTGGCTGATAATATCCATCGCTCAGATCTCCTTCACCCAAAACTGCGGGTGCGTCCTCACGATATCCATGGTGGCTGTGTTGTCTTGCGATGTCTTCCAGCGCAGTTTGAAGACGTGGCTGCCCGCCGACAAACTCGGGATCATGACAACGATGCTCAGCGGTCGGAAGCGGAAGCGATCATTCTGACCGGCATTCTGAAACTGCGTGACACCGTCGTCCGAGAAGTGATTGCTGTCATCGACGGCGATGTTGAAATATGTCACTGCGCTTTCCGCGATATGATATATCGCGCCTGTGAAGCCAAGCAGCACATCGCCGCCATGCGTCTGAAGCGTCAATGCGAGAGCCTGCGGATCCACATCGGCCCATTCCGTCGCCGTTGTGCTGTAGTTTCTTTTGCCGCTCACAACAGTACTGGCGCCGCTGTCAATGCGGTCCTTGAGATGATTCTGGTTGTCCCGAACATAGGTATTCAAGTCAACCGATGTGAGCGGTTCGCTCGTCCAGGTTTTGGGCGTTGTCCATGCCATGGTCATGCCTCTCTGCTAAAGATACAGTTGCCGTAGCTTAGCACATTTGTTCTGAAAAGATAGGCTGAATGTCCAGGTATCGCGAAATCGGGATTGACTGGCTGCTGAAAGAAATAGGGCGCGATGTGTCCTCAAATGCTGGGAAGATGCCCTCATTTTGCCCCCTATTTTGGCGACAGTATAGATACAGTATGTATACGTGGGGGGGGGGGAGGGGTGGTACATTTTTAATTCACCACAGAGGCACAGAGGGCACAGAGAGATTTTTCACCACAAAGACACGAAGCGCACAAAGAGATTCTAACCACCGAGGGCACCGAGGGGCGAGCCACCGCTGCGCGTAGACACAGCAGGTCGCTCGCCCGTACAGTATTTTCGATTATTTTGGTGATGGCTTTCATACGGCAGCTATTATCATTATGTTCCGGGTATTTGCGGGCGACCTATCAGGTCGCCCGTTTTTCTCTGTGCTCTCTGTGCCTCTGTGGTGAATGCTTTTGAGCGCGGGTCAGGCGAAACTCAAGGCGGAACCGATGAATTTAGAGCCGTACCAAGCCAGGGCAGCCGCGATCACGGTGTCGTCGTGGCTGCCGGGCGGCGCGCCGTAGCGATAGCTGCCGTTGGACAGGCGGTCGAAGCGGTAGTCAGCCAGTTCTCCCAGCAGGACGGGATCATCGAGCAGGGTGATGTCATTGCGCTCGATTGCCAGCGCCAGGGATTCGATGAGCGGCGCTTTGGATTTGGCGTTGGTGTAGAAGCGGCGTACCGGCAAGCCTTGACGGACCAGGGCATCGATGTTGGGCTCGCCGATGCTGTTGGCTTCCGCCCAGACGACTTGCGGGCGCCATTTCTTCACGATTTGCGAGAGCCGGTCGCGCTGGAGTTCCCAGCCTACTTGATTGAAGCGTTCGAGCGCGACCATCTTGCCGTTGCTGGCGTCGAGGACGGCGATGGCGGTGTAGTCTTTGCTGCGTCCCCAATCGACCCCGGCGACATAGGCATGCCCTGGCTGGGGCTGATGATAGGGCGCGGGCGCGGCGGCGGCGCTGATGCGGCGGAAGACCTGACCGTGGTCATCGGTGAATTTGGCTTCGTATTCGCATTCCCAGACGTGCTCGGGGGTGCTGTCGCGGAGGCTTTGCAATTCGGCGGCCTCAACGTGCGATGATTGACCGGTGTGGAACTGGAAGGCAGCCCATTCCTCTTTCAGGGGGTCGAGACCGTCTCGATGGCGCTCCCAGAACCAGTTGCGACCGTTGGGCGTGCTCAGGAAGCGGGCAAGTCCGCGGGTGGTGGCCAGCATGGGGCGGATGACATCGTGCCAGATGCGGGCGGGCATGCGAGAGGCTTCGTCGAGAACCGCGAAATCGAGGCCGGCGCCGCGCAGCTTGTCGGGATTATGGGCGCTGCGGACGGCGATGACGCCGCCTTTTGGCAGATTGATGCGGCGTTTACTTTGACTTATGACGACGTCTTTTAGGTCTTTTACCGCGTTTACCAGATCGCTCCAGATGTCCTCCGCCATTTGATAGCTGGGCGCGATCCACCAGCAGTATTTGTGTTCCAGGTGCGCCGCTATCAGGATGTCGATTATTCCCAGCTCCGATTTGCCCCAGCGCCTGCCGCAGGTCAGCACTTTGAAGCGAGCGGGGTTGTTGAGGATTTGCAGTTGTCCGGGGTGGGGCATCTTGAGCCTGATCGTGGTCGACAAATAGGATTCGGTTGGGTTCTTCGGTCTCCATTTGGGCATTCGGGAAAAGATCTTCATAGTTGTCCTCCAATTGTTTGCTGCGATAAGGGCACAGTAGCATAGATGTTCTATGAAAAGGCGACCATATGGTCGCCTTTTTACGAATTTCTAATGGAGATTTTCAACCCCCCTCTAAATCTCCCCCCATTGCAATGGGTAGCGTAGACACTGACCTACGGGGGAGACTTGCTCGCGCCGCGAGCGCTCTCCTTTTCTAATGCTTCGGGTCGCGTGGGGCGCGTGGACACTGACCGTCAAGACACGAAGCGCACAAAGAGATTTTTACCACCGAGGACACCGAGGGGCGAGCCGCCGGCTCGCCCGTACAGGTTTCGGCGTGATTGTAGGTGGTGTTTGCGGGTGACCGGATTAGTTGCGTAGCGCGCGCAGGGCGCGTGGGCACTGGCGGGCGACACAGCAGGTCGCTCGCCCGTACATTTTGCGGGCTAGAGGAAGGGTTTCAGACGGCGCTTCCCAAATAGGCTTCCAGCCGATTGAAGGTTTGATCAATCCCCGCTTCAGCGTCCATCTCGATGATGGCGTCGCGCTGCTCTTTTGTATCATATCGGATTACGCTGCGAACGGTCGTCAAGGCATTTTCTTCGCTGAATTCGACGGTGATATGCGCCACAGGGAAGCTGTCCATGACCTCGCCGTCGGCATCGGCGAACTCATCCGTATAGACCAGGCGCCGGGGCGCGTCGATCTCCAGATAAGTGGCTTTGCCGCAGGATGTCATATCGTCGGGTCCCGCCATGCAATAGAACCAAACTCCACCAAGGCGAAAGTCCAACTCGCAGACCGGCAAGGTCCAGCCTTCCGGTCCCCACCAGTGTTTCAAATGTTCCGCCCGTGTATACATTTCCCAGAGCCGCTCGCGCGGCGCCTTAAAGCTGCGCGTGATATGGATCTCGCGTTCGGATGACTTGTCAAATTCCGTCTTCATTTCGAGCCTTCCATTCGTTGACGCGTACGATTTGGAGCTATCTTATGTCTCGGTCGCGGCGATCTGACCGTTGACCACCTGAAAGACAGAGGCTCTGCTCAAAAAGGCCGGATTAAAGATTTCGAGTTCGGTCGTCGTCAACAGCGTTTGCGCTTGGCCGTCCAGTCGGTCCAGCAGAAACATTCGCCGCTTGCCATCAAGTTCCGCGACGACCTCATCCAGCAGGAAGAGCGGATACTCGCCGATTTGGTCGCGCATCCATTCCAACTCGGCAAAGCGCAGCGCCATCACTGCGGTGCGCGCTTGGCCCCGACTGCCGTAAAGACCGCAGTCACGCTCGTTGATCATCAAGCGCAGTTCGTCGCGGTGAGGTCCGGACAGGGTGACGCCGCGGGTGATGGATTCGCCGCGCTGCGCCAAGAGTTGCGCGACAAACTGCGGCTTTATCTCGCCCGGGCTCATTTGGCGGTTCAAGTCCAAGCCAAAGACGTCGAAGGAGAGTTGTTTGCCATCGCCGTCCGCGCTGGGCGCGATGCTCGGCAGATATTTGAGGCTCAGCGCCTCGCGTCCGCCGGTCAGCGCGTCATGAGTAGCGCGCGCCTTCATCTCGAGTTCGCGCAAGAAACGCTGTCGACTGGAAATAATCACGGAACCATGTTTCGCCAATTGCTCGTCCCAAAACTCAAGTTCGACAGCATTTGCGCGCTTCTGTGTGATGCGCTTAAGCAAAGCATTGCGCTGCGGCAGCAGTTTATCGTACTCGTTCAAAGCGAGCAGATAGTCAAGATTGACCTGTGTGAGGGTGGTGTTCATAAAGCGACGGCGGTCGGAGGGGGAGCCTTCTACCAGCGAGAGGTCTTGCGGCAGAAAAAGCACCACGCTCAGCAAGCCGATCACATCGGTCACGCGCTTGTCGACATGATTGAGCTGGATCGATTTTTTGAATCGCGGCGCCCCGCTGCTCATATCGAGCATGAGCGTGATATCCAGTTTTTGATAACTGCTGTCTCGGTTGCCCAACTCGGCGGACAGACGCGCGTAGGGGATGGGATCGTTTTCCGCGCGCCAGTGGATCAATTGACGGTCGCTGGCCGTGTATGGCGAGCTGGATGTCGCCAGATAGTAGATCGCTTCCAAGGCGCTGGTTTTGCCTTGCGCGTTGTCGCCGAAAAGCACAAGCGGCTTTCCTGCGGGCAACTCAAATTCCAGGCGGGCATAATTGCGGAAATTGGTCAGCGAGAGGTGGTTGATCTGCATGCATTAACCAGGTCGTTGCCGGGTACTGACTCATATTGTAGCGGCTCCAATGTGCCTGGGACAGCGCGGTTTAGTCTCGGAACGGCATCCGTGCCTGGATTCGTCTGGCTGGGGCTTTTTTGCAAGAACGGTCGGCAGAAGTGAGTGCAAGTTAGTCATGCGAAAAAGTGATCTCCCCACTACAACCTCTCCCCCGGCCCCCTCTCCATTGCAATGGAGAGGGGGAGCGTCAATAGCGGGATTTGGATTAGATCCAGAACTCTCGCTACAAGTGAGGTTGTGTCGCATCATTTTGTTGGTACTACGTATGGACCGAAGGAGTGCTAGAAACCTACCCACTGGGGCACAAAGGCATTCTCGGCGATCTTGCTGGAATTCCCGCTCTCAAGATCGTAGGTCCAGATCTCGGGGACTCGCTGGCGCTTGTCGGCGCCGTTGCCGCCGTTCAAAGGAAGTCGCTGCATCACCAGGCGCTCCCCGTTCTGGTTCCAGCGGAAATACGACGTGCTGTAGCGCTGGTCATAGAGGATTGGCGTCAGCGCCTCGTTTTCATCGTTTGCGGAGCGGAGGTACAGCTGGTGCCCAGCGGTCCAGCGCTTGTCCGTGTAGCGCCGCGCCAGGGCGACCGTTTGTCCGTTGGGGTTCCAGCGCGCGTTTACATCATCGGCAGGACCGTCTGGATCGGTGAAAGCGGCGAATGACTTGCTGCGCAAATCGGCTATGCGAAGATGCGTAAAAAACTGTTCGCCGCGGAGCGCGATTTCCGGAAAGATGATGCGCTCTCCATTGGGCGAGATGGTGCCCATGGCGCCGTGGGATGAGGGTATGAAGCGCAATTGCGCGTCGCTGCCGTCCCGCGGCAGGAAGTCGAAGATCAAGATGCCCGGCTCGCGGACGTCTGAGCTATAAAAGGCGATGGTATTGCCATTCGCCGCCCAAACGGGGCTGTGGCCCACGACCCGAGAATCCGCGATAAGTCGGTCTGTTTCATAGTTGCCGCTGGTCATATCCATTAGCCAGATGCGCGACAATCCATAAGACCCGCTGAAGGATTCCGAACGCTGATAAGCCAGTTTGCTCCCGTCGGGGCTGAAAACAGGCGTGGTGCAATAGGCCTCCTGCGATTCGCAATCGGCCAGGTCAATGACGGCGCCGCCGCGCATATCCTTGAGCCGCAGGTTGACGATACCCGCCTCGCCGCGTTCGCTGAAAGCCAGCCAATCTCCATTGGGACTGACGTCAAAATCGTAAACCCCGTTTTCGCTGAAGGTCACTTGCTCCCGCGCATCGGGATTGCCGACCTCCGCCATCCAAACATTTTGCGGGCTGTTGGTGGCGGGATAGAGATAAGCGACGCGAATCGGCTGTCGCGCTGGATCGCTGACGATTGCGGCAAGGGCGACGCCAAGCAGGCAGAGCGTCGCGATCCCGAAAACTACAGCGTCCAACTTCGATAACTTCATTACAATAGCGTCAAGACTAGGGATACAGATAGGGTTGCGCGGGTTCTTCGATCGCGTCAATCGCGTCGGCAAGGATGATGGGCGCGAATTCTCCCTGGAATAGATCAGCCAGCACTTCGCCGCGGACTCTCACCCAGACGCCGGTCGCGAAGTCGCCAGCCGCGCCAGACCTGACCGGCATGCCAATGGGATAGGCATCCGCGACGCAGCAACTCATGGTGAAGCGCGACACCATGAATTCGTCTTCTCCCATACTTGGTTCGCGATAAATAAAGCCGCTGACATCAACCGGTTGGCCATTATAGGCGGCGGGCGTTGAGGCGCGATTGAAGGCGCGCAGCCAATCGAGAATATTGCGATCAAGCGGACTGCGAGTGAGGGCGGAAGCGCGTTCGACGCCGACGGGGCTCAAGCCGATGCCGCCGGAGACCGCTTCCACGCCCAAAGAGCGCGAGGGGATTAAAAGCGCGAGCAAGAGCGGAAAAGCGACGACCAGAAGATTATCCCAACCGATATGATGGTGGCTGTGGGCGCGTCGAGGATTGAGACAGGCATAGAAGTTGACCAGCCCGAGCAGGAAAAAGATCGCCGTTGCAATGTAAGCCAGCCCGGCAAAGCGCAGGTTAATATAGTTGGTCAGGTTGCCGGTGAAGATCAATACGGCGAAGTAAATGCCCAAGCCGAAAAGGATGAGCGATTTCGCCCAGGCCCCCTGATCAATCTGTGAATGATGATGATGCTCCGCGTTCATACGCGCTTCTCCAACCGTCAATAACCCAGCGCGACGTTAATCAATACGCCTGCCAGCAGATTCAAGACAAAAGGCAGCAAAACCAAATAAAAGACGATCTTGCGGCGGAAGACGCCGGTAAACATCAGGGTACTTTTGATATCGACCATGGGTCCAAAACTGAGGAAGCTTATGATAGCGCCGGTACTGAAGGTGTTGACAAAAGCCAGCGCAAGAAAACTATCAACAGTCGAACAAACACTGAGCAAGAATGCCAAGATCTGCATGAACAGAACCGACATGATCGGACCGGAGCCAAGAGCGAGCAGGCTATCCTGCGGCACAAAAGTTTGCAGCAGCGCCGCCAGCCCCGAGCCCAAGATGAGAAAGCGGCCCATCTCGAAAAAATCGTCGGCGCCGATTTGCACTGCGGAAAACAATTTGGCGCGCAAGCCCAGCCCGCCGATCGGGTGATGATGATGATCATGACAGTCCTCGCCGGCTTTTTCCGAAGACGGCTTGAGGACCTCGCGCGGATCGGCGAAACTGCCGATGACCGTCGCGACAATCACCGCCACCAGAACGGTCAGCAGCGCGCGCCCGATCAAAACGCCGCCAAAGCCAAAGGCGATATAGGTGCTGGCGAAAACAATGGGATTCATGAAAGGCGCA
This sequence comes from Anaerolineae bacterium, assembly GCA_022820665.1. Classification (GTDB taxonomy): domain Bacteria; phylum Chloroflexota; class Anaerolineae; order Aggregatilineales; family Phototrophicaceae; genus UBA6055. The sequence continues at coordinate 14,908 of JAJEFB010000050.1, read as the reverse complement.
GCCAGCAAGAATGCCACACCCATCGAAAGCGGCAATCCCTTGCGGAACAGCCGCCGCGTCACCGGCACCACGCCACATTCGCATACGGGAAATACCAGACCGAGCAAAGTCCCGCCCAAAGCCGCGCCGAGCCGACTACGGGGCAAAAAACGCAAGACATCATCGGTTTTGACAAAGGTCTCGATCAATCCGGAAGTGAGCGAACCCAAAAGCAAAAAGGGAACCGCCTCAATGAATATGCCGAGGAAGCGCGTGGCGAAGACAGTCGCCGTCAAATACAGATCGTCGCCCGCGCGCAGCGCCTGATAGAGCGCTGCCGACAGAACTGAAGCGGCGAGCAACACAAATATAACTCGCTTGATTGGCAATAGAGATGCTGTTCTGGGGTGATCAATCCGCATGTTCAGACTCATTTCCCAGATGCTTGCAGGCGGGCAAACTCGCGTCCGAGGACTTCGCCCTGCAAAACAGCCAAGCTTCAGGTCTGGTCGCTGCCCGACTTGGACATTATCAGTCCGATAAGCAATCCCAACATGACGCCGGTGGGCATGCCCAAGGTTACATTGCCTATGCTAAAGCCGAACAAAACACCCACCGCCAAACCAATTACGATACCGACGGCAAAGAGTAGGTTAGGTTGCATGCCCCAAGCTCCACATCCTTTGGACGCCGGGGCCAGGGGCGCTGCTCGGTTCATACGAAAAGTACATATTCCCTGCCCCATCAAGGCCGGTTTTGGGAATTGCCGTTGAAGGCGCCGGACATGCCGCTGCCATTCCCGCCGCCGACAGCGACCCGGTATATGACCTGGTGGCGCTCGAAGCCCGGTGTCATCTTCGCCGGCGCGATTGCATCGGCTTCGAAGTGATGCTTGACCAATTCATAAGTGTCGGCGCTGATGATGATCTCGCCAGGTTCGGCGTTTTCTTGCAAGAATTTGCTGTCTTCGGTCGCTTCGCCCAGGGCGGCGAATTCAATGCGGTTGGCGCCGCCTACCATGCCTAGCACCGAAAGGCCGGTGTGGATGCCGATGCCAAAATGCAATTGATGATCGGGATCAACGACTTCGTGCAGCGCATATACTTCTTGCATAATTTTTTGCGCCGCGCGCAATGCGCGCAGGGCGTGATCTGCCTGATGATTCAACTGCGTATTCCACAGGGCGGTGATGGCGTCGCCCAAATACTTGTCGACGATTCCATCGTGAGATGTGATGGCGTCGCTGGCTGCGCCCAGGTAGCGATTGACGACGCGCATGAGGTCTTCCGGTTGCAGGTACTCGCTGAAGGCGGTAAATCCGCGCATATCGGCAAACATGGCGGAGATGGTCCGCTCGGTCGGGCTGGTATCGAATTCGCTGATCGAGCCGATGTTCTCCAGCAGCGCCTCGGAGACAAAGGTGCCCAACAGGCGCCGCTGCTCTTCCTGCTCTTTGCGCTCGGTTAAATCGTCGATCACCAGAGCGACGCCATGGTTGACCTGGTCCTCGCCACGCAGCGGGCTGGCCACAACTTGCCAGTACTTTTGCCGCCCATGCAATTCAAAGCGCTCAGCCCAGATATGCTGCGTCTGTTCGTTCCGAACCATTTCAACATTTTCGTAAAAATGCTCTGTGACACCGTGCAAGACTTCGCGCAAGGGCAAACCATTGCAAGCCTCGTTGTTAATACCCGTAATGCCTTCCACGGCTTCATTACAGACAATAACGCAGTTTTCGCCGTTGATGGTAATCACGCCGGACCCGATCGAGGCGAATATGTTAGACAGGCGAATCTGCATCTCTTCGACCAGCGCCATTTGCGCGCGAATATCTTCAAAAAGGCGCGCATTCTCAATGGCGACGGCGGCCTGCTGTCCGAAGCTGGTCAAGAGGTCAAGCTCGTTTTCCTTGAACAAGCCCGCCATGACACGGTTGTCGCAGTAGGCGACGCCGATGACCTCATCGCGCACTTTGAGCGGCACTGCCAAGATGCTAAGCAAAGCGAAGCCGGCGATGCTTTCGCTATGCGCCAAATTGTCGTCCGCGCCGGCATTCACGGTTAGCAGGGGCTCCCCGCTTTCAACCACCTGATTGATGATGGTCCAACTGACAATGCGCCCGCCGATTGCGGTCTCTTCCGCGCTTAAGCCACGGGCGACCGTGAACTCCAGTTCGCCGGTATGTCGATTCTTCAAAACAATATAACCGCGCTCCGCCTGTGTAAGCTGGATGACAGTTTCCATGACCTGGTTGAGCACTTCGTCGGTCTCTTGCGCCGAGTTGATCAAGGCGGTGGTATCCGCCAGGCGCCGCAGTTGCTGCAGTTTCATGTGGGAATCGACGAGGCCAACCGACAGCGTGTCGATACTGGAGCGCAGCGTCCACAGCCTGTCAATCGCGTTGACGGGCAATTTGATGCCACGCTGCTGCAACAAGGCCTGCTGCTTTTCCAGCAAGCTCTTGGCCTCGTCCGTGCGCCGCTTCAGTTCCTTCAGTTGCGTCTGGATGGCGCTGAATCCGCCTGATGCCGCTACCTGGCTCATGTGCTTCGATAGACCTCGTAAGCCTGCATTCCCTGAGAAAGCCCCTTTCCAAAGATCGGATCGCGGGGCCGGAACTGATATGCCAGTCGACCATTATTGTAATGCTCGATGTGGTCCAATGTTTGCTGCACGATGGTGATGGTGCCCCGGGCAGCATTTTCTTGTATGCGTTTGGATGTGTTAATGGAATGGCCGAGCGCGGTGAACTCGCGGCGGCTGAAGCTGCCGACATTGCCGAGCGTGGCTTCGCCAGTATACATGCCGATGATGTAATAGTGCGGCTGCGGCTGAATACCCAATTCCCGGTACAAGATCTCGAAGTGTTCGCGCATCAGCAGGGCGCACTCGAGAGCCTGCTGGGCGTGGTTGACCTGGGGATTGAGCTGCGTATTGAAGAGCGCCATGACCTCGTTGCCCATGTATTTGTCGATGATGCCGCCACATTTGTGGATACAGGCAGTGGCTACAGCCTGGTACTGATTGATGATCTTCAGTTTTTCGCTGGGGGGAACATCCGGCATGGTATGCCAGGGACGCACATCGGCGAAGATACAGGTTACCTCGCGGCGCATGCCACCCATTTCGATGTTGGCGATTTCATTGATTTGATCAACCATGCCCTCGGGCAAGATCCGTTTCATGGCGTTGATTGTGGTTTCGTGCTCGTGCAAGTGCGTGACATCGTCCATGACCATGGTCACGCCTTGGGTCATATCGTTATTGTCTTTAAGCGGCGAGAACGAAAGCGCCAGCGCCACTTGCCCGCGGCCGGGCAATTCGGCGCTTAGCTCCAAGGTGTGATCGGCATCCTGTCGCTTGACCAATTCCAACTGTTCGGTAAGCTGCAGCGCGGAGTTCTTGAGCACGTGATCCAAATCGAAGCCTACCGCGACATCTGGCGTCACACTCAGTATCTCGGAAGCCGCGCGGTTAAAGGTATGCACCAGGTCGTTTGAATCACTGGCGATGATGCCGCTGCCTACCGAGGAGAAAATGTTGTCCATTAACTCCTTGACCTGCGTGATTTCCGTCAGGATTTGTTCGGCATGCATATACATGCGAGCATTGGCAATTGCCACCGCGACAGTATTGGCAAAAGCCATCATCAAGTTCTTTTCTCGTTGAGTGAAGACGCCTGACACCAAGCGGTTGTCGACATAAACTACACCGATAGTCTCGTCTTTGTATTGCAGCGGCACGCAAAGCACTGATCGCAAAGTGAAGTTGATGATGCTCTGCTGATTGGCCAGACGCTCGTCCTTGAAAGCGTTATCCGCCAGCAGCGCCTCGCCCGTATTCATGACCTCGTTGACGACGGTCATGCTGATTTGCGGCTTATCGCCGCCAGTAACGCCGGTACCCAGGACACCGCTCTCGTTGCTGACGCGAAATTCCATCTCGCCGGTTTCAGGATGTTTCAAGATGACATATCCGCGTTCGGCATTGGTCAGCATGATGACCAATTCCATGGTCTCGTGCAGGACAACATCAACATCAAGCGACGTAGTGATGCGGGTCGACATTTCCGAGAGGGCTCGCAACTGCCGCAACTCGGTCTGTTCCGACAAGACGTTATTTTCCAGTTGCTTGAAATCCCCCTTGATGGACTCGAGCGTGTCCAGGATCACGGGGGGCATCGCCAGCCGATGGCGACGGAGCAATTCCCGCTGGGCGACGAGCGTCTTATTGATCTGATCAATCAATTCTTCCAGATGTCGCAGTTCCGATACGGGGTTGGCGGTTGTTGATTCAACTTCCGACATTCGGTTCGCTCGCTCCAGATCTCCGTCGCTAAGCATGAAACTAAGCCGCGCGCCGAGACTACACCGCGCCTCGGAGTTCGCTGTTCATGATTCAAGGTCAGCGGCAAAATTGCTCAGCAATCGCGTATCGTCGCGCGCGCCGCTCCGCGACGGTCTATATTTAGCATTACAACCTTGCCGCGAAAGCCAGCGCAAATGCCAAGTCAATGGCAACGCGTCCATTCGGCGCATTTGGATCACTAAGCCATTTTACAAGTGAGTATACTTGCTAAGTAAGCCACATGCAATTGCCGCGCCGCTAGGCGATCGCTGTTAAGGAGAACGGCAACAGCCCCAATCCGAGCGTCCCTCGCTCAATCTTGTAAGATGAGAGAGGCAGCGCGCCGGCCAATCTCGACGGCATAGTTAGTACCGCGATCCCAAGGGTAAACTTGCGACATGCTCGCCCAATAAAGACCGGGGATCGGCGTTTGCAAGCCGGGAATATTCCGGCTGTGATTAAGTTCAGGAACAGGTTGGGCGTAGGGCGCGCGCCAGATCCAGGTTTTGCGTATCCATTCTTTGGTGAAACTCGGGTTTATCTTCCGCAGCGCGGGAATGAAGCGTTCAATCAGCGCGGTTTCGCTCAGTTGGAAATACTCGTGGTCGGGCGGCACGTAATCGCCGCAATAAACAATGTGATCACCGCCATAGCGCTCCCGCGAGATGAAATTGGTATGCTCAACCAGCGCCAAAAAGGGAAAGGCTGACTGTGACTTGTCGGGGGTGGTCGCCGGCAGATTCAGCCAGTAGGTATCATCTGGCATAAGCGGCCGCCTCAAGGCAAAAACTGCGCACAAGCCGCCGATGCTCTTGAGCGCAGCGAGCGTCTTGCCATAGGCTGTATCCGCCAAGCCCTCCGCCAAGCGCAACATCAAGCCGGGCGACGTGGTGCTGAGGACGCGGTCGAAAGGAAATATGTTCCCGTCTATCATCAGCGCCGGGGCGCCATCGCGCAGGAGTATGCGCTCGGCGCGCGTAGCAAGCCGAATCCCCACGCCTTTGGACACCAGTTGCCGCGCCAACTCATCGAGAAAAGCCTGGAATCCGCCAATATAGGTACCCAGTTTGAGCGTGCGCTTGACGATACGCGCCCACATGAAGGACATCGGCACCTCGTCGTACCGCTCGGCGAATTTGCCGATCAAGAGCGGCTTGAAGAATTTTTCGTAGGCTTCATCCCCCATCCAGCGCCGCATCCAGGCATCCGCCGTCACCTTCTCAAAGGGCTGCCAGCGGGGCGACAGTTTGACGAACATGCCCGCCAGAGCCATGCGCATGGTAGCGATCGGGGACAAGGGCAACAGTAGCGCCGAGGGAGAGATCTCGCTGCGAACCAGGTTGCCGTCAACCCAGTAGCTGGTCTTGGGACGCGGGAAAATGACCTTGTCGCGAACGCCCATCTCGCTCGCCAAGTTCAGGATATCGTGGTCATTGGCGAACCAATGATGATAGAACTTCTCCAGCGTCCAGTCCCAGTTGTCGTCTTTGAATCCGGCAGCCAAGCCCCCGACTTGATCGGCGGCTTCAAAGATGGTGACTTGATGTCCGGCGCGGGCGAGGTCCCAGGCGGCCGCCAGCCCGGCCGCGCCAGCGCCGATGATGCCGATTTGGAGTTTGGTCATGCCTATCCTGTGACGTAGCAACAGTTCATAATGTGAGATTGTACACAGATTTGGGTTATTGGGCGCGATCAGCGATTGGCCTGATGACGGGGATTCTTGTACAGGCAACCAGGTTATTCCGCGTAGACATCCTCCGACAAGCGCCAACTTGAGCGCGCCTCGAAGTCAAGTCCACTGCGGTGGCCCGCAAGAAAACGATAGTGAGCGGCCGCTGCAATCATGGCCGCGTTGTCGGTACAGAGCGCCAAGGGCGGATAGCGGACCGGCAGCCCGCTCTCTGCCCGCATCTTGTGCCGCAGCGTCTGATTGGCGCTGACGCCGCCGGCCAGCAGAATCTCGCTGGGATGAAACTGACGCGCCGCCCTGATCGTGGCGCGGGTCAAGGCCTCAGTCAGCGCGTCTTGGAAGGCGGCGGCCACGTCGGCGATATCGATGTCGCCGCGCAACTGCGCTCGCTTCTCGGCCCCGCGGCGCCGCTTTCGCTGCCCATGACTCGATGGCTGAACGGTGACCTCACGCAGCACCGCCGTCTTAAGCCCGCTGAAACTGAAATCGTAGGGGCTGTCGGTTTGGGCGATGGGGAATCTATAGGCTGTGGCGTCGCCTTCTTGAGCGACTCGTTCAATAGCGGGTCCGCCGGGAAAGGGCAAGCCGAGGGTGCGTCCTACTTTGTCAAAAGCTTCGCCCGCCGCATCGTCAATGGTGCCGCCCAGACGGCGATATTGGCCGTGTCCGGTCATCAGCAGGAGTTCGCTATGTCCGCCGGAGACGATCAGGACGATGACCGGGAAGTCGATATCGGGGTCCGCGGGTTCCAGCAGCAGCGAGTAGACATGCCCTTCCAGGTGGTTGATGCCCAGCAGCGGCTTGCCCGTCGCCAGCGCCAGCCCCTTGGCGAAGTTGATGCCGACCAGCAGCGAGCCGATCAAACCCGGTCCCTGCGTGACAGCGATGGCGTCAAGCTGGTCGTAGCACAGGTCGGCTTCGTCCATCGCTCGGTTGACAACCGCGCTGATGGATTCGGCATGGGCGCGCGACGCCACTTCAGGGAAGACGCCGCCGAATTGCGCGTGCAGGTCAAGCTGCGAGGAGACGACATTGGAACGGGCGACGCGGCCCGCGCTGACGACGGCGGCCGCCGTGTCATCGCAGGATGTTTCGATGCCGAGGATGGTTGTCATGGCGCGATTGTAGCACTGAATTTGAGAAGCGCGGATGTATAATGAGGGTTAGCCAGAGCGCTTTAGGCGAGGAGGCGCGTCATGTACAAGTCGTTTCATGTGAAGAATTTCCGCTGCTTCAAGGACTTGCAGATCAATGATTTGGGGCGGGTGAATTTGATTGCCGGGAAGAATAATACTGGCAAGACGGCTCTGTTGGAGGCGATGTATATATTTACGCGCCCTGGGTTGCCACAAGTCTTGTTCGAGTTGCAAGGAATACGAACCGGGACTCTTCCCAGTAACTTTCTCGAAGCGATCTGGAAGCAGTTTTTTCACGGTATGAATGCCAGTCAAACAATGGAATTCTCCGGACATGGGAAAATCTCCGACAAGCGCACTTGTTTGACCGTACAAGAGCTTATGAACTCGAAAGACAATGCCGAGTCATTTCTCAAATACTTCCAGCACCTTACAGCACACGGAGTCACGCCAGCAGAGGCAAGCGGCTTCATTTCACGAGCCAATACTATGCTTGAACTAATTCACTTCGACGAGGAAGGCATAAAGCGGGAGACGCACTTCCTTGCAGAATCTCCGATTCCAGTCTTTACAGACGTTGAGCAACGGTCGCTCCTGCTACCTGTTCGGGCTGAACCAAACAGGCAATTCGTAGCATCACAATTCAGTCTCGCCGATATTGGCGGCGAGCTTGACTTTGTTGAAGATGTTCTAAAATCATTTGAACCGAATATAGCCGACTTACGGCTGCTGTCACCGTTTGGTGAAGCGGAAATCTGGGCGACGATAGGTAAGCTTCAGCTGCCTCTAAGTCTAATGGGGGGAGGGGTTAACCAGGTGTGCAATTTAATGCTATCCATGATGATTCAACCAAATTACCTCTTGATTGATGAAATCGAGAATGGATTTCACCACTCGGTATTGGAAGAAATCTGGGGCGCTATAAGAAAGCTAGCGGCAAAGAAAAATGTCCAAGTATTCGCCACGACGCACAGTCTGGAGATGATCAAGGCGGCAAACTGTGCTTTTCGAGATGATGACGTCGATGATTTCCGATTTCACCGCCTATACCGAGACCCGACGACGGGCAATATTGAAGCGCGAACCTACAATGAATACAGTATTGAAGCGGCAATTAGCAGAGATCGCGAGGTTCGTGGATGAGCGACACGCCTCCCAACGCCGAGTTGCGCTTACTCGTAGTTGAAGGCGCAGGTGACGAATACTTTTTCACCAAACTTCTTGAGCACCTAGGAATACAAGATCGTATTGAATTCGTTGATTGCGAGGGAAAGCACAATCTGGACGAAGAATTAGTCAACATTTTGAATCGTGACGATTTCGAGCAAATCACAGATGTCGGGATTGTCCTTGACAACGACTTTCCTGAGAATCGAAATGGCATAAACGCCTTCGCCGCGGTAATCGAGGCGATTGACGTCGCCAACAAGAATTTCATTGAGAACAATCCGCGAATCTCGCGGGAACTTGCCAAACCACGGATGCCTCGCATAAAGACGGCCGGGCGCCCCTGTGTCTCGGTACTGCTTCTTCCTTCTGACGATAATGACGGAGCAGTCGAAGATCTCGTTTTCTCTGCTCTACCCAATGACCGCATATTGGACTGTGTGAATGCGTATTTCGCCTGTTTGTGTGACGCTGGTGTCAAAAGCAAGGAGGCCCGTCTACCCAAGAGCAAGCTCAGCGTTTATATCTCGGGGAAAGTAACTGACGAAGACTTCGCACGGCACGATGACGCGAAGCGTCTGTTCTTAACACAGGCTTTAGATATGAAATGGTGGAACGACGAGAACATGTGGGACAAACCAGCCTTCGACCAAGCCAAAGCTTTCCTGACCCAACTCCTCTCAGACTAGCGCCTGCGTCGGCTGAAACTAGACGCGCGGCATTTATGATATACAATGTATTATAAGTCAAGCAACTCCGCCCAAGATTATCATGGAGTCCACTTGTGACTACCATAACCGCGGCACTACAGATTCGACTGCGTTGGATACTCAGCGCGATTGCCGGCGCCATCATCTTCGCCGCATTCAGCGTCTGGGGCGGCATCCCGGCAGAGACCAACGTCGCGTTTTTTTGGGTACAGGCTGGCTTATTCTTCCTGGTTATCTGCGCTTTTGTCCTGGCGCTCTGGCATTTGCTGATACGCCCCCTGGCGCCGAATCTGCGTCAGCCAACAGTAGAACCGTTAACGTTCCGCGCGCGGGAGGCGATCGCGCTGCTCCTGGCGAGCGGCGGCTTCTCGATCGCCGTCGGCGGCGTGTGGGATGAATTGTGGCATCGCAGCTATGGTATCCCTTTTGGCGAAGACCTGTTCTGGCGGCCGCATTTGCTCATGTATTTTGGTTTCGCCACGGCGATCGTCACGGGCTCTTGGGCGCTGCTGTACTTGAATCGCAACCTGCGCGGCAATTTTCAGCAGCGATTTCGCTCGAATTCCTTGGTCGGCTTACTGATCTTAAACGCTGCTTTTCTGCTCTACGCCTTGCCGGCAGATCCCCTCTGGCACTGGATCTTCGGTGAAGATATCACCGCCTGGAGCGTGCCGCATCTGATCTTGCTGGCGAGCTTCATCTTGACGCAGTTGCTCGCTCTGGTATTTCACGTTTCCACATTGTGGCGGCAGAAGTGGCACAGCATATTCAACCTGCGGCTGGGCGACGGCTTGTCGCTGCTGATCCTCGCCTCCATCCTATTGCTCTGGCTGCAACTCATGCTCATTGATTGGGACGCGACGCTGGCCGGCTTGCCGCTGGAACGGCTCGGATTGTACCGCCCGGAATGGCTGCTGGCAGCAAATCTGCTGGCTTGCGCGACGTTTACGGGCGTCATGGCCACGCGTTTATTGCGCTGCGCCGGCGCGGCGACGGCGGCCGGGCTGCTGGCTTTGGCGATCCGCTATGGATTGATCCAACTCTTTGAAGCCGACATGCTGCAACACGTCGCCTGGGTTGCGGCGCTGCTGCCCTTGCTCGCCATCGACATCTGGTCATTCTATTGCGGCACGATCCGCAAGCGCTCCCCGGAATGGCGGGGGACAGCCTTCGTCGTCATCGCCGCCATGGCGCTCAACGCGCCGGTGATACGGAGTCTCTATCAGTTGGAAGGCGGCGACAATCTGGCATACAGCCTCGCGGTGATCGTCACCGGGATTGGCATGAGCTGGCTGAGCCATCGACTGGCCGACGCGATGCTGAGACGCGTTCTGCTTGAAGCGGATGATGTTGCCGAGAGCCAGTCAATGTCGGTGAAGCTCTCTTTCGGCATGTTAGGGACATTTCTGGCTTTCATGTGGTTGTTCATCGCAACCGCGTCGCCACCGGTGTGATCGTCACCGCCTCGATTTAGTCACAATCGCATCAAGTATTTTGGCAGGTCGTTGAGAACTGATCGCGCTGAGCCAAGGCGTCGTTCTCTGTCCTATAATCAGCATTCGCGCTATCATCAAACCTGCACAATTCGGCCGATACAAGGGACCGCCAATATGTTCTGGCGCCGCGCGATTCTGATATTGATTCCAATGCTGGCGGGCTGCAGCGCGATCGAATTGCGCCAGCAAAATATTCGAGCGACCGAGGAAGCGCGCGTCGACGTCACGGCGTCGACGGCGCAGCCTGACTCGACAGCGCAGGCTGAAATCACTCAAGTCTTGGCGACTTTGCAAGCGCTGTCACTCAGCGCTACAGAAGCGGCGGGGAACATGACGGCGGTGGCAATCGCCACAGGAGCAAGCCCGTCCGCGGCCACGCAAGATGCAGCCGACTCGACGACGATTCCGGCGGACTTCCTCGCTCGCGCCGCCGATACAGTCGTCTACGGTCAAGTCCCGGTAGACAGCGATCGCCTCAACGTGATCGCCGCGCTGGCATTCGACAGGGAGAGCCGCCCCTTGGTTAGCACAAGAGCGGGCGAAATCTACCGCTTGCTCGATGCTGACGAGGACGGGATCGCGGAAGAAAGCCGTTTGATTTTCCGCGACGCTGACGATGAATTGGGACAAGTTTCCGGATTGGTCGCTATCGGCGAGGTCTTGATCTTGCTCAATGACGGGCGACTGAGCCAAGTGCAAGATCAGGACATGGACGGGACCTACGAGACCGTCACTCATTTGTCACAAGAGTTGCCGGCGGATCAAAGTCCATTAAAAGCCAACAATAGCATCGTTCGGGCGCCGGACGGGCGTTATTTCACGGCTGATATCAGCAGGGGCGAAATCCTGCAAATCATTTTGCGCTAGCCGGCGCCAGACCTCGAACGAGCCCCGCTGAGTCGCGCCATCCACGCTGGCAGCGTTTGCCGCGTCATCGTTTTTCATGCTATCATCTCCGCTTACAATGGAGGTGATTCAACCATGAACCGAAAAGACAAGGTCCGCTTCGAAATCGCTGTCAGCGTAGCGGTATTGGCGTCAATTGCGATTATGGCGCTGGAGACATTCTCGTTTCCAGCAGAGGTGAAGGCAGCGCTCTTATTCGCTGATGCCGCGCTATCGCTGATATTCGTCGTAGAATACCTATTTCGTATTGCGAGAGCGGAAAACAAGCGCGCCTATATGACCAGCTTCTACGGCATTATCGATTTGATCGCTATCTTCCCGATCCTGGTGCATGCAGCTTCCAGCGTACGCGTCGTAAGACTGCTACGCGTGCTGCGCATCATACGCCTGCTGAAGATCAAGCGCTACAGCGACGCGCTGGATCGCTACCGACAGGCGCTGAAGCTGATTGTCGCAGAGGCGACGCTCTTCACAGGCGTGGCTTTTGTCTTCATCATTGGTTTCGCTTTCCTGATCTATGAGTTCGAGCATGAAGCGCAGCCCGATGTTTACGGCAATATCTTCGATTCCATTTGGTGCGCAGTCATCTCATTGACCTCGGTAGGCTACGGCGATGTCTACCCTATTACGTCAGCCGGACGTCTGATGACGCTGGCGATGGTCCTGACAGGCATGGGCATCGTCGCCGTGCCCACGGCGCTGCTGGCGTCGGCGCTGAGCCGGGTGCACAACCAGGATGCAGATGGCAGATGAGGCCATGTTTGGCGACGCCGCCAGCAAGCGATTCGCCGCCGAAAGCCCTGCTAAGCATCAACGGCGCGCCCCGCGCTGCTTGCGGGGGGCGCGCCTTTTGCGTTATTCTAGTAAATGCAAGTAAGTAATGAGAATGCGAGAATGCCTTTATTCAACCTCACCCCCCGGCCCTATTCCCCCCTCAATCCCCCTGCTAAACGGGGGGCGGAAACCCCATTGCAATGGAGAGGGGGAGCGCATTTGGCGGGAATGGGATCACACCCAAGGCTTTCGCTACCAATGAGATTTTTTCGCATTATTCTATTGGTATTACTTGTGTCATAACAGTTCACGATTGGACGAGGCGGATCATGGCTGAGATTGTCGCCCCGAAGGAAGCCAAGACCAGCACTGAGACCAGACCCAAGCCAAAGCCAAGCCCGCGACGATACGACTACGATATCGTCATAATCGGTTCGGGACCGGCGGGGCACCGCGCCGCCATTCAATCCGCCAAATTGGGCAAGCGCGTCGCCGTCATCGAGAAGAAGGCGCTGATCGGCGGCGTCTCGGTCAATACGGGCACCATCCCCTCCAAGACGCTGCGCGAAGCGGTCTTGCACCTTTCCGGCTTCCGCCAGCGTTCCATTTATGGCGCGTCCTACACCGTCAAGCAGCATATCACCATGAACGACCTGCTGCTGCGGGCCGATCATGTCATCCGGCACGAGATCGAGATCAACAAGCACCAATTGCAGCGCAACGGCGTCGAGCTCTTCGCCGGCATCGCCACCCTGGTTGACCAGCACACGGTGCATCTCAACTTCCTGGGGAAAAAGGGCGAAGACGAAATCACCACGCGCCATATCATCATCGCTGTCGGCACAACTGTGGCCAAGCCCGAGCACATCCCCTTTGACGGCGAAACCATCTTCACCAGCGACGGCCTGCTCAAGCTGGGGAATCTGCCCCGGACCTTGACCGTGGTCGGCGGCGGCGTGATCGGCTGCGAATACGCCTGCATGTTCGCCACGCTGGGCGTGCGCGTGACGCTGGTCGAGGTGGCCGACCGCTTGCTGACCTTCATTGATCACGAGATCGTCGACGCGCTGGTTTATCACATGCGGCAGCAGCGCGTGACCCTGCGCCTGGGCGAGAATGTGCGCAGCATTGAACCTTGCGAGACGCGCTATGGCAGCGGCGTCAAGACTTGCCTGGAAAGCGGCAAGGAGATCGTGACCGAAAAAGCGCTTTACGCCATCGGCCGGCAAGGCGCGACCGCGACGCTGGGCTTGGAGAACATCGGCATCAAGCCCGACCACCGGGGCCGCATCGGGGTCAACGAGCATTACCAGACCGAGATCCCCAATATCTACGCCGTCGGCGATGTCATCGGCTTCCCCAGCCTGGCATCCACCTCCATGGAACAGGGGCGCATGGCAGCCAGCCACGCCTTCGGCATTGAGCATCGCAGCTTCCCCGAGCTTTTCCCTTACGGCATCTACGCCATCCCCGAAATCTCCACCGTCGGCGCCAACGAAGAAGACTTGACCCGCGCCGGCGTCCCTTACGAAGTGGGGAAAGCCTACTACAAAGAGATCGCGCGCGGGCAGATCCTGGGCGATACCATTGGCATGCTCAAGCTGATCTTCCATCGCGAGAATCACAAGCTGCTGGGCGTGCACATCATCGGCGAAGGCGCCAGCGAATTGATCCACATCGGGCAGACGGTGATGGCATTCGGCAGCACGGTGGATTACTTCATCAACACGGTTTTCAACTATCCCACGCTGGCTGAGTGTTACAAGACGGCGGCTTTCGACGGCGTGAATCGCTTGATTTAAGACAATATCTCCCGGTTTCACAGGCTGAGTTGACAATCCTCCCACTGCAGGTTATCATTTGGTTTAATAAGGTTTCACATTACAGATTGTTGCATACGCGAGAGAAAACATGGCTGAACAACGCGAAACTGAACCAGTTGCCACGCTCAATCCGGCCTTTGAGCACTTGGCGACCAAAGCGGACCTTGCTGAGTTGCGCGGAGACATACGAACGGAAATAGCGGAACTGCGTGGCGAACTGCGAGCGGAGCATGCCGCCTTGCGCGGAGAAATGAACACCGACAGCGCCAACCTGCGCAGCGAATTGAAAGATGAAATCAGCAAGCTGCGTATCGAGTTGAAAGATGAAATCGGCAATGTCCGCAGCGAGTTGAAAGATGACATTGCGAACTTGGATACCAAAGTGGGTGAACTGGACACGAGAATTGACAGCATCGAGAAGCAATTGGCTTCCTTGAAGTGGTTTATCGGCATTTTGGTGACTGGCGCCAGTATCGTGACCAGCATCCTGGTGAATTTGCTCGCCAGGTTCATTGTATGAACTTTCAACCAAGGCAGGACTAGCAAAGAAGCGTCTCCTTCCCCGCGCTCCAGCGCAGACATCGCGCGTATTAGGCTCAATGTTCGCGCCGATTTGATTGACCTCGACATAGCCGGAGCCGCCGCAATGGCAGCGCGTTTCAAGTTAGCGAAGGCGCGAGCGCTCAGCGACGCGCAATTCGTCCTCAAATGCTGGGAAGATGCTCTCATTTTGCCCCCTTTTTGGGTAACAGTATAGATACAGTATGTATACGGGGGGGGGGGGGGGGGGGTACCCACCCCCCCGGGCGATTTCGGGGGGGTGGGGTTTGGTGAGATGTATTGGTTTTATTAAGGGGGGCTAGCGTGGGGGGCTTTAGCC
>JAJEFB010000012.1 GCA_022820665.1 Anaerolineae bacterium | reverse complement strand
TTTTTCGAGACCACTACACCCCACCCCCCGACCCCCTCCCCCATAAAGAGGGAGGGGGAGCTAAGCGCCGCGGGACGCAAGGTGTTTTGCGTGGGCGGCTGCTGTGCAGCGCGTGGGTCTACAAGGCATGTGTGTATGTTGTGGTTTGGGCTGTCAGATGGCGTCATTTTCTTGCTGTGGGGCGTGTATTTGCGTCTATTTTCTTCATCATAATGAGTAGCGGACAAGCCACGCAGTTTTCGCCATAAGATACAGTTGTGACGGATGACCTGTTTGCGTTCATATCCAATCATATCAAAGCTGCCATGCCCTCGGGGGACAAGGAGGCGAGCGGTCAAAACAGCGTCATGTCCCTTTGACAGGTCGCAGCCCATGCTTTATGCTTGGCGCGATTCGACAGCGGGGGTACATATGCGACTGTATATCACCGGCGGCACCGGACTGGTCGGCAGCAATATCATCCGGCTGGCGCGGGGGCGCAATGACATTGAGATCATCGCGGCGCAGTATGGTCCGGAGCCGGAGTGGGAGGTCGACTACGACTTGGATCCGCTGGACATGGCCGATACTCAAGCCGCGCGCGCCTCGATACAGCGCTACCAGCCCGACGTCGTGATCCATTGCGCCGCTATCCTCGATCATCCCTGGATGGACCAGCACCGCGCCCAAACCTGGCGAGCGACGGTGGAGGGCAATCTGGCTTTCGCCCAAAGCTGCGCGGAAGTGGGCGCGCGCTATGTCTTTGTCTCCTCGGACTGGGTTTTCGACGGCCGGCAGCCGCTGGTCGACGAAGAGTCGCCGCCTTGTCCCGTGCTCTTCTACGGCTTCATGAAGGCGGTCTGCGAGCGCGATATCATGGGCGTGGCCGGCTTGAGTTACGGCATTGGTCGCCTGGCGGGCGTTTATGGCTTGAATTACAGCAGTCCGTCGCTGCTGCGCAAGGATAACGATGTCGGCTTCGACCTGGGCAATTATGTTGTTGATCAGCTTTCGCAGGGTTTAATCGCCGAGATCTGGACCGGTCCCAAGATCAATGAAGTGGCGCATCCGACGCTGGCTTCCGATGGGGCGGAGATGCTGCTGCGCCTGGCTGAGCACGACGAAAACGGCATTTACCATTGCTGGGGCAGCGAGGCGGTCAGCCGCTTGCAATTCGCCTATCACTTCGCAGATACCTTCAATGTCGACCGTAGTCTGATCGTGCCGGTGCCGACGGACCCGGCCGTGTTGGATCGCTATCGGCATATCAACATTCCCTTCCGCATCGTGACCAGCAACGAGAGCACTTGCCGGGCGCTGGGCAGGAGGACGTATAATGTCCGGGACGGGCTGCGCGACTTCAAAGCGCAGTGGGACGCTTTTCACGGTCCCCCACCCCAAACCCCTCACCCATAAAGAGGGAGGGGCTTTAACAGCGTGAAGACGGCGGCGTGTCTGACCGATACGACGTTGAAGCGAATTGAACTCGTCCGCGCTGAACCTGGGCGTAGTCGGGCAGCAACCAAGAGCCAAGAGACGGAGTAGAGAATCTGATGAAAGCACTGACCTTGTCAGCCGAATGGGCGCCCAAGCCCGGCTACGATTTGACGGAAAAGGAACGCGAACTGCGCCGTCCGCGCAATGCCAATATGACCTGGAAGGGACCGCGCATCGCGCTGGGCGACGCGCCCGACCCGAGCCTGAAGCCGGATCAGGTCATGCTGGCGATCGCGGCGGTGGGCATCTGCGGCTCGGACATGCACATGTACGAAGCCGGCGACGACGGCTACATGGTGTATCCGGGCTTGGTCCATAGTCCCAATATCATCGGTCATGAGTTCTCGGGCCGCATCATCGAAGTCGGCGCCGAGGTCAAGGACCTGCAAGTCGGCGATTTGGTGGCGGTCGAGGAAATTCAGTGGTGCGGCGAATGCCTGGCTTGTCGGCGCGGCTTCGTCAACCATTGCCTGGATATCGAAGAACTGGGCTTCACGATTCCCGGCGCCATGGCGCAGTACCTGCCCGCGCGCGCCAAGTATTGCTGGAAGCTGGACGAGGTCGCCGAGCGCTACGGCGAGGAAGAAGCGCTGGTTATGGGAGCCATGGTCGAGCCGACGGGCGTCTCTTATCAGGGACTTTTCAATCGCTTGCAGAATTGGCTGCCGGGCAACAATGTCGTGATCTTCGGGGCGGGACCGATCGGCTTGGCGGCGGAAGCGCTGGTGATCGCGGCCGGCGCCAACCAGGTGATCGTCTTTGATCCCTCGGAGAGCCGCCGCGCCTTCGCCGACAAGATGGGCGCTTCGGCCTCCCTGGACCCGACGGGCATTGATCTCGACGAGGCTATCATGCAGCATACCTCTGGACGCGGCGTCGACTATGTGGTGGAATGCGCCGGCTTCGCCGACCGGACCATTGAGCCGCTGGACCGGTGCCTGGCGGTCAACGCTTCGATCATCGATATCGGCATGGGCGGCGACGAGCCGACCCTGCCGATTGTGGCATACAAGCGCATGGGCGTGCAGTACGCCGGGGCGCTCGGTCATGCCGGCGGACCCTTCCAGCAGGTGATTCGCCTGATGGCTTCGGGCAGGATCGACATGCGGAAGATGGTCAGCGCGCGCCTGCCGCTTGATGAGGCGCTGGGGGCTTTCAAACGGCTGGAAAGTCGCCAGGACGCCAAGATCATCTTGCAGCCGAACTGATATTTGCCAGCGAGGATATAGAGGTAAGTGCAAGTAAGTAATGCAAATGCCTTTATTCAACCCCACCCCCCGGCCCCCTCCCCATTGCAATGGAGAGGGGGAGCGTCGCTTCTTCCGAAATGGCGGCTTTGCGGTCAGACTCAACCCTTTTGCTGAGGTTTCGAGCGCGAAAAAACTCGCAAGCAGGTGTCAATCTTCTGATTGTTGGACAAGTCTTGTAGGGGCGTGCCGGTGGCTCGCCCGAACGAAACGTCAAAATAGTCGAGATTTATAAATGGGCGATGGCATACTGATTTTGGGCGGGATTGCCTTTTGGGTATTGGCGGGGTTGTGCTATTTCCGGCGGGATCTGGTCTGGCGCTTGTATTCGCTGGAGCCGCGCTGGCGTAAAGATAATCCTGAACGCACAGAAGCCTGGGATGCCAAGACGCGGCGCTCGGCGCTGGTATTCGTGCTGCTTGGCATGGTGTTTGTGGCGCTGGGCTTGTTGATTTAAGGGGCGGCCCCTCAAAATTGCTTCATACAGGTAATTTCTTCGCAGCGTACCCTGTGGCGAAGCGCCGCAGGATTACAAGGTCCTCTGTTTGCTCCGCCCATTTCTTACGAGGTAACGGCAACTTGTCCTAGAGACTAAAGACACTTTACTTGGGATAGTATCCAGCATTTCGCAAGGTATCCATAATGCGTGACGTGGACCTCTGGTCAAGCTTGTCACGTTGAGTTATGAATACCAAGAGAATCTGGGAGTCGTCATAATAATACGCGACTCGGTAGCCGCCGCTTTGACCTCTATTGGATGTACGGTCGCTCATTCTTGCTATTTTGACTGGCAGTCCTTGCACACCTTGGGCGACTCTTCCCGGAAGTTGTCCCGCCCCAAATTTATCTAATAGCTCGCTCAAATCGTCGAATATGCGCCGACGTTTACGCGCTAGCTTTTTGAATTGTCGATCAAAGTCCTCCGACCATATGATGTCTCTATCCATTGGCTTTGATGGTTCGCCTCAATTCTTCCAGGCGTTCTTTTGCAGCGTAGGTCTTTCCCTCTCCTAATTGTTTGATGCTCCTAGCGAAACTCTCAAGTTCAGCCTCTTCCTCCGAATATTTGAAGATGCTGTTCTCACGATATTCTGGAAACAACCAGTAGACAGCTCGCACGATTTCTCCAAACGACATGTCCACCACCCAGGCAACGGTATCCTTGATATATTGCTTGATGTCTTCGTTAATTTGTAAATCGTCGAGATTGAACGGCTCTGCAATAGAATATGTATCAAGTCTGGGTTCTGCGCCTGGATTTACCCGTATCCATCCCCAGTAATGCAACATTTCCGTATCGTCGTAAATGTCAATGCAGAATGGGCCAAAGTTGTGTTTGTCAAACTTGTAAAAGTTCTCAGGCAACTTGCCCTTAAACTCTTCAGACACCAAGAAAGCGACTTTCTGCAATTGTACGCGACTGAGCTCCTTCCCGTTAGCAGCGGCTATAGTGACTAACAGTATATCGCTCCTGCTAACCTCCTTTTTGTTCATACCGATCTCCCCTTGCACGGATTAGGAATGCGTTTCCATTTTATCAGATAATATATAACCTGTACAGACAAATAGGTCAAATGTTCTATGAAAAGAAGACTTAAATTAGCGCCCGCTAACGAGCCTCTAGCTTGGCGCTTTAGACTATAAGCGTCCTTTTAATATCAGACGCTTATCTCCCCCAAGTTGTGATACAAGCGCACGGCGGCTTGGAGCGAAAGGAAAAAGCTCTCGATATCCAGTGCCTCGTTGGGCGAGTGGATGCCCTCGCCGTGGCCGTAGGCGAAAGCCGTGATCGGCAGGCCGATCAAGCGGTTGAAGACGCCTAGAATAGGGATTGAGCCGCCGGTCCGCACCAGTTGCGCGCGTTTCCCGATGGTGGCTTCGATGGCGGATTGCACGGCCTCGAGCCAGGGACCATCGGTCTCGAGTTGGAAGTACCAGGCTTCTTCGCCGATGTCGCATTCGACCTTGACGGTATCGGTGGCGAAGCTTTCCACGTATTGTTTCAGCGCGCGGGAGATTTTCGCCGGGTCTTGATCGGGCGCGAGGCGCATGGTGATTTTGAAGCCGGCTTCGGCCGGTATGATGGTTTTGATGCCCGGTCCCTGATAGCCGCCCCACATGCCAACGATATCGAGCGTCGGGTAGACGGTGGCGCGTTCCGCGGCTGGCGCGATTGTCTCGCCCCAGAAAGCCGGGACGCCCGCGCTTTCCAACAAGGATTCAGCCTGGAATCCCGCTTCAATGCGTTCCTTTTCGGCCGGCGCGGCTTCTTTCACGTCATCGTAGTAACCCGGCAGTTTTATACGCCCGGCGGCGTCGTGAAAGGCGCCGATGATGGTCCCGGCGACATGGAGGGGGTTTTGCACCAAGCCGCCGAAGAGCCCGGAATGGATATCGGCGCTTGGTCCGCTGACGCGCACCTGCGCTGTGACCATGCCGCGCCCGCCGTAATAAAGTTTCGGATCGTCGGGCGCCAAGTCGCCGTCGCAATTCAGCAAGACATCGGCGCGCAGCCGCTCCTTGTTGGCTTCGACGAAGGCTTGGATGCTGGGGGAGCCGGATTCTTCTTCGCCCTCGAACATGATCTTGATATTGACCGGCAGCGCTCCGTTGGCTTTCAGCAGGGCTTCGAAAGTCTTGAGATTGCCCCAGATCCCGGCTTTGTTGTCGCTGGCGCCGCGCGCGACCATCGCGCCGTCGCGGATGACCGCCTCGAAGGGCTCGGAATGCCACAGGGGCAGCGGATCAACCGGCTGGACGTCGTAATGCGAATAGACCAGCACGGTGGGTTTGTCCGCGCCAGCCTGGAGCCATTCGCCGTACACGACCGGCAAGCCGTCGGTGGCGATGGCTTCGCAGTTGTCGAAACCAAGGGTCTGCAACTGCCCGACGATCCAGTCCGCGCAGGCTTTGACGTCGTCCGCGTGCGCCGGGTCGGCGCTGATCGATGGAAAGCGCAGCAATTCCTTATAATCTTCCAGCATTTTGTCTTGAGTTTCTTGCAGATAATCGATCGCGTTCTGTACGGTATCGGTCATGGTTTCGCCTTCCAAGGTGTGATAAAAGATTGCCCGATGATAGCGCAAGATCGGCGAATTTACTTTGCTGGATTCCTGATCGGGGGATTCACCACATCCGGCCGCAAGTCAGGACTTGGCTCACAAAATAAGGACCGCAATCTACGCCCGACAACTCGCGCTGGAGTCGCCCCACAAGACGTGTCCGGTACTGTTGATTCGCATCCGCCTTCGGTCTACCCCCCTCAATCCCCCCATAGCAATGGGGGGAAGCTCGTTTCGACTTTGCACCAACGCGAGTTTTCTGATGTTGCAAATGTCGATGACTGCTGTTTTCAAGCGAGGTCGCGCTACGTTAGCTCCCCTTCTCCGTTGCCACGGGGAAGGGGCCGGGGGATGGGGTAGAAAAAACGCGCTAGCGCTATGGAGTACCGAACAAGCCCTACGACTTGTCATTCTTTTTGATGGATCGAGGGCAAAAAGTCACAACGGTTCTCAGCAGCAGCGCGCGAATATCATTCTTTCACGTAGGGTGTGCCAACGGCCTTTGGCGGGGAGGCGCGTCCGATGAAACCAGCCAGCACGACCAGCGTGACGGCGTAGGGCACCATCTGCAGGAACTGGACCGGGAAGCCGACGCCGACCATCTGCAAGCGGATGCCCAGCGAATCGGAAAAGCCGAAGAGCAGAGCCGCGCCGAAGGCTCCGATGGGCGTCCATTTGCCGAAGATCATCGCCGCCAGCGCGATAAAACCCGCGCCGCGGGTCATGCCGTCGTTGAAGCTGCCGGTGGCTTCCAGCGAGAACCAGGCGCCGGCCAAGCCGGCGACCATGCCGCTGATCCAGACATTGGTCCAGCGGGTGCGGTTGACGTTGATGCCCAGCGTATCAGCGGCGTGGGGATGCTCGCCCACGGCTCGCGTCCGCAAGCCCCAGCGCGTGTAGAACATCACGATATGCGTGAGAGCCAGCATGACAAACATCATGAAGAAGATGGGCTGATTGGTGAAAATCGCCTCGCCGATGACCGGCAGGTCGCTGAGGATGGGGATGGAGATGTTCCCGAGTTTGGCCGCGCCCGCTTCGGTCGAAAGCAGGTACTCGCGGCGAACGAAACTGGTGACGCCCACCGCCAGGATATTGATGACCGTGCCGCTGACGATCTGGTCGGTGCGGAAGGTGATCGAAAGCCAGCCATGCAAGAGGGCGATCAAGCCGCCACTGAGCACCGCGACGACCACTGCCAGCAACTGTGCGGTTTCCAGCGGCAGCCCGGTATTGCGCAGGTAAAAGAGCGTGGTGAAGCCGAAGCAGGCGGCGAAGAGCATCATGCCTTCGATGGCGATATTGACCACGCCAGCCCGTTCGCACCAGATGCCCGCCATCGCCCCTATGGCCAGCGGGGTCGCCAGGCGCAAGCTTTCGGCGACGATGGTGGTCATATTGGTTTCGTTGCCGGCGGCAGCGGCGATGATCACGGTGGGAATGAAAAGGACGCCGCAAAGGACCATCAAGCCCAGGCTGGCACGCCGGGGGCGGGGCGCGCGCAACTCGGCGAGATTCAGAGAGCCGGCGACGACGAAGAGCAAGCCGATGACGCGCAGGTAGGGCGAGGTGGGCACATCGATATTGCCGACTGAGGGGGGCTCGCCAGCGGAAGTCGTTTGGAAGGTCAGCGTGGTGACAAGATCGCCGTCGATGCCGCCGGCTTGAAAAAAGATAAACGCGCCCAGAAGGAGCAAGACGATGGCGATGATGCGGATGCGGGTCAGCTTGAAACTAGGACGGCTCGAGGTTTTGGGTTTGCTCGAAGTTCTCATCGTCCTCAGCCTCCCCAACCGGTCGAGAATACCAGTTCGTCTTCTTCTTCGGCGCTGCGCTGTGGCACGCGCCAGAGGAAGCGAATGATTTGATCGGCCGCCACGAACATGATAATCAGCGCTTGCACGATCTTGACCAGGTCAATCGAGATATCGGCGCGGATCTGCATCAAAGCGGCGCCGCTCAGCAAGCCGCCCCAGAGCAAGCCGGCCCAGACCATGCCTTTGGGATTGTTGCGCGCCAGCAGCGCGACGGCGATGGCGTCGAAGCCTACGCCGGCGAAGAAGCGCGGCAGCATTTCATGCTCGACGCCGCTGATTTCTATCGCGCCCGCCAAACCAGCCAGCATACCGCTGAGCGCCATAGCCAGCACAATGTTGCGCGGCACGCTCATGCCGGCGTACTTGGCGGCGTTTTGGTTGGCGCCGACGGTCCGCAACTCAAAACCGAGGGTGGTGCGGGTTAAGAACCAGTCGGTCAGCCAGACCGCGGCGATCATCAACCAGAAGCCGAAGTGCAGCTTGGATTGGTCGCCGACCGCGATCAAGACCAGGAACAACTGCAGCAGGCTCATGATGAGCGCCCAGATGAAGCCCCTCCGCATGGCGGCCTGAGGATTCTCGCGCCGTTCCGGCAGGTAGTTGAGCAGGAAGGCGACCAGCGCCACCGCCGCCATCATAATCAGTAGCGCGAGTGGCGATGTGATGGTGTCCATGGTCGGCAGCATGGCGGCCGGCAAGATCACCGGTGTCTTGGGCACGCTCGAGTTGACATCGCCCAGGATAAGCGGATTTACGGATTTGATCAGCCAGTCGACGATCAAGATGGCGATGAAATTGAGCATGATGGTGGTGATGACTTCGTGCGCGCCGGTATAGGCTTTGAGCGCGCCCGGCACCGCTCCCCAGAGGAAGCCGCCGAGAATGCCGAAGAAGATGACCCCCGGCAGCAGAAGCAAGCCGGATATGTCGGGCGAGGCGAAGGCGCCCAGCGCCGCCACCGCAATCGCGCCGGCATATAGTTGTCCTTCCGCGCCGATGTTGAAGAGCCCGGCTTTGAAGCCCAGCCCAACCGCCAATCCGGCGATGATGAAGGGGATGGCGCGCACGATAGTCTTTTCCAGGTTGGAGGGGAAGAAGAGCAGCACCTGATCGCCCAGGCGCAGGAAGAGCACTTCCAGGTCCTGATCGTTTTTGAGAATGCCGAAGCTCTGCCCGCCCAGGTCGTCCGCGCTCAAGACGCGATTGCCCGGGCGCCGGATGACCAGGTTTTGTCGCAAGGCGGGATCCAGTTGATCAGCCAGCATGAGGTTCACTGACTCGCCGGTGAGATAGTCGGCGTCGAGCATCTCCCCCACGATGCGGAATTGCGCGCCCAGCGCCGCCGGATTGTCGATGCGGAGTTCATCGAGCCTTGCCAGGGTTTCGATGGCTTCGCGGGCGTCATCATAGTCGGATTCTACGATCGCGGCGATGAGGTCGGCATCGGCGCTTTGGCTGTCGATGCCCAAATTATCCAGATTCAGCAGCGCGTCGTGGCTGCGCAGCAAGGCAACCTGGCCATGTTCGTCGATGAGCTGCAGTCCTGTCAGCGCCGCCGCCAGTTCACTTGCTGACTTGTTATTCAGCGCGGGAAAGAGCGCGGCGGCCTGGTTGAGCGTTTCCCCGCTTAGCTCGCTTTGTCCAGTTGCCAGAGCCGCCAGATCGCGCACATCGGAGCGCTTGAGTTCCTCCAGTTCGTCGAGCAGGGCTTTGAGTTCGCGCAGGTCCGTCGCGCCGACTTCGCGAATGGTCGCGAGGCGCTCGGCGATGGCGACGGCGGAGTCTTCATCGATCTCATAACGCTCGAAGAAGAGCGTATAGGCGCGGGTCTCTTCCATGCCGACTTCAACGATGCGCTCGAAGGGCCGCGCTTGTCGCGATAGGCTGCGCCCGGTGGTGATTTCGTTGCTGGCGGCGTAGCCCCGCAGTTCATCAAAGTCATCGACGCCGGCGACATCGTTGATGGTCAAGCCGGTGATGGATTCCACCAGCGCGACATAAGCGGTTGACGAGACCCGCAAACCCTCGGCGATATTGGGCTGGGTAGCGTTGTCGCTGACGGTGATGGTGATCAAAGGGATGCCAGCCAGAAAAGCCGTGATCACAGCCAGGACCGGCACCAGCCTGGGCGATACGCCCACCCAAAGCCCGATGAAACCGCGGCGACGGGGTGCTTCCGCGCTTGCGCTCATCCTGCGCTCTCAATCTGCACATCGTCGCGAACGCCGGCCATGCGCAAGCCAACCGTATCCTTGTCCGCTTCTTCAACTGGCAGGATATCGATGATCTGCCCTTCAAACATGACCGCCACGCGGTCGGAGAGGCTCAAGACCTCGTCCAACTCTGACGAGACCAGCAAGATGCCGGCGCCTTCGTCGCGCATGCGGATGATCTGCTTGTGAATGAATTCAATCGAGCCGACGTCCAAGCCGCGGGTGGGCTGGGAGGCGACCAGAAGGTCGACCCCGCGCGAAAACTCGCGGGCGACGATCACTTTCTGCTGGTTGCCGCCGGAGAGGCCGCCGGCCGGATTGTTGATGATGGGCGGCCGCACATCGTATTGTTCGACCAGTTGGTGGGCGTTCGCGGCGATGGCGCGGTCGTCAACCACAATAGTGTTGGAGAAGGCATCTCGGTAATAGCTGCACAGGACCAGGTTGTGCATGACGGTGAAGCCCGCGACCAAGCCGTCGCGCTGGCGATCTTCCGGCACATGCCCGACGCCTTTCTCGGTGACCCGGCGCGGCGACGAACTTGTCATGTCTTCGCCCTTGATGTAGAAGCGGCCCTCATCCACCGGGCGCATGCCGGTCAGCGCTTCGACCAGTTCTGTTTGTCCATTGCCTTGCACGCCGGCGATGCCGAGGATTTCGCCGCGCTGCAAGCCCAGGTTGACGCCTTCGACCGCCGGCAGACCGCGATCATCATGCACATGCAGATTGACGATATTGAGGATTTCGTCGCCGGGGGCGGCCGCGGCTTTTTCCACTTCGAGGATGACATCGCGCCCGACCATCAGCGAAGCCAGCGAAGCCTCGGTGGATCGCCCCGGGTCGGCATGGCCCGCCACCTTTCCGCGCCGCAGCACGACCACGTCGTCGCAGATTTCCAGCACCTCTTTGAGTTTGTGGCTGATGAAAATGATGCTGACGCCTTTTTCCAGCAGCGTGCGCATGATCTTGAACAAGCCGCGCGTCTCTTGCGGCGTCAGCACGGCTGTCGGCTCGTCCAGGATGAGAATGTCGGCGTGACGATAGAGAGCCTTGATGATCTCGACGCGCTGTTGAACGCCGACCGGCAAGTCGGCGATCAGGGCGTCGGGGTTGACATCCAAGCCGTAGTCCCCCGACAGCTCGAGTATTTCGCGCCGGGCGCGGTCGCGCCGCAGGAAGGGACCGGAGACGCTTTCGTTGCCCAACATGACGTTTTCAGTGACGGTCAGCACATCGACCAGCTGAAAATGCTGATGCACCATGCCGATGCCGAGTTCGATGGCGTCTTTGGGTCCGGCGATGTCGACGGCTTGCCCGTTGACGAGGATTTCGCCCTCGTCGGGTTTGTACAAACCGTAGATCATGTTCATCAAGGTGCTCTTGCCGGCGCCGTTTTCGCCCAGCAGACCGAGGACCTGGCCCTTGCGCAGCGTCAGGTTGATATTGTCGTTTGCCAGGACGCCGGGGAAGCGTTTGCTGATGCCGCGCACTTCGAGCACGGGGGCGGCTTCGGTCATGGGCGGGACCTTTCGGCTAGTGAGGCTGCGTGACGTTTAGTTGGGATTATAGCGCGGAATAGGCAATGTTCCAGCACACGACAAGTATTGCAATTATTTCAAACTATTGATGATTGCGACGTATTTAGCTATTATTTCACGTAATTAAAATGCTCCTGCAGCCCAACAATCAACCATTCAAACATTTGGAGTGATCATATGACGCGCGAAAACAAAAGTCTTTGCCTTAATCTGCTAAATGCTGAAGCTGAAGGCGACGTTATAAAACTTCTAAAGCACTACGGTTATTGGTCTAATGACTCCCTGTGGCGCGCATACGGTGATATTGAAAACAACTGGGGCCAGATTGGTAATCAGCAGGGCAATCCAGCTGGAGCTATGGTCGAGAAGCTCGTCAATTCCATCGACGCCGTTCTGATGCGCGAGTTCCTTGAGCGCAGTAATCGAGAAGAAAGTTTCGAAGCTCCGCGGTCGATACCCGACGCTCTGGAGCGATTCTTTGGAATTCGAAATGGTAATTTGGTCAACATAAGCGCGACGAACCGCACAGAATTGGCCCGCGACATTGGCTTGGTCGCTACCGGAGGAAAACGCAATCCAAACTATACCCTTTTTGACCGCGGCGAAGGGCAGTCTCCGCAATGCATGCCGAATACCATTCTATCCTTAAACAAGTCAAACAAACTTCGAATTCCCTTCGTTCTGGGCAAGTTCAATATGGGCGGCACGGGAGCCCTGTCATACTGTGGCGGAGAACACAATCTGCAGCTTGTGATTTCACGCCGTTACCCAGCAATCGCCGATAGAAGTGACCTTACCGCACCATATTGGGGATTCACTGTTGTTCGCCGTCAAGACCCAGTTCGTGGCGAGAGCCACTCGATCTTTAAGTATCTCGCTCCCGATAACAAGATTCTGACATTTTACAGCGACTCTTTGACGCTGCCACACGGATTTGCAGATGCCTCCCGCGCGCCGCGGTTGGAATGGGGCACAATAGTCAAGATGTTTGAATACGAGATGACTGGCTTAAAGACAATGGTTACTCAGAGGTTGTATTATGTTATTTCTCTATTGTTGCCGCGCCCCGGTTTGCCGGTCCGCTTCTACGAATTCAGAGATTACTCTGGGCACAACCCAGAAACCACTATGCACGGATTGAATGTTCGTTTGGAGGAAGACAAGCGCGAAAACTTAGAAGACGGTTTCCCCGTGCCGCATCAAATCCGAGTATCGGGAGAAACTATGTCGATATCAATTTACGCTTTCAAGAAGGGGCGCGATGAATCTTATCGAAGGAATGAAGGCATAATCTTCACCCTTAACGGACAGACTCACTATACTATATCTAAACGATTCTTTTCGCGTCACAAAGTGAAAATGAGCTATATTGCCGACTCGCTTTTAGTTCTTGTGGATGCTACCTCTATGACGCAGCGTGCAAGAGAGAGGCTGTTCATGACCAGCCGTGACCGTACGCGCCGCGGTGAATTGAACACAGCCATCGAAAGCGCACTGGAAGATCTCATCAGAAATGATGTTAAACTCAAGGAGCTGCGAGACCGCCGACGACGTGAAGCGCTTGAAGACAAACTGTCGGATTCCAAGCCGCTTAAGGAAGTTTTGAATAAAATTATCAAGAAATCTCCATCCTTAGCGGCGTTATTCATCAGCGGAAAAGACCTGAGCAATCCCTTCAAGCCAAAGCATGTCGGCGTGAAGAAAGAGTTTTTCGGAAAACAGCATCCGGATTACTTTCGGCTTTTCAGCAAATATCGAAAGCCTCGGTTGAACGAGCGTCCAATAAATCGACATCGTTTCCGAGTGCAGTTTGAAACCGATGCAGAGGATTACTACTTTGCCCGAGAAACAGATCCGGGAGTTTTCGTGCTCCATTGCGACGGTGACGAGGCAAGCGATTATACACTTAACTTGCGTGATGGCGTTGCGACACTGAATGTCATTTTGCCAAACGAAGCGGAAGTAGGAGACCAAATCTCCTATTTGGCAACGGTAAGCGACGATCTGTTCTTTAGTCCGATTGAAAACGAATTCGTAGTCCTCGTAACAGAACCAGACAACGACAAATCTGGCACCAACGGGGTAAGAAAACCGCCGGCCGGCGATGACGTTGGTGAGAGAGAGAAACCGGAGGATTTGGCAACGCCACACGTTGTTGAAGTCCGAGAAGAAGATTGGGACAAATACAAATTCAACAGAGACACTGCCTTAAAGGTAAGAGGCACGGAAGATAATGTATATGATTTCTACATCAACATGGACAACGTCTATTTGAAGTGGGAATTGAAAGAATGGCTTGCGCAACAAAGAGAGCCGGAGACCCTGCACTCGAGATTTAAGTTTGCGTTGGTGTTGATAGGCATGGCAATATTGAAAGATGCTGTGAAAGATCAAGACTCATATTTCAACGACAGCAATTTAGATCCTGAAGAGTTTGTCGCTGAATTTACTGCTATGATTGCGCCGGTTATACTGCCTATGATCCATACCCTCGGTGAGCTACAGATTGACGAGTAATGGACCCCGACTTCCGATTACTTCTGCTCATATGTCGAAGCGGATCTTTTTGGATCAAGCATATGAACATCCCCTTGCGCTCAACTGTATTCAATCTGCCGCGCGACTAAGCGAGCGCTCCCGCCATCAGCAGATCCACCATCTGCTCCAGCAAGCGCGCGCGCTGCGCGCTACAGGCGGGGTCCTTCGCCAGATTGACGAACTCATGCGGATCGGTCTTGAGGTCAATCAACTCGAGATGATGACGCCCGCCCTGCGCTACACGCGTCAGCTTGTAGCGCCCGTCGCTGACCGCCAGGAAACCCTCGCCTTCGGCAAAGACATAATCAGCGCCGCCGGAAGCGACGCGCTCGCTCAAGGGAAGCCCGTCGCAGAAATCATGCGGCAATCCCGCGGCGGCCAGGCAGGTCGGCAGGATATCGATCAGCATGGCTTTAGCGTCGCTGACCCGCGCTTGACGCTGGCCGGGGTACTTGAGGATCAGCGGCACGTTCCAGACGTCTTCGTAGGCGCAGTTGTTCTTGCCCCACAAGCCGTGGTCGCCCAGCATTTCGCCGTGATCGGCGCTGAAAATGACCAGGACATCGTCGCCGAATCGCCGCTCAGCCGCGGACAGGATGCGCCCGATGTACTCGTCAATCTGCGCGACATTGGCGAAGTAGTTGCGGCGGAGATCGCGCCAGTAGTCATCAGAGTAGTTTTTGGTCGCGCCGTCAGGCGCCGCGCCCGAACCGTCGATAGCGCCGCCGGGGCGGCCGTGGTAGGTCGCGCTGTGGATGCGAGACGGGTCGTCGAATTCAGTCTCGCTGAAGATACGGCGATCTTGCGACATATCGACGCGCTCGAAGTATTGCGCCGGCGGGTCGAAGGGATAATGCGGTCCGCTGAAAGAAGCCCAGAGGAAGAGCGGCTGGTCGCGGGTATAGCCGTCGGCATAGGCGGCTGATTTGCGCCCGACCCAGCTATCCGGGTGCCAGGCTTCCGGTCCCGGGAAATCGAAGACTTTGCGCTTGGCTTTGTCCCAGACGGCATCGCGGTAAGCCGCCAGATGACCGGCGGCGTCCAGCTCCAGGCTGTAGTCGTCGTAAAACCAGACCGAGACCTGTTTGTCGTCTTGCAGGTCGAGGTGATCCATGCCCAGGCTGAGGTAATAATCGCGGAATTGGTCGTAGGGCAAGGTTTTGTCGGGGCGGGTCTCGCTGTAGGGCACGGGGGCGTAATGACATTTGCCGATATGCGCTGTGTGATAGCCCGCGCTTTTCAGAAGATTGTAGATATTCGGCAGTTCGGCATTCAGCGGCACATCGCGGAAATTGCTGTAGGAACCGTTGTTGTGCGGGTACAAGCCAGTCGCCAGCGAGCAGCGGCTGGGCAAGCACCAGGGGCTGTTGCTGTAGGCGCGCTCGAAACGGATGCCGGCGGCGGCCAGGGCATCCAGATTCGGCGTTTGGATGGCGCGATTGCCATAACAACTCAAGGCATCGGCGCGTAGTTCATCGCAGGTGATGAGCA
Organism: Anaerolineae bacterium; assembly: GCA_022820665.1. Taxonomy (GTDB): domain Bacteria; phylum Chloroflexota; class Anaerolineae; order Aggregatilineales; family Phototrophicaceae; genus UBA6055. Next base: position 170,127 of record JAJEFB010000012.1, on the reverse strand, counting down.
GGATATGCGGTTTGGCTTGGCTCATGCCCTAGCCCTTGGACCCGGTGAAGACGACGCCCTGGATGAAATAGCGCTGCATGAAAAAGAAGAGGATGACAATCGGAATGACCACGAAGACCGACGCCGCCATCAGCAGATGCGTCTGCGAGTAATACTGTTCGTTGAACAGGCGCAAGCCCAGCGCCAGCGTATACTTGCTACGATCGGTCAGGTAGATCATGGGCAGCAAGAAGGAATTCCAGTTGTTTTGAATGATGTAGATGGCGACGACGGCGAAGACCGGTTTGGCGTTGGGCGCGATGATGCGCCGGAAGAGGCCGATAAAGCTGCAACCGTCTATGCGCGCCGCGTCGATGAGATCTTGCCCCATGGTCATGAAGAATTGCCGGAAGAGGAAGACAAAAAAGGCGTTTTCGGCGAAGAAACCCGGCACCAGCAGCGGCGCGAAAGAACCGACCCAGCCCAGCTTGGAAAACAAGATATAGCGGGGGATAAGCGTGACTTCGACCGGGATCATCAGCGTGAGCAGGACGATGAAAAATAGCGTGTTGCGCCCTTTCCAGCGGAGCTTGGCAAAGGCGAAGCCCGCCAGCGAACAGCTCAGCGTGAGGCCGATAATGCGCCCCAGCGCCAGGAAAATGGTATTAAAAAAGAAGACATCAAAGGGCATGGCTGTGAGCGCGTCGGGATAGTTCGCCCATTGCACCGGATCCGGGATGAACTCGGGCGGGAAGGTGTAGACATCGCCGGCGGTTTTCAGCGAGGTCGAGACGACGTAGACAAAGGGCATCAAGAAGACGACGGAGCCCGCAATCAGGACGATATGCGCCAGGACTTTCACCCAATCGACTTCGCGCGCTTTAGCAGCCCAATTGTTAGATACAGGTCGCTGTGCAATTGCAGCCATCTTTAGATCACTCGTTCTTGATTTCGCCTTCGTAGAAAACCCAGGCGGCGGAAAAGCGGAAGATCAGCAGGGTCAGTACAGCGATATACATGAATAGCACCCAGGACAAGGCGGAGGCATATCCCATGCGAAAGAATTCGAAGGCGTTGCGAAACAGGTGCAGCAGATAGAACAAGGTTGAATTCTGCGGTCCGCCCTCGGTCATGATGAAGGGCTGGGCGAATACCTGAAAAGCGGCGATCAGCCCGACCACCAGTTGGAACAAGATCACCGGCGAGATCATCGGCAGGGTGACGTAGCGGAATGATGCCCAGCGTCCGGCGCCATCGACTTTTGCCGCTTCGTAAAAGTCGGTGGGAATGCCCTGCAAACCGGCGAGATAAATGAGCATGCCCGCGCCAACGCCCCAGAGGCTCATCAGTATGAGCGCCGGCAGCGCCCATTCCGGCTCGGAAAGCCAACCGGGACCATAGACGCCGAAGAGCGACAGGAACCAGTTAATCAGACCCCAGTCGCGGGAGAGAATCCAGCGCCACATCACCGCCACCGAGACAATGGGCAAGACCGCTGGCAAGTAAAAGAGCGTGCGATAGAGCCCGATCAGCCGGATCTTGGTGTTCAGCAGCAGGGCGATGAACAGACCCACCACGATCTGCAGTGGCACAGCCACCAGCGCGTACAGGGTCGTCACCTTGAGCGACTGAAAGAAGAGCGGGTCGCTGAGCATGGTTTCGTAGTTGCTCAAGCCAGCCCATTGCGGCGGATTGACGATGTCCCAGTTCGTGAAGGAAATGACCAGCGAGGCCAGGATGGGACCACCGGTGAAGAGTATGAAACCGAGGATCCAGGGCGAGACGAAGATCCAGGCGTTGAGTGATTCCCAGAAGCTCAGGCGTTTGGGTTTGAATATGTTGATCACAAAAGAAGCCCCCATCCCCCATCCCCTTCCCCCAAAATGAGGGAAGGGGAGCCTACTAACCGTTGTTGACCCGTTAAAGCCCCTCCCTCTTGATGAGTCGCATAGGGCGCGTGGACACAGCCCACTGACACGGGCCTTCGGGGAGGGGTTTGGGGTGGGGGTGAAATCACTCCGCGCTCAAAATGGCGTTGACCTGGGCGGCGATCTCGGTACCGACGGCTTCCGCCGACTTGTCGCCGCTGTACAGCGCGTCAAGCTGGCTGTTGATGGCGGTGCTGATTTCGGGCCATTGCGGATGTTGGGGCCAGGTGCGCGCCCAGCCGTTTTCCATGATGTCGTTGAAGACCGTGTTGAGCCCGGTGCCGATGGCGTTGCCGCAGGTGAAGTTCACGTACCAGTCTTCTTGCACGACCGAACGGCGCGAGGGATAGGCGTAACCGGTGCTGATCTTCAGCGTTTGTCCGCGGCTGCTGTTGATGAACTTGAGCAACTCCCAGGCGGCGTCCTTGTCGGCTGTCCCCGACGACATGACGGTAGGTCCGACGTTGGTGCGTCCTACGCGGACGGCGCCCGCCGGCGGCAGCGCGGCGTCGAAGCGGAATGGCGTGTTGCAGACCGCGCCCAGGAAGCCGCGCGCAATCGTGAAGCTGGCCATACGACCGGAAGTGAAGAGCGCGCCTTCGTTCTGATCGGCCAAGTCCGACGCGGAGGGCGCGCAGCCGTGCTCAATGACCAGGCTCTGCGCGAAACGCAATCCCTCGATCGCTTCCGGCTCGCCCATGAGGCATTCGGTGCCCTCTTCGTTGAGCACTTCGCCGCCGGCTTGCCAGATCCAGTCGATCCAGGCGCCGCGTCCGCCGCCGATGACGCGGGCGCGTCCGCGATCGTCGCGATCGGTCAGGGCGATGGCTTGTTCCAGATATTCGTCCCAGGTCAAGCCGTGCGGATAGTCAATGCCGGCTTCGTCATAGATATCGGCATTGAACCAGGTGGCGTAAGGCGCGCCGTCACGGGGCAATCCCCAGAGCTGGTCTTGCCAGCGGAGCGCCGCGATATGACCCGGATAGTTGTCTTCCAGGTCGACATCCGGGTTCGCGTCTACATAGCTGTCGATCGGCACCAGGACGCCACGAGCGGCGAAACCGACCGTGAAGCCGTCCATGACAAAGAAAACATCGGGACCGGTACCCGCCGCCAGTTGCGCTTGCAATAGCTGCAAATACTGCGGTCCATAGCCGCCGCCAACGGCGAGATAATTGGCTTGGATAGCGTCATTCTCTTCGTTGAAGGCTTCCCAGACCGGTTCCCAAGCGGCATCTTCTACCACGCCGCCCGGCGTGGCATAGGTGACTTCAACCATATCCTGCGCGAGCGCCGTCGGCAGGCGGCTGAGCAAGCCGCCCGTCATCTGCGCGCCGACGACCGTGCCGGATGCGGCCAAGCCCTTCAAGAAATCTCTACGGCTTAGTTTTGACATGAAACAGTTCCTTTCTAAATCTTTGACTGAACGTAGATTCACCGCCGCTCGAAAGCGGTGGCTAAACGCACACTAGAGGATTATAGCGCAAAGCAGTCGAGTTGAACGCAATTTTGCCTAATTGACTGCCAGGAGGCGGTCGGGATTCCAGATTTGCTCGCAGATTTGGCGGTAGAGTTCCTGGCGCTGCATGAGGTCGGCTTTTTTGAATTGGGCGTGGGGTTTGAAGGGGAGATCGCTGTGATCAATGAACTGATTGAAGCTAGGTTCATTCACATACTTCTGTTTACTCAGCGACGCCGCCAACAAGTTCTGCTGACTATATTTTTCTAGTTTATACTCATAGCACCTGTCTTGCAGACTTCTATTGACGGGGCGCGGCAGCAAGAGCAAGCCGCCAAAGTAGTTGCGATAACGTTGAAATTCATCTTCGCTGTCGAATTCGTCCCCAAGCTTTCCATATTGGTTCGCCCAAATATGCTCAATATCGAATGGCTTGCCTTTGGCGTCCCACAGGTAATTGAGAAAGCTCACATCGTTTCCAGCTTCTCGCTCAATCCATGCGGTCATGCGCGCGAGCAGGTAGCGAATGCTGCGTCCGCTAAAGTTATTCAAAGCATAAGTTCCCCAATTGTGGCCCGTTATTCCTTCGAATGTCTCCCATATGCCCGACAAGTGGTTTAGCAATATATCCCGCAGCGCCTCCGTGTCCTTGTCGCGGATGTCTTTAGCCAAATTGAACATCGTATATTTCAAGCTGCCGTAGCCATTGCGCCGGTAATTCACCATGCGGCGCGCCAGGAAGATATCGGCGAATGTGGTCACCAAACGTATCTTGCGCCAGGCTGTGTCACTGTCATCTTCGAACCGGAGCGGCGCCAGCGCCAGCATGTATTGCAGGGTGAAGTTGTTGTAAGCGTTGTAGTAAATTTCTTTCCGCCCTTGGCAAAAGGTCTGCGACGCCTGGCGCATGGCAATGTAATACTTAGAAAAGTAAGCAAACTGGCGTGTGATGAAATCGTAGAAGTCGTCCGTTGTCAATAAGCCAATTCGCTTCGAATTATCATGAGTCCAGCGGTGAAACTTGTCAATATTCTCGAAGTCTTGGTTCTTAGCGTCTTTTTTCGGTTGGCGAATGGTATCGGCATGTTTGGCGCGTAGCCAAGTCTTGAAGAAGTCTTCATCTGAGTTGGCCTCTATGTCTACGAATTCTCTGACGCGTCCCTTCCAAACATTATTCGCTTCCATCTTCTTGGCTTGCATCAAGTCGGGGTCAGCGAAATTGATGTGCGCCAACAAGTATCCTTTCAGCATGTCGGCTTGACTCAGGTTCACGCCGCGATCGTTCATCGTCTCAAAAATCGTGAATGCGGCATCGTCTGTTTGCGCCTCGATTTCAACAAGGTCGACGCAAAATAACAGCCAATTGACGAAGTACGTCAGGGCTTTGCCTGTCAATGAATCAGGGAAAAGATCATCTATGTCCTTAAAACGTTCGACCAAGTTGCGCACGGATAAATCGGGATGATCGGTGGCATCGAAGTGCTTTCCCTCGAACAGCGCCCTCATACAATCTTCCCGTTCCTCGACGGCGATTGTAAAGGACTTTTGCATAAACATTTCCGTATAAATGAGTTGCGCAACATAGGGAATGGACGGGTTCTCCGCGCGCAGATGGTGAAAGTAAATGAGCAGAAGCGTGAGCGTGGTCAAGCGCTGCTGCCCATCAACGATATAGCGCTTTCCACTCTCGGAAATCGTGATGATGGTGCCGAGGAAATAATGCCGATAGTTCGCCACTTGTTGTGGTTCATGCTCATCCGAGTAGCTAGCAATGAACTCGGCCTCTAAGTCATTCAGCAGTTCTTCGATATTTCTGCGCTGCCATTCGTAGCCTCGCTGGTAGAAGTCAATGTCATATTTGACGCCCGTTAAAAGCTCTGTGACAGATTTAGTCTGCGCTTGAACTTTGCTCATTCATTTCTCCTACCCGCGAACAATCGGGCGACCTGATAGGTCGCCCCTACATTCTCTGCGCCTCTGTGGCGAATATCCCTAATCCTCCAGCGCCCTCAAATCCCCCAGCAGCTGTCTCCAAGACGACTTTTCCGGTCAATCGAAGACTTCTCTAGGCAACGCCGACTGGCGGATGATCGAAGCCAATGTGCCGCGCTTCAATTCCTTATGGTTTGGCACGATCACCGTTACAGTCGTATTTTCCCCGGAAAACTGTAGAATCTTCTTCTGCATCACAATGTGGCTGCCACGTTGCCGGACTTCTTCAAATCCGTTTGCATTGAGGATTCTACATACCTCACGGCCAGACAGATTGCGTCGTCTAGGCACGGTTGAGGCTTAGCTTATCGATTCGTCCGCGTCGATCGAGCCGGGCCCGCACTTCGGCTGGCGACGCAAATTCCAGGAAGAGAGATACTGCTTCCTGGATATTGTCAATTGCTTCCTTGCGGGTGCTTCCCTGGCTTGCGATGTCGTATTCAAGGCAATGTGACAGGTAGGTATCTTCATCTTGCGTGGTAACGACAGTGATCGTTTCCATTGCGAGTCTCCAAATCAACTTCAAAAGAAAGACTGTAGTTCAGTATACCGGGGAAGGCAATCACCTTCCCCCGGTTCAAAGTCTTCGACGCGCCTCTAATCCTCCAGGGTGCTCAAATCCCCCAGGGGCTGGCCCATTGCTTGCGCCTTGAGCACGCGGCGCATGATCTTGCCGCTGCGCGTCTTGGGCAGGTTGTCCACAAACTCAATCTGCGCCGGCACGGCGATGGGACCGACCTCGTGCCGCACATGGGCTTTGAGCTCCGCTTCCAACGCGTCGGAGCCCTCGACGCCCGCCACCAGTATGCAGTAGGCGTGGATGGCGTTGCCGCGCAGTTCATCGGGGATGCCGATGACGGCTGACTCGGCCACGGCGCTGTGGCTGACCAAGCCCGATTCAACCTCGGCCGTGCCCAGGCGATAGCCGCTGACCTTGAGCACGTCGTCGTTGCGGCCGATGACCCAGAGGTAGCCGTCTTCATCGCGGCGAGCCGTGTCGCCGGCCAGGTACCAGCCCTGGTCTTGATACTTCTCCCAGTATTGGCTGATGAAGCGGTCGTCATCGCCGTAGACGGTGCGGATCATGCTGGGCCAGGGCGACTTGATGACCAGGTTGCCGTCTTCGTTGGTGGCCACCGGCGCCCCGTCGTCATCGACGATATCGACCTGGATGCCCGGGAAGGGGCGGGTAGCGCTGCCCGGTTTCAAGCCGACCGAGGGCAAGGGCGTGATCATGAAGCCGCCGGTCTCGGTCTGCCACCAGGTATCGATGATGGGGCAAGTTTCTTTGCCGATGACGCGGTGATACCAGCGCCAGGCTTCGGGATTGATGGGCTCGCCGACGGAGCCCAGCAAGCGCAGGCTGCTGAGGTCGTGGCGATTGGGCCAGGCTTCGCCGAAGCGCATCAGCCCGCGGATGGCGGTGGGCGCGGTATACAGGATGGTCACGCCGTAATCGGCTACGATCTGCCACCAGCGATCGGGATAGGGATAAGTGGGCGCGCCTTCGTAGATGATGCTGGTCGCGCCCAGGATCAGCGGCGCGTAGACGATATAACTGTGCCCGGTGATCCAGCCCGGATCGGCGGCGCACCACCAGCGGTCTTCTTCCTTGAGGTCAAATGCCCAGGAGAGCGTGGTCGAGGTATACACTTGATAGCCGCCGTGCGTATGCAGGACGCCCTTGGGTTTGCCGGTGGTGCCGCTGGTATAAAGGATGAAGAGCGGATCCTCGGCATCCATGACCTCGGTTTCGGCTTTTGTACTGGCGATGGGCAGCGCCATCAGATCGTGATACCAGTAATCGCGCCCGCTCTCCATGTGGATGTCGTGACCGGTGCGTTTGACGACGATCACCGTTTCCACCACCGGCGAGCGCTGCACAGCTTCGTCGACCGTATCCTTGAGCGGGACGATCTTGCCGCGCAGCCAGGCGCCGTCGCAGGCGATCAAGACTTTGCTCTGCGCGTCTTCGATGCGGCTGGCTAAAGCCTGCTCGGAGAAGCCGCCATAAACGACGCTATGCGGGGCGCCGATCTTGGCGCAAGCCAGCATGGCGATAGCGATTTCCGGCACCCTTCCCATATAAATTGTGACGCGGTCGCCCTTGGCCACACCCATGCTCCGCAGCACGTTGGCGAATTTGTTAACCTCTTGCCAGAGGCGCCAATAGGATAGCGTGACTTTTTCGCCGTCTTCGCCTTCCCAGATGATTGCCAGCTTGTTGCGGCGCCAGGTCTTGACATGGCGGTCGAGGGCGTTGAGCGCCATATTGGTCTTGCCGCCGACAAACCACTTGTAGAAGGGTTTGCGGCTGTCATCGAGCACTTTGTCCCATCTCTTGTACCATTCCAGCGTTTCGGCGCGGTTGGCCCAAAAAGCCTCGGGGTCTTGCAGCGCCAGGTTGTAAACAGCCTCGTAATCCGGCACGTTGGCGCTTTCGACCATGTCCGCCGACGGGTGATACCACTCGCTGGTTGGGGGTGTAAATCCTTGCTCAGCCATCGAATACTCCTGTTTGTCGATCCGCTTCCATTCATGGGCAGCTTAGCTGCCGCGCCTGCTGTGTTTTCGCATTTGGCTATTATAAACCAAACTGCCGCTATGTCGAATTGCGCGCACGTTGGACGGTAGTGTATCCATTTCGGTTGAAATAAAAGAACAACAATCACCTGATAGACGAGTGGAAACTGAATGAGTATCGGGCGACTCAGCGAGTCGCCCCTACCAAATTGTTCGTATTTTGGGTTAAGGATCTCATATTGAGGACTGCCTAAATGTATTTCAACCGAAAGGATATACTACTCGCGGGCCATAAGCTGTCGGTTGACTTGAAACGCTGGCAAGGGAGACTTCGCAGATGGTAAGAATTAGCCTATAATCTTAACAACACGACATTGCGTTGAGGTTGTCCGCATGAACAAAGAGCGATATCTTCTTTTGCTTAGCACTGCGATGCTACTGGTTGGGTTTGCCGCGATTCTAAGTACTAGCCTGGCGGATTATACGGACTGGTCTTACAGCGGCGACAAAGGTCCTGAACACTGGGGCGCGCTCGCGCCGGAATTCGCGCTCTGCGCCGATGGCACGGCGCAATCGCCCATTGATATCCGAAACGCCAGCGAAGTCGACCTGGTGGATATCGCCTTCCAATACGGGCAGACCGCCAAGAATATTTTTAACAACGGGCATACCATTCAAGTCAATGTCGACGAGGGCAGCCAGATCGTTTACAACGAGATCAGCTACAAGCTGCTGCAATTCCACTTCCACAGCCCCAGCGAACATACCATTAATGGCGAAGCGGCGGCGATGGAAATTCATTTCGTGCATCAGGATCCCAATTCCGGCGCTTTGGCGGTGGTGGGCATTTTGCTCGCGGCGGGGGACGAGGAAAACGGCGCCTACGCGCCGATCTTCGACAACATGCCGAGCGAAATTGGGGAGCCGGCAGCGGTGGGCGAAGCGCTCGATCTGGAAGCGCTGCTGCCGGCAGAATTCGCTTATTTCACCTATCAGGGTTCGCTGACGACGCCGCCTTGCAGCGAGATCGTACGCTGGCTGCTGCTGGATGCGCCGGTGCTCCTGTCGCAGTCGCAGATCGACGCATTTGCTGATTTGTATGCCGATAACGCACGCCCGACGCTGCCGCTGGGCAAGCGCGATTTGCTATTGGATTCGCGGTAGCGGCATTCGGTCTTTTTGCCTGTCCGCGTCACATGCGATATAATGCCCATGCTTGTTAGTTGATTCGTATTCTTTAGGAGGTTTTGCCATGTCAAATAAGCTATCGCGCCGTGATTTTCTCAAGTACACAGGAATGGGCAGCGCCGCGGCTTTCGCTGCCGCATACGGTATGCCCCTGGGCACCGCGCTGGCGCAAGCGCCTCCGGGCGATACCTCGGGCCATTTGGTCATCTACAACTTCGGCGGTACAGAGCAGCAACGCATGTTTGGCAACGCCATTGCGCGCTTCAACGAGCGTTATCCCAATGTTCTTGTCGAAGACCTTTACATCCCCTGGCCCGAAGGCTGGGGTCATTACATCACCAACCTGAAGCTGCGCGCCGCCAGCGGCTTGAAAACCGATATCATCGCCATCGCCATTGAAGGCACACGCGAGACCATCTTCGAGGATCTCGTCCTGCCGATGGATGACGCCATCGCCGCCGACGAAGAGTTGGCAGCGATTGTCGACGAGGTTGAGCCGGTGCTGCACAATGCTCTCAAGGGACCGGACGGACAGACCTACTACTTCACCCGCGAGTGGAACAATATGATCATCCACTACAATCCGGTCAAGTTTGAAGAGGCTGGCTTAGATCCGCCGGCGGAAGACTGGACCTGGGAAGACTTCCTGGAAACTGCATCGGTCTTGACCCACGGCGAAGGCGGCGACAAGCAATTCGGCTTCGCCATACCTTACTTCAACTTTGGTCTGACGCCTTGGTGGCATACCAACGGGACGTCGACCTTGACGTCGGATTGGTCGCAATCCAACCTGGACGACCCGCTGATGCTGGAATCGGTCAAGTTCGTGCATTCGCTGGTGCACGAGCACGGCGTTGCGCCCTCGGTCGAAGGCGTCAACCCCTACGAACTCTTCCCGGCCGGCACTATTGCCATGACTGGCGCTGGTCGCTGGCCCTTCGACACCTACGTCACCACCGGCTACAAGGATGTCGACATCACGCCCTGGCCGCGCAAACGCGCTGGCACAACCGTCTTCGGTTCCGGCGGCTGGGCGGTATCCAAGACTACCGAGAACGTGCCGTTGGCGCTGGAATTGATCAAAGATCTGGCGGCTTTCGAAACGGACCTGGAGGCGGTCGCCGTGGGCACATCTTTGCCGGCGCGCCGCAGCGCCACCGAAAACGATCTCTTCAACAGCTTCCCTGCCAACGCCCATCGCTTCTTTGGCAGCCTGGAAGACATCAAACCGGTGCCGTCGCCGGCGAACTTCGCCGAGGTCGAAAGCATTTTCATGCGCCACATGGACCAAATTATGGCCAACTCCGTGACGCCGGAACAAGGTCTGGAAGCGGCGCATATCGAGTTGTCCGCCGCCATGGACAAGCTGGCTGAGCGGCTGGCCGAAAGCTAGAACAGCGACATCCGCAGATTAGATAGAACAAGCCCGCATAGTAATTTATGCGGGCTTGTTTCCATGAGCAGATGACGAAGATTGAGGATGCAGAAAAGCGGACTCTTGCCTGAAGTAACACAGAAGCATCGCGAAGCTTTCGTGGGCTATCTATTCGTATTGCCCACCTACATCGGCTTTGTCATTTTCATTCTCTATCCGCTGATCGAATCCGTGCGCATCAGTTTTCAGGAGTTCAGCCTGCTGCGCGGTTCGACGTACATTGGCTTGGACAACTATATCCAGATGTTTGCTGACGCGCGCCTGCGGATAGCGTACATCAATACGATCATCTTTACCCTTTTCGCCGTCTTCTTCAACGCTGGCATCGGCTTGATCCTGGCTGTTATGCTCAATCGGCGTCTGCCGATATTGATGCGCAATCTGTACCGCTCCATCTTTTTCTTCCCGGTGCTCATCGCCCATACCTATATCGCTGTCATCTGGCGCTTTCTCTATCAGCAGGATACGGGCGTCATCAATTACTACCTGGGCGTTTTCGGCATTGAAGCGATTCCCTGGCTGAGCAACGCGCATTGGGCAATGGCCGCCATCATCATCCTCGATGTTTGGAAGAATACTGGTTTTGCCATGCTGGTTTTCTTAGCCGGCTTGCAGAGCATCTCCAACGAGTACTACGAAGCGGCTCAGCTCGACGGCGCGAACGAGCGACAGCTGTTTTTCCGCATCACAATTCCATTGCTTAGCCCAACCATTTTCTTCATCCTTGTCATTTTCATGATCGGCGCGCTGCAGGTCTTCGACACGATCATTGTGCTCACGCAAGGCGGTCCCGGCGACGCCACACGAAGCGTCGTACTTTACGTATACGAAATCGCATTCCGAACCTTTAATATGGGCTACGCCGCCGCCGTATCCATGACCCTTTTCGCCATCATCCTGATGCTGACCGCCCTGCAATTTTGGATCAGCCGCCGCTGGGTTCATTACGAATAGCGGGATCGAACTATGGCACAGACACATGCAACAGCCGTAATAAAACCAAAGGAATCGCGCGGAAAACGCAAGAAGCCCATCAGCTTCGGCGATATCATTTCTTATACGATTTTGACCATCGCCGCTATCCTGGTCATGATGCCGCTTTTGTGGATGTTTTCGACGTCCCTGCGTCCAACATCAGAGAGCTTCCAACTGCCGCCGGCCTGGCTGCCGACGGAATTCCGCTGGGAGAACTATCTTGCGCCCTTCGAATCGAGCGTTCCCTTTGTAGACCTGTTCATCAACAGCATGAGGATCACGGTGGCGGTAACTGTTGGGCAACTCGTGACCTGCTCGCTGGCTGGATACGCTTTCGCCCGCTTGCGTTTCCCCGGGCGCGACCTGCTCTTTCTGCTGCTGCTCGGCTCCCTGATGGTGCCATTTCAGGTGACGATCATTCCGATCTTCCTGCTGATGCGCGATCTGAACTTGATTGACAATCCGCTGGCCATCATTTTGCCCGGTCTAATCAGCGCATTCGGGGTTTTCTTGATGCGGCAATTCTTCAAGCAGATGCCCCAGGAGCTCTTCGACGCGGCGCGTGTGGACGGCGCCGGGCACATCCGTTCCTTCTTCCAAATCGCCCTGCCGCTGGCGGGTCCCGCGATGGCAACCCTGGGCATCATCACTTTCAACGCAACCTGGAACGCCTATTTTCTGCCGCTTGTTTTCCTGAATTCATGGCACAAGATGACGCTGCCGCAAGGCATCGCCCTGCTCACTGGCTACATGGGATCGGGCAATCCATCGGTGGTGATGGCGGCAGTAACAATGGCGATCCTGCCCGTTTTGATGGTCTTCTTGGCGGCGCAGCGCTGGATCATCGAAGCGCTGACGCGCAGCGGTTTGAAAGGGTAGGGCGAAAGAAAGAACTCACTCTTGAATATCACATGAGGCGGGCGACTCATCGAGTCGTCCCTGCCAGAGTTGCTTTTGTTGTGAAACCGAGGAACATGAACAGCCTAAAGACAGGAAGAAAGCAATGAGCAATTCAAATGGCAACAGTTTCCCCTCGCTTAAATCATATGACCAAGACCATCTACGGCAGATCGGGCTGCCGCTGGGCGGCATCGGCACCGGCGTTGTATCCCTCGGCGGGCGGGGCAATCTCCACGATTGGGAGATCGTCAATCGCCCAGCCAAAGGCTTTGACCTGGCGCAGAGTTTCTTCAGCCTGTACACAAGAACCGTCGACGGCGGAACCACGGCGACCGCGCTGGAAGGCGTGATCCCAGCGGCGGACTATGAAGGGGCGCGCGGCGCCATCGTTCCCAATCACGGCTTGCCGCGCTTTCGAGAGTGCAGCTTTGAAGCGGCTTATCCCTTCGGGCAGGTCCAGCTTGGCGATCCCGATGTGCCATTGCAAGCGCGTTTGGAAGCCTTCAATCCGCTGATCCCGGGCGACAGCGACGCCAGCGGCATACCAGCCGCGATCCTGCGCTTTGTCTTGAGCAATGACAGCGATAGCGATATTGAGGCGGCGGTATGCGGCAGTCTGCAGAACTTTATCGGCACCGACGGCACTGCCGGCGCATGTCTGGACAATGTCAACAGCTATCGCGAGGAGGATGGCTTGGCGGGCATTTTCATGCGCTCGGAGGGCGTCGACCGCGAGTCGGCGCAGTGGGGCACCTTGGCGCTGACGACGCCCATACCCCCCTCAATCCCCCCATTGCAATGGGGGGAAGCGCAGCAGGGAAGTAGCATTACCGCGCGCACTGCTTGGGCGGATTATAGCTGGGGTGATTCCCTGCTCGATTTCTGGGACGATTTCAGCGAAGACGGTCGTTTGGAAGAGCGCGATCGCGGCGGGGTGGACAATCCGACGGGCTCGCTCTCAGTCGCCTTGACCGTGCCCGCCAATGGTTCAGCGGCGGCGACCTTCTTTTTGAGCTGGCATTTCCCCAATCGCATCACCTGGCAAGAAGCCGGGCGGAATCACCCGCAGAGCCCCTTGCAAGCGGGAACGCGCATCGGCAACTACTATACGACCCAATACGCCGACGCCTGGGAGGCGGCCGCGTATACGGCTGCGAATCTCGACTGGCTGGAAGCGGAGACACGATCATTCGTCAACGGCGTGCTTGACAGCGACTTGCCCGCAGTCGTTAAAGAGTCCGCGCTCTCGAACTTGAGCACGCTGCGCTCACAGACCGTTTTCCGCACCCCCGATGGCTTCATGTTCGGCTGGGAAGGCTGCGACGATACGGCGGGCTGCTGTTTCGGTTCCTGTACGCACGTCTGGAATTACGAACAGGTTACAGCCTTTCTTTTCGGGGAACTCGCGATGGGCATGCGCGAAGTCGAATTCAACTATGCCACGCGTAGCGACGGCGGCATGAGCTTCCGCGTCGATCTGCCGCTGGAGCACGCCGCGGCCTGGTCGCTAGCGGCGGCGGACGGACAAATGGGCTGCATCATGAAGCTCTATCGCGACTGGCAGCTTTCCGGCGACAGCGATCGGCTGCGGAGCATGTGGGACAAGGCGCGCAAGGCGCTGGAATTCTGCTGGCTGCCGGGGGGCTGGGATGCCGACAAGGATGGCGTGATGGAAGGCTGCCAGCACAACACCATGGATGTCGAGTATTACGGTCCCAACCCGCAAATGGGCATCTGGTACCTGGGCGCGTTGCGAGCGATGGAAGAGATGGCGCGACACCTGGACGAATCCGACAAGGGAGGAGTGTCTACGCGCTCCTTCGCTGACCAATGCCGGCGACTCTATGAAAACGGACGCGCCTGGATAGACGCGAACTTGTTCAACGGCGAGTACTACGAACACGAGATTCGCCCGGCGGCGGGAAAAGATTCGGTTTTCGGCATGTTAATGAGCGACATGGGCGCGGCAGATCCCACAGAACCGGTGCTGCAGCTTGGCGCCGGATGCCTGGTCGATCAATTGGTGGGGCAGTTGCTGGCGCATGTCAGCGGGCTGGGATATGTCGTCGACGAAGCGAATGTCAAAGCCACGCTGCGCAGCATCATGCGCTACAACTTCAAGGAAGACATGTACGGCCATTTCAATCACATGCGCTCTTACGTGCTCAACGACGAATCGGCGCTGCTGATGGCGACTTACCCGCGCGGGGATCGACCGGCGCGCCCCTTCCCCTATTACAACGAGGTCATGACCGGCTTTGAATACACAGCCGCCATCGGCATGCTCTACGAAGGCGATATCGATGAGGGCTTGAAGTGCATTGGGGCGATCCGCGATCGCTACGATGGGCTCAAGCGGAATCCCTTTGACGAGGCGGAATGCGGCCATCATTATGCGCGCGCGATGGTCAGTTGGGCGGCGGTGCTGGCGCTGACCGGCTTTCAGTATTCCGCGGTTGACGGGACCTTGGCTTTTGCAGCGCCGACGGAAGCCCGCCGTCATTTCTGGTCGAGCGGTTATGCCTGGGGCACTTGCGCGCTCAATCCCAACGGCAGCGGTTGTGATGTCGATTTCACCGTCCTCGGCGGTAAAATCAGCTTTGCGGAATTAGAATTAACTGGTCTCGGCAAAGCTCAATTCGACGAGCTGCAAGCGCTAAGAAAAGGTGATAGGCTGCGTTGCAAAGTGACGACATAGCGTTTGGATCCGCGTCCCCGAATCAATAGAAAATGGGACTTTCCTGGGATCGTTCGAAAATTGAACTGGGGAAAGCGGGCGACTGATAGGTCGTCCCTACAATCATCCTTTTGATTGCCGCATTATTTTATTGGAACTATTTTGTGCCCTCGGTGGTTAAACCATGCGGCGCAGACAAGCTGCGGAGATCCACTCATGTTAATCATCGCCAGCGCCAACGGCGCTGTCGGCATTGACGCCGCCATGCGCGTCCTCAAGAATGGCGGCAGCGCGATTGACGCCGTTGAAGCCGGCATTCGCCTTGTCGAAGCGAACCCCGCCGAGCGCTCCGTTGGGTACAACGGCTATCCTAATATCCTCGGTCAACTGGAGCTGGATGCGAGCATCATGGATGGTAAAACGCTCAATTCCGGTGCGGTGGCCATCATGCGCGGCTTCCCCTACGCGATTTCGGTGGCGCGGCAAGTGATGGATCGCAAGCTGCCACACGTGATGTTGGCAGGGGAGGGGGCCGAGCGCTTCGCCCGCGAAATCGACGCTGAACAATGGGCGTCCATGCTCAGCGAGGAAGTCAAAGCGATTTGGCGCGAGCGATTGATCGAGAATAGCGCGCTCCTGGATATTGACGACTTAGACGATGACACAGCACTGCTCGATGCGGTCGTCCTGGCGACGGATCCGGAGCGCGTCGCGGGCACAGTCAACTTCATTGTGATTGACGGCAACGGCGACATTTGCTCCGGTGTCAGCACCAGCGGCTGGGCTTGGAAATACCCCGGGCGCGTCGGCGATTCGCCCATCATCGGCGCGGGCAACTATGCCGACAATCGTCACGGCGCTTGCGCCTGCACAGGCATGGGCGAAATGGCGATCCGCGCTTGCACCGCTTACGGGCTTGTTTCCTATCTGCGCGCGGGCTTGCCGATAGGAGCGGCGGGCCACAAGGCGATGCGGGACCTGCGCGATTTGGATGGCGATTTTATCGGCGGCATGAATCTGATCGCACTGGACAGGGAGGGCAATCACGTTGGCATGACCACGCGCGCTGGATCGACCTACATTTACCAACATGCCGAAATGGACGCGCATCGAGAGAAAGAACGCGAGTTTGTAGAGATACCCGCTCGCTGGGCTGGCGAGGAGCGCTTGAGGGACGATGGCAGCTATTGCTGACAATAATCGGATAAATGTTGCTCAGTGTTGCGCTGCCATTTGGTATCGCTAACTTGCAAGGGCTTCTGCTACTATCCCAATATGCTCGCTCAAGTCAACGAAGGATACAGCGCATGTTGCTTTCCCGCATCGACGCCAAGCAAGTAGTCAATTGGAGCATTGTCTTTTCGGCGCTGCTTTGCGTAGCCATCGTGGCGATGGGCGGCATTCTCAGTCAATTCGAGATCATTCCGCATCCGGAAGATCCGCTGGTTTATGAATGGCAGCTGGCGGAACAAACAGCCTGGGGTCAACTCACCGCCTGGCTAGGTTTCGCGGTCCATCAACTGTTGATATGGGGGACAATCGCATACGCGCAAAAGCGCTACACCAAGCGCGACTATAGCAATACACTCCGCCCTGTGAACCTGTGGGCGCTGATCATTAATGTTGTCTTTATCGGGCTGCACTATCTACAGTCAATGTTCTTCTATGATGGCATCGCCCAGGACCTGCCCAGCTGGACAGCGCAATTCGCAGTCGCGATGATGCTGATAGTGGTTCTAGGTATGGAAAACCAGCGTCGCGGTTTGTTCTTCGGGAAGAAGATCAAGTTCCGCAAGGCATTCACCGACGGGTTGCGCAAGTACCACGGCTTTTTCTTCAGCTTCGCCGTCATTTATACATTTTGGTTTCATCCGATGGTGCCGACCTGGGGACATTTAATCGGCTTCATTCATGTCGTGCTGGTAATGGCACAAGGTTCATTGATGTTCATGCGCGTTCATCTGAACAAGCGTTGGATGTTCTTGCTGGAGATCCTGGTTTTACCCCACGCTTTTCAAGTCGCGCTGAACCAGTCAAGCAATATATGGCCCATGTTCTTTTTCGGTTTCGCGGCAATTTTCCTGATCACGCAGATGCATGGCTTGGGACTTAAACCCTGGGTAAGGCAGGCATTCTACAGCTCATTTCTGTTAGTCGCGCTCTACGTCTATCTTGTAATGCGCGAGCCTTATCAAGCGAATGAGATACTGCGCATCCCGCTCATCGAGTATTTGGTTCTCTTTATGATGTATTGGATATATCTGGCTGCCGCCTGGGCATTTAGCCGCTTGCGGCCGCCGCGTTTTGACTAATCAGCGGTCCGCGACTAGCCCGCGGAT
The DNA here is from genome assembly GCA_022820665.1 of Anaerolineae bacterium. Taxonomy (GTDB): domain Bacteria; phylum Chloroflexota; class Anaerolineae; order Aggregatilineales; family Phototrophicaceae; genus UBA6055. The sequence goes on along the minus strand of JAJEFB010000012.1, from coordinate 152,732 downwards.
CCGCAGACACGCAATGATTGAGCGCTGCCATGCGACGTCGGCAGAGTCGCCATTACTCCACCAACTGATAACAAGCCTCAAGACGCCATTCGACTAACTCGATGCCGTGCAACTCCATGAATTCGCGCGAGGGCGCGTTATGTTCCCAGCTGGCGCCGATGATGACCTTGGGAATCTGATACCTCACAATAGCCCCGGCGCACATCAGGCAGGGAAAGGCTGTGGTGTAGAGGACGGTATCGGCGTAGCTCTCCTGCAAGCCGGCCGCCTTGATTGCCTCCATTTCGCCGTGGCTGAGCGGATCGTTGTTCTGGATCATGAGGTTGCGCCCGCGGCCCAAGACCTGGGCGCCGCGCATGAGCACCGCGCCGAAAGGGCTGCCGCCCTCGGCTTTGGTGGCTTTCGCTTCTTCGATTGCCATTTGCATGAATTGGTCCATTGCTGCCTCCCGAACGCTGGCGGACGCGCCGTAGGGGCGTCCTCAGTATTACTTGACGCGGAAAAGAAGTCTTCACTAGGCGATTCTACCGCAGATTTCGGGTGTATTTCAGATTATTGGCAGATAACATGACTTTGCCATTCAAAAACAAAGTTAAGTATAAAGACATGACGAACAGCAAGACGGTACCGAATCCGATCGCTTTTAACCTGGAAAATGTGATATACTTACAGTACTGACCAGTCAGTATTGTGAGGCAGCATGAGCGAGCATGCCAGCGACACCCCTTCCACCCGCGAGCGCATCCTCGATGCCGCGATGAATATCTTCAGCGCCAAGGGCTTCCACGATACCAAGCTGGACGAGATCGTCGCCGAAGGCGGCATCAGCAAAGGCTCGATCTATTTTCACTTCCCGAACAAGGAAAAACTCTTCATCGCGCTTGTTGATCAATTCGCCGACTTGATCGAGCGCCGCGCCAAAGAAGCGATCACACAGGAAACGCAGGGTATCCGCCGCGTTCAGGTTGCCCTGGAAGCGGTGCTGGAGACCTTCGGCAAATATCGTCGCCCGGCCAAGCTGCTGCTCGTTCAAGCGGTGGGGCTGGGAACAGTTTTCGAGCGCAAGCGCATGGAAGTTAACGATCGCTTCGCTCTGCTCATCAAGACCTATCTCGACGAAGCGGTCGCTGATGGTTCCATTGCGCCCGTCGATACGACAATCGTTGCGCATGCCTGGATGGGCGCTATTTACAGCGTCGTGATTCAGTGGGTATACACCGGCGAGCCGAGCAAGGAGGAAATTATGGATGCCTTGTTGCCGTTGCTGCTGAAGAGCGTCGGCTACCAGGAGTAAAGCATGGAATCGGCAGCGTTTCGCGCGGTCCCGTTCAACCGGCGTTATGGACGCCTGCTCAGTTGCAGCTTGCCTTGCAAGGGAATCAGTTTTCAAGGTTTTCTAGGGGCTGCGGAGGGCCAGCCACGCAGCTACTGGGAGAACCGGAACAGTCGCCTCGCCTTTGCTGGCGCTGGCACAGCTGTCGAGTTGATGGCTTGGGGGGGTGAACGTTTCCAAAAGATAGCGCGAGAGGCGCGCGAACTTTATGCCAGGGCGCACATCGTCGGCGGCGACCCGCCCTGGACAGGTCCGCGCCTTTATGGCGGTTTTTCGTTTCGGGGCGATTTCACACCGGACAACACCTGGTCGATTTATGCGCCGGCGCATTTTGTCCTGCCTCATTATCAGCTTGTCAGCATCGACGGCGCGACCTGGCTGACTATCAATACGCAGATCCCCCCCGAGGAAGACCCCGAAGCGCTCGTAAGCGACTTGCAAGTCGCCTTGCGGGAGAAGATCAGACAATTACAAGTCGCAGGCAGAGGTCTGTCAATCCATCGGCAGTCGCCTTTGCAAAGCGCCCACTACCCGATGAGCTTTGACATGTGGCGGGCGATGATACGCCAGGCGACCGAGCGCATACACGCTGGGGAATTGAACAAGGTTGTGCTTGCGCGCGCGGCCGAATTGCGCTTTGAAGAGCGCGTGCGCCTGATGCCGATTCTCTGTCATCTGGCACGGGATTACGCCGATTGTTATCGCTTCTTGTTCGAGCCTCGACCGCGCTTTGCCTTTTATGGCGCCTCCCCGGAACTGCTGGCGAGTGTGCGGGGCAAGCGCATCGAAACTATGGGTTTGGCAGGCAGCATCGGCCGGGGTAGCGCCCGTGAAGATGACTTGCGCTTGAGCGGCGAATTGCTGCGCAGCCACAAGAACCGGCAAGAGCACAGCATTGTCGCCGACAAGATTCGCGATCGCCTGCTGCCCTTGACCGAGTCGCTGGAGATCGCGCCGCCGGGTTTGCTCAAGCTGAAGAATATCCAGCACCTCCATTCGCCGATCCGGGGACGGCTCAAGCGGGAAACCGGTATCCTGGCGCTGGTGGAAACTCTGCACCCGACGCCGGCTCTGGGCGGCGACCCAAGGGAACGCGCTATGCGTCTTATCCGCGATCTGGAGCCGATCCCGCGAGGCTGGTATGGCGCGCCGGTGGGTTGGATCGACGCCAACCTCGACGGACAGTTCACTGTGGCGATCCGCTCGGCTGTCGCTCAGGAATCCCGCGCCTGGATTTACGCTGGCGCCGGCATCGTGGCGGAAAGCCAGCCCGAATCCGAATGGGAAGAAACCGCTCTCAAATTCCGCCCCATGCTAGAGGCCCATGGGAGCAAAGACTAACCACAAAGACACAAAACTAACCACCGAGGACACCGAGAGCACCGAGAAAAGGCAACGAAGAAAATGACTCATCAGCTTGGAAAATATGAAAAAGACTGGTTGACACATGACATCATTGGCGCCGCCATTGAAGTGCATAAGGAAATGGGACCAGGATTATTGGAACGTATCTATGAAAACGCGCTCTGTGTAGAACTGACCAAGCGAAATATTCGATACGCGCAGCAACAGCCGATTGCGGCCAAATACAAGGACGAGATTGTCGGCGATCTGTTTTTGGACCTGTTGGTCGAAGACAGAGTGGTGGTTGAGCTAAAGTCGGTTAAGGAACTAACGTCGATACACGAAGCACAGTTGATAGCATACCTGAAGCTGGCAAACGTGAAGACGGGATTGCTCATAAACTTCAATGTATTGACACTGAAAAAAGGAGTCAGACGCATCAGTGTATAGTCTTTTCTCGGTGTTCTCGGTGCCCTCGGTGGTTAAGTTTTGAGTGCCTAGATATGCCAAACGCGAACACCCTATACGCCAATATCTTTGTTGATGCCCTGGTGGCGGCGGGCTTGAAGCGGGTCTGCTTTTTGCCCGGGTCGCGGCATACACCGCTGATCCTGGCTTTCGCGCGGCATAGGGACGCCATCGACATCTACTCCCATCTGGATGAGCGAAGCGCCGCCTTCTTCGCGCTTGGGCTGGCGACAGCAAGTAATGAACCTGCGGCTCTGGTATGCACATCGGGTTCGGCGGCGGCCAACTTTTTCCCGGCGATAATCGAGGCGCGGCAGTCCCGTACCCCGCTGCTGATATTAAGCGCGGATCGCCCCCCGGAACTACGGCACAGCGGCGCCAATCAGACCATCGATCAGGTCAAGCTCTACGGCGAGGCCGCCGCCTGGTTCGTCGACGCGCCGCTGCCGGAAGCGGATCCGCCAGCGCTGACCTTGCGGAACTTGCGGACGCTGGCGGCCAGAGCGATGGTTAAGACGGCCGGGGGCGTCGTGCATATCAATCTGCCTTTCCGCAAGCCCTTCGAGCCCGGCCACGATGATGCCGACATCATGAAAATTGATCGCGGCGCAGCAACGCGTTTCTTCAGGAAGAAGCGATCCGACGCCTCCGCGCTTGACGATCTGATTTGCGGCGAGACCCGGGCGAAGAGGGGCATCATATACTTTGGGCACGGCAGTTGTCGCAGTGCGGCCGATGCGGCGGCGCTGATTCGCTGGGCGGTCCGCGCGTCGCGCGTCAGCGGCTATCCCATTCTGGCGGAATACAGCTCCAACATGCGGAATATCGGACTAGCGGCGGGCGAGCGTTACGAGCCGCTGGGCGCCTATGAAACTTACCTCAGCGCCGCCGCCTGCGAATTCGAGTCAATCGAAGTGCTGATTCGCTTTGGTACGCCACCCTTGTCCAAGGCGATGGGCGACCTGGTGGCGCAGGCGGATTTGAAGCATCACATCTATTGCAGCCGCGACGGCGAATGGGCGGACGACAGTCACGGCATAACAGATCTCCTTCATTTTGATCCTTTGTCGGCAGCGCCAATGCCATACGCGAACGACCCGCCAGCGACGGAAACCGCTTTCCGCGACAGGATAAGCCGCGCCGAGAAGATCGCTTGGAAACTCATCGACAAAGAGATGGAAACGGGAGACTATTTCGATGGCGCGGCAGTCTATGATGTGGTGGACCTGATGCCGGCGGACGGACTGATCTTCGCCGGCAACAGCTTGCCCGTGCGTCATTTGGATCAATTTGGCAAGCCGGGCGATAGATTGATCCTCGCCTTTGCCAACCGCGGCGCTTCTGGCATCGACGGCAACATCTCGTCCGCTTTGGGCATCGGCGCAGCCTATCGGGACCGACCTTTGGCAGCAATCGTCGGCGACATCACCTTCTACCACGACATGAATGGCTTGTTGGCGATAAGTCGCTATGGCGTGCCGGTGACGATCGTCTTGCTGAACAACGCGGGCGGGGGCATCTTCCATCGGCTGCCAATACGACGATTCGAGCCAGCCTTCAGCGATTATTTCATCACAGCGCACGGCTTGGATTTTTCTCATGCCGCGCGGCTCTATGGTTTGGCGTATCGGCGCGCCGATGACCGCCCGGCATTTCGAGAGGCTTTCAGCGAGGCGGTGGAGGGGCGCGGGTCGACCCTCATTGAGGTTCGCACAGATGCCGTGCATGACCTGCGGCGGCGCGAAGACATCATGGCGACAATACGCGCCGAGGTCGAAGAAATGGACTCAAGCGAATGAATTCGATTCAGTAAGGAGAATGCAGATGACAACAAGTGCGGAAGAGCAAGCAAAAATCAAGACCGCGGATCTGATGCGCCTGGCGGATTGGGAGGAGGTCAAGCGCTACGACGATATCACTTATCACAAAGCTGAGGGCATCGCGCGCATCGCCTTTGATCGCCCTAACCTGCGCAACGCCTTTCGACCAGAGACCATAGACGAAATGACCGAAGCCCTGCTGCATGCCTGGCACGACGGCGAAGTCGGCGTCTTGTGGATCACAGCCAACGGTCCCAGCAGCAAAGACGGCATCTGGTCATTTTGCGCCGGCGGCGACCAAAAAGTACGCGGGCACTCCGGCTATGTCGGCGACGATGGCGTGCCGCGGCTCAACGTCTTGCAATTGCAGCGTTATATCCGCAATATTCCCAAACCGGTGATCGCAGTGGTGCCGGGCTTCGCCATCGGTGGCGGGCACGTCTTGCATGTCTGCTGCGATTTGACTATTTCCAGCGATAACGCGATCTACGGCCAAACCGGACCCATCGTCGGCAGCTTTGACGCCGGTTTCGGCTCGTCCTTTCTGGCGGCGCACGTGGGGCAGAAGAAAGCGCGCGAGATCTGGTTCTTGTGCCGCCAATACAGCGCCGAGCAAGCCCTGGAAATGGGCATGGTTAATACTGTCGTGCCGCTGGCGGAGTTGGAACGGGAGGCGCTTGAGTGGTCGCGCGAAATACTGAGCAAGAGCCCGTTGGCGCTGCGTTTCATCAAAGCCGGTTTGAACGCGGAGCTTGACGGTCAGACCGGCGTGCAGGTTCTGGCGGGCGACGCCACCATGCTCTTCTATATGACCGAAGAGGGCAGCGAGGGCAAGAACGCTTTCCTCGAAGGGCGCAAGCCGGACTTCAGCAAGTTCCCGCGCCGAGCCTGAGCAGACTCCGCCGATACCTAGGATAGCCTATGGCTGATATCGAATCCGGCGCGAATAACGATTGGCTGAGCGCGCGCGTCAGCGCTACGCCACATAAAGCCTTCCTTCATGTCGCAGACGAAACATACAGCTTCGCCGATATGGATCGCCTGGCGCGGGCCACAGCCGCACTCATCAAGGAGCGCGGTCATGTCGGCGTGGGCGATCATGTAGCGCTGTTCATGCGCAATGGTCCGGCAGCGGTTTTGAGCCTGCTGGCATTGATGCGCCTGGGTGCTGTGATCGCGCCTTTGAATATCCGCCTGACCGCTGCGGAACTCAAATGGCAGATTAGGAACAGCGGCTGTCGTTTATTGATCTGTGAGCGCGATGGCGAGGCGATTGCCCGCGCCGTCGCTGACGCTGTTCTGGTCTTTCCCGGCGCCGCCAATTTGACGACGAGGGAAGATGCGGACGCGCCAGCGGGCATTGACCTCAACCGCGACTTCGCAATCATTCACACTTCCGGCACGAGCGGGCGGCCGAAAGCGGCGATTCTGACATATAAGAACATATTCCAGAGCGCGCTCGGCTCGGCTTTTCGATTGGGCCTCCTGCCCGACGATCTCTGGCTCTGCGTCTTGCCGCTTTATCACGTCGGCGGATTGAGCATCATTCTGCGCTCATTGATATACGGCACAGCTGTTGAACTGCCGCCCATGAAGCGTTTTGATGTGGATGCGGTGAATCAGCTGCTGGCCGAGCGGCCGATTTCGCTGGTATCGCTGGCGCCGACGATGTTGTCGCGCCTGCTGGATGCGAAGGCGCGTCCGTGGAATCCACATCTCCGGCTGGTATTGCTCGGCGGGGAGGCAACGCCGGTCGAGCTGGTATCGCGTTGTCTCGAGGAGCGTATCCCGGTCACCCCCAGTTATGGATTGAGCGAGGCGGCATCGCAGGTGGCGACGGCGGCGCCCGACCTGTTGGGGACCAAACCGGAAAGCGTCGGCAAGCCATTGCTGTTCACGGAATTGCGGGTGGTTGACGAACGCGGCGATGACACAGCGCCGGGCGAGCCGGGCGAAATCATCGTCAAAGGACCCCAGGTCATGCGCGGCTACCACAATGATTCGGCAGCCACGGCAAGATCTCTGCGGGCTGGCTGGTTGCATACGGGCGATATCGGCAGTCTCGATCAGGATGGCGATCTGGTCGTCCTGCAACGTCGCGAAGACTTGATTGTCAGTGGTGGCGAAAATATCTATCCGGCTGAAGTGGAGAAGGCTCTGCGAGAGCATCCAGCCATCGAAGAAGCGGTCGCTATCGGGCTGGCGGATGCCAAATGGGGACAAAGGGTCGCGGCGGCGATTCAACTGAGGGACGGGCGCGACGTTTCCGAAGAGGCGATTTTCGCTTTTGCCCGCGGCAAGCTGGCTTCGTACAAGATCCCGCGCGAGATCCGTTTCATCAGCGCCTTCCCGCGCACATCGTCGGGCAAGATACTGCGGCGGGAAGTGCGTAAACTCTTCAATGACTAGCGGGGGGTTGCACGTCAACGGTCATCATTACGACCTGGAAATCAGCGGGCAGGGCGAAGCGCTGCTGCTCTTGCATGGATTCGGCGGCGACAAAAGCACCTGGGCTGACCTGCGAGCCGGATTGGATAGCGACTACCAGGTCATTGCCGTCGATATCCTGGGTCATGGCGCCAGTGATAAACCGACACAGGTCCGCGATTATCACATGGCGCGCGTTTCCTGCGATAGCGTAGCCCTGCTCGACGAGTTGCGTATCCCAGAGTGTCATGTGCTGGGTTACTCAATGGGCGGGCGGCTGGCGCTGCACCTGGCAGGGCGCTATCCCGCGCGCTTCCGCAGCTTGATCCTGGAAAGCGCCTCGCCGGGATTGGCCGGCAAAGTCGAGCGCGAGCAACGCCGTCGCCAAGACGAAGCCTTGGCGGAACGTATCGAGACGATGGGCATCGCCTGGTTCGCCGACTATTGGGAGAAACTACCGCTTTGGAAATCGCAGGGCAAGTTGTCCGAAGATATCCTGGCAGCGCAACGGAAACAGCGCTTGGGCAACAGCGCCACAGGACTGGCCAATAGCTTGCGCGGCATGGGCAGCGGCGCTCAGCCCAACCTGTGGCCGCGCCTGAAAGAAGTGACGATGCCGGCGCTGCTGCTGGTCGGGGAAGAGGACAGCAAGTTCGTCGCGATCAATCAGCGAATGGCTCGGCAGATGCCCCGCGCCGATTTGGGGGTGACTCCGAATGCCGGGCACAATATCCATCTCGAGCAGCCGCTGATATTTCAAGAGCGGGTCAAATCATTTCTTCAGGGTCTCTAACGCGGCGAGAGCCCGCTTTATGAACCATTCATACTGCGTCCCCATGCGCGCGACCTCGTCATTATCCGCCGACCACTTGGCGAAATGCGCCAATCGCAGCGCGCCCCAGAGATCCCAGAAGGGCAAAAAACTGTAATCCAGCCCGGGATTCCGCGCCTTGTATGCCTCGGTGTACAGGTCCACCGCAGCCTCGCCAAGCGCCCAAAGCATTTCCAGGCGACTCTTGCCCAAGTCCCCCAGCGGGTCGCCAAGCATGGCATCCTCCCAGTCGATGATCGCCGCCAGTTGATCGGCGCGCCAAAGCAGATTGCCGAGCCAGAAATCACCGTGCAGCAGGACGGCATCATTGAATTGAAGGCTTGAGGCGGCCGCGTTTATGGCCGCGCGGATGCCATAGGCGCCTTCTGTCTCTTCAGGGAGTTTGCCATCAATCAGATCATGCTGCGAAGGCAAGAAGGAAAGATCATGTTGGTCAATGTTGAATCGGTGGATACTGCTCAAAATCCCCGCCAACTGATAGCAATATGTGGAAAGATCTGCCGCTGCGAAGCGGGTTTCGCCATCGACGAATTCGGTAATCAGGAATGGGATCGCAGCGCTGGTATCCACAAGCAGGGGGCGCGGCACGGCTAGTCCGGCGCTTGACAGGATCTTCAACAATGTGAACTCATCACGAGCGATATCGGGATTGCGTCGACGGTCACGGAGACCGTGACCTAGCAGGATCAACAATTGTGGCCGGGCGCGATTTGTGATTATCTCCAGTTTAGCGACGCGCGGACTCAGTTGCCGCGTGTCCTTCAATTCCCAGCCGGGTTTGACTGCGGCGAGGGCTTTCTGTACTTGCGGGATTGAAAACTGCATGACTTGCGATTGTAGCCGCATGGATCTGGCAGAGCAAAGTTTGTGCGGGAGTCCGGATTAAAAATTGTTGACGGTCCCCCAGACGCCGCTAGACTGAAGAGAGAGGCTCCGGCAAGAAAAAGTGTGGTGAAGCAGATGGAACCGATTTACGTCATCCCTTGGTACGTTGCGCTTGCGATCGTCGTCGTTGTCCTGTTGCTTTTCTTTATAAAGTGAAGCAGGGGCCAGATCGACTTGGTCCGCGCTGGGCAGGTGAGTTGCCGAAGATTACGGCTGAATTTCTGATGAGCTGTCCGCCGCGGCAATCTGCCAGACTGCGGGCAAATAAACGATGCCGCGGTTTTCCGTCCGCTGCATGACTTCGCTATCCCCCGTTACCAGGAAGGACAGCGCGAAAGAGATCGAATCGATCACGGGTCCGGCGACTTCCCGGGCGACGATGTCGATCCAGTATTCGCCCGGCAGCAAATTGACATTTTCGATCAGGCATTGCAGCGTGGCATCTTGGTGAAGCGCCAGGCTGGGGCGCTCGGCGCTGGGTATGTCAACAAAGCTCAGGATCGTTCCGGCGGGATCGAGGATGCGCAGGGAAAAGCGATAATTGCTTGTCGGCTCGTGGACCTTCAGCTTCAGGCTGAACAGAACGGAATCGCCGGTATGGAAGCTGGTGATGACCCGGCCGCTGCTCGCATCGCGCATGGTGATATCGGCGACGCGGAAGCTGCCGGTGCCTTCGCGCAGTTCGGCGGCCGGGACCTCGGCGCTGGCGAAGACCTTGGACTTGTCGATGGCGCCCTGGAAGTAGGCGGTCAGGATATCGCTGGGGGAACCGGCGGCGGTGACCCTCCCCTCGCGCAGGTAAATGGCGCGGTCGCAGATGCGCTCGATGTTGTAGGGATTGTGTGTGACAAAAATCACGGTCACGCCGCTGTTTGAGAGCTCGTCCATGCGCGTCAGGCATTTCTTCTGGAAGTTGACATCTCCCACGGAAAGCACCTCGTCAATCAAGAGGATATCGGCGTCGACATTGACCGCGACGCTGAAACCGAGACGGGCTTGCATGCCGCTGGAATACTGGTAGACCGGTTTGTCCAGCCATTCTCCCAACTCGGCGAAAGATTCGATTTCGGGCATCTTGGCGTCCATTTGCGCCGCGGTAAAACCCATGATGGCGCCCAGCAGCTTGATATTCTCCCGGCCGGTCAAGTCACGGTGCATGCCAGCGGCCAACTCGATCATCGGGAAGAGGCGACCGTTAATCTCGACGCGCCCGTGCGTGACCGGACTGACGCCCGCCAGCAACTTGAGCAAGGTGCTCTTCCCCGCCCCGTTTTTGCCGACGATGCCCAGCGATTCGCCCTGTTCGACCTGGAAGGAGATGTCTTGCAAAGCCCAGGGACCGTAGGCTGCGAAGCCGTTTTCCCCCCGACCCGCCAGTTGATCGAACTGTCTGCGCAGGTACGGGCGCAGCGGCAAGCCGTAACGCTTCCAGACATTTTCGACCTGTATGGCAACATCTTTGGGCATTTCGATTCATCCTTTGCCTGTCAGGCGCGAACAAGACATCTCGGAGGCCGACCTTCACTACAGAACATCGGCAAAGTACTGTGACAAGACCTGGAAGAGCGGAAAGGCGACCAGCAGAATCACCAATGTAACGAGCAAACTGATGAGAAGCGATTCGGGATCGGGCGGCTGCCCGAAGATCAACACTCTGCGGAAGCCATCGATGATGCCGACCGTGGGATTGAGCCGGTACACAATTTGCAGGTTGCTCGCCAGTTCTTTGGAAGAATAGATCACCGGCGTCAGGAATAACCAGACTTGCATGAAATACTGCAAGCCATGCAGCATATCGCGCCGGTAGACGGTGAAAGCCGCGATGCCGATGCCGACGCCCCAAGCCAGCAAGCTAACCATCGCCACCAGCAGCGGCAGCCAGAGCCAAGCCGGGGTGATTGGCATCTGATAAAGCAGCAAGGCGACGAAGAGCACGATCGACGACATGACAAAGTCGAAGAAGGTGGTTGCCAGGACGACCAGCGGAAAAATGAAGCGCGGGACAGCCATCTTGCGCAGAAGCGTGCCATTGGCAAGGATGCCAAAGGGAATGCGAATGACCGATGTCTGAAAATAAGTCCAGGGCACGGTGGCGGCAAAGACAAAGACCAGATGGGGCGCGCCTTCGGTATCAATCTCGACCACGCGGTGCAAAAAACTGAAGATCGCCGTCGTCAAGATGGCGGGAATGATGGCCCAAAGCGGACCCAGGATCGTCCGGCGATAGCGCGCGCGTATATCGCGGCTGACCAGGGAGAGGAACAGATTCCAGTAGCTGCGCCACTTGAGGGCGCGATTAGCCGACGCCGTCGTATTCGACCAATGACTCATGATGGGAAATGGCTTTCCTGCGCGCAATCAGCGCCGTTATTGTCGCTGCAACAGCTAAAAGTTAAAACCGCTCGGCGGCGGCGAAAAAACTCCCAAGAATGTCGGACTCAAACAATATAAGTGCTTTCTCCTCCCGCGCGCAACGAGGTTAGACAAACAAGTACGGAAGCCGCTTGACCATATACACCCTATGGTACTCGATTTATCAATCTGCGCCCCTCGGCATGGACGCCGCGTAGCAACCCTGCCATCTCTCGGAGCACAGTCTCGCGACTGGTCCGTTCGCCGCGCAGGGGGTGACCGAAACGCAGGCTGATGACCGGATCGCGATAGAAGGGGAACATCATCTGGAAGGTCGCCGCCAGAAAATGGCGTTTGTCTTTGTCTTGATATTGACGGACGACGGGATTAAGCAGCGCCCGGCGCGAGATCACTCCGCCGACCGCGCAGGGCAGGATCGTCAGATCCGGCACCTGGCGCGCGAGCAACTCGATGCTGCGCGACCAATCCGCCAACGAAGCGAGAGCCGGTTCGAGCGCCAGCGCGGGATCGTCCTCGATTTCGCCGCGCGGATAGATCAAGAGCGATTTGCCCGCCCGCAAATGACGAATGCACTGCCGCATGGCGCGGTAGGGCGCGCGCTTGTCGACGACAATGACATGGCGCTGAAACTGTGGCAATCCGCGCAGGATACCGAAGTTGTAAGCCAGGACAGCCGTATCCGTCCGCGGCGAGGCTGCCAGCAGGGCGTGGGCATCGCCCAAGCCGGCGTGATTGCCCAGGAACAAGACCGGTCCGGAGGTCGGCACATGCTCGACGCCCTGGACGCGCAGGGCGCGCGCTGCGATCTGGACCAGCCACTTGCTCGCGCCCCGCAGGTGGCCCTCCCGCGCGATGATGGCTTCCATTTTGACGCCGAGGCGGGTCAGTTCCAGGACGAAGGGGGCGCAGAGGATGTGCAGTATGGCGTTGAGCACGGGGTGCGTGAAGCAGAAGGCTTCCACGACGGAAGCGCTCATGGCGCGGTAGAGGCGCCAGAAGCGGGGTTGCAGGAAGGCGGGACGAGTGGTCATGGCATGGGTTCAAGTTTTCGGCGGTGGTGTGAGATTAGGATAGAGCGTCGAGACGAGAAGTTGTAGGTGGAGCAACCCTGCCACTAAACAGCGGGCAAATGGGCTGATTGCGAAAACCCCAAAGAAACATTTTCATAATGTGACGTTAAACACTACTAGGCGTTATCGTTGCTGGCGCATATTCACCGTATAGGAGAAAACCGGTCATGGCAAGCGTTGCAAAGTTTCTGGCGAGAAACATAGCTTCCGTCTTGTTGCTTAGAGCGGATGTCAAGCGCGATAATCATCTTGAACCAGAAGAGCCGTGCCGGGAAGACACCGGTCAGCATCAATCTTGCCGGCGGGTTAGCAGCCCTGGGCAAGTCTGTGCTGGTTTGCGATCTTGATGGTCATGTCGCGCTCGCCACTTCCGCGGGCTTTGAGAGCGATGCGTATGAGGATAGCGGCGATAGCATCTATATCCTGATCACAGAGCTGGCAGGGGATGTAACCAGTGTCATCAGTCCAGCACCAAATGATGATTTTGACGCCCTGCCCGGCAATATTCATCGGAGTTGCCGACGATGCGCGCGCCTGCGCCCGAAGAAGAGCGCGGCGAGATCGAGATTCCGGATGCGTCGCGCGGGGCGGGGTAGCTTTTGCTCAACTGCAGAAAGCCAGGTTCAAAAGAGCCGCTACTTGTCGCAGCCAAGGGCGATCACAGCCAAGCTGCCGGGAAGGCTGATTGCCTGTCCAGCACAATAGCCGCGGCTTTGTTGAAGACGGTCTGCCAAGCCAATTCATGATCGGAGCGAGGGAGGATCGCTCGCGTCTTATCAGACAGTTGGTAGAGTCCGAACTGTCCATTTGCAGAAGCAGCCCTATTTTACCCGTCCGACTTGTCTGCCGGATAAAAGGGGCGAATCAATTGGCGCGACTCGGTATCAACAAGTCCTCTATCGGTAAATTTCGCGTAGGGGCTGACGCTCAAACTCATGATTGAAAATGTCAGGAAGGGGCGTGTTTGGTGCGCGCCGATACGGCGCATCGCGTCTTCCACAGCCACCAGCCCAGCCGCGACTGCAGCGGCCGGCTCATCACTCAGCAAGCCGAAGTAAGGCAGCCGCAAGGAGGCTTCAAGGCCTGCGCGCGTAGCAACGGCGACACCGCCACCCATCGCATGTACCGCATTGGCGGCCTGCGCCATCGCTTCCGGGCTGCGGCCAATCACAAGCAGATTATGGCAATCATGCGCGACGCTGCTGGCCCATGCGCCCTGTTTCAGCCCGGTATTGGCGATGAGACCCACCGTGCGCGATGACTCATCCCGGGCAATCACGGATGCCAGCGCCAATCCATCATCCTCCTGAAATAGCACCTGACCGTCCTGCAAAGTCACAGCCATCTGTTCCAGTTTAGTCAGGGTCGATTGCTTATCGTGCAGCGCAACGACCTGCGCCCGGACACTACCGCTGACGCCATTACTATCCAGCTTGAAATCATCGGCAGCGAAGGAACCGGGAATGCCCGGATAGTCCGGTTGCGCTGGATTTTCGCGCGTGATTGCCGCGGCCATTGCGCCGGCGCCCGCCACAGGTTGACCGCCAACAAAGACTTGCGCCGGCGGGAAGGCGTTGATGTCGTCCATGACAAGAAAGTCAGCCAGAAAACCGGGGGCAATCGCGCCGTGATCTCGTAAACCAAGATACCGTGCTGGACGAATGGTCGCGGCTGCTATCGCTTCCAGCGGCGGCATTCCACATTCGATTGCCAGCGTAACAATGCGCGACAAATGCCCATCTGTAAGCAGTGAGGGTTCGATGTCGTCGGTGATGAGTATGATCTGCGAACGATCCGGCAATTGGGCAACTGCCGCCACATTCTCCCGAGTCACCGACTTGGTTTGGAGCATGACAGCCAGACCTTTTGAGATTTGCTCCTGAATTTTGGCCGGGAAGGTCAGCGTGTGGTCGGAGCTAATCCCATGAGCGAGGTATCGCGAGAGCTCAATGCCTGTCAGCGTGGGGATATGCCCTTCGATCAGCAGACCGTTTTCTCTGGCAGCCCGCACAATCGCCCTCAAGCGTTCATTGGTCCCCAGCAAACCGCGATAGTCCATAACCTCGCCCAATGCGATGACCGAAGGTTGCGTCGCCAAGCGCCGAATAGCGGCGGCATCAAAGACCTCATGTGTCCATTCAATTTCCGGTGAGGTGGCGGGAACACAACTCGGTATCGAATGATAAATCCTGAGCGGTAAATCCTGAGACGCGGCAATCATCCATTTCACGCCATCCTCGCCCGCAACATTGCCGACTTCATGCGGGTCACTGAGGATAGTCGTCGTGCCGAAGGGCAACACGGCTTCGGCAAAGCGGCGCGGCGTCAACAAGCTGGACTCGATGTGCATATGCGAATCTATCAAGCCGGGCATGACGATACGCCCAGCAAGGTCCCGGGTTTCTGCAGCGCGGATACCCCCCGGCGGGCTGCCCGCTTCAACCGTGATAAAGCGCCCGTCACGGATGCCAATCCAGCCCTCAAACAGCCGGTAACGGAAGACATCGACAATCCGAGCATGAACCAGCAGGATGTCGAATTCCATCAGGATGTCGCTTCCAGCAATTGCGCCGCTCGCAGCGCGGTACGGATGGTCATCCCTTCGCCCTGCATGTAAAGCGCCTCTTTTTCCGCAAGCGTTGGTTGCTTTTCCAGGTAAATATTGGAATCGGTGGCGACCACGCAACCGACTTTTGCTCCCCGGCGCGTGCCGACGATAAACAGCGTTGAGGCTTCCATTTCCGCCGCGACTACGCCGGCCCGCTGCAATTGCTCGTTGAGTTCCGCGTCGCGGACGTAGAAGGCGCTGCGCGTTGTCCCGATACCGGAGTAGGCGCTAAAGCCTAATTCCTTTGCCGCCTGGATCAAGGCGTTGTTCACATCAAGGTCGGCAACTGCCGGAAAGCCCAGCGGCAAATACTCGTCCGATACGCCGTCGCCGCGATAAGCAGCCGTCACCACCACCAGGGAGCCAATCGGTATATCTTTGCGCCGCCCACCAGCAGAACCGACCCGAATAAACACCTCCGCGCCGACATTGCGCAATTCTTCCAGGGCGATGGCTGCCGATGAACCGCCTATCCCGGTCGAACACACGCTGACTTCGACCCCGTTCGTCGTTCCGGTGAAGACCACATATTCCCGGTTTTCAGCAATCAAACGCGCTTCCTCAAGCTGTTCGGCAATGCGCCGGGCGCGTGCCGGGTCGCCCGGCAGAAGCACGCTGCGGGCGACATCTCCCGGCACACAACGAATATGCTTTTGGACTTCAACTTTTGATGAGTCAGTCATGCGTATTCCTCTTATTTGTCAAACCGCTGACTGCGTTAGCCAAGCGAGTCTGATATTTTGCGTGAGCGCGGTCATTCTTTTCGCTGCCGCCGAGCGGCCGTTTCTTCAATGATGGCGATCCATTTTTGCGTGTGCGGTTGCACTGTCACCGCTGCGCCGGCTTCAAAGCGTTCGCTATCGCTGTCTTGCATGATGCTGAATTCGCCGACTTCAGTATCTACAAGGTATTGCAGCTCATTGCCATGAAAGGTATGCAGGATGACTTGCCCCGCAAGGCCAGTCGCTTCCGTTCCCGCCACCAGACTGGCGTTATCGGCGCGGAAAAAGATCTCAGCCCTGGCGCCGGGTCGGGGTGATCCAAACTTGGAGTGCCAGCGCAGTTGGATGGGAGCGCCGCCCCAAGTCGCCGTTAGCTTGCTATCCCCCACCGATACGACTTCCGTGTTGAAGTGATTGTCGAATCCCATGAAGTCCGCCACAAATACAGTTTCGGGCGCCGAGAAGATGTTCTCTGGTGTACCCATCTGCTCAATTTCGCCTTGATTCATGACCACCACGCGGTCAGAGATAGTCATCGCCTCCACCTGATCGTGGGTCACATAGAGGGTTGTGATACCGAGTTGCTGCTGCAAGCGCCGGATCTCTTGCCGCATAGTCACGCGCAAGCCGGCATCCAGATTGCTCAATGGTTCGTCCAACAGAAGAACCTGCGGTTCAATAACGGTGGCGCGGGCGAGCGCGACGCGCTGTTGTTGGCCCCCCGAAAGCTGTGCCGGACGGCGGTCTGCAAAGGCTTCCAACCCTACCATTTTCAGAGCATTGGCGACGCGGCTATAAATCTCTTTCTTCGGAATACGCCGCATCCGCAGGCCAAAGGCGACATTGTTGAAGACCGTCAGATGCGGAAACAGAGCATAGCTCTGGAAAACCAGACCGATATCGCGCTGATTGGGGGGCAAGTGCGTATAATCGCGGCCATTGATGACAATCCGACCCGCATCCGGTTGGATAAAACCCGCTACGCTGCGCAGGGTCGTCGTCTTGCCACAGCCGCTTGGTCCCAGCAACGATAGCAATTCTCCCTGCTCAACGTTCAAGCTAAACCGCTCCAGAGTTGGCTGGTTCTTTTCGTAGGAAACGGTCAGATCATGGATTTCCAAATAAGGCATAGGCTATACAAACTGTGATAGACCAAGTACACGTTCCGCTGTCTGTACGAGTACGACGGTAAAAATGACAAGCAGCGTCGAGAGGGCGGCAATGGTCGGGTCGAAATAGTATTCGAGGTAACTGAGCATGGAAACCGGCAGCGTGGTCACGCCGGGACCGCTCAGGAAAAGCGAAACCGGGACATTGTTAAATGATGTGATGAAGCCCAACACAAAGGCGGCTGCAATCCCAGCCTGCATATTGGGCAGCACGACCAGCAGAAATCCGCGCAGTCGGTTGGCGCCCAGGCTGACCGCGGCATCTTCGACATAGGGGTCAAGGTTGCGCAGGCTGGCGGAAATGACGCGCACACTGTAGGGAAACAGGATCGCGGTATGGCCGATGAACAAGCCGGTCATGACGCGCATATCGCCCAGGAGAACGAAGAAGTTCAGCATAGCAAAGCCGATGACCAGACCCGGAACAAGTATCGGCGCTGAAAAGATGGTTTCAACCAGGCCGGACGCGGCAAACTGAAAACGCGTCAGCGCATAGGCGACGGGCATCCCCATGACCAGCGAGACGATGGTGGACAACAAAGCAAGATGCAGGCTGATCCAGAAGCTGTCAATGAATTGGGAAGTCTCGAATACATTGGCAAACCAATCCAGCGTGAAACCCTGTGGCGGAAAAGCCATCGTTGCATTGGCGCCGAAGCTCGCCATGAAAATGATGATGAAAGGACCGAGTAAGAAGCTATAGAGAATAACCAGGCTGATATACATCCAGCGTGAAACCATCGGCATCGCCCTTAGCCCTGTTGCACGCGCCCGACGCGCAACAACAGATTAACCGCCAGAGTCGTTAAAATCATCACGACCGCAACCACGGCGGCCGCCTGTTGGTCAAAGAGAATCACCGCCTTTTGCCGTAACAGCGTCGACATCAGCAATAGACGCGAACCACCGAGAATAGCCGGGGTCACAAAGGCAGTTACCGAGCCGGTAAATACGAGCGTCGCGCCCAGAACGAGGCCATCCGATGACAGCGGCACGACGATTCGCAGGAATGTTGTGAGCCGGTTGGCGCCAAGACTGCGCGCCGCTTCCAGCACATCATCCGGGATATTTTCCATCGCGCTCACCAGCGGCAATACCATCAGTGGCAGAAACAATTGTGTCAGACCCAGCACTATGGCGGTTTCGGTGAAAATGAAACGCACCGGGTTCTCGACCAATTCCAAGGACAAGAGCGTTTGGTTTATCATGCCGCGCCGACCCAGTATAATCAACCAGGCGAAAGTGCGCGCTACCGCGTTGGTCATCAAGGGCAGAATCACCAGCGACACCAAGAATGAACGGCGGCGGGGGGGCATCCGCGCCAGCACAAAGGCGGCCGGGTAAGCCATCACCACGCAAATGCCGGTGACGATAAGACCGAGCTTGAGCGTGCGCAGGTAGACAATCCATGACACACGACTCTGGAAAAATTCGAGATAGCCAGACAGCGTAAAGCCGCCATCTTCCGGCAGGACGCTTTGTGAGAGCAAGAAAATCAACGGCAAGACGAAGAAGACGAGTACAAAAATTAATGCCGGGCAGACCAGCAAAATGATAGTACGGGTCTGATTGGGTCGCCGTATCATGCTACGGTATGGGGGGCGCGAAGGCCCCCTAGCACAATATCGTCAAAACGCTGGCATGCGGTGTCAGCGCACCATGATTTCATTCCAGCGCTCTAACCAATCCTCCAGTCGATCCGACACTTCGGCCTGATCCAGCACTATCATGGTGTCAAGCATCTCGCCGCAGGTAAGTAGAGCGCAAATGTCTTCCGGCAACTCGACGGTGGCGTTGACTGGCGAATCAATCAGGTCAAGCGCTTCCGCTTCCTGAATATCGTGCGAAATGAACCAGTCGATATAGGCATGCGCCAGTTCCACCTGATCGGTGGCTGCCGTAATGCTAATCATGTTCGTCTGGCCAACAACGCCTTCTTCAGGAACGACAGTGCTTAGGTCATGACCCGTATTTATCAGGTTGCCAATTGCAAAACTGGCATAAGGCGCAACCCACACTTCTTCTTCCTGTACCAGAGTCGTCAGTTCCGAACTGCGTATGTAGGTTGTCACCAGATTGTCTGCCAGTTGCGGCAAGGCTTCCCAAGCCAAATCGGCATCGTAGTTGATTTCTCCAGGCTCCTCGCCCTCGTCCATTGCTTGCATCGCAAGCGCGCGGTCAATCATGATGAGCGCAGCTGGTCCAAACGTGGTGGACATCTCTGGAATACTGACAAAGCCGGCCACATCGTCGCGCAGCAGGTCGGCCCAGGATGTAACTTCTGCTTCAATCAGGTCGGAGCGGTAAATCAGACTGAGGCTATTAACGGTGTAGCCGACCCCGGCCCCATTGCCCAGCGGGTCCTGCGCCCAATCGTACAATTCGTCCAGGTTTTCGAGCATGTCGGGGTTGAAGGGCTGGAGCAAGTCTTCTTGACTGGCTATATGCGTGAACTGTGTGGCAAAGTGCACCACATCTATATCGCTGTTTTCGCCCTCGGCTTGCAGTCGCGCCAGCCGATCCGAATTGTTGCCGGTATCCAGCACGATGTCAACGTTGTGCATTTCCTCAAACGGCGCAAAGACATTCTCTTCGAGAACATCCAGGTTAAAGCCCCAGATAGAGACAGTAAGGGTCTGGGTATCCTGGGCGACAGCCGTCGACCCAAGCAATCCCAGTACCAAAACCGCAAGTAAGAGCATAACAAATGCTTGACTTCTCATGTGCTTATCTCCAATTCTAGATTGTTGAACGAAGTAACCAAGATTCTAACACAGGCTTGATGTAAAATCACATTTTCAAAAAGGACGGTCTCGGTCGCGACGCTGCCCATTCAACTGTGTTGGCATGAGTTGGCGCGCCGGCGAAGGTTGCAAGGACTTGACCTCATTTCTTCTCCAATCAAGCCAGCTCCTTCTTAACAAGGGGAAAATGACAGGCGGCATAATGTTCGCTTTTGTCAACCAACAGATGCGGATCGTCCTCGCGGCAGAGGTTTCTCTCCGGATGAGTCAACGGACCGAAAGGACAGCGCGTATGAAAACGGCAGGCGGGCGGTGGAAAATGCGGATCTGGGATTTCGCCACTCAAGGGTATCCGATTGGGATCGCCGCCCACAATCATTTTGGGAACCGCATCAATCAAACCTTGTGTATAGGGATGTTCAGGCTGTCTAAACAATTCCTCTGTCTCTTTCCATTCAACGATTTGTCCGAGATACATTACGCAAACAGAATCGCTCATATAGCGCACTACGGTGAGATCGTGAGAGATAAAGAGATATGAGAGGCGAAACTCTATTTGCAGGTTGCGCAGCAGATTCAAGACTTCCGCCTGCACGGACACGTCAAGCGCCGACACCACCTCATCAAGAATGACCAACTCCGGCTGGGATGCCAAGGTGCGGGCGATGGCGATCCGCTGGCGCTGCCCGCCAGAAAACTGATGCGGATAGCGATCGGCAAAGAGCGGATCAAGAGCCACCATTTCCAGCAAGCGGTCCACTTCTTCACGCCGTTGCGCTCCATTCATGTTGCGATGCCGCTGCAGCACTTCATCAATCATCGCGCCGATGGAAAGCCGCGGATTCAGGGATGAATATGGATCTTGAAAGATCATCTGAATTTTGCTGCGGATCTCATTCAAGTGGGCGCCGCGAGCGAAGGTGATATCCTTGCCGTCCAGCGAGATTTGGCCCCGGTCCACCCTGGCCAACTGAACGATAGCGCGTGCAATGGTCGACTTGCCCGAGCCAGATTCGCCTACCAGGCCGAGAGTGCCGCCGGGGGGAATGCCGAAACTGACGCCATCTACCGCTCTCAACTGGCCGTAGCGGACGACGAGATCGCGTACATCCAGCTTATTCACGCGTCGCACCCTCCGGCGGTTCGGTTCGCAAGAAGCAAGCGATTCGATGGGTTTCATCTATGCGCAGCAAGGGCGGCGTCTCATGATGGCAGCGCTCGAAGACGTACTTACAGCGCGGTGCAAAGGCGTAGCCCGGGGGAAGATTATCCAAATCGGGTGGCCGACCGGGAATTGATGGCAGCGGTTCGTCGCGATTGCTGTCAAAGGCGGGCACAGCCGCGATCAGCGCTTCTGTGTAGGGATGGTTGTCAGCCGTCATCAATTCGCTGATCTTGACATCTTCGACGATGCGCCCGGCGTACATCACCAGAACGCGCGAACAGATTTCAATAATGACGCCGATATCATGCGAAATGAGCATGATGGTTGTACCTTGCTCCCGATTGATTTCGCGCAAGACATCGATGATCTGCGCCTGGATGGTGACATCAAGGGCAGTGGTTGGTTCGTCCGCGATGATCAGGCTGGGTGAATTCATCAAACCCATGGCGATCATGGCGCGCTGGCGCATGCCGCCGGAAAACTCGTGAGGATACTGTCTTAGGCGTGTTTCCGCAGCCGAGATATGCACATCCGCCATCCGCTCCAGCGCCATCTTGCGCAATTCCTTGCCGCTGACCCGCCGATGGACGCGGGTCGCTTCTGTTAACTGTGTGCCGATCTTTAGAGCAGGATTGAGCGAAGACATCGGGTCCTGGAAGATCATCGCCATTTCCGAACCGAGAAAGTATCGAAGCGCTTCTGCCGGCATGGTGGTGATGTCTTCGCCACGCAAGCGGAGGTGTTGCGCGGTCAAGAAGCCCGGATGTGGCACGAGTTGCGCTATGGCCAGAGCCGTTAAGCTTTTGCCGGAGCCGGATTCGCCGACAAGGCCTACGATTTCGCCTTCCGCCAAATCCACATTGATATCATTAACCGGCACGATGGTTCCGGATTCGAGGTCAAAGCGCACGGTTAATCCGCGCACCTGGAGCAAAGGCTGTGGCAGCGACATGGCTGCCTCGACAGCGCTTGATTGGCTGGGCGCAGGAACGGCATCATGGCTGCCGCGCGGATAGATCAGCAGCGATTTGCCCCCCGCAAATGACGAATGCACTGCCGCATGGCGCGGTAGGGCGCGCGGCGATCTCGACCAGCCACTTGCTCGCGCCCCGCAGGTGGCCGTCCCGCGCGATGATGGCTTCCATTTTGATGCCGAGGCGGGTCAGTTCCAGCACGAAGGGGGCGCAGAGGATGTGCAGGATGGCTTTGAGTAGCAAGCAGAAGGCTTCCACGACGGAGGCGCTCATGGCGCGGTAGAGGCGGTGGAAACGAAAAAATTGAAGCAACTTGTGCCAGTAAATTGCGTTATATTATTAATTGGACTGATGTTGAAAGGTTCGTCTCGATTAAGCATATCCATGATAAGAAAGGATAGCCTAATGATTGCAGCATTCAAGTTTATTAGCAGGAATATCATCTCTATCCTGCTGCTGGTCGTCGGTATTTTTATCGGCGGTTATTTCATCGGCGCTGTCCATAACGTACGTGATTTGTTGTTCCCGGAAACCGCGGCCTACGTCCGCTCGCCGCTCACAATTGTCAACGGCATTCATGGCATCGGCCAGTTGGTAACGGTCACGTCCGAGGTCCACAAGACCGATGTCGAGGTCGAAATCAAACGGGGCATCTTTAATATCGGCGGCTACCGCGCCAATCACATTGCAATCGGCGCGGTAGAAGCAGGCATTGATTTTGATGCAATTGACGAAGACAGCATTCGCTACGAAAACGATGCTTACGTATTAACCTTGTCCGCGCCCGTCATTACCAGCTGCCGCATTGAGCATATTGACCAAAATCAGTATTCTTTTACCCTGCTTCGGGCGGATTGGGATCTGGTGCGACAACTCGCGCAAGCAGAGGCACTCGAACATTTCGCCCAAGCCATGATTGAAGAGGGCATCCTCGAGCGCGCCGAAGAAGAAACGGCGTTGCGTATTGGCAACTTCGTGCGTGAGCTGACGGGCAAGTCGGCGCAGGTTGAATTTGCGGCGCGTGGATCAAAAATTGAATTGCCGCTGTCCTGCCAGCCGTTCGAGCCAAGCGGATGGATGAAGGACGAAAACGGCGCTTGGAAGAAGCAATAACGGATGGGCGAGAGGAAACAGGGTGAGGCTGTGAATGTTGCTGGTAGAGTAATTGATTCGGCCAGAGAATTTATATTCCGAAACTGGAAAGACATTCGAATTCTATTGCTCGGGTTGTTTTTCGGCGCGATCTTAGGAGCGGTATTTCTTCAAGAAGGCGGACGCCCTTTATGGGATAGTCCAACCGCAACACCGACACAACCAGCAACGTCATCCCCAATGCCAACCTACACAACTCTCCCGCCGCTTCCGACTTTCACCGCGCTGCCCAGCCACACACCCTTTCCAACGCACACCTCTTTGCCTACCTATACGCCGCCGCCGACAGCAACGCCGACCGACACCGCCACAGCGACTGACACGCCCACGAACACGCCAACCAGCACAGTAACGCCATCAAGTACGGCGACATTCACCCCATATCCAACCTATACCGCGCTGCCCAGCCATACACCGCTTCCAACACACACTGCTTTGCCAACCTATACGCCGCCGCCGACAGCAACACCTACTTTCACGCCCATTCCGCCGCGCGCCATTAGTTCGAGTATCAGGGCCGAAAGCAAACTCATTACCGCGCAAATGGATCTTGCTCATGCCGATGTGTCGGTGCGTAATCCAGAGTCCAGAGCCTGCGCATATTCGGCAAAGCACGTCGCGAAAGGCGTCATTGAGGCTGGCATTGAACTGTCCGCAATCGACGAAGACAACATCCAATATCATTTCATTGGCAACTACTACACCCTGAGGGTGCCAGCGCCAGCGCTAAGTAGTTGCCGCATTGAGTATTTTCGACAATACGAACAACGCGGCGGAGGCACGGCATTCTGCTTCGCCAACAATTGGCAGGAAATGAGCGACATCGGACGACATCTGTCGATGAAAGCCTTTGTGCAAGACGCGCTGGAAAACGGCATCTTGGAAAAGGCGGAGCGGCAAGCGACGATTGTCCTCGGAGACCTCGTCCGCGAACTGACTGGCAGTAATGTTCACATTGAATATGAGGAAGCGCCAGAGGAGGCGATCATTCCATCGTCATGCAAGCTCGACCCGCCGTCCGGATGGGAAAAAGATTCTGAAGAGGGCTGGAAGCGGTCGAGCTGAGGGGGATTAGCTCCCGCCCGTCATCAAAAGACCCAGATGCTCGATGTCCACATCGACGTTCTTGACCTCGCCCACGATTTGCCCCTCGTACATCACCAGGATGCGGTCGGAGAGGGCGCGGATCTCGTCTAGGTCCTCGCTGATGAGCAAGATCGCCGTGCCGTTGTCGCGCTCGTCCAGCAGACGCTGATGGATATACTCGGTCGCGCCGATATCGACGCCGCGGGTCGGCTGCGCAGCAATCAGCACGCCCGGGGCGCGCGACAACTCCCGCGCCAACACCAGTTTCTGGATATTGCCGCCGGAAAGGCTCTTGACCAGCGTTTCGGTGCCCGGTGTCTTTATCTCGTAATTTATGATTGCTCGACGGCAGGCTTCGCGGATCACCCGGAAGAGCATGAAGATCTTGGCGGTCGTGAATTTGGGATGGCCGTGATCTTGCAGCACGTAGTTTTCGGCGACGCTGAATTCCTTGATCACGCCATCGATCATGCGCTCTTCGGGAATGTAAGACAAGCCCATGGCGTTCAAGCGCGAGGGCGGCGCGTTGGTGACGTCGTGGCCATCGACCACTACTTTGCCGGCAGTGGCCTCTCGCAAGCCGGTGATGCACTGCGCCAACTCTTGCTGGCCATTGCCAGAAACGCCAGCCACGCCGACGATCTCGCCGCCGCGCAGCCGCAATGAGACCTCATCCAAGCCAAGGGTGCCCCGGTTGCTCAAGGCGCTGACGCCGTCGAGGATTAAGCGGTCGCCCTGGGTGTCGGCGGCGTTTTTCTCGTATTCGAGCAAGACCGGTCGCCCGACCATCATCTCAGCAAGCTTGGGTCGGGTGGCTTCGCTGGTGGGAATGGAGTTGACGCGCCTGCCGTCGCGCAAGACGGTGACGCGGTGGCTGATCTCCAGCACCTCGTGCAGTTTGTGCGAGATGAATACCAGCGCGTGGCCATCGTCTGCCAGTTGATTGAGGATGCGGAACAAGCCGTCCACCTCCTGCGGGGTGAGCACGGCGGTCGGTTCGTCCAGGATGAGCAGCGCCGCGCCTTTGTACAGCGCCCGCAGAATCTCGACGCGCTGCTGTTCGCCGACAGCCAATTGCCAAATCGGCAGATCGGGGTTGACCTTGAGGTTGTAGATGTCCGACAGCTCCAGCACGCGCCGGCTGACCACATCGAGGTCGAGGCGCGCGCCGCGGGACGACTTCATGCCCAGCGCGATGTTCTCGGCGACGGTCAAGGAGGGAACCAGCATGAAGTGCTGGTGGATCATGCCGATGCCGTGCCCGATGGCGTCGTGCGGGTTGCTGATGGTCGTTTCCGCGCCGTTGATCAGGATCTGCCCCTCGTCCGGATGGTATAAGCCGTAGAGCATTTTCATCAACGTGGACTTGCCAGCGCCATTCTCCCCCAGCAAGGCGTGGATCTCGCCGGATTTGACATCGAAGTCGATTTTGTCGGCCGCCAGGACGCCGGGAAAGCGCTTGACGATGCCGATCATATCCAGATTAGCGATGGGCTGGTGCCCGGTCGGCAGCAGGTTCTTGGTCATCGGTTTTGGCTCGCGCGAATAGGTGAAGCGGGACGACCCGGCGGGCCGCCCCGGCAACTTTCATTTGTTAATAGGCAGAGAGACCTAGCCGGCAAACTCCATGACCAGACCACCGTTTGCCAGTGTCAGCGCATAGGATTGGCCGCCGAGCATGCCCATCTGGATGTTGTCGATGATGTCGGCCAAAATGACCTCCCACTTGTAGACCTGGAAGGCGACGGCGGAATCACCGGCCAGATCGGCTTGGCTGGCTTGGGTACCGAACCAGCGCGCGCCGTTCTCGCTACCGACTGCGATTGCGCCAACCACCATCTGCGCCGTGCCGGTCAGGATATCCGCGCCATTGGCGATGTGGGTCTCCGCGGCTTCGGTGGCCAGCGGGACATCGCTAAAGGACTGGATATAGACTACGTTGACCGTGGCATCGGCGTTGGAGGCGGCGACGCCGTCCACAAAGCCGTCGACATAGAGCTTGGCGTCGCCCACTTCAATGGGACCGACAACGCCGATGACGTTGGATTCGGTCATCAAGCCCGCCATCACGCCGTTGACGAAACCGCCCTCGTCGGAGGCGGCGGTATAAGCGAAGACGTTATCCAGCCCGAAAGTTTCTTCGTCCGTGCCCCAGGCGAAGGAGACCTCGGAGAATTCCGCCGCCAGCTCTTCAACCACCGAGCCGAATTGCGAGCCATGCGCGATCACCAGATCGTAATCGCCCGACGCCGCCCATTCGCGCAGCGCCACCGCCGCGTCGTCGACGATGAAGGTGCCATCCTGGAAGTCGAATTGGAAGGCGTCTTCACCCATCTGCGCCTGTATCGCCATCAGCCCGTCATACATGCTCTGGCTGAAGGCGAGGTCGTTCGTCGCGCTGGGCGCTACCGCCGCCACGCGAAAGACATCTTGCGCCATGCTCGGCATCACCCCGATGAACAGGGCGAGAATCAGGGTAAGAAGTAATGCTTTTCTCATCGTTACTTTCTCCTTAATTGGACAGTTGACTTTAATCCGGGCGGAATCGCCCATGAATAAACTATGTTATAGCGATTGGCGACTGTTTGTAAATATCAGTCCTCGCTATCCTCCCCGTCGTCTTCATCCTCGCTCTCCGCCGCCATGTCATCGTCCATCGCGGGAATCGGCATGATGTCGCCGGATACGATACCGGCGATGGTTTCTTCCGCCACCGCCATCAATTCGTCGCTGATCTCGAAGTCTTTGTCGAATTCCATCACCAGACCTTCGTTCTCCAGCGTCAGCACATAATACTCGCCGCCCAGAATGCCTTCGTCGATCTTACTGATCATGTCCAGCAAGAGCACATCCCATTTGTAAATCTGGAAGGCGACGCCGATATCCCCGGATAGCTCGTCCTGGCTGGAATCGGAACCGAACCAGAGCACATCGTTTTCCAGGGCGGAGGCGATGGGACCGACGACCATTTGCGCGGTGCCGGTCAAGATATCCGCGCCGTTCGCGATATGCGTCTCCGCGGCTTCAGTCGCCAGCGGCACATCGCTGAAGGAGCCGATGAAAACGATATTGACGTCGATGTCCGGGTCGACAGAAGCCACGCCGTTGGCGAAGCCGTCGGCATAGAGTTTGCCGTCGCCGACTTCGATGGGTCCGACCAAGCCGATCACGCGCGATTCGGTAAGGTGCGCGGCCAGCACGCCGTTGAAATAGCCCCCTTCATCGGAGGCGGCGGCGTAGCTGTAGACGTTGTCCAGGCCGAAGGTATCTTGTCGGGTCCCCCAGGCGAAAGAGACGTCGAGGAACTCCGTCGCCAATTCCTCGACGATCGGACCGTACTGCGAACCATGCGCGATCACCAGTTGATATTCGCCGGAAGCCGCCCAATCACGCAAGGCAACCGCGGCGTCGTCAACGATGTAGGTGCTGTCTTGCACGTCAAACTGAAAGGCGTCCTCCCCCAATTCGTCCTGGACAGCCACCAAGCCGTCGTACATGCTCTGGCTGAAGGCGAGATCGTTGATCGCGCTTGGCATCAGCGCCGCCACGCGAAAAACGTCATCCTGCGCCAGGGACGGCATCCCCGCCCAACTCAGGAGGAAAACAAGGATTATCAGGTGTCTCTGTTTCATGATGTTCCCTCTATCAATCTAGTATTCAAAAACGCGCAGGTCCCGTTAGACCTGGGAGCGCCTATTCTCCGCGTTCGTAGGGCTTGGTCAAAGCGGTAGGCTGTTCTTGCCGCTTGGAGGCGAAAACCAGCGCGATGATGGTGATGACATAAGGCGCCATGACCGCGAACTCCGACGGAATATCCAGACCAATCACCTTGATCTGCAACTGCAAGGCATTGACGAAACTGAAGAGCATGGCGCCCGCCGCCACCGCCCAAGGGCGCCAGCCGCCGAAATAGACCAGGGCAACCGCGATAAAGCCTTGCCCAGCCGTCAAGTTTTGCTGAAACAGGTTGATCAGCGCGATTGACAGCGAGGCTCCGGCCAAGCCCGCCAACATGCCGCCGATGGTCGTCGTCGCATAACGCACTTTTGCCACGCTGACGCCCATGGCATCGGCGGCTTCGGGGTTCTGCCCCACGGCGCGGATCATCAAGCCGAAGGTCGTCCGGTTGAGCACGAAGGCTGAAATCGGCACCAGCGCGAACGCGACATAAACCAGCAGATTGTGGTGGAAGAAGATCTCGCCCAGCACAGGTATATCAGTCAAGATCGGGAAGGTGATGCGCGGAAAGCCGCTGACCGATTTCGGCGTGCCCACCCATTGCTGGAACAATAGCTCGCTCAAGCCCAGTCCAAAGAGATAAACGCCGATGCCGCTGATGCCTTGCTTCGCCTTTAGCGTCACGCTGACGAAAGCCATAGCCAAGCCCATCAAGCCGCCGACGAGCAAGGCGATCAATACGCCGAAGAGCAAACTGAGCGGCTCGCTCAAGGTTCCTTCCTGTTGCGTGATGAACACGGCATAAAAGCCGGTGAAGGCGCCCATCAGCATCATGCCGTCGACGCCGAGGTTTAATACGCCGCTGCGTTGCGCGAAGGTCTCGCCCAGCGCCGCGAAGATATAAGGAGTAGCCAGCCGAATGGCTGAGGCGAATACGCTGGCGGTGAAAATGGCGTCGAGTTCCATCAGCCGCTTCCCTCGTCCGGCGACGCGCGATCAGCGGGCTTGCCCCCGCTGGAACCAAGATTGTCCGGTGTTTCCTGCAGGCTCACTCGCCGCTTGCTGCGCTGCAAGATGAAGATTTCGCTGCTGACGACAAAGACCACGATCAAGCCGTTCACCGCGGTGATCAAGGAAGCGGGCACGCCAAGTTCGCGCTGCATTTTCTGCGCGCCCACCAACAGACCGCCGAAGAAGGCTGCCGCTGGTATCGCTCCAATGGGATTGAGCCCGCCGAAGAGCGCCGCCACGATGCCGTTAAATCCGGCAGCGCCGGTGAAACCGGCCGGCGATCCGTCGGTTTGCAGGCGATATTGCAGTCCCAGGACCTGCACGACGCCCGCCAGTCCAGCGAAACCGCCCGCCAGGAACATGGAGAACATCATCTGCCGCTTGACGTTGATGCCAGCGTAGCTCGAAGCGCGCTGGTTTTCTCCAACGGCGCGAATCCGATATCCCAACGACGTCCGCCACAGGAAAATGTATATGATCACCGCCAGCACGATGGCGATGATCAAGCCCCAATGCAAGCGCGTTCGCGCGAAGAGATGCGGATCGCCAATCGGCAAGGACAGGCGCGGCAACTGCGCCGCAGTCACCAGTCGCGCGGTCTTGGGGATATTGTTGATGCCCGCCTCGGCCGGATCCAGCAAGATGCCGTTGAGAAGGAAATTCATCATTTGCACGGCGATCTGGTTGAGCATGATGGTGCTCAGGATCTCGTTGACATCAAAATAGGCTTTGAGGAAACCGGCCAACCCGCCATAAAGCGCGCCCGCCAAGAAGCCGCCAACCAGTGAGCAAGTAACGATGATGAGGTCGAAGGCGCCTTTTTCCTTGGCTAACTCGGGCGGAACGCGCATTTCTCCCAGGATCAGCGCGATGGTTACGCCCGCCAGCGCGCCGGCGATCATTTGGCCTTCGCCGCCGATGTTGATCATGCCGCCGCGAAAGGCGATGGTGATGCCGATGCCGACGAAGAGAATCGGCGTCGCCTTGACCAGCGTCTCGGCAGTAGCGTTCTCTTTTCCGGCTGCGCCTTCCCACATGGCGGCATAGGCTTCCAGCGGATTGGCATTAAGCGCCAGCAGCAACACCGAAGCCACAAGCAGCGCCAGCACCAAAGCGACAATCACTGGCGAAAAGTCTACAAGTCGGTTTAAGCGCGAGAACCAGGCGCTTCTCGCGAATCCGGATGTTTGATTCAACGTATCACTGTCTCACTTACTCAATGTATCCTGTGACGCTCGCTATTGCATCGGAAAAGACGTTGTTCAAAGTATAGCGAGCATAGTATGCCAAGTTTTGCTAATTTCTACAATTGCTTGCATTGAATTAGGCGCCCTTCGTTATAATTGGCGTGATGCTTAATGGAAGGTTGGCTACATTCGCCTATGGACAGTTTCCCGACATACGAACGCGATGGTTTCAGGTACGGTCCCGGAAGACCGCGTCCCTTCGGAGCGACCGTCATGGCGGATGGCGTCAATTTTTCGGCTTTTTCCAATCACGCGAGCGCTTGTACGCTCGTCCTCTTTGACAAAGGCGCCAAAGCGCCGCTTGTGGAAATCCCTTTTCTCGATGCTTTTCGAACGGGTGATGTCTTTGCCATGATCGTGTTCGACCTGGATCACAGCCAGATCGAGTATGGCTTCCGCTTTGATGGTCCCTACGATCCGACGAACGGACATCGCTTTGACGCCCGGAATATTTTGCTGGACCCATATGCTAAACGAATCGGCGGGCGGGATGTCTGGGCGGGAGGATACGATTGGGACAACCC
This sequence comes from Anaerolineae bacterium, assembly GCA_022820665.1. Taxonomy (GTDB): domain Bacteria; phylum Chloroflexota; class Anaerolineae; order Aggregatilineales; family Phototrophicaceae; genus UBA6055. The sequence continues at coordinate 122,100 of JAJEFB010000012.1, read as the reverse complement.
CTACCCCTACCGCGCCCGTCCTCATGTCGAGGACTTCGAATGGGAAGGCGACCGGCAACTCAACATCCCTATGGAAGATCTGGTCGTTTACGAAATGCACGTTCGCGGCTTTACCGCCCACCCTTCGTCACAGGTAGAAGCGCCGGGTACTTATGCCGCGATAATAGAGAAGATCCCTTATCTCAAGGAACTTGGCGTCAACTGCATTGAGTTGATGCCGAGCTTTGAGTTTGACGAGCTCGCTAACGAGCGGGTCAATCCACAGACGGGCGAGCGACTGACGAACTACTGGGGCTACAACCCAATCGGCTTTTTCGCGCCTAACGCAGCCTACGCGGCTTCCGGCGAGCCGGTTCAGGAGTTAAAGACGCTGGTCAAGGCTTGCCATCAGAACGGCATTGAGGTCTGGCTTGACGTCGTTTTCAATCACAGCGCCGAGGGCAATGAAAACGGACCCACCATTTCTTATCGCGGCATCGACAACAAGACCTACTACCTGCTGAAACCAGACGGCGGTTACTACAATTTCAGCGGCACTGGCAATACATTTAACTGCAATCATCCCATCGTTCGCGTATTGCTGCTGGACTGCCTGCGCTATTGGGTATCAGAGTTTCATATAGATGGCTTTCGCTTTGACCTGGCATCCAGCCTGGGCCGCGATCCGCAGGGGATGCCCGATCCCAACCCGCCCTTGCTGGAGGTCTTGGCATACGATCCCATGTTGGCGCAGACCAAGCTGATCGCCGAAGCCTGGGACGCCGGCGGCTTGTATCAAGTGGGCAGCTTTCCGGCTTACGGGCGCTGGGCCGAGTGGAACGGCAGATACCGCGATGACCTCCGCCGCTTCGTCAAGGGCGATGGCGGCATGCTCGGAGCCATTGCCGCGCGCATACAAGGCTCGCCCGATATCTACGGCGATCGCGGACCGCGGGCGTCGGTCAATTTTGTGACCGCGCACGATGGCTTCACCTTGCGCGACCTGGTCTCGTACAATCACAAACACAACGAAGACAATGGCGAAGACAACCGCGATGGCATGGACGATAACTTCAGTTGGAATTGCGGCGCGGAAGGCGAGACCGAGGACGAGGCAATTAAGGGCTTGCGCGAAAGGCAGATCAAGAACTTCCTCAGCTTGTTGATGATCAGCCAGGGCGTACCGATGCTGCTGATGGGCGACGAAATCGGACATAGCAAAGGCGGCAACAACAATAGCTATTGCCACGATAGCGCGATCAACTGGTTCGATTGGGCAGCCCTGCGTAGCGAAGCCCCGCTGTTTCGCTTCACGCGACAGCTAATCGCGTTCCGCAAGGCGCATCCGGCCCTGCGACGGCGCTCGTACTTTCATCATCGCGATGTCGTGGGATCGGGCTATCCCGACATCTCCTTTCATGGCAGGGAACTTTGGCAGCCGGACTGGTCCTATGACGGGCGGCAACTGGCATGCCTCCTATGCGCGGAGCATTGTCGCGAAGGCAGGGAAGCGGACGACATGATCTACATCATCATGAACGCTCATTGGGAAACCGCCTGGTTTGATCTGCCGCCGCTGGGCGCGCGCAGGAAATGGCATGTGGCTGTCAACACGGCGCTGCGCTCGCCCGAGGACAGTCACGCGCTCGGAGAGGAACCGGCTCTGCCGAACCAGGGGGAAATCATAGTCGGTCCGCGCTCGGTGGTGATTCTGGTCGGGCGCTAGTTTTGGTTTGAGAAAGAGAATTTTAACCACCGAGGACACCGAGAATAATCCTACAATATTGCTGCTCTGCGTGTTCTTCGCGCATTTTCGGTGAAATGAACAACTTTAATTTCAACCGACTTCGATACACTACCTGGAGATAAGTTTAGGAAATCAAGTCTTTGCAGGCGCTGTGGCGCAAACTTACCAGAAGAAGGGAAGTGACAGAAATGCTTGAAGGCAAAACCGCATTAGTAACCGGCGCGGCCGGTGATTTGGGGGGCGCCATGGCGCGGCATTTGGCAGCGAATGGCGCGCATGTCGTCCTGTGGGACATCAAGCCCGCCGACGAGGCGGAAGCGGCGCTGGACCTTGTGCGTATTCACGACAGAAGCGCTAGTTATCAGCAAGTAGACCTGCGCGAGCGCGGGGCAGTCGATGGCGCGATTGTCGCTCTTCCCGCGCTCGATATCGTCTGCTCCAACGCCGGCATCGTCGATGCCCAGCCCTTCCTTGATGTGACGGGGGAGAATTGGCAAAACCATCTTGATATCAACCTGACCGGCTGCTTCAACGTCTGTCAAGCCGCCGCGCGAAAAATGGTCGCCGCCGGGACCGCAGGACGAATCATCCTCACGTCGAGCTGGGTTGGCAGCATTCCCTGGCCCGAGATCACGCCCTATGCCGTCAGCAAAGCCGGCGTCAATATGCTGGTCAAGCAGATGGCGCGGGAACTGGCGGAGCATCGCATTCTGGTCAACGCCGTCGCGCCGGGGATCGTGGCGGCGGGACTGGCTGGGCGTCAACTGCGCGAAGAACCGCAATACGCCGCGCGGGTGGCCAAGGTCATTCCGCTGGTTGAACCCGGTACACCCGAAGAGATCGCCGAGGCGGTGGTTTATCTGGCTGGTCCGCAGACGGCTTATATGACCGGCAGCATCTTGACGCTGGACGGCGGCTGTTCGCTGTTTCAGTTTGACGCCTGATTTTTTCGCCCGGATCCCTCGCTGGTCAGGGCTTGGTGTCCTTCGTGTCCTTGTAGTAGCAATTCTCAGGCGATCAGAGCGCGCAGGACCTGGCTGTGCAAGGGACCGTTGGTGGCGATGATGCCATTGCCGGATAGCGGCGGTCCGCCGTTCCAGGAGGTAATTTTGCCGCCAGCGCCTTCCACAACCGGGATCAGGGCGACGATGTCCCAAAGGTGCATGATCGGATCCAGCATGATATCGGCATAACCGGTAGCCAGCAGGAAATAACCGTGACAGTCGCCCCAGGTGCGGTTGTACTTGGTTTTGCCCATCAACTGTTGAAAAGCGATGCCGTTCTGGTATTGGCCCACGTGGATAAAGTCGGTGTAGAGCATGACCGCCTCGCGCAGGTCTCGCGTCGGACGCACCCGGACGATCTCGTCATTCAGGCGCGTTTCGTCGCCCGTGCCGATCAACAGGTGCGAAGTCAGCGGATGATGAATGGCGCCGACGATCGGGTTCCCGTCTTTCATCAAGCCGATCAAGGTGCCGAACAAGAATGTGCCGCTGACGAAGGACTTGGTTCCGTCGATGGGATCGAGCACCCACTGATACTCGGCATCCTCGTTATGATTCCCGAATTCCTCGCCGATGATGCCGTGCGCCGGATACGCTTTCATGATCATCTCGCGCATGATCTCTTCGGCTTGTTTGTCGGCGATGGTCACTGGCGATTCGTCCGACTTGGTTTCCACGGTGAAGTCGCTGCGAAAATAACGCTTGATAATATCGCCGCTGGCGCCCGCGAGTTGTTTGCTGAAGTCCACAAACTCTTGCATGATGTCTTACTCCGTGAGTGTGCCTTTGGTGCTGGGAACGCCCTGCCGCCCCGGGTCAAGCGTCACCGCTTGGCGCAAAGCCCGTCCAAAGGCTTTGAAAAGCGCTTCGGCTTTGTGGTGATCGTTACGCCCGTAAAGGACTTCTGCATGCAAGTTCATCCTGGCATGCGCGGCGATGGTCTCCAGGGCATGGGCGACCAGGTCGGTCGGCATCTTCCCCATGAGGGGCGTGCTGAAATCGGCATTGATGACGGCGTAGGGACGTCCGCTCAAATCGACGACCACGCGCGCCAATGCCTCGTCCATCGGTACGTAGGCGCTGCCCATGCGCCGAATGCCGCTTCGCGAAGTCAAAGCCTCGTCTATCGCTCGTCCCAGGCAAATGGCGATGTCCTCAATGCTGTGGTGACTGTCGATATGCAAGTCGCCCGCCGCGCTGATATTCAAATCGAAAAGGCCATGCAAGGCAATGTGGTGCAGCATATGGTCGTAAAAGCCGATGCCGGTGTTGATCTCGGCAAGCCCGCTGCCATCAAGGTTGAGCGCCAATTGAATCTGCGTTTCTTTTGTATTGCGCTCAATCTTTGCTTTTCGTTCATTCATAGGGTCAATCCTCGCGGGATGAGTGACCTGGGACGTCATGGGCGCGAGCGATTTGTGACAGTGTGAACGGCTCACGTCGCCATTTTCCGCGCTTGCACCAAAGATTAACACAAAGCTGCATAGAGAAAAGGGTCCAGCGCGCTAGGGAGTGGCAAACACCTGTTGCCTTATGTTTTCGAGGAATCGCCGCGCTTTCTGAATTGAAGAGCCGTGTAGGACTTGTCCGATAATTTCAGCTTGGGCGACGCGCGGAGCCGCCGCGACTACGATATCGTGATTTCCGTCAATAGCTGCAGCAGGCGGTCGACCTGTCCTGGGGCGCCGGCGCTGATGCGAATATGATCTTTCAGGCGCGGCTTGTTGTAATAGCGCACGATGATGCCGGCCCGCGCCAGACGATCTCGGAACTCCTCGGCGGACATGCCGATGACGCGACTCAGCACAAAATTGGACTGGCTCGGATAGGGCGACAGCATCGGCAATTGGGCGAAGGCGATTTCCATGCGCATCCGCTCTTTGATCAGTGTTTGGACTCGCGTCATCAAGAAGTCGATGTCTTGCAGCGAAACCTGGGCGGCGATATCGGCCGCCAGGTTGACATTGTAGGGCTGCTTGATCTTCCAGAGCTGCGGCATGAGCGCGCTGGGGAAGACGCCATAGCCGACGCGCAAGCCCGCCAGCCCCGCCCACTTGCTCATGGTGCGCAAGACGATGAGGTTGGTTGCGTCGCCCACGCGGGCGGCCAAACTCTCCCTCTCGGCGAACTCGATATAAGCTTCGTCGACCACGACGGTCAAGGGCAACTCGAGCAGGCGGTCAATATCGCCGGCCTCGATCATGTCCCCGCTGGGGTTGTTGGGCGAGCAGAGGAAGAGCAGTTTGGCATCGTGTTGGCGCAGGGCGGCTTCAATCGCGTCCACATCGAGCGAAAAGTCCTCGCGACGATAAACATCGACGACCCGACCGTGATAGAGCGGCGTGTCAAAGCCGTACATGGCGAAGGTCGGCGGCGTATTGATGACGACATCGCCCGGCTCGATGAAAAGCTGCAAGATGATCTCGATCAGCTCATCAGCGCCGGCGCCGCAAAGAATTTGCTCCTTGGGAACGCCGATGTATGTCGCCAGCAACTCGCGCAGGCGGCCCGATTCGGGATCGGGATAAACATTCATATGCTGCAGATTCGCCAGCGCTTGCCCGACCCGCGGCGAGGGACCAAAGGGGTTCTCGTTGGCGTCCAGCTTGATCAGGTCCCCAACCGCCATGCCCAGTCGCTCGGCAAAGACATCGAGCGATGTGGTCGGCGTATATGCGCTCATGGACGCGACATCGCGGCGGATGCGCACTTTGTCGCTCATGGCGCATCCATCTCTCGGCGGAGCCTCGCCGCCGCCGCATGCGCCGTCAGTCCTTCGGCTCTTGCCAGGGTCTCGGCCGATTGACCGAGCGCCAGCGCGCTGGATTTATCGAGCGCGATCAAGCTGGTCACTTTGACGAAGTGCAGCAGATTCAAGGGCGAAGCGAAACGAGCCGTGCCGCCGGTGGGCATGACATGACTGGGGCCGGCCACATAGTCGCCCAGCACTTCGTATGAGTGTTCGCCGAGAAAGACGCCGCCCGCGTTGCGCACCACCCCGATCCAGGACCAGGGATCGTCGACGAGCAGACAGAGGTGCTCGGCGGCGTAGTCATTCGCAAGCTGAAAAGCCTCGTCCAGATCGGCGGTGACGACAGCGCCGCTGCGGTCGACCATCGCCCCAAAGACGATGTCCCGCCGTTCCAGCGGCGCAACCTGCTTTGAAATCTCTTTCCGGACCGCTTCAGCCAAGGTCATGCTCGGCGTCAACAATATCGCCGACGCCAGCACATCGTGTTCGGCTTGCGCCAAAAGATCCGCCGCCGCGAGCTTAGGATCGGCACCTTCATCAGCGATGACCAAGGTCTCGGTCGGTCCCAGCAAGCCATCAATGCCGACATCGCCGTAGACTTGCTGTTTGGCAAGCGTGACAAAGAGGTTGCCCGCGCCGACGATGGTGGCGACGCGCGGGACGGTCTCGCTGCCATAAGCCATGGCGGCGATGGCTTGAGCGCCGCCGATACGGTAGATCTTCTCGACGCCGGTGATGGCCGCCGCCGCCAGGATCGCCGGATGGATGTCGCCAGCGCCGCTGCCGGGCGGCGTGCAGACGACGACCTCCGGCACCCCTGCCACCTGGGCCGGGATGACGCTCATCAACAGCGAAGACGGCAAGGGCGCCGTTCCGCCGGGCACGTACACCCCGACCGAATCGACCGGCCGGATCAGTTGGCCGAGCGCTCCGTCTTCCCCGGCATCGATCCAACTGCTGATCGGCTGCTTCTCGTGAAAGCTCTGTATCCGCTCTGCAGCCTGTGTCAGCGCGCCGCGCAGTTCCGGCGCGATTGCTTGCAGAGCCTCGTTCATCTCTTCGGGCGACACAGCGAGGCGATCCAGGCTGATGTTGTCGATTTTGCGGCTCCACTCGCGGATCGCTCCGTCGCCGCGCTCGCGGACGCTACGGATAATGCGGCGAACCGCTTCCTCGGGCATGATCCGCTCGCCGAAGATCGAGACCGAGCGCTCGATGAGCGCCTCGGGCACATCGGTGTCGCGCAGAGAATGCCGTTTCAGGATGCTTCGCTTTGCCGCCTCCACATCGGTGAAGATACGCCATGCAGCGTCGCCGCTCATCAAGCTCTCCTCGTTTCGGATCAAGAATGAACCGTGATTTTATCAGGTCGGTTGGGATTCTCAACGGCTAAGAAACCGGGGCGTCCCTGCGGCGTAGCTTAGGGTATAATCGCGTTGGCGCCCTTTCGCAGGAACTGAGCCAGAGGAGCAGCGTGGACGGATACGCGGGTCTGAAGCCGTATTACGGCGATATCCACAATCACTGCGGCTTGAGTTATGGCAGGGGCACGCTGGACGAGGCTCTGCACAATGCCCGGCTGCAACTGGATTTCGTCAGCGTTACCTTGCACGGGCACTGGGACGATATGCCCAGGGGCGATCCGCGCCTCGACTATCTGGTCGATTATCATCAACGCGGCTTCCAGCGTGCCGGCGTCGCCTGGAACGATTATCTCAGGGCAATGGAATCGGCGAACAGCGAAGGCCAGTTCCTCACCTTTCCCTCCTTCGAATGGCATTCAATGCGCTATGGCGATCACTGCGTCTATTTCCGAGATATTGCCACGCCGGAGATCTTTCACGCGGCGCAGCTCGAAGAACTGCGCGAGCGTCTGCGGCGGCATCCGCATCCCAGCCTGGTGATCCCCCATCATATTGGATACAAGCAGGGCTTCCGCGGCATCGATTGGAGCAGCTTCAGCAGCGAGTTGTCCCCGGTCGTGGAAATCATGTCCTTTCACGGCGCATCGGAATCGACTGACGCGGAGCCGGCTTATCTGCATGCGATGGGTCCGCGCGACCAGCGCAGCACGATGCAGCATGGACTGGCAGAAGGTCATGTGTTTGGTGTTATCGGATCGACCGACGATCACAGCGCGCACCCGGGAAACTATGGTTATGGGCTGGCGGCGGTATGGGCGGAGGACTTAAGTCGCGAAGCCATTTGGGAAGCCATCTGTCGCCGGCGAACTTATGCCCTGACCGGGGACCGCATCGGGCTGCGATTCGCCCTCAACGGCGCGCCCATGGGCGCGGTCTTGCCTTACAGATATGAACGCAACATCGAGGTAGCGGTAGACGCCGCCTCGACGATAGACACAATTGATATCTTGCATAACAACCGCGTGATTCATCGGGAGGCGATCTCGCCCGCAATCTATGACGGAAGCGGTCCATGCAAGCTGCGGCTGGAACTGGGCTGGGGTGAGCGCGAGTCATTGACCGATTGGGAGATGGAGTTGTCTGTCGAAGGCGGCGAACTACTGGGAGTCGAGCCGCATCTGCGCGGCAAGGATATTGCCATGCCGGACCTCGAAGACGACGATTCCTGCGTTTGGAGCCATCTCTTTGTCAAGAAGGATGGCAGCCTGCGGTTGCGGACGCGCAGTCCTCGCAATGCCACCGCGCGCAGCGCGGCCATGCAAGCTGTGACCCTGCATATTGACGGTGGATTAGGCGCGGAAATACATGCTAGAATCAACGGCGCGCAGGTGGCGCTCTCGCTGGCGGAATTGGCGCGCGGAGCGCGATCCTTCTATACCGGCAGTTTTGTTGCGCCCGCTTTTGTTTTTCATCAGGCAGCGCCGCGGCAAAACTGCCAGCGGCTGGTCACCCTGGCGCATGAATCGGACGGGACCTCCCGCGACTGGTATTATGCGCGCGTTCGCCAACGCAACGGTCAATGGGCTTGGAGCTCGCCGATTTGGGTTGATCGCGCTGCGCTGTAATTTTGGAAGGCGCTCCCTCGGTTTCCATCCGAATGGAGATGTTCGTAGTTGCATAACAAAGTAGAAAGGATGACATCGCTGGAAAGCCTTCATTTTAGTCCGATTTGACGCTTTCAATGAAAGGAATTAGCAATGCGTAAACTCATTCTGCTGCTGTTGGTCTTTGTTCTTGCCATTCCGGCTGGCGTGGCATTGGCGGATGGTCACGAATTCGATTGTGGTACAGACGAAGAAGTGACCATTAAGTTTTTCGGCGACCCGGTCGGCAGCCATCCCGTTGGAGAAGACAACATCATCTCCGCTTTTAAAGAAGTCTGCCCCAATATCACGGTCGAGCGTAACGAAGGCGCCGCCAACGTCACCGACCTGATCGCCTTCTACCTCACCGCTTTCGAGGCGGAAAGCAGCGACCTTGATGTCATTCGCGTGGACGTCATTTGGCCCGGCCAGTTGGCGGAGCATCTGATCGACTTGAGCGACATCGCGCCGCAATCTCATATTGACGCCCAATTGCCGGCGCTAATCCAAAACGATACGGTTGACGGCCGCTTGGTGGCTCTGCCGATGCGAATCGGTTTCGGCATGCTCTACTACCGTACCGACTTGCTGGAGAAATACGGCTACGACGCGCCGCCCGCAACCTGGGACGAGTTGGAAGAAATGGCCGCGGCAATCCAAGCCGGCGAACGCGCCGAAGGTAACGATGAATTCTGGGGCTACGTCTGGCAAGGCAACGCCTACGAGGGCCTGACCTGCGACGCGCTGGAATGGCATGTCTCCGCCACTGGCGAGAACTTCCTGCAGAGCGACGGCACCATCAGCGCCCTCAGCGACGCCGCTGTGGAAATGTATGAACAAGCCGCCGGCTGGGTCGGCACGATCAGCCCGCCTGGCGTCGTCGGTTATCAGGAAGAAGATTCCCGCGCCGTCTGGCATGCCGGCAACGCCGCTTTCATGCGCAATTGGCCCTACGCCTATGTTCTCAGCGGACAAAGCGAGGACATCCCTGGCTTTGACGTAGCGCCACTGCCCGCTGGCGATTCCGGCCATGGCGCATCCACCCTTGGCGGTTGGCATATCGGCGTCTCCAAGTATTCCGAACATCCGGAAGCGGCCTCAGCTTTCGCCATATTCTTTACCAGCGTCGCCAGCCAAAAGGGCTACGCCCTTGATACCACGTCGCCGCCAGCTGCTCTCGAGCTTTATGCCGATCCCGATGTTCAGGCGGCTATGCCTTTCGCCAGCCCCGATCTGGTCGAAATCACCTCCGCGCGGCCTTCGACCTTCTCGAAGGATCGCTATAATGCCGTATCCACCCTCTACTTCAACGCCATCCATTCCATTCTCACTGGGGAAGAAGACGCTGAGGTAGCGCTGGAACTGCTCGAATTGGATTTGGCCGATCTCTTGGGTCAATAAGGCAAGCTTAGATCTATTCCGCGAGGGTCCCGTAGCTACGGGATCCTCCCTTCCCTTCAGCCTTTATTGGAATCGCAATGCATCACGCCGCAGATCCCGCTCGAAACAAATTGCAGATTTCTGCGCTCAGCGTCGTCATGATCGTGATTGGCGCGCTGGCAATCATCTTTTTCATTCTGACAGTCGCCAACGATGAAGCCATTCAACTGGCATTGAATTGGACGCCGTCGGAGGAAGACCCGCAAGCGCCATCATTCTTGCTCATTTATCTTGAACGTTTTGGCATCATCGTCTCGGCGCTCTTCGCGCTTTTGGGCGTTGCTTTCATGGCGATCGGTGTCCGGCTGCGGGGCGGCGATATCCGCGTCGCCTATTGGGCGCGCATCGCAATCCTGTGGCTGGGCATGGGGCTTGTCGCCTATATCGCGCTCACGGTTTTCAACTTCGTCAACAGCGCCGCGATGGACCGGGAAACGGTTGACCTGGGCAGCATGAGCGCTGCCATTGCGCCGGCATTAATTGCCGCGCTGATAACCTTTGGACTGTGGCATTGGCTCAACCGAAACATAGATCGGCTGTTCAGCGGCGATGACTCCCTGCTCGGCCGCGAAACGCGCCTGGCTTGGAACATGCTCATCCCCACGCTGACCATTTTCGTCCTGGTCGCCGCGCGCCCGCTCGAGCAAACTTTCATCCGCAGCTTGACCGACAAGCGCTTCGCCGGCAGCGAGGTCCCGCAATTCGTCGGCTTGGAGAATTATCTCAACCTGCTGACCTTCCGCGTTGATACCGTAGCTTGCAAGAAGAGCGTCACTGACGGTCCTTGCGATACTCGTGCCAATGGCAGCATTCGCTGGGAGTCGATTGACCGCGAATTGCTGCGCGCTGGTTATCGGACTATTGTCAACGTACCGGTCGGCGGCGATCAATCGGCGGCGATCAGCGGCTTGGACGACGACTTCATCGAGGCGATCATTACAACTGTCATCTTCACCGTCATCTCTGTCGCGCTGGAGTTGCTTATCGGCTTATTCATGGCGATGATCGTCAATTCCAAGTTCCGCGGGCGCGGCGCTATGCGCGCGGTCATGCTGGTGCCCTGGGCGATCCCGACAGTGATCTCGGCGCGCCTCTGGGAGTTGATGCTCAAAGACACCAGCGCCGGCATCTTCAACAAGATTCTGCTGGACCTGGGCGCCATCGAAGCGCCGCTGGCTTGGCTGTCCGATCCATCATTGCAGATTCCCACCGCTATCATCGTCGATGTCTGGAAGACAGCGCCCTTTATGGCGCTGCTTCTCCTCGCCGGCTTGCAAGTGATACCCAGCGATCTCTACGAAGCCGCTTCCGTCGATGGCGCCAATCCGATACGCCGCTTCCTATCGATCACGCTGCCCTTGCTGCGTCCCGCTATCGCCATCGCCCTCATCTTCCGCACGCTGGATGCCCTGCGCGTCTTCGACCTCTTCAATGTGCTTTTCGGGCGGCAGCAACTTTCAATGGCCACATACAACTTCGAAACGCTCGTCAGCAATCAACAGGATGGCTATGCCTCCGCCATCAGCGTGATTATCTTCATCTTCATCTCGGTCTTCGCTTTCATTTACGTGCGCCTTTTGAATGTGGAGTCTTGAAATGGTTCAGAAAGCCCCGCGCGTCAACCGCATCTTCGGCATGACACCCAAAGAATTGAGAGGGCGGCTGCAACAAGCGCTCCTCTACGTCCTGGTGATCATAGTCGCGGTTTACGCTCTCTTCCCCTTCTACTGGGCTTTTGCCACTTCCTTCAAAACCGAGAACGAGATGTTCCAAACCGCCAGTTACCTGCCGCGGAATCCCACCTTGCAGAACTACCAATACGTCTTTCGCGGCGGCTCATTCCTGCTGGCGCTGCGCAATTCAGCGCTGGTCTCTTCGGCGGCATCGATATTCGCTCTGGTCGCCGGTTCCTTCGCCGCCTACGCGCTGGGCCGGCTACGCTTCCGCGGGCGCGTCGTCCTGCTCTACGTCGTGCTCTCCATGACCATGTTCCCAGCCATCTCGATTTTGTCAGGCTTGTATACCATCGTCCGCCAACTTGGCTTCTTCGGCACCGGCTTGTCCCTGCTGGTTACCTATCCCGTTTTCACCTTGCCATTTACCGTCTGGGTATTGACCAGCTTCTTCAAGGGATTGCCCGCCGAGATCGAACAAGCGGCCACGGTCGATGGCTGTACGCCCTTCCAGACCTTCCGCCTCATCCTGCTGCCGCTGACCGCGCCCGCCCTCGTCACTACCGGCTTGCTGGCTTTTGTGCAGTCCTGGAACGAATACTTGTTCGCCCTTAACTTCACCGCTACCAATCCTTCGGCGCAAACTGTGCCCGTAGCTCTCGCTCTATTCTCGGGCGAATTCTCCGAGCAGGAGCCGATCGCCGAAATTATGGCGGCGGCTATGGTCGTCACCATTCCTTTGGTCGCGCTGGTCTTGATCTTCCAAAACCGCATCGTGGAAGGTCTGACGGCGGGCGCGGTCAAGGGATAGTTTCCTCAGCGTCGTCGTTCGGCAGCGGACTTTTTCCTTGCATCTGAACAGCGCTCTAGGGATAGATCGTTTCCGCGCCGCGGCTCGCGCCGGTGACGGTGATGATGGGCTGGTTTCCCGTCGCTTCGCGATAGCAGGCGCCGACGCGAGCCACGAATGTCTCAACGCCGTCGGCTCGCGCCAGCGCCACGGCGCAACCGCCGAAGCCAGCCCCGGTCATGCGCGCGCCGTAGCAAGCCGCTTCGGCATTGGCGCAATCGACAATGGCGTCCAGCGCCGGGCTGGATACTTCGAAGTCGTCGCGCAAGCTGATATGGCTGGCGATCATCAATTGACCAAGCAGGTCGGCATCGCCCTCCTCCATGGCTTTGCGGGCGCTCAGCGCGCGCGTATTTTCGCTGACGACATGGCTGGCGCGTTTGCGGATCACATTATCGAGTTCCTGCTCCCGCTCCAAAAACGTTCCTAGGTCCATATCGCGCAATGCCTTGACGCCAAAATGCTGCGCCGCCGCCTCGCATTGCGCGCGCCGTTCGTTGTATGCCGAGTCGACCAAGCCGCGGCGCGTGTTGGTATCCAGGATGACCACGACCGTACCGGGCGGCAACGGCGCTGTGGCGGTCTCCAGGCTGCGGCAGTCGATGAGCAGGGCGCGATCTTCGACGCCGGCGGCGGAGATCATCTGGTCCATGATGCCGCACTTGACGCCCAGCCATTCGTTCTCGGCGGCTTGACAAGCTAGCGCCATGGCCGCGGCATCCCATGCGAAACCGGAGACCTCATAAAAGGCGCGCGCCGTCGCCAGTTCCAAGGCGGCCGACGACGACAATCCCGAGCCGATGGGCACATCGCCGCTGACGACGCCATCCCAGCCGCACAAATCATAGCCGCGCTCTTGTAAAGCCCAGGCTACGCCGACCAGATAGTCGATCCACTCCGTTTCTGCCGGAGTCCGCAGATCGTCCAGCGCGAAGTCGCGTCGGTCGTCCATGTCGGGCGAAATAGCAAGCACCCGCTTGTCGGCGCGCGGACGCAGGGCGATAAAGGTCGCGCGGTCGATGGCCATGGGGAAAACGAAGCCGTCGTTGTAATCGGTGTGTTCGCCGATGAGGTTGACCCGCCCCGGCGCGCGCACGATGAATGTCGGCTCTGCGCCGAATTCATTCTGGAAGACTTGACTTACAGTGTCGGAAAGGGACATAGTTTGTCCAATTTTCATTGATGCAATTATCTGAAATTGTAACGCATCAGTCTTGGCTCGCAAGCGGACTTTGACGCGGCGCTCTGGCTGGGGGTGCGGTATTTGATCGTTGTGACGCCGTCGGGGATGCAATACATTTACGAGCGGGACGGCGACAGGATGAAATTGCTGGACGAGATATTCAACCGGGAGCATGTGGCTTTGCCGAGCGCGGCAGAGACTGCGGAATCGCGCGCGGCTTATGAGGCGCAGTTGCTGGCGGAGGTGGGTAATCCGGCCGAGATCGTGATGCGGCAGGAGGAGGCGATTTGGTGGCAAGAGGGCAACATAACATCATTGCGCCACATCACACTAACGAGACAATTGAGGAAGTAGCGCTTCGGATGGGCAAGCTCGACGACGTACCATGGAAGTTACGACAGGACATTGGATATTATGCTGCCACTGTCGAAGGTTCCGTTAGAATCGCAGCTATGATCAATCGTATGTACAGTGACCAACTTAGAGAACTAGATAGTACAGCGGACGTCTGGGGCAATCCTGGCGATATGCTGATTATTTCAGCAGGGGGTAGTAATGAAGAAAAAGCGCAAATGCTATTCAGTTCGCAGGAAGTTTATGCTCGTCATCATAACGGTTGGCATTGTACTGCTTGCTTGCTACATCGCATTTCATGCTACCGCCACGGTCCTAGTGTGTTTGATCGGTTCAGATGATACCATTCGAGGTATAGGAACACCGCCTTTGGCAGTCAGGGAGTATTATGAGAGCCGCTTTCCTTCCTTTTGCATGCCAAGGCGATACTGGCTATTTGTATCGGATGAAGATTGACTCAGTGTAGCGGTATGTCTTAGCCTTTCGCTGGACACTCTTCTTTTCTCTGAATTACCGGTCGTCTTAAGATAGACAGAAATCCACTTCATTTAGTACACGATAGCTTGACGGGCGGCTTTCCGCTACACTAGGCGGCGTTCGGTCACAGCAATAGCAAAAGCGGAAAACATGGCCTTACTCGAACGCGAATCACCCGTTGGCAAGCGCGTCTCGCTCTTTGTCACCTGCATCGTCGATATGATCTATCCACAAACCGGTATGTCTGCCGTCGACATCCTGGAGCATATCGGCGTGGACGTGGACTTTCCCATGGCGCAGACCTGTTGCGGGCAGCCGGCCTTCAACTCCGGCTATCGCGATGAAGCTCGGACTGTCGCGGTGCATTTCTTCAAGGCTTTCAAGGACGCCGAGGTCATCGTCACGCCCTCCGGCTCTTGCGCTACTATGGTACGGCATGAGTATCCGCACTTGTTCAAGCCTGAAGACGGCGAACTCTATGAGCAGGCGCGGCGCATGGCAGCCATCACCTGGGAATTCAGCGAGTTCCTGGTTGACGGCTTGGGCATCGTCGATCTGCAGTTGCAACTACCCGAAAAAGAGAGCTTCGCCATGCACGATGCTTGCCACGGCTTGCGCGGCTTGGGCTTGGGACGAGCCTCGCGGGAATTGATCGCGAATCTGGGCAACGCCGAGCTGGTCGAGCTCAAGGAATGCGAAGTTTGCTGCGGATTCGGCGGCTTGTTCAGCGTGAAGATGGCGGATATCAGCAACGCGATGTTGAAGAACAAAGTCGATAATATCAACGCCTCGGCGGCGGATACCATTGTCACCGGCGATGTCAGTTGCTTGACCCAGATGAACGGCGGCTTGTCGCGCAACAAGTCCCGCAAGCGGGTGGTTCATCTGGCGGAGGTTTTGGCCAAGGGGCTTGATGGAGGACGCGCATGACGATGGCAGTTGAATCCAACAACTTCATCGCCCTGGCTGATGTCGCCTTGCACAATGACGATTTGCAGCATGCGGTTGGCGAAGGCACGCGCGCCGCTTATTACAAGCGCTTGGATACCATGTTCGCGCACAGCAACGAACACGGAGAATTCATGCGGCAGCAGGCGGCTGAAGCCAAACGGCGGGCGCTGCGGCGCTTGCCGGATCTGCTGGAAAAAGCCGAGCGCAATCTCAAGAAAAATGGGTTCCAGGTAGAGTGGGCGGTTGATGCCGCGGGAGCCAATCAGCTGGTGCTGGACATCGCGCGTCGCCACGGTGTAGAAACCGTGACCAAGAGTAAGAGCATGCTCAGCGAAGAACTGGGCACCAACCATGCCATGGAAGCGGCGGGACTGCGCGTGGTTGAAACCGACCTGGGCGAATACATCATCCAGCTTGCGAATGAAACGCCCAGCCATATCGTCGGTCCCGTCATGCACAAAACCAAGGCGGAAATCCGCGATGTCTTCGTGGATGAACTTGGCATGGAGCCGACTGACGATGCCGAGGAAATGGTGGCTTTCGCGCGCAGGATGCTGCGCGAAGATTTCTTGGGCGCTGATATGGGTATTTCCGGCGGCAATTTCCTGATCGCGGAAACGGGATCCATCGGCTTGGTGATGAACGAGGGCAACGGCCGCATGTGCACCTCGCTGCCGCGCGTGCATGTCGCGCTGGTGGGCATCGAAAAGCTGGTGGACACGGTCGAGGATTACGCGACCCTGACGCAAGTGCTGCCGAGCAGTTCCACCGGGCAGAAGTTGACGGTTTATACGAATATCATCAACGGGCCGCGGCGGGATGATGAAGATGACGGTCCGGAGCATGCTTATGTCATCCTGGTGGACAACGGCCGCAGCGATATCTACGCCACAAAGTATGCCGAAGTGCTATCGTGTATTCGCTGCGGCGCTTGTCAAAACGCCTGCCCGGTCTATCGCACCATGGGTGGTCACGCTTACGGCTGGGTCTATGGCGGTCCCATCGGCGCGGTCTTGACGCCGCTATTCGTCGGTTTGGAAAATGCGACCCCCTTGCCGCATGCCAGCAGTCTTTGCGGCAGCTGCAAGCAAGTGTGCCCGGTCGATATCGACTTGCCGCGGATGCTGCTCGATCTGCGCTGGGACCTGGTGCAAGCGGGCGAGAGCAAGGCTGGCTGGGATATGGCGATGAAGATGTGGTCCATCGGCATGACGTCGCCGACGCGCTTCAATTTGGGCGGCGTGGCAGCGCGGGCGGGCCAGCATGTCATGGGTGAATACATGCCCGGCGTCCTGGGCAACTGGACGAAGCACCGTGATTTCCCGGAGTTTGCCAGCAAGCCCTTTCGCCAGCTATGGAAGGAACGCAAACGTGGGCGCGCGTGAACAGATACTGGGCAAGCTGCGGGCGACGCGGCAGCCCTTCGCCGATGTGGCGCCAATTGAGGACCGGCGACGTATGATCCCGATGGAAGATCTATCGCCGGCCGAACGACTGCGAAGATTTATATCCGAGGCGGAGGCGCTGGGCTGCTTCGTGTATCAGGTAACCTCCAACGAGGCGGTTGAACAGATCATGGAATTGATCGACGAGGACAAGACAGTCTTGTGTTGGGACGAAGCGGAGTTGCCCATGGACGGCTTGCAGGGCATGTTGGAATCGCTGGGGGTGGCGGTCGACCGACATGACGACGGCGATACGCGCGTGGGAATCACCGGCGTCACGGCAGCGCTGGCGGCTACCGGCAGCCTGATCGTCGAGAGCGGGGCGGGGCGCTATCGCAGCACATCGCTTTTGCCGGACGTGCATATCGCGCTGATGAGGGCGGAGCAAATCCTGCCCGACTTGGAAAGCTGGGAAGAGGCGCAGCGGCGGGACGATTACCCGGCCTTTCGGCGAGCCAGCAATACCACGATCGTCTCCGGTCCCAGCAAGACGGCTGATATCGCGCATCAGTTGGTGAAAGGGGCGCATGGTCCGCGGGAAGTGCATGTGATGATCTTGGTTTAGTTCGGGTATACGGTGGTACAAGACGAATGCGAAGCCAAATACCCGCCCGGATCGCTAGCTAGGTTCGCGGAGTTTGCGCTACAAGCAGGTCTGGCTTCGAAAGAGCCGGTTGATACGTCCGCTCGTAGCCGAGAGATACTGAACACCGAAATTGCCGATTACATCGACCACCGGTCCGCTATCGCCCCTCCGCAATCCCGACCTCAGCCATCAAGCCGCGCAGGGCAGTGACCGCCATCTCCATGCCATCCGCGCCGCTGAACCCGCTGGAATGCCGCGCTTCCAGCAGGTGTGGCTCCAGCGAGAGCACGCCGTTGTAACCGCTCGCTTTTAAGTTCGCCAGCAACTCTTTCACTTGACCGTCACCCTGGCCGGCTACCTTCACGGTGGAGCGCTCGCCATGACCGTTTGAAACGTCCTCGGGCAGAAGCGCGTCTTTGATGTGGATATAACCGATGCTGGGATGCAGCGCGTCCCACCAGGCGTCGACGTGTTCGGTGGCGCCGCATTGCACGAAATTGGCGGGATCCCAGATAAAACGGAAGTTTGGCGAATCAATCGCTTTCATCAGTTGCAGGCAGTTTTCCGGCAGATCGCCGACGACGCCTTTTTCGTTTTCCAGGAGCAATTGCAGGTCCAAGGACGTCGCGAGATCCGTCAGCTTGCCGAGCCGATCAATGGCGGATTGCATGGCCGCGTCGTCGACGCCGGCTTCAGGATAGAAAGAAAAGATGCGGATGTTGCGTGTGCCGAGCTGATCGGCGACTGCGCCAACACGCCTCAGGCGCTCGCATTCGATTTCGATCGGGTCTTCGATGGGCGACTTGCCAATCGGGCTGCCCATGCAACTGACCTTAATCTGGTAGCGGACGCAGAGGTCTTTGATTCGCGAGACATGCTCGCCGGTGAATTGCGAGCAATTCACGCCCCAAGCCGCGCGAATATCAATCAAGGGGATTTCCAGGCGCTGCATCACTCGCAGTTGTTCTGCAAAATCGACAGCGATTTCGTCGCCAAATGCGCTGATTTTCATCATAGTCAAGTCGTCACTTTCGGAAGCTGTTGATCTGTCGGCGCAATTGTAACAGCCGCTCGGCGGCAGCGAAAAGATCTATCGCGCCGTCGGCAGTGGCGATATCAGGCTTCCCGCTCTATCGAGTGACGCGGCTTATCAAAAGGTGGATGGTCGGCGCCCTGGAGCGCGAATGCCGCAAAACGGGGCAAAAAAGCCGCCCGGCTTCATGGTTTGTAGTAGAGTCCCAGCGCTTTCAGCAGATCGGGGAGGTGGGGCGCATCCTGGAACAAGAGTCCCTCGTCCCCGGCCGGATTCGGAAAGGCGGGAGGGTCATATTCGCGCCAAGCGCCGTTTTCTATTGCCCGTTCGTAAGCGTCGCCTGCGAAGCGCCCGATGAGCTTCTGCCTCAAATCTTGCAGTATGCCGTCATAGCGCGGGTTGCCCGCCCAATTCTTGGTCTCGCGCGGGTCAACGCGCAGATCAAAGAGCCATTGTTTGCGGTCTGCCGCCGAGTAGATGTATTTCCAGTCACGACTCGCGATCATGTACAGACCGGTGGGACCTTCGCTGAATTGGCTGTAGACATGCTCACGTTGGCAGTCGCCCGCTGCGACGGTGAAGAGATCCCTTCCCTCCGGCGATGGAGGCGGGCAATCGGCGCCAGCGGCAGTGGCGAATGTCGGGAAGATATCGAGCAGGCTGACCGGCTGGTCGATTTGCCGCCCGGCGCCTTCGATGCCGGGCGCATGCAGAATCAAGGGGACTTTCGCCGCCGGGTTCAACATGCTGCGCTTGCCGACGCTGCCGTAGTCGCCCAGCAGTTCTCCATGGTCGGCGGTATAGACGATGATGGTATTGTTGATGTCGTCGCCCAAGGCGTTCAGAATCCGCCCCAGATTGAAGTCGATGAAAGAAATACAGGCGTAATACATCGCTTTGATGGTGCGAAAGAGCATCTCGTCGAAGCCTTTGTCACGATATTTGTAGCGATTCTGATGGTGATTCCAGTAGTTCAGCAAATCTTGAAATCCTTCGGGGCGATGCGGCGGCAGCATATCAGCCGCGCGGTAAAGTTTGTTCCAGGGAACGGGCGACTCGAAGGGCGGATGCGGCTTGATGAAACTTGTCCAGAGGAAAAACGGCTGTTCGGGGTCGCGTTTTGCCAGGAAGTCGATGGCGCGGTCCGCTACCCAGCTGCTGTGATGATGTTCGGCGGGCAGTTGCGATGGTTGCGGGACGTAATACATTTCGCTGCGCAGTCCGTGCGGTTCTAGCACATGACCGTATCCATTCGCTTCCAGGTAGTCATGATAGTCATTGCGGCTGCGCGGTCGCCTGGCGCCTTCTTCGGAAATATCGCGGCTGTCAAAGCCCCACATAGCGTCAACCTGCGGATTGAAGTGCATTTTGCCGATGCCATGCGTACGATAGCCGCATTCTTGCAGGACCTGCATGAGGCTCCGCAGGCGCAGTGGCGATTCATTGTTGGAGGTACAGCCGTTCAGGTGGGGCGGGAGGCCGGTGATAGTCGCGCTGCGCGCGGCGACGCAGACCGGCGATGGCGTGTAGCAGTTGCTAAAGGCGAGTCCATCTTGAACCAGCGAATCCAGAACCGGGGTGCGTATCGCCCGATTGCCCAGGGAGCGGATCGTATCGCTGCGCTGCTGGTCGGTCATGACGAAGAGGATATTGGGTTGTCCGCTCATGGTTTCGCTCTTCTGTTCCCGGATATGTTTGTGCGATGCGCCGATTTTCCGGCTGTTTCGCGGGTGGCGATCATAGCGCAACTACTGTCGCGGATTCTAGCGCATGCGATCGGCGACGAGCAACGCGCGCGGGAGAACAGAGCAGAGCAATCGCTTCAAAATCATTTTGTGTCGATCGTCCCATGAATCCTCCAAAAAGGCGGCTTTTGCTCTTGAAGTGCCCCTTGAAGTACCCTGGAATTAGACCTAAATTCCGGAAGTGTATAGATACCGTATAGATATAGTCTGTTTTTTTACGGAGGGGGATTTTTTAGAGTCCGGCGGTGAAGGGGGCGCGGTTGGGCGGATCGGGTTGGCTGGAGGTTGAATGGCGGCGTTGGGAGCAGGCGCGGGGCTATCGGGCAGTTGTTTCTTGGTTATGAGTTTTTCCGACATTGTCCGTTTCGCGAACAAAGAAAAACTTTTTTCGGACAAAGTTGCGTTTTGTCGGGGACGCAGGGTAGGATGATGGATGCCTGCAAGCAGCCGCAGGGCGGCAGCGAAAAGGTATGCCGCGCTCACGCAAAATAGGTTGCCTTCTCGTCGCATGAGCGACAGGGTTTGCATAAACAGGTAGACGGCGTTGATGTGGTTATGGATATCGAGCAGGCGCATGGGGTCTTGTTTTTCGCGATCTTGAGAAGTTTCTGGTTTTGGGCATGGGGGTCCTCGCTTCAATGTGCTTGCAGACATGATAGCACGGATGTTCTGATAAAGAGCGGCTCAATATTCGCGCGTTGGGGTTTTCTAACCATTGAGGGACGCGTAGGTCGCGTAGACACTGACCGCCGACACAGCCAGTTGATCGAGGTCTGTAGGGGGCACAGAGCTACGCGGCGCTTCGTGTCTTTGTGGTGAAAAAACAATTTGAAGCGATTGCCCTGGGTGGGGGTATACCCCCCACCGAGATATTTTTTCACCACACACAGGGACCCTGCCCAGCATATTGGTCTTCATACTCTTGCAGCGATACTATATACAGGGCGTGGTCATTTCTTCGGGCAGTAAATAAGCGAAACCGGTCATTACCCGTTGACGCGCGCCGGCACGTGGAGGAAATCCCAAGTCAAATGAAAAACACTAGCGTTCTTTTCACAGCGCCGGACCGGATTGAAGTAGGACAACTAGACGACAATTTCGAGACGCTCCGCGCGCACGACGTACTCGTCCGGACCGACTATTCGCTGATCAGCGCGGCCACGGAACTCGCCTGTCTGTCAGGAACGCAAGCCTGGTTTCCATTTCCGGGGACGCCCGGTTACGCCGCTGTCGGCGAAGTCGTCGATGTGGGCGACGAAATAACAGCCGTAGCGCCGGGCGACAAAGTCCACTACTGGGGCGGGCACAAGCAATACACCGTGATCGATACGACCCGTCCGCAGCAGATCTGCCTCAAGTTGCCGCGGGGGCTGCCGCTGCGCCTGGCGCCCTTCACGCGCATGGCTATCATCGCCATGACGGCGCTGCGCGTCTCCAACATTGAACTGGGCGATTATGTCGGCGTCGTCGGGCTGGGCACGGTGGGCAATCTCGCTGCGCAGCTAGCCCGCTTGCAGGGCGGGCGCGTGGTCGGGCTGGATCTGAACAGCGGACGCCTGGAACTGGCGCGCGACTGTGGCATTCCGCACGCGCTGGCGATTAATCCAGCTACGGTCAAGGACGACGTCGGCGCGATTACGGAAGGGCAAGGCGTGACCACGCTGATAGAGGCCACCGGCGTCCCGGCGGCGCTGCCCGATGCGCTGCCAATCGTCGGGCGCTACGGCGAAGTCATCCTGCTGGGTACGCCGCGCGGCGTCTTCCAAACCGATCTGACCGGCGTGCTCGACTACATTCATCTCCATGGCCATGGCAATGTGACCTTCAAGGGGGCGCACGAGTGGCGCTATCCGGTGGCGCGCGATCCTTTCCTCAAGCATTCGATGGAACGCAATTCCAAGATCGCGATGGATCTGATACGCTCCGGCGACCTTCAGGTGACGCCGCTGCACACCCACACGTTGTCGCCTTACGAGGCGGAAAGAGCCTACCGCGGCTTGCAGCGCGAGAAAGAAACCTACGTCGGCGTCATATTTGATTGGACAACCGTATAAGCTGCAATATAGAATCGGCCGGAGGCCTGGCCGAAGGTCGCCGTCATGCGGGACCTCGAACTATTCCTTGCACTTGACCGCTGATAGGCATTCGCATATCCGCTTGCCCCAAGGCTCCTTTTGACATGCGGGAATGGGATTCTCATCCGAGGGCAAATTGCCATGGCTATCGTTAACGTCCGCGAGCGCGCCGAAAACAGCAGCGAGGAATCATCAAGATAATGAAAAACAAGAGCATTGTTTTCACCGGATGCGATCAAGTCGAAGTGCGAGAGCTGGAAGAAAACCTGGAAAAGCTTCAAGCGCATGAGGTGCTTGTCAAAACGAGCTTCTCACTCGTCAGCGCGGGAACGGAACTCACCTGTTTAGCTGGGGTTGAGTCCTGGTTTAGCTTCCCGTCAACGCCGGGCTACACCTCAGTCGGCGAAGTGCTGAAAGTTGGAGATCAAGTTGCCGGGGTTGCGCCGGGGGATGTCGTTTATACCTGGGGCGGGCACAGGCAGTTCAATCGCGTCAACCTGGCAAAGCCGGATTCGATATGCCTGCCTGTGCCCGCTGGTATCGCGCTGCCGCTGGTTCCCTTCGCTCGCATGATAACCATTGCGCTGACCGCCCTTCGTGTATCGAACATTGAACTGGGTGACTATGTGGCGGTGATTGGCTTGGGACTGGTCGGCAATTTCGCCGCTCAGTTGGCGCGTTTGCAGGGCGGCCGCGTCATCGGGCTGGATCATAACCTGGGCCGCGTCGCGCTCTTGGCAGATTGCGGCGTCAAGAACGCGCTTGTGATGGAAAAGCCCTCTGCCCTTGGAAAAGTGGCTGAGATAACCAATCAGCGCGGTGTAGGGACGCTTATCGAGGCTAGCGGAAGGACCGGGGCGCTTATGGATGGCTTGCCGCTCGTCGGGCGCTACGGCGAAGTCATCTTGGTAGGGATTGTGCGTGGAGACTATGAAACCAATCTCACCGATGTGCTTGATTACATCCACCTGGACTCGTGTGGCAATGTCACCTTCAAGGGCGCGCACGAGTGGCGCTACCCGGTCGCCAGGGATCCATTTGTCAAGCATTCGATTGAACGCAACTCGGAAATCGCCCTGGATTTGATCCGTTCCGGCGATCTGCAGGTTGCGCCCCTGCTGTCACATACCCTTTCCCCGTATCAAGCTGCAGAAGCCTATCACGGCTTGAAAACCAGAAAAAACGAATTTATCGGCGTCGTTTTCGATTGGACGAGTGTGTAGCTGATCGGTCTACGAAAGCGCCGCTACTCCCCACGCAGGCGCGGATCGAGGATATCGCGCAAGCCGTCCCCGATGAAATTAAATGCCATGACCAGGCTGGCGATGGCCAAGCCCGGGAAGAGCCACATCCACCACTGGTCGAAGAAGTCGATGCCAATGCTGACCATGCGCCCCCATTCCGGCGACGAGGGTTCCGGTCCCAAGCCGATGAAGCTCAAGGCGGCGAAGCTGATGACGGCGGTGCCGATATCGAGCGTGGCGAGAATAACCGCCGGCGCGATGCAGTTGGGCAAGATGGTGCGGAACAGCACGTAAAGACCGCTGGCGCCCGCGCTATGAGCCGCTTCGACGTATTCCTGCGATTTGACCTCCAGCACGAGTCCGCGCAGGATCCTGGCATAGCGGGGCCACCAGACCGCGCTCAGCGCCAAAACGGCGTTCCGGATATCAGGACCCAGCGCGGCTGTGACAGCCATGGCCAAAATGATGAAAGGAAATGCCATGAAGAGTTCGGTGAGGCGCATGAGCAATTCGTCGATCAAGCCGCCCGCGTAACCGGCGACGGCGCCGATGATGACGCCGAGCGAACTGCCGATGATGATAACCGCCAAGCCCGCGGGAATCGTGATGCGCGAGCCCCAGAGAACGCGGCTGAAGATATCCCGGCCCAACTCGTCCGAGCCCATTAAGAACAACTCGTTCGGCGCTTGCAAGCGGTTGACCAGGTCCTGCTGCAAGGGCTCGACCGGGGCGATTGCCGGCGAGATGAAGGCGATGGCGATCCACAAAATGGCGATAATCAGCCCGAACAAGACCAAGGGGTTGCGGCGCAAGTGATAAAGCGCCTGCTGGCTCCGGCTAGGCGACTCGAATTCGTGGATCGAGGAAGAAATAGAGGATATCGACGACAAAATTCACTCCGACATAAATGAAAGCGAAGAGTAAGCTGACACCCATAATGGCTGGGAAGTCCTGCGACGTGCTGGCGCGGAACATATAAAAGCCGATGCCGGGATAGGCGAAGATCGACTCGATAAGGATCGACCCGACCAGTAGATTGCCGTAAGACAAGCCGATCACCGTCACTACCGGGATCAGCGAGTTCCGCATCCCGTGAAAGCCAATGACATACCGTTCGCGCAAGCCCTTGGCGCGGGCGGTGCGCATGTAATCCTGATTCAACACTTCGAGCAGGGAAGACCGCGTAATGCGCGAGATGATGCCGCTGATATACAGCGCCAGCGTCAGCGCCGGCAAGATGAGGTGCGAGAGCGCGTTGCCGAATGTCTTCCAATCGCCATTCAAAAGCGCGTCGATCGTGTACATGCCGGTGACCGTCGGCGGCGGACGCATGAGTATATGAAGGCGGCCCGGTCCCGCGGCGATACCCAGCTGCGCGTAAAAGAGCGTGAGGAATACCAAAGCGATGAGAAAGACCGGAAAACTAACCCCGATTAGCGCGATGACTCGCGCGATGTAATCCGCCCAACTGTTCTTCCATATGGCGGAGACCAGCCCCAGCCCCACACCCAGGACGATGCCATACATGATGCCCAGCGTCGCCAATTCAATGGTGGCTGGCAAGCGCTTGGCGATGTCCTCGGCTACCGGCGTCCGCCACTTGATCGAGGTGCCCATATCGCCGCGCAGCAGATTGCCGAGATAGGTCAAATATTGTTCGTGCAGCGGTTTGTCCAAGCCCCATTTCTTGCGGAAGGCGGCGATAGTTTCTTCGTCGTTGAGCGCGTTGGGCGGCAGGTTGGCGTTGATGGGATCGGCGGGAATGGCGTTGGCGATGATGAAAGCGACCACTGTGATCCCCAGCAGCAGCGGGATGATAAAAACAACGCGACGGACAAAGTAACGAAAGAAATTCATGGGCGGCAAAAACAACCAGTCGCTGACAGATGACGCTTAGTTTACCACAGACGCTCGGCGGCAGCGAAAAGCTCGCCGCATTGGCAATGTATCGAATTCGGTTGAGTAAAACAACAATCGCTCGACAACCGGTAGAGGCGACCCGCCATTATCGCCTCAGCATCGGCAAGTCCCCGTCATTCCAACTGCGATAGAACTTTCGCAGACAGGCTTCAAGTCTCGATGGCTGGCTTCGCGCTTCAAACGTTAACCGCTCCCAGATCTCACGCTCGATATCCCGCGCATCGATATTCAAATGCTCCCCATCGCGCAGGACCCAGTCGCCGCCGACCATCACATGCCGCACATGTTCGCGCTGGCTCCGGCGCAGCAGCAATGCCGACAGCAGCTCCCGCGGCGGATAACTAGCCGGCGCCCATCGGCGCCTGATCGCCTCTGAATCCAGCAAAGCCAGGTCAGCCAGTCCCCCAACTTCCAGCACTCCCAGCGGAACGTCGGCGCCAAATGTGATATCCGCAGCGACATCCGTTCCCATCCGCAATACGGTCTCGGCGTCGAGATCTGCCGCGGCCATCCCGCTCTGATTGCCGATTGTCCAAGCCAGCCGCATTTCGCGCAGGAAATCCTGGTCATCGTCCAGTGTCTGCCCGTCCAAGCCGATGCCCACCGGCACGCCTGCCGCCGCCATCTTAGCGATCGGCGCGACGCCGCTGCGCAGGCGCAAGTTGCTGCTGATATTGTGCGCGACGCCAACGCCCCGTTCCGCCAGCACTTCGATGTCTTCGTCTTCAACCCAGACCACATGCGCCAGCGTGAGCCAGTCGCCAAGCGCGCCGATGTCCTCAAGATGACGGATGAAGCTCGCGCCCCAGGTTTTCCGGGCGTATATCCGCTGATATCGCGTTTCAAGCATGTGCATCTGTACGCGCGTGCGACGCGCTCTCGCCCACTCGCAAGCGCGGATGATCAACTCATCGCCGCACCATTGGCCGCCAGCTGGACTCGCCTGAATATGCGCGCGATGCCGCTCGTTGTCATGGAAGTTGTCGTATAAGTCGTCCAGCAAGGCGAAATAATCATCAGCGCTAAAGTCGACAGCATTCGCGTCGCTGGCTCTTCGGCGCAGATCGGGCGGCAGCATGTCGAGAAAATGCTCGCGCTCGGCATATACCAGGTGATTCTGGTCGACTATTGGCGGGTGCATGGCGACGCGAATGCCGGCCTCAGCATATCCGCGCAGCGCCTGCGGTATCTCGTCCGTAAGTGCGGACCAGGAACCTGGATTATGACTGTGGGCCACCGCCGTCACGCCAGAACCCAGCAACTGCAGCCCAGAATACAGCGCCGCCAGATAAGGCGGTATGCTGGGAAGACGCGCCAAATGACCGAGCCATAATTCCAGGAAATTGTCAGGGACGCCCAGCGCCAGCGTCCCCACTGCGCGTCCGTGGTCATGCGCATTGGTGAAGGCTGGTACGAGGATGTAGTCATCGCCGCCGACCCGACCGGCTCCCGGGTAACGCGCGACCAGCTCGGAGAGCGTGCCGGCGTCGATAATGGCGTCTCCGTCGACGACGATTGCCAAATCCTCGACCAGGACGCCCTCTCGCAAGGTATATCGCGCATGAATGATTGTTGGCATCAGGCGTAAAGACCGGCCTGTTGGCCACCGTCAAGTACGAAGATCTGGCCCGTGATCATCCTGGCGGCGTCGGATGCGAGATACACCGCCATCTCCGCCACCTCCTCCGCGCCGATCATCCCCCGCAGCGGCTGGTACTCTTCCAGAAAAGCCTCTCGCTCGGACGGCGGGAAGCCTTCATTCAAGGGCGTATCGACATAGCCCGGGCAGATCGCGTTACAGCGAATATTGTCGCGCGCGTAATCGAGAGCGATGGAACGCGTGAGATTGATAACGCCAGCCTTGGCGGCCGAGTAAGCCGCTTTATTCTTGGCGGCGCGGATGCCGAAGGTTCCGGCGGTGTTGAGGATGAGGCCGCCACCCGCTTCAATCATCAACGGCAGCGCGCATCTGGCAGCCAGGAAAACAGATTTGAGGTTGATATTGAGGCACTCGTCCCAATCGGCTTCGCTGATATCGGCGACGCGACCGGCTGGGCTGATGCCTGCGTTGTTGAATACGATATCCGGCGCGCCCAATTCAGAAGCGGTCTGATCGACCATAGTCCGCACATCAGCGCTGAGGGCGACATCCGCGCCAATTGCGATCGCTCGGCCGCCTTCGGATTCAATCGCGCTCGCCACAGCCTCCGCTTTGGACCGTGTCCGGTTCACCACGGCTACGCTGGCGCCTTCCCTGGCGAAGGCATAGCAACTCGCCGCGCCGATGCCAGATCCGCCGCCGGTTACAATTGCCACCTTGTCACGCAACCTCACGCCGCGTTCCTCGCAGAGGCTGTGCCGCGGTCAATTGAGCATCCAGCCGCCGTCGACAAAGATCATTTCCCCCGTGATATAGCGCGATTCATCCGACGCCAGAAAGAGCGCGACATCGGCGACATCGCGCGGCTGGCCCAAACGGCGTAGCGGTATCGTCGTGTTGGCCCAGCGTTCATTATCTTCCTGGCTGGGCAACATCGGCGTATCAATGATGCCGGGCGCCATGGAATTGGCTCGAATGCCGCGCGGTCCATATTCCAGCGCGATGCAGCGCGTCATGGTCGCAACGGCGCCCTTGGTGCTGCAATAGGCGGCGGAATCGACAAAGGCGACCGCCGCGCCGATCGACGCCAGATTGACGATCGTCCCTTTGATCTCGTGACGCAGCCAATGCCGAATCACAATCTGCGACACCAAAAAAACACCCTTCACATTGATCGCCATAATACGGTCGTACTGCTCGTCGCTGGTCTGCTCAAAGGGCGCGTTGAAAAAGATCCCGGCGTTATTGACCACCGTGTGGATCATGCCAAGCTCGGCAATACCCTCATCAACCACTTGCTGAACCTGCTCCCGCTGCGCCACATCCGCCCTGCGAACGACGGTCTTCACCCCATTGGATTCCGCCTCGGCGGCGACCTGGCGCAGGTTCTCCAGGTTCAGGTCACAAAGTACCAGATCGGCGCCCTCCGCGGCGAAGCGCAGGGCGATGGCGCGCCCAATGCCTCGAGCGGCTCCCGTGACAAGCGCGGTCTTACCGGCCAGGCGTCCCATAATCAAGCCGACTCAATGTAGCCGATGACCTCGCCCACCGGCACTTCGTCATCCGCTTCGCAACTCAATTCCACCACGACGCCGCCGGCGGGCGCTTCCACTTCCGTGCTGACCTTTTCCGTTTCGATGACAACGATGCCATCACCCTCAGCCACAGAATCCCCCTCAGCCACCAGCCACTCGACGATCAAACCCGCTTCCATCGTCATGCCGAATTTGGGCATATAGATTGGAATCAATGACACATCAATCTCCTTACCGGGTCAGTTCCGAGTAGCTTCAAATTAGTCATGTAAATCTGACCTCTATCTCCCAAAATACAGGAAATTCACCACAGAGACACAGAGAGCGCAGAGGGAAAGGACTAAAGGACTACCCCGCTCCTTCTCTCAGAAATCGTACCTTGAAGTTGATCGGCAATCCCTTTTGAGATTCATGAATTTCATAGTGGCCATCAGTCGATCGATAGGCATTTGATTGCTCCGCCATTTATCTCTGTGCCCTCTGCGCCTCTGTGATGAATGTTCCGTTACTTAATTGGCATTACTCGCGCCCTGGATGAAATCAAGTCAAAGTTCTATGTACCGCGGCGACGACATCAGCCGCGGAAGGGAGAACCGCCTTTTCCAAGACTGGACTAAAGGGCATCGGCACATCCGCGTTGGTTACGCGCTGAACCGGCGCCTTGAGATCGGGAAAGGCTTCTTCCGCCACCGTCGCCGCCCATTCGCTGGCGGCGCTGCACGTGGGGAAACTCTCGTCTACAGCTACGAAGCGTCCCGTCTTGGCGACGCTTTCCAGGACCGTTCGCTTGTCCCAGGGCGACAGGCTGCGCAAGTCAATCACTTCGGCCTCAAGCCCTTCAGTCGCCAGCTTCTCGGCAGCCTCCAAGGCGGTATAGACCGTAGGACCCACTGCGCAGATAGTGACATCGCTTCCGCTACGCTTGACATCGGCAACGCCGATGGGCAGGAGATACTCGTCTGAGGGCACTTCGCCCCGTTTCCCGCCCAAGGACAGCGAATGCAGGAATATCACCGGATTGTCATCGCGTATCGCCGACTTGAGCAAGCCTTTGCCATCGTATGGCGTGCTCGGCAGTATGACTTTGATCTGCGGCATATTCATGAAGAACTGATGCACCGCCTGGCTATGATGATGTCCGGCGCTGCTGCCGGCGCCGCTCTGCACCATGAAGACCAGCGGTACCTTCGTTTGCCCGCCATACATGTAACGCATCGCCCCCGCTTGATTGGCGATCTGATCGAAAGCGAGATAAAGAAAGGTGCCGAACATCAGATCCACGATCGGGCGCAGTCCGGTCACGGCAGCGCCAATCCCGGCTCCCGCCACCGCCAATTCGGAAATCGGCGTGTCGATGACGCGCCTGTCGCCGAACTCGGCATGCAGCCCGCGCGTGCTGGGGAAGACGCCAATTCGCACATCCTCGCCGATGAGAAAAACGCGCTCATCCCGACGCATCTCTTCGGCTAAAGCTTCCTGTATCGCCGCCACATAAGTTTTGCGAGGCACTCAAACGCTCCGGGCGATACCGCCCTCAGTCATACCCACAGGTCTTCAAACAAGGATTCGATTTCCGGCGCCGGGCTGTCGCGCGCGGCGTCGACCGCCTCAGCCACGGATTGCGTGATTTCGGCGTCGAGCGTTTCCAACTGCGCCGCCGGCAAAATATCATTTTCGCTGACATAGCTATGCAGCAGTAGCAGCGGGTCCTTGGTCCGCGCAGCCGCCATTTCTTCATCGCTGCGATACGTTTGACCGCCCAGGAAGGCTTCTTCACCCTCGGCATGGCTGCCCCGGCGATGCGTCTTCGCTTCGATCAGCGTCGGTCCCCCGCCATCGCGAGCGCGCGTCACAGCCGCCTTGGCGACGCGGTACATCTCAAGCGCGTCAGTGCCATCGGCGACCAAGCCCGGGATGCCATATCCGGCCCCGCGATCGGCAATATCACTGATATTCATCGCCTGAAGCGCCGGCGTGAACTCGCCATACTGATTGTTCTCGCAGACAAAAATCACCGGCAGCCTCAGCGTCGACGCCAGATTAAGCGACTCGTGAAAACTGCCCTCGTTCGCGGCGCCGTCGCCGAAAAAGCAGACCGATACCCGGTCGCTGTCCGTATACCAGGCGCTCAAGCCCGCGCCGACCGCGATTGGCATGCCGCCGCCCACAATGCCAATCGCGCCCAACATGCCGATGTCAAAATCAGCGATATGCATCGAACCGCCCTTGCCCTTGCAATAGCCGGTAGCTTTGCCGAACAACTCCGCCATCATGCGATTAAGATCGCCGCCTTTGGCAATGACATGACCATGCCCGCGGTGCGTGCTGATGATGGTATCGTCGTCGGTCAGGGCGGCGCAGACACCGGCGGCCACAGCTTCTTCGCCAATATAGAGGTGCACGAAACCGGGCAATTGTCCTTGCCGGAACAGCCGGCCCACCTCCTCCTCGAAGCGGCGGATGCGCAGGACACGCGTATAAATGTCCAGCACAACTTCAAGCGCGATGTCCTGATGGTGCATCTCGTCTCCTCAAGTCAGCAAGGCATCGGCGGTCAGCGCCAGCGTTTTCGTCGCGGTGATTACCTGGTCCATACTAACGCATTCGTCAACCATCGGCCAAACCGGGATGAAACCGGGACCGTATTCTACGCAGGTGACGCCAACGCCCTTGAAGTGGCAGGTATCAGCCGTCGCTCCGATGCGATGGCCCGCCCCGACCCGCGGCTCGGCGCCCGTGACCTGTGTATGAGCCGCGACCAACTGCCTGACCAACGGCGCGTCAAGGGATGTCGCCTCGCGCGCGGGCATATTCGGTTGCTGATCGCTCTGCGGGATCAACAGCTCATACTGAAACTCGTCGTCTTCCCTGCGGATTTGCTCCAGGCGCGCCCGCATATCCTCCCGCACACTCGCCTCCGTCATTTCTGGAATAATTCGCAAGTCAAAGGCGACAGTCGTCACATCCTGATAGTGCGCGATGTTGCGGATCGCCATTGAAGGATAACCCGGAACCAGCGGATGCGGCTGATAGCGCAGCCAGCCGCCATCTTCCACCCGCGGGATCTGCGCGTAAGAGGGGCTGAAGGCAGCGATGACCTTCGTCGCTTTCTCTATCGGATTCACATAGGGCACGCGGTGCTTGAATTCGCCCAGCACCCGTATAACCCCTTGCACATAACCGACCGAAATCACCCCGACATCCAGGTTGCCCGCTTCGGTAACGATGCAGTAATCGGGACGGTAGCCGCTATCGATCAGATGCAGGGCGCCCACGCCACCGCCGGTCTCGGCTACGACGCAAGCCAGGATCAGATCGCCCTTTAGCGGCTTCCCGCCGCGGCGAAGCGCCTCGCCCGCCATCAACATCGAAGCCACACCGGCTTTCATATTCAGCGCGCCCAAACCATAAATCTTCCCATCGGCAATCTCGGCGCCGAAGGGATCATAAGTCCATTGCTCGCGCCGGAACACATCGCCATTCCAATCGCTGGTATCGGTGTGGCCGCAGAACATTAATGAGGGACCGCCGCCATCGCCGCGCAATACGCCTATCGCCTGATGGGTCGCGTTGCCGTCATTCAGGGGCACCGTCTGAAGTTCCACCTCGTAGCCGCGCTGCGACATCCAGCCAGCCAGCCAGGTCCCGATCTCGGTCTCCCGCCACAAAAACGACGGGATTCGGATCAACTGCCGCGTCAATTCGATGACTTCATGATCTTGAATATGCTCGAGGATCGTGGACATCAGCTTCTATTGGCGTCGACGACAGCCCAAACATCAAATCCGACTTGAGCGCCGCCCCACAGTTCTCTGACGCCAATAGTGTTGCGGGTGGGATAGGGCTCGCTGAAGTATTCGCAGTAGATGGCATCCATTTCAGCAAAGCGATTGATGTCGGTCAGCGAAACATTGACCCGAATGACATCGGTCAAGGCGCAACCGGCCTCTTCCAAAACGGCTTTGATATTGTCCAGCGCTTGCCGCGCTTCCGCCCCGAAACCGCCGCCGACCAGCCCGGAGCCGTCCGGCGCTGTGCCCAGATAACCCGATGTCACCAGCAGGTTGCCCTGCCGCAGAGCTTGACTATAGCCGCTCGTCGGGACCGGCGCTGCGTCTGTCAGGATCACATCAAGGCGCGCCATCGCTCAGGCTCCGTTCTGCGCGTCGGCTTCGCTCTTTTCCCGCGCCTCCGTCAGGTAATTGTAAATGGTCGAGCGACTCAATCCCAATTCCTCCGCGATCAGCGGCACCGCTCGCTTCACCTGAAAAGCCCCCTTTTCGTCGAGCCGCGCCACCAGATCAATCTTGTCCTCTTTGGACATGATCGGCAGTTCGGCGCCGATCTCGTTGACCGCTTCGCGCAAGATGATGTGGATGGTCCGCTGAATATCATCGGAAAGCGTCTCGCTAACCTCGGATCCAGCCTCCAGCGCCAGGAACTCGCCCAGGAATCGGTGAAAACCGGCGAAGACGCCTATGTCCAGATTAATGCAGAAGGCGCCGTATGCCACCCCCCGCTTATCGCGCAGGAACATCGTGCAGGATTTCATATTCCTGCCGTTGGGCAAGCAGGTCTGATAGTTATAGAAGTCGCGCACAGTATTGCCGTTGCGCGCCTGCGTCAGCAAGAGATCGGTAGCGGCGCCGCCCACCTTTCGCCCGCTGATATTGCCTTCTATATGTACAATCGAGCGTTCGAGATCGCTGAAATCATGGATCACCACTTCGCAATGTGGCGCGCAGAGCTTGGCGATGCCCACTGATAATTGCCGCAGCAGGGCGAAGGTCGCCTCTCTGTCCGCCGTATCAATGGAATCAAAAGTCTTCATTGGGACATCAATTTCTCAAGTTGCAAAAAAAACCAGCACTCCCGCGGCAACAAGCAAATTTGCAATCGCGCGCGTCATGATAAACAATATATCCAAGAATTATACAAACTGTAAAGTGACGGCGCAACATATGTCCACTGAGGCTGATATGCAAGATGACATACTCTATTCGCAAAAGGGCCCGCCGACCCTCGACGAAATGACCGGACCGGAAGTCGAGGCGGCGCTGAAACAGACGGATGTGCTGCTCTTGCCCGTCGGCGCCACCGAAGCGCACGGCGCCCACCTTCCCCTGGGCACCGATTCCTTCGAAGCGCGGGAGAATTGCCGTCGAGCCGCCATCCGCCTTGAGGCGCTGGACTGCCCGGTCGTCATCGGACCCGTCATCCCCTTCGGCACGTCCAGCTTTCACCTTGGTTTCGCCGGCACAATCAGCCTCAGCTCCCACACCATGATCAAACTGCTGACGGAAGTATGCCTGAGCCTCTACGAGACCGGCTTTCGTAAATTCGCTCTCGTGCACGGCCACGATGGCAATCTGCCCGTCATGATGGTGGCGGCGCAAGATCTCGTCGACAACACCGCCGATGCAAAAGCCATGGTGCTCAATTGGCTGACGCCGCTCAGCAAGGTCTATCACAAGATTCAGACATCGAATAAGCAGGAGGGGCACGGCGGCGAAGGGGAGACGGCTCGCATCCTCGTGACCCATCCGGAGCTGGTGCGTCTCGACCGGGCGGTCAAACACCACGTCCCACCCGATGACATGCGCAAGATCCAGGGCGTCGAGCATATCAAGACGGGCGGCGGCATTTTCTATGCCACGCGCCGCTACAAAGACCATACGCCCTTCGGTCATATCGGCGACCCGGCGCTAGCCACCGCCGAGACGGGGGACAAGGGCTACGATGTCATCGCCGAATGGCTGGCTCGTGCCATCGCGCGCGATTACTTCGGTCGCGACATCGATCCCAATGAGATCCTTCAACTCGATGAATGACTTGCTCGACAAGGTTAAGGAAGTCCTATCAGCACAGAACGCAATCAACCACCCATTGCGGTTGAATTTTCTTGCATGACTTACTTGCGCTTACTAAGGGCGCAGAGTTTAGGGAGTTTAACGACTATTCCTCTAAATCCGCCGCCTGAGTATGGCAAAGTTGCCAGCGAAACTTCATCTGGCGCTCAAGAGCGTGCCAAAATAAGACAAGAAAGTTTATTTCGTTGCTTTTCTCGGTGTTCTTGGTGTCCTCGGTGGTTAGTATTCAGTCCAATTTCACATCATGCCAGTCACTATCCGCTTGAAACTATGCGGTCTTCGGCAAATCTCCTCAATTTTCGTAATCTCTAGGGTGACTTGCCAAGCCTCAGGCCATTACAGACACGGGCGACCTGATAGGTCGCCCCACCATTTTGGATGATTTATGTGGCGATCGACACAAAATGATTTTGAAGCGATTGCCCTGAAAGCACTCCGGGTTTTGAAAGGCGCAGAGGTCTCTAAGCGCAGCCGCCTGAGTCGCAATTTGCTGGGAGACAAGCGGCCGTAAGCAGTGGACTCGCTTGTCGTATTGGGTATGGTCAGCCACGGCATCGGTCTTATAATCCAGCAACCACTTGTTTCGCAGGGATTTTGAAAGGACAAGCAAATGTCATTGGACGAAAAAGTCAAAGCGCTGGGCATTGATATTGAAGATTTCAGTCCGTCGCCCACGCTGGCGCCGGCGACGCGCATCGGCAACACCGTATATTGCTCGGGCCATGTATCGACGGGATACGTGGGCAAGCTGGGCGCAGGTGTCGATGTCGAGACCGGTAAGCAAGCCGCGCGCGTCTGCGCCGAAGACCTGCTCAAAGCCGCCTATACGCTCACCGGCACAGTCAACAACCTGCGGCTGCGCAAACTGCTGGGCGCGGTCAATTCCGCGCCGGATTTCACCGATCAGCATCTGGTGATCAACGGCGCGTCAGAACTGTTCTGGGAACTCTACGATGGTGAAAAGCACGCCCGCAGCGCGCTTGGCTTCGCCTCGCTGCCCAACGGATTCGCGGTCGAGATTGAAGCCATATTTGAGATTGTGGACTAAAGCCCGCGCCTCAAAAGCCCGATAGAGGCGCCCATGCTCGGTCGCATTCTCAGCCCCATCCGCGCCTTCAACCCGCAGGCGCGCCTTTTTTTCGCAGTCATCGTCGGCTTGACCTTTGTCGCGGATGGCCTCTATTCCGTGCTGCTCAATCTCTACTTGCTGCGGCTTGATTATGGAACCGAGTTCATCGGGCTGGTCAACGCGGTTGGCTTGCTGACTTTCGGCTTGGCCAGCTTGCCGGCCGGCATCCTTGGTTCGCGCATGTCCACCACCGGGCTGATGAAGTTCGGCGCTTTCACCTGCCTGGCGGGCGGGCTGCTGCTGCCCTTGGCGGAGTGGCTGCCGCCGGGCTGGCGCGAGGTTGGGCTGGTCGTCCCGCCAGCCCTGATGTTTGGCGGGTTCGCTTTCTACTTCGTCAATGGCGCGCCCTACTTGATCAACGTGGTGGATGAGGCTTACAAGCATCAAGCCTTCGCGCTGAAAGCGGCGCATTGGTCCCTGGCCGGTTTCGCCGGCAGCCTCATCGGCGGGATACTGCCCGGTATGATCGCCCTCGCGAATGGCTGGACGCTCGATGACCCCGATCCCTATCGCATCACTTTTGCCCTGGCCAACGTCGTCCTGGCGCTGTCCGCCGCTCTGTCCCTGCGCATTCGTCCGCTGTCGCGGAAGACCGCGCCGACGCGGCAGGAAAGCTCGGGGGATCGAGGCGGGAACCGCAAGGGCTGGGCGGCATCGGTAATGATGCTGATCGTCATAATGACCGTGATTCGCTTGTTCCAGGTGGCGGGCTCAGCCACGGCGATGGTCTATTTCAACGTCTACATGGACCAGCGCCTGGCGGTATCGACCGCGCTGATCGGAGCCATGGCCGCTATCGGTCGCTTGACCGGCGTGCCGACCGCTCTGCTGACGCCCTCTCTGGTACAGCGTTGGGGCAACATCCGGGTCGTCATCGGGGCGTCGATGGTGGCGACGCTCTGCCTGATACCGATGGCGCTGGTAGAGCATTGGCTGGCCGCCTCCTTCGGTTATATCGGCGCGATCAGTATGATGTCCGTCCGCTACACCGCTTTTATCGTCTATATCCTCGACCTGGTGCCTCGACGGCATCAAGCGCTGATGGCGGGCGCTGGCGAGGCCGCGGCCGGTTTGAGCTTCGCGATGATGGCTCTCGGCGGGGGCTTGCTCTTGACCGCCTTCAGTTTCCGCGATCTATTCTTGCTCGGGGCCTTGATCGCCTTCATCGGCACCACGCTCTTCTGGCTCTACGTCTTCGTAACAGAACCAAAGCGCAAGCTCAAGCCAGCGCTCTAAAGCCGCCGCGAACAGGTAAATTGTATCCAGGGCAGACAGCCGATCAGCCTCGTCCGACCGGCCGCGCCGCCCAGCATCTGAATCTTTCAACGCTAGCGAATTGCCGATTGACCTGCGGCTCTCAGCAGGTCAATCACGTCGCCCCGGTCGGTTTCGTCTTCAAATTGCGACGCCGCCAGTTCCAGCGGCGTCTTGCCAGACTCGCTCTCTCGCGCAGAGAGATCAGCGCCCCGGTCAATCAGAAAACGCGGCACTTCGGTCAAAAGGTGGTAAACGCCGATATCCCCCGTCGTCTCGCTGAGATCGGGCAGGGGATCGAAAAACTGCTTCGGTCCATAGCAGATGACGAAGTGCAGCGGCGTATATCCGCGGGCGTCGACCGCGTTGATATCAGCGCCGGCTTCCAGCAGCAGCTCCATCGCGTCGAGGTGGCCGCCTTGCGCCGCCAAGTGCAGCGGTCTCATGCCAGCGCCCAGCGCGTGATCATCCGGCGTGCTGGCAGCAACCAGGTTCGCGTCCGCCGCAAGAAGCGCGCGCAGGGCGTCGATATCGCCCATGATGCTCGCCCAGAAACTATCAACCGCCCAGCCCAGGTGCCGCAGCAGGCGGCGTACGCCGGCGTAATTGCGGCGATAGGCTTGATCGCGCAGGGGCGAGCTCTCGCGCGTTTTGCCGTGTCGCTCATAGCGCACTAGCGGATCGGCGCCGTAACTCAAATAGAACTCGATCCATTTCACATCGCGGCAAAAGGACATCAAGGTGCTGGGTCCGGGACCGACCGCGTTGACCAGGGCCGGGTTCTCGTCCAGCCGTTGCTTGACGCCTTCCATATCGCCCAGCCAGGCGCAAGCCCAGACGTCCATTTCCGCGCCGCGCTCAAGCAGAAAATCCACCATGCCCAAGTCGGCGTATTCCGGCATGAAATCGGCCAGGTCGATGGCGTGAATCAGCGCGTTGAAAAGGTACTTGTCATCGCGGGCGTTGATATCCGCGCCGTGCGCCAGCAGCAGATCGACGATGTCCTTGCGCCCGTGCATGACCGCCACGTGCAGCGCTTTGGCATCCGATCCCCATAGCGACGTTCTGACAAAACCGTCGGCATTGGCCAGGCGACCGTCTTCGGCGAGCAAAGCCCGCACTTTGTCGATATCGCCGGACTTGGCGGCATCAAAGAGGCGCATGACCTTTTCGGTGAACTGACTGTCCCGCGAGGGACGTTGCGCGGATAAGTTATCCAATGCTGTCATCCTTTGCTTGATCTGTTTACGCGCGTGATAGAGCCGGGATTTAACCGTGCCCAGCGGAATTTCCAGGAAGGTCGCGATCTCGGCTTGCGCGAAGTCGTTCATGTAATGCAAGAGTAAGACGCTGCGCTGCGCCTCGGGCAGCGCCTCAATCGTGGCGGCGATGTCGTCGGGCAGTCCTTCGCCATACGGCGGCGGATCGGCTGCGGCGATCTCCCCCACCTGCTCGAGCGAGACCAGCAGGGGTTGCCGCAGGCGCAGGCGGCGGTTGGCGCGGGAATGCACAATGCGCCGGAACCAGCCCGGGAAAGCGGCCGCATTGCGCAAGCCGAGCAAGCCGTACCAGGCGGCGATGAAGGCTTCCTGCGCGGCGTCTTCCGCTTCTTGCCAGTCGCCCAACTGTGCGTAGGCGTAAGCCACCGCCATATCTTGGAAGCGGCGCACCACCTCTTCGTAGGCATCGCAGTCCCCTTGACGGGAGGCGATGATCAGTCCGGTCAGTTTTTCCATAGGCGCTCCTTTGGTTATGCCTTCAACCTAAAGAGCCGGTTTGGGGGGTGAAAGGTTCATTTTCGACGCTTTGACATTCTGCCGACAGACAGTCGACTAACATTTTCAGACATTTCCAATTACAATCCACGTTGTTATGCAACCGTCAGGAATTACAAAGTTATGCAGAACTTCAGCGAGAAAGTCAATTTCATCTGGTCCATCGCCGATCTCATCCGCGATTCCTTCAAGCGGGGCAAGTACCAGGATGTGATTTTACCCTTCACCGTCTTGCGCCGCATTGACAGCGTTTTGGCGCCGACCAAACAAGATGTCCTTGATACCTTGGCTGAAATGGGCGATCAAGTTGAGAACATCGACGACCTTCTCTGCTTAAAATCCGGTTTTGCCTTTTACAACAAATCGCGTTATGACTTCGATCTGCTTCTTGGCGACGCGCCGCAATTGGCGGACAATCTGCGTAATTATATCGCCGGTTTCAGCGACAATATGCGCGAAGTCATCGAGCGCTTCGACTTCGACAATACGATAAAAAAGCTGGACGAAGCGGACCTGCTTTACCAGGTGATGGAGTGCTTCAAAAACATCGACTTGCACCCCGACGCCGTCAGCAACGCCGAGATGGGCTTGATCTTTGAAGAACTCATCCGCAAATTCAACGAAGCAAGCAACGAGAACCCGGGCGAGCACTTCACCCCGCGGGAAGTCATCCGCCTCATGGTCGAGTTGCTGATGGCGCAGGACGCGGCCGACCTCCGTCAACCTGACAAGATTGTAGAAGTCTACGACCCTTGCTGCGGCACGGGGGGCATGCTGACCATCGCCAAGGAGCGCATCACGGGCTTGAACTCGCGAGCCAGAGTCCGGCTCTATGGGCAAGAAGTGAACCCGGAGACCTTCGCGGTCGCCAAGAGCGATCTTTACATGATCAGCGAAGATGGCAAGGACGCGGAAAATATCGCCTTCGGCAGTACGCTCTCTAACGACCGGCACCGCGGCGAGCGCTTTGATTACATCCTGGCCAATCCACCTTATGGCAAGGAATGGAAGAACGACAAAGGCGCGGTGCTGGCGGAAGCGGACCTGGGGCACGACGGGCGCTTCGGCGCCGGCACGCCGCGCATCAGCGATGGGCAGATGCTCTTCTTGCAGCACATGCTGTCCAAGATGCGACCGCAACATCAAGACGGCAGCCGCATCGCCATCGTCATGAACGGATCACCGCTCTTCACCGGCGACGCCGGCAGCGGCGAAAGCGAAATCCGCCGCTGGATACTGGAAAATGACTGGCTGGACGCTATCATCGCCTTGCCGGAACAACTCTTTTACAACACCGGCATCAGCACCTATATCTGGCTCTTGAGCAACAGAAAAGCGCCCGAGAAGCGCGGGGTAGTCCAACTGATCGACGCTTCTTCATTTTGGGTGTTGCTGCGCAAGAACCTGGGCGACAAACGACGCGAGATATCCCCGGAGCAGATTGCGGATATCGTGCAACTCTACCGCGAGCGCCCCGAAAGCGAATACGCGAAGCTGTTTGATACGAGCGACTTCGGCTATCGCAAGGTGACGATTGAGCGGCCGCTGCAACTGAACTTTCAGGCGAGCGCGGAACGCATCGAGCGGCTGGACGAAGAAAGAGCCTTCCAGAACCTGGCCAAGAGCAGAAAACGCGATCCGCAAATCCAAGCGGAAGAAGAAGCGGCGGGACGAGCCGAGCAAGCGCGCGTCAAGGCGATCCTGGCCGACATGCCGGCGACGCTCTTCAAAAACCGCGATGACTTCCTGGCAAGGCTGACAGCAGCCGCTAAAGCACAGAACGCCAAGCTTTCGGCGTCGGTGCGCAAAGCGATACTGAATGCCTTGAGCGAGCGGGACGAGAGCGCCGACATCTGCCGCGACAGGAAGGGGCAGCCCGAAGCCGATAGCAGCTTGCGCGATTTTGAATATGTGCCGCTGCGGGAAGATGTGCATGACTACTTCTTGCGCGAGGTGAAGCCGCACCTGCCCGACGCCTGGATTAACGAGACGGTCACGGACGAGAAAGACGGGGGCATCGGCAAAGTCGGTTACGAGATCAACTTCAATCGCTACTTTTACCAATACCAGCCGCCGCGCCCGCTTGACGAGATCAACGCCGATATCCGGGAGGCGGAACAAGAAATCATCGCCATGCTGCGTGAGGTGATACAATGAGCGCAGCGCAATGCCGCAGGCGGAAGGAGAGGCGCATGACAGAGGAAAGGATACACAGCCTGGACGATCTGCGCCGGCAGCGCGAGCGGATCATGGACCTGGCTCAGCAATTTCGCGCGCGCAAGATCGCTGTGTTTGGCTCTTTGGCGCGCGGGGAAGCCCATGCCGAGAGCGATATTGATTTCCTGGTTGACTTTGAAGCGGATTACAAATTGCGCGACCAAATCCGCTTGACCCAGGCTTTGGGCGCTTTGTTAGGACGGCGGGTGGAAGTTGTCGACCGCCAATGTCTGCGCGATGAATGGCGCGATGGCATTATCAAGGAAGCCATCAGCCTGTGACGAGAGACCAGCGCGCATATTGCCGTGATATTCTTGATCGCATCCGGCGCATCGAAAGCTATACCGCAAGCGGGCGCGCCGCCTTTTTGGAATCGGAATTGCTTCAAGATGGCGTCATTCGCAGTTTTGAGGTCATAGGCGAAGCGGTAAAGCGCCTGGACGCGGATTTGATTGCCCGGCAGCCTCATATTGCCTGGAGCGATTTCGCCGGCTTCCGAGATATGCTGATTCATCAATACCATCGGATTCGGCTTGAATTAGTCTGGGAATTCGCGCAGGAGGACTTGCCGCCCCTCAAAGCCGCGGTGACTGCGCTTTTGGCGGAACTGGAGAATAGCGATGACGCGGGCAAAGCCTAAAACCCGCATAAGCGCGGTCGAGATGAAAGAGTCGAGCGTTCAGTGGCTGGGTGAGATTCCGGAGCATTGGGAGTTATCCAGCCTCCGACACGCTGTCACTATACATGATGAGAGACGAATCCCGCTCAACGGTGAGCAGCGAGCAGATATACCGGGCGAGTATCCGTACTGCGGGGCAAATGGCGTTGTAGACTATATTGATGATTACATTTTTGACGGTGAGTATGTGCTGCTTGCGGAAGATGGGGGATACTGGGGTCAACACGAACGCTCTGCTTACAGAGTGTCTGGTAAGTTTTGGGTCAACAACCATGCACACATTTTGCAGTCGATACCATGTAAATCGGATAACGATTTTGTTTGTTACATCCTGATTCATGCGGACATAGATTCTTGCATAACTGGTTCTACACGAGGGAAGCTCAATCAGAGCGCTATGAAAAGTATCCCTCTACCCCTCCCACCCCTACACGAACAACGCGCCATCGCCAGCTACCTCGACCGCGAGACCGCCAAGATCGACCGCTTCATCAACAAGACGGAAGCGCTCAACGCGCTCCTGCGCGAGAAGCGGGTCGCGCTCATCAGCCGGGCGGTGACCAAGGGGCTGGATGCGGGCGTGGAGATAGTGGGCTCGGGCGTCGAGTGGCTGGGCGAGATTCCGAGACATTGGGACGTTCGGAACTTCAAATATATAGCCCGACTGGAATACGGCGACTCGTTAAAAGCTGAAGACCGTGTGGACGATGAAGTTCCCGTGTTCGGATCGAACGGAGTAGTTGGGTACCATGACGTGTCAAACACGTTAGCACCAACCATCGTTGTTGGGCGCAAAGGTTCTTTCGGAAAGGTCAACTACTCAAACATCCCTGTCTTTGCAATTGATACAACATATTTTGTAGATAAGCGTACGACTTCGCAAGATATTCGCTGGGTTTACTACTTTCTGCAGATCCTCGAATTAGATAAGTCATCAAAAGACAGCGCTGTTCCGGGGCTAGGACGGGAAGAAGTTTATTCATTGCGCTCGGCGCTCCCACCCCTCCACGAACAACGCGCCATCGCCGACCACTTAGACCGCGAAACGGCCAAGATCGACGCGCTCATCAACAAGAACGACGAACTCATCGCCCTCCTGCGGGAGAAGCGAACGGCGCTGATCTCGGCGGCGGTCACGGGTAAAATCGAGATGGATCTAACCCCTCCCCCAGCCCCTCCCCAAGGCATTGGGGAGGGGAGTTCGGGCGCGTTATGAACGGTGAAGCGCGAAAAAAGTCTCCCCCAATGCCTTGGGGGAGATTTAGAGGGGGTTAGCTGTAGCGGGACCGAGAGGGGTTATAACCATGCCAGTTGACATATCCGAGGAGAACTTCGAAGCGCAGATTGAGCACATCTTGCGCAACCGGCATGGCTATCACAAGCGCCTGCCCGAAGATTATGACCGCCATCTCTGCCTGATAGGGACCGATGTCATCGACTTCATCCGCGGGACGCAGCCGCAAGCCTGGAGCGCGCTGCGTGCGGTCTATAAGGACGAAGCCGAAAAGCGTTTCCTGCGCCGCCTGGCGAGCGAGATCGACAAGCGCGGTACGCTCGATGTCTTGCGCGATGGTCTCAAGGACGCGGGGGTTACAATCAAGCTGGCTTACTTCGCGCCCGCCACCACGATGAATCCCGATTATCAGCGCCTGTATGAAGGCAACATCTTTGCCGTCCTGCGGCAGTTGCATTACAAAGCCGGCGCGAATCTATCGCTCGATCTGGCGCTTTTCCTCAATGGGCTGCCCATCTTCACCGCGGAGTTGAAAAACGACTTTACCAGGCAGACCGCCCAACATGCCATGCGCCAGTACCGCAAAGATCGCGACCCGAAAGAACCGCTTTTCAAGTTCGGGCGCTGCCTGGCGCATTTCGCGGTTGATCCGGAACTGGTTTATGTGACCACGCATTTGCGGGGCGACAAGACCTTTTTCCTGCCGTTCAACAAGGGCAAGTATCACGGCGCGGGCAATCCGCCGGCGCATGACAACTTCGCGACGGGCTATCTCTGGGAAGAAGTCTGGGCCAAAGACAGCTTGCTTAACCTGCTGGAGCAATTCATCTACATCACGGATAAAGATGGCAAAAAGGAAATGATCTTCCCGCGTTATCATCAACTGGACGCGGTGCGGCGTCTGATCGCCGACGCGCGGGAAAAAGGGGCGGGCCAGCGTTATCTGATCCAGCACAGCGCCGGCAGCGGC
Source organism: Anaerolineae bacterium (assembly GCA_022820665.1). Classification (GTDB taxonomy): domain Bacteria; phylum Chloroflexota; class Anaerolineae; order Aggregatilineales; family Phototrophicaceae; genus UBA6055. The sequence continues at coordinate 78,372 of JAJEFB010000012.1, read as the reverse complement.
AAGAGCTACAGCATCGCCTGGCTGGCGCATCAGCTCGCCAACTTGCACGACGGGCGCGACGAAAAAGTCTTCGATACGGTGGTGGTCATCACCGACCGGCGCGTGCTGGACCGGCAATTGCAGTCGGCGATACGACAGTTCGAGCAGATCCGCGGCTTGGTGGAAAACATTGACCGGACATCGAGGCAACTCAAGCAGGCGCTCGAGGACGGCAAGAAGATCATCGTGACCACGTTGCAGAAGTTCCCTTACGTCGTTGATGAGACTGGCAAATTGCCGGGCAGCAAATTCGCCGTCATCGTGGACGAGGCGCATTCCTCGCAAAGCGGCGAAAGCGTGAAGAGCCTGAAAGCGACGCTCGCAGCGGGCGCCGAGGAGGAAGATGATGATCCGCGGACTTGGGAGGATGAGATTGTCGAATCCATGCGCGCCCGCAGTCACCAAGGCAATATCAGCACTTTCGCTTTCACTGCCACGCCCAAAAATAAGACGCTTGAGCTCTTTGGTGAGCGCCGTCCCGATGGCGGCTTCGAGGCTTTCAGCCTCTACAGCATGCGCCAAGCCATAGAAGAGCGTTTCATCCTGGATGTCTTGGGAAATTACACCACCTACAAGTCCTACTGGCGCCTGTTGAAAAAGATTGAAGAGGACCCGGAATATCCCAGCGGCAAAGCCAAGCGCCTCTTGACCAAATATGTTGATGCCGATCCGAAAAGCATCGGCAAGAAGATCGAGATCATCGTCGAGCACTTCCGCGAACATGTCATGCCGCAGATTCGGAACAGAGCCAAAGCGATGATCGTAACGCGCTCGCGCCTGCACGCGGTTCGCTATTACCTTGCGCTGAAGAAGTATCTGAAGCAGCAGGGTTACGATTATGGAGCGCTGGTTGCCTTTTCCGGGGCGGTAAACGATGAGGGAGTCGAGTTTACCGAAGCGAAAATGAATGGTTTTCCCGAGTCGCAGACGGCGGGGACCTTCGACCGGGACGAGAATCGCTTTCTCGTCGTGGCGGAGAAGTTTCAGACCGGCTTTGACCAGCCATTGCTCGCCGCTATGTATGTCGATAAGCCCCTGAAGGGCGTTCACGCTGTTCAAACGCTGTCTCGCCTGAACCGGATACACCCGGACAAAGCGTCCACAATCGTGCTCGACTTCGCCAACCAAGCTGAACACATTCGAGAAGCTTTCAAGCCCTACTACGAGACAACCATCCTCAGCGAAGGCACCGATCATAATCTGCTTTACGATCGCGAGCGCGCGCTCATCAACTACCACTTCTACTCAAAAGATGAAGTAGGTGATTTTGCCGCCGCCCTCTACTCGAAGCGAACAAAACAGCAGGGTCTGCGTACTCTTCTGGAACCTGTTGTCGAGCGTGTTCGGGCAGCCACCGAGGATGAACAGGCGGAGTTTCGCAGCGATCTTACCGATTACATTCGCCTCTACGCTTTTCTATCGCAGATCATTCCATTTGAGGATGTGGACCTGGAGAAATTGTACGAGTTTGCACGCCATCTTCGGCGCTTGTTGCCCGCTGATCGCGAGCAGTTGCCCATAGAGATTCTCGACAATATCGACATTGATTCCTATCGCCTGCGACAAACAAGCGCGGGCTCGCTCACGCCGGATTCGCGTCTCGAAATGCTCGAGCCGATGTTAGAGAGTGAAAAATACGGCGCGAGTGAAGACCCGGCCGAACCGCTCTCGGAGATCATCCAGTTTCTCAACGAGGTCTTCGGGGACGAATGGGAACAGGCTTATCAGACAGTGACAGAGGTCAAGCAAGAGGTTTCTCAAGATCTTGGTGTATCCAACGCTATCCGCATCAATCCGCCGGATAAGGCGCGCCCCACTGTGGATGACGCGGTGATAGCCGCCATAACAAAGAGATATAAGAGTCACTTCAAGTTTTTCAAACGGGTAAATGACGATCCCAATGTTAAAAACTTTCTGCTCGATTGGCTTTTTGACGAGTTGCTGAAAGGCAAAGACGACGCACCCTAGCCTCCCGCCCGATCCCGCCCCGGTATCCCGGCAAAACCCTCGCCGCTCCAGGACACGTCATCGTGATAAATCGTCAACTGATGATATAAACTCTCGGCGATGCTGTCGTCGCGCCAGTCGTAATTAGCAAGCGCCGCGAAGGGACTGCCCGCCGTGCGCTTGCCGCGGCTCCCATCGCCCAGGACGAAGGTATCGATGACGATGCGCTGCGCCCCGGTCTCCAGCAAGCGCTCGGCGAAATCCGATGAATAGGGCAAGACCGGCGAGACGGCGATCTGGACATTCAGACCGCGCTGCACGGCTCGCTTGACGGCATCCAAACGCCGCTCCACATGCGCCTTCGCCGGTCCGTAGGCCAGATCATGCCGGTCGGTCTCGATGGACATGCCCAGCCAGGCGTAGGGAATCCCCGCGATGCGATCCAGATCGTCGACCACCGCCGGTCCGCGCGTCTGAATCAGCAGCAGATCGAGATCGTCATAGCGCGCGAAGACATCCAGGCAGCGCCGCGTCAGGCGCAGCTTGCGCTCCAGCGGCTGGTAGGGATCGGTGACCGGGCTCATGAAGATGCGCATCTCGCGCCGGTTCCGCGCGCGAGCCAGTTGCGCCTCCAGCAATTCGGGCGCGTTCTCTTTGATGATCAGCGCCTCGCCCCAGCCTTCGCCCTCGCGCCGCGAGTAGAGCCAGTTGGGTAGCTTCTGGGCATAGCAGTAGGCGCCGCAGTAGATCGAGCCGAAGCCGCAGCCGATGGACCAGGACAAGCTGTGGGTGTAAGGGCGCTCGCCAGCGGTGAGGAAGCCGCGCTTCTGTGGCGTGAGGATGCTTTTGGATTGGATGCCCCGGATGTTCATGACCAGTCCGATCTGCTTTGCCTAATAGTAGCAATACTCCGCCGCAGAAGTAAATTCAAGTAAGTAATGCCAAAAAAATAAGGCGCGTGTAAGGCTTGTCCGGTACTGGTAAAGTCGCATTCGCCTTTGATCTACCCCCCTCAATCCCCCCATAGCTATGGGGGGAAGCTAGTTTCGACGCTGCATCAACGCGAGTATTCTGATGTTGCAAGTGTCGATAGCTGCCGTTTTCAAGCGAGTTCGCGCTACGTTAGCTCCCCTTCCCTGATGCTTCGGGATACTTCCCCCGTGAGGCGGGGGACCGAGGGGGCACTGGGCCGGGGGATGGGGTAGAAAAAGCGCGGTTGCATGACCCACTACCGGACAAGCCTTACAGCTTTCGATTATTTTGTAGTTTTCTATATCTCATCAACATTTCGCATTACTTACTTGCGCATACTGAGGCGCATAAGTCGTCCGGGACACGCTTTTTTCCGCGAAACATGCAATCTGCAGTGTCTACGCGACCCTGCGAGCACTCCCCCCAAATCGCTTTTCGGCAATCTCGAAAACCGCGAACATTTGTTCTTGCTTTCTGCTCAAAATGATGATATGCTCCCCCTATGGATCAATTATCGCAAGCTCTCAATCTCGGTCCCCAGCCGATGCCCTCCGCCTATTCCCGCCTTCACGGCCGGGCTCTAAAAAGTATCTCCCGAAAAGACAGACTATATCTATACGGTATCGATACACTTGTCGAATTTAGCGGGGCAGCTAGGGGCGGTTCAGAGGCATGTCAGGGGCGGGAGCCGACTTTATGGCGGCGAGCGCGTCTGCAAACCAAATTCATACCGTCAGCCGCCTGCCTTTTGTCCGTTTCAGCTGCAAAACCGCGTCTAATGTCCGAAAAATATATTTTATTGTCCGAAACGGACAAAGTCGGACAAAAAACAAACCGAAAACAAATGCCTGCCGGGAGTGGCTTCATTCTGACTGCATGATAACTTCGCTAGCAAGTAAAAAATCTTGTGTCGGCGGCTTCGCGGGCCTCGACGCGATCGACGCGACCTTCGCTGTACCCGGGGCTAAGAAATAATTAGATGCGATTGCCCTGGCTCGCGCGGATACGCCCAGATACTTTTTCCTGGCTTTGCGGTAAGATAAAGAATCAGAAAAGGACGGAGTGAATGGTGATGGGCGAGCGGGAAAAGGATCCGCGGATCATATCTTCGCTGCAGCGCGCTCTGGATATTCTGTCGTTGTTCGGTTCGCAAAGTCCGGAATTGGGCATCACCGATATCGCCAAGGCGCTGAACCTGCACAAGAGCACAGCCGCCGGTCTGGTATATACCCTGCAGCGCAACGGTTATATCGCGCAGAATCCGGAGAATCGCCGTTACCATTTGGGCTTGCAATTGATCGAGCGCGCCGGCGTTCTGCTCGATCAAATCGAAATCCGCAAGATCGCCATGCCGGAGCTCGAACACTTGCGCGATTGGTCTTCCGAAAGCGTCAACCTGGCGATCCTGGAAGAGAACCAGGTCATTTATATCGAGCGGCTGCTAACCGACAAGAGCCTCGGTTTTCGCAATCACATCGGCAAACGCGCCTGGCCCCATTCCACCGCGCTGGGCAAGGCGATCCTCTCGCATCTGCCGCCGCACGAAGCGAGGGAGATTCTGGAATCTTACCCGCTGGAGTCTATGACACTAAACACCATCACCGACATCGAAGTGCTGATGGGTCAGTTCAAAGCCTTTCATGACCAGGGTTATGCGATTGAACGCGAGGAAAACGAAATCGGCGGGCTGTGTATCTCGGCGCCAATTCACAACCACAGTTCCAATCCGGTGGCGGCTGTGAGCGTTTCATTTCCCTTGTCGCGCCTTGATGAGACCATGATCGCGACTTACGGGACCAAGATTCTGGAAGTTGCCCGGCGCATTTCGGTCAAGCTGGGCCACCACCTCGAACCGCGATCGCTGTCTTACGCCTCCGAAGCGCAAGCCGTAGCTGGATCGTAGTTCTTTCCGTAAGTCCCGGCGACATCCCCGGCCGCGTTATCCCAGACCTGATTGCCGCAGATTCGCGCCTGTCCATCCACCAGCACTTTTAGGCCGCCGGCATCATTCTCGTAGATGAGATTGCCGTAAACGAGATTGCCCAGGCCGTACTGGACGCCGTCGACCAGATGGCCGCCCAGCCGCACGCCCGCGCCGACATTGCCGTGTATCTCGTTATATCGAATGACATTCGCCTTTCCGCGAGATACGATTCCGCCGGAGTTGGGATCCTTCTGACCGGTGCAGAGGTTGTATTCGATGATGTTGTGCTCGGTGCCTTCTTTCGCTTCGACGCATTCATTGCCCTGCGTATCCATGACGTTGTGATGAACCCAGTTGTGGGCGGTGATATCGGGCTCGATCGTCAGATTGATATCCCACTGCTTGCTCGAGGTGCCAAGATAAACTGCCTCGCCGACGACGCCATGCGCGTCAAAGACGAAGTCCCAGATGCCGCAATCGTGAAAGGTCGAGTAAGCGATTTCGTTGTGATGGGCGAAGTACTTGATGCGCAGACATTCTTCCCCGGCATTGCGGAAGGTCATGCCCAGCACGCGAAGGTGGTGGACGCCGTCTCGTACATCGTAGCCGATAACGTAAAGCAGCTTCTCGCGAAAAGCGCCCATGCGGTTCGGCTCGGCATTGCGCCGCAAGCCGTCGATGGTGAAGCCGATCAAGCTGATGTAATCGTGGTGCACCTGGAAAATACGATTGCTGGTCAAGCCGTGCACGACGGCTTTCGCGGTTCCGACGACGGTGATCGGTCGCCCCGGCGCGCCGTCCCGTACGGTGTAAACGTCCTGGTAGTAGTGTCCAGGTCCCAAGTGAATGGTATCGCCCGGCTCCGCCAATTGCAGCGCCTGCTGAATCAAGCGAAAGGGCTGCGAAGGGCTGACGCCGCTGTTGGACTTATCGCCATCGGGACTGACGTAATACTGGATGCCATCCGATTGCGCCCCACTCGCCAGGCAAAGCAACAGAGCCAGACAACCGAGTGTCATACAGTGAATCATAAGTTGGTCCAGCCTATCTGACACATGAGCGAGCAGCGCTAGCGAGTGAAGAGCCGCTTCAGTGGCAGGCGGAAGCCGGGCAGGATGTCGCCGCCATTCAATTCGCCGTCGCCTGCGATGATCTCGCTCTGCAACGCGCCATCGTCCCCGCGACGCCAGACTTCGGCAGTTTGCGCCATCGGGTCCACCAGCCAGACTAAAGCCGCGCCATGACGTAAATAGACTTCGGCTTTGCGCCGGACTTGGGCGAGTGTCTGTGAGGGCGAGATGACCTCGACTGCTAAATCGGGCATGTAGGGCACATAGCTGGCTCGCGCGGGCTGCGCCGTCCGGGGCTTGCCAGTAAACGCAACATCGGGGAGGAGCACCGTATGCCGGTCGCCCGGCGGATGGAAGCCGACTTCGGTTGTGACACGGCCGAGGTCCCGCTCATCGACAAAAACGAAGAGGCGCGCTAGCAGCCGTGTCACGACATCGCCATGCAGTTCGGTCGGAGCCATTTTGGTTAGCAACTCCCCGTTTATGAGATAGTATTTGTTGGTCGGGTTCAGGGGCCGTTGTTCGAGTTGCCAGACATCGTCAACTGTGTAGACGCGCGCTTGGGTAGCCATCGGCGCATTGCCCTCACTCATTTCATACAAAGTCTATTATACCACGTGCAAAGACGCGCCGGAGCCAAGTATGACAAGTCGCGTGTGACGGGCAGATGGCATGGGCATGTGAAAAAACCCTCCCCCACAATGGGGGAAGGGTCCCTCTGGGGGTGAGCCAAGCCGGCTTTACTCGTAGTCCTGGATGTTTTCCAGGATGTAAGCGACCTCATCAGCGATGCGCTGCATTGCTTCTTCCGCGGTGGCCGCGCCGATCCAGACCTCGCCCAGTTCTTGCTTCCACAGCGAATCGAAGGCGGAGTACATCGGATGAATCGGATCGTACATCGAGAAGTAATTGCCCGCGCCAGCCAGGAAGGCTTCCTTGTTGGAGCCCGGCAGCAACTCGGGATCCAGGAAACGCGGATCGCTCTTGAACTCGGACAGCGCCGGAGTCATCACTTGCAGGTCCAGCAGCATATTGACGCCGGTGGAACCGGGACCTGCCAGGTACTTGACCAATTCCCAGGCTTCTTCCGGATGTTCGGTATCGGCGGAGATGGCGAAGCAACTGCCATCGGCGCGATTGACCGCTTCGCCGGATTCGCCCAGGGGCAGCGCCGCCATATCAAAGTCGAAGCCAGAGCCGAGATAGCGCTGCATGCGCCAGTGACCCACAACTTGCATGCCAGCCTTGCCGGCGGCGAAGAGGTCGCTGATATCAGCCCGCTGCTCGTCAGAAGGCATCACGTTGTGTTCCAGGATCAGGTCGGCAACAAATTGCACCGAGTCGATCACGCCCTGATCCATGCCATAGAATTCGGTGGGATGGCGGATATCGTCGAAGAGGCCACGATCGGTATTGCTCCAGACGACCATGGGCCAGTAGTTGCGGAAGGTATCGACGCCGAATTGATCGGTGACGCCATCGCCGTCGGTATCCAGGGTCAAGGCTTGGGCGGTGTCCAGGAAGTCATCCCAGGTCCAGCCGTCTTCGGGGTAAGCGACGCCGGCCGCATCAAAGATTTCCTTGTTGTAGTAGACGACCAAGGCGGCATGATCGATCGGCAGGCAATGCAATTCGCCGTCGATCTGGTAATTTGCCAGGATCGTGGGGTCGTAGACCGAGAGATCAATGCCGTCGCGCTCGACGAATTCGTTGATCGTCAACAGCGCGCCTTTGCTGGCATAGGCGTTGGCTACGTGGGTGGCTGGATAGAAGACATCGGGCGGCGTGCCGCCGGCGACGGTGGTCTGCAGTTTGGTGTAGTAATCGCTGCCGCTGCCGATATTTTCGAACTCAATGTTGATGCCGGTGGCTTCGGTGAAGGCTTCGGCGACGGGCATGGCGACGTTCTCTACACGATTTTGATCCCAGCGCATGAACCACTTGATGGTGGTGGCTTCTTGGGCTGTCGCGCCCAGACTCAGCGCCAGAAGGACAATTACAAGGACCGCTGTCCATAAGGCTTTTCGACTATAGATCATGTTCTTGCTCCTCTTGAAATAGATTCGATTCCGTCAGATTGTTCTGCGCTATTGAGCCCGCGCCACCTCCTTTCGCGTCGAGAACACTTAACCCTTTGAACCGCCAGATCCGGTTAGGGCGACGCCGCTAATGAAGTACTTTTGCGCCAGGAAGAAGACGACCAGCGGCACCAGCAATGCGACGGCGGCGGCAGCCATATATAAATGCCAGGCGGTGAAATAATCGTTGCGGAAGGCGGCCAGTCCGATTGAAATTGTGTAATTGCGATCCGAGCTCAGGTAGATCAAGGGACCGAAGAAATCGTTCCAGGTCGACATGAATTCGAAGACTGCGACCGCGCCCAAGGCGGGCCGCGCCAGGGGCAGGATAATGCGCAAGAAGATTTGGAAAGAACTGGCGCCGTCCATCTTGGCCGCTTCGTCCAAATCCAGCGGAATCGTCAGGAAGTATTGCCGGAGCAAAAAGATGGAAAAGGCGCCGCCGAAGAAATTTGGCACGATCAGCGGCAGGAAGGTATCCAGCCAGCCCAGATATTTGAACAAGATGAAGCGCGGAATGATCAAGATATGGAAGGGAATCATCAGCGTGCTCAGCACGATCAGGAACAGGACGCCACGCCCGGGAAAACGAAAACGCGCGAAGCCGTAAGCCACCACCGCCGAGCTGACGACCTGCCCGACGACGCTCAATACGGTGATAATGGTCGTGTTGACGTAATAGCGTCCGAAGGGTCGGGCTGTCAGCGCATCGGGGTAATTCTCCCATTGCACGGGATCGGGTACCCAGGTCGGCGGATACTCGAGGGTCTGCTGTTCGGTTTTCAGGGAGGTCGAAATCGTCCATGCGAAGGGAAAGAAGACCATGACGGCGCCCAGCAGCAGAATCGCGTAGATAGCCGCAATACTGAGATGGGGCAGGTACTTGTCGAATAGTCGGGGTTTGCGCTTTGGCGTGGCTATTGCAAGTTTAATCGCCATCGGTTTAACTGTCCCCCGTTAGTTCGCCTTCGTAAAAGACCCAGGCTTTTGACCAGCGGAATACCAGCAGGGTCAGCCCCATGATGATGATGAAGACAACCACGGCCATGGCCGAAGCGTAACCCATCTGATACTGCGCGAAACCTTTTTGAAACAGATAATAGGTGAAGAAGAGCGATTGATTGCGTGGACCGCCTTCCGTCATCACGTAAGCCTGTGTGAAGAGCTTGAAGGTGTCGATCATGCCCGTGATCAGGTTGAAGAAGATGACGGGCGTGAGCAAGGGCAGCGTGATGCGCCAGAATTGTCTCCAATAGCCGGCGCCGTCTATGGCGGAGGCTTCGTAGAGTTCGCCGGAGATTCCTTGCAGCCCCGACAAATAGATGATCATGTTGCGGCCCGCCGCTGCCCAAACCGCCATGACCATTAGCGACGGCAGGACCAGAGCGGCGTCATCCAGCCAGCGCGGACCGGGCACCCCCAGGAATTGTTGGATCATGGTATTCAGGATGCCGTAGCGCGGGTTGTAGATCCACATCCAGACCAGGGAAATTGCCACCGGTGGCAGTACCACCGGCATGTAATAGATGGTGCGCCAAATGCCGATGAACTTGATGCGGCGATTGTTCAGCAGCAGCGCCGTGCCCAACGCGACAAAAATGCCCAGCGGGACGCGCCCCAATCCATAAATGATCGTGACTTCCATGGATTTGAGAAAGAGTCGGTCGCGGAACAGTCTTTCGAAGTTGCGCCAGCCGACGGGCCGTGGATCGCCGATGAGATCCCAACGATGGAAGCTCAGCCAGATCAATCCAATCATGGGACCGATGACAAATATGAGGAAGCCAAGAACCCAGGGCGACACGAAGGCGTAGCCATTGATGGCTTCGCGCGCCCTCGCCGACAATACCTTGTGATTTTGCAGTCTGCTTGCAGCCATAATGACCTACTCGCTCGCCTCAACAGGGACAATCTGTACATCCAAAGCGCGTCTGTAAATGTCCGGCCGCGTGAAGGCGGTCAGCGCCTCCAGGAAATAATAATCGCCGTAAATCAATCCGTGTTCCATCAAATTCGCCGGCACCGACCGCGCTCCGTCCCGCAGGAGCGACGAGGGACCGCCAGCGTTCCGGATTAGATAGTTTTCACAAAGCGAGTCTAGTATGCGCTTTGCGAACTCGGTCCAACGCGGAGCATTTTTACTATCAACGGCTGCCAGCTCCAGCAAGCCACAGACGGTCACTGCCGCTGCCGAAGAATCGCGGTATGTATCCGGTATATGCGGGCTGTTGTAATCCCAGAAGGGCACCAGATCTGCGGGCAGATGGCGGATCGTATAGTCGGCCAAGGCACCCGCTGTCGTCAAGAAGGCTGGAATCCCGGTATGGCGATAACAGGTGGCGAAGCCGTAAAGCGCCCAAGCCTGCCCCCGCGACCAGCAGGAATCGTGGCTATAACCTTGATATTGTTCGCGCCTGATTAGCAGGCCGGAATCGGGGTCGAAGTCGGCGACATGGGCGGTAGAACCATCGCCACGGACGAGTGCCAAGCGCGATGCGCGCGCGTGCTGCGTCGCGATATCAGCGGGCTCCGCGTCGCCCGCGCGATCACTTGCCCAATACAGCAGCGCCAGGTTCATCATCAGGTCGATATTGGTTCGCCCAGCCCATTTGCGTATGCCGTCATCGTCCCAGGCTTGCAGATATTCGCCGCGCGGGTTGTATCTTTTGATCAGCGTGTAGGCTGCTTCCATCGCGTTGTCGAACCAGGCGGCATCGTTCGTGAGGCGCCCGGCGAGGACATGCGACAGGTAGAAAATGAAGCCCAAATCGTGTGTGCCGGTACTCGTCTTCATGTGAGCCAGCTTGTTCGTCCAGCGTTCGGCGCCCGCTCGCAAGGAGGGATCGCCGGTATGCGCATATGCCAGCCAGAGCAATCCGGTCCAGAAGCCGTCCACCCAATGTCCGGCAGCGCGTTCTTTTTCGATCGGCTTCCAAGCGCCTTGCTGAAATGACTCTGGAAATTCCTCCAGCGCCCTCAAGTTATGCCGGGTCGTCTCGATGCTTTGCTTCAGCGCGGATTCAAATACGGCGCTCATCTGGCTGCCTGCCTCAATATATAAGGATCTTTGATTTGCCGGCGCGGGCTTGTGCCCAGACCATGTCGGTCGCTTCATCGTAATGGAACTCCTCGTCGCGCCCGTTCAGAGAAAACTTATCGGGCTTGACGCTCTTGAAGCGAATCCAGGCAGGGTCGGGGGCAGTGATGTTCAGGCGCATGCCCTCCGCCGACCGCCGCAGGGCGATATCCACCGGACGATCGGCGACGAAATGGAGTTCGCCATCTAGCCACAGGCTTGTGACGTCGCCGGCAAGGGTCAAGTCATAGCGGTCGTTTTTTCGACGTCCGGCGAACCACCGCCCGTCAACGTTGAGTCCCTCCGCGATGATGCCGTCTCTACCTCGCGCGAAACCGAGCCGCCACCCCAGCCCGTCGTTGGTCAAGCTGGCGGCAAGGCCGCGTTCAGCCCGCATTGATTCAACGGTGAAACCGGCGAGGTCCAGGACAAGTAAAAACGAACAATCTTCGCCTGGCTCGGGCGGGCGCAGAGCCAAGGCGTATTGCGTATTGCTGATGATCCAGTCCGGTTTCGCCGATGTGGGATTCGCGCTTATCTCTTGCTCACTCGCCTGATAGCTGAGCTCGTCCGGCTCCAGGGCGCGCAATCGGCAGGCGGTCCCGCCGCTCTTGATTGTGAAAGATCCGCATCCCATTGCTTCGGGCGGACTGTCTGTCTGTAGCAGCCAATCGAAACGACGCGGCGCATCGGCCGAGACGGTATCTCGCAATACGACGGCGTCGCCCTCGAGAAATAACATTTCCCTGGTGAATTGCCGAAGCCCCAGATCTGGCGCGTAGGCGCGGGCTGCCTCGCCACGAGCGTAGACGACGTCCTCAAAGGCAAAGCTCGCTTCCAAGCGAGCGCTCCAAGTCTCGTCAAGGTTTCGAAAGGCGTTTTTTGTCCCTTCCGCGTATTGTCCACGGCCGTCTATGAGCAGCGTGCTGTGGTGAGCAGTCCATTTGGATTTGGCATAACCATCATCGACGGCGATATAGTCGTCGCCCTTGATGATGATGAAACTGTTGGCATCGGGATGATCGTGCCCGGCATTCAGCGTTTCCCATCCGTGACGGCGCTTAAGCATGTGACCGCTATGCCAAGCCTTCATGCCATTGGGCGCGCCGCATTTGAAAGCCATAGTGAGGGCATCCCCCTCCCAGGAACTGCGCATCGCCAGCAGTCCCAGATCGGGGAAGGCGCGGCTGAGCGGCAAATCCGCGACTGGAGGTGCTTCTACCTCTGGCTGGTACCACAGGAATTCCAGCCCCGATTCCGCCCATAAGCCGGGTTTTACCAGTCCTTCCACGCCTTCGCGGTCCCATTCTCCGGTTCGCCGAAAATGATGATAGAGCCATTGCGCTTCGCCAATGTTGTAAAGACCGGCCAGGCGCGCATAGACAGCCGCGCTATGAGCGCTGCGTCGATCGTGGCAGTCGCCGAAATTGGCTGTGTCAACCAGGTTCGGCCCGCTCAGGTAAAGTCGATAATAGAAAGTATTCCTTAAAAACTCCGAATCGTGCAGGTCTTCGCCCGTCTCTTGTTGAAGCAAGTCGGCGTAGATAAGAAACCAGATGACGCCATATCGCCAATAAACTGGTCCCTCATAATCCGAACCGTCCTCGGGCATGTAAGACAGCGATCGCTGGAAGTTATCGCGCGCCCGGGCTACCCAGCTCCCGGCTTGACTGAACTCGTTGCAAAGGGCATAGGCAGCCACAGCCAATCCGCCGTAGCAGATCCAGTTATGGTTTTGCCAATAGGCGGAACTCCACCATTTGCCTTCGGAGATCAAGGCGAAGTCATAAAGTTTTTGACCCTGGGTGATCAGCTTGTCGCGCAGGGCGTCTCGCTCCTCAGGCGGCAGCGCGTCCTTCAGCCAGTCGTAGCCCAGTCCCAGCCCAAACAAAAGCCAGGCGGCGTCGAGGTCATGATCCGGCATCCGCTCCTTGCCCCAGTGCGGGTAGGAAATCGCTCGCTCGATCCAGCGGCGAGCGGTATGCGCATACGGATCTTCGCCCGAGAGCAAGTATGCCAAGCCAAGATTCAGCACCGCGGTTCCGATATAGGTTATTGAGTCGCTGGGATGCGTCGAAGGCGGTAGATCATCGTGATGGCTGCCCGCTTGCTTGAGCAAACGCTGGAACTGTGACGCGTGAGTCGATTCAGCGAGGCGCTGCCAGTCCTCAAGCGAATGGCGCTTTAGTAAGAGATATTCCCGCATGTAGCCAATCTTTCCGGCGCGCTCATACGAACCAGCCGCCGCCGTTGATTTCCGCCACTTGACCCGTAACCCACTTGCCGAGATCCGATACGTAATACAGTACGGCGCCCGCCACGTCTGCCGGCAAGCCCGCTACCCCCAGCGGAATTCCGCCTATGATTGCCGCGTAGTTCTCCAACCCGGTAAAGGTCTCGTGAAAAGGCGTTTCCGCGATGAAGCCGGGCGCCAGGGCATTGACGGTTATCTTCCTTGGCGCAAGCTCTTTGGCGAGCCCGCGCGTTAGACCTATGATACCGGCTTTCGAGGCGGCATATGGCACGGTGCCGTTCCCGCCCCCGTTTCGGGCGGCTAAAGACGACATATTCACGATGCGCCCACCGTCTGGCATGACCTTCAATATCTCCCGCGTACAATAGAAGGCGCTGGAAAGGTTGACATCAATGACGCTATGCCAATGTTCGTCCGACATGCATTCGGTTTGCACACGATTCACGAGATGCCCCGCGTTGTTCACAAGTATGTCAATCTTACCCTGCGACCGGGCTGCAGCCTGCGATACAACCGATGCCACCTGAGCGCTGTCGGTCGCATCCAAATGAAACATCGCCGCCTCGCAACCCAGCCCTTTTAATGCTTTTACGGTATCTTTCGCTTCGACTTCGTGCGAGAAATATGTGATAATCACTTGCGCTTCGCATTCGGCTAGCGCTTTGGCGATGCCGGCGCCAATTCCGATGTTGCCTCCGGTGACTAATGCCGTCTTGCCGTCAAGATTTATCCGCATGCCCGATTCCTTATTTGATAATATCAAACCGTGTTCATCATTGTCGTACCTAGATTGTAGACATCATTGTTTGGCTTGTCAAGGCTGCCGGGAAGCTTGGCAGAGCAATCGCACTAGATTTTTTTAACCACCGAGGACACCGAGATTTAACTGCTTGCCTGCCCAAAAGGAGGCAATGTAGGGGCGATTCTGTGTATCGCCCATTATTTTCGCCCCTTTTGTCTGGGCGACTTTGAGTTTCGCCCAACCATTTCTTTAGATTTGTGTGACATTCGGCACATATTGATTCTGGTACGATTGCTCTGGAAGCTTGGTAGTGTATCCCTTTCGGTTGAAATACTTTTAGACAGTCTTCGACATGAGATCCTTGACCCAAAACACGAACGACGTTGGCAAGGGCGACTGACCCGCAGTGCCGGCGGGCTGTGTCTATGCGCCCTACGCGGCCGTGATATCGCGTCGTTCAGTGTCAATATCCGCGTTGCCACTGGGATAAAACGGCGCTTGCTTGTTGCTCGAACCCGGTACTGATTTCACGTCAGCCCTTTCTGTTAGCGCTTATTATTCGTGGAAGAAGCAATGCGCGGTCAGGCAAAAGGGAACAGCCATCACCATTGGATGTCGAGGTTCGGTGAAGGAATGGCTTGAATCGGAGACTGGGAATAAGGATGCTGTGGATCCCTGCTTCGAGCGGTCCACGGAAGTAGCCCGTGACAAGACTGAGAAATGTACCGATGCTGATGGCGCGCCTGGCAGGTGACCGGGCAGTCATTGAGTTGGACCGGCATGACGAATTGCTGGTCGATGCGTTCCCGGCTTAATTGCCTGAATAGTCCGGTGGGCGTCTTTCATTAAATGACGCCAAGCCTTCCTGGGCATCTTGACTGTGGGCGGCAAGCGCGCCGGCAAGAGCCTCCAATGTAGAACCCGTCGTCTCCTGAAGCGCGCCATTGATAGCTTGCTTGGCAAATTGCACAGCTAGAGGCGCATTCGCCGCAATCTGCCGCGCCAGTTCATCGGCGCGACTGTCCAATTGATCGGGCGGCAAGACTTCGTTGACCAGCCCCCAATGGTCCGCTGTTTTCGCAGAAATACGTTGTGCGGAGAAAATCATTTGTTTCGCGCGTCCGGCGCCTATCAACGCGGGCAAGCGATGTGTGCCTCCCCAGCCCGGCACCGTCGCAATTGACGCTTCGGGAAAACCGAGTTCTATCTCTTCGGCTGCCAGACGAATATCGGCGGCCAGGGCAAGTTCTAAACCGCCGCCCAATGTGAAACCATTAAGGACAGCGATCACCGGTTGGCGGAGCGCCGCGATACGATCAAACAAGCGATGGCCATCACGTATCCAGCGTCGCCACATATCCAGGGGGGCAAGCGATGTCCAGGCATGGATATCGGCGCCGACGCAGAACGCGCGCTCGCCCAGCGCGCGAATAACAACCACCCGCGCCTGGTCGTCGCGCTCAAGCTGCTCGACAAACTCACCTAACTCGACCAGCATATCGCGATCAATCGCATTCAGTTTTTCGGGACGGTTCAGTTGAATATGAGCGATATGCCCATGGACAAACAATTCGATTTTGCTCACGAGGATCCCTTGTCGCCGTCAAGTTCCAGGCGCATCAACTCGGGTGAAAACAACTGCGGATCCATCACACGGAGATTTGGGCTGACATGCAAGTCCATACCCGCTTGACAAAGCACGTTCTCTTCCAGGCTTATGCCCGGCGCAATCTCTGTCACGGTAAGGCCTTGCGGCTCCAAACTGATGACACAGCGCTCCGTAATGTAAGTCACCTTCTGTCCAGTTTGACGCGCGCGCAGTCCGCTGAAGGTGACTTCTTCTATGTTGGGAACAAACTTCTTGAAGCGCCCTTCTTGCAGAATCCGAAGCTGCCCGTCGTCGACTGCGAGTTTGAGACCACCGGCGGTGAAAGCGCCGCTGAACACAATATGTTTTGCCTGCGCCGTTATATCAATGAAGCCGCCGATACCCGCAGTAACGTGGGGTTTGGACGCGAGCCGGGACACATTAACGCTGCCCGCCGCGTCGACTTCCATAAATGACAGCAATGTGCGATCAAAACCAGCGCCCTGGAAGTAGGTGAATTGATCGGGCGAGGCGATAATGGCTTCGAGGTTGGAGGCGCAGCCAAACTGAAAACCTTGTAGGGGCAGCCCTCCGACCGCGCCCTGTTCGATCACCCATGTGACTGAACCATGCAGCCCTTCTTCCAACAGAACATAAGGAACAAGCGCGGAAATACCAAAGCCGAGGTTCACTGTTTCGCCCGCCTTCAGTGTCATGGCGGCGCGCCTGGCGATAACTTTGGAGACGTCCCATTCCACGTGGGGGAAACTGGTCATTGGGCGTGGCAACTCGCCGCTGATCGCGGGTTCATAAGATGTTTGCGTGGTCTGCAATTGTTCCGGATCGAGAACGATGCAATCTATCAGCGTACTGGGTACGCGAATGGACTGCGGCGGCAAACTGCCATATGGCGCGATGCGCTTGACCTGCGCAATGACGATACCGTCGTTGTTCCGCGCGGCTAAAGCCTGGTCCAAGGCTCCCAGATAGGCGCCTTCATGCTCCATCGACAAGTTGCCGGTTTCATCGGCGGTTGTCCCTCGGACAATGGCGACATCGACTGGAATTGACTTGTAGAAGAGCCATTCGTCGCCGGCGAACTCAACCCGTGTAACGATATCTTCCTCGGTGATGCTATTCATTTTGCCGCCACGATGCGCGGGATCAACGACTGTATCCCAACCGATTTTTGTCAGGATACCGGGGCGTTTTGCGGCGGCTTCTCGGTGCATATGGAAAATAATGCCGCTGGGCAAGTTATAGGCTTCGACCTCGTTGTTGTGTATCATTTGCCAGATTCGCGGCGACTCTCGCGAAGACGGTCCGCTTGGATAGGAACCGGCTATGACGCGCTTGAGCAAGCCCTTCTTGGCAATATGATCGATGCCATTGATGCCATACATATCTCCAGCCGCGATTGGATGGATGGTCGTGATGTTACGCGGCGCGCCCGTTTTATCGAAGCGCTGGCCTATTGCCTTCAGCGTTGCGTCCGGGCAGCCTAAGCCACTTGACGAACTGACCGAAACGACGGCATGATCTGGGATCATTTCGGCGGCAGCCACGAGTGAGGCGAGTTTATTCTTTGGCATTCAACTGTCCTAGTTAAATAAAACTTCGAGGTCGTCGCATCAGCCCGATTTACCTGAAACATAATAGGCGAATACATCGCGGCTGTCAAAAGGATGAACCGATGAGTTGATCGCGGCGGCTCTGCACTATAATTGATTCATACCAATTGAATAGGCAGCCTGGCTCCATATCTTTGCTTGCCGAATTTGAACCCGGCCTGCCGGAGTCTAAAAGCATCAGAGGGGGTAATGTGATTCAAGATAAAGGGAGTCTCGGCGAGCGTATCCACAGCGCTTTTGCTTTTGCGAGCAAGCAACTACGACACTTGCTCTCCGCCCATCCCGATTACTTCCCCATGTATACGCGGAATGGCAAATGGAAGCATGGTGGCGAAGCCTGGACCAACTGGTGTGAAGGTTTTCTTGGCGGGCAATTGTGGCTGATGTACACCTACACAAAGGATTCATGGTGGCGAGATCGAGCCATACATTATTCGCGCCTGATTGAACATCGCAAGACGGACAAGACGGTCCATGATCTGGGATTTCTGTTTTGGTCGACCTGGAAGCGTTGGCACGATCATTCGCCTGAGGCTTTCATCAACGATGTGATCGTTGAGGCTGGGCGTACTGCCGGCTCACGTTTTCGTGAAAGAGGGGAATACCTGCCGTCCTTTGTATCTGGCGAGAGTCTCTTCATCGATATTATGATGAATGTGGGCATCATTTTCTACGCTGCCCGGCAGAGCGGCGATACGACCTTATGGGCAAACGCGGCGAGGCACTGTCATACGACGCGCCGCTACCTGGTCCGCGGCGACGGCAGCAGCGCGCACGAAGGGCTCTTTGATACGGAAACAGGCGAGTTCTTGCGCCAGGCGACCCATCAAGGCTGGCGGGACGATTCGTCCTGGGCGCGCGGCTTGACCTGGGCAATCTACGGTTTTGGCACCGTCTTTCGCTTTACTGGCGACAGCCGCTTCCTGAAGACGGCTGAAGACTGCGCCGCATTTTACATCGAAGGCAGTCCCGCGCACGGGGTACCACCGAACGATTGGTCGGAGCCGGACCCAGCTTACCCCTACGAAAGTTCAGCCGCCGCGATTGCCGCCAGCGCTTTTTTGCAGTTAGCTGATCTGACCACCGACGCTATTCGCGCAAGCATGTATCGGCAATATGCGCTCACGATTCTGGATACGCTCTTGCAGCCAAGCTTTCTCGCAATCGACACGCCAAATTGGGAAGGTATCTTGAAGCGCGGGATGTATCACCAAGACAAAGGCTTGGGCGTCAATGAAAGTGTCATGTGGGGCGAGTATTTCTTCCTGGAAGCGCTGCTTGACGCGCTGCAAAGCTTGAGTGACGAGAAACCTTCCGTATCGGCGCGGCCAGCCTGCTAGGCCGTTGCTTCAGCCCTCATCGCGGCTTATGACATGAACGGATTTCGCGCCGACCGCGCGCGGCTCGGCTTGCAGCCCTAGCGCGTCAATGGTGACATGCCCTTTATCCCAGACCACCATGCCAGCTTCCAAGCTCTCTAGGTGGACTTGGCTCTCCGCAACGTCCAGCGTCAATGCCGAAGCCCCCGGACCATGAAAGACGCCAACCCACAGATCAGCCTCGGGGATGCCAACCAGCCAGGCGGCATTGCTGCCGCAAGCCAAGCGAGCCTTCCCCAATTCAATCAGTCCCGAGCGGCTCTCAAGGGCGACGGGGGAGGCCAGCATGGGGCAGCCAAGGTTCGCTGCCCCTGCCCAACGGCGCTGGATCCGCCAGCGCATAAGATCGACGTCAATACCAAACGCGAGATCGTCCCGGTTATAAGCCAGGCGCCATTGCCGGGGACTGGCGCCATCAAATGTGAGCGCGTCCTCTAACTCTTCGATAAGTTGCCCGGCGGCAAAGACTTCGTACAGGTCTTTGGCGCTGCCGCATTGACTTTTTGCCGCGACTTCAACGAAGAAGCCGTTGTGGGCGTAGCCCTGGAAAAACGCGCCGGGATTCGCCAATTCCCAAAAGGTTTTCTCAGGTCCGCGATAATTGTACATCTCAAGCGCCAGACAGCCGTTTCGTTCCGCAATGATGATGGGCGCCTCGACCCCGAGCTTGGCGCGCGCAAGCGGACGAATCAAGATATAAACATCACCGCATCCCACCACAATAGCGGAGCCCTCCGGAACCTTTGCCGGAAGCTCGCCGAGGCTTAAACCATCGATCCATATCTCATCGACGTCTTCGGCGCTGCTCCAGATCAAGGCGGCTTTAGCGCTGGAACAGCGGGACCAGGCGTCCAATTCTGGGGAAGTATACAAGCCGAACGCGCGCGGACCCGCGAGTACGCCGCGAAAACTGCCTTCATCGCGGAAGACCTGATCGTTGGATCGCGAAGGCGTGGTTCGGTAGTCGCCCAGCCACTTGTCATTAATCAAATAGCGGGAGAAAACCACGCCCGGGCTGGGCTTGTTCTGCCTTGTGTACTGGATCGAGAAGACGTTCGATTGGTTGCTGATGAAGCGGTTCGATTGCGTCGCCAGCTCTTGCGTCGCCAAGCCGATGCTGAAGTCAGAATGCAGGTAGCTGCTGATAACAACGCCGGCGCCGGCCTCGGAAGTTTCGCTCACTTGCAGCGGGATGGGGCGGCGCTTCCGCACTGTCTCGAGCCAGGCTGGGAGTTTGCCTTCTTCTATCGCCCGAGCGAATACGGTGGCTTCGGCTGCCGTTGCGCAGACCAAGGAGGGATAATAGGCGCGGCAATGCGGCGGCGCAAGGCGGCCCGTTTCGGGATGTAGGCGCAGGGCGACGCTTAATCCGATTCGGGATATGATCAGTCGCGCCAGCAGGCTAGCCCGGGACTGTTCCGAAAACGCGACAATCTTGTGCAGCGCTTCGATACATACGAATGAGTAGGTCGGACTGTTGTACTCATGCGGGATGCCGCTCTCGTCAATGACGCTCAGCCAGTCACGAAGTTTATTTGCGCCGCGCTGCTGGTACTCTGGCAGATTCAATAGCTGACCGCCCAAAAGTGAATTGGCGATGTCCTGCGCCACGATATTGGAATATTTCGGTGACACATCAATCCGGCGGATTTCGTCCAAGCCCAGGCGGATGCGCGTCCGCGCCAGTTCAACGAGGTCGCTTGACAAGCGATCCGATCGACTCAGCAATAGCGGAATCAAGCGAATGAGCACAAATTGCACGGCATTCAAGTCCTCAACCGCTTCGTCTTCATGTTCCCACTTGAAGTTGCCGTAATGGGGCGAGCGCGTGTCGGTATCCTGGCAGTCCAGGACGGCATTGATTACCGCTTCGGCGCGTTCAATCTCGGCTGGCGAACCGCGCTCAACCAAGGCGACGGCATACTCGGCGGACATCCATGCGCTGTGAAAGATGCCGTTATCGATGGTATTGGCGACCAGATGAACATCCGGGTCGTAGACGAGCGGCGGCGCGGAATCGCTCACCGGCGGAAACAGGTCGACAGGCTCAATCATTTTCTCTGGTCCCTTCAGACACTTGGCGTCGATCCAATCGCTTCGAAACCGCGCAAGTCGAGCTCCTCGGCAAAATGGCAAGCCACCCAGCGATCCTTCTTTATTTCACGGACCGCGGGCTCTTCTTGCCGGCAGCGGTCTTGAACGTATGGGCAGCGGGGATGAAAGTAACATCCGCTGGGAGGATTACTCGGGTCGGCGACTTCACCCTCGAGGCGTATGCGAACGCCCTTATTCCGTAGACGCGGATCCGGCTTTGGCACCGCCGACAGCAGCGCTTCGGTGTAGGGGTGCAGAGGATTTGTGAAGAGATCCTCGGTAGTAGCCAGCTCAACGATCTTGCCGACATACATTACGGCGACGCGATGGCTGATATGTTCCACGACACTAAGGTCATGAGCGATGAACAGATAAGTCAGGTTTAGCTCTTCCTGCAGATCTTGCAAGAGGTTCAATATCTGCGCTTGTACCGATACATCCAGGGCAGAGACGGCCTCGTCAGCGACAATGAGCCGCGGATTCAAAGCCAGCGCGCGCGCAATGCCAATTCGCTGGCGTTCTCCACCGCTGAAAGCGTGCGGATAACGCCGGATATATTCCGGCCTTAAACCGACCCGCTTCAATAGCGACGCCACGCGTTCTTCCAGTTCTGATCCGCTGGCGACACGATTCACTCTGAGCGACTCGCCAACGATCTGCAGTATCGACAGTCGCGGATTCAACGAAGAAAACGGGTCCTGAAAGATCATTCGAATCTCGCGGCGGAAAGGTCTTAGATCGCGGTTGTCCAATTCGGCTAAGTCAATACGCCCTTGCTCTTCCGCCTTATACAGAATCTGACCTGATGTCGGTTCGTAAACGCGAACAATACAGCGGCCCGTTGTCGTCTTGCCGCAGCCGGATTCTCCTACAAGGCTCAGGGTTTCCCCATGGCGGATATGAAAGCTGACATCGTTGACCGCTTTGATGAAACCGACCGTCCGACGAAAAGCTCCCCGCCGAATCGGAAACTGCATGTGGAGGTTGCGTACCTCCAGTAGGGGTTCGATGCTGCTGTCTGCTGGCATGATTTCAGGTTTGCTGTTCAACTGGGCACATCCTTGTTCGACGGAGCTTCGTCCGCGGCGGAATAAAGCAGACAGCGAACGCTATGCTCACCTTTGATGCTGTGGCGAGGCGGGTCTATGCTGTCACACCGGTCAGCGATGAAATCGTCACAGCGCGGATGAAAGGGACAGCCATTGGGACGGCCAAATGGATGCGGAACAGTTCCTTTTATGGAGTACAGCCTTCTATTCTCCCGACTGTCGTAGCGGGGAATTGACTGCAGAAGCGCGCGCGTATAAGGATGCTTGGCGTCATGGAAGATGGAATCGACATCGCCGCTTTCAACATCCCGCCCGAGATACATTACCACAACATCGTCGGCGATTTCGGCTACCACCCCAAGGTCATGTGTGATGAAAAGCACGGACATGCCGCTGTCCTGCTGCAGGTCACGAATAAGGTCGAGTATATTCGCCTGGGTCGTGACGTCCAAAGCGGTTGTCGGTTCATCGGCAATCAGCAGTTGCGGCTCGCAAGCCAGCGCAATGGCGATCATGGCGCGCTGCCGCATACCGCCGGAAAGCTCAAAAGAATAGGCATCAAGTTGTTCGCTTGGCCGCGGGATGCCAACCAGATCGAGCATAGACACCGCTCGCTTGCGGGCTTCCTGTCTGCTGACCGGCAGGTGCAGCAGAATCGCTTCCATGATTTGACTGCCGATGGTATGCACCGGGCTTAGGGAAGACATGGGCTCTTGGAAGATCATGCTGACCTCGCCACCGCGAATCTTACGAATCTCGCGCCCTTTTGGGTTCATCCCCGCCAGGTCGATCACTTCCCCGTCTCGCTGCTGGAAGTTGATCTCTCCCGAGACGATCTCGCCTGGGCTGGGCACGATCCGGAGAATTGAGCGCGCAGTAACCGATTTCCCGCAGCCCGATTCACCGACCACACACAGGGTCTCGCCGCGCTTTAGGGACAGGTTGACTCCATCAACGGCTTTCACCACACCTTCATCGGTGAAGAAATGCGTCTTCAAATCCTTGACGTCAAGCAAGGTCTGATTATCGATTTTCGCAGTATCATCAACGTGATCAAGCTTGGTATGGGTCGGCTGCATCTCTCAATCCGTCTCCCAAGAAATTCATCGCCAACACGGCAACCACAACCGCCAAGCCCGGGAACAGCAGCCAGGGCGCCGTCGCAATGGAGCGCACATTTTGCGCCTCTTGCAGCAGCACGCCCCAGCTGACCACCGGCGGGCGCAGCCCGATGCCCAGGAAACTCAGGGCGGTCTCGGCCAGGATCATGCCAGGAATCGCCAAGGTCACGGAAGCGATGATGTGGCTGGTCATCGAGGGAACCATGTGGCGGAGGATGATCTCCATCTCGCGAACGCCGTCCAAGCGCGCCGCGATAACGAAGTCTTCGGTCTTGAGCGACAGAAAACGGCCGCGCACCTCGCGGGCAAGGGTCGTCCAGCCGATCAAAGACAGGAGCACAGTGATCGCAAAATAGACGCGCACCGGCGGCCAGGTCAGCGGGATGGCGGCGGAAAGGCCCATCCAAAGCGGGATCGTCGGCAGCGAACGCAGAATCTCGATTGCGCGCTGGATCAAGTTATCGATAAGTCCGCCGTAATATCCAGAGATGCCGCCCAGAATGACGCCAAGCAGCAGGCTCAATCCGACGCCGACCAAGCCTACCGACATCGACACCCTGGTGCCATATATCGTTCGGCTCAGCACATCGCGCCCCAGCCTGTCCGTGCCGATGAGGTGTACGGGGTCGCCAAACTGCGCTGCGCCGATCAGATGAACGTCAAGCGTGAACAATCCCCACAGTTTGTATTCCTCGCCGCGGACAAACAGACCTATCGGAAGGATGACAGTCTCGTCGACAATATAGGTGCGCTTGAATGATTCCGGATCTACTTGCACCTTGTGGCCATAGACATGGGGATAAAAGCGCCAGCCGGCGTCCGTCCATTGAAGGAAGTTTATGCTCTGTGGCGGCAGAAAGGTGTGTTGCGCGCTATATGTCCCGGCTGAATAAGGGGCGAAAAGCTCGGCAAATAGCGCCACCACATAGAGCAATATCGTGACCAGGCCGGCAAGCATCGCCAGCCGGTGTTTGCGGAACTTCCACCAGATCAACTGCCATTGGTTGGCGATGACAATGCGCGTTTCGGCATGGACCTCGGCGGAGGCGCTGGCGCCGTCCCCCGCTGGTGGATACGTGGCGGCGGTCATTGCAGCTGTATCCTGGGATCAATCCATGCCAGCAGAATATCGGATACCAGCGTACCGATGATGGTGAGAACGCTGACCAGCAAGATAAGGCTGCCGGCGAGATACATGTCTTGCGCTTGCAGTGAACGGTAGAGCAGGGGACCGGTGGTCTGCAGATTCAAAACGATTGATGTAATGGCCGACCCGGAAACCAGAGCCGGGAAGACCCATGCTACAGCGCTTACCAAGGGATTCAGAGCCACTCTAACCGGATATTTGAACAGCAGTTTCAGCTCGGACAGGCCGCGTGCCCGCGCGGCGTCAACATAGAGCTTGGACAATTCATCGAGCAGATTCGCGCGCATCACGCGAATCAGCGCCGCCGTGCCCGCCGTTCCCAGTATGATGACGGGCAGCCACAAATGACTGAGCAGGTCGAGTACACGGTCAAGCGACCATTCCGCGACTATGTATTCCGGTGAGAACAAACCGCCAACGCTCTGCCCGAAATACCTAAAGGCAATGTACATCAGCACCAGCGCGAGCAGGAAATTGGGGATCGCCAGTCCAATGAAGCCGATGACCGTCACTACATAATCGCCAATGGTGTATTTCTTGACAGCCGAATAAATGCCGATGGGTATGGCGACAATCCAGATGAAAGCCAACGTTAGAAGCGAAATGACCACGGTGAGGCCGAGTCGCTCCCAGATCAAGTCGCTGACGTCCTTATTCCATTCGAATGATCTGCCGAAGTCGCCCTTGGTGATAATGCCGCTGATCCACTTCCAATACTGTACATAAATCGGTTCATCCAAACCGTAGCGTTCGCGCAAAGCATCAACCTGGGCTTGATCAACCGTCTCTTCGGCTTTGCTGATTAGAGAGGCGAGGAAATCGCCGGGCGGCAATTGGATCACCACGAAGGCGATGATAGAGACGATCAGGAGCGTCGGTATCAGATAGATGATTCGTCGCGCGATGTACCAGAGCATAAATCAAGCTTCCCTCGACGACAGCGCAAGTCTAATAACCCGCGTTTTGATAATCGGCGACCGCGTTCGGTCCGTAACCCAATTCGCCGCGCCGCGCGCGGAAGTTGGCAAGGACATCGCTGTAACGAGGATCACCAACAAAGTTGATTGTTTCTTCCGGATTTCGCGACAAATCAAACAAGACTTCGGGCATCTCGCGCCCATAATATTGATACTTGAGATGATCGCGTTTGATCATCAGATTCTCGTAACGATCAAAGTTTTCTTCATGTCCCAGATGCGTGCCGCCGTATGCCGAGACGGTCTCGTTGTCCCAGTTCGCGCTATTGCCGTTCAGTAACGGTGCCAGGCTGCGGCTGTCCAAGCCGTCTACCACCGGTACATCGGTCAATTCACAAATCGTCGCGAATAGATCGCACAGGTTGACATTCTCTTCGACAATCCGCCCCGCGTCTGCGCCGCCAGGCAAGCGGATGATTAAGGGCACCTTGACGCTGCCCTCGAAGAACTTGGTCTTTTCCCAAAGCGTATGCTCCCCAAGCATTTCGCCATGATCGCTGGTATAGATGATGATCCAGTCATCCAGGTCTTGGCCGATATGTTCAAGCGCTTGGAGAACGCGCCCGTAATCTTGGTCTATTCCTTCGACCATGCCATAGTAAGCGGCCGTCGCCCGCCGGATTTCGCGCTCGCTGACATCGACCCCCGGCTTGACCGCGCGGCTGCTGAGAAAGGGATGGTCACAAGCTGTCTCGTTCACATAGGGTGTAACGCGGTTCAGGTAATAAGTGAATCTGTCATGCGTGGTGAGGAAGGGGACGTGCGGCCGTACAAAGCTCACCATCAGCATCAGCGGGCGCGTTGCTATGGCGCGGTCGTAGTAGGGATCGGTGAAGAAGTTCTCCACAAAGCGCAGGGCGCCATCCAGCGTATAAGCGTCGTGCCCGTTGATGGGACCCCGCCCAATACCGGCGCGCTTGACTTCCTTGGCTTGCGTCCATTTGTGCTCGGTAGGCAGCGGCAGGTCGCGCATCGCTTCCAGATTGCGCCCCTCGATGAAGTCATGCCGCACGCTCATGCCGTCACCGATGCGGCGCGTCCAACCCTGCATCTGATCGCTGCCGTTATGGTGCAATTTGCCGCAGGCGACGGTCGCATAGCCATACTGAGACAGTCGCCGCGCAAAGGTCATGTGACCCGGCGCTAGGTCTTCCCCGAATACCTCGCAGCCGCAGGTTCGCGGCAATTGACCCGCCGCCATGCTTTGTCTGGCGGGGATGCAAATTGGCGCCGGCGTATAGGCGTTGTTGAAGACCACTCCGGTCCGCGCCAGGTCGTCGAGCACGGGTGTTCGCACGACCGCATCACCCGCATAGCCGGCGATGTTGGCGCGATGCTGGTCGCTCATCAGGAATAGAATGTTGGGGCGCGCGTTATCTGCCAATCTCTTGCTCATTCTATGAAAGCTGCAGGGGCCTTTCGCTGAAGCGCCCGGTTGGTTAGAAAATGGGCGCCACGCCGTGACGCCCCTACATTTACATTTTGCAAGCGGTCCCGTCCAGCGATCGCTTTACTGCTGCGCGCCCTCTTCGATGAAGAACAGGGTCGTATTGATCGGCGCCGGCCAGGGGAACTTCCAAGATCCCGTCGATGTCGCCGGTACGTTTCGGAAGTAGTTCTTGGCGATGCCGTACCCTCCCGGGCTCGAGTTGATGCCCATTACATAGAACTCTTCTTTTGCGATCGCCAGCAGTTCCGCCATCAGCTCGGCTTGCAGGTCGAAATCGCCAGTGGCTTTGATCTGGTCGAAGAGTTCCATCTGCTGCTGTGCGGCTTCGGGTGGTTCCTCGCCGGTTTCGGGGTCGAAATACCATTTTGTCCACAATGGGGCGTAGGCGCTCTCGACCGGATCAGAGGGGAAGTACCAAATCGGCGTCAGGTATACATCTAGCCCGCCGGAGGCGCCCCAAATAGTGGCGTCGTGTTCGCTGTTGACCTTGCGGGAGACCAGCAGCGAGCGGTCGATGATGCGGGGTTCCATTTGAATACCCACTGCTCCCCAGTAGCCTTGGATCAACTCCAGCACATCGGGCCAACCGCGGCCGAACAGATCACCCGCTTCCACGACGATGCTGATGCGATTGCCGTCCGGACCCAAGCGATAACCCTCAGCATCGCGGTCGGTGTAGCCAGCCTTGTCCAGGTGCTCGTTCGCAAGCTCGACGCTGTATTCAGTGTATTGGTGGGCGAATTCTTCATCATAGAAGGGCGAATCCGCCTGTGGCGCTATCTGCCTTGGCTCGCCTCGACCGAGGTAAACGATGTCGACGATTTCCTGGCGGTTGATGGCATGTGAGAGGCCGATGCGGAAGTCTTTGTTCTGGAAGATCTCGCGTTTGACCGGATCCAAATGCGTGAGGTTGATCGCCAGCGCCGTCATGTTGGCGTCTTCACCGACCACGCCGTATGCGTAGTAGCCGCCCGACTCGCGATTGTCGTAGACGATCGGTCGGTTTGCCGCCGAGTTAAAGTGGCGCGCCATCATGTCGATATCGCCGTTGAGAACTTGGAGGAGCAGGGTTTCGCTATCCTCAAGCTGGTCGAAGACCATTCGATCGATGTATGGCAACTGATTGCCCTCGGGGTCGGTCTTGTAGTAATAAGGATTGCGCTCGGCTTCGACGCGACCGGCGCCGCCGCCGTAAGTCGACGTCAGCCTCCAGGCGTGCATGGTGGGGATTTCCGTCGTCTGCCAGAAGCTGGTATTGGTCCAGAAGCATGGCTCTACGCCACCCTTGGATTGGAAAAGCTCGACCCAATCGCTAGCGCCGGCCTCTTCAACCAGAGCGTCAATGTCATCAGCGTAGTCTTTGTGGAAAGGCTCCAGGTAGTGGCGCGGATAGCTGGTTGGTCCACAGCCGAGAATCGACGCCAAGTTCTGCAGGAACAAACCATTGGGCGTAGCGAAGGAGAACTTCACCGTAAAGTCGTCCACCTTCTCAACCGTCAGCGGCTCACCGCCGGAGATCAGCCAGGTAGCGATTGTCGGCGTCAAGTCTTCGTTCCTCAGGACATCGTCGTACCAGAAGGTAATATCGTCGGCTGTGAAAGGAGCGCCATCCGACCAGCGCAAACCCTCGCGCAATTCAAATGTGAACTCCGTTGCCTCCGCGTTCGCCGAGAATGACTTGGCGACGCCCGGCATCAGACCCGACCAATCGGGTGTGAAGCGAATAAGATTCTCATAAGCCATCAGCCGGATCATCCAAATGTGATCCAAGCCGCCAACCATAGCCGAGCGCCATTCACCGCCGTAGTCCCCGATGCGCTCATAGGGACTTATCACGAGTGGATCCGCTGGCAGGCGTTCCTCCACCGGCGGCAATTCGCCAGCCTCGACCAGAGCGGCCAGCATTGGCGCTTCACCGTACATCATGTCTTGCGCCCCGGCCGTCCCCAACGCGAGGCTCAGTACAAGAGCGAAGAGTGAAAACCTAAGCAAGTTTTTCATGAGCATTCTCCAATACTGTTAAATCGATTTATTTGCGTCAGCGGTATTTTACTGCTTCCGTCAACGGCTTGTCAAAAAACGGGGTGCCGGCAATGCGGTAGTGTGTCAAAGTTCTAGGAAAATGGGTAAATCCATGATGATTATCGCCACTGGTACATCTGGTTACCTTCACTGAAGCGCTTAAGCCAGGATACGCAAAGCTGAAATGTCCGTTTTCGCGCGAATTTTGCAACGCTTGCTAAGGGCAGTGGGTAAAACGGGGCTTATCAATTTCAGTAATCATAATGGCTGCCGGTAGTCAGTGCCGGCGCATGTTGGGTATCCACAGCCAGGATCATTGGCTCATTTCAGTCATCGCTCGCTGAAAGTCATCTATGGTTTGCTGGCAAACCTCTTCTATGTGAAGCCGCAGAATCTTTAACGCGTCGCCAAGCTGATCTTGTCGGAGCAATGCCAGGATTTCGCGGTGCAATTCGAGCGCGCGCAAGGCATCGCTTTCGCCATAAAAAACGCGAAAGAGCTCGATTTGACTGCGAACCTGTTCATAGATATCGAGCAGTCGACTGTTACGCGCAACCTCAGCGAAAATCCTGTGGAAATCTCTGTCGTAAGTGAACCAGACGTCTGCCGGGATCGCTTCTCCTTTGCGTTCGCACTCGACAATTGGCGCTTCATTTTGTTCCTGGTTGTTCAAAAGAGCGCTTTTGTCGCGACGAAAAGCCAGCTCGCAAGCCATTGATTCGAAGGCAATGCGCACTTGCGCGATTTCTACGATATCGCGCTTTGTAGGGGCTGATACGAAACTGCCGCGGTTGGGGATGATCTGGACCAAGCCCTCGTGGGAAAGTCGCTCGATGGCTTTGACTACCGGCGAGCGGCTGATGCCAAAACGCGCGGTCAATTCCGTTACGTTGAGCTTCTGGCCCCAGCTTATCCGCTTGTTGAGAATGTCATCCTTGAGGCGGGAGTAGCACTCGGTTGTCAAGGACCCAATTTGTATTCTTTCGCTTGTCGACATTAAAGTGACCTCCTGCGCTAATTTTGGTCTGTCATCCCTATATCAGCAAGCGCAAATTGCTCTGTGCTTGAGCGTTCAAGCTAGGCAGCCTCTACGTCCTTGCGCATGCGTGATTGATAATCAAGATATCTGGGACAGGACCAAATGCTTGACATTCTCAAAATGATCACTATAATCATGATAACATATTGCATGTAATATGTTACATACTAGACGGAAAACGAGCGAATTGATGAGTGACCAAATTACAGTCCTTCATAATCCTTCAGGCGCACAGCTCTCCCAACTGGGCGTATCGTCCTGGGCAATATGGGAGAAAGAAGCCTCTGAATATCACTGGCTCTATGAGGAAAAGGAAGTTTGCTATCTGCTGGCTGGCAAGGTGCAAGTGACGCCGGATGGTGGGGAGCCCGTCAGCTTTGGCGAGGGCGACCTGGTCACGTTTGAAGAGGGTCTAGCCTGCACTTGGAAGATTCTAGAGCCGGTCCGCAAGCATTATGTTTTGGGCGAGGCTGCCAATAAATTGCCGGCAATCGGCTGAGATGAGGATAGTATGATGAGCGAATGTATTCCCCGCGGCGTCATTCCCGCAATGCTGACTGCCTTTAACAGCGATGAGTCTCTAGACATCGGCGGCACCAAGGCTTTTGCCGAGTGGCTGATCGAACGAGGCGTGCATGGCTTGGCGCCTTGTGGCAGCACCGGCGAAGGCGCCGCCATGACCGATGCGGAGCGCGCGCTGGTGATCAAAGCCGTCGTTGAACAAGCTGCCCGGAGGGTGCCGGTCTTCGCCGGCATTATTCACTATGCCACGCGGCAAGCCATTGACCTGAGCCAAGCGGCCATTGATGCTGGGGCGGATGGTCTAATGGTGCTGCTGCCTTTCTATTATCAGCCAACCATCAACGACGCTATCGATTATCTGCGAGACATATCCGCGGCGGTCGGCCAGCCGATCATGGTCTACAACAATCCCTGGTTCGCCGGATACGAATTGTCGCCCGCGCAGATCAAGTCCCTGGTCGAAGAAGGCGTCGTCCATTCGGTAAAGTCCGCCCACGGCGATCCCATGCGCGTCAACTATCTCAAGTATCTGTGTGGCGACTCGCTTTCCACTTTGTATGGGCACGACTACGCGCCACTGGAGGCATTTGTGGCGGGCGCGGACGGGTGGCTGTCCGGCATTCCCAACATCATCCCGGAACTGTCTGTAGCGCTCTTTGATGCTGTGTCTGAGGCGAAAGACCTGCGGCGCGCGCAGGATGTATGGAGCAGGATGGCGCCTCTCGCCTACTATTTCATGTATGAGAGACAGGGCGAAAATCCAGCGCCGCACTGGTTGCAGGTTTTCAAGGAAGCGCTGCGCATGCTGGGTATGGATATCGGCTTGCCGCGGCGACCCACTTACAGCATGTCGATGCGCGAACGCGACCTGCTGCGTTCGACCTTGATGCAAGTTTATCCGGATATTAGTGCAGAGCCCATGTGAAAGGAGGATAGCCAGGGCAGTACTTCACAGAGCCCATATCGCACGAGAATTGATTAACGAGAGTATGCAAAGGAAGAAATGCAATGGAAATGCCAAAGGGAGTCATTCCCGCAACGATTACTGCGTTCAACAGCGATGGCAGCCTGGATTTAGCCAAAACCAAGGATTATGCGGAGTGGCTCATCCAGGAGGGCGTACATGGTTTGGTGCCCAATGGAAGTACCTCCGAACCTTACTCCGTTACTGAAGAAGAGCGGATGCAGGTCATCAAAGCGACGGTCGATCAAGCCGCGGGCCGCGTGCCAGTTTACGCCGGCGCCACACACTATGGCACACAAATGCAGATTGATCTCTGTAAGGCGGCGCTGGATGTTGGCGCCGCGGGGCATCTGGTGCTCTTGCCGCAATCACAATCCGAGTTGCCCGTTTCATCAGCTATGACGCACCTGCGCAAAATCGCCGATGGCATCGGACAGCCCTACATCCTCTACAACAATCCGTATGCAGCCGGCTATGAACTCACAAATGAGCAGGTCAAAGAGCTGGTTGATGATGGCGTGGTCATCGGCATCAAAGCCGCCCATGGCGATCCCTCGCGCGTGACCTATCTCAAATACCTCTGTGGCGACAGCTTAAGCGTTCTATACGGCCACGACACTGCCGGCTGGGAAGCGCTGATGGCGGGCGCGGATGGCTGGTTGGCGGCGATCCCGGGCGTCATACCGGATCTGATCGTTCAGCTTTATGATGCCATCCACGTCAATCGGGATTTCGAGCTGGGCGAACAAATCTGGAAGCGGATGGCACCCTACGTATACTACTACAACTTCGCCGATCCCAAGCCGCATTGGGTAGCCGTGAACAAAGCCACGCTGAGAGCGCGCGGGCTGGAATTTGGCAATTGCCGCTCACCCGTAGAACCCTACACGGATGAAGAATACGACGAGCTGCTGCAGGCCCTCGCGCCCGTCTATCCGGAAGCGGTTCTCGCTTGAGTCGGCCGCCCGGGCCGCTGCTTGGCAAATGCAAATTCGCTGAACGCATACAAGGTCCTTGGAGGAGCATATTGAATATCGCAAATGGAAAGCTTCTTGACGATTGGAGGAAGAAAATGAGCAAGAAATTCCGTGTACTCTGTCTTTGCGTCTTCGTTCTGCTTGCGCTTACCTTGTCGGTTCACGCGCAAGATGCATCGACGCTGGAGCTGGTGCAAGAGCGTGGGCACATCATTTGTATCAGCCATTCCGGATATCCGGGTTTTGGCTTCCTCGACGAGGAAGGCAACTTCGCCGGATTTGATACCGACTTCTGCCGAGCAACGGCGGCCGCGATCTTCGGGGATGCCGCTGCCCACGAGATCCTGCCAGCCAGCTCTGCCGATCGCTTCACTTTCCTGGCCACCGGCGAGGGTGATGTCATCTACAGAACCACCACCTGGACGCTTTCTCGCGATACCGACAACAACGCCCAATACGCCGTCATCTACTTCTATGACGGACAGGGGCTGATGGTCCCGACATCCCTGGGCGTTTCGACCATCGAAGAACTGGACGGCGCCACCATCTGTACCGACCCGGGCACGACCAGCGAATTGAATATCGCCGATGCCTTCGCCGCTCGCGGCCTGGAATACACGCCGCTGCCAATCGAGGACGATGAAGAAGCCTGGAAC
Organism: Anaerolineae bacterium; assembly: GCA_022820665.1. Lineage (GTDB taxonomy): Bacteria > Chloroflexota > Anaerolineae > Aggregatilineales > Phototrophicaceae > UBA6055. Next base: position 45,654 of record JAJEFB010000012.1, on the reverse strand, counting down.
ACCTATCTGGAAGGTCGCTGCGACGTCCGCACTACGGACAGAAGCTATTTGGCTTCCTATGCATCAACCGCTTTCCCGAATCCGGAAGAACACATGGTCCTGGATATCACCATTTCCAAGGAGCCGCTGGCGCACGTAGTGCGCAATGGCGATGACCAATGGCTGGATATCATCCAGTGGGTCACATTCGCGCTGATCAATGCCGAGGAATACGGCATCACTTCGGAGAATGTCGATGGCTTCCTCGATTCCGAAGATCCGGTCATCCGCCGCATGCTGGGTACCGAAGACGATTTTGGCGGCAAGCTGGGCCTGCCAAGCGACTGGGTCTATCAGATGATTAAACAGGTCGGCAACTATGGCGAAATGTTCGATCGCAACCTGGGCGCCGGGTCTCCGCTTAACTTGTCGCGCGGACCCAACGCACTGTGGACCGACGGTGGCTTAATCTACGCGCCTCCCTTCCGTTAGACTGCATTGGAGAGTGACGCACACGCGCCACTCTCCTTTTTCTTTTCCAATGAAAACGAAGCTAAACTATGGTAGTAGCCGTCCGGATTTGTTGAGACAGTCTCGGACCGGCTTCTGATGTCGAGACGCTGTTTTCATCCGACATTCACTCTTATAGCATTGCATGCTTAGCCTGGTGCGGTACATGGCTTACGCAGAACAGACAAGTACGCCGCTCTACAGAGACGAACGCTTTCTCCGGATCATCAACCAGGTCGTCGTCGTCGCTCTGGTCGCCGGTGTCTTGATTTTTTTATACAGCAACATGGTGACCGCCCTGCGCACCCAAAAAGAAGTGCCGATCAGCTACGACTTCCTCAATGATACGGCGGGCTTCAACCTGGGCGAGTCCACCATTGCATTCACCCGAACAGACCCGATTCACCGCGCCATGCTGGTTGGCCTGCTGAACACCTTCAAAGTGTCGATCGCTGGCATTGTCCTGGCGACCATATTGGGTACTTTCATCGGCGTCATGCGCTTGTCGACCAACTTTCTCGTCAGCAAGATCGCCTTGGTTTACATCAACGTGTTTCGCAACATTCCTCCACTGTTGTTATTGATCTTTTGGTACCGAGCGATCTTCCTAAAACTGCCACGGGTACAGGAAGCCATCGTTCTCTTCGACCCCGTCTTTCCTGTTTACATCGCCAATCGGGGCTTATTCTTCCCTTGGGGCACAGCGACGGAATCTTGGTATACCTACCGTTGGATTCTGCTAGGCGGTTTTGCCCTGGCGCTCTTTGTTGCATACCTCCTGAGACAACACGGGAAACGCACTGGGCGTATGCCGCTGGTCACCTTGTGGTTCCTGGTCATTCTGCTTGCTGTGACCGTGCTCGGGTATGTGATCCTGCCGGATCCGCTTGAGATCACCAAGCCGGCGCTCAAGGGCTTCAATATCCGCGGCGGGGGCTCGGTTTCCCTGGAATTCTGGGGTTTGCTATTCGGCTTGGTCATTTACGCGGCCGCTTACATCGCCGAGGCGGTAAGAGCTGGCATACTGTCGGTCGACAGGGGCCAGCGCGAGGCGGCGCGCGCTCTGGGTTTCAGCTCGTTTAATATCATGCGGCTGATCATCCTGCCGCAAGCGATTCGCGTTGTCGTCCCGCCACTCATCAGCTACGCCATCGGATTCACCAAGAATACATCCTTGGGGCTGGCGATCGGCTACACCGACTTCTTCGCGATAACGGGCGGGTTGATATTGAACAACACGGGGCGCGCCGTGGAAACGCTGACGATCATTTTGCTCGTATATCTAACTATCAGCTTGATCGCCTCGCTCATTTTGAACATGTACAACCGGAGAATTACGCTTTCGCATTAGTGAGGCTTTTGAGTCTGAACTGAATGCTGTGGCGGAGGTATAAATTGCCAACTGCACCCGTAACAGATCCGCAAGGAAATGTCTTGCCCCCGGGCAGGGAAGGCAATACCGTCGTGCAATGGATCAAGGAGAATCTGTTCAGCAGTCTCTTCGATTCACTGCTCACCGTGATATCCTTGCTGTTCATGTTTTTCGTCCTTCGGTTGGCGCTGGATTGGGTTTTCAATCTGGCGCAATGGGATGTCATCGCGGCAAACATAAACATTTTGATGAAGGGTTCTTATCCCGGTGAACAAGTTTGGCGGATTTGGATCGGACTGTATCTGCTCGGCGGCATAGCCGGCATCAATCTGCGAGCCTGGAATCGGGAGCTCAATCGCAGCACTGTCACCATCGCCGCCATCCCCTTAATCCTGGCGCTGCTCCCCTTCGCGAGCGAGCGGGCGCGCGTCAATCTAATCATCATTCAGGGAACAATCGTCGCCGCATATCTGTTGACATCGGTCGCGAAGGAAAAACGCCGTCGTCAAATCGCCGCGATCACGAGTATTTTCTACATCCCGGCACTCATCTTCTTGCTGGAGGGCTTTACCGATGAAAATGGCATCATGCCATTGGTCAAATCCGACCTTTGGGGCGGGTTGTTGCTGTCAGTGCTCTTGGCTGCCGTCGGCATCATCTTTTCCTTGCCCATTGGCATCATTTTGGCGCTGGGTCGGCGGTCGCGGCAACCAGCCATCAGCGCGCTTTGCATTACGTATATTGAAGTGGTGCGCGGGGTGCCTTTGATTAGCATCTTGTTCATGGGCAATATCATGCTGCAACTGTTCATGCCGCAAAGCCTCCCTCCCATTGACCGCGTGATCCGGGTCATGGTGGCTATTACCTTCTTCACTGCAGCCTATATGGCGGAGATCGTGCGTGGCGGTCTGCAAGCCATTCCTAAGGGACAATACGATGCCGCTTACGCCCTGGGATTCAGCAGTCTCAAATCCATGCGCATCATTATCCTGCCGCAGGCTTTGCGTATCGTCATTCCAGTGATCGTCAGTCAGTTTATCGGATTGCTGCTCGATACGACGCTGGTCGCCCTGGTTGGACTCTACGACCTCTTGGGTATCGGCCAGGCGATCTTGTCGAATCCCAATTGGTTGGGCAGATCACAAGAAGTTTACGTGTTCATAGGACTCATTTACTGGATTCTGGCGACAAGTATGGCTTTCGCCAGTCAACGTCTCGAAAAAACCCTGGGAGTAGGCAGGAATTACGATGGATTGTAATAGCGCGTCTCCGCTATCAGAGGAACCGGTGATCATCTGTCGCGATGTGCAGAAATGGTTTGGCAACTTCCATGCGCTGAAGGGCATCTCCATGGAGGTCATGCCTCAAGAAGTCATCGTGATCTTTGGACCGTCGGGCTCGGGCAAATCGACCTTCATCCGCACCATCAATCGACTGGAAGAGCATCAATCGGGGCAGATCATCGTGGACGGCATAGAATTGACCCATGATGTGCGCAATATCGAGCGCGTTCGTATGGAAACCGGCATGGTCTTCCAACAGTTCAACCTCTTCCCGCATTTGACCGTGATGCAGAACATCACCTACGCCCCGATCTACAACCGCAAATGGCGCCGAACTGAGGCGGAAAAGGTTGCGATGGAGTTGCTGGAAAGGGTGGGCATCCCCGAGCAGGCGGAGAAATATCCGGGGCAGCTTTCCGGCGGGCAACAGCAGCGCGTCGCCATAGCCCGGGCGCTGGCCATGCAGCCCAAGATCATGCTGTTTGATGAACCGACTTCGGCTTTAGATCCAGAGATGATCAAGGAAGTGCTCGATGTGATGATTGAACTGGCGGAATCCGGCATGACGATGATCGTGATCACACACGAGATGGGCTTCGCTCGGGCGGTCGCCGACCGACTATTTTTCTTTGACGAGGGCTTGGTAGTGGAGAGTGGCACGCCGGAGGAAATCTTCAATTATCCCAAGGAAGAACGCACTAAACGCTTTCTAGCCCAAATCCTGAGTCACTAGGACACAGCCGCCCGGCGGCAGCGAAAAAGTCTGCTGCGCTCACACAATATAATAAGCCTTCTCGTCGCATGAGCGACGCGGTCCATTAAAAAAGAGTGAATTGGATCGAAATCGCATTGAAACATCGATCATGGTGGGAGAAAGGAATACCAAATGATATTGGGCATCGATCACGTTGACTTTGTCGTTAATGACCTGGACGCATTCGAAGCCTTTTACAAGGCGCTGGGCTTTGAAGTCGTCCGCAGGACCGAGCACGAAGGCGCCGCGCTCGAGTTACAGCATCCCGGGGACAACCAGCCGATTCTGGAATTGCATCCAGCCAGTCAACCGGACGGCACTGCGCATCCGCTGGGACTCCGCCATCTGGCATTTCGAGTCGACGACATCCATGAAGCCTTCGAGGCTTTCAAGGCAAAGGGCCTCACCGTGGAATATGAGCCGATGTTTTTTGAGCAAACAGGACGGTGGCTGGCGGCTTTCTTCGACCCCGACGGCCGCAAAGTGCAGTTGGTCGGCAGCTACTCCAGCAAAGCGAATGAATGATAGATTGCGAGGCAAAGATGACAGACTCTCCTACTATTCTAGTGATTAGCGGACATGCTGCCGACTTTGTATGGCGCTGCGGCGGCGTCATTGCCAAATACGCCGGGCAGGGATCGAGGGTGCATGTCACCTGCCTGACCTTCGGCGAGCGCGGTGAATCGGGCGGGACCTGGAACAAGAATCCCGGCATAGGCGAGGACGAGGTCAAGGCGATTCGCAAGGCGGAAGCGCTAAAGGCGGCTGAAGTTCTGGGCGCGGAGATCAGTTTCTTCGATTGGGGCGATCACCCGCTGCGCTACTCGCGCGAGGAAATCATCGCCTTGACAGCGCTAATGCGCGAAGTCCGCCCCGATATTGTTCTGACACATTCTTCCACCGACTTCATGAATCCGGATCACGAGGCTGTCTTTGAGATGACGCGTTGGGCGGTGCGGGCCGCGACGGTTCCGGGCGTGTTGCCCGAGTCCGCAGCCATTGCTGTGCCGCATATCTACTCGTTCGAGCCGGATCAAACATCGCTGGAGAATTTCAAGCCAGACGTCTATATCGATATCTCCGACGTCATCGAAAAGAAGAAGATGGCGATGGATGCGATCGCGACGCAGGTTGGCTACATGGGTCCGCGCTACATCGATCGCGCCAGATTCCGGGCTTCGCTGCTGAACATGATGGAAGATGTCGAGTATGCCGAGGCTTACGTCCAGTACTTCGCCTATGAAGGGGTTGGTTTCCCGCGCTAGTTTTCGACCGCCATACCTAAGGAGCAAGCACGAGATGAGGCTTAGAGATAAAGTTGCGATTGTCACCGGATCCGGCAGCGGCATCGGACGCGGCATCGCGTTGCGCTTTGCCCAGGAAGGCGCCAGCGTCATCGTTACGGCGAATGAACATCCCGAAAGGGCAGAGGCGGTCAGCGCCGAGATCCGGCAACTTGGCGCTCGTGAACTGGCTCTTCAACTTGATGTAAGAGACGTCGCCGCTGTGGAGAGAATGGTTGCGACGGTTCAGGATGAATTCGGACGCATCGACATCCTGGTCAATAATGCCGGAGGCGGGGCGCGCGAGCGTGGCAGGCTCTTTCATGAAGCGTCATATGACACGCTCGATTACGTCATCGGTAAAAATCTGATGGGCACGCTTTACTGCGCGAGGGCGGTACTGCCGTTCATGGTGGAGCGCCAAGATGGCGTCATCTTGAGCGTCGCTTCCGCGGCAGCGGTAAACGGCGCCGACAAGGATATGAGGGGCGGCGTGGAATACTCCGCCGCCAAGGCCGGCTATCTTGGGTTCACAATGGCGCTATCCAAGCAAATCGCTCGTCATGGTATCCGCGTGAATTGCATTTCACCGGGACCGATTAACACGACGCCCGAGCAGCCGCCCAACGAGCTGATGAAGCGACTCCAAGACAGAAATCCCCTGGGCCGGATGGGAAGACCCGAAGAGGTCGCCGCGCTGGCGGCACACCTGGCTTCCGATGAAGCGAAGTGGATCACCGGTCAAAACTTCACGATTGACGGCGGAGAAAGTCTGGGCTTGTAACGCTAATTATCGTCTTCAGCGAGGAAAGTTGATATGAAATTCGCGCACGTTTACAATGAGATTGAACGGACCCCAAAAGCGATTGTCGAAGGATTCAGACAGATATCCTCGGCGACAGCGCATGAAGCCTCCGGCAAGAAAGGCGCCTTGACAGGCGCGATTAAACCAGTCGCGGCCGGCATGAAAGTTTGCGGTCCAGCGGTGACCGTGCTCTGCCGCAGCAAAGATAATCTAATGTTGCACAAAGCGATCGCAGTCGCTCAACCTGGTGATGTATTGGTTGTGGCTACAGAAGACAGAGCCGAAGCGGGATTCTGGGGCGAGATCATGACCGTATCCGCACAAGCCAATGGCATCGCCGGCCTGGTCATTGACAATTGCGCGCGCGATGCAGAGGACATCGTCGCCAGCGGCTTCCCGGTGTTTTCGCGCGGACTGTCCATCAAAGGTACCGTAAAGGATAGCCTGGGTTTGATCAACCATCCGACCGTATGCGGGGGGTATCTGGTCTACCCGGGCGATCTTGTCCTGGGGGACGACGATGGCGTGGTGATTGTCGCGCGTGAACAGGCAGCAGAAGTATTGGAGCAGTCGACCGAGCGGATGCAAGCCGAAGCGAAAGAGATCGAAGAAGACATCAGCCAAGGCAACCTCACCGTGCATTTCTTCAAAGACCTGCTTGAGGAATTGGGACTGCGGGAAGAATAACTATTGCATGACACAGCCACCGATGCGAAGTAAAACCGCGGCGGATGACATAATGCCTGTAGCCCAGCGCATGCGAACACTGCTTGGATTGCGCAGCGCCTTGTCCTCGTCCTTTTACCTCGAAGAGATGCGACAGCGAGGCATAGATATTGTCGACTTTACGGTCGGCGATCCGGATTTTGCGACGCCTTCTCATATTGCGGATGCTGGCATAAAAGCCATCCAAGATGGACACACGCACTATACGCCTTCGCGCGGCATTGCCCCGCTGAGACAGGCAATCGCGGAGGCGCTGACCGCATCCCGGCAAGTCAAGTTTGATGCCGAGGAAATTATCGTGGCGCCAGGAGCGAAGATATTGGTCACTTATGCGTTCTTGTCGCTGATTAATCCGGGAGACGAGGTGATCGTGCCTGATCCGGGCTACCCGGCCTATCGCTCTATGGTCGAGTTTGTCGGCGGCATTCCAGTGCCGATGCCACTGCTCGAGGAACGGTCATTCGCCTTCAATCCTGACGCGCTTGCGGAGTTGGTGAACGACAAGACCACAATGATCGTCATAAACTCGCCCAACAATCCGACGGGCGGTGTGCTCTCGGCTTTAGACTTGCATGCGGTCGCGGAGATTGCTCAAGGCGGCGATATCTGGGTCCTGTCGGACGAAGTCTATTCCGAGATGGTCTATGACCGCCCATTTTGCAGCATCGTGTCGATTCCCGGCATGAAAGAGAGAACAGTGCTGTTGGACAGTTTCTCCAAGACCTATGCCATGACTGGCTGGCGTCTCGGTTATAGCGCGACGCCAAAAGCGGTCGCTGAGACAATGTCCCTGCTGGCTGGGAATATCCACTCCAGCGCCGCCGCGTTTACGCAACAAGCCGGACTGGCTGCATTGGAAGGTACGCGCGCGCCCCTGGACGCGATGGTCAAAGAATACCGAGAACGACGCGACTTGCTCTGGGAGGGCTTGAACAAAGTGCCCGGCTTCTCATGTATCAAGCCCGCAGGCGCTTTCTACGTTTTCCCCAATGTCAAAGCGGCTTGCGAAAGGCTTGGCTTGCGCAACGCAAACGAGCTGGAGGAAGTCTTGCTGCACGAGGCGCATGTTGCTGTGACCAGCGCAGGTTACTATTATCACAGTAAGGATATCGGCGAGAATCCGCAGAACCTCCGGCTGTCCTACGCGCTTGGGAAAGAGCGAATACAAGAAGGTCTCGGGCGTATGATGGAAATTCTTTGAACTCAATAGCTTAACCCCGAAAAATGGTATCATCGGTCGACGCCAATACCCGTCCCCGAAGGGATTCCCTGCCCGGTGACCCATTATTTGGACATTGCCTCACCATGAAATAGACGGCGAGGTATTTGAAGAGCTACTTGCAATATCTTTTTACTATCTAGCAATAAGATCTACCAAGCCAATGCGCGCCGCGGGTTCTCTATAGTAATCGTATCCAGTGTTTCATCATCGATACCCTTAGCCCGCAACAGGTCAAAAAACCCGGTAAACACGTAGCCGTAGCCCAGCCCTCCAAACGCACAGAGATCACTTCGATGACAGCGATCGCTGGAGAGGAGCAGTTTATGCTTCCAGCCAAGGCGCGCAAGCTCGGCAAAGGCATTAGCGCGACGCGAGTCGGGATTCATGTGATTGCGACCAGCCGTGTCAAACTGTACATAAGCGCCTGATTCAAGAATTGCCAAGTGATAGGCTTGGTCGAGATAGGTATCGCAGTGACCGATGATTACCCGGCTCATGTCCACGCCCTCGTCTTTTAGAACTTCAAGCTGTAGTAGACCGACGGGATACATGGAGGCATGTGTCGTTAATGGCGCGCCAGTCGCCTTTTGCGCTCGCGCAGCCGCTCGTAGGACTTTTTCTTCTTGCGCTGTTGCATAATCCAGATGGATGCCAATCTCACCAATGATGCCAGCGCGGATTCCCGTTCCTTCGACACCGTCAACAAGTTCCGAGATTATCCTATCCGCCAGTTCATTCGTTAAGAGTCTGTCGATCTCCGGCGGGTAGAAAGGCTGACGATACCAACCGGTTCCCATTATGATATGAAGTCCCGTTTTCTCCGCGACTCGGCATAGCGCTTTGGGATCACGTCCCATATCTGGCGTTGTCACCTCGACGAGAGCCGCCCCGCCTGCCTGCCGCAACGCCGACAGCTCTTCTACAGCCAACGCTTCATCATTGAGCAACTCATTCAACCGTCCGGTTACGCGATACAAGTCACAGAATATATGCTCATGCATGAGCGTTCTACCGAGAACGGATGGCTCAATCTCGCCTAATACAGTATGAATCTGCGGATTTTCGGGCATGATCGCCGCTCTGATCAATTATCCGCCAGGCTAAACGCGATTACTTCCGCGCCTTCCATCAACACACGCCGGCAGCAAGTTGTCAGAGATTCAAGGTCATCATCAATTTGCGCGAAAACATTAACGGGTTGCTTCATGTCCACTGTCAAACCACGCGAGATGAAAATTCCATAAGAAATGTAGATTTCATCGGGGACCAAAACCGGCTCATCCTTGACCAGAAAGGACAAGGTGCCGGCGGGTATACCAGCCACGCGCTGGTTCTCGCGCTCGACAGTCAGGTCAGGTGGAAGGGCGACAAGCGCCTGCCCAGAAACAATACTATGATAAAACTGATATTCAAAGGGAAGCCGTGACAATATCGTTGCGCAGGTCTTGGGCGCTTCGGATTCGAGCAAGCGAGCATAAAAGATACCGCCACCGGAAAACTCAATCTTCATTGTGGACATATTGGATGAACTCCTTCAAATTGATTTGCTGGAATAGAACCTTCGCCTGAAGGTGTAACCATTTGATAGCTAAAAACAGTAGATTTAAGTAGGGCATTAGAATTCGCTGGCGCTGCCAATTATTATGCTATCAGGTATCGATCGCGAGCAAAGCCGATATTCAGTCTTCAAGCTGGTCAGTGATGAATTATGCGGAATCCGCCGAACTGAAGCGCGTGACTTGAATAATCCCGCTCTCGCATATACTTGAAAGCGAATGCCCTGGCGACATTTATGCAGAAAGGAACGCAAATCGCAGTAACCGTTTAGATCACGCGATGTTTCATCCAAGTGGCGCTGTTAAAGAAGCTCGCGACCGCGCTACCCGGCGGGACCAATCGATCACATGCCTTCGCCAGTTCATCACTAAGCGTCATATCCAAAACGGGAAGCAAATGCTCAAGATGTTCTAAGGTGCGAGGACCAATGATGGGCGCGGTGATGCCTGGTTGATCTTTCACCCAGAGTGTGGCTAGCTGGGCTGGGGAAATGCCATGCTCCTTAGCCAGAGCAATCATTCTGTTGCCTACCTCGATGCCCGGCTGAGTGATCCGTTCGGAATAAATGCCTCCGCGCAGCGCGCCCCGTGAATCAGTCGGCAATTCAGTGGCGCTTGAATATCGCCCAACCAGGACGCCTTGCGCCAACGGCGACCAGGTGATGAGTCCCAGCCCATAGGTTTGGCACATGGGGACAATTTCGTTTTCAATCCGTCGGTCCAGCAAATTGTAAGGCGGCTGCTCGCAAACCAAACGCGCATAGCCTTTCAACTCACTCACCATGATAGCCTCCATGATTTTCCAGGCGGGATGCACCGAACTGCCAATGTAGCGCACTTTGCCTTGCTGAATCAAATCTGTCAGCGCGCCAAGGGTTTCGTCAACGGGAATTGACGGCGATGGTCGATGTAGTTGATACAGGTCGATATAATCAGTCTGCAGGCGGCGCAAGGAGTCTTCACAGGCTCGAATGATATGGAGACGGGACAAATCCTCATCGTTAGGTCCCGGGCCAACTTTGTAAAACACTTTAGTCGCCAGTATGACCTCATGACGACGATTGCCCTTGGCCAAAACCCGTCCAATAATCCGCTCACTTTCGCCATTTGAATAGGAATTGCCCGTATCAATCAAATTGATTCCAGCATCAATGGCTCGATGAATGATACAGTTCGCCTCATCTTCCGACGTAGGATCGGCGAAATTGCCGGTACCAAGCGCAAGTGGGGCTACCTTTACGCCGCTACGACCTAAACTACGATACTCCATGTCCGCCTCTCTTCAGGGAACAACCGTTAAACCAGCGACGCCGCCTCACATGGCAGCGTATTCCACAACTTCAAGGAGCAGAACCGAGCGCATTCGGCGCTGCGCAGATTATATCTGTGAATACTTGAACAGGCTTAGGCTCATAACAACACTTGATTAAGTCGTAACTATCTAAGCCTAAGCCCGGTATTGCCGACCAACTGTCAGCGCATTGCGTGTTCGGTCCCGCGATGCGCGCTACAGCTGGTGGAAGCCGTAGCCATCTTCCAGCCTGTTGGCGGTGCTCATGAGCTTGCCGTCAAGGTAGATGTCCGGGTTAGCCATCATGATATCCGCGTGGTAGGGACTGTATCCGACGGTGCCGCCAAACTTGGGATCTTGATAGCCGAAGCCGAAGTCGACCGACGCCAGCACCCGCTCGTCTTCCATCAAATGGCCGGAGATGCCCGCTTTGGGGTTCAGCCCGATGCTGAAATGGCAGATCTTGTAAATGACGTCGTCGTTGCGCGTCTCCAGCCAGGTGCGCATCGCATCGCCTTCGCCATCGCCGACGACCTCGGTAATCACGCCGTCGACGACGATGAGTGAGTAATTATTGTGAACCAAGCCGCTGACATTGTCGCTGGCATCGACCACTATGGTGCCATTGATGGATTCTTCAAGCGGCGCGATAGACACCTGCGCGCCCGGGTAAAAGTCGACCTCGCCGTCGTACGTGAGCGCGCCGTCGCTCACCAGGCTCGGGCGCCCGCCCATCTTGAAGCTGATATCAGTGCCGTAGGGCGATGTCACGCGGCATTCATCGGTCTCTTGCCAAAGACGGGCGATGATATCGGCGTTCTCAAACATCTTGTCCAGATCAACTTCCAGCAGCGCGGCGATGCAATAGTCCTCGATGCCTTCGACCACGCCGGAAAGATGGCGCGTCCCGTTTCTGCGCGCTTCCTGCATGGCCGGCGCGCGCACGATGCCGCCGCAGAGCGAGAGTACATACTTGCTGTTCAAAATGGCGTTGGAGACCACCGGACCCGGGTCGCTGACCGTGCCTTCTTCGTACCAGTCCTTAATTATCAAGGTAGTTTTTGCGCCCGAGCGAAGACCGGCCGTAAGCAGCGCCTCAGCCAGGTTGAGATCGTTCTTGGGGTCGGCGATGATCAGGAAGGGTTCGCCTTTTCCCGGATTGACTAGACGATTGACCGAAATATCGGCGAATTGATCCCAGAATAAATGTGAACGCATGACGAATCTCCTTTATTGGATAGACGATTTTCAAGACTTCTTTCAAGCAAATTCGGCTAATCAGCAAGCTGTAATAGATGTCATCCTTTCCACCCGATCAACGTCGCCCTACATTGCTGGGGTCGAGCCAGTCCCTCACGAGTTCGCCGAGCAAATTGAAGCCGACCACGAACATAAACAGCGCCAGACCGGGAAAGGTAGAGGCCCACCATTGGTCGAGCAGGTAATCTCTTCCTTCCGCCACCATGCGCCCCCATTCCGGCGTGGGCGGCTCGATACCCAAGCCGAGAAAGCTCAGGCCGGCGGTGGCGAGGGCGACAAAGCCAACGTCAATCGTTATATTCACGATTACCGGGTCGAATCCGTTTCGGATTATGTGCCGCACGACGATGCGAAAATGGCTCGCGCCAAGCGCTCTCGCCGCCAGGACGTATTCCTCATTCTTGACACTCAAGACTTGCGCGCGAACCAGCCGCGCATACGAAGGCCACCAGGAAAATCCAACAGCTATCATTGTCTGAAACAAGCCGCGCCCGAGGGCTGCATTGAGAGCGATGGCAAGCACGAGCGACGGGAAAGCCATCCAGACATCTGTCATGCGCATCAAGATACTATCAACCCGACCGCCCACATATGCTGCCAGCGAGCCAACAAGGAAGCCTAGACTCGTGGCGATACTCAGTACAACAAAGACCACCCATATGGTTGTGCGCGCGGCGTAGACCACGCGCGAGAAGATATCCACGCCCATGTGATCGGTGCCGAAGGGGTGCTCGGCCGATGGGAACAGGAATTTGTTCCTAAGGTTGAGCAGGGTGGCGCTCTGCGTGGTGAAGAGCTCGGGCGCCAGCACCATGACAATCAGAAGCGCCAGAATCAGCAAGCCCAGTATCGACATCGGATTGTGCCGAACGGCAAAGGCAAATCGACTGCCCTTGAATCGTTGCCAGGCCCCCGCGTCTTTCTTAAGATCGAGGGCTGACAAGTCAACTGTAGCTTTCGTTTCTCCGCTCATAGCCATGTAATCTTGCTGCTAGCTGTAATGGATACGGGGATCGAGAAAGGGATAGGTCAAGTCAATGACGAGATTGACCAGCATAAAGGTCAGGCTCGCTGTAAGCGTCACCCCCATAATGACCGTAATATCGTTGCGGAAGATACCAATCCAGGCATAGGTGCCCAGGCCGCCCCAGGAGAAGATGATCTCGATCAGCAGGGCGCCGTTCAGCATAAAAGCCACATAGAGGCCCAGCACAGTGACGACCGGCAGCAGCGCATTCCGCAAGACGTGAGCCCACAAGACCTTGCGTGAGGACAGCCCCTTGGCGTGCGCCGTGCGCACATAATCGCGGTGAATCACGCTCGACATCGCCGAATTGGTCGTGCGCGCCATGGCGCCGATTTGCCCTAGGCTGAGCGTGAAAGCCGGCAATATCAGATGGGTCAGCGCGTCTTTGAAAGTATCCCATTGCCCGGCCAGGGCCGAGTCGATCAGATACATATTGGTCACGCTGGGCGGCGGCGGCACGGTCAACGTGAGGCGGCCCGCCAGGGGCAAGATATCCAGCCGACCAGCAAAGACCAACTGGAAAACCAGCCCGGCCCAAAATACCGGAATGCCCACGCCAACCAGCGAGCCCGTGATGATGGTTGACTTCAGCCAGCGCGACTTGGTCGAGCCGGCCAGTATGCCCAAGGGCACGCCGACAGTAAGCGTGAAGCAGAAAGCGGCAATCGTCAATTCAAGCGTGGCGGGCAGAAAATCGCCCAGCTCCTTCAAGACCGGCTGGCGTGAGGTGATCGACAAGCCCAGATCGCCCGACAGCAGACGCTGCATGTATTTGAGGTACTGAATATGCAGCGGCTGATCCAGACCGAGCAGTTCGCGCGTTTTCGCGATCTGTTCTTTAGTGGCGAATTGGCCCGCCCTCGAGATAGCTGGATCGCCGGGCAGCATGTTGGATATGAAGAAGGTAACAAAGGTCACCGCGATCAGGACCCAGAGCGCCTGATACAGGCGGCGCAGTACATAATCACCCAAGGCTGCTCACCTCTTTGGCGGGGCGAGCTAAGCTGCTGACTCCGCTCGCCCCCATACTGACGATATCAAGCCTACATATCGTCAAAGTAGATCTGGTACACGTTCTGAGTATAGCTATGTGGTGGTGACCATTGATAGCCCTTGACGTTGGCGTGTGATGCCGAAAGCGCCATGCCCACAACAACATTGACATAAGGCGTTTCCGCATCCCATATTGCCTGTGCCTGCTTGTAAATCTCGCAGCGCGCATCAGGATCGAGTTCGACTTTGCCCGCCGCTAGCAGCGCGTCGTTATCCGCATTGCTATACCAGGAGAAGTTGATGCCGCCGCCACCAGCTTGATCGGACATACCCAAGCGACCAAAGAACTGATCGGGATCGGGCAGCGAGGGGAACATCCACACTGTGCCCACATCGGGAACGGTCTCTGCCTGCGAGTATGCCTGGACTTTGGCGGGCCACTCAATCGCCTGCGGCCGTATGGTAATGCCCAGTTGGGCCGCGCCGGCCTGCATGATCTGCATGGCTGCGGTTTCTTCCGGCGATGTGCCTTGATATACCATGGTCAGTTCGAAGCCGCCATCAGCGTAACCGGCTTCCGCCATCAGCGCTTGAGCCGCCTCCACGTCCATGGCCGATTCCGGCACTGAGGGGTCGAAGCAGACGATGCCCGGCGGCAGCACGCCTTTCGCGATGGCCGCATAACCGTTGCGCGCCAGCTCCACATGGCCTTCGAAGTCGTAGACCAGCGACAGCGCCTTGCGCACGCGCGCATCGGAGAGGATAGGATGGCGGGTGTTCATGGCGAAGTAGAGCTGATTAAGCGTGGGATCGGTGTTGATCGTATATTCTCCGCTTTCGCTGAGCGCGTCCAGCGTTTCCGGGCTGCCCACCTGGATCCAGTGGGCGTCACCGTTCTCCAGCGCCAAACGGCGTGTGCTTTCTTCCTTCATCACAACGAAGATGGCGCGGTCTACGTGAGAGCCGTCCCAGCCCTTGAAGTAATCGGGGAAGGCTTCGATGGTGAATTCCTGTTCGGGCGTGAACGAGGTCAAGACATAAGGTCCGCTGCCGGCGTCGTTGTTCTGCAGCCAGGTCTGGCCCCAGTCGTCATCGACCGTATTGGCTTGCACCAATTCCGAGTTCAGAATGTAGAGACGCGAGATCGCGCCCAGGAAGCCGGGGAAGGGCGCCGAGAGATTAATCTTCACCGTGTAATCGTCGATGACTTCCGCGCCGGTGACGATGCCCAGGCTGCGCGCGACGCCGATATTCACCGCTACCAAGCGATCGACCGTGTACTTGACATCTTCCGCCAGGACTTCCGTCCCGTCATGGAACATCACACCGGGCATCAGCGTGAAGGTGTAGCTTAAGCCGTCTTCAGCTTGTTCGTAACTTTCAGCCAGCTCCAGCTCCCATTCAGTGACGCCAGGCAGATATTGCAGCAAGGTGTTGTAAAGATTGATCGACGGCGTATCAACGCGGCTGTCAGAGGCTGCCAAGGGATCAAATGTGGGTGGTGATCCGGCAAGGGCGATCACAAGCGTGCTCATGTCTTGCGCAGCGAGCCCGCCACCAACAAGAGAAGCGATGAATAGAAGCAGAATGCTCAGCAGCAACAACTCTTTCCTTCTGTTAAACATAGCGCTTTCGTCCTTTCGTCTATGTGTTGCTTGCAAATACAGGAATTACTTTACTCCATAAACCCCCTCTCATACAACGAAACAACGGGAAACTAGCTACCCGCTTCGGAAAACTAGCTGCACCAATCGACGATAACTTTGGCAAGCACTTCAACCACGTTTATAAAGTCGTCGACGCTAACCCACTCATCAGTGCCGCCGCTTTGGGTGTTGCCTCCCGACAAGGGACCGAAACCAAGTGTCGGAATCCCGCTGAATAGTATCGGCGTGCGAATTTCACTGGCGGCATGTAAGGACTGCACTTTCGGCGCAATCCCGGTTACATCATGGATTGCGGCAGCTACAGATTGATAAATCGGACTCTCTTCCGAGATTTCTACACCGCTGATTCCTTGCAGCCAGTCCAATTGAGCCGGATGCTGCTTAAGCCACGGATCACTGTCAGAAACTTGCCGCAGCGTCGCTTCGAGTTCGCGTTGAACATCGGCCAAGGCTTCATTTGGGGGAAAGGCAATCGCCCCGGTCATTATAGCAGTTGCTGAGACTCGACCCGCGCGATTTGCGTCACCGGCTTCGATATGAGTAATGTGCAGATTGGTGGATCGTCCAATCTCGTCGTAGGCGGGATGGTGAATTCGTTGAGCGCGTTGCTCATCAAGCGCTGTGATGGCGCGATATACGATCCATGCCTTATCGATCGGGTTGATACTGAGGTGGGAAAAAGGCGTATGCGTCGGTTCGCTTGTATCAGGCAACCGGCCACGAATAGTAATGCGGAAGCGCAATAAGCCAGACGCCCGGGACTTTATGTCACCGAGCCCTTCTCCCGATTCCGCCGGATGAAGATACAGAGCCGCATCAGCATGATATCCCTTCTCCAAGACGGCATAGATGCCTTGCGCTCGACGTTTGCTTACCGTGCTTGCATAAGTGACCTGCCCAGACAATTCCAAACCGGCGGAACGAATCGCGTCATGCGCGCAAATCATCGCGACAACGCCGCTCAGATCATCGGCGATTGCCCAACCATACATGCGGCCGTTTTCAACCGTGCCAGCAAATGGATCGTGCTGCCATGCGTCGGTATCCGCCACTGGCTCGCCTTCTGGATGCGCAAAAACAAACAGACTGCGCCCGTCGCCGGCGCCCGGTTGTACAGCGACAACGCTCAGGCGATCAGCTTCCGCCACATCGCCAGGCTGCGCGAAATCCGAAGCCAGGGAAAATCGATTTGGCGCGCTTGAAATGGTCTCTACCTGACAGCCCAAGCGCCTGAAGTGTCCGGCTATTTCATCTTGGAGAGCTTCTTCGCCCTCAGCCGACTTGGACAGGAGCTCTCGTAGTACGGCGACGTATTGCTCGCGTTTCGACTGAATGAGTGAATTCAAATTGCTGTTATTGGGGAGCGCGTCTCTTGTCACCAGAGATTCCCTTTTCTCTAAACCCGTTTAGAGAAGTCACATTATCTCAATGACGCGCTGTAAAACGTTTTTAACAATGCATGAAATCAACTTGCATCAAAGTGATTGTTGATCTCTAAGAATTTTCTAGGTGTCAATTGTTCTGCAATTTCACGGAAAGTTTCAGCGCATCAACTATTGAGCGAGAGCATACCTCTTACGTACTAGCATGTCAAATTGCGGGCGAGAGGTGGCAGCGAGCTGTATCCTTTTTGATTGAAATTCAAATGAGCGGAAAAGGACTAAGTGCGCGGGCAACAGTAGCGATTAAACCTGCACTCGAGTGAAAGGCGCCTTTGGGACAGAAAAGTCGTCTTAACATACGATTGAGCCATTCCAGGAAGCTGGTTGTTCGTAAAGCCGAGCGCCGCCATTTTGGGTATCGTTGCCGGGCGCGGAAGAAGGCAAGCGTATCGAGCCAATCTCGTTTCAGGGTCTCAAGCAGGTCGGGTTGAGTTTGTGCAAGGTCTTGGCAGAAAGCCTGCCGCAGTTCGGTGGCTAGCTGGCTATCTTTAGCCGCAAAGATGTCCCGAATCGGTCGCAAAGGGCTTTGTCTGAATTCTCGGGCTTGCCCATAAGACGTCGAAGGAAATCAAGACCTAAGTGAATCCAAATTAGTCATGCGAAAAAATGATCTGTCCACTACAATCTCTTCTCCAGCCCCCTCTCCATTGCAATGGAGAGGGGAGCGCTAAAATCGGGATTTGGATTAGATCCAGAACTCTCGCTACAAATGTGGTTGTTTCTCGTTACTTTCTTGGAACTACTTCTGCTCATCAATTGCGAGAGCAAAAAAGCGATAGGGGTTATCAAAGAACCACTGCCCAGCAATGGATCGCGCTCCCTCTTCGTCTAGCCATCCGATTTCCACAAGATTCGTAAGAGCCGCAGCGATTACATGCCTGGCAAGCTTGAGATGGGCAAGGGCTCGTTCAGGCATGTCGGTATGGTCGCCGCCAAAGGCGTGGATTTTGCTGTGCGGCACGGTCATTACAGCGCGCTCAAGCAGTCGCTGCGCATAGAGTGGATCAATGATATACAACCAGGTCAAGTTTAGAGCCACATTGGGGTAGTTCTTCATGACAAATAGAATATCACCAATATAGGGCCAGTTGCCGTGAAACAGATCGAATTTCACTTCGCGATGCAATTCAAGCACGGGCACAAACAGGCCGACGTTGGCTTTGTCGACTCGATTGAATGAGCCCGCCATGTGCCCAGTGTGGATCTGAACGGGGAAGTCTAACTCGCGCGCAAAACGCATGTATTGATGGAAGAGAAAGTCATCCAGCGGTTTGGCTTCTGGCCAACCCAAGACGGCGTTGGCATCATTCAGCAGCCGATTGAAGATGGGCTCGGCATCGCCTTTCGCCACGACTTCGTATGCCAGCGTTCTGTTGTAGGCGCATTGGTCCTTGAGCGCGAGCGCGCCTCGCGCTTTCGCGATTCGCAATATCTCAAAGACCGCCTCGGTGAATTCATCCAGCGACGTGATAGGCTGATCCGCCCACTCGGACACTTGTTGGATACCACGCCAATCGCGCGCGGTATGTTCATGATGCTGCAATACATGAAACAGGGGGAGAGGCACGACGGGGCGCCATCCGGTTTCGAATACCTGATCCCCGCGCAAAAAAGCGCCGAAATCACCCGGAGCCCAGCCCAGCGCGTCCGTGATGACGCAGCGGATATTCGCGTCCCGCATCATTTTACGATAGTAAGCGGGATCGCGTTCCGGGAGTCTTTCCGCTATACGGTTGAGGGCGGCCAAAGTCATCGCGCGCTCGCCGTATACATCCCGCATGACGAGTTTGGTGACGCGCGCATACGCTGTATGCTGGCTTCGCTCCCAATAGGCTTGGAAAAGGGGCCATTTGTCGCCGGTGGCAACGGCATCATCTTTGAGGAATGCCAGTTGTTGCTCCTTCAAACCTGCGGAAATCAAGTCGCTTGCGTAATAGCCCGCTATCAATGCCGCGATCGGCTCGGAAAAGCGGACAAGGTGATCGGGTCCTGCCATGTGTTCGTGGCAGTCGATGACAGGGAGATCGTCGATAAACGACAGTAAGCGGTCGAAAGTTGGGCTGCCTCTATGTATCATCGATTCACTTCCTCTATATGCCACTTAATGCGCCGGCAGCAATACCTTTGATGAATTGACGCTGAAAGATTATATAGACAATGACCACCGGGATGAACGATATGGTCGCGCCTGCCATTAGCAGACCGAAATCTGCCCCGTAACGTCCCATAAACACGCTGAGGCCCTGTGGCAAGGTGCGGGCAGAGGCTTTCTGGATCAGCACAACCGGCAGCAGAAACTGATTCCAGACCCAGACAATATTGAATATCATCACGGATAAAAGGGCAGGGCGGCTTAGGGGCATGACGATGAAGCGCAATATGCCCCAGTTGCTGCAGCCATCGATGCGACCGGCGTCAAGTACCTCTTTGGGCAATTCTTGGATGAAACCGCGCAGGAGCAAGATAGCAAAGGGCAAGCCAATGGCTGTTTGCGGTAATATCAGCGCCCACAGATTGTTCACTAGTTTCAGGCTCACCATCTGATAAAAGATAGGGATGATCAGGATGCCGAGCGGTACAGTCAGCCCAATGAGGAAGAAGGTGAATAGCGCATTTTTGCCTCTGAACCTGTACATGGCGAAGGCGTAAGCCGCCAGCAGCGATAAGACAACCACGCCCAGGGCAGTCGGGATGACGACCAGGATGCTGTTGATGAAATAGGCGCCGAAATTCCCTTCCTGCCAAGCGTCGGCGTAGTTTGCCCACTGATACACCTCTGGCAAACCAAGCGGATTCTGTATGATTTGACGGCGATCTTTCAGAGACGTTGCGATTACCCATACGAGCGGGAAAACTACAATCAACGAAAGGAATCCGGCGATCGCGGTGTATGCCATCGATTGGATGGTGCTTGTCTTGCGTCGGGAGCGACCATTTATTCGCGTCATAATTGCTGAGGTCTGTAAGCTCCTAATCCGAATCTCTGTAAATACCACGCAGCGCAAGAAAAAGCACTGAAAAGCCGACGATGACCAAGCCCATCGCGATAGCGACTGTAGCGCCGTAACCTACCCTTCGCAGGGTGAACGCGCTTTCCAGCATGTACACTGGTACAACCATGGACGCGTCGCCTGGCCCGCCACGGGTCAGCACGTAGACCAGATCGAAGATCTGAAAAGAGCTGATGGCAGTCACAAGGATGATGGTGGTCAACGCGCCACGTATTGAGGGTAAGAGAATATGACGAAACTGCTGCCATAAGTTGGCGCCGTCCACCTTTGCCGCGTCAAAGAATACCTCGTCAACCGCGTCGATGGCGGCGATGAAGATGATCATCGTGAAACCATAGTGTACCCAGCTCCAGGCAATGAAGAGCGAGGGCAGTACCAGGGCGCTATCGCCCAGCCAGCCTTGCGTCAGTTGCTCAAGCCCGATCGAAGTGAGGAAGACGTTGATAGCGCCATACGAGGGATTGTAAATCCATTGCCAGATCAGAGCGACGGTGACCGAGGAAAAGACCTGCGGCATGAAGAAGATTGTGCGGAAGATGATGCTGCCGTACATCGAGCTGCGGGAGAGCAGGATCGCTAGCAGCAAGCCAAAAAGAACCGGCACGATGATTGCCGCGATCATCCAGTAGAAATTGTGCGAAAGCGCTTCCCAGAACCGCTCGTCGCCCAAGAGTTTCTCGTAATGCCGCAAGCCGATGAACTTGCGCGCAAGGATGCCGTCCCATTTGTAAAGGCTCAACTCAAGCAGCTTGACCAAGGGATAGATGAAAAACCCCGTGTAAACGATCAAGGCGGGGACGATGAAAAAGACGGGCGAAACGTCGTTTTGCCAGCGCAAGATCGTCACTGGTGTGAGCAAAGCGCGTTTGCTGAAATGACTTCGTGCGGACACAGTACCGCCGCATCAGCTAGACATCGCGAACGAGCGTGAAGCTGGGCGGACCTCACACGAGATCCGCCCAGAGCTTGCGACGTGGCTATTCGCTCGACAAGCAGTCTGCTTCGTAGACTTGCTGGTTGGTAACAATCAGTTCGTCTGGCGTAATATCGCCGCCGACAAGTTCCTGCAATGTCCGCCAAGTCGCCAGGTTAAGCGCGCTGCAGGTTACGCCGATGTTGTAACCGAAACCGGTATAACTGTTGGCAGCCGCCACATCGGCCAGCAATGGCGTAGACGGTGGTGGCATCTCATCAAACTGATAGGCGGTGATATGCCCAGCATCCCAGAAGGCTGTCTGCGCTTCTTCGCCGAGCATATAATCGACGAATGCAACCGCCAGATCTATGTGCTCGGTCGCCGAATTGATCATCAGATTGTTGTATGGGTTCTTGCCCCCGGCATGCCATGGCAGTTCAGGATTGAGCTGCGGTGTGGGGAAGAAACCCACTTCAAATTCAGGCAAGTCAGCGAAGTCATTCATGACCCAGGTGCCACCGATGTTCATCGCGACATCCCCATTGATGAAGAGGTTGTTGGCGTCCACGAAGCCGGTCGAAAGCATGTTGGGATCGAGATAACCAGCCTGTGCCCACGCTAGGGTCTTTTCGGTGGCCGCCAGGAATTCGGGTGTATCGAGGCGATATGCGGGATCGTTTTCTTCAATGCCAGTGATGACTTCAATGGGCATGGCGGTATGGACGAGCTGCAGCCAGACATGGGCAAGGGGCCAAGAATCGCGCGCGCCCACCGAGACCGGCGTGATGCCCGCGTCTAGAATCGCCTGCATGATCGCCTCGAACCCTTCCAGCGATTCCGGCAATTCCAGCCCGAATTCGGCGAAGATCTCCTTATTGTAGAAGACACCGATCGTGACGTTTTCAAAGGGTATCCCGTAGATCTGGTCGGGCGTCAAACCGTTGGTAAGGCGGATATCGCTCATCTCATAGCGATCCAGCCAGCCATTCTCCTCTGCCAATTCCGTCAGTTCGACCGCATGGCCCCCCAGCGCGTAGCGACCAAGCGCTTGCAAGCCCCAAGGCACGTAGGCGACATCGGGCCCTTCGCCTCCGTCGAGCGCCAAGGGCATGACGCGCAAAAAGTCGTCAAAGCCATAAGACGTGATTTCTACGGTGACCCCCGGGCGCTCCGCCGCGAATTCATCGGCAACTTGCTGAAACAGCTCAACGGTTGCGGGCGCATCTCCCTCGAACCAGAAGGTCAAAGTGATGTCATCCTGGGCGCCGAGCGGCGCTACCGACAGCAACAGCGCCAGCAGCCCCAGTAGGACGAACTTAAACTTACGATTGGTATTCATTTATGGATTCTCCTTAAATGTCTAAGTCGCTTTTCAAAAGGCGTTTAGGCTTTGTTCATAGCACCTCCTTCACTTTGAGTCGCCGAACAAGCGATACATGCAGCGCTGTCTGATGTGGTGGATGGGAACTGCCGGGAATCGCCGGCGCAACTGTTCCGACAAGCGCTGTATGCCGAACTCCTCGCTTACCATGTGATTGACCACAATGATGGGGATATCCATATCAATGGCGAAACCGCCGTCGCGCCAGTAATCCATGCCATCGTCTGTGCAAATCGCCAGATCAATCGCGAAGCGCTCAACACATTCCAGGTAAGGTGTTATCGCGCCGGTCCCAATACTGGCTCGTTGAATGATTTTTTCTTGCGAGCCGATCAGCTGTACGCCAGGCTGCCCGTAGGCGGCTGTGCGGGCAGCGACATGTCTTGCCAGATCGCCCGCTCTTCGACCACCTGTTTCATAAACGCGGATGTAAGTATCGCCATCAATTGCCTTTCCTAATGCCAATAGATGACCCCATGAGTCCGGAATGCCGATGTCCGTCATTTGGTCCCAAAGGTCATGGCAGCGAATAATGACTAAGCCGTTCTCCTCTATAAAGCGCTTTTTCGCTCTCACTGATGCCAAGCGCAAGATATCTTCATTATTATCCCGGTGGCTGTAATAGGTGGGTTCGTGTGTGATGAAGACATTGCAGCCCAGGCTCAGAGCGCGCTGCAACGCCCAGGTGTAGCTCATCCAGCCGACAGCGATACCGCGCACCACGGCTTGTGGATCCCCCGCTTTGAAGGTGTCCACAGTGTCGGAGGGATACTGCCACTGACCGGCCAGCGACTGCAAATAATCTTGAACATCCTGCGCTATCATGAGTTCAACCTAATGCGGAATCCTAAATTGATGCATGCGACGATGGAGCGCTTCAGCCGCCTCGTGAAATGGCGCTTCAAGATATGCAATATGATCGGATAGACCGTGGTGATAGGTGGTCTGCTCCGCCCGATGTTGTGGGCTCCGTTGCTTGATGTAAGACAATCCGCCCTCTATGAGTGTGAGCATGTATTGGGCGGAAGCGTTGTCGAAGACGGCATATTGATCTTGACAGGTGACATAAATCGGTGAAGTATGCGCCATGATGCCCCGTTTGCGATGGTCGTAATGTGGGCGCGCTGTATATCCGGGCCCAGCGCAACGAGCCGCCAGCCAGATGTCTCGCTCTATCTTTAGCTGGGTGTGGAGCCGCAATTCGCGGGATCCTTTCTCATCAGCCGTCTCAGCGACAATATTGCCCGCCCCTATAATCTGCAGACTGTGAATCGGGAAGACGGAACGCGCGATCGCCTCGATCTCGACCGTTCCGCCGCCAGGCGCCTTGATCTCACTGCCGACAGGTTGTCCCTCGACTGTGAACGATAGCAGCGCGCCACCGCTTAGAAAGGTTCGCCCCCGTTTCAGCGCTTGGCACCAAGCGTCATAGGTAAATTCTTCATCTTCTGAGAGCTGGACGTAGGTTCGGTACAAGCCTACTGGCGTTTCATTAGACATCTTGTCCGTGCCGCCCACCAGCGGCAATCGATATCCGCCATTCAGATAGCGATAATACTCGAGGTGCTCAAAACTCAGGAAATCCAGCATTTCCACTGCGTCCGCGCGCCCAGTCGCGACCAGCGCAGCCGACTCGGCATTTGGCGTCGGCAAGTGAGGCAAAATGACGGTAGCGCCTTGCTCGTGGGCGGCATCTGCCCAGTGACTCATGGTGATATCTAACCCGCCGCCAAGCTCCGCTTCGCCTGGTCCACCCGTAGCCCAAGGCATTACCGGGGTCTTCAAACCCAGCAAACTCAGATGTCCCAGAATATGCTGTCGATTCTCTTGCGATACGTAGACTATGGTGTCTTTGTCTTGGGATAGATACGGCCTGCCGGTGAACTCTTCCGTATTGGTGAATAGATGTCCCCACTGGCTTTGCAGCAGGTTGACAACATTCAAATCTTCCGCCTGCGCTTCAGTGAGTGACCCTTGAGCTGATAAGAAATGCACATGGGTGTCGCCACTGAAAAAGCCTTGTGCCTTCATGTCAATCCAGCGCTTGAGTTCCAGCTTCAACTCTTGCTGTCCCGGTTCGATATCCACCCACGTCCTTAGCGGTTCATATTCATAACCTCGCGCCACATCGACGAGAACACGCCCCCGCGGCAACCAACCCTGACAAGCCCCGTCGATATAAGCATACGCGATCTGCCCGAGCGTCACATCGCCGCCGACATCCACATTCCACGTTGGCTGGTTGGAGTATACCGGCGCATGATGACCGTGTGGCGCATAAGGAACACCTTCGGGGGAGTGAAAGGCGACGCGGCAAGGAATCGTCTCTCCCGAGTCCGCATCGACAATAGTCACTTGAACCCAGTTCTTGCCGTTATCGATGACCTCCAATCTGAGCGATTCTGTCTCGACCGCGCGCGTCTCTTCCAAGTCCGCCCACCGTGCTTGACCAAGGACTTCATCGCCGTGTCTCACAGTGATCGTTGCCGAAGGAATGGCGGCAATCTGTGTGTAGGCTGGGCTATTGCTTTCATTGACGGGCGCGCCATAGCCTTTCATATCGGGAGCAATCTGATCCAATGGCGTCCGAGGGAGTGGATAAGCATAGGTGGAAAAACCGCGATCGACCTCTACATCAATGGCGAAAGGCAGGTCGGCTATGCCGTCGTCCTTCACCGTGATCTTGACCGGCACACGCGTACTGCGCACCAGCGGATTCTCGTCAAGATGCCCCAAGGTGATGCCGGCCAGCACAAACTTGGGACCCGCAGGTACGATTTCGATCGCTGTTATTTCCTGAACCGGATGTGGATTGCGCCAAGCCCATAAATAGTAGCCGAGTGGAACGCCTTTGGTCACTTCCGTTTGACGGAATCCGGCGTAATCCCACGCGCCTTGATAACGATCCTCGAGATAGTCCTTACGATCGGGAACGCTGAGAAAAGGAAACTGCCCCCACGGCAGCGGGATATTGCCGATCTCAAAACGTTCTCGGATCGGCGCCACTATGCGTTTCCCGTCGACAAAGTGGAAAACGTAAGTTGCGATGACTTCGCCAAGTGGACCGCCGCGCCAAAGCTCGGTTTCCAGCAAGGCATGGGCGAAGATCACATAGCGCGCTTTGTCTTTTACTTGTATTGTCACCGGCTTTGAAAACAGATTGTCGTGTTTACCGAAACCCAGGAAGCACTTCAGCCCAGTCGTCTGCTTATCCCCAATGAGAAAGGGCAGTCCGTGAAAGGTCTGCGCGCCAATGGGTGGAAAATCGGACAACGGCTGCAAATAGGTCCCATCAGCTTGCAGATTGTCTGCACTGTAAAGCTCAATCCCAGCGTTGCATTTTGCTGACAGAACAAGAGGTTCGTATTCCACAGGTTGATCCAAAAAACTTACATAATACTAGGTTCTGTTGATATTCTATCTTAACCAGATAAGGTTGCCGACAAAGTGGAGAAAACCGAGATAAGATGTATCAAGTTCCTCACATCGGGAAAGACACGACGGAAATGCTTGATCTTGTTGATGAAACATTCCACCAAATGGCGCCCGCGATACCAATGTCTATCGTATTCCCGCTGTTCTTTGGCGCGTTGATGAGGCGGAATTACCACTTTCATACGCCTTTTGAGCAAGCTATCCACGAAAGGCTGAGCCGCATAGCTCCGATCAGCGGTAATCCTGTCAAAGGCAAAGCCTTCTAACAAGCTTGCCGATTGTGTTATGTCATGAGCTTGCCCAGGACTCAAGCGAAAACGCAGAGGATTGCTCAAACCATCTACTGTCATATAGATCTTGCTGCTAAAACCCCCTCGACTGCGACCCAAAGCTTGCTTCACATTTTTTTGGACGGCGGCACAAGAATAAGCCCGAACAATCGTACTGTCAGTTATTGTCGCCTCAGCGGAGTCGCGCCCACGCCGGGTCTCCATTTTGGGCTTCCCGAAAAAACCTTAGTCATCAGATTTCTATCCTTTTGGCAATGTGTTGCTATCGATCGCCAGCTGCAATTCTTTATGGTTCCGCGCATAAGCTTCAATCGATTGTCCAGTAGCGACGGCTTCCCACCCTTGCCGCAGACTGGCCGCGCCCCCTTTTGGCCCCATTGGATGCGCAAACACAGCTCGTCCAGGGACAATACCAAAATCAATAGTTTTCAACCGCTCATACAATACGGCTGTGGACGCCGCCCACTGGCTCCCCGCCGGGACAGGAAGAGCTGTCTTGATGTGTCCCCAGGGCTTCAAACATTCCTGCACGCTCTGGAGTACCTCATCATCCGGGGTCTTCATCCGAGCGCCAAATCCCGGGAAAATGACGACATCAAATCCTGCCAATCGCTGCAACTTAATCATCACCTTTGTGTGTACACCAAAATACGATATATGAGTAAGAGGCGCAATGAAATCGAAATGTGCTACTAAGGGCGCCTGGGTATGCTTTCTTAACGTTCTGATAGCGCTTAATCCTGTTGTCATGCCGTTAACCATCAGAGCATTAGCCCCCCGTTCAACAGCAATATCGTGTAAATTAATCAATTGATCCACTTCATCTGTGATATTTGCCAAATAGATTTTCTTTTCACCAGTGATTTCTTCAGCTTTTAATCGCGCGATTCCAGCCCTTTCTGCCCTTTCCCGCAACGGCGACCATGTGACATCACTCAACATCTCGTCATCTTTGGCAATATCCAGGCCGCCTAACCAACTCTGATAGGCTAGTTCAGCAAAATCGTCCGGGGATAGCCCGATGTTGGGTTTGACCACGCCAAAGAAGATCGGACGGTCATAAACCTCCAAAATATCGCGCAGACCTTGAATGCCAAATTTGGGACCTTCAAAGTGTCGTAAGAAACTTTCTGGGAACTTGATATCAATCAGCTTGATCGTGGCAATGCCAGGGGAGTAAAAAGTCCCTTCACCCAAGGCCGCCGTCAAGATATTGGGGAGTTTGGGACCGAAGTTGCCATGCGGGTGAGCGATAGTGACCCGACACTGGTATGTCTTTGCTGTCGCAGCTGATGGAAGAGGATAACTTGGCTGGTCCAAAACGCCACTGACCACCAAATCAATCACTTTAGCCCCAAATCGGTCACGCAAATCTTCATCAACACCGACTCGCTTCCATTGCGCTGTGGACTGTTCCTGACATAGATGAGCTGCCGCCTCCTCTGGATCAATGACAGACTCGAAGCAATAGTCGAGAACGATATAGTCTTCCATATTTAGACTTGTCTGATTTGCAAAGAAACCTGTGTCTCTGTTAGCCCTACTCTCGTTCTCAATCTCTTTCTTTTTGTCACTGTCAGGGAACGCGATGTCTCTTTCGACGGTGCGCGCTGCCGCATGTACTTGGTACTTGGCGTCAATCTCGACCATCCGCTGGACTTTGGGAGCGGAGCGTCCGCTCGAATCAAACTCCGAGTCCATCCAGACTTTGATGATGGCTTTGGCTAATTCTGGGCCGATAACGCGTGCGCCCATCGTTAAAACCTGAGCGTTGTTGCTCTTGCGAGCACGCTCGGCGGAGTAAGTGTCATGGCAAGTGGCCGCCCGGATGCCAGGGACTTTGGAGGCCGTCATTGCCATGCCCAGCCCCGTGCCACATATTAAGATGCCCCGGTCAAAGCCTTCTTCGGACACAGCACGCGCCACCCGTTCGGCCACATCCGGGTAAAATTCTGGGTCATCGGCATTCGGTACGCCAAAATCTGTGCTTTCGATGTCGGAATACTCTTTCTTCAGCAGTTCAGTTACCACTTCTTTAAGGGGATAACCGGCATTATCACAACCAATTGCAACTTTCATGATAGTTCTCCTCGCGATCAGATGGTAACGGTCATTCAGGCGTGAAATGGACTCAGCAACAGGTAAAAACTCAATGCTTGAACCATTGGACCTTGACATCAACTCCCAAAACTATTACATTACTGCACATAAGAGCATATTATGCTCATAAGTGCAAAAATTGGTAGGCTCTTGTTTATGGTGTCCAGCGACAAGTCATAGATGAAACTTGACTTTGGCTTGCGCGAAATCTGTAGTATATGAGTTCATGGGCAGGCGTGGAATGAAATCATGCGTAAATGGGGCGACGACCATGCCCTATACTTTGGAACAGGACATCGCCGCAGCTGCTCAGGCTGGCTTCGCAGGTCTGGAAATCTGGTGGGATAAGCTCCTTGCTTATCTCGATAACCATTCAACCAGCGACCTGAAACGACTACTAACGAAAAACGACCTGATCCCAGTGAGTATCTGCCCGCTAAGGATTTGGCCTTTTCGTGACAGTGAGCAAGCGCGCCAGGAATTTCGTGAAGCGATTCAACTTGCTCCTCAGATAGGCTGCAATTTGCTCGCTATTTGTCCTGATTTCCAACCAGCCCGTCTTACACGTGAGGAAGCGCTCGCTATCCACGCAAAGGAACTGGCTGACATGGCTCGGCTCGCAGCCGAGAATGGGATCCGTTTGACTATTGAACCTATCGGCGGCCATACACTCGTCCCCGGACCGTCTGCAGCATTGCAATTAATCGAGCTGGCAGGCGCGCCTACCAATGTAGGCATACTGATGGACACGTTCCACTACTTCCGGTCTGGGGTCTCAGATCAAGACATACAGGCTATTCCGTTAGATAAGTTGGATATCATCCACGTTAATGACTGTGAGGATGGCGCCCTCAATGAGTTGACGGATGCGCACCGTCTCTACCCGACGCTTGGCGTAATACCTTATACACAATTGTCATTGCTTAAGGACAAGGGCTACGATGGTTACCTCTCCGTGGAGATTTTTCGCTCTGAGTACTGGGAGCAGCCTATTGAAGAGATTTTGGACAAAGCCTATTCGACACTTGACGAACTGATAGCAAGCCTCTAGCACAACAATCGCTGCAGAAGCGAAATATGTAAGACGAGACGCACATTTAGAATCATCCTAAAACTGGAGGTAAAACAATGTATCTGGGTGCAACAACTTGGACGTTTAGCTGGGCGCCACCCTATGACGAAGCCCTGCAAACCGTCGCTCGACTGGGTTTCAAGGGCGCGGAATTGACAATTTGGAGCGAAGAATTTTTACAAGACTACTACACACCGGAGACGAATAGAAACTTGCGAAATCTCATAGCTGATTTGGGTCTGGTTCTATCCAGTGTCTTTTGTATCCCGGTAGGAATTGGCAGTACTGATCCCAAACAGAGGGCAGAAGCTGTTGATCAATTCAAACGGGTTTTAGACGCCGCAGGCCAACTCGGCGCCGACAAGATAATCGCCCTCCCTCCCAATCCATTTGATGTTGACATTCCCGTTTTGCTGGGGAAACCAACGTCACAAGAGTGGAGTGTAGAATTCCCTGATGGACTCAATTGGAAACAAAACTGGTTTGACATGATCGATGTATTACGGCAATTTGCTGAAGCTTGCGAAGAAAGAGAGATGCGGGTGGCCTTGGAGCCGCATCCGCACCGAATGATGCATAATGCCGCCGGCATGTTGCGCATTGTTGACCAAATTGACTCCAAAGCGATTGGACTTAATCTGGATCCCAGCCATCTTTTCCCAATGGGAGAGCTACCCAACATGGTAGCGTATGAAGTTGGCGATCGAATATTTCACACCCATATTTCTGACAACGATGGGCAGACAAACGCTCATTGGCGGCCAGGCAAAGGCAAAGT
This sequence comes from Anaerolineae bacterium, assembly GCA_022820665.1. Classification (GTDB taxonomy): domain Bacteria; phylum Chloroflexota; class Anaerolineae; order Aggregatilineales; family Phototrophicaceae; genus UBA6055. The sequence continues at coordinate 15,501 of JAJEFB010000012.1, read as the reverse complement.
TGATTGGCGAGCGTTCCTCATAGCCCTTAAGAATATAGGATACGATGGACCTCTTTCTCTTGAGTTAGAGGATGTGCCGGGCGCCGCTGGCTATCCTGGTTTCCACCGTTCACCGCAGTCCACGCCTGAAATCGAGCGGCAACACAAGTTAGCCAAAGACTATATGACACAATTGTGCGATGAAGTCGGTATTGAACTGTAAAATCAGTCACCGTAGCACAACTTTATCGACCAAGATATCGACTGGGATAAGCCAATGAGCTTGCCAAGGGATTCGCAGTTACTACGCAGTTGCTACTTGTTTTATCACGAGAATATGACGATGCAGGAAATTGCAAAGCAATTGCAAATCTCTCGCTTTAAAGTATCGCGTTATATCAAGGAAGCCGTTGAAAAAGGCATTGTTCAGGTTCATTTCCATGATTCAAATATTGAACATGAGAAATTAGCCCTTCAACTTGAACAAAGTTTCCCCATCAAGCTAGCAGTCGTTGTACCTACACCCTATAGGTCTGATATCAGCGCGGTGAGGTTAGCTGTAGGGCAAGCTGGGGCAAGTTTATTGGCTGACATCAAACCGGAAACCTCTCTGAGCATAACTTGGGGACGCACAATTGCTCATTTGGTTGAGAATCTTCCAACCGACCAGCTGAAGGCACAGCGCGTGGTGGATCTCGCCGGGGGATTCGGACAAGTTACAGACGAAATCTCAGCGCGGGCTGTAACTTTGCAGATCGCAAGAAAACTGAATGCTGAATGTTTCCAGTTGCCTGCGCCAACCATAGTTGAAAACGTCGCGACGGCTCACGCATTGTCAAATGAACCGATCATCCGCAACACGCTAGACATAGCGTCGGAGTCTGACATCGCCATTATGGGCGTAGGACCAACCGACGTTGACTCACTTCTACATCGCTCAGGGTATGTGTCTGAAACTGACTTTGAGTATTTGAAAGAAAGCAATGCAGTCGGTTCGATCATGGGCAGATTCTATGATTTCAATGGTAGGGAGTGCGATACTGAGTTCAGAGAACGTGCAATTGCCCTTAAATTTGATGACTTGCGAAAGATCCCTGAGCGCATTGCGCTAACCATGGGCTCGCACAGAATTCAAGCGATCCTTGGGTTAATGTATGGCGAGCTAATTACTACACTTGTTACCGATAGTGATACCGCAATAGCGGTACTTGAAAAGCATTATGCATTGCAGGGCGAGCCCTCGGAAAACGGGACAAGTGTGCCTGCGGCAATAGAAGAACATCATCAATCCAGCCTCTTGCGGCAAGGAAGGGTGTAAGCAAACATGACTCGTTACACCATACGTCTGATAAACACTGGCTTTCAGGAGCTAGACAAAGCCCAATACGCCACTTTTAGAAAGGGAGCGGGGCAGATAATCGAGCACCCCGTTTTCGCCTTTCTTGTGGAGGGTGGCGGAAGCAAGATTCTGGTAGACACGGGAATGAGCGATACTCAGCGGTCTGTGACGTACCATCATGCGGGACGACAGGAACCGGGTCAGGCTATACACGAACAGCTCAAAACGATGGGCATCGGTACTGACGAGATCGATATGATCATCTTCACCCATCTTCACTGGGACCATTGTTACAATGTCAAGCGGTTTTCCAAAGCCAGGCTTGTGGTTAGCGAGGTTGAGTACGGTTTCGCACTCAATCCAATTCCCCCTTACTGGACCTCGTATGAACATCCGAGCTGCGGACTCGAGCCACCCTGGCTTGGTTGTGAATTCGATTTGGTGACCGGTGAAGAAGAGATCGTAGAAGGCATCAGCGTCTTTCCTACGCCTGGTCATAGCCCCGGTCATCAGGCTGTCTCGGTTCAAACCGAAGCCGGCGCCTATGTTCTGGCGGGCGATCTGTTCTTCGTGCGCGAAAATCTTGAACCTGATCGCGAGCGCGGATGGCCGTTAACGCCCATTGGTCGCTTCGCGAGCTTTGTTGATCTGTGGCACAGCATGGAAACCACCATTGAGCGGGCCGATCACATTGTGTTGACACATGATCCTTCCCAGATTGACGGGCAGGTATTCCCATAGGCCGTAACTGGAAACCGGCGGATCAAGGAGGTGGTATATAGGCGACAGACTAATTATGAGTATCCAACACGACGTATTAACTGTTAGCTTCTCGGAGGAGTGAAATGACATCCAACTATGTGCGAATTGCAATTGTATTGTTGGCGGCTGCTGTTCTTGCATTGCCGCTGGGTTCCATTCTGGCGCAAGATGACACGGTTACGCTCATCATTGAAAGCTGGCGGGTTGACGATGCCGACGAGTGGAACGACGTGATTCTCCCGGCTTTCGAAGCCAGATATCCGAACATCAGTGTCGACTTTCAGCCAACCATTAATACCGAATACAGCGCCACCTTGGGCACAAAGATCGAGGCTGGTACCGCAGGCGACCTGATAATGATCGAGCCCTTCGACTACCGCCTCGAGATGTACCTCAACGGCGACTTGGCTAACCTTGACGACCTCGGCAGCCTTGAGAATTATAGCGATGGCGCGCTGAGCGCCTGGAGCACCGACGACGGCGAACGCTTCGGCGTACCACTTGCGGCAGTGATCCATGGCTTCATGTACAACACCGATATCTTTGCGGAACTTGGTCTAGAAGAACCCGCTACTGCACAGGAATTCCTCGATTTGTTGGCGGCGGTTGAACAGGACGGGCAGTATGTGCCGCTGGCGATGGGAACTGCTGACGGGTTTGTTCCAGGACTTCTGGGATTCCAGCTTGCCGGTGTCAGCTTCTGGCGCGGCGAGGAAGGGCGACTGGCTTTGGTTGATGGGACCGGCGCGTTCACGGATCAAGAGTATGTCCAGGCTTGGGAGTTCCTGGCAGCGTGGGCAGACTACATGCCTGATGGTTATCAGGCAGTCTCTTACCCTGATATGCAAAACCTCTTCACGCTGGGCGGCTCTGCGGTTTATCCAGCAGGGTCATGGGAAATCTCGATCTTCAACCAACTGGTGGGGGATGATTTTGGTATCGGCGCCTTCCCGCCGCCAGTCCCCGAAGAAGGCGCGGATTGCTATATCAATGACCACATGGACATGGGTATGGGCTTGAACGCGAATACTCAACACCCGGAAGAAGCGCGGCTTTTCCTGGATTGGCTGGGCTCGGCCGAGTTCGCTGAACTATGGAACAACGCGCTGCCTGGGTTCTTTGCCATGTCTAACCATGTCGTCGAGGCGTCCGACCCGATGGTGCAAGTGTACGCGGGCTGGCGACAGCACTGTGGATCGTCACCGCGGAACGCCTATGCCATCCTCTCGAGGGGCGAGCCCAATACCGATAGCGAACTGATTCGCGTGACCCAACTCGTTATGAATGGCGAGATGACACCCGATGAAGCAGCTCAAACTGTCCAGGCTGGCCTCGCATCATGGTACGAACCCCAAATGGGGGGGTGAGTCTTAGCATCAGATAGGGGCTTGCTGCAGTGAGTAGACCTAATATTCTGCAGCATAGTCGAATTGTAGGGGCGACTCTGTGGACCTTGTTGAAATTCTCATTTTATCCCCACCCCAACCCCTCCCCTTGATCTTACCCCGTGAAGCGGGAGACCGAGGGGACGCAAGGGCTGGGGGCTGCGGGATGTTTTTCAACAGACTCTTGTGAGTCGCCCGCCGTTCTCTCTGTGCCCTCTTCGCCTTCTTTTTTGATAAACCGCGTCGCTCATGCGACGAGAAGGCTTATTATTTTGTGTGAGCGCGGCAGGACAATTCGCTGTCGCCGAGCGGCTGTGTTGAAAAAACCTGTGTTGCGCTCGCTCAGGGAACTATGTCCGCGATGCCCACCTCTCCAGAAGCAAACGGATTTGCCAGAACAGACTAAAACTCCGGACGACTTGTTCCGAGGAGTGATGCAATGACAGCAAGCCTGTCGCGAAGTGGCCAACCCAAGCACAGGAAACCCTTTCCCACACATATCATTGTCTTCCTGGCTCCGGCACTCGCCGTCTATGGTTTGTTCATGATTTATCCCTTGTTTGATTCCCTGCGCCTGGGTTTCTTCGTGCAAGAGACTCGTGGCGTAGAGCGGTTCGTGGGTACCGAGAATTATGTAACACTGATTACTGACGAAGCTATCTTGCAGCCTCGCTTGCTGAATGCCCTAAAGAATAGTTTCCTCTTCTTTGCGGTTAACATGTTGGTCCAGAATCCGATAGCGCTTCTCCTTGCGGCAGCGCTGTCTACGAAGACAAGAGGGGGCTTGCTCTATCGCGTACTGATCTTCTCGCCCGCTATCCTCTCGCTCGCGATTGCCGCATTTGTCTGGAGACTTCTGTTAAGCCCGCTGTGGGGTGTCGTCTATGACATTTTGAAGACCTTAGGACTGGGGGCTTACGCGCAACCTTGGTTGGGCCTTGAGAGCACAGCGCTGATCACGCTAGCGCTAATCTCCGCGTGGCAGTATCTGGGCATACCTATGATGTTGTATTTCGCGACATTGATTAGCATTCCTAACGACCTGTTTGAAGCAGCCTATGTCGACGGCGCGACCGACTGGCAGATTTTCTGGCGAATTAAGTTGCCGTTGTTGATGCCGATGATCGGCATTATTTCGCTGCTGACCTACATCGGGAACTTTAATGCCTTCGATGTCATATTTGCGCTGAAAGGCGCGGATGCTGGCCCCAATTACGCCAGCGATACAATGATGACGTTTTTCTATCGTACCTTCTTCGGTTCTGGATTTCAGAAAGCCGATCCGCACATGGGGGCGGCTGTCGCCGGAACGATGTTTGTCATTCTCCTCGCCGGTGTCTTGCTTTACCTCTTCATCCGCCGGCGGATCAGATCTTACGAGCTGTGAGGCATGGCGCGTTATGGCAAGGAATGCTGACGCAGTAAAATACCGATTGCGGAATTACAAGTCTGACCTCGACTTGCGTCATCTGGCAACCAAGATCCTAAAGCACTGGATGTTAATAATGTTCGCCTTCCTGTCTACCGCGCCGGTTGCCCTTGTCGTACTTAATTCGTTTAAGGCGCGCCGGGCAATATTCAGAAATCCCTACCACCTGCCCAACGCTGCGACATTTGACGTCGTTGGCTACGAGACCGTTTTTGAAAAGTCCCAATTTCACGTCTACTACTTCAACAGTTTGTTCGTAACCCTAACTGCGCTTGCTCTCATTCTCTTATTCGGAACAATGGTGGCTTTTGCCCTTGCAGAATATTCTTTTCCGGGAAACAACTTGCTCCGACTTTTTTTCCTGTTGGGCATAATCATACCGATACGATTGGGCTCCGTTAGTTTACTGCGCCTGATCGTCTCTCTAGATCTCATCGGCACATTGTGGGCATTGATAGTGGTGTATATCGCCGGGGGGCTGCCGCTTGCCGTCTTCATATTGACGCAGTTTATGAGTCAGGTCCCCAGTGAGTTGAAGGATGCCGCGCGAGTGGACGGCGCGAGCGAATACCGGGTATTTTGGCTCATCTTGCCCATCATCCGACCGGCGACAGGTACGGTATCGGCGATTTCCATCATACCTATGTGGAACGATCTCTGGTTTCCTCTTGTCCTGGCGCCAGGGGAAGCGACGCGAACAGTGACACTGGGCGCGCAGCAGTTCATGGGGCAGTTCTCTAACGACTGGAACGCCTTGCTGGCGGCTCTTTCGCTCTCATCCGTGCCTGTATTGATCATCTACTTTATCTCCTCAAAACAACTCCTGCAGGGATTGACCGCCGGGGCAATAAAGAACTAGAGCAACGCCAGGATAGGAAACCTATATTGAGCGAAGAGAAGCGGTAACGGTATATGAAAGGCAAAATCAAGCTCGGTATAGCCGGGTGCGGGTTCGCGGGTACGCAGACAATGTATGCCCCCATTCTGCGCTTGCTTGAGAAAGGTCAAGTCACGGCGCTGATGGACCCGGATCGGCAGGCGCTGGACTTCATGACCCAGAACTACGGCGATTTCGATTGCTACGATGACTACGGAAGATTTCTGGCGAACGCCGATATCGATGCAGTTCTTGTTGCGTCGCCAGTTTATTTGCATGAAGAACAAGTCATTCAGGCGGCGCAAGCAGGCAAACACATTCTTTGTGAAAAACCAATGGCTCCTACCATTGAGGCTTGCGACCGTATGCGTCAAGCCGCCCAAACAAACGATGTGACACTCATGATTGGTTTTGTCAAGCGCTTCGACAAGAGCCTCCAACTGGCGCAGGATCTCATACAGGAAGGGAGACTGGGCAAGCTGTTTCACATCCGCGCTGAAGTGAGCTGGTGCCACGACCTGTCTCCGCTCGGTTTCAACTGGCGGCAGTCCCTCCGCGCGCTGGGAGGCATCTTTCAGGACAATGCCAGTCATATCGTGGACCTGTGCCGCTGGTGGGCAGGAGAGGTTCAAAGTGTCAGCGGGCATGTGAAGATTCTTAGACCGGATTGGGAAGTCGAAACGCAGGCCCATGCCACCCTGCGGCACGAGAATGGCGTCGTTTCCACCCTTCACGTCAGCAATGTGTCGCAGAAGCCGATGACTGAATATTTTCTCCTAGAGGGTACCGAAGCAGCGCTCGAGCTACACTTTGGCCCGGCTATGAAGTACAGCTCACCGGAACCATTTTCCGTCCGCCTGTGGGAGCGCGGACGGCAGCAGACAGACCTGACCATTTTCAACTACGGCAACCTCGACCTGGAATTGCGCGAATACGGTCCCTATAAGCGGCAAGTTGACCACTTCTGTGAGTCTATTCTGGCGAACAAAGCGCCCTGGATAGATGGCTCGGCGGGTCGCAAGGCTATTGAAGCGGTCAACGCAGTCTATCTGGCCTCATGGCAAGATGAAACCATTAAGCTTCCCCTAACTGGCTCGGGCAACCTTGAGCGCATATTCCGCGAGATGCGGATGCAATACGGAGGTTAAGACAATGCACCGCGTAAGATGGACATTGGAAAAGATCTCCGCTCGTCTTCAGTTCCTTTCGGAGGCAGCGATCTACCGACAAAGCCAACCCCTGACGGCCTTCAAGTTCCATGCTGGCTCTCAACCCTTGGTGGGGACTGACATAAATGACAGTGACTGGGAGATCATCAAAGCGGGAAGTTATTGGGGCGATTTACGTCAGGAATTCACGCTGCGGACCACTTTCGCGGCGCCTAGGGATTGGCAACAACCTGTCGCGCTAATCCTCCCATTGGGCGTGAGCAAAAGCCTGGAAGCATTGTCATTCCTCTACGGGCCCGAGGCAATGGCTTACTTAGATGGCAAGGCTTATCGGGGTGTCGACCCCAATCACCAGGAATTGCTGCTGCCCGACCACGTTCTTGACGGTAACGAACATCATCTTGCGCTGCATGGTTGGACAGGCATCAAAGATGAGCGCTATGAAATGGGACGTCCCAGCCTTGTTCAAATCGATCAGCCCACGCGCGACTTCATGACAGTTGCCGGCGCCGCAATCGAAGTCGCCAAACAACTCCCGGAAAACAACCCTGTCCGCGTTAACCTGATCAACGTTTTGGACGCGGCGTTTTTGCTGCTCAATTTGCGCGAGCCATTGGGCGGGGCATTTTATGAGAGTGTTCATTCTGCCCTTCGCGAATTGCGAGCGGGCATTGCCAATGCCGGGCCACCGATGGATGTTGTGGTGAGAGGAATCGGTCATGCCCATATTGATGTGGCTTGGTTGTGGCCTTTGAAGCAGACTCGCCGGAAGGTTGCCCGAACCTTCAGCACGGCTTTGCGCTTGATGGAAAAATATCCAGAATTCTACTTCACCCAGAGTCAGCCTCAGCTTTATCAGTATATAGCCGATGACCATCCGGAGTTGATGGCACAGGTTAAGAAGCGAGTCGCCGAAGGGCGATGGGAGACAATCGGCGGTATGTGGGTGGAGGCCGATTGCAACATCACGGGCGCTGAATCACTTGCCCGCCAGTTCCTGCTTGGTCGCCACTACTTCCTCGAAACCTTTGGCAAGCGCGAATCGCCGATATTGTGGCTGCCGGATGTGTTTGGCTATGCCTGGCAACTGCCCCAATTAATTCAACAGGCGGGGCTTTCGTATTTTGTGACGGCTAAGCTCAGTTGGAATCAGTACAATCGCATGCCATACGATCAATTCTGGTGGCAAGGATTGGACGGCGCCAGAATCCTGACCTACTTCATCACGACTTCAAAGCCCGGCTGGTGGGGCGCGACGTACAGCGCCGACCTGTCGGTTGAAGAGATATTCGCCACCTGGGACGGCAGTCAGCAGAAGGAACTGCATAACGAGTTCATGATTGCATATGGACATGGCGATGGGGGTGGCGGACCTACACCAGCCATGCTGGATAGCAGCCGCGAGATGGCGGCGCATCCCGGCCTGCCCAGGGTTCAACTAAGTACTGCTCTGGAATTCATGGAACAACTCGAACGTCAATCTGGTGACAAGTTGCCAACCTGGAACGGCGAACTGTACCTGGAGTTGCACCGGGGAACCTATACCAGCCAGGCGCGGAACAAGCGCGCCAATCGCAAGTGCGAGTTTCTCTTGCATGATGCTGAGTTCTTGGCGGCTTGGGCTTCTATGTACGGCTATTTCGCCTATCCGCATGACGAACTTCGCCGTGCATGGGAATTGCTGTGTTTGAACCAGTTCCACGACATCATACCCGGTTCGTCCATTAAGCAGGTATATGTGGACAGCATGCGGGACTACGAGGAAATCCAGCGCGCTGGCGAGCAGATCCGTGAAGCAGCCTTGATCGCCCTTGATCCTTTCCTGCCCTCCGAGACGTCGTTGGCGATCTACAATCCCACTTCTTTCCCGCGATCGGAAGTCGTTGAAGTCTCCGGCGAGTGGCTAAGAGATGAAACGATCGTCGCCACGATGGACGGAACGACTCTGCCGGCACAGAGAATAAAGGAAGGATGGCTCGTCAAATGCCCAGTCGTGCCGCCTTATGGTGTGCTAGCGCTGCGTTTGAGTTTCGGCGAGATTCCCGTTTCTGAGAAGCAATTGTATGTCGGGGATGCGGGGGGAGCTCCCAAGGACGAGGGCACATCGGCAAACTGCTCGATGGTCATGGAGAATCCTTTTTTGAGGGCGGAGTTTGATCAGGCAGGGGACATCGTAAGGCTGTTTGACAAGCGAGCCAATCGTGAAGTTCTGGCATCCGGGCAAAGAGCCAATCAGTGGCAGGTATTTGAAGATCGCCCATTGGACTGGGAGGCTTGGGATATTGACATCTTCTACGATGAAAAGATGTGGCTGGCCGATCCAGCAGACAGTTTCGAAGTCGTAGAGACGGGTCCATTGCGCGCCTGCCTGGAAGTCAGTCGTCGGGTGTTCAATAGCGACATTGTGCAGCGTGTCTATATGTATAGGGATAGCGCCAGGATCGATTTTGAGACCAAGATAAATTGGCAAGAGCGCCGCCTACTGCTTAAGGTCGCTTTCCCGGTGGATATCCTTAGCCCTAGAGCTACGTACGAGATTCAGTGGGGCAACGTTGAGCGCCCAACCCACAGCAACACATCATGGGATTGGGCTCGATTTGAAAGCTGTGCCCATAAATGGGTCGATCTGAGCGAAGGTGATTACGGCGTAAGCCTGCTAAATGACTGTAAATATGGCTACGACATTGCGGGACAGGTCATGCGGCTGACCGCCTTGAAAGGAGCCATGTTCCCCGATCCGGAGGCTGATTTGGGTGAACACAGTTTCACCTACAGCTTGTTGCCGCACAGGGGCGATTGGCGCAATGGCACAGTGCCGGCTGCCTATGGCCTCAATAATCCACTCATTGTCCATAATGTGCAGGGTGAAGCCCAAGGCGCCTCTGAGACTGATCGTAAATCTCTTGTTCATGTGGATGCTCCACAGATTATCGTTGAGACTGTCAAGCAAGCCGAGGACGGAGACGGCCTAATCGTGCGCCTTTACGAGCACGAACGAACACAACAAGTGTTTAACTTGCAGGCAGGCTTCCCGATGGCAGAGGCATGCCGCTGCAATTTGCTCGAAGAGAATGAGGAATGTCTGGATGTGACTGAGGGTAAAGTTACCATGCAGGCGCAGCCTTATCAGATCATGACCCTGCGCTTGAAGCACCCGACTGATGAGCCTGCAGCAAGTCACGAGGTCTCAAGGCGATGAAGTCGCTCATTCATATGGGTCCACGTCACCTTAAGTACGGGGATTGTAAAGAACCCAGAATCTCGCCCGGGCAGGTCTTGATCGAAGTCGCGGCATGCGGCATTTGCGGCACCGATCTGCATGTGTACAACGGCTTGCCGGCAAAATGGCCGGTTCCGGGTATACGGGGACATGAGTTCGCAGGGAATGTGCTCGCCTGGGCTGATGATGTACAAGGATTCCAGGACGGTGATCGCGTGGTCGTGCAGCCGCTGGTTTACTGCGGACAATGCCGCTTCTGCCGTTCGGGGCAAAGCAATCTCTGCTCTAACATGTATCTGATCGGTGGCGAGCAGCCCGGTGGATTTGCCGAGCGAGTCGCTGTGCCAGCGAGTTCTCTCTTCAAACTGCCGGCAAACCTGAGTCTCAAGCAGGCTGCTCTAATTGAAACGCTGGCGACCTCGGTACATGCCTTTGAGCGGAATCTTTCCGGCATCCTGCGCAGCGCCGCAGTACTTGGAGCCGGCGCGCAGGGACTTTTCGCGGTCCAACTTGCCCGGCTGGCTGGCGCGAAGCTGATTGCGGTATCAGAGGTGGCGCCGCATCGGCTTGCTATGGCTCAGAAGCTGGGCGCGACCCACGTCATCAACGCTGGGCAAGAACACGTAGTTGAAGCCATGCTCGCTTTAACGGACGGCGAGGGAGTCGACTTGGTGATTGAAGCGGCGGGGAAGGCGGTTACCCGTCAGCAAGCTACACAGCTGCTTCGCCCTGGCGGGACAGCGATCTTTCTTGCGCTGGGCGCCGAACCAACGCCAATCGATTTCATGTCTGTTGTTCCCAGGGAACTTCATTTGCGGGGAACGCAGTGCTATACAGACGCCGATTTTACCCTGGCAATAGAGCTACTGGCTAATGGAGAGATTGCTTGCGATCCACTTATGACCGAGATGCCGCTTGAAGAGGGGGCTGCCGCATTTGAAAGCTTAGCCAGTAATCCCGGGGAAGCGATAAAAGTGATATTGGAGCCGTAGGCTGAATTGTGTCCAAAGTCATGAGTCGCTTACCGACAAATGATTTAAGCGAGCCAGTCAAGCGTTCGTTGTTGACCAACGCGAAGCGAGCGTACGAGATTAGGTTACAAACGGGAAACGGGGGCAATCTAAGCGGGCGGGTACCCGGCACGGATCTCATCATCATTAAGGCAAGCGGTTGCTCATTTGATCAATGCGCGGCTGAAAACCTTATCACGGTGACGCTTGATGGCGAGCAAGTCGATGGCGACGGGTTGCCTTCCCGGGAACTGGCTACTCATCTGGCGATCTACAAACAGAGACCAGACGTACACGGCGTTTTTCATTGTCACTCGCCGTGGGCTATCGCATACGCCAACTTCAACAATACGATCCCAACCGTGACCCTTCACGCCAAGTCGAAGCTAGGGCGCATCCCGATTCTGAGGCTCTCCGGTGAAACGACGCAAGCTAGACTGGCCGCTGTCCAGGCAATGCTGGCAGCAGATCGCAACCTACGCGTATTTGTCGAGGACCTGCACGGTATTTTCAGCTTTGCCAGCACAATTGAACTGGCGCGTTACAATGCCGAACTTGTGGAGGAGACCGCTCAAATCGCTTGGTTCATGGCGCTAAGTGAACATGTGACGCCGAATCGCGAGCGCGACGCTTAATTCAGATAACGAGTTCTACAGAGCAATTAAAGATTGATCTTAGACACATGAGGATAATCGCTATGCCGAAAAACATCATCGTCATTGGCACGCTGGATACAAAGGGGCAGGAGATAGCGTTTGTGAGAGATCTCATTGCCAATCGGGGCCATCAGCCAGTCGTCATTGATCCTGGGATCCAGGGAGAATCCGCCATTGAGCCCTCGATCTCGCGACACGAGGTGGCCGCCGCAGCCGGGACGACCATAGAAGATATCCTTGCTACGGGCGATAAGAACAACGCTATCAGCACAATGGCGAGAGGCCTGACTGCGATTTCTACCAGACTACATGCCGAGGGAAACTTAGATGGTGTCATTGCGCTGGGCGGTGTTCAGGGCACGGTCATAGGTACAGCTGCCATGCGGGCTTTACCAGTTGGCGTGCCAAAGGTTATGGTCTCCACCGTAGCCAATGGACAGGCTACGTTTGGGCCTTTTGTGGGTACAAAAGATGTCACCATCATACATTCGGTAGCCGATATTCTTGGCTTAAACATTATCACCCGGCAGGTATTGGCAGAAGCCGCAGGCGCCGTGGTTGGGATGACTGAACTGGCGCTTGGTCCTCAAACAACTGACCGTCCAACGGTGGCAATGACCATGGCTGGAGTGACCACCTCATGCGTCATGCGCGCCCGCGAACTGTTCGAAGCGTGGGGATATGAAGTGATCGCCTTCCATTGCAATGGCATTGGCGCAAAAGCCATGGAAGAACTCGCCGATGCTGGACAATTGCAAGGTATTCTGGATCTAAGTCCACACGATATAGGCGGGTATCTGCGAGGAGGTTTGATGCAGGCTAGTCCAGACAGACTGGAAGCTGTTAGCCGCCGGAGCCTGCCAATTGTGTTTGTGCCGGGTGGAATCGACTTTATCCTGTATGGCCCGCTCCAATCTATTGCGCCTGAGATCTTAGAGCGCAGGTATGTTGTCCATAATCCAATCCACACCCATGTGAGAGCCAACCATGCAGAGATGAGCGACGCCGGGCGCTTCGTTGCTGAGCGCCTAAGCCAGACCACAGGATCAGCAACTATCATGATTCCCCAACGCGGCTTCAGCCAGCTCAATATCAAGGGCGGCCCATTGTTTGATCCTGAAGCTGATCAAGGATTTGTTGAGGGACTGACGGCGGCCAGCGCCGGGCAACTGACGATTACCGAGCTGGATATGCACATCAATGAACCAGCCTTTGCGGAAGCAGTCTCCACAGCGCTGCGTTCCCTGATGGATTCCAGCGATCACGGCTACTAGCGGGTTATTCCCCTGCAACCTGATATGTTTTCGAGTTTCTAAAACTATCTTGCCGCCTCAAATATAAACGCTCTGGTTGTAAAAGATCATCCGGCACAGTTCCGGCGCTTTCAGCGACGCGTTGATGGTATTCCAGGATGATTGCGCCGATTCCAGGCTTTCCTTGCAAATGGGGGGACCAGAGATAAAGACGCCAGCGTGTCCTAGATCGTCTCTAATCTATTGCGTTGGCAAGAAGAGGAATACGCCATCGAACAGAGTTAGAGAAAGCGGGCGACCCGATGGGTCGCCCGTACAGCGCTATAGAAATGGGGACGATGACGCTACTCGGCTCTGCTTAAGATAGCAACATCCAGAAGCCAGTGCGGATGCCAGATATAACCGTGAAGATTGGAGCGATAGGCAGTCGCCACTTCGGGAACGTTAAAGGGCGCGAAGGGACCATGCTGCTGGGTGTATTCTTGCAGCGCGGTGAAGAGTTCCATGCGCTCGTCCGGTTCGCTGGCGACCTTGGCCGCGGCGATCATATCCTGGATGTCTTGCGGCAAACTATCCAGTTGCCAGTTATTGCGTTCGGTCGCGACCTTGCCGGGGGGCATAAAGCTGAGGAAGTCGAGCGGATCCAGTATATCGGGACCCCAGAGCCAATAGCCGACGCCGTGCTCGCCGCTGCGGTAGCGCTCAAGCGCGACCTGAATTTCGCCAGGCAAGAGCGTAACGTTGATGCCGACTTCGGCCAGGTCTGCCTGGATTTTCTGGGCGTTGGTGTTGAAGCTGACGCCGCCATAGACCATGTCGGGGTACTCAAGTTCCATATCCAGCCCGTCGGCGTAGCCGGCTTCCGCCAGCAATTCGCGCGCTTTGTCCAGATCGCGGGAGAAGGCGCGGTCTTCGCCAAAGGCTGAGAAGAAGCCGACCCACATGTTGGTGCCGGGTGTCACGCCGCCCCAAAGCGTCTTGTAACCTTCGTAGTCCAGCGCGTAACGCACGGCGAGTTGAACGGTCGGGTTGGCGAAGGGACCGCTCTTTTCTTCTTCGGTGTTCATGATCACGAAGTGTGTCAGGGTGCTGGGTCCGCGATAGATCTCGATCGATTCATTGCCTTCCAAGCCTGCGACTTGATCGGGGCTGAGGTCAAATGCCAGATCGATATCGCCCGCTTCCAGCGCCGCTTTTTGGGTGGCGCCTTCCGGCATGTGGATGAAGATCACGCGGTCAAAGTAGGGTTGGTCGCCCCAGTAATTCTCGTTGCGGACCAATTCTGTGCGATTCTGCGGTTCCCAGTTTTCCAGAACGTAGGGACCGGAACCGGCCGAGGTGCTGTCCAGATAAGCGCCGGCGGTATCTGTCTCGGCCGCGTCCATGGCGTCGGTGCCGCCATTTGCCATTACCACATCGGCGTTGGTGACGCTGAAGACCGCGCTGGTGATTTCGGACAAGAAGGACGGACGAGCGGCGGGCAGTGTGAAGGCGACGGTGTCGTCATCTATCGCTTCTACGGAATCGATACCATCAGCCAGGAAGGAGGGATTGCCGTTGTAGTTTTGCAGCCGCTGGATTGAAAAGACAACGTCATCGGCGGTGATATCGTCGCCGTTGGCAAATGCCGCATCCTGCCTGAGCGAGAATGTATAGACAGTGCCGTCCGCGGATATTTCCCAGCTTTCAGCCAGTTGCGGCAAGATTTGGCTGGCGTCTTCGTCCGGGAATGTGACCAACTGGCTGTAGGTGACGTGATTGATGATGTGGGTGGAATGGGTGAAGCCGTTGGCGGGATCGTAGGCGTCAGTGTTCTCCGACCAGCCGATCACCAGTACTTTGTCGTCTGCCATGGCGGTGCTGAAGGCGGCCAGAACGAGGACAAGTACCGTAAGTAGTATTAGCCCATGTTTCAAGCGGTTCATACTCGTTGCTCCTTAGGAAATATGTAGAACGAAAGTAGTCTGACAGAGAGAGTATAGCTGAAAGCATGGCAAGCTGCAAAGACGCTCGACGCGGGACGTGTATCCTTTTCGATTGAGATGCTTTTGGCCGGTCTTCGACACGAGCTTTTTAACGGGAGACAGAACCGACGTTGCTCGGGGCGGGGGCTTTGTGGGGCGCGATGTGTTCTCGGAGGCTGGGAAGATGCCCTCAAATGCTGGGAATATGCCCTCATTTTGCCCTGTTTTTGCCCCCTTTTTCAGTTACAGTATAGATACAGTATGTATACGTGGGGGGGGGGGGGGGGTAGGGGGCGGTACATTTTTAATTCACCACAGTGATCTTCACCCGAAAAAGTGGACACAGGTTTTGTCTAACCGTTACGCACCTCGTACTCCATCGGACTAAGATAGTCTAGTGCGGAATGCCGACGTTGGCGGTTGTACCAGACTTCGATGTATCGGAATAACGCAAGCCT
>JAJEFB010000020.1 GCA_022820665.1 Anaerolineae bacterium | reverse complement strand
TATTGGACAACTTAGCTGTCCACAAAATCGGGGCAAGTTTACCCAACGCATTGGGGAAGGGGAGTTTCGCACAGTGCGAGCAAGTCTCCCCCATTGCAATGGGGGAGATTTAGAGGGGGTTAAATTTGCATTACTTACTTGGTTCTACTGAGAGCACAGAGGGTTTATTTCGGGCGGGCAGATTGCCCGCCCCTACATTACGTCATACCGTTGTGTTATTCGTGTCTTAGTGCTTAGCTTTCACTGTGACCCGGATACACAGCCATCCTGTTGACACTCCCCGCACAGTCCCTTGAAAGCCAGGTGCTCCGACTGGATGCGGAAGCCGTGCTCTTGCAGCATCCGCCGCTGGAAGTCGGCCAGCTCTTCGTCGGGGATGGTCAGGATCTTCCCGCAGGACCCGCAACTGAGGTGGTGGTGCCGGGCGCCGGCGATGCTGTAGACCTTGCCCTGCGGCTCGAGGGTTGTTTCCGTTGCCAGCCCGACCTCGCAGAGCACATCGAGGGCGCGGTAGATGGTTGACCTGTCGATGCTGGGATCGAGGAAAGCGACGCGCTTGATGATCTGGCTCAAGCTGGCGTGGCCCGGGATCTCGCAGATGGCGTCCAGCACGATCAAGCGCTGCGGCGTGACGCGGTAGCCGCCGGCGCGCAGCCGCTCGATATAGTCGAGGTCTTCGTGTGTCATAAGGTCAAGGCGCTGGACAATCGTCAGCGATAATTGTCCCCAACTCCGCCGGGAAAGGCAAATGGCTAAACCATAGTCCCAGGGCAATCGTTTCAAATAGTTTTTCACCACCAAGACATGAAAATAGAACTAAGAAAGTGGTTAAAACTTGTCGCCTGTCATACTATGCCGAAACTCGTCGAGTTATCGGCGGGCGATCAGATTGGTCGCCCCTACGAGGCTTGTCCGCTACTGGGTCATGCAACCCCGCTTTTTCTACCCCATCCCCCGGCCTAGCGCCCCCTCGGTCCCCCGCCTCACGGGGGAAGTATCCCGAGGCATCAGGGAAGGGGAGCTAACGTAGCGCGAACTCGCTTGAAAATGGCAGCAATCGACGCTTGCAACATCAGAATACTCGCGTTGATGCAAGTATGGAAACTAGCTTCCCCCCATTGCTATGGGGGGATTGAGGGGGGTAGACCAAAGGCGGGCGCGAATCAATTGTAGCGGACAAGCCCTACGGCGCCGCGCCACGCCCAGGAACACTCCCGTAGGACAACTTATGTTGCTGTTGTCCTACGGGAGTGTGGGTTTAGTTCGGCGGTTGTTTCCAATCCTAGGGTTAGCCGAGCCGCCGAACTAGATTTTCAGCGATTGCCCCGCTGCCTGCGAGGCCGCAGGGCGCAAATCTGCCGCCGCTGCGCTATAATCGTCTCGTTTGCAACACGGACAGTTGAACCAAATAAGCGATCGGCGAGGGTGAGAATGGCGTCGGAGAAAGTAAAACTTGGCATTGTCGGCTTGGGCAATATGGGGACAGTGCATGTCAAGCATGTGACGGATCTGCCCAATACGGAGTTGGTCGCCGTCTGCGATACGAAAGACTGGAAGCTGCAAGCCGCGACGGCCGAAACTGGCGCCGCCCGCTATCGCGATTACCGGCAGATGCTGGATTCGGCGGCGCTGGACGGCGTCATCATCGCGACGCCGCATTATGACCATCCCGATATGAGCATCGCGGCTTTCGAGCGCGGCATCCATGTCTTGGTGGAAAAGCCCATCGCCGTGCATGTCAACGAAGCGCGGCGCATGATCGACGCCTATCATTCCTTCAAGGTGCAAATGCCGAATCTGGTATTCGCGGCCATGTTCATGCAGCGAACCTGGGGACATTGGCGGAAGATCAAGGCGATGATTGACCGAGGCGAGCTGGGCCGGCTGATACGCTGCACTTGGATCATCACGGATTGGTTCCGGACGCAATACTACTACGACAGCGGCGATTGGCGCGCGACCTGGAGCGGCGAGGGCGGCGGCGTTTTGATGAATCAGTGCCCGCACAACCTGGATCTGTATCAGTGGCTGGTGGGCGCGCCCGCGCGGATCCACGGCTTCGCCAGTTTTGGCAAGCACCACCACATTGAGGTAGAAGACGAGGTGACCGCTTACCTGGAGCACGACAATGGCATGGTCGGGCACTTCATCACTACCACTGGCGAATCGCCCGGGACGAATCGGCTGGAAATCACCGGCGAACATGGCAAACTGGTCTGCGATGCGTCTCCCCCTGGAGAGGGGGAGATTGTGGGAGGGGGGGAGAAGTTCGGTTATGAGATCATTTTCTTCCGCAACCAATGGTCATCCATCAAGCAACTGCGGGAATCTCGCAAGGGCTTTGACAAAGTGCCTTGCCAGCGCGAAATCGTCGACTTCGAGCGCCGCGGCAACGGCGGGCACGACCTGGTGATAGAGAATTTTGCCGATGCGATTCTGCAGGGAAGCGACTTGATCGCGCCAGCCGAAGACGGCTTGAATTCGATCATGATCAATAACGGCATCATTCTCTCGGCTCACAAAAGAGAAACTGTATCCTTGCCGATAGACGGCGATGAATTCGCCCAATTGCTGCAACTTTATATTGAGGAATCCGCCAAACAGGAGGCAGCGCAATGAGCCAATCGGTCCTGGCAGCGCAACTGTATACGATTCGAGGTTTTACCAAGACCCGCGCCGACTTCGCCGAGAGCATGCGAAAAATCCGCGAGATCGGCTACCGCGTCGTGCAGGTGTCCTCCGTTGGCGACATCGGCAACGCTTTCATCAAGAGTGTCTGCGACGACAACGGACTTGCGATCTGCAACACCCACGTCGCCGTGGATCAACTCCAGAACGACATCGAGGGCGTGATCGCGCAGCACGAATTGTGGGATTGTCGTCATGTCGCGATTGGCGGCATGCCCTTGGAGTTGCGCGATAGCGAGGCTGGATTCCGCAGCTTCGCGGCCATCGCAAACGGCATCGGCGAAAGGCTCGCGGATGCCGGCCTCACCTTCAGTTACCACAATCACAGTTTCGAGTTCATCAAGTTCGGCGGACGCAGCGCTTTGGATATCTTCTTCGATGAAACCGACCCGCGCTATGTGCGCGCGGAACTGGATACCTATTGGATACAGCACGGCGGCGCCGATCCCATTGCCTGGATCGACCGCATGGCGGGGCGGATGCCGGTGATCCATCTGAAGGATATGGTGATGCTGCCTGTCCCCCATCCCCCGGCTCCGTCCCCCACTGGGAGGGATTCAGGGTGGGAGCCCCCGCAGCAGGCGATGGCTGAGGTCGGCGAAGGCAATCTCAATTTCCCGGGCATACTGGAAGCCTGCCAGCGCGCGGGCGTCGAATTCTACGCCGTGGAGCAGGACATCTGCCAGCGCGACCCCTTCGAGAGTTTGGCGATCAGCTATCGCAACCTGCGCGCGCTGGGCTTGGAGTGAAAGCCGCGGGCGTCCAATCCGCTCGCCCCGAGGAGACTCCCGAAAGCCTTGTAAGGCTTGTCCGCTACTCGGTCATGCAACTGCGCTTTTTCTACCCCATCCCCCGGCCTAGCGCCCCCTCGGTCCCCCGCCTCACGGGGGAAGTATCCCGAGGCAGCAGGGAAGGGGAGCTAACGTAGCGCGAACACGCTTGAAAACGGCAGCTATCGACACTTGCAACATCAGAATACTCGCGTTGATGCAAGTATGGAAACTAGCTTCCCCCCATTGATATGGGGGGATTGAGGGGGGTAGACCAACGGGCGGATGCGAATCAATTAGTACCGGACAAGCCTTGTAGGGGCAACCAACCTGGTCGCCCGCGTTCCGACTGCTCGCGTGAACCGTCTTGCAATTTTTCGCAATAAGCCCGATGCGCGCGCTGGTCTGCTAGGCTTGGCTAGATCCTAGAGGACCCCATTTATGGAAGAGACGCGGGAACATAAAGACAAGAGCCATCATCAGCATCAGCATGACCACAGTCACGCCCATCATCACCACCACAGCGACAACATCCTGGTCAAGCTCGCAATGGTATTGCACTTGCCCGGCTTCACGCAGGATCACAGCCACGCCGATCTGGCGGGCGACAGAGCCTTCCTGGACAACCAGTTGGCGATCCGCACGGTCTGGATCGCGCTGGTCGCGCTGGGGCTGACGACCGCGCTGCAGATCGTCATAACCGTCGCCAGCGGCAGTGTGGCGCTCCTGGCGGATACGGTGCATAACCTGGGCGACGCGCTCAATTCGGTGCCGCTGCTCTTCGCTTTCTACATCGCGCGGCGCGCCGCCAACAAGCGCTACACCTATGGCTACGGCCGGCTGGAAGATATCGCCGGCGTCTTCATAGTCATCTCTATCGGCTTTAGCGCGGCATATATTTTGCTGGAGTCCGTTCAGAGGCTGTTCAATCCGCGGGAACTGGAGAACCTGGAGTGGATCGCGCTGGCTTCCCTGGTGGGATTCGTCGGCAACGAACTGGTAGCACTCATGCAAATCCGCGTCGGTCGGCGCATCGGCTCGGACGCCATGATCGCCGATGGACAGCATGCGCTGATCGACGGCTTGACATCGCTGGCTGTGCTGATCGCGGTCATTGGCGCTTTGATCGGATTGCCTGTTCTCGATCCCATCGTGGGCATCGTGATCGCCTTCGCGATTGTCGGCATCACCTGGAACGCGATCAAGGCGGTTTGGTATCGCATGATGGACGCGGTCGATCCGCATCTGGTGGAGCATGTGGAAGCGCATGTGAACGGGATTGAAGGCGTGGCGGAAATCGAGACGCTGCGCCTGCGCTGGGTCGGGCATCGCATGTACGGCGCGCTGAAACTACGCGTCGCGCCGGGCATAACGCTTGAACAGTGCCAAACGATTGTCGCCGCGGCTCAGCGCGAAGCGGGTCATGTGATCCCGCAGTTGGATGAACTGACCGTGCAGGTGGTCACAGATTAACGTTCGGCGCGGGGCGCCAGCGCCATTCAGTTAGTTAGTTCGTCCTGCCCTAGGATTGTAGAGGACGAACTAACTGAACCCACACAGCCACTGGACAACTTTTGTCCTTGTTGTCCAGTGGCTGTGTTCACGGGCGTGGGCGATCATGTCGGAAACCGTAGGGGCGGGCAGATTGCCCGCCCCTACGGGCGTCGTTCGAATATCGTAGTGGCGA
This sequence comes from Anaerolineae bacterium, assembly GCA_022820665.1. Taxonomy (GTDB): domain Bacteria; phylum Chloroflexota; class Anaerolineae; order Aggregatilineales; family Phototrophicaceae; genus UBA6055. The sequence continues at coordinate 68,921 of JAJEFB010000020.1, read as the reverse complement.
CAACCCAAATTCGGTTTGGCGGTTTGGCGGTTTGGCAAACCCTAGGATAGAAACGTCCGTCCAAACCGAACCCACAGTCCCGTTGGACAACTTTTCTTGTTGTTGTCCAACGGGACTGTTCATGGGCGTGGCGTTGATGTCGAAACCCGTAGGGGCGACCAACCTGGTCGCCCGAAAAAAACTCAGTGATTCCAAGTAAGTAATGCAAAAAAATAAGGAGCCTGTACGGGCGAGCCGGCGGCTCGCCCTTAAAATGAACATAAGCGGAACGATAGCAATGGGTCAGCCACCGGCTGACCCGTACAGATTTCGACGCGGATGTGGATAGGGGATTTGGGCTGATTTTTTGCATGACTTACTTGCATTTACTTCTGTGCTCTCTTTTTTAATAAACCGCGTCGCTCATGCGACGAGAAGGTTTATTATTTTGTGTGAGCGCGGCAGACCTTTTCGCTGCCGCCGAGCGGCTGTGGTGAATCTCTGTTTTACTTACCACGTCGCCCGTCGTCCTATGTCTTCAATTCGCAGTTCGAGGTCGCGCTGTAGAAATTGTGAGACGCGCCCCGTCTCCGCTTCCAAAAGAGGCAGGAGCGACTTGTCCAGCGCTTGAAAAGGAGATACGACAATGCGAGCGGTTTTCCGTTGCTGTTGCAGTTTCCAGTTGGCGACGGCTTCCCCGTCGACGATGACGCAGGCGCGGATCAAGCCGCCGCCGGGATGCACGCGCTTGGCATAAGCCGCGTCCACCATGAAGTCGCGGCTCTCGTAAACCAGCAGGTAGTTGTCATAGCGAGGCAGGAAACGCGCGGCAGGCTCGGCTTTGACCGCGGTCGGTTGATCGAACTGCTCCTTTAGCAGCGAGACTGCGCCGACGGGCGATTCAGGGGCGACGCAGTCGCCGGCAATGGCCGCGAAGGCCGCCTCAGTTCGCTTGGCGCTGATGCCCGTCCAGCGGGCGAAATCCGCGCTGGACGCCGGTCCGTAGGCGCGCAGATAGCGGCGCGCGAAGTCCGACAGCGTTTCGTCGCTGGCTGCCTGCGCCCTGTAGTCCGGCAGCCATTCCGAGAGCAGAACGTAAGTCAAGTCTCCCGCGCGTTCGGGACCGAAGCAGATGAGCCCGCGCAGCGCGGCGTAACGTACCAAATGGTGGATGGCTTGCCCGGCGACCGGTACGCCGCGCCCCCCCAGCTTCTCGGCGAGTTCCGCGCGGATCAGCGGACCATCTTTTGCCAGAATCTCGGCGATATGATCGAGGGCGTTTTCGCGAATGATTTCGCTCAAGCCAAGCTGCTGATAGCGCCGATTGGTTCCGCTTATGGCGCGCTCCGCAAATAGCGCAAGTTGGGGGGCGAGATCCTCGGCCGCGACCAGGTGCAGCGTTCCGCGCAGGCTCCAGGTGAGTACGAAGCTGCGGTCGACTTCTCGCGCGCGCCTGAGGTCTTCTCGCGTGATGCCCGTAGTACGGGCGGCGATTGCCAATTGAGCCGAGAGCCATTCTTGTGATTGCAGGGCGCAAAGGTCGCGGACAACAGTCGCTGCGGACGCTGTGCGCGCGTCTTCGGCAAGGCGCTGATTTTGCAGCCGCAAGCGACGCAACTGCGCGAGTGACAAATCGCCGTTCATGGATAATCCTCGCTGCATTTAGCTCTAGCTAAGCATTATACGCTATGATGAGAGTATGGTTGTTTGGCATTCGGAACGGGCGTAATGATGAAAGGACGCAAGGCATATCTCCTCGCATTGATAATCAGCGCGCTCTTGCTGGGCGCCTGCAGCGCGGATGAGCCTCGGATCAGCTTTGACGAGCTTGACTTCGCTTTGGCGGACGCCGGCAGTGGAGAGAAACTCTTCAATCAGTCGAATAACGAAGCGCCGGCTTGTTCAACATGTCACTCGGTCACGGGAGAACAGAGCAGCATTGGCAATTCGCTGACTGGGCTGGCGGAGACCGCCGGCAGCCGCGTGCGTGGTCAATCCGCCGAAGAGTATCTTTACTGGAGCGTCTTGCGCCCGGGGCGCTACCTGGTCGCGGGCTATTCGAATATCATGTTCGCGGATTACGAAGACCGCCTGGAAGCGCCTGACCTGGCAGATATCATTGCCTATCTGCAGACGCTAGGCTAGATTGAATGGACGGTTGCCGAGTCGCCAAAGGCTGCTCAATCGATTGAGGAGAAGGAGGAGAAAGCCATGGATATCAGTTCAGCGGGTGGGGCGCTGGTCATCTCTGTTTTGCGCCTGCTGCATATTGTAGTGGGCTTGATCTGGGTTGGCGCCGCGGTCATGATGTCCTTTTATGTCGAGCCGGCAGCCCAGCGATCGGGCGGGGACGGGGCTCGATTCCTGCGCGCCTTGTACGGGAAGAGCAATTACCCGCGCATGATCCCGCTTGCAGCCATCATCACAACGCTGGCCGGATTGCTTCTGTATGGCATGATGTCTTATCACGAGACGATGAACAGCGCGATGGGCATGTCAATAACGCTGGGCGCTCTATTTGGTTTGCTCGCTTTCGGTCACGGCTTTTTCGCGCTCTGGCGCAGCGCCGGGCAATATAGCGATCTGGTGAAAAACGGCGCTGCCGATGAAACCGCTTTGCAAGCGCTCGAAAACAAACTGCGCCGCAATGGACGCGTCAGCATGTGGCTGGCGCTGGTCTCGCTGGTACTGATGGCTGGCGCGCGCTACATCAGCCCGCTTTTTGGCTGAGACGTACGATTGAAGTTCAAAAGGACAGGATGCTGCCAGTCCTGTCCTTTGGTTTCCCCTCATTGATACGCGCATTCACTTGCGGGTCGATCATCCAGCTTCTACCACGCAATTAGTTTGACAGCGGTTTTGTTAGAAAACAGAAACCTGCGCTCATTTGTTCTACCCTTGCGAGAACATTTGTGCTAAACTTGTTGTCAAGATGGTCTGGTGACGTCGGTCACCCGATGCTTTACAACGCAATGGGTTGGTCATCGCGGTTTCACCTTCGGGCGGTGGCGATGGCTAACTGATTGCTGAATGGCTGCCCGCCCCTGCACCAATCATGAACCGCGTGTGGACGGCCCGAGGCAGCAAGGAATAATGGGCGGTCGCGCGGATGTGATCCGCAGGCGAATCGCGGGAGTCAGGAAATTGGGAGCGGCTGCGCGCGACTCCCAGGGACGCCCCTACAAGGCTTGTCCGGTACCCATAGCGCTAGCGCGTTTTTTCTACCCCATCCCCCGGCCCCTTCCCCGTAGCAACGGAGAAGGTGAGCTAACGTAGCGTGCCCGCGCTTGAAAACAGCTGTTGACGATACTCTCATCATCAGAAAACTCGCGTTGATACAACGTCGAAACCAGCTTCCCCCCATTGCAATGGGGGGATTGAGGGGGGTAGACCGAAGGCGGATACGAAGCAACAAATTCCGGACAAGCCCTACAGTTTTCGACATGATTGGTGATGGCTTTGGCGAGTTCATTTAGAAAGCCGCGCGGCGCGTAACCGGCGAATTGTCCACAGAATGTCGCGCTCACACAAAATAACAAGCCTTCTCCTTGCATGAGCAAGGGGATTTGTCAAATAAGAGGCACTAGGGAAAGGATCGCATATGAAAGAGAACACGGTCAAGATGATTGACGCGCCGGCCGGTCGCATTGGTGGATATATGCTGGTCTGGGGCGAAGCGGACCGCCGCGATCTGCAAGGCGAGTTTTTCACCCCGCATACAGATGTGGGGCTGGATTGGTATGAGCAGCGTCCGGTTTTGTATCACCATGGCTTGGATGGCGCGCTGAAAGCGGCGGTCATCGGCGTCATCGATACCCTGCGACCGGATGATACAGGGCTCTGGGCAGAGGCGCAGCTGGACCTGCACAAACGCTATGTGAGAGCGGTGCGGCGGCTGGTGGACCTGGGCGTCCTGAGCTGGTCATCGGGCAGTCTGCCGCATTTGGTGGATGTCGACGAGGATGGGCGAATCAAATGCTGGCCCATCGTGGAAGGCAGTCTAACACCCACCCCTGCCGAGCCGCGACAGACGGATGTGCAAACCCTCAAGAGCGCTTACAAGTCGCTGGGTTTGGATCTGGCGCGACTGGGCATCGAAGCGACAGATAGCCCAAATCTTGATGAAGCAAGACAGAAAGGAGAACCAATGACGGAATCATCTAGCGCCGCTATCAAGCGCTTGCCGCTGGCGGACGAGCGCGAAGCCATCAGAGCGGGACGAATCAAAATCGGCAGCGAGTTCGATAGCCTGGACGCGATGGACATGCTGCACGGCTATATGCTGCTGCGCTCGACCAAGAGTTTCCAAGGGGTGAGCGAGCGCTATTCCAATGCGCTGTCACAAAAAGTTGGCAAGGCCGAGCTAAGCGCAATCAAAGCGGACGAACTCGCGTACAGCACACAGACCGGCTTCGGCGATGAATGGGTGTCGGAGCTCTGGAGCCAGCAGATCTGGCACAAGGCGCGGCAAGACAACACCATCCTGCCCTTGTTCCAGACCATCGAAATGCCGAGCAATCCCTTCGAGTTGCCGATTGAAGGCACTGATCCGCAGGTCTATTTCGTGCCGGAAACCAGCGACGAGGCGCATTTGAGCCTGGGCGCGGGCAATCCAATTCCGGATAGCAAGATCGGTTCGGGGCTGGTGACGCTCAACGCCAAAAAGTTGGCGCTGCGGGTCGGCTTCAGCAGCGAACTCGTCGAAGACGCCATGATCCCGGTGCTGAATATCTACCGACAGCAAGCTGCCCGGGCGATCGCGGACGCCATTGACAACGTGCTGCTCAACGGCGATACCACGACATCGGCGAGCGGCAATATCAACCGCGATAATGGCACGCCGCCCGCCACAGCCAAGTACCTGTCGATGGACGGTTTGCGCCATCTGCCGTTGGTAGACAACACTGCCAACCGCGTCAATCTCAATGCCGCGCCGAGCCTGGCAAAGATGCGCGAGGCCCGCTTCAAGATGCCGGGCAAGTACGCCGCGCGTCCCTCTGACCTGGCTTGGATCGTCGACAGCGGGACCTATGCCAAGCTGCTGGGCATCGACGAATTTCTGACCATGGACAAGGCGGGTCCGCTGGCCACGGCGCAGACCGGGCAGATCGGTCTGGTGGACGGCATTCCGGTCTACGTCTCCGCGGAGATGCCGCTGACGGAAGCCGACGGCAAAGTCGGCGGCAGCAACGACCGTGGGCAAGCGCTCTGCGTCTATCGACCGGGCTGGACCGTCGGCTATCGGCGCAAGATCGCGGTCAGCGTCGATTACCTGTCCTATTACGACAGTTATCAACTGACGGCGACGGTGCGGCTGGCGTTCGTTCGCTTCGATGACGAGGTGGCGAGCTGCCTGTACAACATCGTGATGTAGGCTACGCCGGGCGGGGGCGTTGGGCGCCCCCGCCTGGTGGTAATATGGTAGACTGAGACGTATCACGATTAAAGAATAATGAGGGATGCTGTGAAAGTAGTGATGTTGTTAACGGCTGAGTACGCCGCGGTCGAATCGGGTACCGGTAAGTTGAATATCTTAGGTGTGTTTAATCAATTTAGAGCGGAATTATCTGCAGAGCCACCTAAACGCGTGTTCTTGGTGTTGAGGATTGCGGGCGAACAGGCAGACAACCCTTCGACACACCAATTAGTTGTAAAGTTGACCGATCCGGATGGAGCGGTGGTGGTCGAGTTAACGGGTAATTTTGAAATGTCTGCCGGTGCACAAGGCATTGACCCCCAATGCGACTTTGTCATGGAGTTTGATCAGCTAGAGTTCAAACAGGCAGGAATATACCGCTTTAATGTCGATGTAGACGATGACGCGGTGCAAGCATCGACCGCGATACAAGTCTTTGCGCAAGAGGCATAAATGGCGAGCCGCAGAGCGGAGAAACTGCTCGAACGTATGAGGAAATCGAAATCAGGTTGGACGAGCCAAGACCTTGTTCGTCTGTATCGCGGTTTCGGATTCGACATCAGGAATGGAAGCCGCCATGACGTGGTGTCCCATCCAGATTACCCGTCTCTCCGACAGACCTTACCCCGTAGACTGAAAGACTCTACACCTTATGTTAGTGAAGCGATAAAGATGATTGACAACATGGAGTAGTCGTAAGATACTCTGGAAAAACCGTGACAAGCGGTCAATAAGTGATGGAGGCGGTCTGAATGAATGAGCACCAGCTTAAACGCGCGGAAGAACTTGCGTCTCGGCCATACCAAATAGAATTGATGGCTTATGAAACGCCGGATGGCAAACCATACTTTTTTGGCAGCGTTCCAGAAATGCCGGGCTGTGTTTCCGATGGGGAAACGGAGCAAGAGGCCAAGGCGAACGTAAAACTGGCGATGATTGATTTCATATACTTTTTGCTTGAAGATGGCCTGCCTGTTCCCGGTCCAAAACTCCTTGACAAGCGCATCACCATAAACATGAGCAATGACGAGCACAGTAGCCCAAGCAAGCGAGCAACGGCACATAGAAGATCATCCTTGCGCGAGAGATACACCGGCGCTAAACTGAGCGACTTAGGACATCGTGTGTACGTCGCGTATCTCGCCCCTCAGCCCAGGACCACCCACAGCCCCTCGAAGAAATAACCCCCGTCCTCCTGACGCTGCGCGCTTAGCGCCACCTCCACAGCCTCGCCCAGTGGTTGCAAGTGTAATTCTAACTGTAATCTTACAAGAGAGAATATGTGTTATACTCGCGTGAATCTATTGAGAACGAAGGATAACATTGAGCGCCGAGGCTTCCGATGAACACGAACCCCGCTCCACAATTAGTTGGTGAACTCGGCTTGAAACAAGAGATTGATATCGCGGCAGAAATAAGGAATCTGTTCTCCCTCGCGACCTTCATCTCTCTCGAACCCGGGATGTCCAATTCTTTCTCGGAAGGACTGGAAAAAGTGATCGAGAAGTACGGCGAACTCGCGCTTTCGGAGATACAGACCCTCATTCTTAATGGCGAAACCAAGTCAGGGATTGCAATGGAAGCGCTGAAGTATGTGGGAAATACGGACTCGAAAGCATGGCATGATAAACGTCGCGCGATGCTTGAGACTTGTCTGAGAAAGAGCCGTTCCGCATGGGTACGCGATGGCGCTGGTTTGGGTCTGTCATTTCTTGACGATCCGCTGTCGATTCCTGCATTGGAAAAAGCCATTGACAGAGAATCCAGCGAGGCGCTCAAAGAAGACTTGCAATTAGTGTTGGATCAGCTACAACGCACCGCCTTGGAATCTTAATCGACGTGGCATTTCTCTTGCGAGGAATCGGCAACAAGGCTTGGTGGGACAAGAGCCGAGACGATTTCTCTTGGTTGGGTGAAGACGACCTTATCGCTGACATTCTCAAAAGCTTGGGTACGGTCGGTGGTGCCTTGTCCACGTATGTTGTCGATGAAGACAAGACAAAGGTTGACCGTGTAGTCGCTGCTCTAGCGAGCGGTCGAAGCAAAATCGAAAACTTTGACTATATGCTTGTGCCAGTTGATGTCGTTCTGAAGAGTTTCCGATCCGACAATACGACAGGCAAGACTCCCGATTTCGAAGTCAACGAATGGCATCTGGATATCATTCACTTGACACCGGCCAAACTGTTTCAGCTTGCGTACATTTTGCGCGATCACAAGGAAGCCTTGTGCCGCGTGCCTAAACCCAATGTCAAGTCAGCTTTGCAGACCAGCAAAAACCACGGCTTTCTGGATATGGAAAAAGTAAGCCCTAGCGTGAAGCAGGAACTCACGTAAAGTCAAGGCTATTCGCTGCCTCACCCCAAGACCACCCACAGCGCCTCGAAAAAATAACCCCCGTCCTCCTGACGCTCCGCGCTTAGCGCGACCTCCACAGCCTCGCCCTGTCGCGACAACTCAATCACCGTGCCATAGGCATAGCCCCGCATCAGCGCCTGCTTGAGCGTAAAGGCGATGCCGTCCGCCCGTATCTCCACTTGTACGCCGGGCAGCAACAACTCGCCGGCTACCGGCAGCCGATGACGCGCGGGGTCGAATTGCTCTGGCGATATGGCGAGGATTTTCAAGTCGAGTGCCTTCCGCTCCGCTATCTCAATAAGTTAACACGGGCGCCGCTCGGGTGAAAGCATCACTGGCTTATCTGCCTGGCGCTCCGCAAGATTTTGTCAAATGAACAGAGAGGAACCCTATGTACAGCATAGCAAGTTTACACGAGTTCCGCCGTCACTTGCAGTTGACGGAAAGCGATACCGACGCCGATAACGATTTACGGCAGGCTTTGGAAAAAGCCAGTCACCTCATCGAGTCTCTGACGCAAAGGCGCTATTGTCCCGCGCTGGAGACGCGCCGCCTGACGATCGACGCGGCCAATCCGCGCGAGTTGATATTGCCAGACGATCTTCTGGAGTTGATTTCAATCGCATCCGACGGACGAAACCTCAGCAAGGACGCCCTGCGCCGCATACCGAATCGACCCGATCTGCCAGCCAGCGTGTTGATTCTGAGCGGCGGCGAGGTATTCAGCGGAGAATTGAGCGTCACCGGCATCTGGGGCTGGCACGACCGCTGGACCCAAGCCTGGCGGAAAAGCGGAGATACGCTCGGCGACTTGGAGTTAGACCCCGACGCCACCTGGATAACTGTCGACGATGTTGATGGAAAGGATCAAGACGGCGTCAGCCCGCGCTTTCAGGTTGGACAGTTGTTGCGCATGGAAAGCGAATACCTGCGGCTAATTGCAGTCGACCGTGAGGGCAATCGCTTGGGGTCTCAACGCGGCGTCAATGGAACGGAGGCGGTTTCCCACGCTGCGGGCACGCCGATCGAGACCTATCGGGCAGCGTCCGCAATCCGCGACTTGTGCCTGCGATATGCGGAATTGCTGATCAATTCGGCGGGCTTGCTCGAAGATGAAACATCGCCCGCGCTGAAACGACTGCGACGATTGACCGCCTGAAACTATCCGCGAGATCATGGCTTTCCCGTGTATCGCGTCTGGTTTTCGCTCACGCTCTGCGTTATGTTAGCGCGATGATTTGCTGGCATCGCGGCAACAGAAGCCAATGACGAATCAATTCGAGCGATTAGTCGCCCTGCGCTATCGTGATTTCCGTTTGCTGTGGCTGGGCGAGACCATCGCTTGGACCGGCTCGCAGATGCGGAACTTCGCGATCAATTGGCACGTGTTCGAGTTGTTGCGCGGGCAGACTTTCATATTCAACGTTTTTGACAACGATATCGTAATGGGATCCGAGGCGTTCGGCTTGGGTATGCTGGGCTTGGCGCGCGTAATCCCGGTGATTCTTTTCGCGTTGCTTGGCGGATTGTTGGCGGATGCCTTTGAGCGAAGGCTGGTGATGGTCGCGACGCAGTGTCTGTCGGCGCTGTTGGCCGCCACATTGGCGCTGCTAACATTGAACGGGCAGGTTAGCGTCGGCGCGATCTACGTCGTGACCGGGCTGGCGGCCGCGGCTATGGCATTCGATTTTCCGGCGCGGCAATCGATCGTGGCGAATGTGGTCGAGGCGCGTCACTTGAGCAATGCCATCAGTCTGAATGCCTTGGTGATGCAAGTGGCGACCATCATTGGTCCGGCTGTAGCAGGCTTGTTGGTTGCCCAATTCGACGTGGGACTGGTTTACGGCTTCAATACGGTCACCTTCCTGTTGTCGGCGGCTGCGATCTGGCGCATCAGGCATCGGGGCAAGTCTTCTGCCCAAGCGCGGATCGGATGGCGAACGCTCTTGGCTGGCTTACGCTTCACCTTCAGTTCGCGTATCGTCCTGGGCACGATGTTGCTCGATTTCTTCGCAACGCTTTTCGCCTCGGCTCGCACCATGCTGCCGATAGTCGCGGGCCAGATCCTCGGCGTCGGCGCCGCGGGTTATGGGCTGCTGGCGACCGCGCAACCAATCGGGGCTCTGCTGGTGGGCACGGTTTTGTCTCTCCGCGGCGAGATGAAGAGGCAGGGACTCGTCCTCTTATTCAGCGTCGCGCTCTATGGTCTGGCCACGGCGATATTCGGCGTCTCTACCGTCTTCGCGCTGTCCTTCATCTTGTTCGCGCTGACCGGCGCCGGCGACACGGTTTCTTCAATCATCCGCGGCACGATCCGCCAATTGGCGACTCCCGACGAACTGCGCGGGCAGATGACTTCGGCCAATATGTTGTTCTTCATGACCGGTCCCCAATTGGGTGAACTGCGCGCCGGCATCCTAGCGTCGCTGTTTGGCGCGCCCTTCGCCATTTTCAGCGGCGGACTGGCGACGGTGCTAATGACCGGCTGGGTCGCCTGGCGCTATCCGTCGATACGACGTTACAACAACGCCGGGGACCTCAAACGCAAACGCGCCTGACTCCGCCTGTTGCGCTGAGGAAATTGCTCGTATCATACTGTCCTTGTAGGCCAAGCGGGGAAGTACTATGAGCGAGAAAAAACGCGGGCTGAAGCGCCATAGCGCGGACGAACAAAAACAATACGAGCGCGAGGCGCGCTTGCAATATGGTCCCGGCACGGTCAACGAGTCAATCGAACGCTGGAACAGCTACAGCGACGCCGAGCAAGAAGCGATAATTGCTGAGGGCAATCAGATCTATGTCGATCTGGCGGAAGCGATGGAAGCGGGCAAGGAGGTCGGCGACCGCCAGATAGTCGACACACTGGACCGCTGGCAAAATCACCTGCGGCGCTTCTATGAGCCGAACCTTGATATGCTGCGCGGCTTGGGGCAGATGTACAATTCCGATCCGCGCTTTATTGCCAATTTTCAAGAGATTCACAGTGATCTTCCCGCTTACCTTGAACGTGTAATCGACCACTATGTCGATGTTCTGGAAACAGCTGAGCTGGAACGCATGCTGGCGGAAGACGAGGAACTTGAAAGACGGCGTCAAAACCTGTCGCGCTAGTTCAAACAGCCGGAATCCCAAGGACCGGTGAGCCTGGTCTGAACCCGGCAAGCTTTACCCCCAAAAATCAGACAATCTCAAGCACAACAAAGGAGATGCCAATGGCAAGCTTTCGCGCTGCCTTGTCCAATCTGTCGTTCATGACTGTGAGCGGCGTACGCAACAATTTCGATATTGATGAATTGCCCAATAGCATTAGCGCAGCCCATCTGCCGGCGCTGCTGGTGCTGCCGCTGGAACTGGAAAAGGAACAACTGTTTAGAGAGCGCAAGGAAGGGCTGCAATCGGTCACTTTCAGCGGCAGCGCACAGTCGGTCTACTATTCGCTGACGCATTTGCTGCTGGCGGCACCGACCGAAAAGGGTTTGGGCATACGCGGTCATCTGCCTCAACTGGTCGGCTTAATCGACAATTATGTCGCTGCGATTGCGGCGGACATCACCTTGGGCGATGCGCTGCTGGCGCCGGCGCGGGTGGCGGTCGAGGCGGGCGTATTCAGCTATGATGAGCGCGACTTCTACGGCTGCGCCTTTCGCCATACCTGGATGATGGAGATCTAGCGAATGAGCGACCGATATGTCATCGCCATCGACAGGAACCACGACGGGACTTTCCTCGATCTGGACGAAGATCTTGCCGGGCACGTGCTAGAACTGAAATGGCGCCTGGGTTTGCGGCAACCCTATGACAGCATCGCTGATTATGGGATGGCGCAGATCACGCTACGCAATATCCAGGGCAGTTTTTCGCCTGAACGAGACCAGCTTGATATCGGCACACGCGCGCAAATCGCCTGCGAAGACAGTGGCGAGCGCATCACCCTGTTCACCGGATTCATCAGCCAGGTCGCTGTCGATGCCGGCGATTGGAGCGAAGGGCGGTCCGTCATTCATGTGCAGGACATTCAGCCCTGGCTGGAAGCGAGCCCGGCGCGGCTGTCGCCGATCAGTAATGTCGGCGCCGACACGGTGATTGATCGTCTGCTGGATGGGGCTCTTGTGCGGCGCGCGGCAGTTGCGGGCTATTGCATCATTGATGTGCCGGGACATGATCGGATCGACAGCGTTCGGGTTTTCCCGCCGCAGAACTTGGGACGGCGGTTGCAAGAAGGGAAGACGCGTTTCGCATACGTCGGCGATTGGTGGGACGAGACAACTTCGATACGACGAGCCATTCGCGACCTGGCGGAAAGCGAGCGCGGGCGGTTCTACATTGATCGGGCTGGCGACGCCGTTTTCCTCAATCGACATCAAACGCTGGTGAGAGGGAGGCTGTCGGCGACTTTCGTCGACAATATGAAGGGCATGGCTTATGCTTACGGCGATCAGCGCGTCAATCGGTTCACGTTGCTGATGACCCCGCGCGAGCTAGGGGAGAGTGGGACCACGCTGTGGCAGTTGGCGCGGGCAGAACGCATCGGCGCGCGGACCAGCCTGGATCTCAACTTGCGTTTCACCGATGAGACGGGACAGCCGGTCGGTATGCTGGAACTGGAGCGGCTGGGGGCGGCATTTCACAGGAATGAAAGAGGCGAGGGCAGCGCGATCCGGGAGAAGGTATCCGCTCGAATAATCGAGCTCGGCTTCACCTTCCTTCTGGTGCGGTTGGAAAATGACAGCGCTCGTGATGTTTTCCTTACCGAATTGCTCGTCATTGGCAAGCCCTTGTACCGCCGCGATCGGCTGGAGCTGACCCTCAGCGATGGCGAGGGCATTCATCTGCATGGGCTTAAACATCTCACGCAGGACCTGCCCGCCCTGTCCGATATCGCGACGGCGCAAGCATTCGCGCGCTATGAACTGGCGCGACGCAAACATCCGGCTGGCACAGTGCGAGAACTGCGGCTTGACGCCCGCCAACATCCATCCACGCGGAGACTGAGCTTGTTCGACCGCATTCGCATCAGCGAATCGCGGACCGGGCACATAGACAAGGAATACTTCATCATCGGCGAAGAGCATCAGGTCAGCCAGGGCGGTGCGCAGCACGAGATCCGCTTGAGGCTGGAGCCGGCCGATCTGTCGCGATTTGTCGTCATCGGCGATAGCGTCATCGACGACCGAGCAGAGATAATCGCGCCGTACTAGGTTTGAGGGGTGGTTTTCCCGCCCCTTTTTGTTTTTTCGGCCGTGACAAGTTGGCGGTAGCGGGACAATCGCCTCAAAATCATTATGTGCCGTTCGCCCCGTAAAATTACGATAGGGGGGCTTGCCGAGCCGCCCGCGAAAATGACCTGTGAATTGCGGGCGTTTCAACGAAACGCTGCTACAGATTGCCGATACGGCGGATAATTTGCCATTGACGCATCATTTCATCATAACGTAGGCAATGTAGACGACTCTATGAGTCGCCCTAAGCTCATATCTATCTCAATTCGGGCGAGCCACCGGACTCTGTTGACCCCCACCCCTTCCCCCGCTATGGATACGCTATCTATACTGTTGCTCAAAACGCGGGAAAACTTTGCCGGGAAAACTCCAACCAGCCAATCAAGCCGCCACCGCGTCGCGGCAAAGCCGCGACCGAATCGATACACTTCTCACTTGTTCACATTTTTTTCAGATTTGCCAGGTACGTTACAATAAAAGCGACAATTGGAGAGGCACAGCAAGGGAAAGATGTCAAAACAACGCAACATTCTCGTAGTTGATGACGAGCGCACGATCCGCGAAGTCGTGCGCCGCTACCTGGAGCTGGAAGGCTATCACGTCACGGAAGCGCAGACGGGCCCACAGGCTTTGTCTATCTTGCAAGACCAGGCGCCGGACCTGATCGTGCTGGATATCATGCTGCCCGGCGTCGATGGCTTTTCCATCACGCGCCGCCTGCGCCATCCATCGGAATTCAACCCGCTGCGCATTGAAGGCGACATCCCGATCATATTGTTGACCGCGCGCAGCAATGAAGTGGACCGCATCGCCGGGCTGGAACTGGGCGCCGACGATTATGTGACCAAACCCTTCAGTCCCCGCGAGTTGGTGGCGCGGGTCAAGACGGTTTTGCGCCGCAGCGCGACGGCTGAAGTCGAAAGCGAGGCGCCGGTCGCTTCCGGCAAGCTGCATCTCGATCCGCGCAGCCGCTCCGTCGAAGTCGCCGGGCGCCCGGTGACCTTAACCGCCAAGGAATTCGACTTGCTGTATTTTCTCATGCGGCACCCGCGTCAGGTTTTCAAGCGGCAGCAATTGCTGGACCAGGTCTGGGGATACGAGTTCTATGGCGATGAAAGCACGGTGACGGTACACGTGCGGCGCCTGAGAGAAAAGCTGGAAGCCAACCCCAGCAAGCCCGATTACATCCAGACCGTTTGGGGCGTCGGCTACAAGTTCGAGGTCTCTGCAAGTCAAGAGGCGGAGTAAACGAGATGATACGAAATTGGTCGCGGAATCCCCTGCTGATATTCCTCATCGTCCTGGTCATTCCAATCGCCGGCACTTTGTTGAGCGGGTTGATCATGTTCGATCTGCCAGAGAGCGACGTACAGCAATTGGTCACTTTCATGACCTTCACCGGCATCTTGAGTTCGTCGCTGTCTTTCGCCTTTTATCGTCTGGGCGTTTTGGAGTGGTTTCGCAGTCTGCGCTGGACAATCTGGACCATGATCGCGCTGATGGTCGGGATGATATTCCTCAACGTCTGGGTGATCGCGCGCTTCACCTTTATCGAACAGCATTACCTGAGCTTGACCTCGGTTTTGCTGGTCTTCGCGGGTTTGTCCGCGCTGACGATCGGCTTCTTCGCGTCCAAGACCATGACCGACCGCCTGAGCGAATTGACCGATGCCACGCAGTTGCTGGCGGGCGGCGATTTCTCCACCCGCTTGAAAATCTCCGGCAATGACGAAATCGCTCAGTTGGCAGCCACCTTTAATGCTATGGCCAAGAGCCTGGGCGAAGTCGACGAGCAGAAACGCCAACTCGAACAGACGCGGCGCGACCTGACTGCCTGGGTTTCGCACGATTTGCGCACGCCATTGACGTCCATGCGGGTTATGATCGAAGCCATGCTGGACGGCGTGGTCCAGGACAAGGAAACAGTCCATCGCTACCTGGATAGCAGCCGCGCCGAGATTGAACATCTCGCTTATTTGATCGACGACCTCTTCGAATTGGCGCAGTTGGACGTGGGTCACTTGACCATCAATATGCAGCAGGCGTCGATCAGCGATCTGATTTCCGATACCCTGGGCAGTATGAAGCCCAAGGCGCGGCAGCATGGCATCAGTCTCTTGGGCGAGGTGGCCGAAGATGTTGATATGATAGTCATGGCGCCGGACAAGATTCAACGCGTCTTGTCCAATCTGGTTGATAACGCCATCAAATATACTAGGGAGGGCGAGTCAGTCACGCTGCGCGCCTACCGCAGCGCGGATGATATTCGCATCGACATTCACAATAGCGGCTCGTACATCCCGCAGGATGTGCTGCCGCGCCTCTTCGAGAGCTTTTATCGCGGGGAAGGCTCGCGCATGCGGGGCGATGACGGGGCGCGCGGCACGGGCTTGGGCTTGGCGATCGCGCGCGGTTTCATCGAAGCGCATGGCGGCCGCATCTGGGCCAGCAGCGAAGAGGGGCTGGGCACGACTTTTAGCTTTACGCTGCCGCAGCCGCTAGCAGGCGACGACCGCAAATTATGATCAGCGGTCCGCCGCTGTGGGTAAAGCGTTTTCATTTGAACATACTGACTGCTTGCATCCGCGCCGCGTTTCGTGCTCTGCAATGCGGATATGATGTTCAAGTCGCCTGATCCCACTCATCACGCAACTCATTCAGGTACGCGTCGGTGTCAATACCTTGCCATACTTCCTTGCCCAAACCAGCCAACTCGAACAGACTCCGCTTAGGCTTCTGGTCATCTTTTGCAACAAGTTCATGCAGCGATTTGAGCAGTTCTTTGCGTTGATTTGGCGTTAGCGCTTTGGCTTGGCGCAAGACTTCACTGACCGACATGATGCCATTTTCCCTTTGCATTCGCCGCAATTATACCATCTCTATCGACGAAATCACCTATGCGCTAATCTTCCAGAGCAATCGTAAGCTGCGCGCTTCCAAGTCGACTTGCGTCTCAGCGAAACGCAGATTCGTTGCAAGGGACAATATACGCTAGAATACGCGTCACTGATCTGGAGACGAGGAAAGGCGATGCTCAACCCAATTACAATTATTGTTATATTTGGCGTGACCGGCGATCTGGCTCGTCGAAAATTGATTCCCTCGCTCTTCAACAATTATATTAAGCGGCGCTTGCCCCGAAAGCTCAAGATCGTCGGCGTGGGCCGCCGCGATTGGACCGACGAGACGCTGATCGAACACGCGCGCCAATCCTTGCAAGAATTCGCCGCTGCCCAGTTCAATGAGGGCGACTGGCGCTATTTCCAGTCTTGCCTGTCTTACAGCAAGGTCAACCTGCCGCATACCGAGACTTATCAAAACCTGAAGGACCACTTGGCCGCGCTTGATAACGGAGCCAGCAATCGACTCTATTATCTGTCAGTAGCGCCGGAGTTTTACGAGGATGTGGTGACGAACCTGGGTCGGCTGGACATGGCGCGGGAGAATGGCGTGGGGCGCGTAGACACTGACCGCCGACAAAGCCCGCCCTGGCGGCGCATCGTCATCGAAAAGCCCTTTGGCTATGACCTTGCGACGGCGCGGGCGCTCAACAAAGCCGTACATTCGGTCTTTGCCGAATCGCAGGTTTATCGCATCGATCATTATCTGGGCAAAGAAACGGCGCAGAACATCCTGTTCATGCGTTTCGCCAATACGATCTTCGAGCCGATCTGGAATCGCAGTCACATCAGCAACGTGCAGGTGACCGTGGCTGAGACGGTCGATGTCGGCACGCGCGCCGGATATTACGACAAATCCGGCGTCATGCGCGATATGGTGCAGAATCACTTGCTGCAATTGCTCTCGCTGATCGCGATGGAGCCACCCTCAGCCTTCGATGGCCACGCCCTCCGCAACGAGAAAGTCAAAGTGCTGCAGGCTGCCCGCGCCGTTCGCCTCTGCGATACGGTGCGCGCCCAATATGAGGGCTATCGGGGGGCGGATGGCGTCCCGCCCGATTCCGACACGCCGACCTATACCGCCCTGCGTCTCTTCATTGACAATTGGCGCTGGAAAGACATCCCCTTTTACTTACGCTCGGGCAAGGCGCTGCATAGCAAGACCACGCAGGTGAACATACAGTTCAAGCGGCCGCCCAACAGCATCTTTGAACTGGCCGAGAGCGGCGATCCCTCGCGGAACATGCTCTCGATCTGCATCCAACCCGACGAAGGCATGCACATGACCATCCAGGCCAAGGTCCCCGATGAGCAGATTGCCAAATCCGTGGATATGGAATTGCACTACGAAGATGCCTTCTTGGCTGACGAGTTGCCCGATGCTTACGAGCGCTTGATCCTCGATGCCATCAATGGCGACGCCGCGCTTTTCATCCGCAGCGACGAGATCGAGAGCGCCTGGAAAATCGTCGATCCGATCATCGAAGGCTGGACAAACGATCGCGCCGCGCCGCCGATGCAAACTTACCGCAAAGGCTCTTGGGGTCCCCCCGCCGCCGACGAATTGCTCGACCGCGAGGAACACATTTGGCGCGTCAGCTGTTTTGATGAGGGCAAGTGAGCGTCCGAGATCGCAATGACCGGCAGGCGATATCGCCCAGCCCTCAGCACCCTGTATAGCGAGGGCTTTATTCTTCCCAAGGGTCTGCTTTGACCAACTGCATGATGTAGAAGAGGGCGCCGGCCGGGTCGGCCACGACTGACCACTTGCTGCCGTCGGCATCTACTTGCTCGTCGATTTCGATGGCGCCGCCGAGCTCCTTGACGCGGCTGATGGCAGTGGCGACATCGGCGACGTGAAAGTGAGGCAGCCAGCGGGGCGCTGTGTCATCCAGTTGGAGCATGCCGCCGTTAGCGCGACCGCGATTGAAAATGCGGGTGAAGATGCCATCCAAGACGTATTCCCAGCCGAAGAGGGCATGGTAAAAGCCTTTTGCCAGGGCGACATCGGGGGTCCAAAGTTCGTTAAAGCACATGGCGCCGACGGTGTTGACGATGCCGGCGCCGATAGTGTCATATGGCTGCCACAAATTGAGCGCCGCGCCGGCCGGGTCCTGAATATGCATCATCCGCCCGCTGTCGAAGACATCTTCCGGCCCGTAGAGGACCGTCCCGCCATTGGCTTTCACCACATCAGCCAGCGCATCGACGTCATCAACGGTCACGAAATTGTTCCAATGCGACGGCGCCCCCATTTGTAGTTGATCGGGCATCATGCCGCTCAAAGCCGCGCAGGCTTCTCCCTCCAGTTGGAACACGGTGTACGTCATGTTTTCGCCGATGGGAATTTCGTTCTTGCTCCAGCCGAAGAGATCCATATAGAAGGCTTTTGCCGCTTTCGGATCGGCTGAGCTGTTATCTGCCCAACTGAATGTGCCGTGCGGGTACTTCGTGACCTGGTACATTCTTGCCTCTTTTAACAAACTTGCCAAACGCCATTTACGAGCATATCGAAGTCTGTAGGGCTTGTCCGGTACTGGTGAAGAAGCGTTCCATTTGTGCTTTTCAATGGGGTAATCCAAGCGCGTCTGGCCGGGAAGCGGGCGACCTGATAGGGCGCGTAGACACTGCCCGCCGGCCGCCCCTACAACACGCTCGTTTTTTGATGGGCGGGGTCTATTCTTCCCAGGGATCTGCTTTTTCCAGTTGCATGATGTAGAAGACTGCGCCGGCCGGGTCCTCGATGACGGTGAACCAGCCGTTGTCGGGAGCTTCCATCTTTTGTGTGACCACCCTTCCGCCCAGTTCTTGGGTCCGTTTCATGGCTGCGTCGATATCCGCGACGTGGAAGTAGACCATCCACATAGCCGGCATCTCGCCGAAGTTCTCGTCCATTTCCATCATGCCGCCGTTGTTGCGCCCGCGATTGCTGATGTGGGTGTAGCGCTCATCTCCGTAGAATTCCCAGCCCAGCAAGTTGCCGTAAAAGGTTTTGGCTGTTGCCGCGTCGCGGGTTAGCAACTCGTTCCAGCACATGGCGCCCACCGTGTTGACGATGCCGGCGCCGATGTGGTTCCGCGGCTGCCACAAACCGAGATGCGCTCCCTCCAGATCCTGAATAAGCAGCATGCGCCCGCTGTCGAAAACATCCCAGGGTCCTTGCACGACTGTACCGCCATTCGCCGTGACGACATCGGCCAGCGCATCGACGTCTTCCACCGTCACGTAATTGAACCAAAACGACGGGACGCCCTCCGGAATCATGCCGCTTAAAGCAGCCGCATTTTCGTCTTGATGCTGGAACATGGTGTAGGTGTTATTTTCATCGATGGGGAATTCGTATTTGCCCCAGCCGAACAAGTCCAAATAAAAGGCTTTTGCACTCTCCGGATCAGTCGAGACGTTCTCGGCCCAGCTAAAGGCGCCGTGGGGATATTTTGTGACTTTGAACATTTTATCTCCTGTCAGTGCGGGCGACCTGATAGGTCGTCCCTACATCGCTTGTCTTTATGTTGTAATTTGGGTGCCAAATGGTGCCATTTTCTTGCAGTCGGTCGTGTATTTGCGTTCGTCCTGTTTACCGCAGCTAGAGTGTCGGTACAGAGGGCGAGCTAATGGCTCGCCCCTACATTACGTTGTCTATTTCAGGCTCAGACTACTCTTGCCAGGGGTCGGCTTTGAAGAGTTCCATGATGTAAAAATGCGCGCCAGCCGGGTCTGTCGCCAGCGCCCAATAGCCCGTATCCGGCGCTTCGTTCGGTCCCATGTGCACTTGACCGCCCAGTTCGTTGACGCGCGCGATGCCGGCGTTGATCTCGCCGATGTTGAAATAGGGCATCCAGCAGGGCGGCGTATCGCCGAAGCTCTCGTCCATCTCGATCAAGCCGCCATTGTTGCGGCTCTGGTTCGTGATGTGGATGTAATGCTCGTCGCCGTGGAATTCCCAACCCAGGACGGCGCTGTAGAAGGTTTTGGCGGCTTCGGCGTCGCGGGTGAGCAGTTCGTTCCAGCACATGGCGCCGACGGTGTTGACGATGCCCGCGCCGATGTGGTTCCGCGCCTGCCACAAGCCCAGCGCCGCGCCGGTCGGGTCCATCAAGAAAGCCATGCGTCCGCTGTCGAAGACGTCCATGGGACCAAAGATGATCGTGCCGCCATTCTCCGTGACGACCGGCAAGAGCGCGTCGACATCGTCGACAGACACATAGCATGACCAGTGCGATGGGATATTCTGCTGGAGCGCCTCGGGCGTGGCCTCGCTGAGCGCGGCGACATTTTGACCCTGGTGCTGGAACATGGTGTAGGTCATGCCTTCGCCGATGGGGATATCGAAATTGCCCCAGCCGAAGAGATCCATATAGAATTGCTTGGCCGCTGCCGAGTCGGTCGAACTGGTATCCGCCCAGCTAAATGTGCCATGCGGGTACTTTGTGACTGTGTACATATTTTGTCTCCTGATTTTCCGGTTACGTGAGGCTGAGGCTCACAATTGCGGATTTTCTGTTCGGGCTGAGGGCGAGCCAATGGCTCGCCCCTACATTCCGCGCCAATGCCATGTCGCTCGGGCGCGGTCTATTCTTCCCAGGGTTCGGCTTGGATCAACTGAATGATGTAGAAATGAGCGCCGGCAGGATCGGACATATAGGCGAAATGACCGGCGCCGGGCGCCTCGGTCTTGGGAATGATGATGGTCGCGCCCAATTCCCCGGCTTTGGCAATTGAAGCGTCGATGTCGGCGACGGTGAAATAAGGCTGCCAGACAGAGGGCATCTCGCCGAAGCTTTCGTCCATCTGCATCATCGCGCCGTTATTGCGCCCGCGATTCTGAATCATGATGTAGCCGTTCTCGTCAACGATGTATTCCCAGCCGAACAAGGCGCTGTAAAAGGCTCTGGCGGCATCCGCGTCTTTGGTGAGCAGTTCATTCCAGCACATGGCGCCGACGGTGTTGACGATGCCGGCGCCGATATGATTCTTGGCTTGCCAGAGACCGAGCGCCGCGCCGGTTGGATCTTGGAATTGAATCATACGGCCGCTATCAAAAACGTCCATTGGCCCGAAGAGGATTGTCCCGCCGTTTTCGGTGATGACGGGTACCAGGGCATCTACGTCGTCCACCGACACGTAGTTGGTCCAGTGCGACGGGATGCCTTGCGCCTGCATATCCGGCATCATGGCTGCGAAGCCGGCCGCATGTTCGCCCTGATTCTGGAACATGGTATAGAACATGTCGCCGCCAATGGGCTCGTCGATATTGCCCCAGCCGAAGAGTTCCATATAAAAGGTCTTGGCTTTCTGCGGATCGGTAGAGGTATTGTCCGCCCAGGAAAAGGTGCCGTGCGGGTATTTTGTGACTTTGTACATTGTTGTTCTCCCGATTCTACTATGTTTCGTCGATTAGAAAATCTGTTCAAGGGCGGGTATCATAACCAGCAAATACAAGCCTGTCAAGAGGTATGAAAGCGCAAACAGTTCGTTTCTCATTCGGATATGTAGAATCGCTCTAGCAGCAAGGCATCGCTGTCGCCGAGACGAAGGCGCTCGCCAGATGCGGGCTCGTACCAACCCAAACGGAGATCATACTGTCCGGGGGGCAAGTCGAAACGATGATTTGTGGTCAGGTACTCGCCGGGCAGCCAGCCGGTTGTCGGGCGTGTCCAGTCGACCGGGACGCCATCCCATTGCGCCGCGATCTTGTCCCCCTCATCAAGCGCGTGAACAAACAGGCGGAGGCTATCCGGCAACTGCCGCCTGGTTCCCCAGACTAGACTCAATTCGCTCGCTCCTGCAAGGCGATAGCCATGCAAGACCAAGCCGTTGTCCCAAGTAGCGCCAACGATAGGGTCGAATTGGGGCGGGTCGAATTGCCGCAAGGGAACCGATACCTGCATCACGGCGTCGAGCATGATAGTTGCGGCTGCCGGGTTTTCGTCGGCGTCAAGCAGTTGCGCGCCCAGGGCATAGGACCCGGACGGCAGATCTGGCGGCACGGTCACACGATGATGACCACGAAAGACTTCGCCAAGATGCCATTGGGCGATGTCAAATCCATTAATCAGGGGCAGGGTACGCGAAACATGAGTCGCTTTTGTTTCCTCATCCAGCCACAAAAGTCGAGCCGCAAGTCCCGCCGCGCCTTCGCTGGCTTTCCGCCAAGCCCAGCTGAATCGCAGTTCATCGCCGACTGTGGCCGAGAGCGGCAATTCCGGCGCTCTGACCAGGAGCGCCGGTCCCGCGCCTTGATCAACTCCGGGCAAATCATCCAGCGCAGCTTGTCTATCGGAGGGGCGGTAAAGGAACGAAGCGAGCGGATATTTGACATCCAGCGGATTGCCAGCCAGGTTGACCACGCTCAAAGCCTCCAGCGTGTCACCATCGAAAAGCGCTACTTCCAAGCTGTAAGCCTCATTGAGCGGCGGCGTGAAGGGCGGCATTTCCAGGGTGATCACGTCCTCGACGTAGGCATTTGTCAACCAATTCGATGTCGCCAAGCCCCCGGGCGCGTAGGAACTTGCTTCGGCGATGACCGCGCTCGCGGGATCGCGCATGCGAAGGATGCTCGAATAATCCCGGTCAAGCGCCCCGCCATGCAGACGCCAGTACAAGGCGATATCGAAGCGACGACGATCAATTGACCCCGAGGGCAGGTCAGCCGCCAGGAGATCAATTCGATCACCGAAATTCGCCAGAGCCGGCGCGTCTACGCTGCGGCCAAATCGATATGACTTAAACGGCGACTCAAGCGCGTCCAGAGCCAGGGCCTTGACAAGAAACAGTCCGAGGCTGAGCGCTGCAAAACCGGCTAAAAGAGGCATATCCAGGCTGATTGCCGGATCTTCGTGTTCTGCTGCGTCCGGCAAAAGGCGCCAGGTTATCAACAGCGCTGCAAGGCCGAGCGATCCCAAGACGCTTAGAAGCTGCGCGACCGCTTGAGTCGTCGTTGAATGCAGAGCAATACGCAGGTCAAACTCGCCCGCCGGCAGGTCCAGGGCGACCAGCCCGGCCGGCGCGGAGGGAAAGACCTCCAGCGCCCGTCCGTCAATGTCCGCGCGCCAACCCGGCAGGTACAACCAGTCAAATATCAGCGTCTGCGCTTCGGCGGATACAAGGCGCAAGCTCGCCCCTGTGCCAGCCCATTGCTCCGAGACAATCTCAAGCGTCTCCGATGACATTAGACGCGGGACGGCGTCGGCTCTTGAGAATCGCTGCACTAGCCGCTGCGGATCCAGTTGACTGGCATCGGTATTGACGGGCAAATACTCGGCATAAGAAGACAGCGCCAATTGACCGCCGTCTCGCTCAAACTGCTGCGCATCGCGGATATCATCAGCCTCCAGGTCGTCATGGTAGGCCCGATAGGTCCAGGGCAGGGCATAAAGCAGCATGATCACAGCTATCGACCCAGCCACGAATGCTCGGCTTTTTCCCGAGGGCAAAATCGACGCGATCATGAAGGCGCCAATCCCCGATGCCAGCGCCAGCAGCAAGCTCGCCAAGCCGAGCAAACGCCAGGGAAACTGCGTAAAACCTATCAGCGGGATCGCTTCCCAAAGCGGCGCCGAATGCGGCGTATTCATGAAGACCAGGCATAGCAGGATGATCCAGATCAGCAGCATCAGCGGGCGGTAAAGCCCCAATGCCGCGCGCGCGCTCAACAGCAATCCAATGGCTGACAGGATCAACTGCGGCCAGCCCAGGCTGATCGGAATCGCCTGGTTCTGATGTGTGGGATCGGCAGTATGCGGCCATGCCAATATCTCGCTCAGGGGGCGCAGATGCCGCTTAACATCGATATGGCTCAGTTGCTCGCTGATTAACCCGAGCTTGATGGCATCCGCTTCCAAGAGCGCCGGCAGCCAGTAAAAGGCTGTTAAGACCAGCCCCAGCAGACCCGCCACCGTCAAACGAAGGAAGACCGCGCGCCCTTCACCCCCGCGCCAGACCAGGAAGAGGCAATAGAGCGCCAGCAGCGCCGTCCCGTGCAAGGTGATCAAGGTGTGCAGGGGAATGAAAAGCGCGAATGCGGCGACAGACAGGACGAGGTCGCGGCGTCGCCCGTACCATGCCAGCCGAGTGAAACCGAACATAACATAAGGCAAAGCCGCCAATGCCGCCAATTCCGACGACGAGCCCCGCGTTAGACTGTCGAAGAGGAAAAATGGAGCATATACGTATGCCAGCGCCGCTATCCAACCGCCCAGGTCTGAGCCTGTCCATAAACGCCCGAGCAGGAAGATCCCCAGCGCAGCCAGCAGCGTGTAAATGATCATCGAGAGCAGCCAACCGCCCACGAAGCTGAAACCAAGGCCGTGCAGCCAGCTCGCCGGAAAATACGATAGCGCCGGAAAATAGTTGAAGAGCGGGGCGCCATAGCCATAGACCAGTCCCGAAGAGTAGCGCGGCCACAGCGGATGATCGACGCGCAGCGAGTGATCCAGCGCCAGGCTCCGATACATCTGCAGCAGTCCGTCGTCCGTGCGCGGCATGCGGTCCAGCATGAAAGGCTGTACCGCCAGCAGACAGACAGATAAGATGCCGACTATGAGTATGAGGAAATGGAACGCGCGTCTCGGATGCGGAGCCTGCGAGGGCGGCATGGTGAACTTATTGCTTGGCCATCTCGCGTTCTTGCAAGGCCTCTTGAATCTCGAATATAGACCCGGCGTTTTCCGGCTTCGGTTCCGGGATGATCACCGGCAGGGCGTCCATCCGCGGACGCTTGACCGGTTCGCCGCGCAAAACCGTGCTGAGGTAGGCGTCGTAATTGGGGGATCCAAGCAGGGGCCAGGAATCGATCGAGCAGTATTGGAATAACAACAGTCGCCGCGGATTGGTCGAATGGTTCGGCGCCGAGGCATGCAAGGTGCGCACATGATGGAGCGAGATGCCGCCCGCGCCGACCAGGCATTTTTCCACGCGATGGGGCGTGAAATCGGGGTCGGCCACCGCGCCGACAAAGACGCCATTTTCGTGATGGCTGATCAAATCAGTTTTGTGCGAACCCGGCACCATCAACATGCAGCCATTCTCTTCGGTCATGGCGTCGATGGCCACGCCTACCGCCAGCAAATCGTCGTTGGTATGGGGATAGAATGCCCAATCCTGGTGCCATTCCACCGCCGCGCCATGCCCTCCCGCTTTCATGTTGAGCTTGTTGCCGTTGAAGCGCACGCCTTTGCCGATCAACTGCTCGACAATGTCCAGGATGCCGTCGTGGCGCAGCGTCCGATTATAGACTTCGTGATGATTGACAGGTTCTTTGATCCGACGCAAACGAGGGTTGTCATGGCTATGATCCGGCTCAAGATCGAAGACATCATCGTGCTCGCTGACAAAGCGCGAACGTTCGATGAACTCGTCGGTCACGCGTCGCAGCGCATCCAGTTCGTCGGCGCTGAGCACGTTCTCGACCGTCAAGTATCCATTCTCGTGATAAAAGCTGATCTCTTCTTGGCTTAACATCGGTTGGAATCCCTCGTTTCAATTTGTCCCAGAGTATGGAGTATTTGCCCGTGGCTGTCAACATTGATAGCAAAGTTGTCCAGGTCAATGGCTTCAAACGGATGGCGCCCGGCATGACGCGAAATTGGGCTCAATATTAACCACCGAGGTTGCCGAGAACACTGAGAAAAGCAAAAAATTCCGAGTCCTTCGCGTCTTTGTGGTGAAAGAACAATCTGAAGCGATTGCCCTGTAGAATTGTCGCTCCCGGCAGAAGCAATAGTCGGAATACTTTATTTCCGCTCCTGCGCATCGCGCTGCCGGCGCATCCGTTCCATCAGGTCGACGCCTATCTGCCGGCAGAGGTCGATCATATCGATGGGCACCCAGTTTTCAATCAGGTAGTCGCCCTCGCGCTTCCACCAGTCGAAGTCACGCAGGGTCAGCAGCTTGCCCGTGGCCGGGATGCCGGCGTACTCGCCGTGATGGCGGGAGAATACCGTATCCCAGATCCCGCCGCAGACGTATTTGCCCTCGCCAATGCGCCCCATGACGCGTCCGCTGCCTTCGCGGCTGAGGTTGCGATCGCCGAAGCCATGCAGCCAGGGCCGCTGATGGAAATCCTCAAACTCTTCCAGGCTGAAGCAAGCGCCAATGCCGCTGGGTCCGTACCACTTCATATCGGGATGCCAATACTTGTCCTGTTCCATGGCTCGCATATCGCCGCCGTCGCGGCTACGGACATAGCGCCGCAAACCGCGTCCCATCGCTTGTACCAATTGGAGGCTCTTCCGTGATTCAAGCGCATCGTATTCGGTCAGGAGGATGCCGTCTTTAGCGACCGGTCCCGGCACCTTGCCGCCTTCGGCGCCAAATGCCGGCGGCAGCACTTGATAGCCCGCCCCCCGCATCACCGCCAATACGTCCAGTTGAATGTAACTCTCGGCGATTTTGCCATCGCGCATGACGTAAAAGAGTCCAAACCAGATATTGGTCTTTTTGCCGGTAGCGGGGATGCCCAGCCAGTCATTGACGAAGCTGCCGGTTAAGTAGCCGCAGCCGGATACCCATTGCTCGCCCGCCGTCGTCGCGTAGAGTTTGGAGCCTTCGTCTATGCCGCCCATGAAGACGTAAGGCTTGTGCTTTAGATCAGGGAAGGCGCGCAGCAGCGGCAGCCAAAACTCCGAGATCGTGGTCTCGACGCCGACGATGCGGTCAATCGGCGCGGAGACGTTCCAATCGACATCGTCGTGAACCGCGGCGCGAACGACATCCGGCAGGTTCTCCAGGCCGACATGATTGAGTTTCTGCCAGAAGTCCCATACAACTTCCTTGTTGATTTGATTCTGTTGATTTGACATGTTTTCCTCGTTTTGCCCTTTGTCCTTTTCTCGTCACTCGAATGAAGCTGGCGCGGCAGCCCGTTCGGCGAAAACGGCCATCCCGGCCTGTAATACCTCGATGATCTTGTCCACGTCATAGACGCAGCCCGCCCAGACGCCGCCGCTGGCCGCCTGCAGCGCCGCCCACAGGCGCGTATCCGCCGGCAGATCCGGATGCGGCGCCAAGGCCGGATGGGGCTTGCGCTGCTTCAGGAGTTCGGCTGCCGCGTCCGGGGACAAAGCGCCGTCACCCGTAGCCACCAGATTCACTGTGCCGCTTAAGGTCACGCGGTCGATCTCGATCTCGATCAAGTCGCCGTCGCGCAGCTTGCCGATGGCGCCGCCCGCCAGCGCCTCGGGACCGACATGCCCGATGCAGGCGCCGGTCGAGACGCCGGAAAAACGCGCATCGGTAATGATCGGCACCTGCACCCCCCAGGGGATAAACTTCAGCGCCGAGGTTAGCTGATAGGTTTCTTCCATGCCGGTCCCGGCCGGACCCACGCCGATCAAGACCAGCACGTCGCCAGCGCGGATACGATCCTCATCCAAGCCCTTGACCGCTCGGATGGCGGCGCGCTCCGAGGCAAAGACGCGCGCCGGCCCGCGATGACGGTAGACGCCGTCGTCATCGACGACGCTCGGGTCGATGGCGGTGGCTTTGATCACCGAACCTTGCGGCGCGATGTTGCCAACCGGGAAGACCACCGTGCTCGTCAGACCGCGCTGCCGCGCTTGATCCGCCGACATGATCACATCGTCCGGATCAATGCCATCGCTGCTCCGCAAGCGCTCGCGAGCGAAGCGCCGCCGATCCCCCTCACGCCACCAATCGAGCGCCGTATCGAGTTTGTCACCCGTGACGGTCAGCGCGTCCCCGTTCAGCAAACCCATATCGCGCAGGCGCAGCATTACTTCGGGCACAGCGCCCGCCATGTAAACCTGCACCGTCGGATGATTGCGCGGACCATTGGGCAGCGCGTCGACCAAACGCGGCGTACTGCGGTTGATGCGGATCCAATCCTCGACGCTCGGCGGCTTCAAGCCGGCCGCGTGCGCGATCGCCGGGATATGCAAGAGCAGATTCGTCGAACCGCCGAATGCCGAATGCAGCAACATGGCATTTTCCAGCGCGGCGGGACTCAGGATGTCGGATAGAGTAAGGTTTTCCGCCTTTAATGCGAGCAGCGCCAATGCCGAGCGCCGCGCGATATCGAGCCAGACCGGCTCGCCCGATGGCGCCAGGGCGCTATGCGGCAAGCACAGCCCCAGCGCCTCCGCCACCACTTGCGCCGTGGCTGCCGTGCCCAGGAACTGACAGCCGCCACCCGAGGACCCGCAAGCTTTACAGCCCATCTCGGCGGCATAATCGACATCAATCAAGCCGTGGGCGAAGCGCGCGCCGATGGTCTGCACCGTGCCGGCGTCTTCCGCCCCCTCGGCCGGCAAGGTCACACCGCCGGGCACGATGATGCCGGGCAGATCGTTGCAGCCCGCCAGCGCGATTAACGTGGCCGGCAGACCCTTGTCGCAAGTGGCGATGCCCATCACGCCGTCTCGCGTGGGCAGGGAGCGAATCAAACGGCGCATCACGATCGCGGCGTCATTGCGATAGGGCAGGCTGTCCATCATGCCGCTGGTGCCCTGCGAGCGTCCGTCGCAGGGATCGGAACAATAGACCGCGAAGGGAATGGCGTTCTTGCCGCGAAGGGTCTCGGCGGCTTCGCGCGCCAGCAAGCCGATCTCCCAATGCCCGGTGTGATAGCCGAGCGCGACCGGCGCGCCGTCCTCAGCCCGCAGGCCGCCTTGCGTGCTCACGATCACATATTGCTCGCGATTGACCTCTTCCGGGTGCCAGCCCATGGCCACATTCTGCGTCATGGCAAAGAGGTTGCCACTGGCTTCGTCAAGCAGCATGTCCGCATCCAGCGGCAACTTGCCGTCTCTGCCCTGCCCGCGCGTGCAGGTCGTCTTCAGCAGTTCCGCGCCGCCGTAGATATCTGAGCGCATAATTCCTTCTCCCAAATCCGGCAAAATCCTCTGTGTTCTCAGTAGCTTAACAATAGGTGTCTAGCGCGTGTCACGATCCCGTTCGTCTTAACCTAACCCTCTGTATTTGTTAGCAAGATGAATGAAATAAGGGTCGGGGTGTTGTTCTGGGTTGTAAGGAAGATGGATTTTCCCTAGGTTTGCGGTGAAACTCTCGATACCAGAATCTAGTCCATGTCGATAGAGATCTTCGGCGGCTGACTGATTTAAGCGCATCACCATGCCATCGTCCAAAAATATGAGACCGTTGTCAAAGGCTCTATGATAGGTGGGGGACAAGGCTATTCCGTTGCGCACATTGTCAATGCTTAGCTCACCTGCTTTGACGGGAAGGATATGTGCTGCGTCGACAAGCTTAAGCTTTCTTCTAGTAACTGCGCACCTGTTGTCATACGCATTCAAAACTTGCTTCTTAAATGTTGACGAACGTGACCAGCGTGCTGTTTCGTGAATCACCATTTGCCTCTGTTGTGAGTACGATAGAATCTCGCTCTCTACAACTTCGTGCTCTTTTACAGCGCGATTTATTGTATCGAAATATGTCGAGTCCTTGTCCAAACTGTGTAATTCGCCAGCGTGCTCGCTGTAGAACAACAACATATCGCTTCGGATGCCTATTGCAGTCTCATTGTTGGATTTTGTCTGAAATGCTAGGCCGTGTTGGAGGGACTCGTTAAGTGTGGAAACACTGATCTGTACTGATGGCGACCTTCCAGTAAACACTTGATGTCGCGCTATGTCAAATCCTGCGAATACACGTCGATCGGGCTCGAAACCTAGCAACATCGTATTACCGTCAGTGTTCAGAGGCAGAGGAGAGTTTACCGATGTCATCTGGATGCGATACTCTAATGGAAGAGTTTTGCGCCCACCGTGAGTTAATGTCCAACAGTATACCCATAAGGATTTCTCATATCCATTTTGCGAGACAAGATATACTCTGGGATGCGCTGACGAAGATGGAATGAGCATCCCTACTCCGCCAGCTTCACTTATGGCATCTAAGATCGCATTGTTGATAACTTCACGGGTTGTCGGCGGCATACTTTGGTGACTGTTTATTTGACTTTTGCAGGGCGAGACCGCCCTCCATCTTGGGGAAGCGGCATTTGGGGATTGTCATCCCAGAGAGCCCCGGGGCGCTGAATGTTGTACGTCTCAACTTTCGCGCCTGATAAACGCAACTGTCTGGGCGCTGTCGAATCCAAGAAACGCCCTCTAGCGCCTAGAAGATACTTCTCTTCAATCTCACTGCAAAGCCACCGACGCCCAAGCCTCTCCGCCACTTCGCCAGTCACACAGCTACCCGCGAAAGGATCAACTACTAAATCGTCACTATCGGTTAGGAATCTCACAAAGTACTCGGGAATTACCGCGGGGAATCGGGCTGGGTGCACCGGCAAGTCATTCTCATTACAGTAACGCAGATATTGTGAGTTACTTTCGGTATTCGCTACCGCAATTAGGTTGGGTGGGATCGCAGCACCGTTATCCTTTGAGAATTTATCGCTAATGTCATGTCCGCTAGGACGTTTCTTGGCATGATAACCTGTCTCCAGTAGATTTTTCATGCTCTTGCTGTAAGGGGTCAGTACACGACGATTACTTGCTTTTGGGAATGGAGTACGAGAAAGCCAAAAGATGTTGTTTACAGCATCTTTTACTCTAATGCGTCTAATGTTAACCCATTCTGCAGGACTAGGTAACTTTGATGGATTCCACCAGAAGAATTCTTGCGCGAGATGAAAATCAAACTCCTTACAGAGTGTAATCAGGAGTTCGTATTGGTATAGGCTTTTAGTTGGTTTACCCGCGTTCCACGCGCCTCCTATATCAATTACTAGCGAACCTTGGGGTTTCAGCACACGCGCAAACTGCCTTGCGAACGGACGAAACCAGTCCAAATACTCTACAGCATCGGCGTTCCCATACTCCTTTTTCCGCACTAGCCCAAATGGTGGACTAGTTATAATCAAATCAACACTCTCTTCATCAAGAAGGAATTCCATAAGACTGGCCGATTCTGCCCAATACGCTATTCCCTTTGCACTACGAATGCGCTCCTGTGGAGAAGCTGGTGCAGTCGCACTAGGAAGTGAAGAAGTATTTCCTTGAGATGTCATTGACCATTCTCCCTAAATGCAGTGTTTACTTTAAGTATATAATCCACGAAAACAACTTGTCTACATACTTCAAGCAAGAGCGATTATGGCACAGAAGCGATTTTCAAATCAAACGGTCATCGTCACCGGCGCCGGCGAAGGCATCGGCTATGAAGTGGCTCGGCAGTTCTGTCAAGAGGGCGCTGCCGCCCTGCTCAACGATATCTTGCCCGAGCGCGCGCAAGCTGCCGCCGAGAGCATCAGCGCGGAAACGGGCGCGCCTTGCATGGCCGCAGCCGGTGATGTGGCGGATGTTGACTTCGTTCGCGGCCTGGTCGACACTGCAGTAGAGGCATTTGGCGGATTGAGCGTCTGCGTCTGCAACGCCGGGCTGACCTCCTGGGGCGACTTTTTTGAGTATCAACCGGCCGATTTCGAGCGCGTGGTTAGTGTCAACCTGCGCGGGAGCTACTTCCTGGCGCAAGCCGCCGCCCGTCAATTCCGCCGGCAGGGCCAGGGCGGGCGCATCGTGCTCATGTCTTCGGTGACCGGGCACCGCGCCGTGCCTTACCTCAGCGCCTATGGCATGACCAAAGCCGCGCTGGAGATGCTGGCGCGGAACCTGGTGCTGGAATTGAGCGGGCATGGCATCACCATCAATTGCGTGGCGCCCGGCGCCGTCCTCACGCCGCGCAACCTTAGCGACGATCCGGACTATGAACAGCGCTGGGCGAACCTGATCCCGGTCGGGCAAGCCATCCAAAGCGAAGACATCGCCAATGCCGTCCTCTTTCTCGCTTCACCGGCGGCGAGTAAAATCACCGGACAGGCAATCGTCGTGGATGGCGGCTGGACCAGCACCAGCCCCATACCCAATATGGATTACGGGAAAGACTATAGGAACCGTTGATAGCTAGTCGACGGATATACTTATCAGGTGCAAACATGTCCGAAATCAAATCACCAAAAAACAAAACAATCGAGCTAAGTGAAAATGACATCGTTCGATTGGAAGGCAAGCTGATATCACTTGATTGTCAACACAACGCGGAACAACTGCTCAATAGAACCATCCTTGGAGATGCACTTGAGGTGATTGATTATCTCCCGTTTCATTTCGTTGACGTACTTTTCGTCGACCCGCCTTTCAACATGAACAAAGTTTTCGGTAAAGCCACTTTCAAGAAAATGGACAGCGACGACTACGAAAACTGGGTGCGTTCCTGGTTGAGTAAGCTTGTCGATAAATTGAAACCCACAGCATCCATTTATGTATGCGGCGACTGGCGCTCATCATCGGCTTTGTTTAGGGCGCTGTCGGATCACTTCAAGATTCGAAACAGAATCACATGGGAAAGAGAAAAAGGGCGAGGCGCAAAATCGAATTGGAAAAACGCGTCGGAAGATATCTGGTTTGCGACCGTAAGCGAAGATTACTGTTTTCATGTTGAAGCCGTGAAACTCAAGAAAAAGGTGATCGCTCCGTACAGAGATGAGACCGGAAAACCAAAAGATTGGTCGGAAGAGGAGAGTGGAAACTTTCGGCTTACACATCCTTCCAATCTTTGGACAGATATTACTGTGCCCTTTTGGTCTATGCCCGAAAATACCGGTCATCCCGCGCAAAAACCGGAAAAACTTGTCGCCAAAGCAATTCTTGCAAGTTCAAAAGAGGGCGATGTCATTTTCGACCCTTTCTTGGGCTCCGGCACCACCTCCGTGGTAGCAAAAAAACTGGGGAGGCAATACCTGGGCATTGAAATTGACAAATACTATGCTTGTTTGGCGGAAAAACGACTGGAGATGGCTGAAACCGATAGACGAATACAGGGCTATGCAGATGGCGTATTCTGGGAAAGAAACATAAATCCTGAATCCAACTCAATCTTATACTATGCAAATCAGCAAAGGTTGCTTCTATGAATGGAGCAGTCTATTCGTTGATTGACTTCATCCGATCGCGCGACGGCATCGCAGACAAAGCGCTTTTGGCCAAGAGCGTTCAAGAGAATTTCGGACTCACGAAAGACAGATCGGTTTACTACTCTGAGTACTTTGTCATTAGATTCAGTTTCTCACGGTCCCGCAGTTTTTCCAACACAGTTATAGCGCTCTCTACATTGCAAAAGTATGACGAGTTGCCATTCTTGGTATGTTAGGTCACGCCATCTCAGAATATTCTCTACTTGGCAAACACAACTTTCTTGAGCAAGGTAAGCCACTCATCGCAGGAACTTCGTGTCAACAATATCAGGGGCAGCGTGAATGGTTCAGACATCATTAAGATCTTCAATGGCATAGTCAACGAACCGGAAAACTTTGAGGTGCTTTTCAATATTCACGCAGCGCTCAGTTTCAGTGAGAACCTGCCACGGCTGGTGGAAGCTACAAATAACATAGTTCCTTCCGGCAGCAAGTTTCATGTCCGCGACACTGCTTTCAGCAACATTGTTCAATCACCTGATAGAGCGATCAAGTTCGTCCAATCCGCCGATTATCTGCAACTGAAATCAGACCTTGATGCGCGTGTTAACCAAGTCAGAGATCAGATACTGGTGGCTGGTTTCATCGAAAATGTAAACATTCGCGGCAGGGTCATTGAATACCTGATAGCAGGCGAAGATGAAGATCTGCGTCGGAAACTGATCGACGCTCTGGTTCGAGGAACCGGAGAGATACCCAGATTCAGAACCTCAAATGATCTAGGGGACTACACTCGGATATTCGACCAAGTTGAAACCGCAACAGATGTCAAAACCAAGATAATGATTTTGAATTCCAATCCTAAAGCGTACAACATTGACAAACTCCTGGAATTCTTATCAAAGGATAAGACCGTGTTCATGTTTTATTTCATCGGGATTGAACCAAACAAGATTGTAAATCGGGTTCTGATATCAATGTTTCAAATTGAGTTGCTCAAATCTACGATCGTTTTAAAACATTGGGCAGGACGTAATTCGAGGGGCGTAACGCAATTCCAAGGTTCTGTGTTGAACAGGCTAATTCTAACTCCAGACAATGAGATTGATAGAATGGTATGTAAGCATTTTTTGCGGGAATTAATTGCCCTGTAACCACAACATACGGACAAATCGTGAATCCGATGAAATCCAGAAAAAGACCTGGCTCTCGTTAGCTTGGTGCGTCAGCATTTAAGCCACTCCTAGTATCCGCCGCTGCTGTGGCGGCTTTGCGTCGCCGCCCGCGAAGAATGTCGCCCAGGAACCAGCCTAAGCCGATCAATGCCAGACCCGCGCCCCCGACCATCATCATGTTGCGCTGGTCAGCCACTAGACGCCGCCGCTCGAGATCCGAAGCCATCAAGCCATGCGCCTGGCTCTTGCTCTCGATAGCGACTTCTCCACCCTCTTCGTGGATCCGCGCCGCTTGATTGCTCGACAGTTGATTCGCCAGGTCGAAATAACGCCAGCCACCCAGAGCCGCCATCAGGATGCCCAATACAATCGCCGTGAAGAGCAGGCGTTCAACTAAACCGGTGAAGACCAAGTCGCGCATTTGATAGTCTCGCAAAACCCTTGTTGCCGAATGAAGTACGAAAAACTACAATAGGCAGTCGATTGAATCTGGGACATTGTACGAAAGATGCCTATGACAAGCAACACGCTAAATGTCGGGATGGTCGGCACCAGTTGGTGGGCGGATGCCATGCACCTGCCCGCGCTTGACAGCCACCCCAATGCCCGAACGCTGGCAATCTGTGGGCGCAACCGGGAAAACGCGCAAAAGATGGCGGACATTTGGAAAATACCGGGTGTGTATACCGATTACCGGGACATGATCGACAATGCCGATCTCGACGCCATCGTTATCTCGACGCCCAACGACTCGCATTATCCCATCACCATGGCGGCGTTTGAAGCGGGCTTGCACGTGCTCTGTGAAAAGCCCATCGCCATGACTTATGGGCACGCGCGGGAAATGGCCGATCTGGCGCAGCGGAAGAATCTCAAAACTCTGGTGCCCTTCACCTACAGCTTCATGCCGACGGCGCGTTACCTCAAGGAGTTGATCGATAGCGGCTATCTGGGCGCGCCCTATCATCTCAACATGCGCTACTACAGCGGTTATGCCCGTGAAGGAGACTATATCTGGCGCCTTGACCGCAAGGTCGCTGGCAGCGGCGTCGTCGGCGATTTGGGATCGCATTTCATATATCTGGCGGAATGGTTTTACGGCGAGATCAGAGCCATCACCTGCCGCCTGACAAGCATCGTCCCGCGCCCGCCAGTCGACCCGCAAGGCGAGCCTTACGATCTGCTGGACGACAGTTGCTTGCTCACCGCCGAGTTCGCCAACGGCGCCGTCGGCATGATTCACTGTACCGCCCTCTGTTATGAAGGAACGCCATTCGGTCAAACGCACCATATGGACTTCCACGGTTCGGGCGGCACGCTTTACAGCTACACGGACTGGGACAGGATCCAGCAAGTCAAAGGCGCGCGCGCCGGCCAGGGCATGCCGCGCGAGCTGCCCATTCCTGAGCATATCTGGGGGGAGGCTCGCCGCGATACTGTTCACAATACCTATCGCGATATGTTCCGCCGCGAAGATTTCATGATTCGCGGCTTTATCAACGGCATCCTCGACGACAGCGATTTGATGCCGAATTTCCAGCAGGGCGCGCGTATCCAGCGCCTGATCAGCGCCGCGGTCAAGAGTCACGAGACAAGTTCGCGGGTCGAGGTTGAATCGATCACTGAATGAGGGCGGTGAAATGCGTCCCGCGCGGTTGTCTCGCCGCAGTTGTATGATCTGGACATCGTTCAAAGCGAGCGATGTGACAGACTCTTGTCCTCATGCGACGATGAATGCAGTTCAATAGGTGAACAAGCGCAGAATCAGTGACCTGAGAGTTTGAAGGAGAAAATATGAACAGCGCAGCACTGTTAGTCCGCTATTTCCAGCCCGAAAGCGGCGCGCGGGTTGGCTTGTCCATTGACGGCAGGATACATGACGTGAGTCACCGCTACCCGTCGCTGGCTGCCTGGATGCGGGATTCATGCGGCAAGGTCGACGGCGCTATCGCCGATGTACGGGCCGCGGCGGCTGACTCTCAAATCAGCTTCCCCGCCGCCGCGCTGGACAACGCGCCGTCGCCGGATGCGGCGCACTGGCTGCCGCCCGTCGACGAACAGGAAGTCTGGGCGGCCGGCGTGACTTATTTGGACAGCCGCAAAGCCCGACAAGAAGAAGCCGTCGACGGCGGCGATGTCTATGCCCGCGTTTACCTGGCCGAGCGCCCGGAAATCTTCTATAAGGCTTCGCTGAAAAACACCGTCGGGCCTTTCGGCAAGGTTGGCATCCGCCGCGATTCAAGCTGGAATGTACCCGAACCCGAGCTCGGCCTGGTTGTCAATCCCGCCATGGAGATGGTCGGCTTCACCATCGGCAACGATATGAGCAGCCGCGACATTGAAGGCGAAAACCCGCTCTATCTGCCACAGGCGAAAGTTTACACGGCATCTTGCGCGCTCGGTCCCGGTATCTTGCTTGCGCCGTCGGAGCAATGGCTCGATACCACCATCCGCCTGTCGATCGGCCGCGATGGCGCCGAAGTTTTCAGCGGTTCCATCTCCACTGATCAGATCAAACGCAGCATTCCCGAACTGATCGATTATCTGGGACGCAGCAATAGCTATCCGGCCGGGGCGATCCTGTTGACCGGTACGGCCATCGTGCCGCCGGCTGAATTCACTTTGCAGCCGGATGATGTCGTCAGCATCAGTATCGACGGCATTGGCAGGCTGGAGAATCGGGTGATAGAGGTCTGAGATGGCTCGCCATGCGGAAATGGACGAGCGAAAAGCCATAATCGGAGCGCCCCCATGAAAATCACCGCTATCGAAACGCTGCAATGGAAGGCATATCCGCGCTTGATGACTGTGCGCGTCTATACCGACAGCGGCATCGTCGGTCTCGGCGAAACTGTTGACAAGATCCCCGGCGCCAAAGCCGCCCTGCACGGTACCATTGCACCCCTCGTCCTGAGCCAAGACCCGCTAGATATTGAAGGACTCTGGCGCTTTGTGATGGATAACATCATGTATCACGGCTACGCCGGCGCCGAGACGCGCGCGCTTTCCGCGTTTGAGGTCGCGCTCTGGGATATCCTAGGAAAGCATTATGGCGCGCCGCTCTATCATTTGCTGGGCGGCAAAACACGGGAGGAAATCCCAACATACAACACCTGCATCGGCTTCGGCCGCTGCCAAGATTACGTCGCCTGGCACGAAGACGCCGGCGCCCTGGCGCAGAGCCTGCTCGACGACGAAATTTACGCCATGAAGATCTGGCCCTTCGATCAGTTCAGCGAGCGCAGTTTTGGTCAGCGAATCACGAAAGCCGAGATCGAAAAAGGACTGGTCCCGATCAAGCAGATTCGTGATGCGGTTGGCGATCGGATGGACATTGGCATCGAATTCCATTTTCGCTGGAACCGCGTCAGCATGGAGCGCATCGCTCGCGCACTCGAACCCTACAATATTCTTTTCCTCGAGGAGGTCCTGCCGCCGGTCTATCCCGACGAAATAAAGACGCTCTCCGGGAAGACCAGCATCCCTATCGTCGGTTCCGAGCTGCTGCTGACACGCTGGCAATTGCGCGAATGGCTGGAGAAGCATGTGTCCCAAATCGTCATGACCGATGCCGTCTGGAACGGAGGTATCGCCGAAACGCGCAAGATCGCCAACCTGGCGGAGACCTTCGGCGTGCCCATCGTCTTGCATAATATCGCTGGCGCTATCTGCCACACCGCTTGCATGCACCTCGGCGCGCATATCCCCAACTTGTATTACGTGGAGTCGGTACGCGCATTCTATAAGGAATACTTCGCTGTTCTGACCGATTTCACGCCGGTGGTCCGCGATGGTCACCTGGATATCCCCGCGGGACCGGGCCTGGGAGTCAACCTGCTTGATTCGGCGCTCGAAAGAGATGACCTTGTGCGACAGGTCTCCGACGGTCCGGGTTTGGCAAAAGGACGCCGCGCGATGGGCGATCACTGGGCGGTGGAAAATATCCGCTGATCCCGGACCCAGGCCGCCGTCTCGCTGTAGAGAAACCTTTTCGGTTGAAACATAGAACAACAACTACCTGACAGCGGGTAGGGGCGATCCGATGGATCGCCCGACGAGTAGAAACTGAATGCGCATCGGGCGTTTCAGCGGGTCGCGTAGAAACTGACCGTCAGTCGCCCTGCCAACGTCGTTCGCAATTTGGATTATGGATCTCATATCGAGGACTTTCAAAAAAAAATTTCAACCGAAAGGGATACACTACCAAACAGCGGCGTTTGAAATATACGAGATCTGCGCTATAATACCGTGCACTTGGCTGGGCGCGCTGTTGAAGTAGCGCATGTCAGTCATTTGAAACCGGTCTCAACAGGCGATTTGCCTGAGACACAGTGACCATTACGTTTATTTGGAGGAGTCTCGTTATGAGAAAGCTAGTTCGTACGATCCCGGTGCTTCTTTTGGCGCTGGGTGTCATGATTGCCGGAATCGGTGGCGTCGGCGCGCAAGACCAACTCACCTTTAGTATGGTCAGCCACGGCGGCATTGGTAATCCCTTCTGGGTCGTCGTTATCAAGGGTATGGAAGATGCCTGCAGCTTGCTGGGCGCGGATTGCGCTTGGTTGTCGGATCCCGTTGACAATATTGATGATATGGCTGGTTATTGGGATGATGCCTTGGCGCGCAATAACGACGGTATCGGCACTACGGTTCCGAATCCGGAAGTTATCCGCGATGGCGTCAACCGCGCTGCCGAAGCCGGTATTCCCGTGATCGTCTTCAACACGGCCGATCCCAACGCTGGCACGCCCGACGCGCTGCCGACCCTGTTCTACATCGGCGCCAACGAATTCCTCGGTGGACGCTCGAACGCGAACGCTGTTCTTGACGCAGCCGACGCTGCCGGCGTCGAGATCAACAGAGCCGTTTGCCCGATCCAGGAAGTTGGACACAGTGGTTTGGAAGCCCGTTGCGCGGGTGTCCGCTCTGTATTTGAAGAAGCTGGCATTCCGCTGGATCAGCTGACCATCAACAATGATGTGACCGCGTCCGCCGGTACTTTCGCCGACTACTTCAACGCCAACCCCGATACCAACGCTGTATTCAGCCTTGGTCCCAATCCCGCGAGCTCATTGAACCTGTACATTCAGGAAGCTGGCGTCATGGCTGGCGATATCTTCGCCACCACGCACGATACCAGCGCCGAGATCTATGAAATGATCCAGAACGGCTACCTGATCCAGGCGATCGACCAGCAGCCTTATCTGCAAGGTTTCGAGACGATCATGTGGCTCTACCTGAACAGCCAGTTCAAGATGGCTCCGGGCGGCGACATTCTGACGGGACCGGGTGTCATCGACGGCAGCAATGTCGATGCCATTATCGAACTGACGGCGCAAGGCTATCGCTAAGCCGACGACGGCATTCGTAGTGGGTGGGAAGCAGCTTCCCACCCATTTCTTTGTAACTTCTTTTAAAGTAACTATCACCCTTTCTACATATCGGCCGCTTCGGGCTGATATGGACTCCCAAGAATTTCTTAGTCGAATTCGAGAAACAGCTTATGATGCAAGCATATTTAGACGGCAAACGAGAAGCCTCCAATATCGGCACGCTCGTTGCAGGCTTGATATTTGGCTTTGCCATCCTGGGGTTCTTGATCGCATATGGAGTCGCTTTCGGCTGGGTCCCCTTAGGCGAGCGGATCGACATTCTGCGCAGCAACCTGAATACAATCGAACATATCGTCATAGTCGCCATTCTGATATACGCGGCCTGCTGCCTGCGAACCGCTTATGGCCTCTTCCAGCGCGAACAGTCAAGCCTGCGCTGGTCACAATGGATGTATTTCGTCACTGTCATGATCGGCGGCGCTATCCTTCTAAGCGTCATTATTCCCGTTGGGTTGAAGTTTTCGCTGCTGCTGGGCCAGGATATTGACCTGCGCACTGTCATTAACGAAGATCCAAATGTCAGCGGCTTGGCGCCCATCGCGCTGTCAATCGGCGAGGCTTTGATCAGCGTTAGTCTGTTTGTGGTGGGGCTGCTCGCTTTGCTGTCGCTGCTGGTGTTTTTGATTCCACCGCTGGATTTTTTGCGGCATACAGAAGGCATTCGCCTGATTGTCACGCCCCCGCGGAAATTCGTCGTCGCGATTCTCATCGTTTTGAGTTTGGGGGTGGTTGGCGTGCTGATCGCGGGAACCTTCGTGGTGCCGCTCTATCCGGGAATCACAACCATCCGCGATGTGGAAAATCATCGCCTGCTGGCCGGCTTCCTTTTCTTCTTGCCGGGGCTATTCGGTTATCGAGTAGCGCGCCAGGTTGAAGAACAGTCGGACGAATTGCGCCGGGCGATCGCCTTGACCCCGGGCAAATACATCCGCGCCAACCTGGCCAAGTCGCCGAGCGCTGGCGCCATCATCGGCTTCATCGCCATCTTTATGGGCTTTACCATGGCGACTGATCTCTTCCTTGAGCCGAGTTCGGTCGCGTCCTTCCTCAGCAATGTCGCCACCAAAGGCGTCATCGCCATCGGCGTGACCTATCTGATGATTTCTGGCGAGTTCGACTTGTCGGTCGGTTCGATCTTGGGCGTCACGGCGCTTTCTTTCATGAACTTCATGACCCATGGCGCGCCCGTATTCGGCGTGATGGAACCGGTCCCTGCCGCCCTGCTTGCCATCTTCATGGCTTTCGTGCTGGGCGCCATCAACGGCGTTTTGCTGATCAGCACTCGAATACCTTCCTTTATCGTCACCCTTGGGACGATGCTGGCTTTCCGGGCCATCACGCTGGTCGCCATCGCGGGTGGTCGCATTCTGCGCTATAGCGACCATCATGAATCACTACCGGTGATTGGCATCAGCAATATTGTCTTTCTGGTGCTCGTCGTTGTCGGATTGGGGGTGGTGGCATTTACTGCCTACCGCGTCTTGCCGTTCTTGTACCGCGGAGCAATGCATGCCTGGTCGATCCGAGAGGACAACGGCGACTTCGGCACCGCTGGCGCTATCCTGCGAACGGTTGCGGGCTTGCTGGTATTATTCATTTTGGTGGTGGCGGTCGTCTGGCTGGTTGCCGTCTTTTCCTACCACGCCAGTTCCGGCGGCGGGGACATCGTGGAAGTTGGCTATTTCGATCTTTTCAACGGGCGCGTTCTGGCAATTGGCGAGGAAGGCGATTTCTTCCACATGCAGATCCCGCGCAACGCCAATGTGCGCCTGGCAATCGTCTGGTGGTTCATATTCGTGGCGATCTTCCATATCATCCTCACCAATACGTCCTTTGGCAACAGCATTTTTGCCACCGGCGGCAATGAGGGCGCTGCGCGCGCTCAAGGTGTCAATGTCGACCGAGTCAAGCTGCAAAACTTCGTCATTGTGGCTATGTTAACGGGCATAGCCGCCATCTACGAGACGGCGCGAAATCCCGGCGTGGATCCGTTAAAAGGCACCGGTTGGGAATTGGAAGTCATCGCCA
Organism: Anaerolineae bacterium; assembly: GCA_022820665.1. Classification (GTDB taxonomy): domain Bacteria; phylum Chloroflexota; class Anaerolineae; order Aggregatilineales; family Phototrophicaceae; genus UBA6055. Next base: position 27,556 of record JAJEFB010000020.1, on the reverse strand, counting down.
TGACCGTGATCGGCGGCGCGTTGCTTACCGGGGGATACGGCAGCGTTGTCGGTTCGCTGCTCGGCGCGCTGATATTCGGCATGCTGCAAACTGGTCTGGTATTGGTCGGCATCGAGTCCCGTCTTTTCAGCGGCACGATCGGTGTCATCATCATCGCAGCTGTGATTCTGAACACCTTGGTCCGCGGCGCGCGCCAGAATTAGGGAGCGTGAAACATGCAATACGAACAAAAGAACAGCGACGCATTGGTGGATATGATCGATATCCACAAGCACTTCGGCAGTGTGCAGGTCTTGCGCGGCGTCGACTTCCATGTGGATCGCCAGGAAATTGTCGGCTTGCTGGGGGATAACGGCGCCGGCAAATCGACGCTGATCAAAGTGCTGACGGGTTTCCACAGTTTGACGCGCGGCCAAATCTTCTTCGATAACGAAGCCGTGAACATTGAATCGCCGCACGACGCGCGCGAACTGGGCATCGAGACGGTGCATCAGGATCTCGCGCTGGTGCCATTGATGAGCATCGCGCGCAATTTCTGGCTGGGGCAAGAACCCACTTACGAGGTCGGTCCTTTCAAATTCCTGGACAAGAAGATGATGGCCAGCGAGTCCATACAAGCCTTGGCTGATGTCGGTATCCACATCCGCGATTCGGAGGAAACGGTCGGTACCATGTCCGGTGGCGAGCGGCAGTCAATCGCGATCGGCCGGGCTGTCTATTTCGGTAAGAAGCTATTGATCCTGGACGAACCCACCTCGGCGCTGTCCGTGGGCGAGACGCAAAAGGTGCTGGACTATACCATCGCCGCCAAAGAAAAAGGCATGAGCGTCATCTTCATTACCCACAATATCCGCCACGTATATGAGGTGGCGGACCGCTTTACGATCATCGAGCGCGGACACAAGCTGGGCGACTTCCACAAGAGCGAAGTGAGCGAAAACGAAGTAGCTGATATGATCGTCACGGGACAGATTCCCGAACGCCTGCGCCTGTACGAAGAGGAAGAAGAGGGCGGGGATTAGCCATGAGACCAAATCCACAGCACCAGTTTCGATTATTGGCGCTGGCGTTGATCACTACGCTGGTATTCGCCGCTTGCCGTCCGGTTGACACGCTCGATATCACGCCGTCGCCGACGCCAACGCCGGAACCGACCGCGACGCCGTCGCCGACGCCACCGCCGGCCGATTTCATTGATCCATATGAAGTCAACGTGGACATCATGGAACGTCTGATTGCGCTGCTGCCCGACCCGCTTCCGGCGGTTGAAGAGTGGAAGCGCGTGACTGATAGTGGCACCGCCGAAGTGCGCAATATCCGCGGCATCCGCAGGCCAGCCATTGGGCGCGCTATCCCCTATACCACTCAGCAAGGCAGTAGTATGCTGCTCAACTTCATCATCTTCGCCGATGAAGCCGCCGCGGCCGCCGAATTTGAGCGCAAGCGCGGGCTGCGCTCTGCGGACGTGGACTTGGATGAAGACGCCGCATTCAGTACGCCCAATGCCTTTGGCTCGGGCTTGTATGGCTCGTTTGCGCTCTTCCAAATCGACAATTACTTCGTCGAGGTCTATGTGGAGATCTTCACCACCTCCGTCAGCCCCTTAGAGCTGCTGGCCGGCGAGACGATCAAATTCTTCGAGCGCAATCGCGAAGCCTTTGAAGCTGCCGCCAGCGGACCGGAAGAAGAGGACGGTTGAAGAGATACCTTGCAGGTTGTCCTCGATAGCCTGCCCAACGAGATCATCACCACCACGCAATGGCGGCGGGACTACTCGCGCTTTGACGAGGGCGTTGGCACGCCGCGCAACATACAGAATGGCCGCGCCATCCGCGTCGCTTATATTGACCAGATGGCGAACAATTTTCAAATGACATTCGGTCAATTTGACAGCGCCGCTGACGCCATGGCGCACTACGAAAAAATCAAAGGCATCCGCGAGGGCATCGAAGACGAAAACACGATTGAAGATTTCCCCAAGCCACATGTGCTCGGCCGCGGACTTTACGGATCGGTCGCCCTCTTTGTCATGGACGAATTCTTCCTCGAGGTCTTGATGGAACGCGCGCCCGGCACCAGCGCCAACCCCACCGAAGCGATCGCCCGAAAGGCTTTGGCGATACTCGACGCGGCGCGCAGCCAATAGGGTTCGTAGCTCCGAACACGCATTGCAATAGCCGACGGCTGTCGTAGACTGCGACGTCAATTTCATGACGGCCATTGACTGTGCTATAATTCGCCCCAAATCATCCAAAGGAGCGATTCATGCAAGCGCTTTCCAGATACCGTCGCTGGCAATTATGGGCGATGGAAAAGAACCCGGTAAACATTGAACAAGTCGTCACGAGCATCACCGACCCCGGCGCCTTCGACCGGCGCGACGGCGGCGACGGCTGGACGATATCCGAAGTCCTCGGTCACCTGTTCGATGTCGATTCCTACTTCCTGAAACGCGCCCGCGCCCTGGCCGAGGGCAGCGAACTTCCGCCTTCGTCAGGCAAAAGTCAAGACGAAATGGTCTTAGAAGCCGGCTACGCCCAACAGAACGCGCTGGATCTATTGGAAAAGTGGAAGGGCGCCCGGGCCCCTTATCACGCGCTTCTGGCCTCCTTGCCCGAGGACGACGCGGCGCTCTGGGAGCGTCCGGGGCGCGATGCCGACGGCGGCGGCTTCACGCTCAACGACCAACTCGTTCTCACCGCCTATCACGACTGCGATCACCTGCACCAGATCGTGAAGATTATTCGAGGTTGATCCTTTTGAGTGTGGTCTTGCAAGCTTGCCCGCAGCATTCTCTGGCGGCCCCGCTGGATTGTCTCACTGCAAAATCAACCGCGACGAATGGGGTCGATTCTTTGCACGTGGCATCCGAATGGGGGCGAGATTGACATGCGCCAGCCACCCGCGCCACTGCCCGAACGCATTCGCCCGCGCGATCTTTCCGGCTTCATCGGCCAGGGGCACCTGGTCGGCGTCGACAAACCGCTTTACCGCGTCCTGCAGGGGCGGACCATCCCCAGCATGATCTTCTGGGGTCCGCCGGGCGTCGGCAAGACCACGCTGGCCCGCATGATCGCCGCTGTGGCGGACAAGCCCTTCTACAACCTCTCCGCGGTCTCGGCTGGAAAAGCGGAACTGCGTCAGATCGTCGAAACGGTCAGAGCGCCGGGCAAGAACGCCAATGCGCAGATGGCGCTCTTTGACACGCCCGACCAGGACGGTCCGCCCGAGGGCGTCATCCTGTTTCTGGACGAGATCCATCGCTTCAACAAAGCCCAGCAAGATTTCTTGCTGCCTTATGTCGAAGACGGCACCATCATCCTCATCGGCGCCACCACCGAGAATCCCAGCTTCGAAGTCATTTCCGCGCTGCTGTCGCGTATGCAGATCTTCACGCTCAATCCGCTGACACAGGGGGAGATTGAGCGAATCATCGCCCGCGGAACCGCCGCGCTGGGCGTCGAAATTGAGGGGGACGCCGTCCATTTTCTGGCGAATTACGCCAATGGCGACGCCCGCGCCGCGCTCAATCTGTTGGAGAATGCCGCGCGGTTATACAGCGAAAGGCGCATCGGCGTCGAGCATTTGCGCGAGACCTTGCAATCCAAGCACTTGCGCTACGACAAAACCGGCGAGGAGCACTACAACACCATCAGCGCTTTCATCAAGAGCATGCGCGCCAGCGATGTCGATGCGGCGCTCTATTACATGGCGCGCATGGTCGACAGCGGCGAAGATCCCAAGTTCATCGCTCGCCGCATGGTCATCTTCGCCAGCGAAGATATCGGCATGGCTGATTCGTCGGCGCTCAGCGTGGCCAATGAGGTCTTCCGCGCCGTTGAGACCATCGGCTTGCCCGAATGCCAATTCAATCTGGCGCACGGCGTCGTCTATCTGGCTTGCGCGACCAAGAACCGCGCCGCCGGGGACGCCTATTTCAGCGCCCTGGACGATGTCAAGGAACGCGGGAACTTGCCAATCCCGCTGCATATCCGCAACGCGCCCACGCAATTGATGAAGGAACTGGGTTACGGCGAAGGCTACCGTGCTTATACCGACGAGAGCATGTTGCCGGAAGCGATCAAGGGCAAGCGATATTATCGGCAATAGCGTTGACAGCGCCTTTGGCCATCGTCGACCAACAAAGGATCATGTCGAAAGTGAACATCCTTTTGATCACCTCCGATCAGCAGCACTGGCGTACGCTGGGACAAAACAACCCGGAAGTTCAAACGCCGGCGCTGGACAAGCTCGCCATGCAAGGCACGGCCTTCACGCGCGCCTATTGTCCCAACCCCACCTGCACGCCGACCCGCAGCAGCATGATCACCGGCAAATACCCATCCCAGCACGGCGCCTACTCGCTGGGCACAAAACTGCCCGAAAGCGAAGCGACCCTGGGCGAGCATCTCCAAGCCGCTGCATATCGGACGGCTCTGGTCGGCAAGGCGCATTTCCAGCCCCTGCAGTCCACGGAGGAGTATCCCTCGCTGGAATCTTATCCCATCCTGCAAGATCTCGACTTCTGGGGGGACTTCGACGGTCCATTTTACGGCTTCGACCATGTTGAACTGGCGCGCAACCACACCGACGAAGCTCATGTCGGACAGCATTATGCCCTTTGGATGGAAGAAAAGGGCTTGCTCAATTGGCGCGACTATTTCCTGGAACCGACAGGTCATGTCGTCGAACAGCGACGCAAATGGCTCATCCCCGAACAATTTCACTATAACGCCTGGATCGCCGAACGCAGCAAGGCTCTAATCTCGGAATACCGAGACCAGGAGCAGCCGTTTTTCCTCTGGGCGAGCTTCTTCGATCCGCACCCGAAGTACCTGGCGCCCGAACCCTGGGATACCATGGTCGATCCAGCGGACATTACCGTGCCCGCGCTTTCGCCGGGCGAACACGACAATAACCCGCCGCACCTGGGTTTGACACAGACCTCGAATCCCGACTTCTCGGCTTGGCAGGAAGCCAATGGCAGCGGCTGCCACGGTTTTCATTCCCATCTGCACGACCGGCATGAACTGGCGCAGGACATCGCTTGCTACTATGGCATGATTAGTTGCATGGACAAATACATCGGAGAGATCATCGACCACCTCGATCAACTTGGTTTAGCCGAGAGCACCCTGGTCGTCTTCACCAGCGATCACGGTCATTATTTCGGCCAGCACGGGCTGGTCGCCAAAGGCGCATTTCATTACGACGATGGCATCCGCGTGCCCATGATCGCGCGCCTGCCCGGCCAGATACCCGCAGGACGCATCAGCCACAGCTTGCAGGCGCTGGTTGATTATGCCCCCACCTTCCTCAGCTTCTGCGACATCGACATACCGGAAGAGATGACCGGCGTCGATCAACGAGCCGTCTGGATCGGCGACGAATCTGATGCCAGAGACCATGTCATAGTGGAAAACCGCCATCAGCCGACGACGCTGCACTTGAAGACTTATATCGACGATCGCTACAAACTCACGCTGTATTTCAATCGCGATTACGGCGAAATCTACGACCTGCGCGATGACCCCGGCGAAGTCTCAAACCTCTACAACGACAGAGACTTGCGCGCCCGCTTGACAGAAGCCATGCTGCGCGCCGAGATGCTCAAGGAGGAGCCGCTGAGCGACGACAGTTTGCGCTTGCCTAACAAGTCGGCGGCGATGTACCTGAAGAGCGCCAACAAGGGGAGATACCGGATTAACTTTGATGCGGCAAGGGACCGCTACGAGCTTTTCGATCTGAGCGCTGACCCGGCGCTCACGCGGAACCTGTGGGACGAGCCAGGCTTTGCTCAGGCGCGCGCGGATATGACGCGCGCGCTCTTATTCAGCCGCTGGGGCATGGAGCCGCTTTGGATGCCACGAGTGTCGGGGGCTTGAGATCAGTAGCGAACGGTCATTCAGAACATCTGTCTTTGCTGCAATCTAGATACACTTTGGTCTCATCTGTACGCCTGTGACCTAGTGAAGAATGTACGTCTTGATTTCCAACTTGTCACTTTTGGATTCAAGATCTGCCTTTACACCTGCCGGATTGCGTAAGTGTTTACCTGGATCGTAAATGATTATGTAAAGTGTCTGCCAATCGCCTGTCTCTCCGTAGCGGGAAATGTCTACGAGGAGTTCGTCGCAAACCTTCTTAGCATGCGACCTGTCACGAATGTATTTTAACTCACATATTATACTGTGCGCACGTAGCTCAAAATCGGGGCGTGCGCTCGAACCCGCAAAGCTTGGCGTATGCTCTTCGGCTCGTATATCGTCTACCCATGGCAGCAACAGTGTATAGAAGAGGTCTTGAACATCATACTCATCTGAGAACTCGATAGCGACTTTGTTCTTTCGTCTGTTTCGGAATGGGTATATTGCGCGTGGCAAACCTTTGATGACGCGCTCAAGCAATTGATGAACATCTGTCGGAATCACGCTGGTAGGAAATGCACTTGCACTGTCGGTCGAGTGGTGACCGTCGAGCGCTTGCTGAACCAAATAGGTTTCTACTGTATCCACATTTATATCTCTTAACAATAGTTCCGCATAGCTCCGCATTATTCTGTCAGCAGCTTCTAGGGATGCATTCTTTCTGATGCCTGCGACCCATTCGGTTACCCTGTGAACTCGCTGGCTGCTGCCTTCTTGTCGAAACTCGCATCTCCAATTCCTTTCTGCGCCGGCATAAAGGAAAAGGTCGTCGATTTTGCCTATAACACAATAATCTTTTGACAGCACACCGAGACTATGCACTAAGACTCTATTGTCAATTAGCGTTTCAGTCGAATCGCCACTGCTCATTTATAGATATCCGCTCACAGGAATATGTTTGGAGTAAAGAAAACTACCGACCCTAAACTACTTAAATCTGAAGGCAAGAAGTATTCTATGGGGCCACATAGCCAACTAAGCGATCTTAACGCTATTTTTTGAATGAAGACGATACTCACCCTCTGCGCACGACATAGTACCCAATCACGAGCGAAATCACCGTCGCCACTTCTATGGGCAGCGCCGCTTCCATAAAACGCAGCCAGAGCAAATGGATCCCGATCAAGATCACGACACTGATGAAGACACGGTCGAAGGCGTTGGTATGAAAGGGCAGGAAGCCGCCGATTTCTTTCTTCTCCCGCTGCTCTTGCTGCTCTTGCATCGTCTTATTCCTTGACCGCGCCAAAGGTCAAACCCATGACAATGTAACGCTGCGCGACGATCACGATGATCGCCGATGGTATCAAGGTCAGCATCGACATCGCCGCCAATTCGCCCCAATTGGTGCCGGTCACTGTTACGAATTCCGCCAAGCCGGTGGTGATCGTGCGCGCTTGTACACTGGTCAGGTTGGCCGCGAAGAGATATTCGTTCCAGGCAAAGACCCAACTCAAGATGCCGGTAACCGCCAGACCCGGCGCCGCCAAGGGGATAATCACGTGACGCAATACGCCCCACAATCCCGCGCCATCAATCATCGCCGCATCATCCAATTCAATCGGGATGCCATCAATCACGCCCTTGAGCAGCCAGATGGCGAAGGGCAAGTTGAAGACGCAGTAGAGCAGGATCAAGCCGATCTGCGTATCGTAGAGTGTCCAGTCGCCCAGGCGAAAGGTCCGCGTGAACATGATGTACAGCGGCAGCAAGAAAGCAGCTGGCGGCGCCATGCGGTTGGTAATCAGCCAGAAGAAGATATTGTCCCGGCCCGTCAGCTTGTAACGCGACAGGGCATAGGTCGCCAGGAGCGCCAGCCCCATCACCAGCAGGGCGTTGCTGGTCGATACCACCACCGAGTTGGTCATATAGCGCTGGAACGCGCTGTCTGTCAGCACGTTGCTGTAATTCTCGACGAAGAATCGACTGAGGCTCAGGTTGGGCCTGCCGAATAGCTCCACGCGGCTGCGCATGGACACGACAAACATCCACCAGATCGGCAGCAGCGTCACGATGGTCGTGAAGATCCAGAAGCCGTAAGTCACGAAGAGACGCCAAACGCGCTGCCGCAAGGTAGTCGTCATTTGACTTTTCCCTTGTGCCGCGCCGTCTCATCACCCGGTAGGGGCGACTCGGCGAGTCGCCCGCTTCGCCACAAGTCGCTGCGTTTTCGCCTCATTCGACCTCTCCTTTGCGCCGCCCGGAAATCGCGATGAAGAGCAGCCAGCACAGGACGATGGTCAAATAGAGCGTGATGAGCGAGATGGAGGAGCCGTAGCCGTAGTCTGTCCGCGGGAATACCACACGCCAAATGTAGATGCCGGTGAAGCGGGTGCCGGGTCCACCGCCGGCCAGCATCCAGACTTCATCAACCGTGCGAATCGCGTCCATGATGCGAATGAACACCGTCGTCAGCAAGACGGGACGCAAGAAAGGCAAGGTGACATACCAGAAGACCTGAAAGCGGCTGGCGCCGTCGACCTTCGCTTGTTCCACCGGCTCTTTGGGAATCGCGGACAGACCCGCCAGCATGGTCAGTGTGACAAAGGGCGTCCAATGCCAGACATCCATAATCACTGAGGTCCACAAGGCTTGGTCGGGATAGCTGCCAATCTGATATTTAAGATCGAACCAACGATCGAGGAAGAAGGGCACCGGACCAAAGCCAGGAATGACGAGCAAGCGCCAAATCGCGCCAACGGCGATCGGCGCCACCATCAAGGGCAAGGTGTGGATGATGCGAAAGAGCGATTTTCCGGGGAAGTTGCGCGTCAGCATTTGCGCCAGCACGAAGCCGAGAATGATCTCGCTGCCGATGGCGAAGATAGCGAAGCGCGCGGTCAAGCCCACTGAATGAAGAAAGTCATCGTCAAAGACCAAGCGCCGAAAATTGTCCAAACCGTTGAAAACAAGACCATCGTCGGCGGAAAAGACATTCCACTGGTTGAAGCCGACGAACAAGACGTACAAGAAGGGCGCAAAGCCAAATATAAGTAGAATGATCAATGTCGGGCTGAGCAACAGCCAGCCTGTCCGGGGATTACGCACTATTTGAATCCTGACGTAATGACAAATCAGGGTGACTGAACAGTCACCCTGATCGAAATCTTAGATATGTGGCTTACATCCCGTAGCCGAGGCGAGACAATTCTTCATCAACGGCGGCTGCGGCTTGCGACAAGGCGTCGGCCGGGCTCAACTCGCCCAGGATCGCGCGTTGAATGAAGGGATCAATGACTTCGCGTACTTGCGCGTGGAAGGGGAAGGGCGGCGCGCCAGCGAAGAGCGGACCCTGTTCTTCCAGTAGCGTGTAGTAGCCGTCTACCTTGGCGTCCTGCTCGGCGATCAAGGGATCGTCAAAGGTGGCTGTATGCGTGATGCGCGCGCCTGCGGCAGCCCATTCCGCTTGCACCGACGACTGACCGATGAATTGCAGCCAGAGCAAGGTGGCTTCTTTATTACGCGACGAATGCGGCACGCCAAAAGCGCCGCCATCGTAGTAGCCGATGTAGCCGTCGCCCATCTCGGCGGCTTCGATGACGCCAGGCGCGGTGACTGGTAGGCGTACGCCAACGTTGCCAGTGACAGCCGAGCGGCTCTCATCCGTAGCGATCCAGGCGGCGTTCTCGCCGTAGACCCAACCTTGCGCGGCACGTCCCGCGGCAAAGCTGGACGCGACCTCGTCCCAGGTGCTGGACGTGGCTTCGGGCGGCGCAAAGGGCAGCATGCTCAGCCAGAAGGTCAAAGCCTCAACAGCGGTATCGCCATCCAGCGCGCCGCCGTTGGCGCTCATTGCCGAGCCGGCATCCAGGTTGATGCCCCAGTTGTACAAGCCGAAGGAGGGACCGATGGATTCGAGGAATTCGTAGGTCGAGGCTGGATGCCCGGTCGAGCCCTGAACGGTGGTGCCCCAGAGGTCCATATCCATGTTTTCGCCGTAAGCGGTGAAGAACATGGCGTTGTCACGGTATTGATCGAAGTTCTCGGCGGGCGCCAGCGGATAGCCGTACTCTTCTTCAAAGGCAGCCATGATATCGGCATCCTCGAAGAGGTCCTTGCGATACAGGTAGACCTTGACGAAGGCTTCCATAGGCACGCCGAAGAGATCGCCGTCAGCGTTCTTGAAGTAATCGGCGAAGCTGGTGAAGGCGCTCTCATCGTAACCTTCGTAAGCCAGATCCGGGTTGTCGGCGGCGAACTGGGTCAAATTCACCAGGTAATCCTGCGCCAGGTAGGAGTAGATGATGTCTTGCTCAATATAGACGAAGTCGTAAATGCCGGTGTTGGCTTCCATGTCGTTGATCGCCTTGGAATACATCTGATCCCAAGAGGTCGTTTCAAACTCGACATTGATGCCGGTCAGTTCGGTGAATTGCGCCGCCAAGACATCAGCCACGTAATTCGACGGCGGCGTGCTCTCGGATACGCCACGGATGGTCGCGCCCGCGTATGGCGCAGCGGCCTCGGCCCACCAACCGTGCATGTCCGCCGATACCAAGCTCATGTTGGCCAGCAGCGCGATTGCGATAACGAGTATAAAGGTAAAGCGCTTCTTCATGATTTGTCTCCGTAGACTGATTGGACGAAATTGTGAAACGACTTGATCAATATCCCTGGCATAGGCACTCCTGACTCTTGTTTCAACACGGGTTGATTCAACGAAGGACTCCAAAGCGCAGGCATTGTATCAGACCGCCCAACTATCGCAAATCCGCATTATTTCAGCAAAAGCCGATGACAAGGTCGGGAACGATCGCGACAGCAACATGCGCATACGCGATTCGCTTGATACGCGCGCTTTGATTTTGGAAATTGCGGGGGCGATCCGGCGCTTAGCCCAATTAGCTTTGGTCGGATAACTCCTACAGCCTGGCGAAGGTTTCCTTCAGCGTCGGATAGAGCGACTGATAGATTTCGTAGCGCTCGGCGTAGATTGGCGCATTCTCGCCGACGGCGACTTGCTCGCCTGTCTGAATCATGGCCGCGCAGGCGGAGGCGACATCGTCGAAGACGCCCGCGGCGACAGAGGCCAGGACCGCCGCGCCAAATGCCCCGCCTTCGGTGGTGTTGATGTTGACCAAGGGCGCGCCCAGCACATCGGCGATGATACCCTGCCAGATCGGGCTCTTGGCGCCGCCGCCGCTGATGCGTACTTCAAATTCCTCGGGCAATCCGACCTGGTCTACGAGCGTGAAGGAATCTTTCAAACCGAAGGCGACGCCTTCCAGCACAGCGCGGGTCATGTGGCCGCGGCTATGGCGGCTGGTGATGCCGATGAAAGCGCCCCGCGCCAGCGGGTCGGGATGCGGCGTGCGCTCGCCGGTGAGATAGGGCAAGAAGAAGAGTCCCTCGCTGCCGGCCGGGACCGCCGCCGCTTCCGCCAGCAAGCTGTCATAATCCATATCGGCGGCAAAGGTATCCTTGTACCATTGCAAGCTGCCAGCGGCGCTCAACATGACGCCCATGAAGTGCCAAGTGCCGGGCACGGCGTGACAAAAGGCGTGCAAACGACCCTCCGGCTCGTAGGCGTAGCTGCTGAGAGGGGCGAAGACCACGCCGGATGTGCCAACTGTGACGCCGATCAGCTCCGGCCTGACACAGCCCATGCCGATGGCTCCCGCGGCTTGATCGCCGCCGCCGCCGACAACCGGCGTGCCGGCGCTGAGGCCGGTGGCCGCCGCGGCCGCCGCGCTGATCCGCGATGTCACCTGTGTGCCCTCGTGGACCGGCGGCAGCCACGCTGCCGGGATCTCCAGCGCGTCCAGAACGTCCTGCGACCAGGCGCGCTCGGCCACGTTGAGCAGGGAAGTCCCGGAGGCCCCGGCTAAATCCGTCGCGTAGGTGTCGGTCAGCTTGTAGCGGATGTAGTCTTTGGGCAGCAGGACCTGCGCCGCTTTCGCGTAGACATCCGGCTCGTGGTCGCGCACCCAGAGAATCTTGGGCGCGGTGAAGCCCGTCAGCGCAGGATTGCCGGTCAATTCCAGCAGCCGTCGCGCGCCGACGGCTTCGGTCATATAGCCGCATTGTGACTGCGTGCGCTGGTCGTTCCAGAGGATCGACGGCCGCAGCGCCTCGCCCTGGCTGTCAAGCAGAACCAGACCGTGCATCTGTCCCGTCAGTCCGATGGCGCTGATGTCGTCGCCGCTCAAGCCGGAGTCCGCCAAAGCCGCGCGAATGCTCTTGACGATGCCGTCCCACCAATCGGCCGGGTGCTGCTCGCTCCAGAGCGGTTGGGGCTGGCTGATCGGCTGAGGAGTATTGGCGACGGCAATGACGCCGCCGGTCTCGTCAATGATCAGCGCTTTGGCGCCGGTGGTGCTGATATCGAGTCCCATGAGACAGGGCATGGTATTTCCTTTCTGTTGTTGGTCCCCATGCCCCAAAATGAGGGAAGGGGAGTCTCTCAGCGACGAGATCTATCACAAGTCCCTTCCCATCAATGGGAAGGGACTTGCGGCGGGGATTTTCTTAGCGTACGCCCATCAGAATATCAAAGGTCAACTGATCTAGCCGCTCATAGGGCAAGTTGCGCGCGCCCATGCCGACGCGATCAAAGGCGATCGCTTTGAGCTTGTCGGCCGCTTCCTTGCTGTAGCCGTCCCCCAGCCAACTGTAGCTGCCATCGTCGGCGTTGATCTCCGCCAGCAGTGCGTTTACTTCGGCATCGGCGTTGAATTGCGCGGCTTTTTCTTTGAAGACCAGGTAGGAGCGCATGCAGCCGCGGGCGAATTCCTTGACGTCTTCGTATTGGGAACTGCGATAGGCATGGGCGTCGAAATGACGGCTGCCGTCATAGCCGACATCTTCCAGGAAGCGCACCAGATGGAAATTCTGCTTGAGCATCATGCTGCCAAAGCGGAAGTCTTGATCGTAGCGGCCGAACATCTGGTCGTTGAGGTCGATATGGAAGAGCTTACCGGCATCCCAGGCTTGGGCCACAGCGTGCATGAAGTTCAAGCCCGCCATGTGCTCGTGGGCGACCTCGGGGTTGACGCCGACCATCTCGGGATCATCAAGGGTGGCGATGAAACCGAGCATGCTGCCGACGGTGGGGAAGTAGATGTCACTGCGCGGTTCATTGGGTTTCGGTTCCAGGGCAAACCGATAGCCATAGTCGTTATCCTTGGAGTACTCGCACAAGAAGTTGACCGCGTCGCGCATGCGCTTGACGCCATCGGCCGGGTTCTTGGCGCTGTCGCATTCAGCGCCTTCGCGGCCGCCCCAGAAGACATAGATCTCCGCGCCGAGTGCCGCGCCCAGGTCCATAGAGCGCATCGTTTTCTGCAGGGCATAGGCGCGGACGGCCGGGTCATTGCTGGTGAAAGCGCCATCCTTGAAAGCGGGATCATAGAAGAGGTTGGTGGTGGCCATGGGACAGACGATGCCAGCCTCGTCCATGGCGCGTTTGAAATCGGCGACGATTTGGTCGCGCTCGGCGGTAGTGGCGTCGATGGGCACCAAGTCGTTGTCGTGCAAGTTGACGCCCCAGGCGCCGACCTCCGCCAGCATACGCACGATTTCCACCGGCGAGATGGCCTCGCGGGTGGGCGCGCCGAAGGGGTCGCGGCCGACATTGCCGACTGTCCACAAGCCGAAGGTGAATTTATGTTCCGGTCGGGGAGTGTAATCCGCCATTTTCGCTGTCCTTTGCTAGAGCCGATATGCCGGTGATTGTAACAAAAAGGCTGGCTGCGGGCGACAGAGTGATGGAGCGCCGACAGAAGAAGCGACATCTGAATGATTATTCGCAATTGTAAAGGGATTTGGATTTTGAAATTTGGAGAAAAGCGATTGGCAAATTGAACAGATATTCTAAGATACGAGCATACGGTCATATTAGATTTGATGTTGCGCTGCCCCAATTGGCTTGTGACTAGGGTAAATGCATCCGGCGCATTCACAGATCAGCTTGATGTTTTGGGAGAGAGAGCATGTTTCCATACAATTTGCTTCCAAATGGCGGCGTGAACTTCGTTGTACTCGGTGATTAAATGAAGAGGTAGCGTATCCATTTCGGTCGCAACAAAGAACAACAACTACCTGACAGCCGCCCCTACAAAATCGTTTTTATTTTGGAAAAGATATCCATTTGAGTACTGGCAAAAGAATTTCAACCGACTTAGATACACTATCAATACAGATGAATATTTGAAAAATTCTGCAAAACTTACCATAATAGTGAATACAGTCGCAGGTCGTGGCTCGCGGCGTTAGGTCGAGTGAACCTATCGAAAAGTGCCTGGTGTGCTGAACGCATATTAGATAGGAGACACTTCAAATGATTGAATTCATGCTTAACGGTGAAATGACACAGTACGACGGCGACCCCGCCCGCCCGCTGATGAACGTCCTGCGCGAGGACATGGGCATCATCTCCCCCAAAGACGGTTGCGCCCCACAAGCCGCTTGCGGCTGCTGCGTGGTGCAGGTCGATGACAAGGCTTTGCTCTCCTGCGTCACCAAAATGGAAAAGATCGCCGGCAAGTCCGTGACGACCACCGAAGGGCTGGGCGAATATCGGCAGAACGTTTTCGCCAATGCCTTTGTCACCGAGGGCGGCGTACAATGCGGTTTCTGTATCCCCGGCATTGTCATGCAAGCCAATAACTTGATCAACCGCAATCCCGATCCTTCGCGCGCCGAGATCGAAAAGGCGCTGACGCCGCATCTCTGCCGCTGTACCGGTTACAAGAAAATCGTCAACGCGATTGAGACGGCCGCCGATGCCATTCGCAACGAAGAAGAAGTGCCGATTCCGGAATGCGACGGGCGCATCGGTTCGCGCTTGCCCAAGTATCAGGCGGGCGATCTGGTGCTGGGGCAGCATCGCTATGTGGATGACATCCGCATGGAGGGCATGCGGATCGGCGCGCTGAAGTTCAGCGATCATCCGCGCGCGGTCGTTAGGTCAATGGACCTGAGCGCAGCATTGGCGCATCCGGGCGTCACCCGCATCTTCACTGCGGACGATGTGCCGGGCGACAGGCATATTGGCTTGATAAAGCAGGACTGGCCGCTGATGATCGGCGTCGGTGAAACCACGCGCTATGTCGGCGATGTGCTGGCGCTTGTGGTCGCGGAAAGCGACGCCATTGCGCGGGAAGCGGTGGAGTTGATCGAGATTGACTACGAAGTGCTGGAAGCGGTCACCGATATGCACGCCGCGCTGGGCGCCGAAAGCCCCTCAGTGCACGAAGGCGGCAACGTCCTTTCGCAATCCATCACCAATCGCGGCGATCTTGAAACGGCAATGGCGGAATCGGCATACACCACCACCGGCGTTTACGAGACGCAGATGATCGAACACGGCTTCATGGAACCTGAAGCCTGCATCGCTTATCCTACCCCCCCTAAATCCCCCCCGAAGCATCAGGGGGGACTTGGAACTTCACTTCAATCTTCCCCCCATAGCTATGGGGGGGCCGAGGGGGGTGGAATAACAGTGCTATCCCAGGGGCAGGGCGTCTTTGAAGATCGCGTGCAAATCGCCAAGCTGCTCGGCTTGCCGCAAGCCGATGTGAACGTCATTTTAGTCTCAAACGGCGGCGCGTTCGGCGGCAAGGAAGATCTCTCGGTACAGGGTCACGCGGCGCTGGCGGCTTATCTGATGGGCGAGCCGGTGAAAGTGCGCCTGACTCGCGACGAATCAATCATCATGCACCCCAAGCGCCATCCGATCTGGATGGAGTACACCATCGGCTGCGACGAGAATGGCATGTTGACCTTCTGCAAAGGGCGTTTCGTGGGCGATACCGGCGCTTACGCCTCGGTCGGCATGAAGGTGCTGGAACGCTCGGCGGGCCATGCCACCGGCGCTTACAATTTCCCGGTCACCGATATCGAAAGCACGGCGGTCTATACCAACAACCTGCCCTGCGGCGCCATGCGCGGTTTCGGCGTCAATCAAACCGCCTTCGCCCTGGAAAGCTGCATTGACGATCTTTGTGAACAGGGTGGCTTCGACCGTTGGGAATTCCGCTACAAAAACGCGCTGGATGACGGTGATATGACCGCCACCGGTCAGGTCATTGAAGCGGGCGCTGGCGCTAAAGCCACGCTGGAAGCGGTCAAGAACGAATTCCGCAACGCCAGGTTCGCCGGCATCGCTTGTGGCATCAAGAACACCGGCATCGGCAATGGCATGCCGGATTCGTCCCAGGTGACTGTCAGCGTTGTCCCCCACCCTAAATCCCTCCCCCATAAAGAGGGAGAGACTTCAAAGCAAAAGGCTCCCCCTTCCCTCCCTGTGGGGGAAGGGGCCGGGGGATGGGGGGGACCCGTCAAGGTTATCATCGACCACGGCTGGACCGAGATGGGACAAGGCGTGCATACCATGGCGGTGCAGGCGCTGGTGACCGAAACCGGCCTTGATCCGGCGCTGGTTGAGGTCCGCGTCGAGACCAATTCCGAGATGGTGACCGGCATGACCACCGCTTCGCGGGCGACCTCGCTGATTGGCAACGCCATTATCGACGCCTGCCGCGAGTTCAAAGCCGACCTGAAGAAGCACTCCCTGGAGGAACTGGTCGGCAAGCGCTACGTCGGCGCATTCACGGTGGATTGGACCACCAAGCCCGGCGCTATGGTCGAGAAGGTCTACACTCATTACAGCTACAGCTACGCCACGCAAGTGGTGATTCTGGACGAGGCTGGACAAGTGGAAAAGATCATCGCCGCGCATGACGCCGGCAAGATCTTCAACCCCACGCTCTTCGAGGGCCAACTGGAAGGCTCGATCCATATGGGTCTGGGTTACGCCATCAGCGAGGACTTGCCGATGGAAGATGGCCGGCCCAAGAGCACCATGCTGCGCAAATGCGGCATCCTGCGCGCCAGGGATATGCCGGAAATGGAAGTCATCGGCGTCGAAGTGCCCGATCCCTATGGACCTTATGGCGCGAAAGGCGTCGGCGAGATTGGCCTGGTGCCAACAGCGGGCGCCGTCGCCAACGCGCTCTACCAGTTCGATGGGGTGCGGCGGCATAAATTGCCCATGAAGCTGCCGCGCAAGCGGCCGGTTCGGCGATCCAACGGGCGCAATGGCTCAAACGGGAAGAGCTAGGCAACTCTCTGCAACGTATTGGAAATGGGCGACACATGTGTCGCCCTGCTCGTGTCTAACGCATGTCCCTCGTTGTTTAAGCTGCGAAGCAGCTAGAAGGCTTCGCCGACGAAGCCAGCGACATAGCCCGCAAGTTTCCGGATGCCTTCACCGACGGGACTAAAGACAACGTCAAGTTTTTTCTTAGCCAAGTCTGATTGCTCCAGAAAACGGATGCCAATCAAAAGCATCGGGCTGAAAACGAGAGCGACAATTGGACTGACACCGATCCAGGCCAGTCCTAGGGCGAGTATGACGCTATGAGCGAAGTAAGAACTCCTGAATGCATAGAGCGGGATATATATGCACCAAACCAAAACGTTGGTGATTGCCGCAAAAAGCAAACCAGCAATTGAACCCGCTAGTGCAAGAATCCCAGTGATTGAGATATTTTGACTCAGTAGAACAACTCCTACGATGATCGCGACAGTCTTCACAATCTTCAGGGCTTTATCTAGAGGCAAATGCTTAATCGAGTCCCAAATCTGCTGGAGCCTATCACTCAGTTCGGCGCGAAAGAAGAAATCCTGCGCTTTCTCTAACGTGGTAAGGGCTCCGGGCTCATCGAAAACAAAATTGCTGTTCAAAGTAACCTGAGTTATCGACATTTTATCCTCCTAGGTTTCGCCTGTTTGCTAATACGTTGAACGAACGGAAGTTGGCAATCTATCATTGCTATCGTCCAACGAAATTGGTCCTGCTCACTATCAAGTGTAATTGACCTTTGAAGCTGTATAAGTCCCTAAAACTTAGGGGTATTGGTCTGTCAACGAGAGAATGCGCGATTCTAACGATTTTGGTCTTGGCGAGCGGCGCTGAAGATCGAGAGTATAGCCAGCAGCTCTAGTTTTCAGTTGCTTCCCAGCGCCCGGATTTTCTTGAATAAGTCGCGGAAGATAGGATCGCGATGGACAAAGTTGGCGACCCGAACCAGATGCCGCGATTGATCGACGCTCCAGGTGACTTGATCGGTAAGCACGGGACTATGTACCAGATCGCTCGGCGCCCAATCGCTGTTGAGCAGCCAGGCAATGGTCGAGATATCCCATATCACGCTGGACGCTCCGAAAGAATCGGGACGATATTCTTTGAAGATCTGGCAGAGATAATCGCCAACCGGATTGGTCCCGCCGATGGTTGACTGCAACTCCGGCAGCGTGGTCAGCAGGTGAGAGGTCACGCCCATGCAGGGCACAATCACAAAGGGCACGCCGCTGTCGAGCGCGACCTGTGCCGCCGGCACATCCTGCGCCAGGTTGAACTCGCGCGTATGCGGCCAATTCAAATGATGCCCGCCCAGCCAGACTACCACGATCTTTTTGATGATCTCCGGTTCCAGCAGCAAGGCCGAAGCGACATTGGTGATGGCGCCGATGGCAACCACATAGAGCGGGTCATCGGCCGGGCTGGCAAGCGCCTTGTCGATCAAATCACGGACCGCGGCGTTGTCTTGCGGCTGCCGCTCGCTGCCCAGGTATTCAGTGGATCCGCGGAAGGCGAAGCCATCTGCTGAACGCCCCAAAAAATCCAGCAAGCGCAGGATCTCGTCATAGCTCTTTTCCATGCCATCGCCCGGTCCCGCTGAGCGGCTGTTGTGGAAGGGCGCGGCGTAAATCGCTTCAACAGAGAGCTTGTCCGGCGAGAGCAGCGCGTACGTAAGCGCGAACTGGTCGTCAATTTCGTTATAGGTATCGGTATCGAGTACAATGCGCGCTTTGCCGGCGGGGGCGCCCAAGCGGCTGATGCGGAATTGTTCGCTCAGTTTAGGGAATGTCATCTGGGATTCGTCCTTCGGTTTATCGCAAAAGGAAACGGGCGGGTTTGCGCCCACCCGTTTTCAGCGAATCGTATGGCTTGCTTAGGGAAGCCTCGGCAAAATCAGGGCGATGTGCCGGGCGCTATATAGGATGTGCCATGGGTTTGATAGAGCGGCGGATAAATCACCGCGGCGTCCAGCGCGCTCTGCCCTTCTTCAAAGTATTGCACCACAGTCACAATCGGGTCGGGCCATTGATGCCACATGAAGGCCGGCGCGCCTTCGGGCAAATCAGGATTGTGGCTGCCATAATTGAAGTAATAGCGCCCCTGAGCCAGCTCGACATCGGCGGTTTCCAAGGCGGCGACAATGGCGTCCGGGTCGGTGAAGGTATCGGCGACGTCAATCGCATGCGCCAGCAAACGCACACTGTCGTAGGGCTCCAAAGCGAAGCTGGGCGCGACGCCGCCCCAGGTTTCCGTGTACTTCGCGTTCAATTCCGTTGCGATCTCGCCAAAAAGCGCCGGCGTGGCGCCGACGCGGGTGAAGGCGCAATAGTTGCCGTCGGGGACAGCCGCCCAAAATTGCTCGGAATCGCCGGCGAAACTCTCGGCGTAACAGATGGTCTCTTCGCTGGGCGCGATGCCGAGCTCGGCCATCTGCTGATTGAGGTTGAAGCCCGTCTCTCCGGTGACCAGCACGTGGATGACATCCGGCGGTTCTGGGCGCGTCAGCACGCGATTGAGAATCGGCACGAAGTCTTCCGTGCCCAATTCAAAGTTATATTGTTCGACCTTGATGCCAGCCGCTTCCAGCAGCGCCCTTTCGTCGGCGGCGGCCGGGATGCCATAGTCGGTGTTTTCGGTCATGATGATGACATCATCCAAGCCGCGCTCGATTATCCACTCCGCCGCCACCGCCGCGACCATGGAATTGGCGGGGGATGTGCGGAAGATATAGTCGACGCCATCTTCGATTCGGGGGGACCTGCCCTCGAATTCGATGATGCCGTTGGCGGTGATATTGTCGTTCCAGGGACCGGCGAACAAAGTCGGAATGCGGTTCTCCTGCGTCAATTTCATGAGCGCCAGCGCCACAGCGCTGTGATAGCCGCCGACCACGCCATGCACGCCATCTTCAAATATCCAGCGCTCGGCAAGCGCCTGACCGCGCTCGGAAATGCCTTCACTGTCGCCGGTTATGACTTCCAGTCGATGATTGACGCCGGCGATTTCGATGCCGCAGTCAGCGTTGATGTCGTCCGCCGCCTGTTGGTATGCCCAGTCGATGATGACGCCAGCGCCGGTCGAGCCGGGGGGAGAAAGCGGGGCAATGCCGCCAAACTTAATGACCTCATCGGCAAATTCGCAGTGTCCGTCGGCGTAAAGCCCGCCCACCGGCGCAAGCAAAAAGGAACATAACGAGCAGAACATAAAGACAAATTTCTTGAAATTCATTCCATCCTCCTAATCCCGCGCAAATCGTTTCACTTGAACTTCTATCTATTACAATACCACAATTCTGATGACGGTGCTATCAGCGCGGACTTAGGGACTTAGGGGGTGTATTTCAGATTATTGACAATGCGCATGACTTTGCCGTTCAAAAACAAGATTAACCACAAAGACGCAAAGAACACAAAATCAAATAGATTATTTCTCTGTGCCCTCTGCGCGCTCTGTGTTTATTTCCTGTATAGAACCCGCTAAAAGGTGACATTCTTTCGCAATTCCTAGAATACTCCCAAAATATTGAAATGCGCCCGGCGATACCCAATTGCTGGCGAGGGCGGGAAGGCTGCCCGAGGGGTGCAGCGGCGCAAGCGGCTAATCGCCCGGGCGGAAGTACGAGGTGCCGTGAGTCTGATAGGCTGGCGGGTATAGCACTGCCGCGTCCAGGGCGTTTTGATCTTGCTCGTAATACTGCATGACCGTCACGACGGGCACGGGCCACTGATGCCACATATAAGACGGCAGGCCTTCCGGCAAGTCGGGATTGTGGCTCCCGTAATCGAAATAATAGCGACCCTGCGTCAATGTGATATCGCTGGTTTCCAAGGCGCGAACGATGGCGTCGGCGTCCGTATAGCTGCCGGCGCGTTCCATCGCGTCCGCCATCAACCAGACGCTGTCGTAGGCTTCCATGGCGAAGCTGACCAGCACGTCGCCAAAGTCCTCCCGGTAGCGCGCGTCCAGGGATTTCGCCATGTCGTTGTAGAGACTGGGGATGGTGCCGACTCGGTCGAAGGCGCAGAAGTTGCCGTCGGGCACGGTGTTCCAGAATTGCTCGGACTGAAAAGCGAGATGGTTGGTCACGCAAATGGTGTCGGCGGTCGGCGCGATTCCCAACTCCGACATCTGCTGCGTGAGGTTGTAAGAAGTTTCTCCGCTGACGATAATGCGGATGGCGTCCGGCAGACGCGGCCGCGCGTAGATGCGGCTGAGGATGGGCACGAAATCTTCGGTTCCCAGTTCGATCTCCAACTGGTCGACGCGCGCGCCGGCTTTTTCCAAATGCGCGCGTTCCGCCGCCGCGGCCGGATGACCGTAGTCGGTATTTTCCAGTATCAGGATCACGTCTTCGACGCCCTGCGCGATCAACCAGTCGGTGACAACCTTGCCGACAATCGAGCTGGGCGGCGAGGTGCGGAAAACATAGTCGATGCCGTCGGCAAAGCGCGGCGGATCGCCCTCGAAGCTGTCATAACCAGCGGCGCTGATGAGGTCGTTGCGCGGATGGGCGTAAATCGTTGGGATGCGATATTTCTCCACCAAGCCCATCGTCGCCAAGCCCACAGCGCTGTGATAAAAGCCGACGATGCCGCGTACGCCATCCTGCAAGACCAGGCGCTCAACCACCAGTTGCCCGTATTCAGAGACGCCTTCCGAGTCGGCAGTGACCAGGTCAATGCGATGATTCGCGCCGTCTATATCAATGCCGCAATCGGCGTTGATATCAGATACGGCTTGTTCAAAGCCCCATTTCATGCCAATGCCGCCGGCGACTGAGCCCGGCGCCGACAGCGGCACGACGCCGCCCAGCACAATCGTTTCGTCCGCGAAGTTACAGTGGCTCTCGGCGCCCGTGGCGACGGGCAGCAGAAGGATTAACGGCAGAATGATCCAGATCTTTGCAATTGACGCTTTCAATGTGGCGCGCTCCTTAATGAGGGACAGTAACACGACTATGTAAAGCGTAAGCTGAAACACGCATTTAGGCAAGCGCGAGAGAGTCGCGGCCAGGGCAATCGCTTCAAACTGATGGCGACTGGCATGATGCAAAATTGGACTGATTATTAACCACCGAGGACACCGAGAAAAGCAACAAAGCAAAAGGTCTTTTCTCATTTCAAGCGCGCTTTTGAGCGACGGAGGAATCCGAATTAACTGTAGATCCTCAAAATATCCCGTTTTCATTCGGTGAATCTTTTGGGACTTCTTGAGCCGATTCCCACTCTTCGATGATTTTTTCGTCCTCAAATCGAAAAATGTGAATGACAGAAAATACGTTCTCGGGATCGAGCGCAACTTTGCTGTGGACGGCAACTAAATCATCATCTTCAAGGGCGCGCAGGACCTGGCATTGATTATCGGGAAACTGCCGCGCGCTTTCGTCCATTCCTCTGAGGAGTGTCTGTCGGTCACCCTTGAAGTAGGCGTTGTGATGAATAAAGTCGGGGTGAATATATTTTTCGTAAGCCTCAGACACCGCGCCTGACCAAACCATTTGAAGAAAACTTGTTGCGATGTCCTTTTTGCGCATATTCGATTTGTATCCCAAAGCTCGTCGTGTCTTTTTCTTGTAATGTGAGTATGGAGTATAATCCCAAACTGGAACATTGCAAACAAGGAGCCGATGTGCCCCGCCTCTTCGTCGCCATTGACCTGCCCGAAGACACCAAAGACGCTATCCTGCGATTGCGCCAGGATGATCTGCCGCCCGGGCGCTGGCCGCGCCGTGACGCTTTGCACTTGACCCTGCACTTCATCGGCAACGTGCCGGAAGCGGTTGCGCGCGCCTACGGGCGTATTCTGCGCGAGGTGGACGCGCCCGCTTTCGACCTGCGCATCACCGGCGTGGGACAATTCCCTATTGAGGCGCGACCGCGGGTCATCTGGACCGGCGTGGAAAATACCCCGCCGCTGCGCGAAGTGTACGAAGCAGTCGGGAGAGCGTTGGAGCGTGAGGGATTCCAACGCGAGCGCCGGCGCTTTCACCCGCATATTACGCTGATGCGCTTCAAGAAACCGTTGCGCCGCGGGCTGGCTTCAACCTGGATACGCGAGCACATGGACTTCTTTTGCGAGCCGTTCCCCGTTACGCAGTTCGCGCTCTACGAAAGCGACTTGCAACCGAGCGGCGCGGTCTACAGCAAGCGCGAGGTCTACAATCTCGAACGCGCTGTCAACTGAATCAGGTTGTGTCTTCCGCTTCGGTCAAGCGATGCACCCCCAGCAAAAGCCCCGCCAACACAATGACCAAGCCCATCACCACAAATGTCAGGCTCAGGGAGCGCTGCGCCAATGTGGCGTAGACCGGCAAACCAAGCGCCAGGAACAAGCTCAGGAACATACTGATCATTGACAAGACGGTCGCGCGGTTCTTGCTTTCGATCAGCGCGTTTTGATAGGCGGAAAACAGCGGCGCCTTCATATCGTTGACGCCATACATCAGGATTATGACCAGGACAGGCGCGAAGGAGCCGGTGACCGCCGCCAAAATCCAATACAGCGCTCCGGGCAGCAGAATCAGCAATGCTATCGCCCGCGTTTGGCCCAGCCATTCTTCGACCTTGTAAGCGTAGCGCTGTGTCAATGCCGCCAGCAGACTGCCAAGGGACAACGTGAGGCTGATGACGAAGGGTGAAACCTCGTTCTGCACCAGATAAGGCGGACTGAGGGTCGTCACCATGGCGCCGGTAAAGGGCGATGTGAAAACGACCAGCAGCGTCAGTCGACGCAAGCGCGGTTGCCTGAGCAGCAAGGAGACGCCATCGCGAAGCAAGGTCATGCTGCCCGCCTTTTTTTCCGCCGAATCAATTGGCGGCTCGCGCAGCGTTAGGCAGACGAACAGGCCAAACAAGAGCGCAAGAACCGTCAAGGCGATGGCCGGGATGAAATTCTCGAGCGAGGCGTCGCCGATAATCAGACCGCCCAAGATAGGGGCTATGACGAAGGCAATTTGCGCGAAGCTATTCACCCGGCCCATCGCCCGCTTCATCGCGTCCTCGCGCCCTTTTTCGGGCAAGCTGTCATAGATCACCGCTTCCATCGCGCCAGAGGCGAAGGCGAATCCCGTGCCAGTTAAAAAGGCGATAAACACATACCATTCGAATCCGCGCGCGAAGATGAAGATGAATTCGGCGCTCATCAAGAGAAAGGTGGACGCGAAGATTGACCATTTGCGACCGACGCGATCCGCCAGAACGCCGGTGGGCACTTCCATCAGGAATATCGTGCCGATAACAATCGACTCGATTAGGGCGATCTGCGCCAAGGTCAATTCGCGACCTAGCAGCAGCAAGGCATAGGCGTGAACGTAAAGATGAAAGCGCTGAAAGAATGTGATGAGGACTATCTTGTTGATGTTGCTGGCATACATAATTTCGTTGCCACAGGTCTCTTGTCAATGCAAACAGAACGAGCAAAGATAATACGCGTACAACTCGTCTATCTCATCAAAATGGGGAGATGGGGAGAATGATTTTACAATAAGCTGTGGGTTGCTATCATGTTCCCGTTGACATAGGAGACAAAGAACCTAGTCTTGCCATTTACACGACCAGCCTTTTGAAATGCAATACACCGTCGGTGTAAAGGGTGCATTCAATCTGCCCAACATTGAAAACCGCGGTTTCTTCTAGTGTCCAGCGCCATCCATTCTGGTGCAGATAACCCAGCAAAACCCGTCGACCCATTTCGGACCTGGGCAGGTGCGACTTGACACAGAGCCAGCCTTCCTTATTCGTCCGCCCAGCTTCTTCAATGACTGCAAATAGGGTGCTGACAACTCGTTTGGCTTGTGGATGATGCCCCTCAAGCTCCTCGCCTTCAAATTCCTGCTTACGACAGTCTTCCAAACGCTCGTTCGCGTCTTTGTCGGCGACAACTCCGTAAAGTAATTTGAGACCTTCAATTGCCAAGTTTCCCATGTCATACGCTTTCTACGACTAGCACAATGCTCACACAGGCATGGTTGCCGATTATATTCCTACTCGCCCGGAGACGCAAACTTGATCACGTCACCCAGCTTGGAATTGTCCCGTTACAGTCGTATACTACAATCCCAGTTTATCAGCGAGTTTGAATGGATGAAAGATGCGTGAAAATCGCGTGCAAACGCTGTGGGCGGAAGGCAAGACCGTTATCAACGGCTGGCTGCACAGCCCCAGCACCTGGTCAGCCGAAGTCATGGCGCATTCGGGCTGGGACAGCCTGGTCGTCGATATGCAGCACGGCCTGATGGGCATCGAGACGACGATACAGATGCTGCAAGCCATCTCCACCACCGACACCGTGCCCATGGTGCGCGTCAACTGGAACACGCCCGGCGATACCATGCGCCTGCTGGATGCCGGCGCCTACGGCGTCATCTGCCCCATGATCGAGACGCGCGCGGAATGCGAGGCCTTCGTCGGCGCTTGCCGTTTCCCGCCGCTGGGCTATCGCAGCCTGGGGCCGACGCGCGCGCGTATTTTCGCCGGCGACGATTACGCCGAGTACGCCAACGATACGATCATCACTTTCGCCATGATTGAGACCGAAGCCGGTTTCGACAACCGCGACGAGATCATGAGCGTCCCAGGTTTAGACGGGGTCTTCGTCGGCATCGGCGATCTGCGCCTGAGCATGACCGGGCGCGCCGGGCTTAGCTCCGCTGACGCGACCGTCGACGCAGCGCTGGACGCCATCCTGGTGTCAGCGCGGGCGCATGGTCTCAAAGCGGGCCTGTTCGCGGCTGATACCGACCACGCTATCGATATGATCAAACGCGGCTATGAATTTGTCACAGTGATGAACGATGTCTCGCTGATGGCCAGCGCGGCCTCGGCGGTGGTGCAGCGGTTGCGCGAGAGTACTGGCTAGGTCGCTCAGTCTGCTCGGCGACTGCGATAGGTTCTCAGCTCATCATTTGACAGTTCGTGTTCAGGAACCAAGCGATAGTGGCGTTCAGCGAGTTTTACTATTGATTCTTCCGCGTCTGTTCCAAACTCGAACAGCGCTATATTGTTGTCGTCCATAAACTGTGCTGCTATCGGACGCGCGACTAATTGAGAAAACTTCTCTCGACACAGTGCTAAGTCCTGTTCAATTTGAACGACTCCAATTTGATCTGCCTTGCCTCTAGCTTGCACAGGTAGGATATAGTGCGCCCCTCTCTTGTCCAATCCCACATAAATCTCATCAGTCTCGATTTGACCGATGCCACGCGCTGTTGTCCTCAAGTGATTTTGGATGGAATAACAGGTGACACCAGTAAAAATGTCTACCAGCCTGTTGTATCGAAGCTTCGCCAATAGCGCCTGTTCGTCAGTTAAGGCATACCGCGCGACGATTCCAGGGGTGGCATCGGGTACTTTAGTAAGTGGCAACATAGAATCGGGTTGAATCTTTGAAACCAGCTTGAGTTCAAAGGCGTATTTTGCTCTCCCTTTGCCGACAATCATCCACGATAGACCCGCTGGAGCTACCCGAATAATTGCGTCTGGAAGTGGATTTCGATGTCTAAAGGAATACACGACATCGCCCAAATTCTTGGGCAGAGAAATTTTGAGTCGCCCCGCTGCCCGCGCAATATCATCGCGCTCAAATGGTACGACTGAATCACCCGACGAATAGTGTTGGAAAAATATGTCTTCAATAATCCGGGAGTAGAGATTCTGCTTTGACATAAAGCTAACTCATCCATTCCACTTTAGCAGCAATACTTCTTCTCGAAGGTGCTCTTTTGTAGCAGTGGAAAAGCGCGTCCGGAACAAATCAATATCCATAACCTCATAACCTAAGCGCTCCGCAACTTCCGCCAGAATTTGTCCCGTCCGAATCATGATGCGGAAATACGACGCTTGGTCTCCCACTACATAAGCCAGCTTCGCGCCCGGCCGGAGCAGCGATCTCAACTCCGACAGGTGGCGAGCCATGCCGCCAAAATACAGCCGTACTACTTTAGCGTATTGTTTCTCAAACCCGGAAGTTTTCCCCAGTTCCAGTCGCCGCGCTTCTATTGAATTAGCAAGTTCCTGAATTCTTGGAATGTCTTGCACCCAATGGTGGTCTTCATCGGCCTTGTAGACTCCGCGAGTATTCGACCTGATGAATTGCTGCTTTTGCTTTCGCAGGTCTTCCCGGCTCGACATAAAACCAAGCAAAACCGATTCAAGGCGCGTGGTCCGACTATAGTCCTTTTCATTGGGATATGGTGGAGAAGTTATGATCGCGTCGATCGAATTTGGCGACATGTATCTACGCATGTTCCTAGCGTCGGCCAAGAACACCGCCGAGCGAGTATCCCGCAAGGCGCGACATTCTTGCAAGTCGGCAACCATCATATCCAATGCATCCAGCCATGGTTTCAGTACCGGCGTATCGACCTTCTGCTTGCCTACACCGATTTCTGGTCCGAAGCGAAGATTACTAGGTTCTGTTGATATTTTGACATGCGGATTTCATAAATGCGTAAAATAGTCTTATGACATACATAAGACTATCTGACAAACAGTGGACGAAAATTCGGGAATTCCTGGTTCAGGAGCCGAATGTTTATCTGGGCAAG
>JAJEFB010000019.1 GCA_022820665.1 Anaerolineae bacterium | reverse complement strand
GAAAACGGCAGCTATCGACACTTGCAACATCAGAATACTCGCGTTGATGCAGCGTCGAAACTAGCTTCCCCCCATTGCTATGGGGGGATTGAGGGGGGTAGATCAAAGGCGAATGCGACTTTACCAGTACCGGACAAGCCTTGTAGGGGCGAATCACAGAGTCGCCCGAAAATGCGCGCCATAGAATCTGTGGCCGACTCCAGCGCGAGTCGCGCGTCGCAGATTGCGTTCGTTTTTTTGCGTGAGCGCGACATTCCTGGGAGCTTTTCGCTGGCTACGCGCTGAGTGACAATTCCCATAAAAGCGACGAACTCGACCGGGTGATCGAGTTCGTCGCTGTGCCGAAGGTGGGAGTCGAACCCACACTCCCCGAAGAGAACTACGCCCTGAACGTAGCGCGTCTGCCAATTCCGCCACTTCGGCTGGAGAGCGCCACAAGTATACCCCCTCGGCGGTCAATGTCAATACGACAATCAGGTCGACAATGGCTTTCTGCGGCTCGCTGACTTTGCTATAATGCGCGGCGATTTCCGTCCGCCATCACCCTAGGACTCCACATGCGCGCGCCGGTCGTCTGGACCCTCTCGTTATTGCTGACGCTCGCCAGCCTCGCTTTGGCGCAGCAACCATCCGGGATCACGGCGCAAGCCCTGGGACAGGCGAATTTGCGCGCCGGCGACAATATCAATTCGGCGCTGATCGGCGAGATCACCGCAGGCACAGCCTATCCCGTGCTTGGACGCAGCCAGTTCTATCCCTGGCTCTTGCTAGGATCGCCAGGAACGACCAGCCCCATTGGCTGGGTATACGAGACGCTGGTCGCCCTCAGCGGCAATCTCGATCAGGTGCCCGTTTCCCATCTGAAATTGAATGACGAGCCGGCGACGGCCACAGCCACATCGACCGCCTATCCATCGCCGTCGGTCCCGCCAGAGGCGAATCTAAGTCTCGACGCAACCTCTACGCCAGGTCCAGCCGGTTTCGGCGTCATCGGAGAAGTCGTCGGGGAAGTGAACATTCGCTACGGACCCGGCATTGACTATCCGCGCGTTGGCGTGGCGCGGGCCGGGCAAGAATTTGCTGTCACGGGATACCATACGCAGTTTCCTTGGGTTCGCATTTATTTCGAGAGCCTGCCTAACAAGCAAGCCTGGATCGCGCGCGACTTGCTGCGCATCAGCGGCGATCTCTTCAGCGCGCCAGCTATCTCCCAAACGCGGCTGAATCTGCCGCCCCTTAGCGCAACACCTCCGGCAATCAGCAGCGGCGGCCTCGGCGAGGGGATTCCGCTCAGCACCGGTTTCCGGATACTCGCTGATCACTTGTGGAATCTGGTTTTAGAAAGGGGATTCGATCCGCAAACCAGTCGCTTCGGCGCGCTATTTGTGCTGGATTTGGGAAGTGGAGAAGCTTTCAGCTTCGGCGATGACATCGCCTTCAGTGGAACTAGCATCAACAAGATTGCCATTCTCACAGCGCTCTACACCCAATTGGAAGCGCCGCCGTCGATCTCGCTGGCGACCGACATCGCCAATACAATGATCTGTAGCGAAAATGTCGCCACAAACCGTCTACTGAGCCTGCTTGGCGGCGGAAACACCTATTACGGCGCCGACGCTGTCTCGGGCTTTTATGAAGGGCTGGGCTGGTCGCGTTCCTTCATCACAGCGCCATTTACCACCATCGGCACGCCGGAGCCACCGCCCGGACCAATCAACCTGCCAAGAACCAGTGCCGACCAGGTCAAAGCCAATCCGGATCTGTCGAATCAATTGACAGTGTCGGAGGCGGGCGCATTGCTGGGCAGCATATATCGTTGCGCCTATCGCGAGGACGGTCCGCTCATCGAAACTTATGGCAATCGCCTCGAACCGAGAGAATGTCGGCAGATACTCCATGTCATGAGCAACAACACGGTGGACGCCCTGCTCAAAGCCGGCGTGCCCGCCGGTACCCGCGTTGCGCACAAACACGGCTGGATTGCCGACACGCATGGCAATGCGGCGCTCTTTTTCACGCCGGGCGGCGATTACGTCATCGCCATGATGTTATACCAACCGGAGTGGCTGAACTTCCAGGAATCGCTGCCGCTGATCGCCGAGGTCTCTCGCCGCGTCTACAATTACTTCAACCCAGAGGCGCCGCAGCCGGGAATCCGCGACGGCTATATTCCCGAAGCCGGCAGCTGCGATTACAACGGCGACCCATTGGTGATAGACATCATGCAGCCGGTCTGGAGCGATTAGGCTTAGAAACTCACGCTGCCGCTAGCGCGACTTGTAGTGCAAGTCCGGCAGGTTTCGCAAGCGTTCCGCAGCCTCCTCGGCAGTTATGTCACGCTGCGCTTCGACCAACATTTCGTAGCCGACCATGAACTTCTTCACTGTTGCCGAGCGCAACAGCGGCGGATAGAAATGAGCGTGCAGTTGCCAGTGAGCATAGTCGCCAGCGCCATAAGGCGCGCCGTGCCAGCCCATCGAATAGGGGAATGGCGCTTCAAAGAGATTCTCATATCGGATGAGCACGCGCTTGAGGATTTCCGCCAAATCACGCCGCTCCCGCCTGTCCAAATCGGGCAAGCGGGGACGATGTTTCCGTGGCAGGAGCAGGGTCTCGAATGGCCAAACCGCCCAATACGGGACGGCCAAAATCCAAGTCTCGTTTTCGAGAACCAGGCGTTCGCGCTTTTCCAGTTCCAGCCCGACATAATCAAGCAATAGCGCGCTCCCCTGCCGCTCATAATAGGCGCGCTGATGCCGGTCTTCCGCGGCGGGGATGTCCCCGAGTTCTCTTGTCGCCCAGATTTGCCCGTGTGGATGCGGATTGGAGGCGCCCATCAATTCGCCCCGATTCTCGAAGATCTGCACCCAATTGTAACGGCGACCCAACTCCGCAGTTTGCTCCGCCCACAAGTCAACCACTTTTTCGATCTCGGCACAGGACATCTGCGCCAACGTTAAATCGTGCCGCGGCGAAAAACAGATGACCCGCGCCTCCCCGCGCACCGGTCGCATCCGCAGCAGGGACTCTTGATTATTCTCAAAATCGGGCACATCGGGCAACACAGCGGCGAAATCGTTCACGAAGACAAAGGTGTCAGCGTAGCTGGGGTTGCAATCGCCATTTGCGCGAGGGTTGCCAGGGCACAAGTAACAATCGGGGTCGTAAACGGGTCGATCCTCCGGCGGCGGTTTTTCCTGCCCGCCTTGCCAGGGGCGCTTGGTGCGATGCGGCGAAACGAGTATCCACTCGCCCGTTAGCGGATTGTATCTGCGATGCGGATGCTCGGTCGCGTCAAAGACCATGCCCTACTCCCGCAGCCGCGCCCGGCCATTGCTCAAGACCACCGCATTCCGTTCCAGCGCAGTGGTCTGGAAACGCAATTCACGCTCATCAAGAGACCAGATCTCGGTTTGCAGCGTTTCGCCCGGGAAGACATGATGAGAAAAACGCGCTTCTATCGAGCGCAATCGACGCGGCTGGTTGGCGCAGAAATGCCGCAAAATGGCGCGAGCCGCGAATCCATACGTACAAAGTCCGTGCAAAATCGGCTTGTCATAATTGCCAATCGCGGCCATTTGCGGATCGGCATGCAAGGGATTGACATCTCCCGCCAGTCGATACAAGAGGGCTTGTGTCTCTGATGTTTTCTCTTCGTGCGCGAGATCAGGCGGGGACTGCGGCCTCTCCACTTTCGCGCTAGGACCGCGATCGCCGCCGAAGCCGCCCAAGCCGCGAATGAAAAGCGACGAGCGCGAGAGCGCCAGTGTCGCGCCCGATTCGTCCGCGCTCTCGCCCTCGATAGTTATGAGCATACCGCTTCCCTTGTCGTAGATCTGCGAGACTCTGAGCGATGTTGTAACAGTTGCGCGAACTGGCAACGGGCGGAGCAACTCCAGAAACTGCTCGCCATGAACCATCATCATCGGATTATAGGCTATGCCAGCAAGGTTGCCGGACAAGAAGCGATGATGCAAGTCTCTGCTGTAGATGACGGCGAAGGTCGGGAAAACGGCGAAGCCGCGGCCGCTGCGTTCGTAGACGAACTTCAATTCCTCTTGATCCATGGAATCCGCCGGCGCGCCGATGCCCAGCGCGTAAAGCGCGGCCTCCCGTTCGCAATAGCTATAGGCGAGCGGACCCAACTCCTGGCCGATCGCTCCCTTCACAACATCCAAAGATGGCGCTGTCATTGCCTGATGCCCTCACTCCCGGATGACCACATGATGTTGGCACAGCGAGCAATTATAACCGCAACAAGAGAGTCCCTGCCGCGCCCGCTTCAGATCAAGCGCAAGATCTGCTTTAGCCTTTGACCGAACCTTGCGTCAAGCCGCCTACGATCTGATCTTGCAGCGACAAATAGATGATCAAGGTAGGAATAGCGCCGATGATCGCCCCGGCGGCAAAGATGCCCCAATCGCGGGCGAAGTTGTCGCTAATATAGCCCCAGAGCCCGACCATTAGCGTCCAACTTTCCTTGTCTCTCAAGAGCACGCGCGCCAGCACGAACTCGTTAAAGGTACCGACAAAAGACAAAATGCCGACGACAACCAGAACCGGGCGAACCAGCGGAAATATCAAACGCCAATAGGTCTGCCAATGACCGCAGCCATCGACCATCGCCGATTCGTCAATATCCCGCGGCACGGAATCGAAGAAGCCCTTCATCAGCCAGATATTGATGCCCATAGCGCCGCCGACATAGACCAGGATCAGTCCGCCCGCCGTGTTCAAGCCGAAGAAGGGAATGTGATTGCCGATTTGCTGCAGCATAAGGAAGATGGCCACCATCGCCAACAAGTTGGGGAAGACCTGTACCAGCAGTATCAGCATCAGCAAACTGCGGCGTCCCTTGAAGCGAAAACGCGAAAAAGAATAGGCGCTCAAAGCCGTCACCATGACCACCAGGAACGAGGTTATCGTGGCAACAGCCACCGAATTGAGCAGCCAGCGCACATAAGGTTTTCGTTCGGTATTAAAAAGCGTATCAAAATTGATCAAGTAACTGGAGCTGATGTCGTATAGAGCCTCGCCCGGCGCGAAGGAATCGCCGACCTGCAGGCGAATATTCCGCACATATCCGTTTTTGGGCGCGCGCAATTCCTCCCGTTCGCCATCCACTTCCACCAGCAAAATCGTACCCGCGCTGCGCTCAACGCGGCTGCCGTTTGGCGCTGCGATCTCCAACAGCACGCCCGCTTCCTCCGCCAAAACCACCCGCGTTTCGGGCAAAGGCGGGACGACGGATTGAGAGTTCATCGATTGGCTGGGATTGAGCGCCGCCGACAGAATCCAGACCACGGGAAAGAGCGCGAAGATAACGGCGATGACCAGAATCGCGATTTGGATTGCCAAGCCGAGCGTGAAGGCTGGACGAGCGTTACCTCGTTTGATTTTGACATGACTAGACATTTTCGGATGTCTCCTCCCAGCCCTTGGTCAGTCGGAATTGCGCCAGCGTGACGCCAGCGACCAGGACGAAAATGATGATGGTGATGGCGGAAGCCAAGCCAAAGTCGGCTCCGCGCCCGCCGCCAAAGGCCAGGCGATAAGCGTAACTGATCAAAATATCGGTATGCCCGGCCGGCAAGGTGCCAGACTCCACCATCGGCGGTCCGCCCTCGTTATAGGCTTCGATGATGACAAAATTGTTGAAATTGAATGTGAAAGAAGCGATCAGCAAGGGACCGACCGCCACCAGCAGCATGGGCAATGTCAGCGCGTGGAATTTCTCCCACCAGGTGGCGCCGTCGACCTCGGCGGCCTCGTACATATCGGAGGGGATGGCGGCCAGCGCGCCGCTGCACACCAACATGAAATAGGGATAACCGAGCCAAAGGTTGATCAAGAGAATGCCGAACTTGGACCAGCCGGGATCAATGAAGAAGGGAGGCGGCTGGATGCCGAGCGAGGCGATGGCGTTGCTGATGACCCCGAGGTTGGAATTGAGCATACCCTTCCAGATGGCCACCGAAATCAAAGCCGGAATCGCATACGGGACGATCAGCAAGGTGCGGAAGGCTTTGCGGTAGGGAATCCTTTCGTTTTGCATGAGCAAAGCGAACAAAAGGCCGACGGTAAATGTTGAAACGACGCTGACCAGCGAAAAGCCGATCGTCCAGGCAAATATGCGCGCCAAAGGTCCGCTGATCGCGGGGCTCGTGACAAAGCGGACATAGTTTTTGAGGCCGGTCCCGCTGATGAAGCCGGTCCGCAAGGTAGCGCCATTTTCGTTTTCGAATTGCCCCGTCTCATAGTTGGCGTAAAAGAGCGTAGACGCCTGCTTGTCAAAGACCGCGTCTTCGTCCGACCTGTAGACATAACGCTGGGCGAATTCGCCTGCCTCCTTGCGGCCGGCTATGCCGATTTGCAATTCCGCCGTCCCAAAACTCAGTTCCTGCGCCTCGCGGCTGGCGCGCAGAGACTCGCCCCGATCCAGCCGGCGATAGCCTTGGTAATCCTCCGGCAAGTCGGCGCCTGCCGCTAGCAATGTGACCGCCTCGAAGTCGCCGAGCGTCGCGAAGAAATAGCCATCGTCCCCGTCTGTCAACCACAGCGCATAATCTCCCGCGGCGTTCTGGTAAAGGTCCCAGCCATAGACCTTGCCCCCCTCCGGCAAGTACGTCTCCCGCGCCAGCAGGTTTAGCACCTGCTGCTTGGTCAAGAGATTGCCGTCGCCGTAGTTGGTCAGCGAAACATAAACCGTATAAATAATCGGGAAGACCACCATCAGCCCCATCAAAGCCAAAGCCGGCGATATCCAGCGCAAGGGATAGAGATCCTGTCGCAAGTTGATGATATTGACCAGCAAAGTGATAACAGCAATGGTAATCGCCAATTCCCAAACGCCATCGAGGGCGAATACGTATACAAGGTAAAACGCCATAGCGTCGAGAACAGCCAATCCCAGGTAAGTTGCGGCAAGGCGCAGGATGGATCGCGTACTGAATTCCGATCGTTTGACCTTGCTATCTGGCAGGAGTGTCGCCATAAGCTGCGGCGCGCCTCGTCAGCGACGAGAGACCGCCTTCCTTTCTACTATGACCGGCTAGAAACGCAAACGGGGAAGCCCTTTCTTGGGCATTCCCCCGTCATGTTGCGATTCAACTGTTGCGCCGGACCAAAAAGCGGCGCGGTTTATTCCTCACCGGCGATCAGCGCGCGAATTTGTTCGCCCGCGTTGGCGAAAGCTTCTTCACCGCTTAGCTCGCCGGTTCTTACCAGTTGCATGGCGTTGCCCCAGGCGCTCCAGACCGAAGACATCTCCGGAATCGCGGGCATTGCCAAACCTTCAGTCCCCGCCGCGACGAAGCCGAGCATGATTTCGTCTTCAATGCTATCGCGCGTTTCCAGCAAGGCGGGCGGGCGCGGATCCGCGCTGTAAATCGACGACATCGTTTCGTCAGTGGCGATGTAGTCGAAGAGAAAGGCTTCCGCGAGCAGTTGGTTTTCGCTAAAGGCGCTGATCATGAATCCTTGCACGCCGAGGAAGGGCTTGCCGCTGCCCCCGGGACCCGCGGGAATGGAATCAACCACAAAGTTGACGCCCGATTCTTCGATGCGCGGGATCGCCCAGGGACCCGTGATGATCATGGCGGCGTCGCCCGATTCGAACATGGTATGCATCACGTCATAGTCGATGCCGCTGGGCATCAAACCATCCGCCCCATAAGCTTCGAGATACGCTGCAGCCGCGATGGAACCTTCGCTGTCGATACCAACATCTTCCGGATTGTAACCTTCGTCCGTCAAGCCAAAGACGTAACCGCCAAACGCAGTCTGCACCGGGAAGAAATGATAGGGATTGTTGTCGAACATGACAAATCCATATTTCGACGCCCCGTCGGCAATCAACTGCTCGCTCACCGAACGCACGTCATCCCAGGTTTGGGGGTTATCCGGCACCAAGTCGATATTCCGCAGGAAAGCGACATTTTCGGCGGCGTAGGGCAAGCCGTATTGGACGCCTTCATAGACAAATGCCGACAGCGCCGCCCCCAAGAAATCATCGGCGACATCGGAAACGTCGATTTCCGCCAGCAAGCCGTTTACAGCCAATTCGCCCAGCCAGTCGTGGGCGCCGATAATCATATCGGGACCTTCGCCAGCCGGCGCAGCCGTCTTGAACTGATCGCGAATATCGCCAAAGCCCAATTCGTCCACGCGCACGGCGATCCCGAACTCTTCTTCAAATTGCGCTCCCAACTCTTCCAGTATTGGCGCCCGCGTATCATCGGCCCAAATGACCAAGCTGTCGTCTTGCGCCGAAGCGCTTAGCGTTGCTGTGATCAGGACTATCCCCGCTACAATTGCTCGTATTAGATTCATTATCGTTTCCTTTTCGGATAGGATTGAGTACGAATTCATCACGCTTCAGCATAAAACAGTTGGCTGCCGACTGTCAAACCCGAGTCGCTTTGCCGGCTTGCATTGAAACAGCGATCGCGCCATTACAGCGTCTCCCGCGCGAGGCAACAGATCTGCGCGAACCCTAGAAACGCGGACCCGCGTCTGAACTATTCCTGCGGCGAAATCAAGCGTAGATACTCCCAGGTGTAAATGCCCGTCTCGTGGCCATCGTCCCAGCTCGGTTGCAGCGCATAGTTGCCCACCGGGATCAAGCCAGTTATCGTGTACGAGCGTCGCGGCCTCAGTTGGAGAAGATCTTCGGGCGCATTCGCCATCCCCATATTGGCGTGACCGCCGCGACATTCGACGCAGGGACAAGCCTCCCGCAATTGCGACAATGGATACTGACTCCTTAAGCCATCGTCCCATACGATCTCGAGGATTTGTTCAGATTTGTTCAAGGTGATGTTTGTCGGACGAAAAGGCATTTGCTAGACTCTCAACTCAGAAGGTACTCTTCAGACTAAAAGACAATTTGAGATTTAGCTTTGGCGCAGAGCGATTTTGCTTGAACACATTGAAAACAGTGGAGTTCCGAGAGAAGCGCGCCTCCGCAATACAGCGCGTTTCCAACCCGTTTGCCCTAGAGCTTAGCTTTGATACAATAGCATTATCAGTCCCGCCGTTCAAGCAATGGAGCCTCTTGCATGCCAAACATACCACGCTTGTTCCGCCTCTTCGCTTTGCTTGGGACCCTGACAGCTTGTCAGGGACAAGTCGTCACGGAGCGTGTGATCATTGTAACAGCGACCCCCGATAGTGGTGTCACGGCAACATTCGAGGCGGCCAAAGCCGCCACCGAAGCCCAGCCAACGGAGACGCCAACCCAGAGTCCAACCCCTGATCTTTTCCCGACCCCGGTCGTCGGAGCAATCTATGTCGCCGAACAGCGATTTGAACGAGGTTGGATGTTCTGGCTGCAACCCAATCAGCAGATCTGGTTGCTGACTGCGAACGACGGCGATGAGCATCTATGGACCGTCTACGATGATGATTTTGTCGATGGCGATATCGAATCCGATCCCGAGATCGTCGCGCCGGAAGGCAAACAACAGCCTGTCCGCGGTTTTGGCAAGCTTTGGCGCGAGAACCTGGAAGTCCGTACCGCGCTTGGCTGGGCGCTGGAAGACGAACTGGGTCACACCACGAGATACGAGTATCACCATGGTGGCGCGCTGGGCGCCAACAAGCAATACATCGCCGGACCGGGATATCACCTGGTCGAAAGTCTGTACGGCGATACCTTTAGATTCAATGAAGTTGACTCTACCTGGCAAATCGTTGAGTGATTGCGATACGCTGCCTCGCCATCTGCGGGAAACCTTGTTGGCCAATCCGCCGTAATCTGGTTGACGGTCAATCGCGATACCAACATCCAGAGGAATGTAAATATGCGGAACATGCGTAGCTACGAAATCGACGCTGCCTCTATGTTCGAGTTTCACCTGGCCGCCGATGCCCGCATGAGCCGAACCAATTACGTCGACGATCAAGCCTGGAAGCTCGACCTTGGCGGAAAAAACCGGGCGGCGCTGGCCTTTCAAACCCAGTTCGGCGGTCGCGCCGGTTTGGTGAGCATCGTCCCAATGTGGCTGATTGGCGGACATCAGGTCTATCAATACCAGAGTTACCATCACCCGCCGGTGGCAACCCATTTCGCTCCCAATTTTCTGGGCATCCGGGCAGAAATCGCTCCCTGGCTGGAATTGAGGGCTCGCTATTGGGTGATGGAATCAAATGCCGCCGGCTGCGAGTTTGCTATCAAGAATCACAAGAACGAGGATCTTGAACTCCAGCTTGAGCTATTTGGGCATGTCATAATCAACGGACGAAGCAAGAAGCTCAACGTTTTGACGATGGGCGACTACAGCCTGGCGCTGCATTTGGGGCAGATCGGCAACATTAACCCGGTGCTCACGCTGGAGGGCGCCAGCGTCGATATCTATGGCGGCAGAATCTCCAGTCCCAAACTCGGTCGGAGGCTGGTTTTGCCCGCGGGGGAAACAACGACTGTGCCCTTTGTGGTCGCTGGATTGCCGGATATGCGCGATTCACACAGCGTCGCCATGAACTGGCTGGCCAGGCCCTGGGATATCTATTTCGAGAAAATAGACGATTTTGCCGGGGCGATCCCGAGTATTCAGACAGGCGAAACGACTTGGGACAGGCTCCTGGATCTCTCCTGCAATTTGCTGCTTCAAGCGCGTATGGGGCCAAGCGATCAGCTAAGTCATTCGTCGCTGGTGGCCAACCGCGCGAGCAATCGCGGCTGGAGCCGGCGCGGTGATGGCAGAGATCATATTCGCGCCTGGGCTGGCCAAGATCCTACGCTCGCCTACCTGGCCGCGACGGCCGCCGCCAACATCGAACCTGATTGGGCCAAGAGCCTCATCCACAACTACCTGTCCACGCAGGACGATACCGGCTTCGTGGATCGGCAGCCGGGCTTGGCCGGGCAAACTCAGGGACTCATGATGATGCCCCTGCTCGCGCGCATGTCCTGGATTGTCTATCACCTGACCGAAGACCGCGATTTCCTCACCGAAGTTATGCAGCCTTTGATCGCATTCTTCCAGCGTTGGCTGGGTGAGGACAAAGATGCCGACGGCGCGCCGGAATGGCGATCGGAACGGCAAATGGGCTACGTGGCTTTTCCCACCTTCGGTATGGGTCAGGGCTGGGCGCAAGGCGCGAATGTCCAGCAAATGGAGACGCCCGATCTGCTGGCCTATTTGATCTCGGAAGCGGATGCCCTTTCTTCGATTGCCCGGGAACTCGAAGACAAAGAAGCCGAAAATGAACTCGAACAAAGACTGCGCGATCTGCAAGATTCCATGGAAGAATTCTGGGATGGCAGCCGCTATACCTATCGCGATCGCGATTCCCATCTGACCAGCGATTCAATCGAGTTGCTGAGACGCGGGTCCGGCGACCAAATCCATATTATCGAGCGACCGCTCCCGGCGCCTGGTCGAGTCATGGTTCGCGTTGTCGGCGGCGTCAACCAGGTGCCGCGCATAAGTCTTCGGCTCACGGGGCGGGACAGTGACGGCAAAGATTGTATGATCGACGCCGACGTTGACGAATTTGATTGGCAAAACCGCCAGGGCGTCTATACAACCCGCCATGCGCTTTCCTTTGTGGGTACTATAGAAATAGAAGGACTTAGCCGAGTCTACAAAGTTTATGCCAGGACAATAGACAGCAGCCGTCTGGACATCAATCACCTGCTGCCGCTCTGGACCGGACTGCTGCCGAAGGACCGCGCTGCGGCTCTGGTCGAATGCGCGCTGGATGAATCGCAGTTTTTCTGCCCGAACGGGATTACCATGGTCAGCCGGGGCGATCCGAATTTCGATCCTTCCAATGCGCGTGGCGGCGGCGGCATTTGGATGTATTTCTTGTCCTTAATCGGGGAAGGCATGGTCAAATCCGGTTTTCATCGAGAAGCGACGGACCTGGTCAAGCGCGTATTGACCAGCCTCTCCCAGGTGCTGGAACGCGACGGCCACTTGTCCCAGTTTTATCACGCCGAAGAGATCAAGGGTTTTGGCGAAGATCATCATATCGGCGGCATCGTTCCGCTTAAGCTGTTTTTTGACGTGATCGGCGTACGGATCTTGTCGCCGCGGAAAGTTTGGGTGGGCGGACCCTTCACTTGGGAGCGGGAAGTCAAAGTAGCGCAGCACGGCGTCGTCGTCACTAGAAACGCCGACGGCATTCAAATCGACTTTCCTTCCGGTCACAGCCTGTCATTAGCCGCTCACGCCCAGTGGCAAGCCGTGGCAGATCCGACGCCTGTCAAGACTGGCGACGAGGCGGCCGAGCTGCCCGCCCCTCCCGAACTTGATACTTTTTCCGACGGCGAAGACGAAGGGAGGATACATATTGACATCGAAGCCGGGGAGGACGGCCACGCTGCAAGGCACCCGGACGCGCCCCAGGACCCAAAAACAGGCGCGACCGACGCCGGCATCGAAAATTCAAACGCGCCAGCGGACCAATAGACGACGCAGCGCTGGAATGCCTCGTCCCGCCTAAACAAGCCCTTAGTCCCGGGCGAAACCCGTCCCGCCGTACGGGATACCGGTCTACAGCCAATATCTGACCACTATCTGTCGAGAACTAAACATGATTCAGATTCGCCGCGGCGCGCCTTCTCTTGATCCTCGGGAAATCCCGGACGCGCCGGTGCAATGGCGCCGGGTGCTGGCATATTTGTCCCCCTACAAGTTTCGGCTGACCCTGGCTATCATTGGGGTCATGCTCAGCGCCGGGTTGAGCCTGGTCTTCCCGGCGGTCATACGCGACGTGGTCGATTCGGTCTTTGACGACGCGAATCTTTCCCTGCTCGATGAGATTACGCTGTTTCTGCTGCTGGTATTCTTGCTACGCTCTCTTGCAGCCTTCGTTCAGAATTACAACCTGAATTATGTGGGCGAAAAGATCGTCGTGGACATCCGACAAGAGCTTTACGCCCACTTGCAGTTTCTGTCAATCAGATTCTATACCGATCGGCGCGTCGGTGAATTGGTCAGCCGAATCTCCTCCGACGTCACCGTCGTGCGCACGGTCTTGACCGGCAATATCAGCACGCTCATGCAGCAATCCCTGACACTGCTGGGCTCGATCGCCATCATGTTCTGGCTCAATTGGCGTCTCACCCTGTTTATCGTTGTGCTGATGCCGATAATCGTCGGCGTCGGCTTCGTTTTGGGATCGGCGATACGTCGCATGAGTACGCGCGTCCAGGACGAAATCGCCGGCGCCACCGTTGTCGCCGAAGAAGTCTTTCAGAACATCCGCGAAGTTAAGAGTTTCGCCCGTGAAAACTATGAGGTTAACCGCTACAACCGAGCCATTGAGGTCGCCTTTCGCGCCGCGGTTAAGTTGCTCACCCTGCGCTCGATCGTCGGTCCTGTCATCGGCTTCTTCGCCTTTGCGGGATTGGCGCTCATCTTGTGGTTCGGCGGGCGAGAAGTGCTGGATGGCAGGCTGAGCGCGGGCGAGCTGATCGCCTTCCTGATCTATGGCTTGACCGTGGCGGGCAGCTTCGCCGGGTTGATCAACTTGTATTCGCAATTCCAGGAAGCGCTCGGCGCGACCAAACGCGTCTTCCAAATTCTTGATACGGTCCCCGATATTCAAGATTCAGCGCCCGCGAAAGCGCTGATCAAACTTGCTGGCAGCATCTCAATGCGCGACCTCAGCTTTTCCTATGAAGAAGGCAATGAAGTGCTCTCCGGCGTCAACCTCAATATTGATGCCGGCGAAATCATCGCGCTTGTCGGGCCCAGCGGCGCCGGAAAGAGCACGCTCTTCAACCTCATCCCGCGCTTTTACGACCCGGATGCCGGCGCCATTTCCATTGATGGACATGATATTCGCGACCTGACACAGCGCAGCCTGCGGCGGCAAATTGGCCTCGTGCCGCAGGAGACCTTGCTCTTCGGCGGCAGCATCCGCGAGAACATCCTCTACGGAAAACTGGACGCGGACGAAGAAGAATTGATCGCCGCCGCCCGCTCCGCCAACGCGCACGACTTTATCAGCGCGCTGCCTAAGGGCTACGAAACGATTGTCGGCGAGCGTGGGGTCAAGCTGAGCGGCGGGCAACGGCAGCGCGTCGCCATTGCCAGAGCCTTGCTGAAAGACCCGGCCATTCTACTCCTGGACGAGGCCACCTCCAGCCTGGACAACGAAAGCGAACAATTAGTCCAGGATGCCTTGGGCAAGCTGATGCGAAATCGCACCACTTTGATCATCGCCCACCGCTTGAGCACGGTGCGCATCGCGCATCGGATCGCGGTGCTCGATGCGGGACGCCTAATCGAGTTAGGCAGTCATGATCAACTGATAGCGCAAGGCGGTCTCTATGCCAAGCTCTACCAGATGCAGTTCCGTGAAGCGGATCTGTTTTCAGTTATCTAGGGAGCGCAGCGAGCACAGATGCGGGGAAGCCTCTTATGAGCCCTCTCTTGTTCTTGCTCGCAGGCGCGATCGCGTGTTTTTTCATCTGGTGGCTGCTCATAGAGACGGAAGGCGTCTACCTCGGCAAGCGCGCCGTTGTCTGGCTTTACGATCTCTACGCCCGTCGTTACGACCGCGTCAAACAATTCGATGACTATTCGGATCAACTCCTGCTGGCGCAGCCGCTCCTCGATCGCCTCCGCCCCCAGGTTGATCCGCTGATTCTGGACGTCGCTACCGGCGCCGGGCGTCTGCCCATGCTCATGGCCCGCAACGGGCGTTTCGAGGGGCATGTGATCGGACTGGATCACAGTCGCAAAATGCTCGATGTCGCCGAATCGAAGCTCAGGCAAGAACGCTTTGGCGAGTTCATATCCCTGGCTCGCGGCGACGCCATGGACCTGCCCTTCCCGGACGGCGCCTTCGACGCCGTCGCTTGCCTGGAATCCCTGGAGTTCTTTCCCGATGCCGAAGCCGCGCTAGCGGAGTTGGCTCGCGTGCTCCGCCCGGGTGGCTTGCTGTTGACGAGCAACCGCATTGATACGCGCTGGATGCCCGGCCGAACCCTCAGTCGCCCGCGATTGGCGCAGATCTTAACTGCCTGCGATATGTTGTCAATCGAATTTGAAGCCTGGGAGGAAGATTACGACAAGGTCTGGGCGCGCAAAGCGGGCGGAACCGAATCGCGCATAGCCTCAGCGCCTGAGTCAAATGCCGAGTGGCGAAGTCACCGTTAACCTACAGACGCTACTTTGATAGAATCCGAAGCCGCCTGCAAAGCTTAGCTGCAAAGAGACGCCGCTCTTGAAACAACTCAATAAAGAACTGGAACAGCTAATTGAACAAGCGCTTGCGCGCGCAATTCATAGCGGTGACTTGCCTGAATTCGAGATTCCGCCCGTGCCGGTCAGCCCTCCAAAACGCGCGGGACAAGGCGATCTCTCGTACCCGGGCATGAGCTTGGCGAAACTGGCGCGAAAGAATCCACTCGAGATAGCCAATCTGATCGCAGCAACGCTCCCGAGGGCGGACTTTATTGACAAGATAGAGGTCGCGCCGCCTGGATTCATCAATTGCTTTCTCAGTGAATCGTATATGAAAGAGCAAGTTGACCGAATCATTGAGGAGGGCGAGAATTTTTTCCAGCTTGACATCGGCGCCGGCCAGAAGGCTCAGGTCGAGTTCGTCAGCGCCAATCCCAGCGGACCC
The DNA here is from genome assembly GCA_022820665.1 of Anaerolineae bacterium. Lineage (GTDB taxonomy): Bacteria > Chloroflexota > Anaerolineae > Aggregatilineales > Phototrophicaceae > UBA6055. The sequence continues at coordinate 21,073 of JAJEFB010000019.1, read as the reverse complement.
ATCACAATCGGCCACACCCGTAACGCCGTTGTCGGCGATGCCATGGCGCGCCTGCTGGAAGCGGCCGGCTACGACGTGCAGCGCGAATACTATTACAACAACGCCGGCAACCAGATGATCGTGCTGGGCAAAAGCCTGATGTCTCGCTACTTGCAGCAGCTTGGCGCAGACATAGACTTCCCGGCCGACTACTATCAGGGCGCATACTTGATCGAAATTGCCGCCGAGCTAGCCGCAGAACATGGCGATGCCCTCAAGGAGGCCGGCTGGGAGCAATTCAAGGAGATCGCCGAAGCGCGCATGTTTCAATGGATCAACCGTTCCCTGGCGGCGATTGACATCAAACACGATCGCTTTTACAACGAGACATCGCTCTTCGAGTCCGAGCGGATCTGGGCTGTGCTGGAAGAGATGCGCGAGAACGGCCATATCTACCAGTCGACGCATTGGGAAGGCGCCGACGATGAAGAAATCGCCGATGTCGTTTCCAAGGGCTACGAGCCAGCGACCTGGTTCCGCAGTAGCGCGTTTGGCGACGAAAAAGACCGCGTCATGGTCAAGAGCGACGGCGTACCGACATATACGCTGCCGGACATCGCCTATCACTGTGACAAACTGGAACGCGGATTCGACATCGCGGTCAACGTGCTGGGCACAGATCATTTTTCCCAGGCTCAGGTGGTCAAGCATGGCATTCGCGCGCTGAATATGAACCCGGACCCGATTCATGTCATATTCATTCAAATGGTGCGGGCAGTTCGCTGGAACGAGGCGCTTGGCGAGTACGAGACAGTCAAGCAATCCAAACGCGCCGGGGACTTTGATACCCTGGACGAACTGGTGGAGATGACCAGCGCCGACGCCGTGCGTTACCACATGCTGGCGCGCAGCCCCAATTCGCAACTGGATTTCGATGTCGACCAGGTCGTGAAACAGTCCAACGAGAACCCGGTATACTACATTCAGAACGCCTACGTTCGCTGTGCCGGCATCTTCCGGGAAGCGAAGGAACGCGGATTCAACGATGACGGCGCGGACTTGAGCTTGCTGGGAGGGGATGAACTCAAGTTCATTCGCAAGGCGCTGGAGCTCGGCAATGTGATCGAACAAGCGGTGACGAATTATGAGCCGCACAAGATCGCCTTTTTCGCGGGTGAGCTCGCCGCTGTCTTCCATCCGATCTATGACCGGGTGCGCGTTTTGCACAGCGAGGTGCCAAGCGACGTCGCCAAGGCTCGCTTGCGCTTTTACCGCGCGGCGGGCGTGGTGTTTTACCGTCTGCTGTGTCTGATGGGCATGTCAGCGCCCGAGCGCATGTAATCCGCGGCAAAGGGACAAAAGATATGGGACTCAAACCGGACCACTGGATCAAGAAAATGGCCCGCGACCATCGTATGATTGAACCCTTCGTCGACCAGCAAGTTCGTGAAGGCGCCATTAGCTATGGCGTTTCTTCCTACGGTTACGACCTGCGGGTCTCGGACGAGTTCAAGATATTTACCAATGTGCGTTCGGCGATTGTCGATCCCAAACATTTCGACGACGCTTCTTTTGTGGACTTCCGCGGCGATGTTTGCATCATCCCGCCCAATTCCTTCGTCTTGTCGCGTTCCGTCGAATACTTCCGCATCCCGCGCAATGTCTTGACGGTTTGCCTGGGCAAATCCACTTACGCCCGCTGCGGCTTGATCGTTAACGTCACCCCTTTTGAGCCGGAGTGGGAAGGCTTCGTCACCCTGGAAATCAGCAATACCACCCCCCTGCCGGCCAAGGTCTACGCCAACGAGGGTCTCGCCCAGGTCTTGTTCTTCGAGGCCGACGACGCCTGCGAGCAGTCTTATGCCGACAAAAAAGGCAAATACCAGGGACAAACGGGCGTCACGCCCCCGCGCATGTGAGCGAAACCAACCTTGACGAATTCACTGCTGCGCAGCTAAAATAAGCAATGTCGGGGCGATTAGCTCAATTGGTTAGAGCGTCCGGTTTACACCCGGGAGGTTATAAGTTCGAGTCTTATATCGCCCACATAGGAAATGACTTGCAGGCTCGCCCGTCGAGCCTGTTTTTATTCAGGAGCGTATCCTTGTCGGTTGGAACAAAGAACAACAATTACCTGACAGGAGTAGGGGCGACTCGCTGAGTCGCGTAGACACTGACCGTCAGTCGCCCGATACTCATCAGTTTCTACTCGTCGGGCGATCCAGCGGGTCGCGTAGACACGAACCGTCAAACGCCCCTACATCCTCTCCTTTTTGGCAGGCAAGAGCTTAAATCTCGGTGTCCTCGGTAGTTAAAATCTTGTGGGCTAGGCGCGGGTTTTGTAATTTGAAGCGATTGTCCTGCCTCCGCTACCCTGCTTCTTGTCAATCGTTTGTTGATTGTCTACAATAGGACAAACTGGACAGGCAAACCATCGGTGAATATGCAGTCAAGCGACAGCGCCCTGGAAGTGCGGAACCTGCGCACCTATTTTGAGTTGCCAGAGGGTACGCTCAAGGCGGTTGACGGCGTCGATTTTAATATTGCCGCTCATCAAACTGTCGGCATCATTGGCGAATCAGGCTCCGGCAAGAGCGTCACCGCACAATCAATCCTGCAGATCGTGCCGCCCCCGGGTAGGGTTGAATCCGGCGAAATCCTGCTGCGGCAGAGCGACGGCGCAATCGTGGATCTGCTTCAGTTAGACCCGCGAAGCCGGGAGATACGCGCCATTCGCGGCAAAGAGATCTCCATGGTTTTTCAGGAACCGATGACCAGCTTGTCCCCGGTGCATACGATCGGAAAACAGATTATCGAGGCCATCCTGCTGCACATCACCAAAAACAAGCGCGAGGCCAAAGAACTCGCGCTGGACATGATCAACCGCGTTGGTATATCCAATCCCGCCCAGCGATTTGACGAATACCCCCATCAATTGTCGGGCGGCATGCGCCAACGCGCGATGATCGCGATGGCGCTATCTTGCAGTCCTTCGCTCTTGATCGCCGACGAGCCGACTACAGCCTTGGATGTCACGGTTCAGGCTCAAATCCTGGAATTGATGAAGGAGCTTCAAGAACAATTTGGCATGGCCATCATGTATATCACCCACGACCTGGGCGTGATCGCCGAAATCGCTGACGAAGTGAACGTGATGTACCTGGGGCGCGTGGTCGAGCGCGCGTCGACGATAGAGTTGTTCAAAAATCCCATGCACCCCTACACGCGGCGCCTGCTGAAGTCGATACCGCGTCTGGGCAACCGCGGGCGCGGCCGCCTCGATGCCATTCGCGGGAACGTACCGGTGCCCATGAATCCGCCGGCGGAATGTGGATTCGCGTCCCGCTGCGACGAGTTCATCGCCGGTACCTGTGATGCCGCTGTACCCGCCCTGATAGATATGGGCGAGCAACATTTTGTCCGCTGCTACCTTCACAACGAAGAGAGTGAGCCGGTCTATGCTTAAGGCGCTGGAAGAACCCGCAAAAGAGCGGAACGATGAAGTTCTGCTCGAAGTTCGAGATCTGAAAAAGCACTTTCCCATCGAAAAAGGCTTCCTGCGCACCGTACAAGGGCATGTCAGGGCAGTCGACGGCGTCAGCTTTCAGATCCGCGAGGGCGAGACATTCGGGCTTGTCGGCGAATCTGGCAGCGGGAAGACAACACTCGGGCGCTGCATCGTCCGAGCGATCAATCCCACCGAGGGCCAGATCATCTTCCGCCTTCCCGATGGAGAAGAAGTTGATATCGCCAACATGGAAAAGAAGGAGCTCCGCGAGGTCCGCAGGCATTTTCACATGATCTTTCAAGACCCCTACTCCTCGCTGGATCCCCGCATGACCGTATTGGACATCATTGCCGAGCCAATCCGCAACAATAAGCTGCTGGCGGACAAGCGCCAGATTCAAGACCGCGTGCGAGAGTTGATGGATCGAGTCGGTTTGGATATCCGCCATCTTAATCGCTATCCACATGCCTTTTCCGGCGGGCAGCGCCAACGCATCGGGATCGCGCGATCGCTCGCGCCGAGCCCGCGGCTGATTGTCTGTGACGAAGCGGTCTCCGCGCTTGATGTCTCGATTCAGGCGCAAATCCTGAACTTGCTCGAGGATCTGCAAGAAGAATTCGACTTGACCTTCCTGTTCATCGCTCACGATCTTTCCGTGGTTGAGCATATTTCCGACCGCGTCGGGGTCATGTACGTGGGACAACTGGTGGAAATGGCCGATACCGAGGCGCTATTTGCGGATCCCAAACACCCCTATACCGAAGCCTTGTTATCGGCCGTGCCGACAACCGACCCCGAGATCAAGATGGATCGTATTATTCTCCCCGGTGAAGTGGCGAACCCGGCTGATCCGCCCTCCGGCTGTTATTTCCATCCGCGTTGCCGTTACGCGCAAGATATTTGCAGGGAACAGGAACCGGCTTGGACCGAGGTCGGGCGGGACCATTTCGCCGCCTGCCATTTTGCCGACGAACTGGATTTGCGCGGCGTGGAATAGCGGTTCCTATGGACTTCCTGTTTTTCTTCGTCGTTGCTTCGCTAGGGGGCGCTGCCCTGGTCGCATCTGTGATTGTCCGCTCGACGGATCGGGCTGCGCATAAAGCTATCACCAGCTACTTCAAAGCCAGCGAGTTTATCCTCGAACACCATCGCCCGCCACCGGAATGGATCATGACCGCGCCGGGGGGCTGGCTAAGGGCGCGCTCAATTCGCCCTGTCGGCAAGAACGACGTCATGGCGCGGCTCGATGATCTCATCGACTTTTTCGAGAATTGCAGCTTTTTTGAAGACGAGTTCGCCCGCGAACAACTGCTCCTGAAATTGCGCCAAGAGCGGGAAGACTGGGGGAGCAAGCTGCAGGTCTAGTTTAACAAAGGCCTCAGTGATTCCAAGTAAGTAATGCAAAAAAATAAGGAGTCTGTACGGGCGAGCGACCTGCTGTGTCTACGCGCAGCGGCGGCTCGCCCTCAAAATAAACATAAGCGGAACGATAGCAACGGGTCAGCCACCGGCTGACCCGTACAGATTTTGACCTTGGATGTGGATGGGGGTGAAGTGTGGCATTTTTCTCATTACTTACTTGGTTCTACTTCTGTCATGCAGTTGCGGGATCGTTATTCCCGGTAAGCGCGACATGCCTCGGTCCTTCTCGCGACCGCGCGGCTGGTCCCTATTCCAGTTTGAGGATGCCCCACATGCCCAATTCGGGAACAACAATTGAGGTTTCGTCATCTGTACTTTGGCAGTCAACAGCGACAGGCGCATGGCCCGGCGCGTATAGCGCGGCGCTCGAAAATGACCGTTTGAGCATCGACTGCGCGATAGACAGCCTAAGATCGCGAACGATCTCGAATCGGTCGCTTTCGGAGTCATAATTGCTGTTGAGCAGATGTACGATTAGAGGCGCGTCTTGCGCGCCCGGCTGATGCCTGGGCAAGACGCTGATGTTCTCCGCGCCGCTGACGACCACATCGCGACCGGCTTTTTTCAACAGCTCTGCCGCGTCGCTCCAGGTCACCAGACGATCACGCGCGCTTTGCAACTTGGCTTCTTGCTCGACGCTCAAATGTGACGGTTCAAAACGGACAAGCGCGCGATAAGATGACAAATCCGCTTCCAGCAAATCGTCTTTGATCCATTCATCACCCGCCACAATGATGCGATATGGCAGGTTGGCTCGGCTGAGCGCGATACAGGCTTTCGCGAGATCCGTTTTTGGCGCGCTGCGGTTTTGACCGCCCAGGTGACCGCTGCTGAGCTGATCGCCCAGGAATTGCCGCACAGCCTTGTTGCTGAAAACCAGCGCGACTGAAGCGACTGATTCATAGTCGTCGAATAGCGTCGGGTAGTCGCGGACGAAATGATAGAGTTCTTCATAGTCGCCCGGCTTGCTGTGATACCAGCGATCCGGTTGGCCTCGAAAGCGCAGCGTCCACATTTTCTCCGGCGCCATGAAGACATGTCCATGCGCATAAGCTTGCGCGATCCACAGCCGAATATGCCCGGGACGATCATCAATCCTGCAAGGTTCGAAGGCGCGCGGGACGCCTGTGATAGCGACAATGCGCTTGAGAGCGTCGGCCAGCTTGAAAGTATAGATTGGCTCTGTCGGCAAGATCTCGATCTCGGGCGCCTGATAATCCATTTCATTGGTGTAGAAGTCATGCGCGTCGACGGCATACATGAACTCGGCCCAATAATAAGGCGAATTCGAACTCATGGGCACATTGTCGCCAAACTCCCCCGCATAACGCTTGAATTCGCGAAAGAGTCCGTTTATCTCATCCCACTGGAAATCGAAGTATTCTTGTGCCAGCGGAATGACGGGCGGGAATGCCAGGATTCGCGCCCGATACATGTCGTCCGTGATGCCGCGTTCCCGCAAGTAGTCCCCATAGTCGAAGGTCTCGAGATCGTCGATACCCCCCGACATGATCTCCTCTTCACTCAAGTTGGCGCGTAGGTAATCGCGGAAACCAGCCATACAGTGCCGGCAGAAGCAGCCGCCATACCGGGCATTCAAGGCGCCAATGGTAGGGATAGCGGAGTCAATCATCAGCCAGTCCGCCCCGGCTTGCATGACCCGCCGCAGTTGATACATCAGATAATGCCGGTAACCGGGCGCGTTTGTGCAATAGTGGTACGAGGGGTGCCCCTTGTACGTGTGCTCCCACCAGGTGATCGCCGGCCGATCATTCAAATCGCGCACGGTTGATTCCATAAAATTGGAATCAAAATCAATCATGCCCATCCAGTCCGCGTCCAGTTCCACGCGCCCCTGGAATTTGACGCCGCAGCGATGCGCCTCGTCGACATCACGCATCATCTCTTCGTCCGGCGGCAGGCCTCGTCGATCGGGCTCGGGCAAGAAGCCCCAGCCCAGCCCAGTCGCGCGATATCGTCGGTATACCTCCATGCCGCAAGGTCGCGTGATCAGCACATCGGATCTCTTAAGCGTCATAGCCTTACTCCCGTCTTACCTTCCAAACGAGTTATGTAGACATAATAGGCGCCTCGCAGGCGTCGCCGCAACCGATTGTTCAGCCAGGTTTGCAGCTTGGTCTTCCCGGCCTCCAGTTCCACAACGAACTTCACGCTTGACTCGTTTTCTTGGCTGACGCTGGCATATTCTACGCCGTCGATCCGAAGGCGAGCGCTTGTGGCGCCCGCCGGAAAATCGGCTTCCTGCGGGTATGCGCGCAGTTCCACCTCGTATTGGCCGGCTTCCCGAACGTCAATCATCCAGAATCCGTTGGCATCGTACGCGGGGTCAGCGATCCAATCTTGACGCCAGGGCACCCTGCCCGCGGTTGGATGCCAATCGCGGGCAGACAAGAGAACGGGATTCTCGCGGGCAGCGCCAATCGGAATATAGACATAACCTGAAAAATGCTCTTGAAGATTGTCCCACCAGGTCTCGTATTCGCCGCGCAATTCCCCAACGATATGTGGATGCTCAGATGAAATATCGCGCTGCTGTCCCTTGTCACTGTCAATGTCATACAACTCCCTCCCGTTGATCAATCGCCAACCGTCGCGCATTACGACACAGTCATGCCATTTTTCCGGCTGGTCGGGCTGCAAATGAATGAACAGGGTTCGCCCGGCCAAGCGATCCGATTCGCGGCGCATTTCCGGGGCAAGGCTCAGGCCGTCGAAGTCAACTTCCCGGTTCAATTCCAGTTGGCAAAGCTCTATCAATGTCGGCAGCATGTCGACATGCGCTGTCAGCGAATTGACCAGACTTCCTTCGGGAAGTTCACCCTTCCAGCGGAAAAAACAATTGACGCGATGGCCCCCATCGTACATGGAGCCTTTCTTGCCGCGCATACCCGCGTTGTAGCCTTCTCCAGTTGCGGGATCGAAACCGGCCGCCGTACCGTGGTCGGCAGTGAAAATCACAATCGTGTTTTCATCAAGCTGGAGCTCCCGCAGTCCTTGGAACAATTTGCCCATGTTTTCGTCAAAGTTGGCGATCATGCCATAGAAGTTGGCGCGGTCTGACGGGATCGCCAAGTTTCTGTAGGGCGCCGCGTATTGTTCCGGAACGATATGCGGCGCGTGCATGGCATTCGTAGCCAGATAAACGAAGAAGAGGGAACCCGGGTCGGCTTCGATAAATCGAAGCGCTTCGTCGAAAAAGACGTCGCTGCAATAGCCTTGATAACGGACGGGCTCGCCATCTCGAAAATAACAGTCATCTACATAATTGTTGCCCCAATAGTCAGGTAGCTCTCCCAGCCCCCCGCCGCGATGGCAAAGGACTTGGTCGAAACCTCGATATTGCGGAGCGAAAGGATAATTGTCACCCAGGTGCCATTTGCCGAACATGCCGGTACGATAGCCGTTCGCGGAAAAGACATCCGCCATCGTCATTGCGCCGGGATCAAGGAGATGACGCCCGTGAATCACGTGCCAGACGCCGTTTCGCGATGCGTATTGACCGGTCAAAAGAGCCGCGCGGGACGGTGAACAAAGCGGATCATGATGATGATGATCCAACTGAACGCTTTCGCGAGCCATCTGGTCCAGATTGGGCGTCCGTAGAATCGGATTGCCATGGCAAGCGATATCGCCGTAACCTTGATCATCGGTGATGACAAAAATGACGTTTGGTCTATCGGGCATCGACCCGCTCCAATGTCGGAGTAGGACTAGACAAAGCCTCGCGGCCGATCGTCGCGCTGCCAACGGACGATGAAATCCCAGGGCTCGTCAATATCATGCAAACCCAGGGGATCCCGCGCTTGCCATGTCGCATGCGCGCTATAAGTGGTGACGTGGCTCAAGCCCCAGGTCAATCCGGATAGCGGATGCTTGTTTTCCTCCGCATTGACGCGCAAGGCGCCCGCGGCTTGCGGCGGCTCGATGATTGTCGATTTGAGCTCAAAGTTGATGCCGTCCGAGGCAAATTGAATTGAGTTTTTCTCGGGTCCGCAGCGGGTAATCAAAGCGCCAACGCCGCCCGCGTAATTCCATGCCATGACTTCGTGACCGCTGTTGGTAATTGGGTTTAAGGGCGACTTCACGTAGGGTCCCAAGGGATGATCGGCGATTGCGACGCCCCATTTGGATTCCATATTGCTATGGCCGATCCCCTCGCCTTTGAAGTATAGCCAGAACTGATTCTCGCGGAAGAGCAAAGCCGGATCATGAACGCGCAAACTGTCGAAAGTTCCTTTGACCGTCGCTTGTTGCGGATAGGCGCGTATGTCAACTTCGCCCGAGGGATCGGGCTCGACGACCGGCGCCGGGCTCTTGGTCCAGGGTCCCGCCGGATGATCCGCCCAGGCGATGGCGATCGATTCCGGCGTGCAGCGAAAACTGGGCGAGCGCGTCACCTGGTAGACCAGATAGTATCGACCGTCATGAGCCAGGACATCGGGCGTAAATACGCTGCGCTCGTCGTAACTGCCAGCGGGTCCCCGTTCGACGGCCGGTCCCTGCTCTGCCCAGGTATAACCGTCGGCGGAAGTGGCGTACCAAACATCGCACAGATCCCAGGGCATGGCGGGCAAGCTGGCCGTCGCTCGTTCGTGACCGACCGGCACGCAAGGGTGCGCGGCTCGCGTGTACCAAACGTAGTAAAGGTCCCCGACATGGATAATGCAACTGGGATCGCGACGGACGATGCCCTTTTCGTATCCCAAGCCGGGCGCAAGCTGGTAGCGGAATCTGGCGAACCAGGGATTCTCTTCGTCGCGTCTTTGAAAGCGTCTCATGGCGGCGCTTTGCATGGCTGGCGATCCTTTCCAGGCAAGTCATACAAGGTAACGCGGAACTGGGTAATGTATCCTTTTCGATTGAATTAGATTTAGAAAGCTCTCGACAAAAGATCCTTAACCCAACAAGCCAACGACGTTGCTAGGGGCGACTTGGCGAGTCGCCCGATACTCATTCAGTTTCTACTCGTCGGGCAATCCGCCGGATCGCCCCAACCGGTGGTCAGTGATTGTTGTTCTTTATTTCAACCGAATTCGACACATTACCCGGAACTTAAGAGCAGGATGAGATTGATCGAATTTGGGTCCTTTGTCCACAGCCGCTCGGCGCGTAACCGGCGAAAAAGGCTGTCGCGCTCGCGCAAAATACGGCGCTTGGATGCTGAAAGGATGGCGGATTGGAGCGCGATCTCTTGCAGACCGTTCAGACATATGTACGGCGATGATGGTCAAGTTCCCAGCGAATGAGGAAATCCCAAGGTTCCTCGATTTCTGCCAGCCCCAAGGGGTCGCGTCCCTGCATGATGAGATGCGAGCTGTGAGGAATTACGTGGCTCAAGCCCCAGCTAAAGCCGGACAAGGGTTCAGAATTCTGGGCTTCATCAATCCGCAGCGGACCGGCGGCTTGGGGCGGGACGACAACCCGGGATTTTATCTCAAAGTTGATGCCGTCAGGGGCAAACTGAATGGTGTTCTTTTCGGGTCCGCAGCGGTTGACCAAACCAGCCACGCCGCCAGCGTATTTCCAGACCACAACTTCGTGCCCGCTGTTGGAAACGGGATTGAAGGGCGACTTGATGTAGGGGCCAAGGGGCGAATCCGATGTCGCCACGCCCCATTTGGATTCCATATGGCTGTAGCCGATGCCTTCGCCCTTGTAATAGAGCCAGAAGCCGCCTTCTCGATACAGCAGAGACGGGTCATGAACTTGCAGGCTATCCCAACTGCCTTTGACCGTGGCTTGCTCCGGCTCGGCGCGTTCGTCCACTTCCCCGGATTCATCAGGTTCGACAATCGGCGCCGGGCTCTTGGTCCATGGCCCATCGGGCGAATCCGACCAGGCGATTGCAATCGATTCGGGAGTGCAACGATGATTGGGCGAGATTGCTACTTGATATACCAGGTAGTAGCGCCCTTCGTGCGCCAAAACCTCGGGCGTGAAGACACTGCGTTCGTCGTAGGCGCCGGCCGGACCGCGCTCAACAGCGGGACCCCGCTCCTCCCAGTGATGACCATCGCTCGAGGTGGCGTACCAGACATCCGCCAAATCCCAAGGATGCGCCGGCAATACCTCCGTCGCCAGCGCATGGCCGACAGGCTGACAGGGCGGTTTGGCGCGGGTATACCAAGTGTAATACTTGTTATTGGCCACGATGATGGAACTGGGATCGCGGCGGACGACGCCCTTTTCATAACCCAAGCCCTGTATGTTGCTGTATTTGAATTTCGCAAACCAGGGGTTCGCCTTGTCCGGTCTGTCGAAACGTCGCATTGCGGCGCTCAAGCTCATCGTTCCATCCTTCGTTTAGAAGCGTCGTGGTGTGGCGAATGCCACACCACGACAATACTGCTAATGCGATTCGGCGCCTTACATGCCGCTCTCAAAATACCATTGCTCGGGCATGAACAAAACCCATTGACGATAGGTCCAACTCCATTGGCCGGTGGTATCGTTCGGCGGCGTGTTCTTCAGATCCTTCTTGAAGAGCAAGGGTTGCGGCGGACGTTGAATCGTGCCGATCTGATACAGTCCATCCATGGACAAGCGATAGAATTCCTTGCCCCGCTCCAGCCATTCATCGGAACCATAGCTCGACTCAAGAAAGGCCTCGCCGGCCGCCCAAAGATCTTTGATCTCTTGGGGCGGCTCTTCGCCATCTTCGCCGTCGGTTTGCAGCCATTGACGCCAGAGATGACCGGAAGCGCGGGCTCCCCAATGCGGACGCATATTCGCCAGACCATTCGCTACTTCGCCAATGTCTAGCATATCGGTTCCCCAAGCCGCCATATCGACCTGGTTGCCGTCGCGCAATTCGCGATACAAGCCGATCTCGATCAACTTGTAGTTGGTCTTCACCCCGACAGCATTCCAGTAGGAAGTTATCAGTTCGCCGATTTGGCGCCAGGAATCTTCCGGTACCGATACCTGGAAGTTAAGGAAAAGCGTTTCGCCATCCGGGCGCATGCGAAAGCCATCGGCATCGCGCTGGTCAAGTCCCATCTCGTCAAGGAGTTGGTTGGCGAGATCAGGGTCGTATTGCGCGTAATGCGTGGGCATCCAGTCCTCAAAGAACAGCGACGAGGGCACGGGCGAGTTCTGGGATGGGTTGGCCAAACCGAAATAGACCAACTCATTGATCTCATCGCGATCGATCGCCACCGACATCGCCTGACGGAAGTGCTTGTCCCAGAAGATCTCCCGCAGCGGCAAGTTCTCGGTCGTGAAGTTGAACATGATCGAGTATTCGTTGCCGCGGCTGTATTCAGCCAGGGCGGTGCGGTAGTTGCCGGCTTCTTCATTCTCTCGATAGGTCGGGAAGCTCAAAAGCGTACCCCAACCATAATGGCTGTATTCGCCCGCAATTGCCTTCAGATCTTGCACTTGCAGATCTTCAACCAGGATGCGCCGCAAACTATCCGTATACGGCAGTTGATTGCCTTCGATATCGACCTTGAAGAAGTAAGGGTTGCGTTCGTAGATCTTGTTGCCGAAGCTGTCCTCGCTGGCGAAGACAAAAGTATTCAATGTCGGCGCGTAGGGGTCGGTCTCCGAACCTAAATTCCAGGTAAAGGTGTAAGGGTTCATCTTGGCGTTGAACATTTGCACCCAGTCGTCGAAACCCAATTCGTCCGCCAGCGCATCCGCATCCGGGTTGTAGTCGATGTGGAATTGCTGGAAATAGTGCTTGGGTCGGAAGCCGCGATTGTTCACTTCGCTGCCGAGAGCGATGAGCAAAGTTGGGCGCGCCTCAGGATAGGTCAGGCGGATGGTCGTTTCGTCGACGATATCGACCTGCGGCAATGCGCCGTCCAGGCCCCAGGGACCACCAATATTCGGCGTCAGATCTGAATTGCCCAGGACATCCTCAAAGTAAAAGCGGAAATCCTCAGTTGTAAACGGCTCGCCATCCGACCATCTGTGACCTTCACGAATCCTGAAAGTGAAGGTGGTGAAGTCATCGGATACTTCGTAAGACTGCGCAATGTTGGGGATGATGCTGGACAGATCGGTATCGATGGTCAACAGTTTCTGCAAGCGCATCTCGAGCACGTCCCAGCCGCAGCAGGTGGGATTGGTCGTGGGACCCGCCAACTCGCCGCCATATACGCCGACTTGCTCGAGCGGTTGTACGACAAGCGGATTGGCCGGCAAGCGTTCTTCGACGGGCGGCAACTCGCCGGCTGCGACGCGTTCCGCCAACATCGGCGCTTCGCCATAGCTGTCAATGGTGTTGCCGGTAGCGGCCGCATAGGCGTCGAGGTCAGCATACTGGAAGGGATAGACCCGCTCAGCCATGTCCTGGGCCAGCGCGCCAGTCGACATCAGCAACACCGTTGTGAGCAATACTAGAATAAAAGTGAATCGTTTCATGGAACTTGTCCTTTCAAGAATTGGACTGTCAAATGCGATAACCGCTGGAGAATTTCTGCTCGCCATTCACCTCCTGGCATCTCACGTTTACCGACATAATTCGGACAACTCGCCCGAATAAACTACCCGCGTATTGTATATTGTGCATTGTTGACAATTCAGTCGACACTCAATATCCGCGCCTTTGCAAGGTTTCATTACGTCACTTCAAACTGACGCAGCGCCTCATGATCAAAGGCGACGCCATGCCCGGGACTATTCGACGCCCGCATGACGCCCTCATTCAGCTCGGGCGGATTCTCCATAAAGCGCTCCAACCCGAAACTGTGCACCTCCAAATACGAAGCATTTGGAATCGCAGCCAGCAAATGCAAGTGGATCTCGTGCACACCATGCGACGTCACCTCCAGGTTGTGCGCGTAAGCCAGCTTTGCCACCCGCATCCAATTGGTGATGCCGCCAATGTTGGAGACATCCGGCTCTGGGAAGGCGATCTTGCCATCCTCAATAGTATGCCGAAACTCATATACAGTATGCAAGTTTTCGCCCGCTGCGACTGGCACCCCCCCGTCCCTGGCTATTTGCGCCATGCCTTTGTAGTCGTCGGGAATCGTCGGTTCTTCCAGCCAAAAGACATCGTAGTCGCGGAATTTGCGGGCAGCCTTGATCGCCGTTTCGGCAGTCCAGCGCATGTTGGCGTCGACCATTAAGGGCATGTCGGGACCAATATAGTCGCGCACGGCGCGGACGCGCTCAAGGTCTTCGGAAAGCTTGTCGCGTCCAACCTTGATCTTGATCGCTCGAAAGCCCTTGTCTATATTGCAACGCGTCTGTTCTATCAGTTCCTCAGGTCCCAATTGCAGGTCAATCCCGCCCGCATAGGCGCGAGCTTGGCTCGAGGACCCGCCCAGCAACTTCCAAAGCGGCGCCTTTTCCTTCTTGCCCTTGAGGTCCCAAAGCGCTACATCTACCGCTGACATAGCGAAGGAGACCAAGCCTCCTCGGCCGACATAGTGCGTATGTCGCCACATCGAGTCCCAGATCTGCTCGATCCGCTCCGCGTCCTTGCCTAATAGTAACGGTTTCAGGTCGCCTTCGATCAGAGCGCGAATCGCCGCGCCGCCAACGCCGATGGTATAAGTGTAGCCACAGCCTTCCAGCCCGGATTCGGTCGCCAACCTCACTAAAACAATCTCAAAGTGGGTCATCACACCATGAGACGCGTCCGTCATGGGATGGGTCAAGGGCAAGCGATAATGGCGCGTATCAATACAACGGATGCTTGTCTGCATACACTTCTTAAACAATTATTCCCTGGTCCCTATCGCGATCGCCCAGAACGCTCCAGAGTTGTAAAGGGTCGTTGACGGGACGATCGCAAACTGCTAGAGAAATTATTCAACTTACGAGCGATTGTCAAGTGTACATTGTTGACAATTTTCAGCGCCGCTGCTAAACTCTCTTCGTGCTTTCCTGGGCGGCTATCTGATGAAAAGTTACTTGTTTCAACGCCTTATCTACATGATATTCTTGCTGTGGATGGTTTCGGTCGTGACCTTCATCGTCATTCAGTTGCCGCCCGGCGATTATCTGTCCACATATATCGCTCGCCTTGAACAGAATACAGGTCAACAACTTGCGGCGGAAGATGAAGAGGCATTGCGCAGGCAATACGGGCTGGATCTGCCGCTGCATTTGCGTTATGTCAAATGGTTTGGCCAGGTGCTCCAGGGCGAATTCGGCTTTTCCTACGATTATCAGGAACCTGTGCGCGATCTAATCGGCGAGCGGCTGATTTTGACCTTCACGATCGCAATCCTCAGCGCCATCTTTACCTATGCCGTCGCCATTCCCATCGGCATCTACTCGGCAACGCATCAGTATTCTTTCGGGGATTATGTAGTATCTATCGTCGGTTTCATTGGCTTGGCGATTCCCAACTTCATGCTGGCTTTGATCCTCTTATACATCGGGTTTAAGTCCTTCGGGCTTAATCTGACCGGACTCTTTTCCCCCGAGTACTTGTACGCGCCCTGGAGTCTGGCAAAAATCGGAGATCTCCTCCTGCATCTTCCCATCCCCATCATCGTCGTAGGCACGGCGGGGACCGCCGGGCTGATACGTGTCTTGCGCGGCACCCTGCTGGACGAATTGAACAAACAGTACGTCATCACCGCCAGGAGCAAAGGCGTGGGGGAAGTCAGGCTCCTGTTCAAGTATCCCGTCCGGGTGGCTCTGAACCCCATCGTCAGCAGCCTGGCTTGGCTCTTCCCCTCTCTGATATCTGGCGGAACTATCACCGCTATTGTGCTGGGCTTGCCAACGGCGGGTCCAATGCTCTACCGCTCCTTGCTCACGCAGGATACATTTTTGACCGCGACCTTGTTGATGTTCGTCACCATCTTGACGGTGATCGGCACAACTGTCTCCGATATTCTTCTGGTCATCGTCGATCCCCGCATACGCATGGAACGCGCCGCGAGTTGAGAGGAAGACATTTTGTTACGCTTGATTGGCTTGAAGCGTCCCAAGGGAAAACTAGAATCCGCCGAATTCAATGAGGCCTATTACCTTGCCTCGCAACGGCAACTGGTTTGGCGCAAGTTCCGCCGGCATCGCCTGGCGATGTCCTCGCTGATGGTGATCATCTTTTTGTATTCGCTGGCCATCTTCGCGGAGTTCTTCACCATCAATGATTATCAGAAACGCCACGTTGCCTATGCGAAAGCGCCGCCGCAAGCATTACATTTCATTGACGAGGCCGGCAATTTCCACCTGGTTCCCTTCATTTACCAGCTCAAACAAGAACTGGATATGGAAACCCTGCGGCGGAATTATACCGAAGATACCTCACAGCGTTTTCACTTGAGATTCTTTGTAAAAGGCTTGCCATACAAGCTTCTGGGCATATTTGATACAGATATTCATTTGCTGGGTGTTGACGCGCCCGGCGTCTACTTCCCTTTTGGCACGGATGAATTGGGACGAGATCTGTTTTCTCGTACCATTGTTGGCGCTCGGATATCGCTTTCCATCGGCTTTATCAGCGTCGTGATCAGCTTCTGCTTCGGCTGTCTGATAGGCGGCATTTCCGGCTATTTCGGCGGAAAGGTCGATGTCGTCGCGCAGCGCATCATTGAGTTCATCGTCTCCATTCCGCAGCTACCGTTATGGATGGCGCTTTCCGCGGCTTTGCCCCCCCAATGGACATCCATACAAGATTATCTCGCTATAAGCACAGTCTTGGCAGTACTGAGCTGGCCGCCGCTGGCTCGCGCTGTCCGTGGCAAACTGCTGGAATTGCGCGAAGCCGACTTTGTCATGGCGGCGCGTATCTCCAACATGGGCGACTACGAGATCATTGTCAAACATTTGCTGCCCTCATTCGCCAGCTTTCTCATCGTCGTTCTCAGCTTGTCCGTGCCGGGCATGATCCTCGCCGAGACCGCTCTGAGCTTCCTCGAGATTGGGATTCGCCCGCCCGCCGTGAGTTGGGGGGTCTTGCTGCAAGACGCGCAAAACATCCGTAGCCTTAGCCAAAGTCCCTGGCTTTTGATACCGGGCCTCTTTGTGATCTTGACTGTATTGAGCTTCAACTTCCTCGGCGACGGACTGCGCGACGCCGCTGATCCATATAAGCAGTAGCGCCTTCGTTTAACCAGATACGGGGTCAGACCAAATGTCCGCGATTGAAATCTATCGCACCTTGCCAGAACAAATCGCAGCTCGCCTGCGACAAGATGTGCTGTCGAGCAAGCTCAAGCCAGGCGATCCCTTGCGCGAGATTGATCTTTCCGAACGCTTCGGCGTCAGTCGCGGTCCAGTGCGCGAGGCTTTCCGTCAATTGTCACAGCAAGGTCTGCTGGTATTGGAACCGAACAAGGGCGTTCGCGTTGCGCAAAACCCGAGCGTGGAAGTGCGCCCCCTTGTCGTCGAGCTCCGCCGCAAGATTGAGGTATTCGTGCTCAATAGTATTTTCGAACGCATCACTGCGGAAGATCTCGAAGACTGGGATGCTATTCTGGCCGATATCAAGGCAGCTTGCGAGTCCTCTGATGTCGACGCCTTGACCGAACACGATCTGCGCTTCCACCAGGCAATCATCCGCAGCCACGATGATAAAGACTTGTTCGCGCTCTGGCAGCCGATCGCGATGCGTATGATGATGCGCTACAATCGCCTCGACGACATCATGGAGAGCTACCGTGAGCATAAGCGCATTCTGGACGCGATTCGCGCGGGCGACAAACCGATAGCAATCAAGGCATTGGAAGACAATATACAATAGTCGGCTCGATATGCTTTCCCGCGCTTCCGCAGTTTCTATCAATATTGCCAATATGTTTTGCTCGAATGACACCAGCCGCTATCGACCACAGGCTTAGCATAAACGAGGGTAATCCAATATGGCGCAAGCGACATTCTACGAAGGCAATCGAAGGATTCGCGCGGGCGAAAGCGAGCCGATCGAACCGGGCCCGGGCGAAGTGCAATTGGAGGTGTCTCATTGCGGCATCTGTGGAACCGACTTGCATATATTCCACGGGGCTATGGACAGCCGCGTGACCATGCCGGCTGTGTTGGGACACGAAATGTCCGGTACAGTAAATCGGGTCGGGCCCGCCGTCGACGGTTTTGGGGCCGGGGATCGAGTCGTGGTAATGCCCCTGGCGCCCTGCCATGATTGCCCGGCCTGCGCTGCGGGACATAGCCACATTTGCCACAATCTTAACTTCCTTGGCATAGACACGCCGGGCGCCTTTCAATCCTATTGGACCGTGCCGGCCGAGACATTGCACCCCTTGCCGGCAAACTTGTCGCTGAAGCATGGCGCCTTGATTGAGCCGCTGGCTGTTGCCTGTCACGATGTGCGCCTGGCGGAGGTCAAACCGGGTCATCATGTGGTCGTAGTGGGTGGCGGACCGATAGGCATGCTTGTCGCGCTGGTGGCGAAGCAATATGGGGCTGAAGTTATCGTTTCTGAAATCAATCCATATCGCGTGACACTGGCTCGGGACTTGGGCTTGACAGCCGCGAATCCGCAAGAAGTTGACCTGGTCAAGCTGGTCATGGAAAAGACAAATGGCGCTGGAGCCGATATTGTCTTTGAAGTATCAGGATCGCAAGCGGGCGCAGCAATAATAACCGAATTGCTGCGAACGCGTGGATTGGCGGTGATCGTGGCGATATTCGCCCAAAAACCAGAGATAGACTTGTTCCGGTTTTTCTGGCGAGAGCTCCGTTTGCAGGGCGTGCGCGTATACGAATCCCGTGATTTTGCCGATGCCATCGCTTTGGCAGCCCAGGGCGACCTGCCGCTTGATCAGTTGATCACCGATATACGGCCGCTCGGCGCCTTGAAATCGGGTTTCGAAGATATGGAACGCGGTGGAGAAGTCATGAAAATACTGCTGGAGTTGTAAATGAACGTACTCGATCAGTTTCGTCTGGATGGGAAAACGGCGCTCGTCACCGGCGCTCGACGGGGCATCGGCATGGCGATGGCGGTCGCGCTGGCGGAAGCGGGCGCGGATATCATCGCCGTCAGCGCCAATATGGAAGCGAGTGGAAGCGCGATAGAGAAAGAAGTCAAGGCGCTGGGACGGCGGTTCACAGCGTATCGCTGCAACTTTGCCGACCGCCAAGACCTGTATAGGTTTATCCAACGAGTCAAAAGCGATCAGCCGGGCATAGACATCCTGGTCAATAACGCTGGCACAGTGCTTAGGGAACCGGCCGAGCGGCACCCGGACGAATACTGGGACAAGATCATCGAGACCAATTTGAGCGCGCAGTTCGCGCTCAGTCGCGAGTTGGGCAGGGACATGCTGGCTCGCGGAAGCGGCAAAATCATATTCACCGCCTCACTCCTTACTTTTCAAGGCGGTATCACAGTGCCCGGTTACGCGGCGAGCAAGGGCGGCGTCGGCCAATTGACCAAAGCACTCGCCAACGAATGGGCAGGACGCGGCATAAACGTCAATGCCATCGCCCCAGGCTACGTGCGTACTGATGTCACCGAAGCGCTACAAAATGACCAGGAACGCTACCGGGCGATTCTGGAGCGGATCCCGGCTGGGCGCTGGGGCAACATCGACGACTTCAAAGGACCTGCGGTATTCCTCGCCTCCTCGGCTTCCGATTTCGTCAACGGCGAAATCCTGGTTGTCGACGGTGGATGGATGGGGCGCTAGCCCCGGAAGAATCTGGGAACCGCCTAAGTTCCGGATGTGACTTTGTCAAAGTCCGCTTGTTCGGCCAGGATGCGCTGGCGCCATGCCTCCGGTAATTTGACCTCAGGCTGGAACCAAGACGCCTCGTGCCAGTGAAGGTTGCTGCGCTTGAATTCGGGCCTGTCGGCGTCGCGCGACAAGGCGCAGTCGAAGCGCACAATGTATAAGCCCTTATTCGTATTCGGCGTCTGCGGGATGATATGACTCAGGCCCCAGGTGATGCCGCGCCCGTCGCCGTTATCCGCAAAGGCATCGGGGCAGAAGGGACCAGGCGCGTGCGGCGACAGTTGCACATGCGCCTTGGGCTCGAAGTTCAGCCCGTCCGGAGCGAACTGTATGGTATCTTTCTCCGGTCCATCCTGGATGAGCAAGGCGGCGATGCCGCCTTCATAGGGCCAGAGCATCGTCTCGTGGCCCGAATTTGTCACCGGATTCAAATCGGATTTTAAGAAAGGTCCTTCGGGGTGATCCGCTATGGCGACGCCCTGTGCAAGTCTGAGATTCCCTGGTGTCTTGTCAATTGGCGAAGCTTTGTAGTAGAGCCAGACCTTGCCTTTGTAGATCAGCGGATAAGGATCGTGAATGGCGCAACTGTCCCATTCGCCGGGCGCGCCCTGCGGAATAACGGGACGATCGAGCCGCGTCCAGGGACCATCAGGCGAATCTGACCAGGCGGCGCTCACGTTGACGCAATCATTCTGTCGCCACATGGTGGTAAAAGTCTGGTAATAGAGATAGTAGCGTCCGCCGAAAACCAATACATCGGGCGTCGAGAGCGAGCGGTCGCCGTAGTTCCCCTTGGGCGCGCGCGGGACGGCGACGCCTTGCTCCTCCCAGTTGAAGCCGTCTTTTGATGTCGCATAACAGATATCGGCCAGATCCCAATCCACAACCGGGATCTCGTCATTGGCTTTGTCGATGTTAAAGCGCCCGACAGGCATGTATTTACTGCGGCGCCGGGTATACCAGACGTAATAGGTGTCGCCGATCTTGAGCACCTTGGAGGGATCGCGCCTTGATACGGAAAGCGCCGTGTCGTCAATGCCGATGCCGGTAACCGGCGAGTACCTGAAAGTGGTGTAAAACGGGTTGCCAGCGTCTTGCTCTGGCGTCCACATATCATATAGACGGTGCATGGCTGCGCTCAGCGGACGATCGGTCGGTTTCTCCTTCGGCAAAAAGCCCGGAAACGCGGCAGTCGGTTTGCTTTCACTGTTCATGGGATCTCCTGCAACGATAATACGCGAATATACTGCATGTTTTGCCTTGGCTAAAGACCAGCGGCATAATATGTAAATTGTAGACAATTAACATTATCCTGTCAAATCCATGGGCAGTGCATCCAGGGCAATCGCTTCAAAATCATTTTGTGTCGATCGCCCCATAAATCATCCAAAAAGACGGCTTTTGCCCTTGAAACGCCCCCTTGACTTACTCTTGAAATGCCCTAGTTCTAGCGCCAAATTCCGCAAGTGTATTGACACCGTATAGATACTGTCTGTTTTTTTCGGAGAGGACTTTTTAGAGTCCGGCGATGAAG
>JAJEFB010000025.1 GCA_022820665.1 Anaerolineae bacterium | reverse complement strand
TTGAGGATGGATTGGACGAGTTTGAAGTCGCCGTCGTGTCGATCGAGGAGGTTGAGCGCCTCGATTTTGTTATCGAGCGTGTAGGTAGCTGGCATGGCGGGATCTCCATATATGTTTCGGTGATATAGGCATGATAGCACGCATGTTCTATCCATGTCAAGTGAATGGTTGCGATTTTGGCATAGAGTCGCGGGTTAGCGGGCAGGATTCACCACAGAGGCACAGAGAGCACAGAGAGCACAGAGAAGTAAATGCAAGTAAGTCATGCAACGAAATAAGGAGCCTGTACGGGCGAGCCGGTGGCTCGCCCTCATAATAAACATAAGCGGAACGATAGCAATGGGTCAGCCGCCGGCTGACCCGTACAGATTTCGACCTTGGATGTGGATGGGAGTGAAGTGCGGCATTTTTCTCATTACTTACTTGCGCTTGCATCTGTGCCTCTGTGGTGAATAAAAAATCTCTCGGGGGGTAGCCCCCCCTCCGTATACATACTGTATCTATACTGTTACCCAAAAAGGGGGCAAAATGAGGGCATTTTCCCAGCATTTGAGGACGAATCGCGCTTCAAAAAGCGCTCGCCCCGAGCAACATCGTTCCTGCTTTCGCTGAAGAATCTCATGTCGCGGACCGGCTAAATGTATTTCAACCGACTTCAATACACTTCCCGGGATGACCACTGTTTGGTAATCCGTAGCGGATAGTCTACAATAGATGCTGCCTGCCTGTGAGCTAGGCAGTTGCGATCTTATTCGAATCGAGAAACTACGGAGGAATATAGATGAAAAAGCACTATCGCTTGTCCACGCTCTTTGGTGTCCTGTTGGTCATGGCGCTGTTCCTAATTGCGCCGGTGGCGCAGGCTCAGGACATGTTGAGCTTCGCGGCTGAGGATTGCGACTACGGTGGCAACCTTAAGTCGGTTGAAGCTGTTGACGAACTCACCGTTGTAATCACGCTCTGCAACACGGACGCGCTTTTCGAACAGAAAGTCGCCAGCCTCGGCCTCTCAATACATCCCGCCGAATACGTCAACGCCACGGGTGGCGAGGGGGATTTGTTGACCCATGCCATCGGTACGGGTCCTTTGAAGTTGGTCAACTGGGATCAAGGCAACGAGATCGTCTTCGAGCGCTACGATGATTATTGGGGCGAGCCCTCCATCGAGCAGACCGTCATCTTGCGCTGGAATTCCGAAGCCGCCGCCCGCGCCACCGAGCTCCGCGCCGGTACCATTGACGGCATGAAATTCGCCAACCCGCATGACATCCCCGTCTTCCGCGACGACCCCAATTTCAACCTGATCGATATCCCGCCCTTGACCGGTGTCTATGTCGCCATGAGCAACTATTTCGAGCCGCTCAACGATGTTCGCGTCCGCAAAGCCATCGCCATGGGCATCGACCGCCAGCGCATCGTCGACAACTTCTTCCCGCCCGGCTCGCCCTTGACGCCAGACTTTGCGCCGCCCGCCGTTTTCGGCCATGTTTCCGAAGGTGGCGTGCCCGGCTTCGACCAAGACGCGGCCAAAGCCCTGCTTGAAGAAGCCGCCGCCGACCTCGGCTTTGAACTGCCGCTGGATTCCCTGGTCGATACCCGCACAGGCGAAGACCGCGCTCTGACACTGACCTGGCGCGATGTCGTCCGCGGCTATTTGCCCAACCCGGGCATCATCGCCAACGATGTCGCTGCTCAGCTCGCGGATATCGGCGTCATCGCCGATGTCCAGGTGGTTGAATCCGGTACCTTCCTCGCCTCAGCCAACGCCGGCAACGAGCCGCTGCATATCCTCGGCTGGCATGCCGATTTCCCAGACGCATCCAACTTCTACAGTTGCTGCTTTGGTCCCAACAATACACAGCTGGGCGTTCCCAATCCCGCGCTCTACGAGCCGCTGGTCGCCGCTTCGCAAGTCCTCGACCCCGAAGAGCGTATGGGATACTTTAGGCAAGTCGCTGATGCCATGGCTGAACATGTGCCCTGGGTGCCCTTCGGCCATGCCGGCGCGGCTGATGTCTGGCAAGTGCGCATGATTGGCGTCCATCCAGGCTTGCTCGACGGCACGGAAGAATTCTCGCGGATTGAAGATCCTGACGACGACAATGTCATCTACATGCAAAATGCCGAGCCGATCTCGCTCTACTGCAACGATACCTGGGATGGCGAGACCTTCCGCGCCTGTCATCAGGTGAGCGAAGCGCTGCTCGATTTCGAACGCGGCGGTGTTGCTGTGATACCCGGCTTGGCGGAAACCTGGTCAGTCTCGGACGATGGTTTGGTCTGGACATTCAACCTGCGCGAAGGCGTCCTCTTCCACGACGGCTCCAGCCTTGACGCCAACGACGTCGTTGTATCCTGGCAAGCCCCTGCCGACTGCGCCAGCCCCAACCACACCGGGACCGGCCAAGCCTTTGCCATCTACAAATCTATCTTCCAGCAGTTCATCAATGCCGATCAGTGCTAGGCATGTAACTGCAGCAAAAGTACAGCAAAAGCGCCGGGCAAGTGTCCGGCGCTTTTCTTCTGAAAACGTTTCGGAAGGCTCAATTTCGGTTCAGGCGCGGATCCAACGCGTCGCGCATGCCGTCGCCCAGCAAATTGAAGCCGAGCACGGTGATCATGATGGCGATGCCCGGGAAGAAGACCAGGTGCGGCGATGTAAACAAGTAATTGCGGGACTCGCTCAGGATCTGTCCCCACTCCGGCGTTGGCGGCTGCGCGCCCAAGCCAAGGAACGAAAGCGCCGCCGCGTCGAGGATGGCGGTTCCGACGCCCAAGGTGCCCTGCACTACGATGGGCGTGATCGAATTGGGCAGGATATGCCCCAGAACGATGCGCAGCGGACTCGCGCCCAGCGCTTGTTCAGCGATCACGAATTCCTGCTCTTTGATCGACAGCACGCTGGCGCGCGACAGCCGGGCGTATTGCGGAATAAAGGTGATCGTGATGCCCAAAAGCGCGTTGGTCAAGCCCGGTCCCAGGATCGTCACGATCGATATCGCCAGCAGCAACGCGGGAAAGGCCAGAACCACGTCCATCAAACGCATGATCACATTGTCAACTCTACCGCCCAGGAATCCGGCGGTGATGCCCAGGGCTGTGCCGGCGATGATTGACAGGCTGATCGTGATGACCCCGACTGACAAAGACGTGCGCGTACCGTAAATGACACGGCTGTACAGATCGCGCGCATTCAGGTCTAGCCCCAGGATGTGGATGGGTTCTTCGCAGCCGAACAAGGGAATGCAGGGTGGTTTGCTCGGCAGACGCCCGGTCTCGCCCGGGACGCCGATCATGGTTTTGATCGGATCATGCGTCGCGATAATCGGCGCAGCTAGAGCCGTCAATACCAGCAGGCCGACAATAACCATGCCTAAAATAGCTGAGGGATTGCGCAAAAGGTTGCGCAGCGCTTCCAGCCACAAATTGGAGGAGCGGTAGCGGTCGGTCGGACTAAGGCTGGCGGGTTCGGCGTTTGCCATATATTTTGCCCTGCGAAAAGCGGTCAGTTGAAGCGGATGCGCGGATCCAAATAGCCGTACGCGATGTCTACCACCATATTGATGATGACGAATCCAGCCGCAATAACGACGGTGAATCCTTGCACGAGCGTGTAATCCCGCGAAGTGATGCTGTCGACAAGCGTGCGCCCGACGCCGGTCAAACTGAAGATCGTCTCGGTGAGTACCGCCCCGCTGATCACCAGACCAAAATTCAAGCCGATCACGGTTATGACCGGCAGCATGGCGTTCTTCAGGGCGTGTTTGCCAACGACGCTGCGTTCTCGCAAGCCCTTGGCGCGCGCCGTTCGCACGTAGTCCTGGTTGAGCACTTCCAGGACACTGGAGCGGCTCATGCGCGCGATGATGGCTAGGGGAATCGTGCCCACCGCGACAGCCGGCAAAATCAAATGGCGGATGGCATCCACAAATAGCTCGCCATTGAGCGTAAGCACAGCGTTAAGCGTATTGATGCGCGACAAGAATATCAGAATGCCTGCCGGTTCCTCGCCTTGCGCCACCCATCCCATGTACTCGTAAAAGGGCAGCGGATTGGCGCCCGGTGTCAAACGGCCGGAGGGCGGCAGCGCCAAGGGCGTATCTTTGAGCAATACGGCGAATAGATAGGCAAGCATTAAGCCCAGCCAAAATACCGGCATCGAAACGCCGATATTGGCGCCCACCATCGTGCCAACATCCAGGATCGACTTGTGTCGATAGGCGCTGAGAACGCCGAGCGGCACGCCCACAGTGATGGCGAAGAGCAGCGCAAACAAGCCCAACTCTACGGTAGTCGGCAAGCGTTCAACCAAGAGCTCCATGACCGGTCGGTGAAAGCGCATCGAATCACCCAGGTCGCCCTGCGAAAAGTTGCGCAGGTACACGAGAAACTGGACCGGAAGCGGTTGATCCAGTCCGTTGCGCCGGAAAAAGGACTCACAGACTTCCTTCGAGGCGCGTTCGCCCAGCACCGCAATGCAGGGATCGCCAGGGATGGCGCGCGCCAGGATAAATGTGACCACCAGGATGCCCAGCAACACGGGGATGGAAAATGTCAAGCGCTTCAAGACAAATGTCAGCATAAAGCCTATCCACCAGGCGCAGCGGGACTGCGCATGAATCCTCGGAGCATGTCGACGATCATGACTGGTTTATTCATCCGCCCAGGCGCGCGCTCTTTCCACAGCGGCTTGCCATCCGGCATAGAGCGCGTCGCGTTGGTCGGCGGACATCCGCGGTTCAAAGGTTTTTTCCAGTTGCCATTGCGTTGCGATCTCCTCTTGCGATTCCCAGATGCCGGTCGCCAAGCCCGCCAGGTAGGCGGCGCCGAGCGCCGTAGTTTCGGTAACTCGAGGGCGCTCCACCGGGACGCCAAGAATATCGGCTTGGAACTGCATCAAGAAGTCGTTGGCGACTGCGCCGCCATCGACGCGCAGCGCTTCCAAAACCAGTCCCGAGTCAGCCGACATGGCTGCGACGACATCGCGCGTTTGATAGGCTATGGACTCCAATGTCGCGCGCACGATCTGCGCTTTGCCGCTGCCACGCGTTAAACCGACGATCGCGCCGCGCGCGTATTGGTCCCAGTAGGGCGCGCCCAAGCCGACAAATGCCGGCACCATGTAAACGCCGTCGCTGGAGTTGACGCTCGTTGCGATGGCCTCGCTTTCCGCGGCAGAGCCGATTATGCCCATCTCGTCGCGCAGCCATTGCACCGCCGCGCCCGCGACAAATATGCTTCCCTCCAGCGCATACTGTGTGGGCTGATCAGCGACCTGCCAGGCAATGGTACTCAACAGATTGTTGGAAGATTGCTGTGGATGCGCGCCGGTATTCATCAACATGAAGCAGCCGGTGCCGTAAGTATTTTTGGCCATGCCCGCGTCATAAGCGGCTTGGCCGAAGGTCGCCGCCTGCTGATCACCGGCTATTCCGGCGATATCTATCGCTTTGCCAAAGCAACTGACATCGGTCTCGCCGTAGACCTGGCTGCTGGGTCGAACTTCTGGCAAGAGAGCGCGCGGGATATCCAGCCGATCCAAGATGGCATTCGACCAATCCCCGGCATGAATATCAAAAAGCATCGTTCTCGCCGCGTTGCTGACGTCCGTGATATGCGCGCGCCCACCCGTTAGCCTCCAAACCAGAAAGCTGTCAACGGTGCCAAAGGCTAAGTCGCCACTGGCCGCTCGTTCGCGCGCGCCGGCGACATTGTCCAGCAGCCACTTGACTTTGGTCCCGGAAAAATAGGCGTCCGTGACCAAGCCGGTATGCTGCAGAATGCTCCGGTCGAATCCCTCAGCCTTTAATTCGTCGCAAAGCGCGGCGGTACGGCGGTCTTGCCAGACTATGGCATTATGGATCGGCTCTCCGGTTTGCCTGTCCCAGATTATCGTTGTCTCACGCTGATTGGTGATGCCGATCGCGGCTATCGACTCGGGATCGCCGACGACATCTTGCGCTACTTTGAGTTGTGATGCCCATATTTCATTCGCGTCGTGCTCGACCCAGCCCGGTCTGGGATAAATCTGCCGGAACTCCTGCTGCGCGCTGCGGACGATGTTGCCGCCGCGATCGAATACGATCGCGCGCGAGGAGGTGGTGCCTTGGTCTAGCGAAAGGATGAATTCTGTCATAAGCGAAGATGACCCTTACCTGTTTCTAAGAATGATGTCCCCATTGTAGCTTAAAGCGGGCAATCGGTCTTGTTTTGAATTTGCCCGCCGTTGTGAACGATGGGGTAAATCGCGAAATGTCTGGAGACGATTGATTCCGGCGCGGCGAAGCGTGGAGGCTGTTACTGTTTGCGCCCCCGGGCGCCAACGCAGACCCTGAAGAGCAGGCTCAATCCAAGACCGATCAATCCACCCGCCAAGGACCAGGCCGGCAGCCGTTCCAGCGTCGCGATAATCAGCTCCGGCGGATAATCTGGAAAAATATGGGCATGTCGCAAATCCTTCAGAAGCATGAGCAGCGCTGCGAAGAAGCTTGAAAGCGCGCCGACGCATATCCCTGCGAGTATTCCCATTAGTACTGAGCGCTTGCCGCTTGCTGCGATATCTGAGCGGCGTCGCAGGAAAATGAGCCAGCAAACAGATGTGCCGGCTAGAATCAATCCAAGCGTCATGACCCCCAGGACATCGTTGTCTTCCTTGCCCAACCAGTAGAACAGCGCAATGCCGAGCAAGATGAGCCACAGCCGAAAACCCTTATGTCTTTGTCGTTGGCCCGTCATTGCTAGTCCTCGGCGGCCGCGCTAGGTAGCTGTACTGGATGGTCCTGTTCGTTCGTCGCGCGGGAGCGACCGCTCTCCCGCACGACGATGTGAAATATATGCGCGCTTTGGGGCGGGATCTCCAGAAAAATGGAATCGTCATCGCTATCGTCAATCGGTTTTTCGCTATGGCTTTCGGTGAGAACATCGTAGAGTTGCAACCTACAGCCATCAGGCAGCGCCCAATGAGACAGATCCAAGCGACTGCGCGACCAAGTTTCGGCGAGATTGATTGCGATCAGCCGTCGTTCAATTTGATATTCCCATGTATAGGCAATCAGACTGTCGCATGCATGATCGCCTTCCTGCGCCGGGCGGGTTTCGATCAACTGCCAATGACCCAAGCGGTAAAGCGCATGATGAGTCTCATCCAGCAGCCTGCGGTAGAATCGTTTCAGCAACGGATCTTCCCGCTGAGGAGGCCGGCGATTGATTTGCACCGGCAGTTTCACGCTGCGCCCTGTCAGTTGACCTTCATGCAGAAGTACCGCCCCCGGCAAGCTGCAGATCAGCGCCGCGGCAACCCGTTGACGGTCGCTTCCCAGGACAAATGCGGCGCGCTCTTCGTCATGGTTTTCAATGAAGCGAATATGTGACCGTTGAAAGAGGGGATCCGCGCTCAGGTGCGCTCGAATGGCGGGGATATCATTGTCGACCACGCGATCATATAAACGCTTGTCGTAGGTGTAATCAAAACCTTGTCTTTGCATTTCGTCTTCGAGATCCCAGTAAACTTCTGCCAGAAAGAGGATTTGAGGGTGCGCGTTGCGAACCGCGGGGATGATCTCGGTCCAGAATTCACGAGCGGGATGAGATCCTGCGCGCGCGCCCCAGGTCTCCGAGAAGACGCTGTTCATCATGAGCATCGCCATGTCGCAGCGCAGTCCGTCGCATTGATTGCCGATATCGATGAGCGTTTCGATTGCGGCCTGTCGAAAGCCCGGACTGAAGGCATTAAGCTGTGCGGTGTCTATCCACGAGGGGAAGTACGGGTCGCGGCCACGAGCGATCACTTTGTCGCCGTCTACCGTGTTTGCTAGGAAGAAGTCCTCGCTACGAGACTCCAGCTCGGATGTCGCGCCCTGCAGAAAAAACTCAGGATGGCTGTGGATCCAATTATGGTCAGTAGCAAGGTGGTTGGGCACATAGTCGAGAATCAGCTTGATGCCCTGCGCTGCCAAGCGCGCCCGAAAAGCCGCAAGCCCGTGACGTCCGCCTATCTTCTCTTCCACTTGATAGTCATGGATCGCGTAGGCGGAGCCGGGGACGTCCGCTTCCGTAACATCTGGCAAAGCGAGTTGATATTCATGCAGATAATTCAATGCGCTTAGCCGTGTGGCTGGACCACGACGCCATACGCCCATGAGCCAAAGGGCGTCAAAGCCCCAGGAAGAAAGGTCGTCTAGCTCGGCCTTCGGCACATTCAAGAGATTGATTTCGTAACCGTATTTACCGCTCAGGTCACGCAGCCAGACCCAGGTGTTGATTTCGTAGACGATCGGATTGGCTTTCCAAGCGGCCACATTTGGGGAAGCAGCCGAAAGATTCTGCCGCAGTGACATAGGCGTCGCACACGCTTACTCGCTGTACAGGCGACTAAGTTTAGCACGCGAAGCTTTGTATTCCAAAGCGAGATCGACCGGTAGTGTATCGAAGTCAGTTGAAATAAAGAATAGCAACTACCTGCCAGTCGGTAGGGGCGATCCGCTGGATCGCCCGACGAATCGAAACTGAATGGTATCGGGCGACTCACCGAGTCGCCCCTACCAACGTCGTTCGTATTTTGGGTTAAGGATCTCATGTCGAGGACTGCCTAAAAGTATTTCAACCGAAAAGCATACCCACCGATCGACCGGCTATCCAGCTTGACCGCTGGAAGCATCCAGCAAATGTTGCAAGGTCAATTCATAGAACTGCTCGCGCGCTTGGTCGTGTACAGCGTGGCCACAAGGAAACACTTCCAAACGGCCGCGCTTTACCCTGTCTACGAATCGCTGACCAAGATATAGGGGATTCAGCTTGTCGGATTCGCCCAACATGATGATCAGGGGACAAGTGATGTTGCTCGCCAGGCTCAGGCTAACGTCGCCGCCCGCGTCAATCATGCGGGTCATTGCCCGCACCCATGCGCCGGTGAACTTCGCCGAGTCTGAAAAGCCGTGCAGGACTTTGTCTTCTTCGGTGATCCAGTCTCCCGGATAGCTGCGTTGAAAGACGCTTCGCAACTCCGGAGCGAAGTTGCCTACCGCGCCGATCGCTATGCAGGATGCGACGCGGGCTGGCGCCTTACTGGCCGCGATCAGCGCTACTTCGCCGCCGTCGGAATAGCCAAGAAGATGCGCTTGAGAAAGACCGATGGCATCCATAAAAGCCAGCAAATCATCGCAGTCGCGATGGTAAAAGTTATGCGGGAAATCTCGCGGCTTGGGCAGCGACTCCCCGTAGCCGCGCAGCGTCAAGCCGATGGCTCGGAAACGCTGCGCCGCCAGCCAATCGATCACGTGGCCTAGATGAGCGCGGGCCGTGCCCAACATGCCGTGAATCAGAATAACCGGCGTTTGGCTGCCCGCCGGGTCAGTGTCCTCGTAGTGTAATGTGGCGCCTGTGTCAATCTCGATTAAGGGCATGAGGCGCGAGACCTTACTGCGGCATTTGCCCGTCTTGACCCAAATACTGGTAGTCGTCCAGCGCTACGGGCAGCACTTCATCAAGGTGCTCGACCAGAACAAAAGTCAGTTCGCCACGGACATCTTCCGGCACATCGTCAAGGTCATTCTCGTTTTTGCTGGGCAAGATGATGGTATCCGCGCCAAGCCGATGCGCGGCCAGCACCTTGTCTTTGATCCCGCCCACCGGCAATATTTGACCGCTGAGGGTCAATTCGCCGGTCATGGCGATATTGCTCTTGGCTGTGCGTCCTGTCAAAAGAGACGCCAGCGCTGTAGCCATTGTTACACCCGCGCTGGGCCCGTCTTTGGGCACCGCTCCAGAGGGAACATGCAGGTGAATATCGTATTCGTCGTAAAACGCCGGGTCTACTTGCAGGTCCGCCGCCCTGGACCGCGTGAAGCTGTAAGCGATTTTTGCGCTTTCTTGCATGATATCGCCCAATTGGCCCGTATACTGGAAACCTTTCCCTCCCTTCATCTTAGTTGCTTCAATGAAAAGCACATCGCCGCCGATCGGCGTCCAGGCGAGCCCGGTAGCCACGCCGGGCACGTCGGTCCGGTCTTGCATTTCACTGCGATGTCCATAGCGCGGCTTTCCCAGCAGGTCTTTCAGGGCTTCTGTGTCCACTGTGAGGGATTGGGTCTCCTGCTCGGCGATTTGCGTCACAACTTTGCGCGCCGCCTTGCCGATTTCCCGCTCCAGGTGTCGTACGCCGGCTTCGCGCGTGTAATCGCGGATGATCTGCAGCAGCGCATCGTCAGTGAAGTCCAGCTCACTGCTGTGCAAACCATTTTCGCGTCTCTGCCTCGGCACCAGATATTGCGAGGCGATGGCGCGCTTTTCAAGCTCGGTGTAGCCACTTAGCTGAATGACCTCCATGCGATCACGCAAGGGACCGGGTATCGTGTCAAGCGAGTTCGCTGTCGTGATGAACATCACGTCGCTCAAGTCGAATGCGACATCGAGATAGTGATCGCGAAATTCGGCATTCTGTTCGGGGTCCAGAACTTCGAGCAGGGCGGAGGCTGGATCCCCGCGGAAGTCCCGGCCCAGCTTGTCGATTTCGTCCAGCATGATCAAGGGATTGCGGGATTTGGCGCGCCGGATGGTTTGAATGATTCTTCCCGGCATAGCGCCGATATAGGTGCGGCGGAAACCGCGGATCTCCGATTCATCGCGGATCCCGCCCAAGCTCATGCGGATGAACTTGCGGCCCATGGAGCGCGCGATCGACGCGCCAAGGGAGGTCTTGCCGACGCCGGGTGGACCGACGAACAGCAATATGGCGCCAGAACGATCGCGGCGAACCGGGTCGAAGCGATCGCGATCTTCGAATTCTTTTTCGCGTTCGGCGCGCAGTTTCCGTACCGCCAGAAACTCGAGAATGCGTTCTTTGACATCGGTCAAGCCATAATGATCTTCGTCTAGCACGTCCCGGGCATGGGCGATGTCCAGCTTGTCCTCTGTACGCTTGTCCCAGGGCATGCTGCATATCCAGTCGAGATAGGTGCGGATTACACCATACTCCGCAGCCGAAACGGATAGTTTCGACAGGCGGTTTAATTCACGTTCGGCTTCTGTCCGCGCCTCTTCCGGCATATTTGCGGCTTCGATCAGCCCCCGGAACTTCTCAATTTCCTGCTGATCATCATCCTCTTCCAGTTCGCGTCGTATCGCTTTCATCTGTTCGCGCAGGTAATAGTCTCGCTGCGATTTTTCCATTTCCTGCTGCGCGTCTTCCTGGATTTTGCGGCCCAGCGACAGAACCTCATGTTCTTTAGTCAACAGCTTCAACAGATGTCGGATCTTGTCACCTACGTTATTCATTTCCAGCAGCAACTGCGCATCGTCAACGTCAATCCGAACATAGGTCGCGATTGAATAAACCAACTGCAGGGGATCTTCCACGTTGAGCGCGTTGCTGACAAGTTCTTGCGGGATGCTCGGCACAAGTTCCGCCAAAGACGAAAATCGGTCGACGATGCTGCGCACCAGCGCTTCCATCTCAATATCGTCGGCGAAGACAACCTCGTCCTCGGGTATGCGCGTGACGCGGGCTTTGAGATAGGGCGCCGTGCTGAGGAATTCGTCGATCTTAATCCGCTGCAAACCTTGTATCAAGAGCCGTACTGTGCCATCGGGCGTACGGAAAAGCCGGTGTATAGTCGCCAGAGTGCCGACCGACTGCACTTGATCCGGTCCCGGCGTTCCCAGGCTCGGATCTTTTGAAGCCACCAGCCCGACCATGCGCGTCCCTGCCACCACATCATCGACCAACTGTATGCTGCGCTCTTGCCCGACAGTTAAGGGTATCGCAGTCTGCGGATAAACCACCATGCCGCGCAAGGGGAGAATCGGCAGTTCTTCCGGCAGGTCGATTGCCATGCCTTCATCGTTCAATTCGTCTTCGAGTTGAATGTCGATCTTCGTTTGGGGAGGATCGGCATCACTCAGTCTGTAGTTCCGAAACGCCATCCGCGTCAATCCTTTGTTTTTACGTCGTTTGATACCACCTGCACCGATCGCTGCGGCAAATAGGGAAGCTCGACTTGCATAATTCCGTTCTGATATTCCGCCGTAACTCTCTCCGCATCGACTGGTTTGGACAGCGCGAATTCTACGCGAAACTCGCCTGTTTCTATCTCGACCTGGTGAAAGGACCGGCTCGTTTTCACTTCGGGCAATTGTCTGGAGCCGCTGATGACCAGCTTGCGATCCAACAATGAAACTTTGAAATCCTTAGCCTTCATGGCTGCTATCTCTACCCGCACGACGAACCCGGATTCTGTCGTGATTACGTCGCTCGGGGGCTTGAATTTCCCTTTGTCTACTTTTGCAAGCATATCGTCGGAAACTCTCATCTTGTTCGGCAATCCCATGCAACTGCGCAACCTCACCCTAATGTACCTTTGGGATCGTAAAAATAGTATCAGAGTTCGCTTTACATGAAAATTTTGATGTATTTCTTAGATTTGAAATGCTTGCCTTGTTATTCCGGCCGGGGATCTGTCTTGGAATCTTATGATTTATCCGTCATTTTCTTATGCCGCTTTCAGCGCTTTGACTAAAATAGAGTTAAGCTTGAGTCAGATAAGTGTGGGTGATTGATCACATGGATGACCTGGACCGCAAAGCAAAATGGCGGAGCGAAAACCGAGCGCGGGAGCGGCATCTGGCTAGGCAACGGCGCCGGCAGGCAGCGATGGACTCCAGCCAGGGGACACTCATGCGATTCGCGTCCGAGAGGTTGAGCTTTGGCAATGCGAGGAGTGCGACCTTGTTCCATCGCGGACTCGCGTGGATGTTTTCCAGCAGGCAGCCTGTCGCCAAGTTGACCGGCGTTGTGGTGCTAGCCATTCTGATATTTTTTGTGGGGAGTTATGTGTTTACCGATCGCATCTTCCCAAACGTTTTTGCTCTTGGCGTGCCCGTTGGGGATTTGACGCCTGCCGAAGCGGAAGCCGCCATTCAAGCCAAATGGGACGGTGAAATCTATATCGACTTTACAGTAGATGGGGAACTTATCAGGCAAACAACACCCAATCAGTTGGGATTGTCGATAGATGTCGCGGCTATGGCGGGCAGCGCTCGCGCTGCGGGACTTGCCGGCATCCCATTCGGCCTCGAAGTGGCGCCGGTTGTGAGTGTCGACTATGGCAAGGCGCAATCCGTACTGCTGGATATGACTGAGGTCATCTATATCTCGCCCTACGAAGCGGGATTCAAATGGTCGGGCGGGAAGCTGGTGACTGTGCCCGGCAGGCAGGGCAGGCATCTTGATATTTCGAGGGCAATGGAAAAACTCTTGCAGGATCCAAGTCGAGCGCTGGCGGAGCGGCGCTTTGAATTGCCGACAATATCCCTACTGCCGGATGTCATGGATAGCGCGCCCTTCATTGAAGAAGCGCATGCCTTTCTGGCCGGCGATGTTCGCCTGAATGGCTACGATCCCTATATGCACGAAATGATCTCCTGGCATGTGGATCAAAAAACCGCGGCGGAATGGTTGATCGCAGGCGAGAACGGATTGGCAGTGCGCAAGAACGTATTCAGCGCTTTCATCAAGAGCCTGAACAAGGACTTGGTAACAGGCGCGACGGCGCGCTTTATCGATGATCTTGTCGCAATCGAAAAGATGCAAGATGGTTTGAATACAAACAATTCCAACGTCGTGGTGCGCATCCAGCATCTACCCAAGTCCTATTATGTCGAACATGCGGACACTGGTTACAGGATCGGACGGAAGAACGGCTTGCCGTATCAACTGGTCTATGAGTCAAATCCCAATGTCAATTGGAGAGCCTTGAATGTCGGGGACAAAATTCAGATTCCGTCCCGCGATGTTTTGATACCCGAGGACCCATTGCCTCACAAACGCATCGTTGTTGACATTGAATCCCAGTGGCTCGTCGCATTCGAATACGATCAAATGGTCTTCAGTTGGGCGATTTCTTCCGGACGCGAAACGGCGCCTACGTACCCGGGGATTTTCCAAATCCTGACGCACAACGATGTCGCTTACGGCGGTAGTTATGCCTTATGCGAGGTTGAGGGCACTAATTGCGCGCAGTGGAGAATGAACTGGTTTATGGGCGTCTATGAAGTCGTGCCAGGTTTGATGAATGGCTTCCACGGCGCTGTGCAACTGCCCAACGGAAACTATCTGGGCGGCGGCGGCGTATATGAACCCACAACATTTGGCTGCATCATGTCGCTTGATAACAATGCGGAACAGTTATATGCCTGGGCGGAAAACGGAACAATCGTCGAGATACTTTCCGACGATTTCCAGCCCGAGAGTCGCTTGGGCGAATTTGCCTTGAATTACATAAGCACGATTGACACGACCTATCGTCCGATCTCTGCGTAGGAGATGTACAGCCACGCGGGGCGGAATAGATCGAAGCGCTTGATTCGACCTTGACGATTGGCTCGCCGGGCATTATCTTTTGCCCTGCTGCGAATGGCAGCTAAAATATTCAGTTGATACTACTGGAGTTAGACGCAAATGCCCGCGCAGGTGGGCGTTTTGTATTAGAGCGCGTCGTGTTCAAGCGCGTTTATCGCTCCGGTCTGACGCGAGGAAACCTCTTATGAACCAAGCCTTTGGAACATGGTCTAGCCCCATCACTGGAAAAGCGATTGCCAGCGGCATAAGTTTGCGCGATGTTCAATGGAACGACGCCGGCGATGCCTTGCTGTGGTGGGAAAATCGCGGTAAGACCGGCGTACTGCTCGCGAAGAGGGGCGGGGATGCGCCACGCGACTTAACCGACATAAGTTTGAACGTCGCCGGACGGGTTGGTTATGGCGGAGGCGCGTTCACTGTTGGCGCAGGACATGCTTATTTCGTCGCCGACGGTCGCCTTTACAAACAAGCGCTTGCGGGGGGCGCCCCCCGCGCGATCACGCCGGAATACGGGAGTTTTGCGTCGCCCGCTCTTTCCGCGGACGGCAAATGGCTGGTCTATGTTCATAGTTATGAACACGTTGACGGTTTGGCGCTGGTGGACAGCGACGGCAGTATCTTCCCGCGCAAGCTGGCTTACGGCACCGATTTTCTTATGCAGCCGGTATGGCACCCTGCTGGGGATCAGATCGCATATATCGCCTGGAATCATCCGCAGATGCCCTGGAATGGCAGCGAATTGCGCTTGATACGACTGAAGGATGACGCCAGCGGCGCGCCCTATGCGGACGAGATTGTGACCTTGACGGGCGACCGCGATACAGCGATATTCCAGCCGCAATTCTCGCCGGATGGGCGCTACCTTTCCTACGTTAGCGACGCGACCGGCTGGGGACAAATCTATTTGTACGATCTGGAGACGCATACGCATACCCAGCTGACCGAGACCGCAGCCGAACATGGTACGCCGGCTTGGGCGCAGGGTCTACGTATGTACGGGTGGCGCGGTGACAGCCGCTCGCTTTATTATCTGGAAAACGATTGCGGATTCTTTTCGCTGCGGACTTGCCATCTGGAATCCGGTGAAGACAGGCTGGTCGCCGGGCTCGAGCAATACACGCACCTGGAACAGTTGGCGATAGCCGGCGACAGTGATTCGGTCGCCATGATCGCCTCTTCCTCTTTGATCCCTCCGCGCGTAATCACCTTGGACAGAGAGTCTCGCTTGTCGATCCAGCGCCGTAGCCAGACCGAAAACCTGCCGAGCGGCCAGCTTTCTCCGGCACAGAAAATCTCCTGGAAAGGCGACGATGGCGCCGACGTGCATGGCTTGTTTTATGAACCGGTGGCGCAGGAGGACATGCCGGCTGGCAAGCCGCCATTGATTGTCAACGTCCATGGTGGTCCCACGTCTCAAAGGACGGCGGAATACTACAGCGAGGTTCAGTTTTTCACTACCAGGGGCTACGCGGTCTTGCAGGTCAATCACCGCGGAAGCACCGGCTACGGTAAAGCGTACATGGAAATGCATCGCGGCAATTGGGGCGTATACGATGTTATTGATTCGATCAGCGGCGTCAATCATTTGGCGGAGGCTGGGCAAATCGACCGCTCCAAATCCGTCATTATGGGAGGCAGCGCCGGCGGATTCACTGTCTTGCAGTCGCTGGTCGAACACCCTGGCTTTTATAGGGCGGGCATCTGTTCCTACGGCGTCTCCAATCAATTTGGCCTCCTGATGGATACGCATAAGTTCGAAGAACGCTATACATATTGGCTATTGGGCGAATTGCCCGAGGCTGCAGATTTGTACCGACAAAGGTCACCCCTTTTCCGCGCCGACGAAATCGTTGATCCGCTGATCGTATTCCAAGGGACCGACGATGTCGTAGTCCCGCAGGATCAATCCGACTTGATCGTGGCATCGCTGAAGCGACGCGGTATTCCACATGAATATCACCTGTACGAAGGCGAAGGACACGGATGGCGCAGACCGGATACGATTGAGGCTTATTACAGCGCAATTGAACGATTCTTGCTCCAACATGTCATATATGCCTGAGCGCGCCTGCCTTAGCGCCAAATACGTTTGACTATGGGATCCTAGGCTCATGTTGGAGAATCTTCTTTTGCTTTTGGCGGGCCTCGTGGGACTTTTCTTCGGCGGGAACTGGCTGGTGCGCGGCGCTTCCAATCTGGCGATGTCCTTTGGCGTTTCGATACTGATTATCGCGCTGACCTTTGTCGCGATCGGCACGTCAATGCCGGAATTGCTTGTCAGCGTCCAAGCGGCATTGGCTGGCAAGAGCGATTTAGCTATCGGCAATGTGCTTGGTTCGAATATCGCCAATATTGGCTTGATATTGGGCGCCACGGGCTTGATCGCCCCGCTGAGCGTGAAAGCAGTGCTTTTGCGGCGCGAAATCCCCATCATGATCTTGTTTACCGTGTTCACCTATATCTTGACGCTGGACGGACAGATTGGACGAGTTGACGGCTTGCTACTGCTCTTTTCTTTCGCTGGCTTCAATACCATGTTCTATTATTTGGCGAAAAAAGAGCAAGACGCGCGCGATCATCTGCTGGCGGATGTCGACGAGGAGCGGATCGCGCCCAAATTGGGCAGGCCAAAAGAATTCCTCTTTCTAATGCTTGGAATTGCCGCGCTGGTGGTCGGTTCGCGCCTGATGGTTGAAGGCGCGGTGAATATCGCCCGCCTGGTCGGCGTAAGCGAGTTGGTCATCGCCATTACCTTGGTCGCCTTCGGCACGTCGCTTCCAGAACTGGCGGCATCGCTCTCCGCAGCCTTTCACAAGAAAACCGATCTCGCGATTGGTAATGTAGTCGGCTCGAACATTGCCAACCTGCTGCTGATCCTTGGCGTGACATCGCTACTGCGACCGATCGCTGTCAGCCGCGCCGAAGTTCAGTTCGAGTTCCTAGTCATGATCGCCTTTGCCGTCTTGCTTATCCCCTTCGCGCGCCATCAGAAATTCGGCAGACGTCAGTCGGCGGTCTTTCTGGGCGCTTATATTGCCTTCATCATCTACAGTCTGGCTGCTGAAAGCCTGCAGATTCTGATACAATAATATCGTAGGCGCTGACCTGTTCATTTCGTATTGCGCCTAGATACCTGAGCCAATGAGCATATTGCCAGATGAACCTCTTGCCGCCAGTTGAACATTTCAAAAGCAGTACGGGCGTCGACATCTTCCGCTTTTCGATGCAGCTATTCCCCAACGGTTTCGTCGGCCATGCCTATATTCTCGAAGGCGCGGGTGAATTGACGCTTGTCGATTGCGGCTCGGGAATCGGGACAAGCAATGATGATTTGATCGCGGGTATCGCTGGCATCGGCGAGCGCTTTGATCGCAAGTTCAGCTTGAAAGACATCCAGCGCATCATTATCACGCACGGGCATATCGACCACTTTGGCGGTCTGGCTTTTGTCAAGGAACAGACCGACGCCAGCGTCGGCATTCACGAGCTTGACCGTCGCGTGCTGACCGATTACGAAGAGCGCGTGATCGTGGCCACAAAAGCGCTGGGAATTTACTTCGAGCGCGCCGGCATCGAACCCGCTCTGCGCGAGACCCTGTTCCAAATGTACGGCTTCGCCAAGAAGCACGTCACATCCATTGATGTCGATTTCAACATCACGGACGAGCTTGTGATTGACGGCATGGAATTTATTCACACGCCGGGTCATTGCCCGGGCCAGGTTTGCATTCGCTTGGGGGATGTTCTGCTCAGCGCCGACCATGTCTTGTCGCGTACGACGCCTCACCAATCGCCCGAAAGCATTACGCACTATATGGGGCTCGATCACTATGCCGATTCCTTGCGCAAGCTGCTGCGCTTCGAGGGTATCGGATTGGCGCTCGGCGGGCACGAAGATCCCATCCACGATCTTTATGGTCGCATCCACGCCATCCGCGCCAGCCACAACCGCAAGCTGGATCGAATTCGCAAGATCATGCGCGACCATGGCGAGCCGATGACCATTAGCGCGATATCGCGAGCGATGTATCCGCAGGTGGAGGGCTACCACGTGCTGCTGGCGATCGAAGAAGCCGGCGCCCATATCGAGTACCTGTACCAGCACGGTCATTTGACGATTGCCAACTTGAAAGAATTCGAGGCGGAAGACAATCCAGCGATACTCTATTCCCTGCATGATTGAATTGCGCTGGGCAACATGGATCGCACGAAAAATGCGCATTCACAGAGATTTCACGCCGAATTTACACTCCGATTACAACTTCGTGGGGGATGCGCCGTATAGTAGAGTATATCGGCTGTCTGTCTGTGCCGGTTCAAGCGCGGCGCAATCCGCGGCTTTCGAGCATCAAAGGAGGGACAAATGGATGAAAAGCCCAAAAATGACAGTGGCGATGCCAGTCGCGTCTACGAATTGGCGGGCTTGGTCGACCGTTTTGCCGCCAGCTTGATCGACAGTTTTCTCCTGATTCTCCCGCTTTCAATTGCAGCGTTGATCATATCCTCGCCGGGTCATCATATCCCCAAACAGCTATTGCAATTCGTGCTTTTAGCCCTGCCTGTCACATATCACTGGTACTTCTGGACGCGGCGCGAGGGCCAGACCCCGGGCAAGTTTGCGCTTGGCATCCGCGTCATCAAAACAGACGGGGGCGAAATCAACGACGTAGACGCCCTCATTCGCGCAATCGGCTACCATGTCAGCAGTATGCTCTTCGGGCTAGGCTTCATTTGGGCGCTGTTTGACAAAAACAATCAGTCTTGGCACGATAAAATCGCGCGCACCTATGTAGTCCGCTGCGGCAAACGGCGCAAAACCGTGGAGATCGCCGTCTAATCGACGATTCCGCGGTGGAATTACCTGACGAATAAACAAATGTTCAAGCTTGCGCAACGTCTCGGCGTGTCCCGGTTTGAGGCGGATGAAGCCTATTTGGGGGCGCTGGCGGCTTTTCAGCGGAAAGACCTCAAGGAAGCGCTTGCCCAAATCGAAAGCGCGATTGCGCGGCATCCCGGCCGCGCCGAATATCACGCGGCGCTCGCTTGGTTTCAACTCGAAGATGACGACAGGTCCCTTGCTCGCGCTGGCTTCGACCGGGCAATGACCATCAATCCTTATGAGATGCTGGCAAACTACGGGCTTGGCATGTTGGCCTATAAGGACAAGGATTGGGAAGTCGCTGCGGGCTACTTCCTGAACGCCATAGCGGCTCAGCCCGATCGGCCGGAAACGATGTACTATCTTTCGCTTGTCCGGCACCGGCAAGGCGATAATGATCGAGCGCTTCACTGGATGCAAAAGGCGCATGAAGAGTTCGCCGCTGTGGATGACAAGCGCGAAAAGCAATGCCGCGCCTGGATACGCGAATTCGCGCAGCTCGCCGACGAAGACAGGACCCGCGTCTAGTTGCGGGGTCCCGCAATCGCACTGCTAGACATGCCCAGCATAATTCACTTGAGAGACGGGGTCGATTTTCAATTGCAAAGCATATTCGATAGGAACTCTCATTTGATAAACCGCATCGCTCATGCGACGAGAAGGCGCCTGACTATGCGTGAGCGCGGCAGATCGTCTCGCTGCCGCCGAGCGGCCGCGACCGATTCTCGAAGACCGGGCTTGCGGAAGGGCGCGCTTCAAATCGCTGTTTACGCCTTCGTCGCCCTCCTTCTGCTGTCTGGTGGAGGACCGCAGGCGTCCCTGGCGCAATCCGACGCCGCGCTTTTGCCCATGTGGTGGAACGATCGCGTGTTTTACGAGATATTCATACGCAGTTTTCGCGATAGCGACGGCGATGGCATCGGCGATCTGCAGGGCATAATCGACACGCTGGATTACCTCAATGACGGCGATCCGGCGACTGCCAAGGACCTGGGCGTCACGGGCATTTGGCTGATGCCGCCGGCGGAAGCTCATAGTTACCACGGCTATGACGTCACCGACTATTATGCAGTTGAGCGGGACTACGGAACGATTGACGACATGAAGCGCTTGATCGAGGCGGCGCATGAGCGAGGTATCGCCGTCATTGTCGACATGGTCGTCAATCATTCATCGAGTCGGCATCCCTGGTTTGTCGCTTCGCGCCTCGGCGAGGAAGCCTATGCCGACTGGTATATCTGGGCTGATGAAGATCCCGGATATGTTGGTCCCTGGGGCGCGGTCGCCTGGCATCCAGCCGGGGAACGCTACTATTATGGCGTCTTCTGGGATGGCATGCCCGATCTCAACTATTTGAACCCGGCTGTCACACGGGAGATGTACGATATCGCGACATTCTGGCTGGGAGAAATCGGCGTGGATGGTTTCCGCCTGGACGCTGTCAAGCACCTTATCGAAGTCGGCGAAAGGCAAGAAAATACCCCCGAAAGCCGCCAATGGCTGGGCGACTATGAGGCTCATTTGGAGTCAGTTAAGCCCAACAGTTTCACCGTTGGCGAGATTTTCAACGGTCCCTCGTTTATTGTGTCGCGCTACGTTGAAGAACGCGCTATTGATATTGGCTTCGATTTCAAGCTGTCGGAGGAGATGATCAGCGCTGCTCAGAGTGGTTCCAATCGCAACATCGGACGCGCCCATCGCAATGCCATGCGAGACTATCCGCCAAACCAATACGCTACCTTCCTCAGCAATCATGATCAAGACCGGCTGATCAACCGGCTGCTGCATGATGTGGGCAGGAATAAGCTGGCTGCTTCGCTTCTCTTGACGGGTCCCGGCGTTCCCTTCCTCTATTATGGCGAAGAGATTGCTATGGCGGGCAGCAAACCCGACGAACGCATTCGCAGCCCGATGCAATGGGAGAACAGCGCAACGGCCGGATTCAGCGATGGCGAAGACCTGTGGCAACCATTACAAGACGCGCAAAATCTGTCATACGCCAACGTCGCTGGCCAAACCGATGATCCTGATTCCCTGCTCAGCCATTACCGGCGGTTGATCCACCTGCGTAACGCGAATTCAGCGCTGCGGCGCGGCGAGCTTACCGCGGTCGACAGTTCGCAGCGCGGCGTCTATGCCTTTCTGCGCCATGATGATGCGCAAGCCCTGCTGGTCGTGATCAATCTTGATGATGTGCCCGCGACTGGCTTTTCGCTCACTCTGGATGAGACTGACTTGTCATTGGGAAAGGCAAGCCTGGTCTATGGTTCCGGCGCCATTGCCTCGCCGCGAATCAACTCGCAAGGCGGCTTCGACGGGTATCAACCGGTGGAAACGCTCGCGCCGCAGAGCATGATCATTATCGCGTTCTAATTCTTTCTTCACGCTGCACGTCGCGGCTAATCTCTAGTTGCTGGTCTGCGCGGCATTGCAAGTGGACCCACATCCTCATAGAATTGCTGGCTACCGCAAAATCAGACGCGGGTATGCTGATTTGGAAACTTACATAGGCGAATTGTCCGCCCTCGGCGCGGCTCTAAGCTTTGCGCTGGCGTCGACGACCTTTACGCTTGCTGGCCGCAAATTCGGCGCGACTGTGTCGATGGCGCTCAGTCTTCAGATTTCGCTGGTCTTTCTGATGCTGACGCACCATGCGATGCTCGGCGAGCCCTTTCCCAGTTCAGCGTCGCTCGAACGCTGGACCTTGCTTGGCGCTTCGAGTTTGTCCGGCTATGTCGTTTCCTCCGTCATGCTCTTACGCTCATTTCAATATATTGGACCGCGTCTCGCTATGCTGATCGGCTCAATCACGCCGATCGTTGCGGCATTGCTGGCTTGGGTGTTTCTAGGACAGAGCTTGTCATTCATCGCTGTACTTGGCATTGTCGTGGTGGTTGCCGGCGTTGGCTGGGTAGTATCCGACGACGCGGGACGAGGCCTGCAAATGACAAACGCGAATTACAGTCGCGGGCTGGCGCTTGCAGTTGGATCTGCGATCGGTCAAGGGGCTTCATTCACCTTGATGTCGGAAGGCGTTGCCGGCGGATTCCATGCTATGAGCGCGAGCGTGATCCGCACTCTGGTCGGATTGGTCATTCTGTGGCTGGTCATCATCGCGCGCGGCAAACTTCGGGAAAACTTGCGTCTGATATGGGCTGAGCCTCGGGCGCTGCTTGTTTTGACATTCGCCTCTTTGGCAGGTCCGGTCATTGGAACGACCTTGGTCTTGATATCGCTCCAGTACACCAGCGTCGGTATTTCATCGACCTTGACCGGCACGACGCCGATTCTGCTGATTCCGATTGGCTATGCAGTGTTTGCTGAAAAGATCACCCTGCGCGCTGTCATCGGCGCTATGATCGCCGTCGTCGGCGTTGCCTTGCTGTTCACGGCTTGAATAAGAATCCCAAGTTCAATCAAAAGACAGAGTGAATGCGCTCTTCCGAGAGAATTGCGTCATAATAGCGGCCCGCATGACGGCAGGCTGGAGCGGAATATGAGCGCGCCGCAGCTCTGCGGGTAGGGCGACGTTTTTCAAGTTTGTTGGATACGGTTATAATTGGTGACAAGTTCAAAGGAAAGTACCGAGGACTCGGCGATGACCGATTTTAACATCCGTCCCCTGGAACGCTCCGACCGAGAGTGGGTGGCGCATTTTCTTGATGAGCGCTGGGGTACCACGCAGATTGTCTCCCGCGGCAAAGCTGTATACGGTCATCTCTTGCCCGGATTCATGGCGGAACGGAACATGACGCCCGCCGAAGACGACGCGGAACCCGAGGAAGTTGAGGCTGAAAACATCGGTCTGATTACAGTTCACATTGGCGACAGGGAGTGCGAAATTACCACGCTCAACAGCCTGTCGGAGTCCATCGGTGTGGGTACGGCTCTGGT
This sequence comes from Anaerolineae bacterium, assembly GCA_022820665.1. Classification (GTDB taxonomy): domain Bacteria; phylum Chloroflexota; class Anaerolineae; order Aggregatilineales; family Phototrophicaceae; genus UBA6055. Next base: position 129,914 of record JAJEFB010000025.1, on the reverse strand, counting down.
AGAGGCGGTCGAGAATTGGGCGCGAGAAGCCGGTATCGAGAGACTCTGGCTGGTAACGACGAATGACAATTTGGCTGCGCTGAAATTCTGGCAAAAGCGAGGATATGAACTGGTTACCGTCCATCGCAATGCAATTGCCGATGCTCGCCGTATCAAGCCGCAAATTCCTATTACCGGGCTTGATGGGATCACCATCCGCGACGAAATCGAACTGGAAAAACGCATTTGACAAAGGCGCCGCTCAACCGGCAAGACAGCCGAGACAACCTAGTATCTATTACTTTGAGCCGTCTGTTTCGCTGCCCGCATCCTCCGCTTCAGCGGTCGGCTTGGACTTCAGTTTCCGCTCGCGCCAGAAACTTTCGCCAATGATCAGCAAGACGCCGCCGACGATGGCGTGATCTGCCAGGTTGCTGACATTTGATACGAGCCCCGGTATTTGATAGTGGATAAAGTCGATGACATGGCCGTGTTGCAGTCGATCAATGACATTACCAATGGCGCCGCCGATAACGATACCCGTAGCAAGGGGCAGAAAACGCGCGCCCGGCGCGGCGCTGCGAAAATGCCACAGCATGATCCCGATGATTAGGAATGCCAGCAGCAGGAAGACATTTCCCGCCGCAGGCAGGATGCCAAAAGCCGCTCCGGTGTTGGAACTGCGCGTCAACTGGAAGAATGGCGCCAGCGTCGGAATCGGCTGGACGCTCTGGTATAGCTCTAAATTTGCGACTATCCAGCCTTTGCTGGCTTGGTCGGCCAAAGCCGAAAATATGGCTGCCCCGACCAGGATCAACCACTTGCGCATAAGCGCTCCATGATACCAGGATGCCGCTATTGTAGCATTGGATTCCCTGAAAGTAACACGCGACATATGATGACGCTCCGGCAGTTTGACAGCCCATCATGGCGCGTGCTAGTCTCGTTTCGCTAGAGATCCGCTTGGTCATATCGTTGAACAATCTTACTGACGTCTCGTCTTCGCATGGTGAAAGAATGCCAGGTTTCGCGAACTGGACGCTGGATGAACAGAAGCGCTTCTGGTTTGGATTGGCGCGCCATGCTATCGAACTGTGGGGGCTTGGCGCTTCGCATTTATCCTGGCTGGGATACAGCAGCAATGCGGTCTTCAAGGTGAATGCGCGCGGCGGGATATACGTGTTGCGCTTGCATTTGCCGGGGCGGGTCCGCGCCGCGTACCTGCAATCTGAGTTGATTTGGCTGCAGAACTTGCGTCTGAATACGGACCTGTTGGCGCCGGCGCCAGTTCCTTTGCAAGACAACGCGGCGGACCTCCTTTTCACATCCCTAAAGCCAGCGCAGCTAGCGCCGGATGCCGTCCTTTGCAGCCTCTTCAAGTACATCGACGGCGAGAGCAAGTCGGCCAGGGAACTATCCGCCGAAGACGTCCATGCGGTGGGCGCCTATCTGGGAAGGCTTCACCGTGAGGGGCAGTTTGAACCACCGGACGGATTCATGCGCCCAAGAATGGACTGGGAGGGATTGTTTGGCGAAGAGTCGCCATATGCGGTACGGGATTCCATTATAAGGACCATCCCTGAACAGACCGATACCTTCGAACAAGTATAAAACCGCGTGCGGACTGTGATGGCCGCGATTGACCGCGGGCCGGATACTTTTGGACTCATCCACGGCGACCTGCTTGCGAAAAACATCTTGCACTGCGCTGATCAGCCGGCGGCGCTTGACTTTGAATATTGTGGCTGGGGATATTATCTGTACGACCTCGCGCCGTTACTTTGGCAGCTCAAAGGGGAGCGACCGGATGATTATTGTCAACTTGAAGAGGCCATGTGGGCGGGCTATACGTCGAAGACAGGTCTGGACGAGCGCATGCGCGCTCATTTGGAAGTATTCATAGCGGCGCGTCAGCTCGCTTCTTGCCGTTGGTTGCTAGCCAATGCCGGCCACCCTGCGCTACGCGAGATCGCGCCGAAATTGCTTGAAGACAGGACATCGGAACTGCGCGACTTCCTGAAAACCGGCGTGTTGAACCGCAAGTCGCTGACGTTGTGATAGCTGGATAAGGTTTAAACTTTTCATGTTTTCGAGACTGAGTCTGACCAAGGCAGATGCCTACAAACTGTATCTTGTATTGTCGGGCATACAGTCATTCGCCATGACCATGGTGTTCACGGTCAATCTTGTCTATCAGGTCAAACAGGTGGGATTGAATCCGCTGCAACTGGTCCTGGTCGGCGCCTGCCTGGAACTGACTGCCTTCTTGATGGAGATCCCAACCGGCGTCGTGGCCGATGTTTATAGCCGCCGCCTTTCCGTGATCATCGGCATCGCTCTGCTGGGGCTGGGTTTCGTGGTCGAGGGCAGTTTTCCCGTCTTCGAGTCACTCTTGATAGCGCAGATCATCATGGGCTTGGGATACACCTTTCTGAGCGGCGCGCAATCAGCCTGGATTGTTGACGAGATCGGACAAGGGCGGGCGTCCGTCGCATTCGTTAGATCAGCGCAGGTGGCGCAGGTTACCGGCTTCGGCGCTATATTTGTCAGCATTGCGGTGGCAAGCGTCAGTCTGCAAGCCGCGATTGTGTCGGGGGGCATCATCATGTTGGCGCTTGCCCTGCTCTTGGTCTTGCTGATGCCCGAGGAAGGGTTCAAGCCTCAGGACGCGTCGCAACGAGAGAGCTGGACGACGCTCTTCGCTACCTTCCGAAGCGGTCTGGGCCTGGTTCGCCGACGCCGTCTATTGCTTCTGATCATGGCGGCTACAATTATTCACGGCGCCTTCAGCGAAGGATTCGATCGCTTGTGGACCGCGCATTTGCTGGGTAACTTCACCTTGCCAGCGCTGGGTCAACTGGACGAGATCGTTTGGTTTGGCGTCATAAGCGCAGTAGGCATGCCCTTGAGCCTCCTTGCGATGGAATACATCGGGCGGGGCGTCGATATGACAAGCAATCGCTCTGTGGCGATCACCTTGACCGTTGTTTACGTCGCCATGATCGGGGGTGTATTGCTGTTCACGCTGGGAGAGAGTTTCGCATTGCTGCTCCTGGGACTGTGGATAACCGGCGCCATGCGCGCGATCCGCAATCCGCTTATGGAAGCCTGGATCAACCAGCATACCGAATCCGGCGTTCGGGCGACAGTTTTGTCCATTCAAGGACAAGCCGATGCCTTCGGACAGATCTCTGGCGGTCCCGTGGTAGGCGCGATCGGGCACTTTTCTTCCGTCCGCATGGCGATAACGATTTCAGCCCTGATGCTGGTACCCATCCTGGGCGTTTTCAGGCGCTCATCCCGCCCCAATCGCTAAGGCAGTTGTCGCAATCTTGTCCTTTGCGCTGTAGAATGATCGCGTAAATAGCGAAGGGAGATCCCCGCGACCTATGAATACAAACGCCATGCTTGAAGAACTCAAGAATTTCGACACGCCGTCTATAACCAACGTTGTGGCTACATATCCCGCTTCACCGCTCTGCCTCGGACTTTACAATCCCTGGAGCGAGAATTGGTACACCGATCAGTCGATTCGCTGTATGTACCCGGAACTGGGACGGCGGGTCGGTTATGCGGTCACCTGTGTTTATGGCTTGCCTGATCCCGATTTCACGCGGCTCAGTTTCGGCGATGTGCTGGAGGCTTTGGAGGCGGCGCCAGGACCCGCGATTCTGGTCATTCAGCAGAAGTTCCCGCCGGAGATCGCGGGAAAAGTCGGCTTGGCGGGCGGCAACATGGTCTCGGCGATGCGCGCGATCGGATGCGTCGGCATGCTGTCCAATGGTCCGTCGCGAGACCTGGATGAGGTGCGCGAAATGGACTTTCAGTACATGCTCAGCGGGGTGACGCCGGGCCATGGCAATATGGCGGTTCACGCTGTAAACGTGCCTGTTTCTGTGGCTGGCATGGACGTTGCGCCCGGCGAGTTGATTCACATGGACGAAAACGGCGCCTGCAAGTTTCCCGCGGATCAATTGGAAGCTGTTCTCAGTAACGTGCGCGCGCTGCAAAAAGAAGAAGCCGCTCGCATGAAAGCCCTGCAGGCGGCGAGCTCAGCTGCGGAACTGCGGGCGATCTTCTCCGGGCACAGCTATGGCGATGAGGAAGAATAATTGAACGCTAGCCAAATCATCCCTTAAAATCGGAGGACAACAATGCAGGGGAAACGCGTATTAATCACAGGCGCGACCAGCGGCATCGGCAAAATTTCCGCGCAAGAACTGGCTCGTATGGGCGCGGATGTGACGATTGTTGGGCGCAACGAGGCAAAAACCCGCGGCTTGCTGTCGCAGCTAATCGCCGAAAGCGGCAATGACAATAACGACATGCTGCTGGCGGATTTGTCGTCCATAGAAGAAACGCGCCGAGTCGCAGATGAATTCAACCAGAAGCACCAGCGACTGGATGTGCTATTGAACAACGCTGGCGCTTATTTCTCCACCTTCTATAGGTCAGTTGATGGCTACGAGCTGACATTTGCGCTCAACCACCTCAGCTATTATCTGCTAGGCAATCTGCTTCTCGATATTATGCAGGCGACCGCTAGCGATCAGGGCGAAGCGCGCGTCATCAATGTCTCCTCCAGCGCGCATCAAAGAGCTGGGGCGAATGGACTGCACTGGTCGGACATGCAAGAAGCCAGCCAATATGGTGGTTTTGCCGCCTATGGCACGAGCAAATTGGCGAATATCCTTTTCACTTATGAATTGGCGCGGCGGGTTGAAGATACGAACGTCACGGTGAACGCGGTGCACCCCGGCATGGTGAATACCAGTTTCGGCGACAACGCGACTGGTTTCATGCGCCATATCTTCAAAGTGTTGAAACCCGTCTTCGGGCGGTCGCCGCAAAAAGGCGCTGAAACTTTGATTTATCTGGCGTCTTCGCCCGAGGTCGCGGGCCTCAGCGGCAAATACTGGGCGGACAAAAAGCATAAGCGCTCCAACGAAATCTCCTACAGCCGCGACGAACAGACCGCGCTGTGGCAATTCAGCGCCGAAGCGACCGGAGTTGGCTAAAATAGAGTCACGGTAACGCTTGCGGCAATACAAAGCCGTTTTCCGACTCTTCAAATGCGATCGCTGCCGCGACAGCGTTTAAGTTTAGCGGACCATGCAGATGGGGAAATAGCTCATCGCATTTAATTGTGTTGCATATCGATTGCTTCGGGTGGGATGGCGCTTCCCACCGCAATTCGCACGCTAGCTTGCGCTCTTCAATACAAAGCAGAAGCAAGTCCGATTGGCCGCGATAGAAATTATTCGCGACAGTCAAAACCTGCTCGAGCCGCGAACAATGAATAAAACCTTCGGATTCGAGGGAAGGCGCGCTGTAAAGCCCGGTCGCTCGGGCGCGCGCCCAGTTCGAACGGCTGGTGATGTGATAAATCATCGCAGCGCTTGGTCGAGGTCGGCGATGAGATCTGCCGGGTGCTCCAAGCCAATGGAAACGCGCAATAGATTGGACGGCGTATTCGAATCTTCTTCAATCGATTCGCGATGTTCGATGAGGCTGTGTGTGCCGCCAAAACTGGTTGCGCTGGTGAAGAGCCTTAGTTTGTTCACCACATCGATGGCGGCTTGTCGACCGCCGCGCACCTGCATCGACATTAACCCGCTGCCGACGCGCATTTGCCGCAGAGCCAGATCATATTGTGGATGACTGGGATGATGCGGGTAGAGCACGCGCTCAACTTTAGGATGTTCCGCCAGGAAACATGCGACTTCCGAGGCATTTTCGCTATGAGCGCGGACACGATAGGACAGGCTTTGCATGCCGCGCAGTGTCAGCCAACAGTTCATCGGAGACAAGACCGAACCGCCGATTCTCACCAAGCGCGTCACGCGCTGCGCGAATTCGTCATTCTCGCGGAATACAATGACGCCGCCTAGCACATCATGATGGCCCGCGATGTATTTGGTCAGCGAATTAACGACGATATCGCCGCCGAGCTGAAGGGGATTCTGCGCGACCGGCGTTGCCACCGTGTTGTCGACCAGGACTGTCGCTCCATGTTGGTGGGCTAATTCGCTTATCGCCTTGATATCCGCCAGGCGTATCATCGGATTTGTCGGCGATTCAAAGATCACCAATCTGGTCTCCGGGCGCATAGCGGCGCGAAGCGCCGCCAGGTCACTCATATCGACGAAGCTTGTCTCTAGCCCCCATGGCGCGAAGAATTCCTTCAGTTGAACGCGGATCCCAAAGTACATGTCGTCGCTGGACACGATATGATCGCCTGGTCGCAAAGCCTGGAAAATCGTCAGCATGGCTGCCGATCCACTGGAGATAGCATGCGCCGCGGCGCCGTATTCCAGCTTGCGCATGGCCTCTTCCAGCGCTGCGCGATTCGGGTTCTGATAACGTGTGTAGATCAACTCGTCCGGATCATGCTCCAGTCCCGTTGTCTCGTATTGAAATGTCGTGCTGAGAACAATAGGCGGGACAATCGCTCCGCTGGAGCGGTCTATTGCTGAATTGTGAACCGCATTCGTTTCAGGTCTCTGAGGCATATGATTTAACCTTCATCAGGGATTCCGGCGGCGCCAATGATAGCGGTATTCAGCTACTTATGCCATTGCGCCGGCTAGAATGGATCGAAATCTTCAGCCGAATTGAGCGGATTGATGTAGAATCTGGATGTAGGCGTTTACCTTTGGTAGCGATTACGGAGGGATGAACAATGCCTGATATGCTGGTTAAGCTATACGAATTGCCGCCGCTTGAACCCGAGATCGCCTTTCAGCGGGATCAAGGAATCACGATCAGACGCTGTATGCCGCCGGAAAAACGCCTCGTCACCGAATGGATCGATGAACACTTTAACCCCTACTGGTCTAGCGAAGCGAATGTCGGTTTCTCCACTCATCCGACGACAGTCATGTTGGCGCATCGACGCGACCAATTGCTGGGATTCGCTTGCTACGATACGACGTTCAAAGGGTTCTTTGGGCCGACAGGGGTTGACGAGCGGGAACGGGGCCGCGGAATCGGCACCGCTTTATTGATCAAATGCCTGCACGAGATGCGCAACGCCGGTTATATGTACTGTATCATCGGCTGGGCAGGACCCACGTCCTATTACGAAAAGGCGGTTAACGCTGTGAAGATCCCAGGATCCGAACCGTCTTACGCCTACAAAGGGTTGTTAGGCACTGATGCGATCTTCAACGACGACGCGCCAAGTGAATCGTTCCTGGAGAATCCAAACCAAGTCATGGCAAGGCAAGACGTTGATTTGCCGCATACACGACAGCATTGATGATCTCGGTCAGTCCCCGACCCTTGCCCATCGAAATATCTTTGCCAAAAAATGTGAAAACCACCTCGCCATTGATTGCCGCGACTTGTTCCAAAGGGGCTCCCGAACAGGACTGGTCGAGAATCGCGCACATCGCCATGGCTGATAAACCTTGAGGATTTAGCACGTCGAAATGAAAATCCAGCGTGCCGTCCGGGCGATCAATAGCCCAGACGAAAGCTTCGGATTCGCAGCCGATCACCCGATGCGCCTCCTCGTAGGGCTTGGTGGCGACCGAAGCCGGAACGGGTTCAAAGTCGTCGGAAATGGCGATCAAAAAGTCGATGCGCTCATCCCGCGTGGAAATGAAACCGAAATCGTCGAGGTAATCCTGAAGTTTAGGCGGATATACTGGCATCGGACAACCTGCCGTAGCTGTAGGCGCGCCGGGGAGGGCGCTTGCGCCTTCCCCGACACTGTCACTAATTTTACAAACCCCTATGCCCATGCAAAGAGAGGCTTGTTATTTTCTCTGAGCGCGACATGCTTGCGGACGATTCACCGATTATGCGCCGAGCGGCTGTGTCTGACTATTTTTCGATGGGGACGCCGACGCTGTTGCCCCATTCGGTCCAGGAACCATCGTAATTGCGCACATCGGAGAAACCGAGTAGATTCGTCAGCACAAACCAGGTATGGCTGCTGCGCTCGCCGATGCGGCAGTAGGCGACCGTGGGTTGTCCCGGGTTCAGGCCGATCTCGTCGAGGTAAATCGCCCGCAGTTCCGCGGCGGTCTTGAAGGTGCCGTCCTCATTGGCGGCGCGGGACCAGGGAACATTATCCGCGCCCGGGATATGTCCGCCGCGTACCGCGCCCTCTTGCGGGTACCCTTCCATGTGCAGTTTCTCTCCAGTGTATTCGCCTGGGCTGCGGACATCCACCAATTGTCCATTGACTTGAATATGCGCCAGTACGCCGTCGCGGAATGCGCGGATTTGGCTGTCATCACGTTCCGGCGCACTGTATGATGTTGGACTGATACTCGGTTTTTCGCGGGTAAGCTCGCGACCCTCTTCAGCCCATTTCAGGCGACCGCCATCCATAATCTTGGCATTGCTGTGACCGAATAGCTCAAATACCCAGAGCGCGTAAGTCGCCCACCAGTTGCTCTTGTCGCCGTAGAAAACGACCGTCGTTTCCGAAGTGATGCCGATGCGGCTGGCGAGCGCCTCAAAACCGGATTTGTCCAGATAGTCGCGACGCAGCGGATCGTTGAGGTCCTTCACCCAGTCCACCTCAACCGCGCCGGGTATATGTCCGCTGGGATAGAGCAGGGGGTCCTCGTTCGATTCGATTATGCGGATACCAGCCTCATTCAAGTTTGCGGCGACCCAGTCCGTAGATACAAGCTTGTCGGGATTGCTGTAGCCGCGACTGTTGATGTCACTCATTCTTCACGCTCCTTCTTCAGCATATTTGATCGGAATCCTGCCGGCGGTTCGTACCATGTCTTCAATCAAAAAAGCCAACCCTGGCGGGTTGACTTCTTGGTTTCGAACAACCGTGTTGCTGGCAAAGCAAACAATCCCGCCTAGTCGTCGGTATCCCTACAACAGCATGTGATTCTCATTTGTAGTTGTCTGACTTTGCTCATGGACATAAGCTAGCACAGCTTTTTCGACTTTTCAAGCAGCTATGTTTGTCGATCGCTATTCCTACGAATGTTCACCCGCCAGAATATGGGAGTCAAATGCGGACGCTTCGACTTAGGTCTCCGGCGGCAAATCCAAAGTTCTTACAAGGTCGTTGAGGCAAAGGAGGGAGTTTTCCAGTTGCAGGCTAATGTGAACCCCGCGCGGGACGCGCACGTTAAAGCGCGCGCGACCGATGTTGCCGATGAGGGGCTTGCGCCTGATAACGACATAAACACCGGCTTCATCTCTTTCAGTTGTCAGCTTCCAGCTCATTGACGCGCGTAATCTCACGTTAACATAAAGCTGATTGTCCTCGGACCGTGACAGATTGACTTCGGCGAATTCCGCTTCCAGGTAGAAGCTGCTGGGCGCCCGTACCTCCCATTGGTAGTTGCGAGACACTATCGTTAGGTCGCGGATGGAAAGGACAAGATCAAGCGCGCCCCGCAGCTTGTTCAGCTTCCGCATTAGAGTTCTTCCAAATGTGCTGCGACCCAGCATTCATATGCTCGGCGCAACTTTAAGCTGTTTTGCCCGACCGCGCCATCGCCTATAGGGCGGTCGTCGATCTCGACAATGGGAATGACGCCCCTGCTGCTGCTGCTGAGAAAAGCCTCAGTCAACCTCGGCAAATCATCGATATGCGGCGCTTGTAGACGAAGCGGCAAGATGCCCCGGCAGACCTCGAGAACGATCCGGCGTGATATGCCCGCAAGTATGCCGCTGCCAGCTGTGTAGAGCTGTCCGTCAGTGATCGCGTAGAAGTTGCTGGACGCCCCTTCCAACATGAATCCACTTTCGTCTAACAAGATGATCTCGTAGATTCCCGGCGCTATCGCGTCTTGCAGTTTTGCTCGGATGTGCATCCAGTCGCTGGCCTTGGCGGAGGGTCCTTTCCGTTGCTCGGCTCCGGAAGTGACGCATCGGACCCCTTGCCTGAAAAGCACGTCATCGGGAGGATCGTAGGGCTCAAGCGTAATTAATAGCGTGTCCGGTCGCGATGTTGGTATCGAAATGCGAAATCGGACATCTCCGAAATCCGACGCCAATATAATTGCTCTCAGCGCAGCTTTCAATTGCTGACGATCGTAATCGAGTGGAATGCGCTGGTATCGCGCCGAGGCTTCAAGACGATCCAGATGCGCGTCAAAAAGCAGCGCTTTTGTACCTTGCCAAGTATTGCCCACGGTATATACGCCGTCAAAAGGTTCGAAAGCGACAGCCTCGGCAAGGCTGCTTGCCGCATATTCCACTTTTTCCAAACCACGTGGGCTAAGGCGGCGAACAATGGCAGGCATTTCAGGCTTGGGGGCTCAACGCTGCAACCAAGTCTCGCGATAAAGATTCCATTGAGACTGACTTAGGTCTTCGTCGGAAAAGATTGCCACGCCGGTTAACCGGGACTTATCGTCTCCCGCCAACCGGGATACGCCAAGTATAACGCCATCCAGCGCGGCTGACATTGTTTCAACCGAGGGGTTGTGAGCCGCGCTTGGTCCACCATAGTTGGGGATGCTGACCAGAATACGCGTGTCGCCCCCGAGCAGATTGATGTAGGTTTCGACGTGGTACGCCACCCAATTTATGTAGTCCAGCGTGTCCTGCCGGTAGCTCTGGTACATGAGCAATACCACTTCATCGGCGGAGACCATGACGCGCTGTTTATAGTTGGACGACCACATCGTACCCGGCGCTATAGTCGTCAGCGGGACCAGCCCCGGATCGGTCGGCGTCAAGTCCCCGGGGGCAGCTACAGCAATCGGTTTCTCGAGGCCAATGGCGGACCGCACGCTGCGTATGAGTCGGATGAAATCATCGTTCTCGTCGTAGAGCGGTTTGACGTCGAGCAAGATGCCGTCGAAGCCCAGATCTTCGACTAGCAAACGGCTGAAATCCGCGACATTCTCGTGCAATGCCATGCTATCCAGGCGATACCCATCCACGGGGTCGAGATTCGTCCAGATCTCGATCCAAGCGTAAATCACCGCTTCCTGATGCCGCTTTTTGAATCTCTGGACAAAGTTGGCGACGTCTGCCCGCGACTCCATAAAGCTGCCCGTGCCTTGCGTGCTACCGGTCCAGCGCCCTTCAATATTCAAGGTGCTGGCGTAGGCATAAATTCTCCCGATCTGATTCTGTTTCAGCCGACCGGCAAACTCGCTGATTCTGGCGTCATCGACGCTTTCGCGCGTCCAGGATCTGTCGAGCCAGATGCCGTTGTCATAGGTGGCAGTTTCTCCACCCTTCAATGCCCCTAAGCCGACTACGACGCCTACGACAAGCAAGATACCGGCTGGAATGCCAAAGAAAATTCGCCATTTTGGAGGCGCCGTTTTCGGCTCGCTCAATCTTGGCGAAGGCGAAAACGCCCGCTGTCGTCGACGTTTGGAACTCGTCGTCGGCTTTCGTCTGCTAAACAGTTTAATGATGAAAGCCATTAGCCCGCTCTCTTGTTTAATAAACCGCGTCGCTCGTGCGACGAGAAAGCTTATTATTTTGCGTGAGCGCGGCAGAGGCGTCGCCGATTACGCGCCGAGCGGCTGTGGAGGAACTGCCTGTGGCTGTGTTTTCGAGCATGGACATGGACAAAACCGAAAGATCGCGTACCGTTACGACTTTCAACAGTATAGCACAGTTACAGTTGCGCACTAAGAAGAATGCCCAGCAACTCGCGCGAGCGTCGCATGCGATTGCCGCTGGACTGGGGAGATTTTCAAGAATCAAAAACAAAGCCGCCTGAAGCGCTATGGACTGCCCAGAGCGGGTTGCAGCCTCTTCACAAGAGGGGGCGCCAATACTATTAGCCCAATTGCGACAGAAGTTAGCGCGGCTAGTAATACTGAAGCCGCGGCCACGTCCTTGGCAACTCTCGCCATTGGATGAAAGTCGGAAACGGCGAGATTCACCGCCGCCTCAACCGCCGCATTGAAAAACTCAGCCAGCCACACCATGCCCGTCGCGAGAATGAGCAGCGCCCATTCGTTGGGACTGACGTTCATCCAGAATGCCAGCAGCAGGACAACGAACGTCGCTAGTAATTGAATCCTGGTATTCTTTTGATAGCGAAACATGTAGCGACATCCCGCGATCGCGTACATGAGGCTGCGCCAGCGGTTGGCGCTTATAACCGGGCTGTGCGCGGCAGGGTCGAGTCTTGTGCTATCCGAATGATCATCAGCGGCGCCTTCGCCCATCATTCGCCTCCATACTTGTCCACGATGGCAGGGTCTATCCCGATTGAGGCCAAAGCCGCAGCTTGTGCCTTCCACATCGCTTGTCTCGCTTTCTCGGTATCGTGATTATGACCCAGCAAGTGCAGGAGGCCATGTACAGCGAGCATGCGGATTGTGTCCTCAACGTTCAGATTGCGTCGTTTCGCGGCGCGCTTGGCATAGGGATAGGCAATGAGGATGTCTCCAAGGTAGATGCCGTTGCTGTCGGTATGGACGGGTGTTGGACCGGCGGGAAACGACAAGACATCCGTTTCACTGAGCGCTTGGCGATATTCCAGATTCAAGCGTCGGATGGCGGTGTCGTCGGTTACAACAAGGGTCACTTGTGAACGCGAATCCGCTCGCAGCTGTTTCAAGACAGTCTCGGCCGCTTGTCGAAGGCCTGTCTCGTTCACCGGATAAACTTGCTGGATCTGGATATAAACGGTGAAGCTCACGTGCTTTCATTCGCTTCGTCAGAAACGCTCGCGCGCTGCATTTCGTGCTTCGTTTTCGTACCATTTCGTTTGGGAAGAGGCGGCACATCATCCAGGGGTTCATCGTCGTCCATGATGGTTGGCAAGGCAACGTCTTCCGAGTCCGGCGACGGAGATCTTGTCATCGAAGGCAATTCTGGCAAATTCTTAACGCCGGCTTTGCTTTCGAAGTGAGCGCTGGCAACTTGTCGCTCAGCGGTTGCGAGAACAGGCTGAGATTCTGGAATAACTTCTGGAATCGGAGCGGCCGCGTCAGTGGCGGGGGCGACGCTTGAAGCGGCTGACGGCTCTTCGCGCGCGCTGCCAGGAGCCACGGACTTGACAGCTCGGGCGTAGTCAATCCTGGTGTGGAACAATCCCTTAAAGACGTCGATAAAGGTCTCTTCGATCTTGCGCAGATCATTCAGCGTCAGATTGGAGGCGTCCAACTGCCCGGCTTTTCGTTTGCTGTCTACGATTCGGTGAACGAGCTCGGTTATCTCCCGGTTGCTTTCCGGATGAACAGCCCGAATCGCCGATTCGCAACTGTCTGCCAGCATCAGAATAGCAGTTTCGCGGCTCTGTGGAATGGGACCGGGGTAGGAGAAGTCCGCAGGTTCTACTTCGTCAGCATCTTTTGCCGCGTCCAGCGCGCGCTGATAAAAGACGAATACTTCTGTCGTACCGTGATGCTCCCGAATGAAATCGCGAATGCGGTTGGGAAGATTGTAATTCCTTGCAATTTGGTCGCCTTCAATGACGTGGTCAACGATGATGTCCGCGCTGCGATAGGGGTCATTCAGCCCGTCGTGGGGGTTGCGCATCTGCTGCTGATTCTCTGTGAAAAAGTAAGGATTGCTCATCTTGCCGACGTCGTGATAAAGCGCCGCGACGTGCGTCAACTGCGTGTCGGCTCCGATAGCCTCTGACGCTTGTTCCGCCAGGTTGGCGACTTGCAAGGAATGCTGATAAGTGCCCGGCGCCTCGCGCAGCAGGCGCTGCAAAAGTGGTTTGCTGGGCTGGCTCAAATCCATGAGCTTGAAGGGGGTGGGCAGATTAAACAGCACCGTCAAGATGTACATAGCGGCGAAGGATGTTGTCGGAACGATTAGCATGCCGTTGAAAAAGCCCTGTATCAGGTTTGAAGGAACCAGCGCGTCAAAACCAATCAAAAGCGCAAAGATCGCGACGACGGCGACATTGCTGACGCCGACGACCAAGCCCGACAGAAAATAGTTGTTCAGACGCGCGGCATTACGAAGGGTCAAGATAGCGCTGATGTTCGCCGCTGCCACAAGACTCGCGTTTTCGAGTGAGGGACTACGGCCCAGTATTCCGGCAAGAAACGCGAACCCGATGGTGGCGACTATGGCAAAATTAGGGCGGCTCAATGCCACGTAAAGGATGCCCAGCGTAGCGGCAGGCATCAAGTATATGTTTGATGTGCCGAAGGATCGTACAGCGACCAGAGCGATCAAGAAGAGCGCCGCCTGCAGCAGCAAGCTTCCGGTATCCGAGAGCAGCAAGTGTAAATCAAAGCGACTGATGTACAGACCGATCATCAGAGTAACCATCGCGCTTGCCAACACGGCGCGCAGAATCCGGGATCCTCGGTTGCTCGTTTGCGCCAGAAGCCCCAACTCTTGCAAAGCCTCGAAAGATAGATTGTCGATGCGCTGGTTTGCCGGCGCGACAATCTGCCCGGCAATAAAATGGCGCTGCTGCGGCTCAACGTTGTCGATTGCCAACTCACGGTCAAGCGCGGTTTGCTCAGGATTCTCGAAGGTATTGGCGCGAATGACGTCGCCTGTGATCATGGTTACGATATGGCTTTCCTGCGGGGACAAGCGCAGGCTGACCTGGGTCGGCAATTGATCGCGTTCGTGCTGCAAATCAGAGTTGCGAATGGGATCGCGCATCACGCGTTCCAATACGGATATGATCTCGTTGCGGACCAATGTCCAGCGCTCCTCTGGCAATTGAAGCATCGCGACAATGGTCTCGCGGTCGCCATCAAGAATGAGAGATGTAATTTCGTTGACGTCGGCGACTTGCTGCTCTAGCGAGGCGAATGAATCGGCGCGAACGTTGTCTATAAATTGCAGGATATTTTCGGTCAAGACCCGCTGTTGACGAGCCACATTCGGATCAGGCGAGTGGTATACCGTGGGAACTTGTTCGAGGACATTCTGTCTTTCTTGCTCGGTCAGTATTTCACTGACGAACAAGCCCTCTTCTTGAGCGATGATGTCTTCTGACGGCACCGAACCAACAACAAGATTGGCTGTGCTGCTCGCGCCCAGGAAGATGTCATCGAAAGCCACAATGGCACTGCAGCAGCCGATAAACACAAGCGCGAACAGCAGCAACAGCAACGAACGAAGAGCCAACTGCGTACGATCCGGCGCCAGACTGAATCGTTCTTCCAGAATATCCCTAAGGCGGAGGAACATTGGTTCAACTCAAGATCTCTTTTACCAGGGAGTTGACCTCTTTGCCGTCGGCGCGACCGCGAACCTGCGGCATAACAGCCCGCATGATCTCACCCATCTCGCGCATGGAGCTGGCGCCGGTCTCGTCAATAGCCCGCCGAACAATCTGCCGGAGTTCGTCTTCAGTAAGTCGGCTTGGTAGAAAGCGCTCAATCACCTCCAAGTCGAATCTCGCGCTCGCTATTTCCTCAGCGCGTCCCGCCGCTTCCAATTCGGCAATGGTTTCGCGATATTGCTTGGCTTCCTTTTGCAAGACAGCTTGCACGCCTTCGTCGTCGAGCGCAGTTCTCGTATCTATTTCGACTTGCTTTATCGCGCTGTTGAGCAGACGAATCGCATTGCGGACTTTACTGTCCCTGGCTTTCATCGCCTCTTTCAGCGCGGATTGCAATTGTGTCTTCAGTTTGCTCATATTTCAGTCTTCACGTTCTCGCACATCGCATTGGCATCAGAACGAGTCCGTAATTGATTCGTATTTCAAGCTGCCCATGTTCCGGCATTCGTACTCTTGCCTTTGAACAAACGCGTCGCTCAAGCAAACGACTGCGACGCGGTACTTGCGATCGCAAGCTATAAGCGTACTGTACCATGAATCACGCCGTCCGTGAATTCTCCGAGATCTGTGACGCAGATGCGGTTGCTTAAATTCCTCGGGTGCACAGCCTTGACCCGCATGTAATTGTCCGTATAGCCGTTATGAACAAAACCTTCCGGCGTAGCGGCAGTGATTTGCTCCCACAGCACGTTCTGCTGTGTCCCGGCGAGCCTCGCCGCAAAGTTTTCTTCCATAGAATCGGATATAGCCAGCAGTTCCGCGCTTCGTCCTCTCTTGACCTGGTTGCTCACCTGGTTTTTCATGCGGCTGGCTGGCGTTCCGGGACGGCTGCTGTAACGAAAAACGTGCAGCCCGTCGAAACTCATCTCCTCGATGAACGCGCGGGACGTCGCGAATTCCCTGTCGGTTTCGCCGGGGAATCCTACGATTACGTCAGTTGTTATGCGCAGTCCGGGGATGGCTTCTCGCGCGGCATGCACCAGCGCGCGAAATGCCTCTTGATTGGTGTTGCGCCGCATGCGTTTCAAGGTGGCGTCGCAGCCGCTCTGCAAGGGCAGGTGCAGGTGACGGCAAAGACGGGGATCCTGCCACAGCTCGAAGAAACCCGGCGCAAGATCCCAGGGCTCCAGGGACGAGAGGCGCAGGCGAGGCATGTCGCTATGCTGCAACAGAGCCTGGACCAACCGCGCAAGTCCGTCAATTAAGCCTTGGTCCTGACCATAGCTGCCGAGGTGCACCCCGGTTAGCACGGCTTCTTGATAGCCAAGTTGGCGCAGTGTATTTACTTCTCTCAGCACCTCGTCGATCGCGCGGCTGCGACCACGGCCGCGGGCAATTGTCGTTACACAAAACGTACATTCGTTGTCACAACCGTCCTGCGCTTTCACGAACGCCCGTGTACGGCTCAGGCTTTGGGCGGGTAGCGTCCGCTCGATCGGCTCACTGTCGAAGACCTTGATCCCTTCGCCAGTGACGAAGGACACCAGCTCGTCTTTGTCGGCATTGCCTATTACGCGAGAGACGCCGGGCAGTGCATCTAGCTCCTTCGGCGCGATCTGAGCGTAGCATCCCGTAACCGTGGTCTCGGCTTGTGGATTGGAGCGATGGAACTCACGAGCCAGTTTGCGGCTGGTTTTGCTGGCCTCCTGCGTTACGGCGCAGGTGTTCAAGACAAAATGATCGGCATCTTCCGGGCGGTCGACAACCTCGTGGCCCATGCCCTGAAACTGACGAGCCATAGAGTCGATTTCGCTCTGATTGAGTCGACAGCCCACCATTCGCAGATGCACTTTCATAATTTGGCGTCCTCTCCACCAGCAACGTTCGGGCTGAAAACGGTAATATTGTCGAAATCAACGATTACGCCGCCGCCGCCTGTCTGTGTCGCTTGCGCGATTAATCCCAGTTGCCCTTGCAAGGGATGCGGCGCTTGAAACCCTTCTACCATGCGTCCGCCGATACATTCGCCGTTTGTGAATGTACTGCTTGCCCCGGGCTCACTGGGAATACAAAGCATCACTTGGTCTCCGTTGACAAAGAACCTTAGTTCCGTTCCCTGAGCGATGACGCGGATCCTGTTCTGCGCCCCCAAGTTCTGGTGAATACTTGGAGAAGGGATCCAAGTGCTTAATACTTCCCGAATGCCATCGACGATCCGTTCCAGCGCATAATAGCCATCGCTGCTAATAAGAAAAGCGTAATAATGAGTCTCGGCTACCGGGTCAAGGACTTGTCGCAGCGCAGCGCTCAACAACGCAGACAATTGACCAATGCCGCAGAAAATCACTGCTGGCAGATCGCAGGCTTCTTCTGATGGGCTTTGCATGGCAAACACGATGCCAAACGCGTTATCGATCGGACCAGCTGCTGCGCTGGCCGCAACGCTGATGTCAAATTCAATAAAATGATGACGCGCAACCGACCAACTCGCGGTTTGCGCGCTGGAAAGCGCCAGTCGCAATCGACCGTCTTTGATCGACGCGCTCTGCTGACCATCGTAGAGATCCCACTCGTCAAGATAGCCGTCGAAGGTCGCAACGTAGAGCAAGTCGCCTGGGACGCCGACGATTGGGTCCCTGGCTCGATCAAAATGGGCGTAGAGAAGGTTGCCCGCGACCAGCGCCAGCAACAATACGCTGATTGCCGATCCAGGTCTTGCCAAGCCTTGAAGCCTTCGCAGACGGCTAGTGGATTCCGTCACAAGGACATTACTCATCGTTTGCTTGCCGCGCGATTGTATCACAGTCAGTTGTTGGCGTAAACGACATAACCCGCGAACCGGGGACGTAGCCGGCTTGTGACGGCGACTAAAACACGTCCGATTCTCCGTCTCGGAAGAAAGCTCTCCGATGCCATTATTGGGAAGGCAATTGTAACGGGTATAATGTTGTGCCATCTAGTTATGTACAAAGGCTGCGATAGTGTTGGATGCGCTAAAGCTTTTGACCACGATTGAATTGTCGCACGCCGGCGATTGCGCATTGTTGGGTGTAGACCGTGAAGGCTTCATCTACGTTGAAGAACTTTATGGCGAGCACGATTGGCTGGCGCAACATAAAATCTCGCTGAGCGAAGGCTTGCTTGAGACAGTCGATGAACAATGCGGAACGGTCCCGGCGCCCGCGCCTTTGCCATTGCCGGAGCTATACGTTACTCCGTCAAAAACGACGGTCTTCAATCATTTGGATTTTTCCGGCGCGCGCTGGCGTGGCACTATGGCTGACGAGCGGATCGAGAGTTTAGTGCGCGATTTGAGCATCGCCGAAAAGATCGCTTTGCTCGACTACCTGGACTGGGAAATTGACCCGCTGCGCCTGCTGGGCGTTGCCGAGAGCATTGTCCTGTCCTGCTGCCCGTATTATGACGGCGATTTTTTGCTTTGCCGGCGTATTCGCGTCGCCTTTCGTCTCCCGGCGGCGCAGAGAGACGATCACGATCTTGACTGCGACTACGACTCCATTGAGGTACATCTCTTGCACCGATTGCCGGCAGATGCGCTTGAGCTGCCAGACTTGCGAGAGTGTTTGACATATTTTGATCTATGCCGCCCGCTTGACTGTATGAGAGTTGACGGGAAGTTCTACCTTGCGGATGGCGGAGAAGGCGCAATCAAATGCGCCCTGCACGTATTTGAAATCGAGACATCTGACGATAGGGAACAACGCGAAATTGAGACGATGAAAGCGGCCAACTCAGATTGAGCGAGGATTCGTCCCACGCATTTGCTCCAGCGAAAAGGCTTTTATTGATAATACAGGCTTGTTTGTTGTTGCAGTAAGATTTGGCGCCAGGTCAAAAGTTGCGCTCGTAGTTTTTGGAGCAGATTTAGCGGAGCTTTCCCCGGTAAAGGGCTTAAGCCCTGTGTTCTTCGTGTCTTTGCGGTGAAAAAACAATTTGAAGCGATGCCCTGACTGTACGCGCCTCACTTCTGCGCTGGATTCTTGCCCAGGACGACGAAGACCCGATGCGGAATCTCCAACGGATCCGCCGGGAAGGAATCGCGCAGGAGACGTCCCATATCTTTGTCGAAGGCGAGGACTTGCGGCTCTGGGAGCGAGGCGGCGACGCCGGCGCTGGCGCGAATACGACCGCGCCAGGCTTCCTGGGTATAGGTCACGTCCAGGTCGAAGGAGAAGGTCTCCAAGTCGACGAAACCGGCGTCGCCAAGATGGTTCAGCCATTGCGGGTAGAAGCCGTTGCCGCCGCCCAGAGACCAGGAAGGATTGTGTTGCTTGATGAGCGCTTCGGTGGCCGCAACCAGGTTCCCGGCGCGCGGCAGCCAATCAAAATGCGCGATGACAATCGCGCCGCCGGGAACGAGCATCCTCGCGGTCTCTCGCGCCGTTCGCAAGCCGTCAAACCAATGCCAGCATTGCCCGGCGGTCACGATATCAAAGGCGTCTGAAGCGATGGGGCATTGTTCCGCCTGGGCCAGGAAATACGCGGTATGCATATCCGCGTCCAGGTCCAGTCTCCTGGCTTGCGACAGCAGTTGCGGCGCAATATCCAGCGCAAAGGTATGGCAGCCTCGTCGAGCCATGCCGCGAGCGATCGATCCGGTGCCTGTGCCCAGGTCGAGCAGGCGCGTCCCGGCACGGATGAGGTCCCTGGACTCTATGCGAGCGAAGAATGCTTCGGGAAAGCCGGCCCGATGGCGACTGTAGTCGGCTGCCGCGCGTCCGAAATCAGCGGTCATGCGGCTCGCCCCGCGAAGTTGCTACAGGCTACGCGCTTGCCGGGGGATAATCGATTTTCTCGAGCGCCGCTACAATGCTGTCCTGAGTAGCCGGCGCGTCGAATTCGATCTGAACGGCGCGCATCTGCACGTCGCCGCTGACGCTGCTCACGCCCTCAAGTTCGGTCAATTCGTTCTTGATCGCCTGTACGCAACCGGCGCATCCGATATTGGGAATCTCAAGATTCAAGGTGGTCATCCGCTGTACTCCTGACTAGGTCATTCAATAGACAGATTCATCGGCACAAGGCTCACATGAAGGCTTGTATGCCCGTTTGCGCCCGTCCAAGGATCAAGGCGTGAATGTCGCTTGTGCCTTCGTAGGTGTTGACGGCTTCCAGGTTCATCACATGGCGGATGACGTGAAACTCGTCCGAGATACCGTTGCCGCCGTGCATATCGCGGGAGGCGCGGGCAATGTCGAGCGCCACCCCGCAGGAATTGCGCTTGACCAAGGAAATCATCTCGGGTTTTGCTTTGCCCTGGTCCCAGAGGCGTCCGACGCGCAGCGCGCCTTGCAGACCCAGGGTGATGTCCGTCATCATCTGCGCCAGCTTGAACTGAATCAGTTGATTCGCGGCCAGCGGACGACCGAACTGCGTCCGATCCAGCGTATATCTGCGCGCCGCGTGCCAGCAGAACTCCGCTGCCCCCAACGCGCCCCAGGCGATGCCGTAGCGGGCGCGATTCAAGCAGCCGAAGGGACCCTTCAATCCGCTGGCATTGGGCAGAAGGTTCTCGTCCGGAACATAGACCTCGTCCATGACGACTTCGCCGGTGCTGCTGGCGCGCAAACTGAATTTGCCCTCGATTGCGGGCGTCGACAGACCATCCATGCCGCGCTCCAGGATGAATCCTCGGATAGCGCCGTCGCTGCCGCCATTGCCTCCGTAGGCTTTCGCCCAGATGATGAAAACATCCGCGATCGGGGAATTGGTGATCCACATTTTGTTGCCATGTACAATCCAGCCGCCGTCAACTTTGGTCGCGCGCGTTTCCATAGCGCCGGGATCACTGCCATGATTCGGTTCGGTCAATCCAAAGCAGCCGATCCACTCGCCATTGACCAGCCTGGGAAGGTATTTCTCTCTTTGCGCATCTGTCCCATAGGCGTAAATGGGATACATCACCAGCGAGCTCTGCACGCTCATGGCGCTGCGATAGCCGCTGTCGACGCGTTCAATTTCACGAGCGATTAGTCCGTAAGAGACGTAGCTTAAGCCGGCGCCCCCATGTTCTTCAGGCAGGGTCGCGCCCAACATGCCCAGTTCCGCCATCTCGTAATAGATTGCGCGGTCGAAGGTCTCGCTGCGGTTGGCTTTCAAAATACGCGGCATGAGCTTGTTCTGGCAATATTCGTGAGCCAGATCGCGCACCATGCGCTCTTCTTCGCTCAACTGATCTTCTAGCAGAAAAGGATCGTCCCACTGAAACTGGCTTGGCATTTGCACCTCTGCATGTTTGTTGACAACCATCTTACCGAGACTCGAAGCCAAAGTGAACGTGGAATAAACGCGAATGAGCGACCGCGATCGCCCTGCCTTAATGGATTTGTCTGTTCACTGCTCATTCAATAAGGGTTACAATAAGTATTCGATTATAGCAGTCTCAGGTTTCGCTAGCGATCGAAGCATCCGGCGTCCAAGTATCCGCAATTGTCATGTGTGATTCAATCATGCTTTCTTAACGGAAAACAACAATGCTGCAAGACAAAATCGTTGTGCGCGGCGCGCGCGAACACAACCTGAAGAATATCGACGTAGAGATCCCGCGCAACCGCCTTGTGGTCATCACCGGGCTATCCGGTTCCGGCAAGTCTTCGCTGGCTTTCGATACCATCTTTGCCGAAGGACAACGCCGCTATGTTGAAAGTTTGAGCAGCTATGCCCGTCAGTTTCTGGGGCTCATGGAAAAACCGGATGTTGACCAAATCGAGGGGCTTAGCCCGGCCGTATCCATAGACCAGAAGAGCGTCAGTCACAACCCGCGTTCGACGGTTGGCACAGTAACCGAGATCTACGACTACTTGCGCTTGCTCTTTGCCCGCGTGGGGATTCCACATTGCCCGGTTTGCGGCGTTGAGGTTTCCGCGCAGAGCGCGCAGCAGATTGTCGACCAGGTGCAGAACATGCCGCGCGACGCCCGGATCCAGGTACTGGCTCCAGTGATCCATCGCAAGAAGGGCAATCACGTAAAAGCTTTGCAAGACATTGTCAAACAGGGTTTCGCGCGCGTGCGCGTTGACGGCGACGTGCGAGACCTGGACGAGAAGATCGAACTTGACCGTTATGTGATTCACGATATTGAGATTGTCGTCGACCGGCTAATCATTCGTCACTTCGACGATGCGATGACGGACGAAGCGACAGCATTTGAAACGCGCCTGACGGACGCCATCGAAACCGCGCTGGAACTCGGCGATGGCAGAATCATTATCCAGGACGTGACCGACCGCGAGAACTCGATTGATCATCTCTTCAGCGAAGACCTGGCTTGCCCCAACGGTCACGGCAGCGTCCCGGAGCCGGAACCGCGGCTCTTCAGCTTCAATACGCCGAGCGGCGCCTGCCCAAGCTGCCAGGGATTGGGATTCAGCCTCGAAATTGACCCGGAGATGGTGATACCGGACAAAAGCCTGAGCATTGCCGACGGCGCGATTAACGCCAATGGCTGGCGACTGGATGACAAGAATGGCTGGACCTGGAATGTATTTCAAAGCTTTTCGGAAATATATGAATTTCGACTGGATCTGCCCTGGAGGCGACTCAGCAAACGTCACCAGGATCTGGTTCTCTACGGCAACGGCGGCGAAAAATTCGAAGTCAAGTACTTGCATACCAGCGGCTATGAACGGACTTATCCAACCAGCTTCGAGGGCGTGATACCGAACCTGCAGCGCCGCTATCAGCAGACAGCTTCCGATTACATCCGCAACAAGATCAACGAATACATGCGCGAGATTCCCTGCCGGGACTGCAATGGTCAGCGGCTGCGTCCAGAGGCGATTGCCGTCACTATCAATGATGAAACGATTCACGACATTACGCATAAAGCCATTGACGAGCTAAA
Organism: Anaerolineae bacterium; assembly: GCA_022820665.1. Lineage (GTDB taxonomy): Bacteria > Chloroflexota > Anaerolineae > Aggregatilineales > Phototrophicaceae > UBA6055. The sequence continues at coordinate 106,962 of JAJEFB010000025.1, read as the reverse complement.
AGACTGGGTCGATTCTCTGCGCGGGGACAAGGCAATCTTGAGCAAGCGCGAACAACAGATCGCTCACCAGGTGCTCAGGGAATTGGAAGCTCGTGTTGGATTCCTGAGCAATGTCGGACTTAACTATCTGTCATTGTCTCGCAGCGCAGCCACGTTGAGCGGCGGCGAATCGCAGCGCATTCGCCTGGCGACCCAGGTGGGCAGCCAGTTGACAGGGGTGCTTTATGTGCTGGACGAGCCCTCGATCGGCTTGCACCAGCGGGACAACAAGCGGCTGATACGGACATTGACGGGTTTGCGCGATTTGGGCAACACCGTACTGGTCGTAGAGCACGACGAAGACACCATGCGCTCCTCGGATTGGTTGATCGATTTAGGACCGGGCGCGGGCGAGCATGGCGGCGAGGTGGTCGCCGCCGGTACGCCCGGGCAGGTCGAATTCGCGAATGGCAGTTTGACGGGGGATTACCTGGCGGGCCGCTTTGAAATTCCCTTGCCGGAAAGCAGGCGCCCGGGTTCCGGCGCGTACTTGACCATTGAAGGGGCGCGAGCCAACAACCTCAAGAGCATTGACGCTCGCTTTCCACTGTGCAAGCTGATCTGCGTGACCGGCGTTAGCGGCAGCGGGAAGTCCTCATTGGTGGTCGAGACGCTTTATCGACGCCTGGCGCAGTTGATCAACAAGAGTCGTGAACGGGCGGGTCCGCACGATGCCATCACCGGAGCCGAGGAGATCGACAAGATCATCAACATTGATCAAAGCCCAATCGGTCGAACCCCGCGCAGCAATCCCGGCACTTATACCAAGATGTTTGATGACATCCGCAGCCTGTTCGCTGAATTGCCGGAAAGCAAGATCCGCGGTTACAAAGCCGGTCGCTTCAGCTTTAACGTCAAGGGCGGGCGCTGCGAAAATTGCGAGGGGCAGGGGCTGATCAAGATTGAAATGCAGTTTTTGCCCGATGTCTATGTACAATGCGAAGTTTGCCGAGGATCGCGTTACAACCGCGAGACCTTGCAGGTTCATTTCAAAGGCAAATCCATTGCCGACGTGCTAAATCTCACGGTCAGCGAGGGATTGGAATTCTTTGAGAATCTGCCTCGCATCCGCCGAAAGCTCGCTACGCTCGACGCCGTGGGCTTGGGATATATACGGATCGGGCAGCCGGCGACAACGTTGAGCGGCGGCGAAGCGCAGCGTATCAAGCTCAGTCGGGAGCTTTCCAAGCGGGCGACAGGCCGTACGCTTTACATCCTTGACGAACCGTCGACGGGCTTGCACGCGGTCGATGTAGCCAAGTTGATCAACGTACTGCAGGAGCTTGCCAATACCGGCAACACGATTGTCGTCATCGAGCACAATCTGGACATCATCAAGATTGCCGACCATATCATTGATCTTGGTCCCGAAGGCGGCGGCGGAGGCGGCGAGATCATCGCGCAAGGTACGCCGGAAGAGGTGGCGGAAGTCGAAGCAAGTTTCACCGGTCAATACCTGAAACCGTACTTGCGCATGCCACAGCCGGTATAGCCCGTTAAGCAAATGGCGTCGTTCTGGTTCATCTCCGCGCCTTTGTACAGCCACACCGATTGGGGCGGCTTCCTCAAGACGGCACAGGCTATGCAGTCCCGGGGGCATGAGATCCTTTGGCTGAGCGAAGCGCCACTGCGAAGCGCGCTGGACGTCGTCGGCATTCCTTTCCGTCAAGTCGAGAAAACAGGATGGCTGTGGCCCCCGCCGCCGCAACCTGATTTGACGGCGATTCCCCCACAGGAAGCGGTGAATATACGCTATAGACGCGCGCTCGATACCTGGCTCAGCGAAGACTTGGTTGCCGAGGCAGTGGAGGGGCTCCTGCGTCTGGCAGCCGAAATCGGCGCGCCGGAGGCTATCGTTTCCGATCCCTTTTTGAGCGCTTCCGCCATCGCCGCCGACGCGCTGGATATCCCACTGGTCATCTGTGGTTGGCCCGCCCAGACGACGCTGGACGAGAACAGTTTGTTTCCCGTGCAGCGCAACCTGAGCAGCGACAGTCAGGGGCGCATTCAACGGCTCTGTGAGCGATTCGGCGTCACCGGGCGCAACTTCTCCAAGGGTACCGCGCCGTCCATTCGCAGCGATCTGTTGCATGTTACCTATTTCACGCCGGCATGGTATCAGTCCGAAATGGCAACGATACTGCCTCAGACGCAGTTCGTCGGTGGGCGCGTTGAAACCGACCATGGCGCGCCGCCAACCTGGCTGGCGGATATCCCCGAGGACAAGCCGCTCGGCCTGGTGACCTTGGGCACGATTTTCACCGGGGATTTAGGCTTTTTCAGTTGGGGGGCGCAGGCGCTGGCTCGGGAGGGCATCGTCCCTGTGGTCACAATCGGCTGGCATCCGATCTCGCCGGAAAAGAAAGCCGAGCTCAAACGCGCGCTGCCGCCGGGCACACGGCTTTTGACCTGGGCGCCCTATGACTATGTGCTGCGGCGTTGCAAGATCGTCATCCATCATGGCGGCATGGGCACGACCCATCGCGCCCTGATACATGGCCTGCCGCAGATTGTGGTGCCGCACGCTGCTGATCAGCGCATTCAGGCGCGGCGCGTTGCGGAGGCCAAGGTCGGCTTGCACTTGACGGCGCATGATGTGCGACAGGGGCAGTTGCGGGAAGGGGTGCATGCGCTATTGGAGGCGGACTGGGTTCAAGAGAATGCGCGGCGCTTCGCGGGGGAGATGGCTGGGCTGGGTGGGGTTGAGCGGGCGGCGGGGTTGGTGTCAGGGGTTGTTGGGTGAGGAGTCGATGATGGATTGGACGAGTTTGTAGACGCGGGAGCCGAGGCTGTTTAGCCAGCGTGTATCACATTCAGTATCGGCATTGTGCGCGTTCTCAATTGCGGAGTCTACAAAAGGGAGATAGTGCGACGTGTTCAGGTTGCGTTTGTCGTATGATCCGCAAATATCAATAAGTTCTTTCTCCAGTCTAGTTCTTGAACTGCGAGGGTGTGATCTTCTATTTTCTTTAAGCTCCTCTTGCTCTTGTGGGGTATAGTCATCTAGCGACCTTTTGTGCAGCAGCAGCCAGATCTCGAAACAAGGGTTGCTGTCCGCCAGGCAATAGCCCTTTTGTCTTACCTGCTGTGCGACCTCGCTTAACATACTGTCTTCCCATTTGTCCTTGTCAATCACTAGCCATAGCTCATCTCCCTCGTATAACCCGGATTCGCGTTTAACCTTGTCTAGGCGTTTGATCACATGCTTCGGAGAAGAAAGACCACTTATTGCAGGAATGACTTGAATAGCAACACGAGGATGCCGGAATCTATCGTCCAACGCAAGAGCATCAAAGTAAATTGGTTCGGTCAGTTCGCCTTCTGTGGCGATAACGATAGATTTCGCATCTCTAAACTTGCTTTTTCGTTTAAAAGGACGGGTACTTTGTCTGGGCATAGTTACTGTCGCAATTCAAGACTGCGGCGACTAGGCAACAATGGGATCGCGCCAAATCTGCCCTGCAAATAGCTTTTGCGAATGTCTTTGTCATAACGTGGGTGAAACTCTTCTAACGAATACATCACGGACTGACCCGCGATGTTCTTCTCGATAAACCAGATTTCATCTCGACGCAACAATTCCAAATCCAAAATTCCCGCTTCATGGGTAGTGACAATTAATTGGCTTTTCTGTTTCGTCTTCCTTGTGAGAAAAAGTTCCAATATTTTGTAGCTCAGTAGAGCATGAAGCCGCCTATCCAGTTCATCAATGATAAAGACACGTTCATGTTTTTCATTCATGAGGTCCAGCAGCGCGGGAACAATTTCAAACAGACGTTGAGTTCCTTCAGATTCTTCGGTTAGCTCCAGTAACGCATGGTCGTCTTTACCTTCAACTTTATGCATTGTCATAAATCGTTTTGATATTGGCTCTTGGTTTTCGCCAACGAATATAAAGATGTTGAGTGCCGGAATTTGAACTATCGCATGTCCCCCATCGGGGAGGCTCATTTCTTGAATATCTTCCTTGATTCGTTCCCTGACTTCTGCCGGTATTCGTGTCTCCGAGTCGAAGTCAAAATCTTCCAATAGTATGTTTTCGATTCCCAAATCGAATAACTTCAAAATCTTAACGAATTCATTTTGAAACTCATCATCATTCAGAAATGCAATTTCAACCCCTGCAGGCTTAGTGTCAGGGAAAATGAGCACCAGCTTCTCATCAAACCAACGATTCACTTCTTCGAAAATCAGTGCGTTGCGTTCAGTGCACTCTTTAAGAAAAAGCTGATTTGCTCGGGTGCCCGCGGCAACAAATTGAAAAAACTGCTCACCCTGTTCCTCAGTAAATGCTAAATTTCCGAAGGTTACACTAGTCTTTCCTTCAGAATTCGTCTCTCGCTCAAAATACATTTTCTCGCTTGAAGAGCGAATTTCATACAGCCATTCCGAGTGCACTCGCTGCTTGTCGACTTCAAATCCGTAGCTGAAAGTCTTGTCATTACATTTGATATCGAACTGAAATCTTGAGGGAATATCCTCTTTCTTAGCGTCAAATCGAAAGGGAATCACTCCGATCCTTTGCTTGCCAGATGTACCTCTGACGATTAGATCTCTAGCAAAGCTCATCGCCTTAATTAGATTCGACTTTCCCGAGGCATTTGCGCCATATATCACGGCGGTCTTTAGCAAACGGATGTCTCTCCTTTTGCCGCTCGCAATGATATGGTTTTTATGTCTTCGCGTTCTGCCCGGGACCATCGAGAACTCAACTTCGTCCTTGAATGACAAGAAATTCTCTACTGTGAACCGAATTAGCATGATTTGACACCTTTTATTACACGAAACGAGAAAAAATCTCGCTTCACGCATTCTACCTAGACTTTGCAGATTTGCAATGACTGAATCTGTTTACGCGATTTTGCATAACACGCTACAATACGTCCCATCTCATCCACCAACAACGAAAGCACAAATCACATGACCCTTCCCCTCGACAACATCGGACGCTGGCGCTGCATCGGACCCTTCCGCGGCGGGCGCGTCGTCACTGTGGCGGGCGACGTGAACGACCTCGGCACATTTTATTTCGGGGCTTGCGCCGGCGGCGTCTGGAAGACTGATGATGCCGGTCAATACTGGCGCAATATTTCCGACGGCTACTTCAATACCTCTTCGGTCGGGGCGCTGGCAGTCTCGGAAGTGGATCCCAATGTCATATACGCCGGCACGGGCGAAGCGACCATCCGCATTGATGTCTCGCATGGGGACGGCGTTTACAAGTCCACCGACGCCGGACGCAGTTGGCAGCACATCGGATTGGAGGATACCCGCCACATCGGCAAGATCCGCATTCACCCGCGGGACCCGGACACCGTGTTCGTCGCGGCACTGGGACATGCATTCGGGCGGAATCAGCAGCGCGGCGTTTTCAGGTCGAGGGACGGCGGCGCGTCCTGGGAACAGGTGCTCTTCGTCAGCAACAAAGCCGGCGCGGTGGACCTGAGCATTGACAACAACAATCCGAGGATCATGTACGCGTCGATATGGGAAGCCTATCGCAATTTCCATATGATCAGCAGTGGCGGCGAAGACAGCGGCATTTGGCGTTCGACTGACGGCGGCGACACCTGGCACAATATCACACAGAACAAGGGCTTGCCGCAGGGGATTCTGGGCAAAGTCGGCATTGCCGCGTCGCCGGCCAAACCCGGCCGCGTCTACGCCTTGATTGAGCATCAAGAGGGGGGCATGTACCGCTCCGACGACTATGGCGATACCTGGCGGCATGTCGCGCGCAACAACGATATTATCTCGCGTGCTTGGTATTACATGCACCTCACCCCCGATCCACAGGACGCGGACACGGTTTATGTCAACAATCTGCGCTTTTGGAAATCCGTTGACGGCGGCCGGACTTATTCCATGATCGGTACGCCGCATGGCGACAACCATGACCTGTGGATCGACCCGAAGAATCCGGCGCGAATGGTGCAGGGGAATGATGGCGGCGCATGCGTCTCCTTGAACGGCGGAGCCTCTTGGTCGACGATCTATAATCAGCCGACGGCGCAGTTCTATCACGTCGCGGCTGACAATCGCGATCCCTATTATGTTTATGGCACGCAGCAGGACAATAGCAGCATCGCCGTGCCAAGCCGCAACAACAAGTCCTCGCTGATGTGGATGGATGGCTTCATCGCCGGCTCCGGCGAGAGCGGATATATCGCGGTCAAACCGGACAATGATGACATCATTTTTGTCGGCGCCATCGGCAGTTCGCCGGGCGGGGGCAACTGCTTGCAGCGTTACGACCATAGCACTATGCAGTTGCGGCTGGTTACCACCTGGCCAGAATACATGGCTGGCGAAGCGGCGGCTGACCATGAATATCGCTTTGCCTGGACTTATCCCATTGTTTTCTCTCCACATGATCCGGACACGCTGTACGTCGGCGGGAACGTCGTGTTCAAGTCGACGGACGAGGGTCACAGTTGGCGGCCAATCAGCCCGGATTTGACGCGCGCGGATCCCGAGACGCTCAAGGTCACGGGCGGGCCGATCAATCGGGATGCTGTGGGCGCGGAGGTCTATGCAACCGTCTTCGCCTTTGCCGAATCGCCGCATGAGCCTGGTGTCTTGTGGGCGGGCTCGGACGACGGACTGGCGCATATCTCCAGGGACAATGGCGCGAACTGGCAGAACATTACGCCCGCGGATCTGCCCGAGTGGTCCATGATCAGCATGCTGGAACCGTCGGCGCATGATCCCGCAACTTGCTATATGGCCGCGACCCGTTACAAACTGGATGATTATGCGCCCTATCTTTACAAGACGTCAGACTATGGGCAGTCTTGGACGCGCATCGACGCGGGCATAGCTTCTGAGGACTTCACGCGGGTTATCCGCTGCGATCCGGCGCGGGCGGGCCTGCTCTATGCGGGTACGGAGACAGGCGTCTACTGTTCCTTCGACGACGGCGCCAATTGGCAGCGACTGCAACTCAACTTGCCGATCACGCCGATTCACGATCTGCTGGTCAAGAGGGGCGATCTTATCGCTGCGACGCATGGTCGCTCCTTTTGGATTCTCGATGATCTGACAGGTCTGCATCAGTTGGCAGGCGAGGCAGCGCTGTCACGATCCCTCTTGCTCCAACCACGCGATACGGGGCGCGTTCTTGAGAGCATTGATGGGCGGCGCTTGGTCGACCAGCCGGGCAAGACCTATATGAGTTCTACCGGCGTTATGGCTGCATACACGCATTCGCGCACAGAGGAGAATGTCGTCGAACGAAGCTTCCTCGATTCCGGCGAGAATCTGCCGCGCGGGGTCATAGTGACTTATTACCTTCATGAAAGCCCTGACGGCAAGATCAAGTTGAGTTTCTCCGATGATGCCGGGAATCTGCTACGCGAATTCTTCAGCATGGACGATGACGACCGAGGAGCTCAAAAGGAGAAAAGGGATAAATCTGCAATATTCCTCACCGCCAATGTGGGATGGAATCGCTTCGTCTGGGATATGCGTTTGCCGGACTCGCCAAAGCTAAAGGGCGATGATGCGCAGTTCGAGCGCATGCCCGGACCTACAGTTGCGCCCGGCGAATATCAGGTTGCTCTTCAGGTTGGCGATGATGTTCAGACGCGGTCCTTCAACCTGGTGAAGGACGCTAGCTCAAAGGCGTCTCAGGACGAGCTTGAGCGCCAATTCGGCTTGCTGAAGAGGATCTACGATTTCTACTCGGAAGCGACTGAGTCCGTCAATGCGATGCGCAGCCACCGCGCTCAGTTGAAGAGCCTGTCCGAGCGGCTGTCTCAAGCTGACGAGAGCAAAGACCTGGCGGACCGCGCCAGCGCGCTGCGAGAAGCCATTCTCGATATCGAAAACAAGATCTTCATCCCCGAATTACGTGAAGGTTGGCCCGGACGGGTCAACAGCGGCGCTGATCCCTTACGGCGATTGAGCGCCTTGCCTGCTGTGGTTGCTTTGGGAGAGTACCCGCCGACGGAGCAATCGTATCACGTATTTGACAAACTATCGGGACTCATTGGCGATCAACTCAAGCTCTTCGACGCGGTGAAAGAAGGCGATATTGCGGCTTTTAACCAGGAGCTCGCGTCGAGAGGCGTTTCGCTGGTTGGGTAGGACGGGGCGTCGCAGTTCGAATCTGTATTCACGACGACAAAAGCGCTTCGGTCACTGCTCCGCCGATCCCGACAAGCGCTTCGATATCGTCCGTGTTTTCCAGCACAACGACAAACGCGACGGCCGGTCTCTCGCCTGGCGTCACAAATCCATTTAGCCATATTTGCGCCTCTTCACCCGATCTCGACATGGCGATGTTTGCGCCGATACCGTCAGCAACCGGAGTGAATTGGTCACTCATATTCCGCCAAGCCTGTTGAAACACGGTGCGAAGTTTTGCGGCAGTTTCGGGCGCCAACATGATGCGAGCGCTTTGTTCTGGCTTCCGCTCCTCCCATATTTCCGCCCCCGGCTGGCGAATCCCCGACAAAACAGTGGGCGTCGGCGCAGCGCCATCACCTGCCATGGCAGACATGATGGCGGCCATTTGCAACGGAGTCATAGTCAGATCGCCTTGTCCCAAACTATCGCGCAAGCGCGAATCATCCGATTCCGCAGCGTCGTCGAGATCGGTTGGCGCAATGGCGCCGGCGCCCGGAACGGGGAAACCGGCCAGGGTACTCGGTTCATTCAGCGAAAAGGCCTCCACGATCCCGGCATAGCTGTCCCATGGTAGCGTCGCCTGGTAGTTGACGAAGGGAGCGGGGCACCCGGAAATGAAAGCTTCTACCAGGGTGATTTCTTCGCCGGGCGGTTGGAGCAAGCACTTGAAACTCAAACCTGGCTCGAGTTCAACCGGCGCATCTGGCTCAGTGAATGGTCTTGACAGGTCATAGCCGGACTGAATCGCCTGTGCCAGCCACAGCGTTGTCATAGCCGTACCAGGCTGATACAAGCCTTGTAGGGCGCGGTTGAAAAATGGTCTGCCCTCGTCGGCAACCAGGTATTCCCAGTCCTCATCGAGCGTATTCGGATCGTAAGCGGGTAAGCTGGCCATTGCGAGAATCGCTCCGCTCTTTGAGTCCATCATTACGGCTGCGCCTCGATAGTCTTGCATGGCGAGTGTGAGCGCGTCCTGTACATCAGCCATGAGCGTGAGCCGCAGATCCGCGCCTTCTCGCGGCAGGTTGAGAATCTCGCGCAGGAAATAATTTTCTAAAGTTTCGCTCGATTTGCTTCCGATCAAAGCCTCGTTGAAGGCGGCTTCGACGCCGGAGGAGCCGTAACGCAAACTGTAATAGCCGACCAGGCTGTATGTCGAGGACCGGAGGTAAGATCTTCTCATGCCGCTGTTGCTTTCCACGCTTTCGACCAACAATTGTTCCTGGTGGTCGTAAATGCTGCCGCGGTGGATCCGCGCGACGGCCTCGATCAAACGGGGATTGTCGTCCCGAAGCAAAATGCTATCTCGCCCGGCAAGCGCCCAATAAGTTGCTGCCAGGGCTATCGCCGCGAATAGCAAGAGCGTCGCTATCATCAGGCGTTTGATCGCCGGTACCGCAATCATTGGCGAGCCTCGGCAGACAGGCGAATCAGCATGCCGATCATAACGAAGCTGACCAGCAAGGAACTGCCGCCGTAACTGAAGAAGGGCAAGGTAACGCCCGTTAAGGGGATGAGCTTGAGCACGCCTCCCATGATCATGATCGCTTGAGCGGCCAGCATCGTGGACAAGCCAATCGCGAAGAGCCGGCGAAATGCGCTCGTGGAATGCCGCAGCCCGATGCTCAAGCCGCGCAGCGTCAAGACGGCGAAACAACTCAATACGCTGATGACGCCAAGCAGTCCCCATTCTTCGGCTAGCGCCGCAAATATGAAATCCGAGTGCGCTACCGGCACATAGAGCGGAGAGCCTTGACCCAAGCCCGTACCGAATAGGCCGCCTGAACTGAAAGCCATCAAGCTCTGTACGATCTGATAGGCGCGGCTATCCGCCTCGGGCCATGGATTCAGCCAGATATCGACGCGCAGGCGGACGACATCAAACAAGTGATAAGCGAGGAATCCGGCGATAATCACCATTGCCGCGCCACCCGCAATCACGCGCCAGTCGCCGCTTGTCAAATACAACATGAGCAAGAATACGACGAAGAACAGCATGGCGGCGCCAAGGTCGCGCTGCCAAATGAGCATGACAACTGAAAGCGCCGAGATCAGCGCCGTTGGTCCCAGCAGCCGCGGCAGGTGAACGTTTGCGCTGCCATCCTCGCCGGCGATTCTGAATGCCGTAGCGCTTTCGCCAAGGTAGCTCGCCAGGAAGGCGACCAAGACCAGTTTCATCATCTCGGAGGGCTGAAAATAAATTGTGCCAAAGCGCAGCCAGAGCCGCGGCGCAAAGGGGAAACCCGAGGGATTGCTGCCAAATGCGATGGTGGCGAGCATGAGCGCCAATGCGACGGCCAGAATGATATACCGGTATGAACGCATCCAGCGCAGCGCATGCGGAAATACTGCGACCAACAGCATCGCCCCGGTTGAGATAAGCAGCCAAATCTCTTGTCGATCCGCAAAAGGCGGCGCCAAGCGCGCAATCGCCAGCAAGCCCCAGCCGCTTAGGAACATGACGATAGGAAACAGAATTGGATCTCGATCCGGCAGAAAGCGCTGCAAAATCTTCCCGCCGACCAGCGCGCAGCTAATCCAGAGGGCAAGACCGATCCAATCACGTTGCTCAGCACTGACGCTTAGCGCCAGTGCCAGGGTATTTGTCGCGATGAAGGCTCCCGAAAGCGAAAGCAGCAGCCATTGCTGTCGACTTCGCGTAGAGGAGCCGCTTGCTTGTCTAGCGGTCTGTGGTTTCATCAAGATTCAAGACACGAGCCAAAATCGGACGCAGCTTCTCGATCACCCCCTTATCCATTGCCGAGCGCGATGTTGCCAGCGCTGTGTCGAGGGCAGTGTGCGCGGGGACAATTTTATCCACGTCGATATTGGCGATCGCCACCCCCAGCGCTCTCTTAACAGTCTCGATATTCTTTGACAGCGTCTGAATTACCATGTCCGAGGTGACCGCTTCTTCCTCCTCGCGCCAACAGTCGTAGTCCGTGACATGAGCCAGCGAAGCATAGTCAATCTCCGCTTCGCGAGCCAGAAAGGCTTCCGGGGCGCTGGTCATGCCGATAAGATCGCAACCCCAGGCGCGGAATAAGTGACTCTCGGCGCGGGTCGCAAAACGGGGTCCATCCTCTACCAAAAAGACGCCGCGTCGATGGACTTTGCCGCCGACCTCTTCTACGGCATGGGCGATAATTTCGCGCAGGTAGGCGCTCATCGGGTCCGCAACTGAAATGTGCGCTACCAAGCCTGTTTCAAAGAAAGAACGGGAGCGCGTGTGGATCGTATAGTCAATGATCTGGTCGGGCGCGATGATATGTCCGGGGGCGAAGTCTTCGCGCAGCGAGCCCACGGCGTTAACCGCGATGATGAAACGCGCGCCAAGTTTTTTGAGGGCGAAAATATTCGCGCGATAGGGCAGGCTCGCGGGGGAAAGCACATGCCCCTCGCCGTGACGAGGCAGAAAGGCGACGCGTTTGCCGCTTAAGCTGCCGATCTTGATGATGCCGCTGGGATTACCGAAGGGCGTATCCACTTCGACGCCAACCACATCTGTAATGTTTGGCATGTTGTAGAGTCCCGAGCCGCCGATGACCGCGATCTTTACTTGTTCCATTGCTGAACTCCTTTTCGCTTGTTATTCCCTGTCAAGCGCGCCATTCGCGACGGTTACGAGGTAAATCGTTGTTTTGTCAAAATCATTCTGTATCTGCAGCGGCCGATACTGATCTCATCACCGTCAGCCAGGGCTGTAGGCTGCTGAATTCTTTGATCATTGAGCTGCGTGCCATTGCGGCTCTCGCGGTCTTCTATCCACCACCGGCCATCTTCCAAGACGATCGTGGCGTGGAGGGCGCTGGCATATTCGTCATCGACGACGATGGCATTGCTCGCTGATCTGCCCAGGGTCGTGATCGGCAGCAGAGCGAAACTCTTGTCGGGGCGATGTTCGTCATTCTGGTCGCCAATTGAGGCTAGTCGGGCGTAATGCGCCTGTTCAGCTTCGAGAGTGTCTGTCATCTGATTGAGACTGCGCCAGATCAGGTAAAACAGCGCCAGAAGAAAGCCCGCAAGAATCAGGCTGCTGAGCAGGCGCAAGAGGAATACGGTGACTTCGATACTCACGATGCCGCCTTATTTCGGGACTATGATTTTTGTCGTTCCACCCTTGTCGGGGCGAGCGTCGTGCCGGTTATAGACCATTTCAGTACGGCCAATGCGAATGAGGTCTCCATCCCGCAATTGATGTTCCTGGACAGAAACGTTGTCGACATAGGTGCCGCCTCGGCTGTTAAGGTCAAAGAGGATATGGACGCCATTTTGAAATCGCAGTTGCAGGTGACGCCTCGAGACATAGGCGTCATTGACGACAATGTCATTGTCATCGTCTCGTCCGATGTTTGTGACGGGCTTCTCCAGTTCGATTGGGGCAGCCCTGCCGATGATCCTTATCAGCCGTCGTTCGTTCGACGCGGAATCCGCTTTATCGACAGGACGCATGTTTTTTGTTTCGAAGCGCTCGGCGTCCCGGTGCTGAGCGGTAATTCTGAACTGATGGAGGGCGAGATCATTGTCTTCCTCGATAAAGACAATGGGCTCACGACTCAGGTGATAGCCGGATTGCCGTGTTTGTTCGACGACCAGCCTCGCCAAGCGCAGGGTGAGATCCGGGTATTCGCGGAGGAACTGTTTTCGGGTCTCTGGATGCAAAAGAATGGTGTAACTGTCTGGCGCAACAAGCTTTCCATCGGCTTCCTGGTTTATCGCTGCGGCATCTTCAATGGCGCGCCCAATCAGAATAGATAGATCTCGCGCGCTTAAATGCTTGTGGAAAATGCGCGCGAATGCGCCTTCGATCAGGGCTTCCAGTTGCGATTCCAGTATGTCCAGCGGCTTGTTTCCCATGCTCGAATTATAGTCGAGCCACTGATTTAGGAATAGTTCGTCTCGCATGTCTGAGTAACGCAAAGGCAGAGGGCTTAGCCCTCTGCCTTATACGTATGGACAGGATACCGAGTTGTGAACAGGAGAGATCTTAGCCGCGAGGGATGTAATTCAACCAACTGTCATATATCTCGTACTGGTCGGCTTTTTGCTCGCGCAAGTTCTCGACAAAAAGCTCCAATTCCCGTTGTTTTGCTCGCTCCAATTGGCCAGAAAACTCTTCGTCAGCGCGCTCGTCTTTGCTGCGAACTTGCAGTATATGATAGCCGAACTCACTTTGTACGGGCCCGACAAGTTCTCCGATTTCGGCGTCTTCGATGGCTTTGCGAAACTCCGGCACATAATTGCCAACGAAGGTCTCGCCCAACTCGCCGCCGCGGGCGCCGCTGCCGGGATCGGTGGATATGGCGCGCGCCAAATCGGCGAAGGACTCGCCAGCGCGCAGGGCGCCCAGTGCCGATTCTGCCTCTGCTTCCGTTTCAACCAGGATATGCCGCAGGTCGGCGTATAGCAGCATGCCTTCCGCGCCAACCAGGTCCTCCGCCAAAAGCGCTTGCAAAGCCATTCGCTCGAAGAAGGCGTCGATGGTTTCATCGGCGATTCCGTTAATCGACAAGAATGAGCGATAACTGTCCTGGCTTTCCTGGAAGTTCTCGCGCATGTCCTCGGCGCTTAATGTCGGTTCAACAACGGTGGGTTGCGGCGTCACAGTTGGATCGGTTTCTTGCCCGGACTCGTCAACTTCACCCGGGGTAGGCGTGGCGGTCATGGTTGGAATGGCGGTTGGCGTCGGCGAAACGAAGGGTGTTGGCGTGACGGTCGGTTCGGGCGTTTCCGTTGGATCGACGCCGATCAACGCCACTGCGGTGGGGTCGAAGCCAAAGAAATCTTGGATTTCCTTTTCTATGGCATCGCCACTGACGGAGATGTTGCGGGCGGCGGCCTCCTGCGCGACCAGGCGATCGTCCACCATATCATTGATCACGCGCAGTCCTAGCTGATCCGGGACGTTGACTTCGTTGATCCAGGTTCGGTAGGGCTCTTGTTGCGCAAGTTGCTGCAAATCGAATCCGGAATTCTGGATTTGATTGAGTTGCAAGCGCAAGCGGGCGCGTTCCAGGTTGTATTCTTCGCGAAACTGCCGCACGGTGATGTTTTCGCCATTCACGACCGCGAGCACTTGATTGGGGATGAAGAGTTGCTCAACCGCAAAGGCAATGGCAACTACAACAGCAAGGATGGCGATGATGCCGACGACGACCCGGATGGCGAGCCGTTGCAGCCGCGCTTCTCTTTCAGCTCGACTCTTGTAGTCGGAATCAGCCTGGTTTTGCGGGGCCTCGCTGTCGATGGCGGCTGCAGGCGCCGCCCGGCGTCGCCGCCGCTTCGGCAAGCCCGTCGTCTGTGTCTTCTTCGACATTAGCGTGCTAACTCCTCAACCTGGTGTCTATTTGGCAATTCACGTCGTCGCGCTGCTCTCTACGCACCCCGATACGCTTAGGAACAGCCGGCTAGTCAGCCACGACATAGGGCAGCAGAGCTAGGTGGCGCGCGCGTTTTATTTCTCGCGCGAGCTCACGTTGGCAGCGCGAGCAATTGCCTGTCTGGCGCCGCGGCTTGATCTTGCCGCTTTCGCTGACATAGCGCGAAATAGTGTCCAGGTCCTTGTAGTCGAAGCACTTGCCCTTCGGGCAATAGGTGGTCTTGCCCCGACGCCTTCTCCCCCTGGGCCGCCCGCGCGAAAAACCGCCGCGTCGAAATCCGCCACGACGTTGTTGGCTCTGACCCGAGGCGCTTGTATTCCTGTTGCTTGATTGCTGCTCGCTCACAGTTCTCTGTCTCTTTCGCTAGATTTCGTTTCAAGTGGCTGATCAAACGCTTGCCGCCGCGATCTCAAGACTGGATTTTCAACTGTCATAGCTATTGCGGTTTCGCTTGCGCTTTCTTGCTCTCGTCGCGGACCAGCAAATAGCGCAGCACCGGATCAAAGAGCTTAAGTTCGGTTTCCAATTCGTTGATATGTTCAGCCTTGATCGCGGCTTTGACTACGACGTAGTGTCCCTCTCGCTGACCGTCAATTTCATAGGCAAGGCGACGCCGTCCAAAGAGCTTGCGATCGACGCTGTTAACGGTGCCGTTATTGCCCTGTTCGATATAACTTATGACTTGATCAATGGCTTGGTTGACTTCTTCGTCGGTGGCGAGGGTACGCACGATGAACGTGAGTTCATAGTCTCTCATCTAAGTTCCTTTCCTCGGATCGCAGCCTCGCGTCAACGATTTGCGCGAAGCGGAAAGCTATCATTCAGTTGTCGTCCGGCATTTTATTGCAACTGGCCCGTTAATGCAATGGCGGATTGCTCTGGCTTAATCCGTCTTCTCAGTGATTCCAAGTAAGTCATGCAAATTTAACCCCCTCTAAATCTTCCCCATTGCAATGGGGGAGACTTGCTCGCGTTGTGCGAAACTCCCCTTCTACTTCGGATGCGTCCGAAATGGAAGGGGCCGGGGGATGGGGTTAGCTGGCGCGAATTTCTCATTACTTAGTTGGTTCTACTTCTGTTACTGCCGAGTTTCTTTCCAGCGCCAGCCGAGAACTCGCCAGGCACAGGGCGACGACGAGCCAGAACCAGGTGATTGAAGACTGAAAGTCGAGTCGAAAAAAGTAAAGGTCAGCGACGGCATTGACAAGCGCCGTGAGCAGGGCGGCGTGGTAGCCAAGGTGAATCGCTGTGAAGTCTGGCTGGTTCTTGGCGTGACGCCAAGCCAGATGGCCATAAACAAAAACCGCAGCCATGGTCGACAGAAAGATTGCGACGCCTGTTAGCCCAATTTGGTTTGCCATGATCAAGTACATGTTGGCGACGTCGGTATAGATATCGATTTCGGGCGTTCCGGTAAAGCCAACGCCGACCAAGGGATAGCGCCCGATTAGCGTGAGGGAATCGGTCCATTCCCCAATCCGCATTTGTGTAGCCAGATCAGCGCCCTGGAAAGCCTGCAGCAATCGATCCAGATAACCTTGTGTTTGCGGCAGCAAAACGAAGGCGACCACGCCAATGAGCAGGACGGGCAGCATCCGGCGATAGCGAATTAGAGCGATGAATAGCAGGCCGCAAGCCAGAGCCAGCAGCGATGCCCGCGACGAGGTCAGGTACAGTGCCAGCGCAACAGCCCCAAAGATAGCGAAAGTCAACCAGCGCTTTGAAATGACGGGCGCCCTGGAGACGATCTGCGGGGCTATCACGAGCGCCGCGGCCGCCAGGATGCCTCCGAGCGCGTTGGGATCGACCCAGGTGCCGATGGCTCTTTCGCCGAAAGCGGGATTGTCTTCAATGTATCGGATGACGCCACCATCCGGATAGCCGATTCGTGAGAGCTGAACCAACAGGGCTTCGGCGATGGTATCTGGCGCGACCAAGAGCGCAATGGCGATCAGGGCTTGGAGACCGATTGTCAGAACAATCACCAGGACCAAGCGGCGCAAAGTCTTCGGATCGCGCAGCAGATCGGAAAGGATGAAGACCATGCCGATGCTAAGCAGGGTCTCCGCAAACTGCCGGATATTTGCCGGCGTGGGCATGGCATGTCGCAAGCCCAGGGCGAAGGTGAAAATCAACCACATGACGTACACGGCGACGAAGGCGTGCACGGGCGACAGGCGCAGAGTTTCCCGCCGGCCAGTCATCCACTGGAACAAATAAACCAGCAAGAATCCGCCCATGGCTAAATCCAGGAGGGTGGGCGTAATCGCGATCTTGACCGGGAAGACGCCAAATGGCAAGAGCAGCAATGTGACAATGATGGCGTAGAGCGCGACGCGGATATCGGTGATGACATAAAGACCCGCCAATATGCCAAATAGCGCCACCAGCGTCAGGAAGGGTCCTACGAGGGCGATCATGAAGCCAATCAATGTCGCGAGCGCGCCCAGGGCGAATCCGACCGCGATCCAGTAGTGGCTGCTTTTGACCCGACTGATCCAGATTTGCAGAGAGTTGACCCGCGCCAATATTTACCTCCGGAGCAATTTGACGACAGTGAGCAAAGCGAGGCTTAGCCAGGCGATCGCGCTCAGGACGAAGCCAATTGCGTAACTCAGCGGATTGTAGCGCAATTGCAGCGAAACTTGACCTGCCGGGATCTCCACAGCGCTCAAACCGCCATAGGCGCGCAGGATTTCCACCGGCCGGCCGTTCAGTTGCGCGGTCCATCCAACGTAATGAGGCTGGGCAATGGTAAGTATGGCGTTGTCGACGCTGTCCACTTCGATGACGATTTCTTCCTCTTGGTAGGATTTGACTATGGCGGTTCCGGTTGTCTGATGATTGGGAAGATCCAGGTTGGGCGCGCTGTGCAAAACGACTTTGCTGCGCGGGTCGTAGCGCGGGTCGTCCATCAGTGCCCGGGCGAAGCCGTCGCTGTCGACCACGTCGGCGTGGTTTACCAAGTGGACGAAGGGGCGCGGGTCATCAAGCAGATGCGCGTAGACCGTGCCCTCGCTATCATTTCCAGCCGCGACCACGGTCGAGGGGACTGACAGCGTTTCCGATCCGCTATAGACGAATTTGACCGCGAATAATTCCCAGGCTAAAGGATTGTTCACATAATCTCGATGGATGATTTGGTAGGGACCCTCCAAAAAGAGCGGACTAATCCCGCGCATATCCATCAAGCCGTATAGACTGCCGAAATTCCCCCCCAATCCACGGAAGCCATCGACCCGGAAGGGCTGGCTCGCCTCAGCCTGATTCATGACTGTTTGTACAAGCGCAGGAGGCGCTATAGCCAATTGTCCGGCATGGGGTATCGGATCGTAGGTGCCCGGATGGTCCTGGCTTACTGAAAACAGGTCCAAGGTGATTAGCGCGATCAATGCGATTCCCGCAATGGACTGGTGCCGCTGTCTTACGAAAGCGTATAGCGGCAGCACGCTGAGAGCGAGGATCGCAGCGCTTCGCGACGCGATGTTGATGAACGCGTCCCAGCGCGGCGGGTCGCCAATCCACAAAACAAATGCGCCGAAGGCGACCGCAATAATAAGGGCGGCGAATCGACGCCACCAGAGCAGAGCGCGCTGTCGATGAAAATGGTTGGGCCAATTGCCCGCGGCGACCAGTCCCAAACCGACCGCAATTGCCAGACTGTTCGCGACCAGGAAGGCGGCTCGTTCTTGTCCACGGAAGAAGCGCAAACCTGGAACGAGGTTGTAAGCAAGGTGATAGAAGGGCGTGTTCGCCCCGAAGCTCAGCAACAGTCCTGTCGCCGCTACAGCAAGCCAGAAGCGACTCTCCCCGGCATTGCGGCCAAGGGCTACGGCGATGAAGAATAGAGCAGGCAAGCCAATGTATAGGGGAGACCACAGGCTAACCGAGCCGGGAAACAGAATTTGCGCGATGTCCTGGATGGGGAATCCGTTTCCCTTTTGCTCGAAACCCAAGCCCGCGCGCGAGGTATGCAGAAGATACTCGATACCGGGCAGGAGTGCGGCGGCGCTGACACCAAAGGCGACTAGCCCAAAACTAGCGCCGCCAAGAAGGAAGGCTCGCCAGCCGATTTTCTGCCGGTAGCTGCGATAGGCAAAGTAGGCGCAAAGACCGTAGGTCATGAACCAGCTCGTTTGAGGATGACCCGCAAGCCAGGACAGGCCGAGAGCGAAGCCGGCAAGAGCCACATAGGGATATGAAAGTTTTCCCGCCCGAGTAGCTTCCAGAATCCCGAGGCAAGCCAGGGGAAACCAGATTGCCGCCTCCAGGATCGCGAGTTGCAAAGGGGGATAGCTGCCGGTGTAGCCGCCGTAGGCGATGACTATCGCGGCTAGCAAAGCCGCCAATGGACTAAGCCGGTTTCGAAGGGTGAGCCGCCGCAGAAAAAGGTACATCAGCAGGCTGTAAATCAACACATGGGCGGTCATTTCCAGTTGAAGCGCGTTGTAACTCCACCCGCCCGCCAGGGAGCTGAGGGCGATCGTTATCCAGCGCGGCGGATAAAAGACCGCGGCTTGCGTATCCCCGATAAAAGGCAGCCCGCCGTTGTTGTAGGGGTTCCAAAGCGGTATTTCCCCTTGCGAGAGGCGCTGATACTGGTATCCGGCAAAGGCGACAAACTGAGCGGAGAAGTCGCCTTTGGCAAGGGAGGCTTGGTCGGCGGCTACAGGCGTGAACAAGCGCCAAAAGAAGAACAGCCAGAGCATCGCCAGGCAAGCCACCGCAAGCGCGTCTGGATCCCGCGCGTATCGCCGTAAAAGGCGCATGAAGTCAATCTTCCTCTCGCGTCGCGTGATGTCCAGTCGCGCGCAGCACTTCTTCAAAGAAGGTAAGTGTATCGCGCGCAATGACATCCCAATCGAAGCGGCGCCGAAGATTTCGAGCCCCGTCCCGCAACTGATTGACTGTCTGCGGATTCTGAATCAGGTGCACGATCGCATCGCCAATTGCCGTCGCCGATTGTCGATCAATCAACCAGATGTTTTCTCCGTGAATGAAAGTTTCATGTTCGACTGTCGGTTGCGTTGTCACAATGGCACAGCCATAATTGATGGCTGCCATGAGGCTGCCGCGCCGGTAAGAAGCGCCGTCGAGATAGGGCAAAGTCACAATATCGACCGCCTGGAGGCAAGCAGCCACCTCAGCCTCTGGCAAGAACCCGGTCCAGCGCACGATGTCCTCCAGCCCATTTTCCCTGATGCGATCTTCAAGAGCCTCGCGGTAGCTTTCGCCCGCGTCGGCATAAACCGCATTGCGCTGCCCGCCGATGAAAAGCAGCCGCAAATCATGCCCGTTTCGGCGCAGCTCCGCCAGCGCGTCAACCAGGAAGTCGATTCCCTTAATCGCTTGGACGAATCCAAAATGACCGATCAATGTCGTCGAGTCGGTGACAGACAGTTCCTCGCGCCAGCGCGCTGTCGACTCATCGGAGGCGGCTTCGCCGTTAATATTACTGCCGATGGGAATGACCGAGCGCAGCGGCAAGTGAGCCAGCTTTTGGTCGTCTTCGGGATTTGTGGCTATCACGCCGTCGGCGCTCCGCGCCAGATGCATCACTGCCCAGTCGCGCAAGCGACCTGCCTTCGGAAAGAGATAGGGATGACGCAGATCGTGAAAGGTCGTTACGATAGGCTGATCAAGCAAGGCGGGCAGAAAGTGGATCCAGGGCGACATGTCAAATGCCGCGGTTTGGAATTGTACATTGATGACGTCAAGCTCGTGATCGTCAGCCCAAGCCTTGATCTGCGGAATACTCTTCAATCCCCAGCCGGATACGCCTGTGATTTCCAATGTATCACAGGTGGATCCGGCTCTGCTGAGCACGCGCGCGGCATGACCTTGCGCCTGAATTACTTCTGCAAGAATCCGCGAAAAATGCCCGACGCCCCCGGGCATCGGCGGGAATTCGCCGCTGATTAGCCCAATTTTCATACTTCCGCTTTCAAGCCATTGCGCAGCACTTGCCAGTAAGTCTTGATGCGCTGGCGGCGTAGCGCGCGTTTGTGCCCGATGCAGGCTTTGCCGAGTTCCAAAACCAGTTGCCAGCAGAATTGCGCGAGTAACATCGCGCGCAGTAACGCATAATGCAGGTAGCCGTGATGCTTGCGGAAGTAACGTAATTTGCTGGTATGAAACTGAATCTGCTTGAAAGCAGCAACTTGCTCGCTGCTCTTGCCGCCATGATGCCGTATCTTGGCGCCACCGTGGTACATCACTTTCCAGCCTGCGTCTTTGGCGCGTTTGCAAAAGTCCAGTTCTTCGGAGTACATGACAAATCCTTCGTCGAGGCCGCCGATATCCTGGAAGACCGCTCGCCGCAGCATCAGCGCCGATCCTTGCACCCAGTCCACTTCCAATATGTCGTCGTCCGCCGTATCGCGCATGAAATAGCTCTCGAATACGCCAGAAGGCGCCAGAACCGATAGCCAGGTGCTCTCGAATATGCCGGTCAGCAGCGTTGGGAACCGCCTGCGTGTGGACTGATGGCTGCCGTCCGTATTGAGCGTATGCGGTCCCAGTATGCCCACGCCGGGGTGCAGCTGCAGGTATCTCAGCATCGTTATCAGGCTGTCTTCGCAGACCTCGGTGTCGGGATTGAGCAGCATAAGCGTCTCCGCTGACGCCGCTTCCATACCCAGATTGTTCCCGCGCGTGAAGCCGACGTTCTCGCATTGCGGCAGCAACTTAACTGCCGGGTATCGCTCGCGCACCATAGCGACGCTGGCATCCTGACTGTCGCAATCGACAACGATGATTTCAAGCGCCAGTCTTTTCCCGTCGCCCGAGTCGGCCGCGTCTTGCGCTTGGAACAAGCTGGCCAGACATTTGTCCAAGAGATCGCGCACATTCCAATTGACGATGATAACCGAGATCTCCGCCAAGTCAGACTCCGTCAATTGCTCACATGATCACAGCCGCTCGGCGGCGGCGAAAAGGATTTCCGCGCTCACAGAAAATAACATGCCCCCTTCTCTAGCGAACAAAGGAGTTTACAAAACAAGTTTACCAATGTTTTGCGGAATCCGAGATCAATTGACGGCTGTCTTGTCTGGCGGCAATGCCAGCGAAAATAGCTTTTCGGCATTTGCTGATATTTGACGCGCCATTTCGATCGGGGAAACGTCGTGAAGTTCAGCCAATTTGTCGTTGATGTGAGGCAGGTACGCGGGTTCGTTGCGTTTCCCGCGGTAGGGATGCGGCGTCAGGAAGGGTCCATCTGTCTCGATAAGCAGTCGGTCACGGGGCGTGGACTGCGCGATGTGCCGCAATTCCCCCGCGTTTTTGAAGGTGAGCGGACCGGTGAATCCCAGATAGAACCCCAGCGCCAGGGCGCGTTCGGCTTGCGCATTGTCGCCCGAGAACGAATGCAGGACGCCCGGGCGATTTCGTCGGTCAGGGGACAGGTTGGGCGCCCAGGATTCGAGTATGTCCAGCAGGTCATTACCCGCTTCACGATTATGGATTATGACGGGCAACCCTCGTTCCGCCGCCAGTTCAAGTTGCATTTCGAACCATTGGATTTGAACATGTTTCGGGCTCTTGTCCCAATAATAGTCGAGGCCGATTTCGCCTATAGCGACAACTTTGTCTCGGTGAGACCAGTCTCGTATTTGCTCGATGCAAGGGGGATTCGCGTCGCTGCTGCTATTCGGATGAATCCCCAGCGCGCAGCATAGGCTCGAATATTTCTGGGTGAGCGCAAACGCCTCGCCGCAACTGTCGAGGTCGATCGCTGGAACGATTACCTGACGAACGCCGGCGTCGGAAGCGCGATTCATGACTTCGTCCAGGTCCGCCGCATAGGCGCGAAAATTAAGATGACAGTGCGTATCGACGAGGCTGGGCAAGGGCATCACATGACCGGCGCCGGATTGTCGCGCAGCTTCTTGAGATCGGCGTCAACCATCATGCCGATCAACTCTTCGAATGTGACCTCTGGTTGCCAGCCGAGCTTCCGCTTGGCTTTGCTCGCGTCGCCCACCAGCAGGTCGACTTCCGCCGGTCGCATGAATTGCGGGTCTTGCACGGTATAGTCGCGCCAATTGAGCCCGACATGACCAAAGGCAACGTCCAGCAGGCGTTCCACTGAATGGGTTTTCCCGGTGGCTATCACGTAATCGTCCGGCTCGTCCTGTTGCAGCATCAACCACATGGCGCGGACATAATCTCCCGCGAAGCCCCAGTCCCGTTGCGATTCCAGATTTCCGATGCGAATCTCGTTGGCCAATTCGAGCTTGATCATGGCAGCGTGGTGGGTCACCTTGCGCGTGACAAACTCCAGACCACGACGCGGCGATTCATGATTGAAAAGTATACCGCTGCAAGTGAAGAGATCGTAGCTCTCGCGGTAATTCACTGTGATCCAGTGGCCATAAACTTTCGCTACGCCATAGGGGCTGCGCGGATAAAACGGCGTTGATTCCTTTTGCGGCACCTCGCGCACTTTGCCAAACATCTCGCTGGAGGAAGCCTGATAATACTTTATCCCCGGATTGACCGATCGAATGGCGTCAAGTATGCGGGTCACGCCCAATCCAGTGATATCCCCCGTAAAGACCGGCTGATTCCAGGAGGTTGGTACAAAGCTCTGCGCCGCCAGGTTGTAAATCTCGTTCGGCTGAATCGTGCTGATCGCGGTGATCAAACTGGCATGATCCCCCATATCGCCCTGCACAATGTGGATTTGACTCTGGATGTGCTGAATCCGCTCATAGCGAACTGTGCTGGTGCGGCGAACCATTCCGTAGACTTCGTAGCCCTTGCCCAGCAAGAATTCAGCAAGGTATGAGCCATCTTGGCCAGTGATTCCGGTGATAAGCGCTCTCTTGGTCATATAAGGGAACTCCTTATGCGGTGTTGACCCGTTGGCGGCAATCCGCCAGCACATCTTTCAGGGTTTCTTGCAATGTGAATCTCGGCTCCCACCCGGTGTCGCGGCGCAGCTTGCCGGCATCACCGCGAATCTCGGGAATGTCAACGGGGCGCAAGCGAGCCCGATCGACGCGCACTTCAATATCAATGTCAGTCAGCCCGAGCAAGCTATTCAGGATATGCCGCACGCTGTTTGCCCTGCCGGAAGCGACATTGTAGGCTTCTCCGGGCTTGCCTTTGTCGGCGATCAACTTGTAGGCGCGGACGATGTCGCGCACGTCGGTAAAATCTCGTTTTGCTTCCAGGTTTCCAACATATATAAACGGCTCTTGCCGATTCGCCTCAATCTTGGCGATCTGGATCGCAAATGCCGGCGCCACGAAGCGCGTGTTCTGACCGGGTCCAATGTGATTAAAGGGCCGCGCGCGCATTATCGGCAGTCCGTGACTGAGGTGAAATTGCAGCGCCAGCATATCTTGCGCCACTTTGCTAACGCTATAGGGATTAGTGGGGCGAATCTCTGCCCGCTCGTCCAGGGGCAATTGGGCAGGTGAGACAGCGCCATATATCTCGGCCGAACTTATGATCACCATGCGCGGGCGCAGATCAAGTTCGAGGCAGGCTTGAATGATGTTGAGTTGGGAGCGTATGTTATTTTCCAGAGTCTCCCAGGGATCGTCAAAAGATCGAGGAACAAAAGCTTGCGCGGCCAAATGAAATATCAGATCCGGAGCAACGTCCCCTAGCAGATCGCGCGCTTGTCGCGGTTCTTTGAGATCAATCTGCCGGACAATATCAATTGCGGGACTGACGGTTTCTTCTGGAAATAGCGTCGTTCCGTAAAGCGTCGCAGTCGGCTGCGAACCGCCCAGATGGTTTGCCAAATGGCGGCCAACGAATCCGCCGGCGCCGGTGATTAGGATCCGCAAAGGCTGTTCCTGAGAGCGCTGGATTATTGAAACCTGCGACATTATAGCCGATCGCAGTCGATCTTCTAGTCTAAGGGACCATAACAAGCGCATCGCTCATGCTTCGGCGAGTGGCGTAGAAATCCCAAGAAGCAGCAATCCCGCTCATTAAAGCGGGATTGCTGCTTAATCTCAGAACTGCTGTCGGCTGTGCCCAAAGCGAGCTATTGTCCCGACATATCGTCAGTCGTCTCATCCATCGCTTCTTCCGGCAGTTCCTTGCCAAGGTCATCAAAGAGCGTTAGACGTCCAAGTATTTCTTCCATAGGCATATAGCGATCGTTGAAGGACAGCACGGTGTGAGCGGCGTATATCCAGCCCGTGACGCCTTCATGGCTAACCTTGTACCACTCTCCGCTTTCGGTGACGCCGTCGACGATCAGACTCGTGCGGGAGGGAATGAGGTCCAGTGATTGGGTGGTCGCATTTGGTCGAAGACGCAGGTGAAGATTGGCGTCGGGGTTCAAGTCGACCGTAGCGACAACGGCGCCCAGGAAGGGATCCTTGGTCGGCGCGGGCGGGGCTTCGGCATCGCCCGCCAAATTGATGTCGCCGCGTGCTGAATCGCTCACCAGCGAAATCAAGGAAGCGTCGATTTCCCGCAGCGCACCCAGGCTAATCGGCCTCCCGTCGAGCAGTATTTGAAGGTATTCAGTGCTTACCCAGCCACTGATAACCACGTTATCTGTCGCGGCATGTTCGATAAATGCCCATTCGTCGGCTTCGTCCAGTCCGATCAGACGTAATGGATCTCCATTTGCGACTTGCCCCAAGTTCTCGGAACTGATGTCGTTCGCCATGCGGATGTTAAGATTTACGCCCGCGTTCAGGTTAAACGCATATGCGCCGACGCGCTCGAGAGGCTGCGGCGGACCTATGGACGTAGCCCTGGACAATCCCGCCTGATTCTGCCGTATCATTTCCAGATCGGCCAAGCGCTGCGGTTCTCTGTCCTCGTCTGATACTTGCAGGAACAGGGCGTTAACCCAAGCGTCAATCGTGCCGCCGTCGGGCGTATTATAGGTGACGAAGAGCCAGGTTTCGGCGGGTTCCAGGTCTTGCCAGGGTTCCAATTCTTCCGCAGGATCGGAATCAAAGTCGCTTAGATCTACCGGCTCATCGGCGGGTTCCTCGCCGTAGTATTCTGTCAGACCGCGTCTTCCTAATACGATCAAGGTCGTATCGTCTGGCGCCAGGCCAAGCGATAGAGAATCGATATGAGGATATTGCCGCAAATGCAAGTTGACGCCGCGATTGACATTCACGCGAGCGGTCGGTCCGTCAATTTCAGAGGCTGTGATGACGACCGGTTGCAATTCCTCTTCTTCTTCTGCCGCCTGTTCCGTTTCTACCGCCTGTTCCGCTGACGGAGCGTCCGTCGCCGGTTCTTGCTGCATCATCATAGCTTCAACGGGGAGACCACGCAGAATGCTCGTTTCGGCAATGAGCAATTGGGGACCGGAGAATGCGCTGCCAGGCAGGGCGATCAGATTGTAATAAGAGCCGCCGTTGAACCGGCTGGCTGGCAGGACAACTGTTCCGCTATCGTCGCCGAATGTTAAATCTAGCGACAGCCCTTGTTCGCCAGTGACGATTTTTGCCGTGCCGCTCGCGCTTCCATATGCCACGTCCGTTGCGGCTGTCGCGCCGCTGGACAGGGTCAGGCGATCGACGGTGCTGCCCGGAATGGCGTTGATCAAACTCACCAAAGCCGAAGACCTGTCAATTCCGCTGAGGTCGTCGCTATAAGATGACATGCTCAAATTCGCCGGCGAGCCCATGACAACAGCGGTTTGCGCCTGGCCGGCAACAACGTTCAACATCATTGAAGTGATTTCCGCGCCACCGATACTTAGCGCAACTTGATGCGATCCGCTCGGCAAGGCAATGTGCTCCGAAGGCATTGCATATGCGAGCGACGGGACGATCGGCGAACCGTCGACGCTTAGGGCGAACGGAGTTGCGCCTTGAACTGCGTGAAGAAATCGTACCAGACCGCTGTCATTTGTCGCAGCCGTAGGCGTGGCTGTGGTCAACACTTGTGGATCGTTTGTGGAGCCATAGATGATAGCGAGTTGGCTGGTCCCGGCTGATACCGGCATGCGCAGATCGAGAATTGACGCGCCACTGGCGTCCCCAGCCACAACCAGATCCAGCTCATAAACATCGGCTCTCAATTCATAGGGACCGACCACAGCGCCCGGTCTAATGCCTTGGCCCAAGACCTCGCCGTTTTCCCGGAAGACAATGTCGACCGGCGCTCCGTCGGCAATAGCATAGACGATCGACAGCCGCGTCGCGCCAAAATCCAGCGCGCCCAGGTTTTCTGGAATCGCCTGGAATCGAGGCGAAGCCGCCGACGATATCAAAAAGGATACCGCAGAGCCGGCCGCAAGATCCGCGCTATGCCCAATATGTACGATGGACGTTCCCGAGACAAGGCCGCGCAAATCAATGTTCCCGGAAGGCAGGTTCAAGTATGCGGTCGACTCGCCATAGGACAGGCCAGATTCGACTAACTTGCCGTTCACCAAGATGTCGATTGACGGCGTACCGGGCGCGACATTGACAAAGCGCGCTCTTGCGCCCCCTTGTGCCAACGATGGCGCAGCAGCTAACAGAAGGGCAGGACATAAGATAAGTAGGACGAAACATATTAATCTAATTTTCATGATCCTGTTCCTTTTCTTCGCGCTGCGGATAAAACCTCGCTACCTAAACTATACAACGAATCGGCGCATTGGTCGAACTTGCCCGTCCGCGGGCATTTGCGTCAGGTACCTTCTTCCCATTGGTTGAGATACGCTTCCTGGCGCTCTGTCAGGGTGTCGATTTCAATGCCCATGGCGCTCAGCTTGAGTCGCGCGATCTCCGCATCCACGTCCGCCGGAATCGTGTGGACATGATTATCCAGCGTCTTGACGTTATTGATCATGAACTCGGCAGCCAGCGCCTGATTGGCGAAGCTCATGTCCATCACAGAAGCGGGGTGCCCCTCGGCGGCGGCGAGATTGATCAAGCGCCCCTCTCCCAGGACATAGATCGAGCGACCATCCAGCTTGTACTCTTCAACGAAGGGGCGGACCAGGTTTGGAGGTCCGCAAGCCATCTCCGCAAGTCCTTTCAGGTTGATCTCGACATTGAAGTGACCGGAGTTGCAGATGATCGCGCCCTCTTTCATTACTTTGAAATGCTGGGTATCGATCACATTGATGTCGCCGGTTGCGGTGACGAAGATGTCGCCGATCTTTGCCGCCTCGGCCATAGGCATGACGCGATAACCGTCCATGACAGCTTCAAGCCCGCGAAGGGGATTGACCTCGGTGACGATGACATTGGCGCCCAGCCCGGCCGCTCGCATGGCAATCCCGCGGCTGCACCATCCATAACCCGCAACGACGACGACGCGCCCGGCAAGCAATATGTTCGTCGCGCGTATGATGCCATCCAGCGTGCTCTGACCAGTGCCATAACGATTGTCAAAGAGGTGTTTGGTCGCGCTGTCGTTGACGGCGATGACCGGAAATTCGAGGGCGCCGTCATTTGCCATGGCGCGCAACCTTATGACACCGGTCGTCGTCTCTTCGGTGCCGCCGATAATCACATCAAGAGCCTCGCGACGATCCTTGTGAATTGTGCCAACCAGGTCGGCGCCGTCGTCCATCGTAATATGCGGTTTGTGATCAAGCGCGGCGTGAATGTGCCGGTAATAGGTCTCGTTGTCTTCGCCCTTGATGGCATAGACGGGGATTTCGTTGTTGGCCACAAGGGAAGCGGCCACATCGTCTTGTGT
The DNA here is from genome assembly GCA_022820665.1 of Anaerolineae bacterium. Taxonomy (GTDB): domain Bacteria; phylum Chloroflexota; class Anaerolineae; order Aggregatilineales; family Phototrophicaceae; genus UBA6055. The sequence continues at coordinate 78,778 of JAJEFB010000025.1, read as the reverse complement.
GGACAAGGGATTGGAGGCTGTGAGCACGACGTCGGCGCCGCCTGCTTGCAGCGTCTGCATCAAGTTGGCTGTTTCGGTGGTGACGTGCAAGCACGCCGATACACGAAGTCCAGCAAGCGGTTTCTCTTTGGCGAATCGCTCGCGTATCTGTTTGAGAACGGGCATCTCCTGGCCCGCCCACTCGATACGGTAGCGTCCGCCGGTAGCCAACTCCACATCTTTGATGTCGTTCGCAATGCTCATGTCTTCTCCCGAATTGTCCATCTAGCCAAAACGCATTGATTGTATCATATCCGCGGGCGTCTGTCGTTGATGTTCGAGGCGGCCGCGCCCTTGTCAAGTGTCGAGCAAGCGATCCAGGTGGCCGCCATCATCAGTGAGACTGCGGAAGCGCTCGACAAAGCCGGCAACGGTGAAATCATGATTCTGCGTGCCAATTTGTTCCAGCGCATAGGTTGCGGACAGGGCGCCAACTTTGGCGGAGGTCTCCAGTGGCAGACCGCGCGCGATACCCGCCATCAGACCGGCTCGATAGGCGTCGCCGGCGCCGGTCGGGTCTACGATTTTAGATGGCGCGAATGCTGGGATCCCCATTACCTCGTCCGCGGCGTAAACTGTGGATCCATTTTCGCTTGCTGTAATAATCAGAATCTCGATCTGATCGCGCAGGTCATCGAGCGTTAAGCCGGTTTTGCTGCAAATGACGCTTGCCTCATAAGCATTGACCACCATCAGGCGCGCGCCGAGCATGCCGCGCTTGAGGTCGTCGCCGCTGAGGCGAGGCACCTGCTGGCTGGGGTCATAGACAAAAGGAATCCCTCGCGCGCGACATTCATCGCTCAGGTTGACCATTGCCGCAGGATCATTGGGAGAAACGACGACCATATCGGGACTTTCGCTTGTGACGTCGGCTAGCGAATAGTGCCTGGCGAGGTTCATGGCGCCGCCGTAGAAGAAGGCCAACTGATTGTTATCGTCATCGGTATTGCAAAAGAACGAGGCAGTAAAGACCTCATCAATCTGGACCACGGTACTGCAATCCACTCCCTTGTCTTCGAGCCACTGCCTGTAGTCGCCGAAATCGCGACCGACAGTGCCCATCAGTTTCGGGCGAATGCCGAACTTCGCCATGGTGAAGGCGATATTGGCTGCGACGCCTCCCCAATGTTTGCTCATGTCGTCGACCAGAAAACTGAGACTGATGTGATCAAGCGCGTCGGCAATGAAGTACTCTTTGAAGTGGCCCGGAAAACGCATCAGATAATCGTAAGCGATTGATCCGGTGATGACTATAGGCATGGCTCTATTCCGTTCCTGTGACTCGGAAATCGCAGGGGAGGATTATAGCGCAATTCTGAATCACATGTACAGAAGCAGCGAACTCGAGCGACTGTCGATTGGGAGAGGTGATATACTTGGGGCGAAATCTCACGCTGGCGCCAGGCGGCATGCGCTAAGGGAGACGAGCGACGGATGTCGATATTCGACAAGAAACGCCTGAGAACCGACAGATTCGGCATCAACGTGGGTGCGCTGCGTCGCGGGTTTTATGCGGACAAGTACTTCAGCAACGCCGCGCTCATTCTCAATGGTCTTAAGGCTGAGGGATACAGGTACCGAGGGCGCAACCCGCGCGGAGTCGTCGGCGCGGATGGACTCCTGGTCGGGGACATCGAGGTTGAAGCGCAGATATTCAATCGGCGCTCGCCTACTGCGCTGATAGCCGGCGTCGATCATGCGCTCGCGCAATTGCGTTGTGCCACGGGTTATTTCGACCGGAACGATACCTGGGTCGAGACCTGGCAAGAGCTCGAGATTGACGCGGTGCAGGATGGCGTAGTTACCTTCTATGACGGAGATCCCGAAAAAGTCTTGACCGTGGTGCAGCTACGCGGGCGCTATCGTGACTTCGCGCTGCTGGAAACCTCGATGCTGGGCGTGCTTTCGCGGGCGAGTCGTATCGCTACCAATGTCTACGAAGCGCTGGAAGCGGCTCAAGGAAAGCCGATACTATTCTTTCCGGCGCGTTTTGACCTGCCGGAGGTACAGGCGATAGACGGCTATGCCTATTGGCTGGCGCTGCATCGTTATCATCTGGATACGGGCATTGAGGTCCCTCCCCTGGTCAGCACAGACGCGCAAGCCTCTCTTTGGAGCGGCAAAGGACTTGGCACGGTGCCCCACGCAATGATCGCTTGTTTTTTGGCGGACAGCGTCGAGACAATGGTCCAGTTCGCGCGCCACATACCCGTCGAAAGTCCGCGAATTCTCCTGGCGGATTTCAACAACGATGCGGTAGCGGCCGCGCGCGCCACTCTCTGGGCTTACTGGCAACATTATGTCGCTGCGTACAAGGTGGGCAGCCGCTCCGAAATGAAGCGCTGGACCTTGCGCGGGGTGCGGCTGGATACCAGCGCGAAGCTGCGCGACAGGTCCCTGCCAGAAAGCGCGGAGCCGGGCGTCAGCCCACAATTGGTGCGTATCGCCCGCGAAGCCATCAACAGCGCTTGGGAAAGTTGGGATCTACCAGCGAAGCTTCAGGGGGTGGCGCGCGAGTTTTGCCGACAGACAGAAATCGTCGTCTCTGGTGGTTTCAATCGCGAAAAGATCGCCCGTTTTGAGCGCGAACGCGTTCCGGTCGACAGTTATGGGGTCGGCTCCAGCTTGCTGAACAACGACAAACGCACCAACTCGGATTTCACGATGGATATCGTTCGCGTGAAGTTGGCGGGAGACTGGTTGGATATGGCAAAAGTGGGACGGCGTCCTTGCGCCAATCCCGACCTGGAGCGGGTCAATCTGGCTGACGTCGATTAAAGTTGCTCGCCGGCGACGGCTCGCGCCAGGCTTCTGTTATAGGGCGGCTTTGCGATACCGTTTTCCGTCACGATGCCGGTCAAATAGCGCTGGGGCGTGACATCAAATGCCGGATTGCGAGCGCGAAAAGTCTCTGGCACGATCGGATTGCCGTAAGGCGTCGTGACTTCGTCGGGGTTGCGCTCTTCAATGGGAATTTCGGCGCCGCTGCTCAAACTCAAATCAATGGTGGAGGTTGGGGCGACCGTGTAAAAGGGTATGCCATGCTCCTTTGCCAATATCGCCAGCTGATAGGTGCCGATCTTGTTGGCGAAGTCGCCATTTGCGGCGATGCGATCGGCGCCAACCAGGATGATATCGACCTCGCCTTTGCCCATGTAGTAGCCAGCGGCGGTATCTGGAATGATGTCATAGCTGATGCCAAGCTGTTCCAGTTCCCAAGCGCTTAAGCGTGATCCCTGCAAGCGGGGACGGGTCTCGTCAAGCAGAACGTGAATCTGTTTTCCCCGCTCAAATGCCGCGCGTATCACGCCCAGGGCAGTGCCATAATCGACAGTCGCCAAGGCGCCGGTATTGCAGTGATGCAGGATCGTCGCCCCGTCCTGAACGAGCGCCGCGCCATTGCTCCCCATGCGGCTGTTAACGGCGACGTCATCATCCGCGATCCGCTGCGCGCTGCCTAGCAAAACATCGCGAATATCATCTGCGCTGTTGAACTCGCCACTGACGGCAATTTCCATTAGCTTGTCGACCGCCCAAGCCAGGTTTACCGCGGTGGGACGCGACGATTTTAGCAGGTCGGCATGATTTTGAAGGTCGTCAATGAGAGCGTCAACTGTCGTCGCCGCGCTCTGACGCGCTGCCAGCGCCATACCGAATCCCGCCGCAGCGCCGATGGCGGGCGCGCCGCGCACAGTCATATCCCTGATGCTCTCGGCGACCGCTTCTACCGTTTCCAGTCGAACAAAAGCCAGTTCCCAAGGCAGCGCCCGCTGATCTATCATTTTGACGGCGTCGCCGTCCCATTCCACCGTTCGCATAAGCTTAGCCAATTCCTTCGCCCGTCGTTACCAATGTTAATCCCCGCGTCTTGTGTTGTTCAAAGACCTCATTCGTCATCGCTTCGAAGTCGATTCCCGGGACATGTACCGAGGACATGGCATCTTCAAGAATGCGAAGACGACTGATGATATGTGATTGTCCTCGGAAATGGCGCATCATTGAGTTTACCGTTTCCAAGACGCAGTGGCTCTTTGCCTCGCCGGCAATATAGACAAGATCGAATTGCTCCAATTCGCCCAGCAACCTCACATTGAGTTGACCCTGTGGATGATCCGCCACTTTGACCTCGGGCTCCAGTATTGAATAGTGTTCTGTCTTTGCTATCTCGCCTTTGATAATAAGTTCCGGCTGCGCCTGACGCGCGGCAGTGTGGTAGCAAATCGCCTGGTAGAGGGCTGGTGACAGGCTATGCCCGGACGTACCGACCAAGGTGTGAAAGGGCCAGATCATCAATTGCTTCTTGTGCTGGTTTTCCAATTGATCGAGGTACTGCAATGTCCATTCCGGCTCGTATACCGGCTGGCATCTTCCCGCATGTACATCTTCCACTGTGATGACCGTATTGGGCGCTGGATGTCGCTTGTCGGCATCGCGCCACCAGGTGGGGAAGAATATCTGTAGCGGATAGTGGCTGTCCAGCGACACAAATATCTTGCTGATGGCCCCGACATGGCGGTAGATCCATTCCACGATTCGACGGCAGTCGTCTACGGCGCCGGGCACATAGAGCGCCCCGTCGCGATGTACGAAATCGCGCTGCATATCCACAAGTACCATAGCGACTTGAGGGTTGTCATTGTCTGCCGAAGCCAGTCGCAGGTCGACGCCGGCGTCTACTGCCTCATAAATGTTCGGTTTGTAGGCTGTGCCGACCTTGCCTGGATCGTAAAATTCGGGAAAAGGCATGCGACTAACAGCCCTCGTCGCTAACTTGCCCCGTCTATAAGCGTCGCCAACTGCTCGAAATTGGGTTGCTTGCCGAAGGGGAAGGGCTGCGGGAAACCATCGCCATAGCGCACAAATACCGTGGGCGTGCCTGTCACGCCTAGCTGGTTCGCCAACTGCAGATCCTTCTCCACCTGATCCGCGTCGCGCGTACATTCCAATAGATCAGCGTAGGACATATTCATCCTCTCGGCGAAGATGCGCGAAGAGTTGTCGCTGAATTGGCGCGCGCTGGCAATTTCGTAAAGCGCGTCATGCGCGTTCCAGAAGGAACCGGGGCGCAGGGTTTCCGAGCATTCGGCCAGCTTAGCCGTCTGCCAGGAATAACTTGGGTCGACAACTGGCGTGAAGCGATACTCAAAGCGCGCCAATCCCTCGGCCACGTATTCCGAGATCAGCTTGTCAACGTGTACCTTGTAGCGCTGGCAGTGCCCGCAGAGGAAGTCTTCAAAAGCCACGATGGTCACAGGCGCATCGGGATTGCCCAGTACAAACCCGCCGTCCGACTGCCGTTCCTGCGGGATCTGGGAGTAGTCAAAGGCATCCGTGCTGACAGCGCTCTGGTTGGAGATCAAGACAAATGCTGCCGCGACAGCTACCGCGATACCGACGACGGCGCCAAGAATTAGCCTTGTCCGTTTGATTGAGTTCTTGCTTTTCGATTCTACGGTCACGTTTAGTCCCTCGCCAATTGCTCATTTACATTCTCTTAGGCTAGTTCAGCCTCTTTGATCACTCAAGACTGGAATGCAGGCTTGCGGTCCTTATTCGGTCAAATCGTACAATCGAATGACGCTGCCGTCAATCACCCGCATCTTGTCGCGGCGCAGGCGAATTCGCAGTTTCGCAGCGCGACAGTATAATTGCATTGCACCGTCCCCATGACAATGAAGGAGCGACCTTGATATGCGCATGATCGATATTATCGGCAAGAAACGCGATGGCGGGTCCTTGAGCGCGGAGGAAATTCGGTATTTTGTGGTAGCCTATACGGCGGGAACGATCCCGGACTATCAGGTATCGGCGCTGTTGATGGCCATCATCTTTCAAGGCATGGATCGGAGCGAGATTGTCGCCTTGACGATTGCCATGGCCGAATCCGGCGACATGCTGGATCTCTCCGATATTACCGACTACGCGGTTGACAAACATTCCTCCGGCGGCGTCGGTGACAAGACGAGCCTGGTGGTATTGCCCTTGGTGGCGGCTTTTGGCGTGCCAATCGCGAAGATGAGCGGCCGCGGACTTGGTTTCACCGGAGGCACACTGGACAAGCTGGAGTCGATCGCTGGCTTCAATGTGAACCTGTCCGAGGAGCAGTTTCGGCAGATCGCCCGCGATACCGGGCTGGTGCTCGCCGGTCAGAGCAAATCCCTGGCGCCGGCTGACGGAAAATTATACGCGCTGCGCGATGTCACCGGTACGGTGGCCAGCTTGCCGCTGATGGCGAGCAGCATCATGAGCAAAAAACTGGCGGCGGGCGCAAATGGCATCGTGCTCGATGTCAAGTTAGGGCAAGGTGCCTTCATGAAAACACTGGATGAAGCGCGGCAACTGGCGACCATCATGGTCCGGATTGGCGTCGACGCCGGGCGCGACATGGTAGCGCTCTTGTCGGATATGAATCAGCCGCTGGGAGTCGCTGTTGGCAACGCCTTGGAAGTTGCCGAGGCGGTAATGACGCTGCGAGGTCAAGGACCAGGTGATTTTGAGGCGCATTGCATTGAGGTCGCGACGTATATGCTGCGCCTGGCGGGCCAGGGAAAACGCTGGGTTGACCGGGACGAGACAAGCGATGAGGCGCGACGGATATTGCGCGGCGGCGGCGCTCTGGATTACTTTCGCAGAATGGTCGAGGTTCAGGGCGGCGATGTCGGGCAGATTGACGATCTCGGCAAGCTGCCGCGAGCGCGAATCAGAGAGGAATTGCGCGCTGGGGAAGATGGCTACATCGGCAACATATACGCGGATAAAGTCGGTTTGGCTACGCTGGCGCTGGGGGCGGGCAGAGCTACCAAAGCTGAGTCAATTGATCACGCGGTTGGCATTGAGGTCCATGCGAATGTAGGCGATTCAGTCGCCCGCAATGATGTGCTGATGACGATACACGCCAATGGGCAGGACGCGCTGCGGGGCGCGCTTTCGCTGCTCGACGGGGCTGTCGCTTATAGCGATAGTCCGGTCGAGCCACTACCGCTATTCTATGGCGTGATTGACGGCGAAAACGTCTAGTCGGATAGTGGCACTAGATCGCCGCCCTCAAAGTGATATCGATGAATCGGCGCGCCTTGCCAATAGCCGTCGGCGAAACTGATCTTTCCATTAAGACCATCCAGCGCAGTGTCGCTCAGGTTGCTGCCATCGGCAATCGAGACAAGAGCCAATCGAGCCAGATCATAGGTCAAGGTGGCCAGCCAGTTGGGTTGTGGAAACTGTTGGCCGCCGTCGCCATAGCGCGCCGCAAACTCCGCGTCCGCCAGCGATCCGTTGCTCCTGAAGAAATCTTGCGGTGTCCCGTCGCCGCTGATCATTTGCCTGGCGATGATCAGGTCGTCCCGCGCCCCCGATTCCGCCCGCCCTTGGTCAGTCGCGTACAGGCTGTCCTCGTCGGCGCGATTGTGCCCCCAATTGCCGACGAGAATCATGGGTTTGTCGTTGACCTGCTGGGTTGACGGATGCGTAGCCGCTTCGCCCAGCGCGATGATGGCAACTACCGCGCTATCGAGATTGAGCGCGCGGATTCTCGCGCTTGCCGAGCTGAGATCTCCACCGTCATCTACCGGCAGCAGTTGAACGTTATCGAGTCCTGCCTCCGACACGGCCAAACGAACGGCGTAGAGGGCGTTGTAACCGAGTTCGCGGTACTGCCCTTCAAAGGGCGCCAGCAGAGCGATCTTGCGGATCTCCATGGGCTGCAGGGCGCCGCAGGCGGCTAACTGCATTGTCAATAGAAGCCAAGTCGCCAAGCGCAGGGCTGGGGAAGGGCGGCGGGGGGGCTTGCCCTCAACAGCCATTTGCCACGTGCTCGTCAAAGGTGACGGCAAAATTATGGAAATGAGAGTTGTCACAAGCGGCGCGGAAAAAGTAAAAATTGGATTCGGCCGGATATATGGCAGCCTGAATAGCGGAAAGGCTCGGACTCGCGATCGGCCCCGGCGGCAAACCGGGGAAGAGGTAGGTGTTGTAGGGCGACGTGACTTGCCGGTAGTCGGCGCGCGTGATATTGGGCCACCATCTATCGCGACTTCCTTGAAGCCCATATTGCACGGTGGGGTCGGCTTCCAGATTCATGTTGATCGCCAGACGATTGCGATAGACGCCGGCGATGTCATCGTGTTCTTCCCGCCAGACCGCTTCCCGTTCAACTATTGACGCCAGCGTCACGATCTGGTGAACCGTAAATCCCTGCGCCAGAGCATCCGCCCGCAATTGATCGCCCACCCGATCTCGAAACGTATCCAGCAGGAAACCCCGCAAGGCAACCGGACTGATATCGGGTGGCAACTGATACGTATCGGGAAACAGGAAACCTTCCAGAGACGCGTCCGCGGGTATGCCCGCCCAGCCAGCGAAGTCGGAGGGCAAGTCCGCCCCCGCCTGAACCGTTCGCAGAAAATCGTCGCCGGTGAATCCGAACAGACCGTTGCTGTCGATCAAGGCGGCGATCTCTTCAATACGGGCGCCTTCCACCGTTCGAAAAAGGATGTGGCTTGAGCTTGAATCGGTGAGCAAGGGCGCTATTTCGGCGATTGACAGTGTCTGGTTCAGGAAATAGACGCCCGCCTCGAACTTGCGGTCCAGACCTTCGACGCGGGCATAATCCAGGAAAAGCTGCGTGTCTCGGATTAAGCTCGCGTCGAAAAGGGCGGCGCCGATTGCCGCGGCGTCGGCGCCGGGCGGTATCGTGAAGCGAACCGTGCCCTCGCCCGGACCGTAGGGGGCGAAAAGTTCGCTTTGATGTTCTCTCAGTTGCAGATGCAACAGTGCTACTTGCGCAAGTTCGACGATTTGCCCGTCAGTGACGACATAAGCCGCAGCGAAGGCGACGACAAAGCCAATCGCCAGAAAGGCGGCTCCTAAAACAAAGCCATGAATCGCGCGTCGCAAAGGCAATCCCTCAATACTCGCCTGTTTTGATGCTCTTCAACATAGACAAGCAATGCCCGTTGAAAAAAGCGCTCGCCTATGGTTCCGGCGTCAGGGTCGGAATTTGCTGGTGTTCCGCGTTCACAATTGTAGAGCCCAGAGAACGCGTGACGCTGATCCAGGTCCGGCCGGGGCGCAATGGAATCGCTTCGCTATTGCCAAGCATCAATTGCAGGGCTTCCCCGGGCCTTCTTCCCAGACGTTTCCAGAATCCAACAAAGATGACGCCGTCACGGAATACGTAGGCGCGACCGCTGTCCCACAAGGCAACTTCGAGCGATTCGTTCGTGGACCCCGGCGGGAAGAGATCGGGACGGCGACGATGCGGAACCTCGAGAATCACCAGATTGTCCGCCCAGAGTTGCTGGCCATCGGCGGCATCGAAATGCGGCTCGTGGTCCGTATAGCGCAGGTAAGTCCGGCTGCCCTCGTCGTATTGCCAGCGGGCGTTGGTGCGTGAGGACCAATGAATGTAAATGTCGCGCGCCGCGATGCCGCCGATATCGGCGCTCTCGCTGAAGGCGAATCCCACCGCGCGGAAACCGGTATTCACGTTGCGGCGCGTGGCGACTTCCCACATGCGACGGGTATCGCCAAAAAGCGTATGCTCGTAGTCGCGTTCTGTCAATGTTCTGTCGCGACAAAAACCGGCATTATCGCAATTGTCGCCAATCGAAGGCGATATCAGTCGGTAGCGGTAGTTGGAATTCAGATAGATCTTGCGTATCGGCTCGCTGGTGCCGGAATACGCCAAGAGCGCCGAATACATTGTGAGCAACTCAATATCGAGAAGACGCCCGCTGCGTATCGAACCGACGCGTTCCGGCGCATTGCTGCGATAGACAGCCGCAAAGCGCGTGACGTTGCCTTCAGCCTCGTACTCGAAGACGAGGTCGGCTGCGTTCACGCCGTGTTGCGGCCGCACGATGGGCGGGTGATTGGAGATCTTGACGATCAGATTGCGGCGGGCGCGCACTTCGTCATTTGGATAAGGCAATCCGGTCATCGGATTGGTGCCGTCCGGATATTCATAGGGACCGATTACGACTGCCGAGCCCGGCGTGGGCGTCGCAGTCGCGACTGCTGATTGCGCCTGGACCGGCTCGGCGGGCGTCGAAGTCGCGAAAACCTGACCCGTCTGGGTCGCGGCGCTGCTCTGGGCTTTGGTTCCGATGCCCGCCAGCACAACCAAAGCGGCTAGTACAGCTATCAATACCAAGCGTCTTTGACCGGTCAAGCGCATGTAGTCCTCTCGAATGGCTAGCTTCAAAACAGCAGACAGTATAGGGAAGTGATACTCACTTCGGCAAGGGACAGTCGGTATAATAGGTGGATCGTAGCTTTGTGAAAAACACAGCGGAGACGACATGGAAAAGCGGCGCCTGCTGATTAGCTTCGCGCATCCCGATGACGAGAGTTTTGGCTTGGGCGCGGCCATCCCGAAATGGATTGATGACGGCGTCGATGTCTACCTTATTTGCGCCACAAACGGCGATGTGGGAACAGTGCCGCCACATTTGCAGGACAAACACGAAACGGTGGCGGAGCTGCGCTTGAGCGAGCTGGAATGCGCCCGCCAGTATCTCGATTTCAAAGAGGTGTTTTTGTTGGGTTATCGAGACAGCGGCATGACAGGCAGCGAAACGTCACAGCATCCCGATTCGCTGTGCTTTCAGTGGGAACATGATCCTGAACGCGTGACGGGGTCTGTTGCCGAGGTGATGCGTCAGATAGGCCCTCAAGTGGTGGTCACGTTCAACCGATACGGGGGCTATGGGCATCCTGATCACATAGCGATTCAACGGGCTACCGAAGCCGCATTCCACCGCTTGCGGAACGGCGATCTTCCAGCCGCTTGCAAGCCGCAAAAGCTCTATTACGCCGCTTTCCCGACCGCAGTGCTTTGGGCGCGGATCGTGACTGCCAGGCTAAAGGGGCAAGACCCACGACGGATGGGCATTAACCAGGACATTGATGTTGTCAAAATCCTCGACCACGTCGAACCGACCCACGCGCGCATACCGATCGCCGATTACCTGGATATCTGGGAGCGCGCGAGTCGTTGCCATGCCAGCCAGGGGGGCGGGCGCATCACGCGCACGGCGCGCTGGATAAGGCGAATCTTGTATAGCAGGCAGGGCTTCACGCGGGCTTTTCCCACGCCGAATCACAGTCGCGCCGACGAAGATGACCTCTTTGACGGCGTCAGTCTGTGAATCGAGAATCAAGCGATTAACGGTCAGCCATCCGGCATCGGTTGAAGGTAATCGGCAAGAAACTGTGACGCGTAACTTTCCAGTCGACCGTCGATGATCGCCCGCCGCATTTTCGCCACATGACTGACGAGAAAATCGATGTTGTGCAAGCTAATCAGGTAATGCGCCAGCAGCTCTTTGGCGACGACGAGATGGCGCAGATAGGCGCGCGAGAACCCGCTGGCATAATTGTCCAGCCTTGGATCAATGGGCGATTCATCCATCTTGTAGCGGGCATTGCGCAAGTTAATGCGGCCGCTGTGCGTGAAGGCTGCCGCGTGCCTCGCTAGCCGAGTCGGTATGACGCAGTCGAAGATGTCAACACCACGCCTGATGCCTTCGACCAGGTCATCCGGTTCGCCGACGCCCATCAAATAACGGGGTCGGTCAACCGGCAAGCGAGGAATCGTATGGTCCAAAGTTTGGCGCATCTCGGATTTAGTCTCGCCGACAGCCAATCCCCCGATGGCATAGCCCTTCAGATCAAGGGATGTCACGAATTCCGCTGAATCCTCGCGCAGGTCGGGGAAGATGCCGCCTTGCACAATGCCGAACAAAGCCTGCCTGTCATCGTCGGGGTGCGCCTCTCGGCATTCGACCAGCCAGCGATGGGTGCGCTTGAGCGCCCCTTCGACTTCCGCCCGATCCTTGGGCGCCGGGCATTGATCGAATGCCATGATGATATCGGCGCCCAGGTTCTGCTGGATCTGCATGGATCGCCGCGGGTCCAGGCGCTTGCGGCTGCCGTCAAGGTGGCTGCGGAAGGTGACGCCTTCATCGTCAATAGCGTTGGTCTGTGCCAGGCTGAAGATCTGGAATCCGCCGGAATCGGTCAAGATCGGGCCCTTCCAGCGCATGAACTCGTGCAAGCCGCCCATGTCGCGGATGAGCTCGTCGCCGGGCCTCAAAAAGAGGTGGTAAGTATTGGAAAGGATCAGGCTCACGTCCAGCGCTTCGAGGTCCTTTGGCGGCAGGGCTTTTACGGTGGCGGCTGTGCCCACCGGCGCAAAAACCGGCGTGGGGATATCGCCATGCGGCGTATGAAGGACGCCGGCGCGCGCTTGTCCGTCTCTGGCGATGATTTCGAATTCAAAGGACATGTTTTCTCCCGCAAACCGCGAGCATTATAGCACAGGGCGATCAAAGCCAATTCCGTGTATGTGAGCGGCCATTTAGCCCATGATATTGATAGCAGGCTTCAAATGCCACTGCTATACTGCTTGCCAACGGCGCTGCCGCAAGAGCCGTCAAGAAGCAGGCGGCGGTTGTTATCCGTGAGTTCTACGGTCTCTAATGGGATGTACGAGTGGCTTTGATACAAAGAACAAGTGAACTTACAAGCCAGCTAACTCATGCTCCGGAGGATAGCGAACATGACATGCGGTCGCTGCGGCCGAGCCGCGTTGATATAGATCTCGAGGCGCTTGCATCCAATGCGCGTTTAATCAAGGCTCATGTTGGCGCGGACACCGGGATCATGGCGGTGGTCAAGGCAAATGCCTACGGCCACGGCGCCGTCACCGTCGCGCGCATCGCCTTGCGAAACGGCGCCAGTTGCCTGGCAGTCGCCAATTTGGTCGAGGCTGTTCAATTGCGCCGCGCCGGCATCGCCGCGCCGATTTTGGTCTTGAGTTATGTCCCGAGCGACTCCATCCCGTTTGCTGTCGAACATGATATTACCGTGTCGCTGTTTGACACAGGGCGGGTGGCGCGATTTCAAAACATAGCGCGGGCAACCGGCGGCATTCTAAAAGCGCATATCAAGGTTGATTCAGGAATGGGTCGGCTCGGCATATTGCCCCGCGAAGTCAAGGAAATGATGAGGACCTTGCGCTCTTGCGACGCCATCCAGGTTGAAGGCATATACACGCATTTTTCCGTCGCCGATGAAGACCCGTTGTATACCGCTCAACAGCGCGCGACCTTCGAGAATGTGATAGCGACGATGCGAGAGGCTGGCTGCGCATTCCGGTATGTGCACGCCGCCAACTCGGCCGCGACCGTCAAACCCGTCGCCGGAGGCTTTAACCTGGTTCGCCCCGGCTTGCTGCTTTATGGTTTGAAACCCTGCGACTCCGCGACTTCTTTAGAGGGACTCCAGCCGGTAATGTCTTGGAAGACAGTCATTGTTCAGATCAAGACCTTGCCGCCTGGCTCGCCAGTCGGTTATGGCAACAGCTATCGGACCCGCGGCGAAGAAAAGATCGCGGTTCTGCCAGTGGGATACGCCGACGGTTTGCGGCGAGCGCCGCGGTCTTGGCGGGAGGTACTGGTGCATGGCAAGCGAGCGCCGCTAGTCGGTCGCGTTAGCATGGAGAAAACCACCATCAACGTCAGCCATATTCCAGACGTGATCGCCGGCGACGAAGTTATCTTACTGGGCAAGCAAGGCGACGATGAGATCAGCGCTGACGAAGTTGCGGCTTGGATCGGCAGCATTAACTATGAGGTGATTTCCACGATTTTGCCTCGCGTTCCTCGCATCTGATCTGTTCCAATCAATCCAATCAAGAAGCGAGCAGTCCCTCCAGGTCGGCAACGATCCTGCTGGACGGCAGGCCAAACTGGTAGCGCCTGATCCAGCGGCCGCGCGGATCCAGCAGGAATGAACCCGCGGTATGATTCACCAGATAGCCGCCGCGCTTGTCCGGTTTAGTCATTTCAAAAGACAAGCCATAGTCCGTGCCTAGCGCCCGGACCCTGTCTTCCTCGCCCGACAATCCGATGATGCCATCCAATTCCCGCAGCGCGAAATAGTTTCGCAAAGCCTCGGGACTGTCGCGCTCGCCGTCTACGCTGATGAACACAAAAGCGACCCCTTCACTTGACGAACCCAGAGCGTTACGCACTCTGCGGAATTCGTTGAGCGTCAATGGACAGACGTCGGGGCAGTTTGTATAGCCGAAAGTTATCAAAACGTAATTGTCTCGCAGGTCGCTGAGACTCAGTGGCTTGTTGGATTGGTCCCGCAGGGTGAAATCCGGCATCGCTAGCGGCGGATCTATGATGATAGAACCGTCGAACTCTGACGCGTCACTCCTATGGGAACTGTCTGTTTGGAGGTCCGCGCCGGGGTTCATCCGTCCGTAAACAATGGCCATCGCCAGGGCGGCAATGCCAACCAACAGCGCGGAAATGACGCCCAACTGGATACGTCTGAGCAGGTAGCTCCTGATGTTTGTTTTTGCCTGCTGCGCTTCAGTCAAGGGTTTGACCTAGTTCTGACGCCCGGATGCCCAGGAACGAGCTGCTGCAAGTTGATGGTTTCAACACAATTATATCAATTGCCGACCGGACAAAGTAGATGAATAAGCGACTGCAAGAGTTGGTAAAGTATCTTTTTTCGGTCGAAACAAAAAACTTTAACCACCGAAGACACCGAGAATCGTACGCAAACAAGCCTTTTCTTTGTGTCCTTCGTGTCTTTGCGGTGAAACTGGATTTGGCTCATTCTGAATTGCAACCGACTTCGATACAGTACCGCAGGCGCAGGCTCTTGTATTGCAGCGCAACGTGAATCGCGCTACAATGGCGGTACCTGAAGAAGAGAGATTTCGTCGAGAGACGAAACGCCGAAGGGGCAAGCGACAGGATTGCCAGCCTGCGTGAAACTCTCAGGCAAAAGGATTCTTGGGTTCAAGATCTCTGAAGGTAAGTTGACCGACAGGGCGCAATCTCGGCAAGAGTTGCGCCTTTTTTGTTTGCGCATAGCAGAAGGAGGCCGACAATGGGTGAGTGGAAAACCCCCGCGGAATTAAGGTATGCCGAGACAGATGAGTGGTTTGCCGTTGACGGAAATGTCGTGACCATCGGCATAACGGACTACGCTCAGGATCAGCTCAACGATATCGTCTACGTCGAGTTTAAGGACCCGGGCGATAGCGTTGACGCGGGCGATTCTTTTGGCGAAGTAGAGTCCGTCAAGGCAGCCTCCGAGTTGTACAGCGCCGTTAATGGCGAGATTGTCGAGGTCAATGCGGCGCTGGAGGATTCTCCCGAGGTCGTCAATGCCGATCCCTTTGGCGCGGGCTGGATGGTGAAGATCCGTACGGACGATCTGTCGGGCTTGGGGGGCTTGATGGACGCGGCGGCATATGACGCCTATTGCGACAGTCGTTGATGCTGAAGCGTCTTTCTTGCGCTACAGGCATTAGTAGTGAGAACAAGTGAGAGGGGAGATACGACGTGAGCTACATACCCCATACAGCGGCCGAAACACGGCAGATGCTGACGGAGATCGGCGTTGGCAGTATTGAAGAGCTTTTTGACGCTGTGCCGGCGGCTTATCGCTTCCCGCGCTTGGAATTGCCGCCGCCGATGAGCGAAATGGAAGTCGCCGCCGAGATGCTGGCGATCAGCGAAGCCAACGATCACGCGGGCGACTATGCGATCTTTCGCGGCGCCGGCGCCTATCACCACTTCATTCCTTCTGTAGTCAATCACATGTTGCTGCGCGGCGAGTTTTACACCGCGTACACGCCTTATCAGCCGGAGATCTCGCAAGGGACTTTGCAAGCGACCTACGAATACCAGAGCATGATGTGCGCCTTGACCGGCATGGATGCCGCTAATGCCAGCCACTACGACGGCGCGACCAGCCTGGCGGAGGCGGTGACAGTCGCGCTGGAGGTCACCCGGCACAAACGCGGGAAGATCATCCTCAGCCACGCGATCCATCCCCAATACCGCGAGGTCGTGCGAACTTATCATCAGGGGCGCGATATCCGTATCATCGGCGATCGCGGACGCGGCGATGTCATCGAATTGGTCGAAATGCTGGATGAAAACACGGCGATGTTGGCTATTCAGTATCCCAACTTCTTCGGTCAAATTGACAATATCGCCGTGCTCGCCGATGCCGTGCACGAGGTGGGGGCTTTGCTGGTGATCGTGGCCAATCCCATGGCGCTGTCCTTATTCCGCAGCCCGGGCGAACTGGGCGCTGATATCGTGGTAGGGGAGGGGCAGCCAATGGGCGTCCCGCTCAGTTATGGCGGTCCCTATCTGGGCTACTTCGCCATTCGACAAAAATACGTGCGCAAGATCGCCGGGCGCATCATAGGCGAAACGCTTGACGCCGATGGCAAGCGCGCTTTCGTGATGACTTTGCGCCCGCGCGAACAAGACATCAAGCGGGAGCGGGCCACGAGCAACATCTGCACCAATCAAGGATTGATGGCGCTTTCAGCCTCGGTCTATATGGCGCTGATGGGCAAGAACGGCTTGCGGCGGGTTGGCGAACTCAATTATCACAAGGCGCATTATGCCGCCGACCTTATCAACCAGTTGGATGGATATTCGGTCGACACCAGCAAAGCCTTCTTCAACGAATTTGTCCTGTCCTGCCCGCGTCCGGTTGCCGAAATCAACGAGGCGCTTTTGGAGGAGGGCATCATCGGCGGTTACGACTTGGGACAGAACTACTTCCATCTGGAGGATCACATGCTGGTTTGCGTGACGGAGACCAATAGCAAAGATGAAATCGACCGGCTGGTTGAAGTCTTGGGAGGGATAAGCTGATGGATGGTTTGGCGTCTACGCAAGCTTTGCAGCCACTGATTTATGATATCGGCGCGCCCGGCCGAGTCGGCGTCAACTTGCCGGACTGCGATGTGCCGGAAGCTGAGTTGCCGAGCGAACTGTTGCGCGACGACTTGCCGCTGCCGGAAGTCGGCGAGTTGCAGGTGGTGCGGCACTTTGTCAAATTGAGCCAGCTCAACTATTCAATTGACAAGGGTTTCTATCCCCTCGGCTCTTGCACGATGAAGTACAACCCGAAACTCAATGAAGACGCGGCGCGCCTGCCCGGCTTCGCGCAATTGCACCCGCTGATCGAAGAAACCGGCGCCCAAGGCGCCCTGTATTTGATGTACGAGTTGCAGCGGTGGCTGGGAGAAATCAGCGGTTTTGAAGCGGTCAGCTTGACGCCGGCCGCCGGCGCGCAGGGCGAATTCGCCGGTATACTGATGATTCGCAACTATCACCTCGACCAGGGAGAAGGCCAGCGCGACATTATTCTCGTGCCCAATAGCGCTCATGGCACGAATCCGGCGACGGTGACCATGGCGGGCATGCGACTGCGCGAATTGCCCTCCAATGATCAGGGCAACGTCGATTTGGATTCCTTGCGCGCGGCTTGCCAGGGCGAGCTGCGCGATCAAATCGCCGGGATGATGATTACCGTGCCAAGCACGCTGGGGCTCTTCGAATCCACGATTCACGATGTTATCGACATCGTCCATAACGCCGGCGGACTGATGTACATGGACGGCGCAAATATGAATGCGCTGATGGCTGTGGTCAAACCGGGCGAGCTCGACTTCGACGTCATGCACTACAACCTGCACAAGACCTTTTCCACGCCTCACGGTGGCGGCGGTCCCGGCAGCGGGGCAGTCGGGGTCAACGAAAAACTCAAGGATTATCTGCCGGGTCCGGTTGTAGATATCATCGAAGAGGAAGATGAATCCGGCGCGCCGCTCTACGGATATGTCATGCCGGAAAAGAGCATCGGCCGCATCAAAGCCTTCCAGGGCAATTTCGGCATGCACCTGCGCGCCTACGCCTACATCCGCGTCTACGGCGATACCGGCATCCGTGATGTCACGCGCTACGCTGTGCTCAACGCCAATTACCTGCGCGCGAAACTCATGAAGACTTACAAATTGCCTTATCCGCGCTACTGCGGGCATGAATTTGTGCTGGAAGGGCATTTCGATGATATCGAAGAGGTTCACGCCCTGGATATTTCCAAGCGCTTGATGGATTACGGCTTCCATCCGCCGACCAACTATTTCCCCTTGATCGTGCCGGAAGCGCTTCTCATAGAGCCCACCGAGACGGAGGTCAAGGAAGACCTAGACGCCTTCGTCGAGGCCATGGAGAGCATTGCCGAAGAAGCCCGGACGCAACCGGCATTGCTGCTCAACGCGCCGCATAGCGCGCCGGTCCGGCGCCTGGATGAAGTGCGCGCGGTCAAGGAGCTGATTCTGTGTTGTGCGCCTGCGCTGCCAGCGGCGGGGGATTGAAAACCCCGCCATTCAACTTTCCGGTGGTGACATTAGTCTGAGATGCCACCACCGAACCCTAATTTTGACATTTTCGATATGAAGCCTCACCTGCGGAGTTGGGTTACCGTTTTACAACTCTGACAAACAATCTTGTTCCGCAGGGCAGACGTTTCCATTCGACACGGAATTGATCATCCTTGTCGAATAGGATCTTGCCGTCACGTGATCGAGGGCTATTCTTGTACCTGTCCCAGATACCAAGTTCACGAAGTACCACTTCGATCCCGCCTTGAACCGCGATCGGGTTATGCCCCTGGGTCGACATTAAGTGCATCTGACCAGCATATTTGCCGCGGTCTTTGTATCCATTTCTCGGGCGAAATCTCATACCGCTTATGCCGGAGATTCCACTCTTTATGTCAGGATCCCACTCAGCAACTCGCTCTCGTGGCCAGCTTGCCGGATACTTTTGTCTAGTAGTGCGCGAACCATTGGAATCTGGATACTCTTCAGCACATGTGTCGACGGGTGACTCGAAGCTGTTGGAAACCGTCGAAATGGTTGTCGATGCTGCAACGAAATCAGCGGCGATATCCTGCGACGATTCATCATCAGTCGAGCTATCAGTGGGCGATTCTGATAGGTGCTCGTCTACGACAAAATCTTCGAGTTCGGCGGCAATGCTCACCATCGCCTCATGCTTTCCCGCGCAGGCTGTTGCACCAAAATATGGCTCGCAATCAATAACGAGCTCGCCAATTGCTTGAACCATCTCAATTACAAGTTGCTTGTCCATGTCAAACCCCCCTTAATTGGTCTATTGGCTGGCGAATTTAGTGTGTATCAGCGTTCCGAAGTCGTGACCTTTACCAGTGAACGAGTACCGTCGGCCAAGCGAATCCATTCGATATCAAACCGATCGGTCTTCCTAAATGGGACCGGTTTGGAGTGCCGGGGTAGTTTATCCCGGTACTTTTCCCATAAGGCATGCTCTTTTAGGAACTGCTCAATTCCGCCCGGTATTACGACGGGATTCCACCCATGCCGGGTAATGAGGCACACTTTCCCGGCATATTTCCCAGGATCTTTCGAACCGTCTCGCCGACGCAGGCGCATGCCGTAAATCCCAGATTGGCCACGTTTGACGCTCTGGTCCAGTTCTGTTTTGCGCTGTTTGGTCCAGGTCGGGCGGTCCATGAATGTTGTGGCTTGTGAGCGCAATGCTTGCTGCGCCTTCAAGATGCTGCCTTGTTGCCTTTCGGTAAGTCGTAAAAACAGCGTTCGACAAGCCTGTTCTCGAAGCTGGACAAAGCTAACTTCATCGTCGTGCGCCACTTGCTCCATTCGAGCGGCAAGGTCAAGAAGTTCACCGATTTCCTTTTCCCTCTCTGCCAAGCGCCTCCGTTGCTCGCGCTGCTCTGTTTCTTTGGCCTCATCCTCTGCCGCGCGTCTAATCTCAGCGAGGTTTATCGACTGAATATCTCCATCGTGTTCAGTGATCATCCTCACTAAAATCTGCTTCCGAAGCTCATCTTTGGACATTGAATTCCCCCGTCATTTTCTGCCTCCAAAATTACTCTACTTTTAAGGTAACTATAAAGGTTTTAGCTGTCAATACTGAAATATGGCCAAGTTATTGGTAACCGGTATTATCGCGGATCTGCCAGTCTGCTTAGGAAGGTTGCTTCGCCAGATTGTTGACGTGTTAACTACTGAAAGGAATCGGTGCGCTGGTCGGCGGCCGAACTTCAAGCCGCCCCTACACCTTTCGCACCTACCGAATTATTATCGGTTCTGTTCTGTCCGCTCCGCCTAGCTGAATCGTCTCGTGAACGAACTGCTAAACATCTTCATCGACAACATGATCCCGGTGCTCGCAATCGCCGGGGTTGGCTTCTTCCTGCGCCGGCGTTTCGCGGTCGACCCGCGCATGGTATCGCGCATGATGTTCAACGTCTTCTCCCCGGCTTTGATATTTCACGCCCTTTTCACGCGCGACATCAGCGGCGGCGATTTCTTTCGTGTTTACGGCGGTACCTTGCTGCTGCTCTGGACGATTACCGGCATCTCCCTGCTCGCGCTGCGCTGGCGGAAAATCGAAGCTTCCGAAAAAGCCGCGACCCTGGTCTCCACCTTCGCCTTTAACGGAGGCAATTTCGGCTTGTCGATAGTCAGTTTCGCCTTTGGCGCCGAGGCGCTGAGTTATGCCGCGATCATATTCGTGGCGGGAACGACAACGGGCTATACCCTGGGCGTTTACATTTCTTCCAACGGCAAAGCGTCGGTCCTACAGTCGCTTGCCAATGTGCTGCGGACGCCGTCGGTCTATGCGCTGCTGCTGGTTTTTGCGCTCAAGGGCATCGGCATCACGGAGTTGCCGCCAGCTCTGTCCAGAACCTCGCAATTGCTGGCGGATGCAGCCATACCGATGATGTTGGTATTGCTAGGCTTGCAGCTTGGGGGATTCGGGGAGTTGAAGCGTCCCCCGCTGGTCGCGTTCAGCGCGGCGGTTCGCTTGCTCCTGGCGCCGGCAATCGCAATTGCATTTGCGTCGTTGCTCGGCTTGAGTGGCGCGGCGCGCTTCGCCTTCATTTTGCAGGCGGGCATGCCCACCGCTGTGATGACGATTGTGCTGGCGACCGAGTTTGACACCGACCGCGATCTCGCGCTGAGTGTCATCCTGACAAGCTCCTTCATTTGCCCCTTCACCCTGTCGCTGTTAATCTACTTGCTGCAAAACGGCGTGATTTGAGCCTATGACTGTCGCCAGTCACGCAAATGCGTGGAAGGCTTGACACATCAAGTTGAGCGACGGAATGGTTTCGGAAACTGTTTCCTGGACAGGGAGCGCAAGTGAGCGAGGGACGGCGCGGGAATACAGCGAGAGCACAAGACCGACAAGGATATCTTCGCTCATTGCGCGTGGTATGGCGCGATACGCGCGCGCTCGTTCGCGAATTCCGCCGTCCCTTGTTCATGTTTTTCTTGTCGGTCTTCCTTGGCGGATATATTTACGCTTATCTGAACAACAGTTTTTCCTCAAATGACCCCTTAGAGTTGATCGACATGCCCTATATCATGCTGGCGCTGATGGTGCTGGAAGCGCCCGTTGATGTGCCGGCGGAACCGTATCTGATTCTATTCTGGTACTTACAGCCGGTGCTGGCAGTTTATATTGTCGGTCAAGGCGCGGCGAATTTCGTCCGTCTGTTTTTCATGCGCGACCAACGACGTAGCGCCTGGGAGGTAGCTGTGGCATCTACATATCGACAACACGTGATTGTGGTGGGCATCGGACATGTCGGCTTGCGGATAATCCGTGAATTGCTGCAGATGGGGACTGAAGTCGTCGCGGTGGATTTACACGCTTCGGAAGAGGCGGATGCCGTCTTGCGGGCGGGCAACGTGCCGCTTATTCTGGGGGACGCCCGTACTGAAAGCGTTCTAAAAAATGCCGGCTTGAGCCGCGCCAGAGCGGTGATTGTCGCCACATCCGACGACCATATCAACCTTGAAGCGACCATGCGCGTTCAATATCTGAAACAGGAGATGAATAGGTCATTTCCGCTGATAGTGCGTATGTGGGACGACAGCCTCAAAAGACAGATCGAAAGCATCTTCGCGGACAAGAACGTCAAGGTCATGAGCGCTTCCGACCTGGTCGCGCCCGCCTTCGCCTGGGCGGCTGTCACCGATATCGAGCAAACGCTTCAGATCGATAATACGACCTACAATTTGATTCGGCTGACCGTGCGTCAAGCGTCGTTCATGGTGGGCAAAACTATTGATGCTGTGGAAAACGATGAAGGCGTAGACATCGTCTTGCTGCATCGCGGGCGAGCCGCGCCGGAGGTGCATCCGCGCGGCGAACTGGTTATAAGCCCGGATGATACGCTGGTGCTCTTTGCCGAACACGATCGCATAATAGACATCGTCAAACGCAACGAAGACAGCTAAACTCGGGATATCAGTTTGCCTACTTCCGCTTCGGGAAGCGGGAGAGTATCGTCACTGGCTCCGGCATGGCAACGCGCTTGCCAATGGACAGATTGCCCAGGCTGGCGACCTTGGTCCTGGCGGAACCCGCGAAGACGGAAAGTTTGACGCCGCGCTTGCGGAAGTCCTTTTGCATCAGAGCCTGTCCCAACTGAAAACCCTCGGAATCGATATTACAACTGGTCACGATGCCGACGACGCGTCCGCGAGCATTAACAATGGGATCGCCGTTGTGCGCCGGACGCGCTCCCTTGTTGTCCATCCGAAAGCGGCTGACCTGAACACCCCGTCGCGATTCATACTCGATGAAAGCGCCTTTGCCGACGAAGAAGGGCTTGTACAGTTTGACGTAGGCGCCGAACCCGGCATCGGCGGGATTCATGTTGAGGTCGCCGGCCAATTCGAATCCATAAAGGGGCAAGCCCGCCTCCGTGCGCAAGCTGTCGCGGGCCGCCAAGCCGCAGGGAGTCACGCCCAGCTCGACCAGCCTGCGGAAGAGCTCCGCGGCTTGATCGGGGTGCGCGAAGAGTTCGTAGGCGACGCGCTCGCCCGTATAGCCGGTGCGCGACACGATCAGGTCCATGCCGCCGAGCGTCACCTGCGCCACGCCAGCCCACTTCAAGCCCTTGACCATGGCTTGGTCGGCGGCGTCCCCACCAAGCTGCAGCAAATAGTCGCGACTCTTGGGACCTTGCAGCGCGATATCGACGCGGCGCTCGTCCCCCCACTGCCGCATTCGCAGATCCCGCAGCTCAAAGCGATCCGTACCTTCAATACGCCGCGACGGATCGCGCGGGTCGATCATCACTTCGCCCCTGATCACCGCGTTCAGCCACTGCCAGATCTTGTCGTTGTTGGAGGCGTTCACTACCACCAGGAAATGTTCCGCTGACAGGCGATAGATCATAAGGTCGTCGAGCGGAATGCCGTCGACATCGAGAAAATAGGTATAGTGCGAGTCCCCGACTTTCAGTCGCTTGACGTCGTTGGTCGTCAGCGTATCGAGGAATAACTCTGCGCCAGGACCTTTGACGTCAAAGACGCCCATGTGCGCCACGTCAAAGATGCCGGCCTCCTCCCGAACGGCCGCGTGCTCGTCGCTGACGGACTTGTACCAGAGCGGCATATCGTAGCCGGCGAAAGGCGCCATTTTTGCGCCCAACTCGCCGTGCAGACTGTGCAGAGGCGTTTCCAGAAGCATGTCGACGGCGGCGACGTCAGGCTCGAATTTTGGAAGCGCTTCAGACCTGGGCGAATAGAAATGTTCGCCGTTGCAGCCGACAGAATAAGCCTTAGGGGCATAGCCAGCTGTGCCAGCCAACATCGGCGGCTCGCCCGCGCCGATAACGTCGACGGTTACCGGTCCCGGCAGCTTGGCGTGGATGTCGCTGTCATCAAAGAGCGCGTAGCCGTCGCTCAAACTGCGCAGCCAGGCGACGGCTCGCAGGGCGCGACCAGCCAAACTGAGACGATAGTCAGTAGCCGAGATCCGCGCGACGCTGCCGCTCGCCATTGCTGATCCGTCTTTTTCCAGGATGTTCGTCGCTTGACTTTCGCCATCTTTCAGCGCTTCTACGTCGCTGGTCAAGCCAATATGCAGGAAGTCCTTTGCCGCCTCGCCCGCCACGCTTATTTCAAGGCAACTGACCTCGTCTTCGGCGGCCAGGTAATAGAAGTGCGGATAATCGTCCGCTTTCGCGACATTGTCGATGCCGATGCTGGCAGCCAGGTCGCGCGCTTTTACCTTGGCGGATTGCAGGATATCGAAATCAACTTTGGCGCGCGGCAGCGGCCGGACGCGCCCGGTAAGGCTGAATGGGACGCAAGCTCCCAGGACATCGGCAATGATATCGCCCAGGGCGTCGATCTCGGACTCTCTGAATCCGCGCTGGGTTACCCAAGGCGTTCCAAGGCGGATGCCAGTAGGACGCAAGGCGGAGGCGTCGCCGGGAATCGTCTGGCGGTTGGTGACGATGCCAGCCAGGTCCAAGACCCGCGCAGCCATGTCCCCGCTAAGACGGGTGCCATCAGGACCGACGACGGAGTCGCAATCCAAGACCATCAAGTGCGTATCGGTACCGCCGTGAGGGAAATGAAAGCCTCGCGACCTGAGCTTGTCCGCCAGGCGCTTGGCATTGACCACGGTCTGTCGCTGCAGTTGATGGAACTGCTCGGTTTGCGCCAAGCGCAGGGCGACCGCGAGCGCGGCCATGGTATTGATATGCGGTCCGCCTTGCTCGCCAGGAAATACTGCGCGATCGATCAGGTTTGACAATCGCTTGCTATGCGTGATTAGCACAGCGCCGCGCGGGCCGTTCAAAGTCTTGTGCGCGGTAAAACTGACCACATCGGCGATGCCCACCGGGTTCGGGTAAGCGCCTGCGGCGATCAAGCCGGCGACATGCGCCACATCCGCGAGCAAATAGGCGCCAACTTCGTCAGCGATCTTGCGATAAGCCAGCCAGTCCGGCGCGAAGGGATAACTGCTGAAGCCACCGATTATCAAGCGGGGCTTGTGTTCCCGCGCCAAAGCCATCATTTGGTCGTAATCGAGCCGTTCAGTTTGCGGATTGATGGTGTAGCTGACGATGTTGTAATACTTGCCGCTGCGGTTGACCGGGCTGCCGTGCGTCAGGTGGCCCCCCATGATCAAGTCCATGCCCATAACGGTATCGCCGACATCAAGCAGCGCTGTGTATACCGCGTTATTGGCGGGGGCGCCGGAAAGCGGCTGTACGTTGACGTAGAGGTCTTCGGGGTTCAAACCGTTGCCGGCGAAGACTTCCGCCGCCCGCCGCCGCGCTAAGGATTCCAGGATATTGGCGTATTCAGTTCCTTTGTAATAGCGCTGGTCCGCGTTCCGGCGAAACTCCGGCAAGCGCTCGCCGTAGTCGAGAATCTCCTGCTGGTCCATCGCGCGCGTCTTTTCGAGGGGATATCCCTCCGCATAGATATTGTGGAACGATGAACTCAGGGCGTGGCGAACGGCGAAGGGCACGGTACTTTCCGACGGGATCAGGATCAGTTTCTGCTGCTGCCGCGCCGTCTCGTGGCGAATCAACTCGGCTACGTCCGGATCTAATTCCTCGATATCTCCGCGAAACAAGAAATCGTGATTTGGCATGGCTGATGCAGAGCCTCACTCGTCTTTTAGTGGCTGCGATTCTATCATGCGCGTCGGGGCTATACTATGCGGAATCGGGATCAAGCGGCAGCCGCTTATCCGGCTTTGACGCTTCATTTGTCGATGGCGAATTGCACGGGATCATTAAACCGTTGGAGGCTGCAGTTCTGCTCTTCAATGCAGGCTGAGATCGCCCGGGCGACGGTTTGCCCCAGCAGAGCCTCGACCTCGGCTCCATAGTGCCCGGTCGGTCCCCAGTATCTCTCATCCATATATTCCGGTCCCAGTGACTCGTCGAAAGGGATATAGCGATAGGTCTCACGCAGGTATTCCAGCAAGTAGCGGTAAGGCGACTGCCCGCCTCTGTGGATATGCGCCATGTGTTGAGGCAAGGGCAGATGCACGACGAAGAAATCTGCATTGCGCTCAGCCACATCGGCTGCAAAGGCATCTACAATGGCTTTGCCCAGCGTGCCCCGTTCGGAAGCGGGTCCATAATCCGCCTCGCTGGCGCCCTCTTGCGCTTTCGTCACTTCGTAAATGAATGCGGCTAATCGACTGCTCAGCCACCATTTCGAGAGGATGTCCCGGCTACGATAATAGTCTTCGTAAGCCGCTAAGGGATGGGTAGCGAAGGCTTCGAATGTGGCAACCATCTGCTCGGGCGGCAAAGCAGGCACATTTATTAGTTCCAGGTTGCCGTCGTTGACGATAAAGCGTGGCTTGGAAAACGGAATACTGGGTCCGTGAATGTACAGAATCCGAAACATGTTGACGTTGCGATCGAGGTTTTCCGGCTGAAAGCCAAAGATGACGATGTCGGGCTGAAACTGCTGGCCGATCGCTCGCCAGCGCAGGAAGGCTTGCCCCATATCGTAGCCGCCTACGCCGAAGTTCATCACTTCCGCGCGAATGCCTTGCTGCTGAAGGGCGAGCTTGATTTGATTGGTCCAAACTTGCTCATCGTTGACGTCGTCCCCCGCGGTATAGGAATCCCCAAAGGCGGCAATACGCAGGGTGTCGGGGAGCGGTTCTCTGCTGTATTCCTGTTGCGATCGCAGGCCGGAACTGTTGACCGTGAACGTGCCTTGATGTCGCAGCGAATTCGGTCGATAAGCCCATCCGGTCCCCTTGTCGTAGAGAATAGTCGCTCTATCCACGTTATGGAGATAAGCGTCGATCCCTTCTTTAAGACGATTTATCGGCAATGCGTAGGGCTCGAGCGTGTAGCCCAGGAAGGAGAATTGACCGTCGGCGTCGACCGTGCCCGCAACGCGAACAATGACCTCCAGCAGCATCAGCGCCAAAGCCAAGCTGATGCAGACTATAAGAACGTTGATGAGGATTCGTCTGAACACGCTAGACCTGTCCTTGCGTGGTGAACCTGCTTGTTGATTTCAGCAGCACAGATTGAGGCACGCAGCGCTCGCAATCCTATCATGCGCGCATTGCGCATTCTATAGTCAAACGCTGGGGCGTCTTGCCGCTAATACTTTCAAAGGACATGGGGCACGCGCGATTCCTTGTGTAGGAAATGAACGATATGCGTCTTTGACAATCCGGTAACCCACCATTAAAATCCCTTGCAGCCGCGGCTCGTTTTCGAGCCGCATTCTGTCAGCGAGCAAATCTCAGAGGCACGCTATTTGGAGGCGACCCCGCCATGAATGAATATCAATCGGAAAATATTAGAAATGTCGCTCTTGTCGGGCATCAAAGTTGTGGCAAGACCTCGCTGGTCGAGGCGCTCTTGTTCAGTTGTGGGGCTACGACGCGTCTTGGCAATATATCCGAAGGCAATATGGTCTCGGATTGGGAAGACGAGGAAAAAGACCGTGGGCTGTCGCTTTCCACATCTTTGGTGCCCGTTGAGTTTGAAGAAACAAAGATAAATGTGCTGGATACCCCTGGCTTTACCGATTTTCAGGGCGAACTGAAAAACGCGATCCGCGTCGCCGATGCGGTGATTGTGGTCGTGGATGCCGTCTCTGGCGTCGAAGTCGGTACGGAGTTGGCTTGGGAGTATGCCCGAGCCTATGAGCAGCCCATCATCGTCGTGATCAACAAGATGGATCGCGATAACGCCAACTTTGAAGAAGTGCTGGAGCAATTGCGCAATCAGTTTGATGATTATAAATTTGTGCCGATCATGTTGCCCATCGGCCAACAGGCGGACTTCAAGGGCGTAGCAAACGCGCTGACGCAAAAGGCGTACTATGAGGCGGGCTCCGAACGCTCCGATCTGCCGGATGACTATGTCGACGACTTGGAAGAAGCGCATATGGAATTGATGGAAGCGGCCGCGGAAGCCGATGACGCGCTCTTGGAAAAGTATTTTGAAGAGGAGACATTGTCCTTCGACGAGATCCGCGAGGGCATGCGCAAAGCCTCGCGTTCGCCCGAGCTCAAGACGGTGCCTGTCTTCGCGGCGTCTGCAACAGAGAACATCGGCACCATCCCCCTGTTGGAAGCGCTTGTCGCCTATACGACGGCGCCGACGGAACGAACGGTCAGAATCACCCGCGGGGACGAGCTCGACGCGCTGCAAGGTCCACATAGCGATGATGGACCGCTTGCCGCATATGTATTTAAGACCCTCAACGATCGCTTTGTGGGAACGCTCAATTACTTCCGCATATTCTCGGGAACCATGTCGAACGACGGGCGTTATCACAATGCCAACAGCGGTGAAGATGAGCGCTTCAACTCGCTGTTTGTGATGCGAGGAAAAGAGCAGATGCCCGTGCAAACGCTTC
This sequence comes from Anaerolineae bacterium, assembly GCA_022820665.1. Lineage (GTDB taxonomy): Bacteria > Chloroflexota > Anaerolineae > Aggregatilineales > Phototrophicaceae > UBA6055. The sequence goes on along the minus strand of JAJEFB010000025.1, from coordinate 50,667 downwards.
ATGCCGGTGATATTGGCGTGGTTGCCAAGTTGACAGATACCAAGACCGGGGACACTTTTGCCGACAACGGAAGCGACATGAAGATCGCGGCGCCGGAGTTCCCGGCGCCCTTGTATATGGTTGCAGTCGCGCCGCGAGCGCAAGCCGACAGCGCGAAGATGGGACCGACGCTCAGCAATCTCTGCGATGCGGATCCCACGTTGCGTTGGCGACAAGATCGAGATACCCGCCAGACTGTACTCGAGGGCATGGGCCAAATCCACCTCGACGTCACATTGAAGCGCGCGGCATCTCTCGGCGTCAACATTGATACGGATATGCCCAAGGTTCCATATCGGGAAACGATCACGGGCAATGCCGAATCCAGTTATACGCACAAGAAGCAGACCGGTGGCGCAGGACAATATGGCCGCGTCGATCTCAAAGTGGAACCCACGGGTGAAGCCTTCGAGTTCGAGTCATCCGTTTTCGGCGGCGCGATATCGCAACAGTTTGTATCGTCGACGGAAAAAGGCATTCGAGCCGTGCTGTCCGACGGCGTTATCGCCGGCTATCCGGTAGAACGTGTTAAAGTGAATGTGTTTGACGGCAAAGAGCATCCGGTGGATTCGAAAGACATCGCCTTTCAAATTGCTGGACGGGAAGCGTTCCGCGCCGCCTTCCGCAAAGCCAAGCCAGTATTGTTGGAGCCGATCATGGACGTCCGAATTACGGTCCCTGAGGCGATGATGGGCGACATCATGAGTGATCTCAACACGCGTCGGGGGCGCGTGCAAGGGATGGATACGGTCGGGTTCAAGAGCGTGGTTACTGCCGAGGTGCCGCTGGCAGAGATGCTGCGCTACGGGAACGACTTGCGCTCAATGACCGGCGGACGCGGCATCTACACGATGGATTTCAATCGTTATGACCGCGTGCCTACTTATGTCCAGGAAGAGATTGTTGCGGAAGCGGCGGCGGCAGCCGAACAATAAGTCGTCCATATTCGGGCGGGATCAACAGATCTCGCCCGAATCCTCATTGTTCAACTTCTAAATCTTCCGCTGTGTCGGAGCCGTTGTGCTCCGCGGTCTGCGGTTCCCGCAAGTGTTGGGCGACTGTTTCCGGCAGGATGTCAGCCGCGTCATCCTCTATATCAAGGATGCGCAGAATCTCCTCGCGCTCCACCGTTTCCTTTTCCAGCAGCGCCACTGCGAGTTGATCGAGTTCTTCGCGATGGTCTTCAATCAGTCCACGCGTTTCTTGGTAGGCGACGTCGATAATGCGTTTGATCTCCGCGTCGAGTTTCGAGGCGGTGTCGTCGCTGTAATCGCGGCCGCTGGCGATTGAATAGCCCAGGAAAGGCTGTTCGGAGTCGTCGCCGTAATTGACCATGCCCACCGAATCGCTCATGCCGAACATTTTCACCATATTGCGCGCGATCTGCGTCACTTGCTGGATATCGTTGGCGGCGCCCGTCGTGACGTCATCGAAGACGATCTCTTCGGCAATGCGTCCCGCCAAACCGACGCGGATGAAAGCTTCCAATTGCTTGCGCGATTGATGGAGCGAGTCGTCCTTGGGCATATAGAACGCGACGCCGAGCGCGCGCCCGCGCGGGATGATCGTGGTCTTTAGCAGCGCCATCGCGTCCGGGATCAGGAAGGAGACGAGGGCATGTCCCGCCTCGTGATAGGCGGTAATCTTGCGATCTTTCTCGTTGGACAGCGGCGGGCGCTTGGTGCCCAGACGGATACGCTCGTAAGCGCTCGTGAAATCCGACATGGTGATCAAACGACGATCAAAACGGGCCGCGTTCATGGCAGCTTCGTTAGCGAGATTGGCGATGTCCGCTCCCGAAAATCCAATTGTCGCGCGCGCCATCGACTCCAACTCAACGTTGTTCGCCATCGGCTTGTTCTTGGTATGAATCTTGAGGATATCGTGACGGCCCTTCACATCCGGCAGATCAACAGTAATCTGTCGATCAAAACGGCCGGGACGAAGCAGCGCGGGATCCAGCACATCCGGGCGATTAGTGGCGGCGATCATGACGATATTACTGTCGTTGTCAAAGCCGTCCATCTCCGAAAGCAACTGATTCAAAGTTTGCTCGCGTTCGTCGTGTCCGCCGCCCAGACCTGTGCCGCGCCGTCGACCCACGGCATCAATCTCGTCAACAAAGATGATGGCTGGCGCGTTTTCCTTGGCGCGTTTGAAAAGATCGCGGACGCGGGAAGCCCCGACGCCGACGAACATTTCTACAAATTCTGATGCCGCGATGCTGAAGAACGCGACATTGGCTTCACCAGCCACGGCGCGCGCCATCAAGGTCTTTCCCGTGCCCGGCGGTCCGATCAGCAGGACGCCGCGCGGCACTTTCGCGCCGACCTTGACATATTTCTCGGGCTGTTTGAGAAAATCTACTACTTCTTCCAGCTCCATCTTGGCGGCGTCTTGCCCGGCAACATCCTCAAAACGGATTGACGGCATCTCAGGCGTTTTTTCGCGCGCTTGCGACTGACCAAAGGAAAAGATACCGTTCATCTGGCCTTGCGCGCGTCTGCCCATCCAGACGAAAAACCCGATGATCAGCACGAGCGGCAAGAAGTTGATAATCAGCGAAAGCAAGATCGACGGTTCATTTGGCGTGGCATGAATGTTGACGCGATTCTCGTTCGCCAATTGGCGCAACTCGTCGGCGCCGCCAGGAGGCAAGTTCGCGTTGAACCGGCTAATGTTCTGTGTCCGGCCCGATGGACTGGTAACGATCACGCTCCGCGTGAAGCGGCCATTGACGCCCGTTTCGCCCTGGAAGTCCAACAGGGCGACGTTCTGTTGCCGCAACTGCTCATAAACAACCGAGTAGGAAACCTCCGGCGTGGAAGTCAACCCGCCGAACAAGCCCGGCGAACTGAGCAACGCCAGCAGCATAACCAGAACCAACAAGCCGGGCGAAACCCATTTTCGCCAATTGGGGGGGCGTTGCGGGGGGCGACTGGGTCCGTCGCCATCGTGACTCTCGTCGTTATCGTTGTTTTCCCAAAACTGCATCTAGCGATTTGACTTTCGACAACTTGGTTTATGCCTGAATTATAGCGTATTGCGACTGCGAATTGTGCAAAAACTATCTTAGAAACGAGCGCGGCGGGGCACGATTCAAGGCTTGTCGCACCATGATAGCACGTAATTGGTCGAATTGCGTGTGGCGATTTTATCCATCTATCAAAGATATCCTTCGAGGCGGCAACCGGCTCATCGTGAATAAAAGCAACTTCTCAACAGAGGAATGTCCGCTATGCTAAAGTAAGTTAGCTGCTCGAACACCCCCGACAGAATACAGGGGAAAATAATGAATCGTCTAAAGCACGAGGACAGCCCGTATTTGCTACAGCATGCCGACAATCCGGTAGATTGGTACCCATGGGGCGATGAAGCCTTTCAAAGCGCGCGGCGGCGCGATGTGCCAGTTCTGCTCAGTGTGGGTTACAGCGCTTGTCACTGGTGCCACGTGATGGCGCATGAAAGCTTTGAAGACGAAGCGACGGCCCGCATCATGAACGCGCTTTTTGTCAATGTCAAAGTTGACCGGGAAGAGCGTCCGGATGTCGACGATATATATATGCAGGCTGTGCAAGCGATCACCGGGCAGGGTGGATGGCCCATGACCGTCTTCTTGCTGCCGGATGGGCGGCCCTTCTACGGCGGCACGTATTTTCCGACTATGCCGCGCGGCGGTTTGCCTTCCTTCGCGCAGTTGATGGGGACTATCAGCGACGCCTATCGCAATAAACGGGATTTGCTGGAAAAGCAAGCGGATAACTTGCACCAGGCGCTGCGGCGAGACTTAATCGGCATCGGGCGCGAAGACGACAGCGGCTTGACGGCCGAGCTGCTCACTGAGGCGGCGCGCAAAATGCTGGACGGCATGGACAGCGACAAGGGCGGTTTTGGAACTGCGCCCAAATTTCCAAATCCGATAAGCCTGGAGTTCCTGCTTCGACATTACGCGCGCAGCAAAGACAAGGAGGCGCTGGATCTGGTCTGCCTTACTTTGCGCAATATGGCGCTCGGCGGCATTTATGACCAAGTGGGCGGTGGATTCGCCCGGTACAGCGTCGACGCGCATTGGCTGGTCCCGCACTTCGAGAAGATGCTCTATGACAACGCGCAACTCAGCCGTGTTTACTTGTACGCCTGGCAAATCACGGGCGACAGCTTTTTCCGTTCGATTGCCGAGGATATCTACGATTACATCTTGCGGGAAATGACCGCGCCCGAGGGCGGATTTTTCAGCGCGACCGACGCTGACAGCGAGGGCGAAGAGGGTAAATTCTTTGTCTGGACCCTGGAAGAAGTCCGCGAGGCGCTGGCGCCCTTGGACGAATCATTGCCCCGGGCGCTTGAGATCGCCATCGCCTATTTCAGCCTTTCGGAATCGGGAAACTTCGAAGGCGCGAATATCCTCACCATTCCGGAAGAGCCGCTTGACGTCGCGGAGGCTTTGGGCTTGTCATCCGGGGAGTTGCATGATGCCATTGCCCTAATCAGGACCAGGCTCTACGATGTTCGTAGTGAACGGATTCCTCCCGCGCTTGACGACAAGATTCTGAGCTCATGGAATGGTTTAATGCTCGCCAGCTTGGCCGAAGCTGCGCGCGCCCTCGCGCGAGAAGATTATCTGGATGCCGCGAAAAACGCCGGGAGCTTTCTGCTGGAGAATATGGTCGATGAGCGCGGCCGCTTGTACCGAACTCACAAGGCGGGTCGCAGCAAGCTGAACGCCTATCTTGAAGACTATGCGAACGTGATCGATGGTCTGTTGCAGTTGTACCAATTGACGTTTGAAGAACATTGGTTCATCGAGGCGAGGCGACTGGCGGATCTTGCGCTTGATCACTTCGCGGCCGCGGATGGCGGATTCTACGACACCAGCGACGACCACGAAGACTTGATTGTACGTCCGCGCAATTTGCAGGACAACGTAACTCCCTCCGGAAACGCCATGATGGCGAAGCAACTCTTGCGACTGGCGGCATATACTGGCGACGCGCGCTATGATGACGCCGCGCGCGCTGTGCTGAAGATCTTGACAGATGCTATGCGACAATATCCGCAAGCCTTCGCCGAGTCTCTCAACGCGACGGATGCGCTGGTAAGCGGCATCATCGAGGTCGCCATCGCGGGTGACGGGGAAACGGAAGAAGCGCGCGCTATTTTCGCGCTGCTCAACCGACCTTTTCGCCCGAATATGGTCACGGCTTCGGCGCGCGGGGATGTGGATGAACACGAAAGTATACCCTTGCTCAGTCATCGCAAGACGCTCGAGGACCGGACGACGGTCTATGTTTGTCGGCATTTCGCTTGTCGCTTGCCGGTAAGCACAGCCGCTGAACTTGACGCGCTGCTCCAAAAACAAGCGATCGGATGACAAAGTTCAATGGCGATTCGTAGCGACCGCGTATTGATTGTCGATATTGAAGCTACTTGTTGGGATGTGAAGCCGCCCCCAGCCGGGCAGCAAAGCGAGATTATCGAAATCGGCTTGTGCTTTTACGATTTAAACGAAGATCATGTTTACGGCAAGCGCAGCATTTTGGTCAAACCAACTGTCTCGGAAATCAGTGACTTCTGTACGCGCTTGACAAGCATAACATCACAGCAGGTGGAGCAAGATGGCATCGAATTCGCGGAGGCTTGTAGCATGTTGGTTGCTGAGTACCTGGCGCGCAAGACGCTGTGGGCGAGCTGGGGCAGCTTTGATCGCAAGCTCTTCCGCAAACAGTGCAGGCGAATGGGACTTGGTTACCCCTTTGGCGACAAACACATGAATGTTCGGAAAGTCTTCGGCCAAATCGACGGCCATCGGCGGGTGGGAATGACCGAAGCGCTTGGCATAGCGGGCCTCGAATTTTGCGGCAGGCACCACCGCGGCCATGACGATGCCTGGAATATCGCGCTGCTCTTGCAGCATTTGGCGCGCCGGCATGGCTTGGATCTAATCAGAAGGCATATGTGATCTTGCAAGAAAGACAGGCGTCGCAAGACTATTTTCTTAGCTTGCTGCGAACCGTGATAGGGCAAGCCTTGGACGCCGCCGGCTACAGGCTGGAGCAGCGTCCACTGCAGTGGGCAGGCGGTAGATATCGCTTTGTCAAGGCGCTTGAAAATGGCTGTACAGGTCTGATTGAATTTCAGGTTCTGGTTTACAACGACAACGCTTGGTCCCAGGATCAACCATCGCGCTTCAAGGTTCAACTTGGTCGAGCGGGCTTTCGAGGCGAAGGGAAGAACGACGCTGACCGATTCTCGATCCGAAGCCTGAGCCAGCTCGTTGTCCGTGACTTCGCCGTCAAGATATTGCCGGCGGAAGATCACTGGTGGCGATACCAGGATACGGATTCCCTGGCGGGGGCATTGGCTGAGGCGGGACATTTGATCGTGGGCTACGGCATGCCCTGGCTTGCCGGAGAGCTATCGCCTCCTTCGGCATGAGAATGCGCCAGACCTGCTTGACAACAGAGGGCTGCCTCCGTACCATGAGCGGAGTCACCTGTCTCAATAGGTTCATGAATATGCAGAAATTCCGCGCGCTTTCGCTCGCTCTTGCTTGCTTGATGACCGCTTGCAGTTTTGGCAAAGCCTCGACGCCAGAAGCTACGCCGAACAAGGACAACATCATTTATGTGACCGCGACGCCTCGTGACATACAGGCGCAAGCGGCGCCGACGGCTCTACCGACAGACGCGCCGCCGACGCCGGAACCTGTAGCCACGATCGAACCGGCCTTGCTCCTGCAGTTGGGCGATCAATTCATGCGGGATGGCTATCTGGAGGACGCGGGGGGCATTTACCGCACCTTGCTCAATTACGGCGAGGCAGTCGGAGCGGAGTTTCGCGCGTTGGCTGCTTTTCGCTTGGGCAAAGTTGCCTTGCGCGATGGTTATTTCCAGCAGGCTCTGGATGCCTTCAATCTGCTGATCAGGGAATTTCCTAGCAGCGTTCATAGTCCACAAGCCTATTTGATGCGCGGAGACGCCCATATGGGCCTCTCCAATTGGACACTGGCAATCACGGATTTTGAACAGTATTTGGCGGCGCGCCCCGGTTTGATCGACAGCTACGTTTACGAGCGTATAGCTGACGCGCGGATTGCCTTGGGGCAGACTGACCTGGCGCTGCAAAACTATGAAAAAGCGACCGCCGCCAAGCGATCGAAGGTGCCGCTCTTGATCCTGCGTGAGAAGCTGGCTGGGATCTATATCAGCTTGTCGCGGGCGACGGAGGCTGTCGCGCAGTACGACGCGATTTTGTCGGTCGCGCGTAACGTGCCCTACCGGGCAAATATCTCGTTTAGCGCGGCGCAAGCTCTGCTCGACGCCAATCTCAGGGATGCCGGTTTGAATCGGATGCGGGCAGTTTTCGAGAGCTATACCGGAACCGCCACGTCATACGAGGCTTTAAAGGTCCTCGAGGCTGCCGGCATCCAGTACGACGGACTGACGCGCGGCAAGAGCGCCTTTTATGCCGGGGACTATCAGACCGCGATCGATGCCTTCAACACCTTCACCACCTCGCAGCATTTGGAGGCGATCCCGGCGGAGCTGCACTTGTTGCTGGGACGAGCCTACCGGCAGATCGGCAATGCCGATGCCGCCATGATAGCATTCCAGACCGTCGTCGATCAGTATCCGCAGGATCCGCTATTTGGCGACGCGCTGCTGGAACGCGGTCGGACGCGCTTTTTGGCTGGAGATATTCCAACTGCGATCGAGATCTATCTTTCTGTTGCCGACAATTTCGATTATTTGGGGGATGCCGCCGGCGAGGCGCTTTGGCGGGCCGGTTATTTGTATGGCACAAATGGAGATACGGGTCTGTCGCGCCAGGTGTTTACGAGGCTTGCTGACACCTACCCGAGTCACGAACTGGCGACCAATGGATTGTTTATCGCAGCTTCGGCGGCGGTTCGAGACCAAGCCTGGTCAATCGCCGAGAATCTCTATGGGCGCATCGCTTCTCTCGCGGGCGGCGAAGATCAAGCGGCTGCTTACTTGTGGGTCGGGCGACTCGCCGCCATGCGAGGCAACCAGCAAGCGGCCAACGAAGCCTTTGATCTGGCGGTGGCGGCTGCGCCGGATAGTTACTTCGCCGCGCGCGCCGGCGATTTCCGTATCGGCCGACAGCCCTTTGACCGGCCAGCATCTTATGAATTCTCTTTCGACATCAATGCTGAAGTTCAACATGCGGAAGCATGGCTTCGACAAGTTTTTGCGCTGGAAGAAGCGGGCGATCTATGGCGGATGACTGAAGAACTGAACAGCGATCCTCATCTAGTGCGTGGACGCGAGCTTTTCGCTGTCGGCGCCTTCGACGAAGCGTCAATTGAATTTGAGGATCTCGCGGGAGCGCTGCGCGAAAGTGGAGACGCGCTCGGCAGTTATCGTTTGGCGATCCACTTGCGAGGTCTGGGCGCCTTCCGTGAATCCATTATCGCCGCCGCCGACGTCATCATCGCGTCCAAAACAGCTACATTGGGGGCGCCGCGGTTCCTCGCTCGCCTCCGCTTTCCAGACTACTACGTCGATCTGGTTCGACAAGAAGGGGAAGCGCGGGATGTTGATCCCTTGCTTATGCTGTCTTTGATTCGTCAGGAAAGTCTCTTCGATACTCACGCCACAGCCGCAGCCGGCGAAAAGGGCTTGATGCAAGTTATCCCCAGCACTGCCAAATATATCGCCGAACGTCTGGATTGGCGCGACTATCAGCATAGCGACTTGTTCCGCCCTTACGCGGGCATCGCTTTCGGCGCGTATTATATTGACGAGCAACTGGACTTCTTCGATCAGAATGCCGTAGTGGCGCTGGCGGCGTATAATGCGGGACCTGGACGCGCCTATCAATGGAATGAGCTCTCCGGCGGCGATCCCGATCTATTCATGACCACGATCACCATTGATTCGACCAGAAAATACGTGCAGTTCATCTACCGTAACTACAACATTTATCGCGAGCTATATGGGGTCAATTAGAACCGGCGACAGAACGATTTCGAATAGCTAGCCGTATAACAAGTACAGTCGCCGAAGGCGCGGCAAATCCTTCTCGAGCCGCGCGTGTTTTCAATGATGAGATTGCGTATCGTTTCCGTTTATAAGAAAATGAGTTTAGACCGGTCCCTTCACGAGCCATAATGAAAGGCCAACAATGCAGGCGCAGCGCTTACTCGACAATCTGCATGCCCAACAGAAGACGTCGCTTGACGAGTTCTTCGGTAATCCCGTGTTGCTCGACGAGCTTCATTCAGCGCCGTCGTCTGAGCGCGTGAATCGGGTCGCCGTCCTGACGGAGTCCTTTCTGCCCAAAGTTGATGGCGTTGTTAAAACGACCTATTTGACCATTCGCTATCTTCAAGAGACCGGGCGCGAGGTTTTAGTTTTCGCTCCGGATATCGCTGTCGATCATGTTGGCTCGTCCCGGGTGATTCCGCTGCGATCAATCAGCTTGCCGCAGGCGCCGGAAACGCGGATGGCATTGCCGAATCCCGTTGTCGCGCGACACCTGGAAGAATTCCAGCCCGACCTGATTCACCTCTTTAGCCCAGCGGCAATGGCGGTCAACGGGATGGCAGTCGGCCGCCATCTCAACTTGCCGGTTATCGCCAATTATCAGACGGACTTGCCGGGATACACGGAACACTATGGGCTCCCCATTTTGTCGGGCCCGGTCAATCGCTGGTTGCGCTATATTCACAATGGCTGTCACCTCACTTTGGCGCCGACGCAAACCATCATTCGTCGCTTGCGCGCTGAAGGGTATCGCCGCGTGCGGCACTGGGGGCGGGGTGTAAACACCGAGCGCTTTCACCCCGACCACGCTCGGCAAGAGATGCGCCGTCGCCTGCTCAATGGCCGTGACGACGATTCGCTGCTTTGCATCTTTGTTGGTCGTCTGGCGCATGAAAAGCGCGTTGAACTGCTGTATGAAGTCGCCAAAATGGAGCGCGTCGCCTTGACGATAGTCGGTGACGGTGCCTTGCGCGAGGAGTTGGAAGCCAGGTTCTCAGAAACCGACGTTCATTTCACGGGATATCTGATCGGCGACGAACTGGCGCAGGCTTTTGCCAGCGCCGATGTCTTTGCCTTCACTGGCGAGAACGAGACCTTCGGTCAAGTGATTCAAGAAGCGATGGCCTCTGGCTTGCCATCAGTTGTTGTAGATTCCGGGGGAGCCCCTGACGTCATCGAGGAAGGCGTCACCGGATTGTCCGTAAATCCAAGCGCGGCGGATTTCGCGGCTGTCATTGCCTACTTGCGCGATCACCCCGAAGTTCGTCTGGAGATGAGTCATCAGGCGCGGCTGGCAGCGGAACGCCGCCCCTGGTCGGCTTTGATGGGACAACTCGAAGGGTTCTATGAGGAAGCGTATTGCATGAATCAGCGTTTCATCAGTTTATTCGGTTCCACTCGCTACCATTTGCCGCTGTCGATACCGGCGCAGTTAGTGCGCCGCCCGCGCAGCGTATCGTAGCGGCTTAGCGCTTGACGAGACAATTGATGACCGAAGAGTCCGGCAAGCCGACGCTCGCGCTTATTGCTCATGACGGCAAGAAAGCCGATATGGTCGCATTTGTGATGGACCACAAAGAGCGTCTGAGTGAATTTGATCTGGTGGCCACTGCCACAACGGGCGCGCTAATCGAAGAAAAAACCGGGCTACAAGTAAGGCAACTGCTTTCCGGTCCGCTTGGGGGCGATGCGCAGATCGCGGCGGAGGTGGCGACAGGGCAGGTCCGGGCGCTTTTCTTCTTTCTTGATCCGCTGGGCAAACATCCACACGATCCCGATATCCAAAGCCTCCTGCGCATTTGCAATGTACACAACGTACCTTTGGCGACTAACATTGCCACAGCCGTTCTGCTGATCAAGGCATGACGGAAACGACCTCGCTCACGAGTTGGTCGAGATGCGAGGCAGGGTAACTCGTGGACGCGCGCTCGATAAGCAACGCGGGCGTCTTGCGGACGTATTCCCGGTAGAAACGGTGTATTTCGATCAACGAGTTGTTGCGTCCAAAAGCGATTGAGGGGAGACGGTGGCGAAATCTGATCCAAAGATTCTTGAGTGGGTAGAAGCCGCGCTGGAGGAGGACCAGGATGCCTTCGCGGAATTGGTCTACTTGTTTCAAGACCCCGTCTTCAACCTGTGTTACCGCATGCTGGGCGACGCGGGCGAAGCAGAGGACGCGACACAAGAAGCGTTCCTGCGCGCCTTTCTCAATCTTCGGCGTTACGATACCAAGCGATCGTTCAAAACCTGGCTGATGTCAATCGCGTCCAATCACTGCATTGATCGCTGGCGCAAGCGGCGGATGCAATTGGTTTCGCTCGATGACGAGCCCACCGCCGCGGCCCTCGCTTTGAGCAGCAGCGACCCGCTTCCCGAACAGGCTGCCTTGAGCGCGGAGCAGAGTGAGCTGCTGCAAGGCCTCCTGATGAAGCTCGAAGAGAGTTACCGTTTACCTTTGATTTTGCGCTATTGGTACGACTACTCCTACGCGGAAATCGCTCAATTGATGGACACAACGGAAAGCGCGATCAAGAGTCGTCTGTTCCGCGCCCGGCGAACGTTGGCGGATTTGCTTTCAGATCGTGATGCGCGCGCTAACGGCGCGATAGACGACGAAGACGACAGATTTAAACGTCTGGCGACCCCAAAACCGAAAGGAAACTAGGATGTCCGAAGAGTTCAACCCGCAACCGCTGGACATGATGCAAGAAGCGCTGGACGGCCAGCTTCCGGATGAAATGACGGAGAAACTGCTTGATATCCTGGGGAGAGATCAATCCGCCGCCAAGGAATACGATCGTTTGCAACGTGTAGACACGCTGTTGAAGCGCGCTCCTCAACAGCGCGCGCCCGCGCGGCTGGCGGCGACGATCATGGCGCGTCTTGCGCAGCGCATGCAGGCGGAAACAGCGCTGTCCGATCTATCTCCGGAAACGCAGAAGTTGATGATGTGGAGTTTGACGGCTTCGATGATGGCGACGATGCCCATGATGGAAGCCGCTAGCTGGCTGGTGCTCCATGCGCAACGCGATCCGGAAGTGTTGAGCGAGGTCATGCTGCAGACAATTGGTTGGATGTCCCTGGTTACCGAAGCGCTGATTCTGCTCTTGGAGGGCGCCGAAGATCTAGCGAGGACGCAACCCGAACTTGCGACGGCGACGCTGGCGCTCGCGCCCTATATGCTGGGCAGTATCTTGGATCATCTGGACGAGGCTTACCAGCCAAGATAAGCGGAAGTGTCAAAGAACAAGACACAAAGCCGAGGCTCTGGTTGCGGGAGCCCAATGCTAGAACTGAAAAGAGTGTCGCCAACGGCGACACTCTTTTTGGTCGCCAGTTAAAGCGGGTATCAGGCGCCGTCGTCCGGGATCATCTCGATCTTGCGAACTTTGTAGGTAACCAGTCCGTCCGGAACCTCGACTTTGACGCGATCCCCAACTTGTTTGCCCAATAGAGCCTGTCCCACAGGCGAATCCAACGATACCCCACGACGACCGTGCGTGATTTCCTCGGTATCAAGCAAGTCCATCGTGAACTCTTCTTTCTCTGAAGTATCGTATACTGTGACTCGATTGCCGGGCGTGATCGTGTCCGGGTCTTCGTCGGCATCTATGATTTCGGCGCGCGCCAGCACGTTTTGCAAGTGCGATACACGTTCATCGAGCCGTTCTTTGGAAACCATCGCGTCAAAGAAAACGGCTTCTTCACCCTGGTCGTCTTCGCGCGCTTCGGCGAGCATTTCCGCCACCTTGGAATTTTCCTCGCTGGTTAGGACATTGAGTTCGCGTTGCAGCTTCTGGTATCCCTGCCGCGTCAATTTGATGCGTCGTTCTGCCATGACTTCTTCCTTTCTAGCTGCAGTCACCACAGACTATACGGTGACATTCGCAAAAAGTATCATCTACGCCGGGCGATGAAAACATGCCGCGAATAGTAGACGAAGCGCCCTGCCCAAGGGACAGGACGCATAATAGCTATCTTATGGTTGCCATTGAAAGAATTATGTTAACGTGTAGATATTGCTCCGATTTCCTTAGGAATTTAAGGCTAATCTGCTCTTTTCAAATGTCGCCCCAAGCAAACAGGCTGGCGCTAGAACATTTTATGGTGACTATTTTGATACAGTTTAGGGGAATTGTCAAATGGTTAGTAGCGTATCCTTTTCGGTTGAAATTCAAATGAGCCAAATCCAGTTTCACCACAAGTCGCGTAGGTCGCGTAGACACTGACCGTCAAGACACGAAGGACACAAAGAAATGGCGTGATTGCGTACAATTCTCGGTGCCCTCGGTGTTCTCGGTGCTTAAGTTTTTTCTTTTTCAACCGATTTCGATACAGTACCCGCTGGAAAGCGCTCTTGATGACTGTGTTCACGGGGCTGGCAGGCGCAAATGAAGCTGCCGCCAATTGCCAGACGCTCCGCTGCATGCCCCTGGCAATTGATGAAGCGTGCAGCGAAGGGCGTCCAACTGACCAGAACTCCCGTTCAGGCGTAAACGTCCGGATTGACGCAATTTGGAAGAGGACTGCTTGTAATGCCCGCGATAAGGTTGTCCGCGGCCATGTCGGCCATCTTGGCGCGGGTAGCGACGCTGGCGCTGGCGATATGCGGCACGACTAGGCAGTTGTCCAGGGAAAGAAGTGGATCGTCGAGCGGAATCGGCTCGGGGTCGGTTACATCAAGGCCTGCCGCGAGAATGTCTCCCCGATCCAAAGCCTTGTAAAGCGCCTCGCCATCGACGACGCTGCCGCGCGCGGTATTGATCAGAATCGCTGCTGACTTCATTAACGCCAGTTCTTGTTCTCCAATCATGTGCTGCGTTGACTCGGTAAGCGGAACATGCAGACTGACAAAATCACTTTCGCTCAGGGCTCTTTCAAATGATGCTTCTTCCGCGCCGATCTCTTGAATTTTGTCCTTATTCTCCTCGGTATTGACTAAAATCCTCATATTGAAGCCCTTGGCGCGCCTGGCGACCGCTTGGCCGATGCGTCCGAAGCCGATGATTCCCAGCGTCGCGCCGAAGATGTCTTGGCCGGAAAGAACCGTAGGATGCCAGGTTCGCCAGTTGCCATCCCGGATGTACGTTTGGGCTTCGGGAATGCGGCGAGCCACCGCCATCAGCAGCGCGAAGGCGAAGTCGGCAGTGGTTTCCGTCAGTACACCGGGCGTGTTGCCAACCGGAATCCGGCGCTCGGTCGCCGCGTCGATGTCAATATTGTCATATCCAACGGCAAGGTTGCTGACGACACGAAGGTTTGGTGCGGCATCCATCAGCCGCGCGTCTACACGGTCTGTCAGCAAACTTAGCAATCCATCGCAATCGCGGATTTTCTCTGTAATCGTCCCGTAATCCGGCGGCATAAAATCTTCCCATAGCTCTATTTCGCAATGCGCGACCAGACGATTTAGCGTGGCCTCCGGCAAGCGACGCGTGACAAATACTTTTGCTTTATCCATGTCTATGCTCCATCGGCTTGAGTACGCGCGCGATTATAGCGCAGTTCCGGGGACAAGAAAAACTAGCGGGTATATCCCAGATTGAACGTGGCGAATTGTCGATGTCAATGCGCCAGGGAAAGTGAAACATTTAGGGTAGTGCCGAAGCCCGTTTCGCTGCTAATAGCGACCGTTCCGCCGCTCAATTCGATGAAGGTTCTGGCCAGGTACAGGCCCAAACCAAGCCCTTGATTATGCTCGCTTGCCTGCCAATAGGGGAGGAATGGGTCCTCGACATCAGAGCAGGCGAATCCTCCGCCCGCGTCGAATATGGTGATTTGCAGACGATTCCCCTGGCGCTGTCCATCGAAACTGACGCTTGCGGGATCGCCATGGGAACAGATATTGATCGCGATCTCGCCAAAAGCATAACTTAGCCAGGTCTCGTCGCCGGCTACCATTGCCGAAACGCCAGAGACTTGCAGCGCGGGCTTGCCGAGAACTGAAACAACTTTCTGCGTCAATAGCGCGCTGTCGACCGCGGAGACAGAAAACTCAAGGCGGTCGTGCTTGATAAGCGAAAAATGCCAGACATTGTTCATCATGCGCTCGATAGAAGCAATCGTCGCCATGACATAGGCGATGATCTGGTATTGCTCGTCGGTCAGATCGCCATCAAAGCCGGCGTCCAGGTTGTTGAGGTTGGTTTTGATCGGGTGCACGAGGCTGTTAAAGCGTTCCAGCACGGCGGGTCTCGTGGCCGCGTTCTCGATTCCGACGGCGGTAATGACATCCATGACCAAGGTGTGCAATCCCCATGAATAGGCATGGATGCGCTTGTAGCATTCTCGTTGATCGCCCGAAGTTGCGCCGCTGGCGCCGGAAAGCATGGATTCCATACAGGATATCACATCGCTAACTGGCTCCAGGAGTTTGCTGTAGGAGATGCTCGCCACTGCTTGCGGACCGAATATCTTCTTGGTCGTCACATTGATAATGACATAAGATCTGGGAGCGCGCCAACCAGGGCTTGGAAAGGAGGCTTATATCTAATACTGCCGAGATCGCAAGCGGGGTGGCTGGCGCCCAGCCACCCCAAAGCTATGCCAGTATTCTAGCGATCGCCTCTGCCGTGAACGGGTCACTGATGCGATAGTTCCGCAATTCCGTTTCGTACCTAGAGAGCAATTTCCTGTAGATCGAAAGCCTGGGCGCATGGGAGTTGAAAGCGTCTTCTGTGGTAATGCCCTTGAACTTGCCATACTTCTCGACCAGAAAGCGAGCGTACCCCATGTGAGCGCTTTCGTGGTTTCCATCGAAACCCACGTTTTCCACAACGTGCAGGTGCCGCGATTCGGGCAGATCGTCAAATTCAGCCAGCCGTTTCTGCAGGATCCAACACATTTGGAGAATATTGCTCACCAAATCGCACTCGGATTCAGGAAGCGGGTCGCTGATCAAAGCGTCGGCGTAGGTGAAATATTCAAGTTCGTACCCTTGCTCCAGCGCTTCTCGTTGTAATTGCAGAGTTTCTTTCGATCCTGGCTCAAGGTGCTCAAGTATTCTGCTTTGGTTGATCAGAATCAGGCGCTCGGCTCTGGAAAGCTTTTCATTTAATCCCATGAGATGTCCTTTCTCGCAACGTGAGACCCAGTGTCCCGCAGCAGACGCTTTCTTCTCTCCGGAAACAGCCGATATTTCACCGGCTGTTTCCGTATATGCGCGTGATCTGCGGCGCGCTCCAAGAACTAACGAGCGGCATTCTGCAGAGGACGCGCGCCTAGAAATGAATTGCCCTTGACGGCAGCGGAAGCCACTACTTGAGTTCTACGACAGCGCCGGCTTCCTCCAGCTTGGATTTGCCCTCTTCAGCGGTATCTTTGCTGACTTCTTCAAGGACGGTCGCGGGGGCGGATTCCACCAATTCCTTGGCCTCTTTGAGTCCAAGTGGCGTGATGCCGCGAATCGCCTTGATAACGTTGATCTTCTTGGGACCAATTTCTTTGAGGATCACATCGAATTCGGTCTTTTCTTCTTCAGGCTCGGCATCCGCGACCGCCCCGCCGGCGCCCGGTGCCATCATCATCATGCCGCCGCCGACTGCCGCTTCAACGCCCCAGGCTTCTTCCAGGCGCTTCTTGAGATCTGCGGCTTCCAGGATCGTCAACCCACTAAGTTCTTCCACGATTTTGTCGAGATCTGCCATTGTTCATCCCTTTCATTTCCATACCCGCACGGGCACTTGATTTGATACTAGACACAGATTTAATCGTTACCCGGAGCTATCATCCCGGGCGCTTTATGAGCCGCCTTCTTCATGCTTGTCTACGTAAGCCTGAAGTACGTTGACGACACCGCCTGTCGCTTGTTGGAATACGTTGACAATGCCTTGCGCCGGGGACATCATCAGACCCGCGATTTGCGCCCGCAGTTCATCAAGTGTTGGCAGCTGGGATACCGCCTCTACCTGCTGGGCGTCGAGAAGGTCGCCGCTCATGATCCCGCCGGTCACTCGCATATTGTCGTCGAATTCCGCGTCTTTAATGTGCTTGAAGACAGCCTTGGCGACCCCGGGCATATTGTCGCGCCCAAAGATGATCGCGACCGGCCCCTCCAATAGATCCTCCGGAACAACCCAGTTGGCTTGCTCAAGCGCGTTGCGGATCAATGTGTTCTTGGCGACGATGTACTGTCCGTTTTGCTCGCGCACAGCAGCTCGCATTCCCTCGATTTGGGGAACGCTTAGCCCCTGCGTTTGCACGATGACCAGTCCATCGCAATCGTTGAGGATTTCAACATACTGCGCGACAAGCTCTTTCTTGCGTGCTCTTGAAACTGGCAAGTGTCGCTCCTTTCTATATCAGCTGGCTCTGCATGGTACATAGCGCCCCAACTGACCCGACCGAACAAAAAAGCGACCCGCAGTTGGAGGTCGCAAAATTTCAATCGAAAGGACCGATTACAGTCTTTTGCGTTCCCCTCGGCAGGAAATTAAGGGCATCTGCCCACCGGCTGTCTACGGCAAACGTCGCTATATGATTGTGAAGCAATTTAGCATTATATGGATAGGAAATCGCTGGTCAAGGCTGAAAGCGAGCGTTTGACGAATTACATTCGCTGCGCTACAAATTGATCGGAAACCTGACATCTAAGGGACAACAGCATGGAACTGGATCGAGACGCCTTGCAAAAGCAGGTGCAGGAATTGTATGCCAAAGAACATGAAAAACTGGGAGAGTCCGGCACGGTAGAGCATTTGGAGCGGGGCAGACAGTGGCAACTGTCTGAAACGCTTGGCGCAGGAGGCGTCTTGGTATTCCCACACGCGAGCGTGCAGGACTGCGGATATCAGATCGCGGCTTGTGTACACGCTGCCTTGGACTGCGGCGCGGAAAAGGTGGTAGTCCTAAGCGTGCTGCATGCCTTCAACCAAGCGATGGAAGACGCGCGCGTCGCGGTGGCCATGGGCGCAGATCCAGCCCATTCAAAATACTGGGGCATACAGGGACCCGGCATAGCAGGGCGGCTCGAATGGACCGGCGACCACGCTCTGATCAGCTGGCGACATTTTTGGCGGGCCGAGCTCGAACGGCGGGGCATATCCGAGAAAAAAGCGCCGAGGGTTTATGAACGGTATCCTTACCTCGCTGGCGGACGTCCACAAGATTTGCCCGGTATCGACGAATTGGCGCGACTCCTGGAAGATGCGGCGGTCGTATCCACGGCGGACCCCTTCCACCACGGAATCGGCTACGGTGACGACCCGGGCAGCGCATACGATCACGACGCGGCGGGTTTGGCCTATGCCAAATCGGTAATCGAGTCGGGCATAGGCATCCTGGAAGCCGGCGACTACCATTCATATAACCGACATTGTGTGGAAGCCAAAAGCGACGCGCGCGATACGGGCCAGGTATATCGTTATTTGCGCGGACCGATGCGGGGAGAGGTTTTGGATATCAGCTTCACCGACTCCGCGGAGTTGTATGACGCGCCCAAACCAACCTGGGTCGCGGGCGCCTTAATTGAATGGAAGCTCATTACTTGACAGTTGCCTGCAGGGCGCCGGTCAATCATCTGTTGTGGGCGTCGCCCGTACTTTCGTCCTTTACCTTGGCTTCCAGTTCTTTCAGGGCGTTTTGCAGCTTCTGCTGGCGCAAGCTCTGCGTGAGGTCCCCGCGCGTGCGCTCCAGAACGCCGCGGACAACGTCGGTTTGACGACGCAAGCCGTGCGTGAGGGCATCGGGAAAATCGAAGGTCACCAGTTGATCGTAAATGTCGTCCATCGCGCTCAGCAAAGCCTCGGCTTGAGCGCTGTGCGCATCTTCGCGGCGCATGATGTCCAGGATGAAGCGGCGCAGCTCGGTGGCAGCTTCTCCGAGACCTTTGAGATAAGTTGAGCACTCGATCTCCAATTCGACGACCGTGGGCAAATCGTGACCGCGGATGATGGCGCTTGTGATGAACGCTTCGGCGACTTCCTTCAGCGCGTCTTGCGTGTATCCCGTGTGGTAGAGATCGGGAAACTCCCCGACGACAACCTTCAATTCCACAGCGCCAGTCCGTACCTCGTCCAGTTTCTTGTCGACAAGAGGCCAGTCCTGTCGATGGATGGCGCGAATCGACTCGGAACAGTGGCGGATCAATTGGCGCGAGAGAACAATCGCTCGATCGCGAGCGGCATTGCGCCTTTCCATGTCTTCGCGAATGAATTCACAGACCTGGCTCAGGTTATTCATCGTCGTCGTCTTCCTGTTCCGGTTTTACCGCTCCAAATAGCTGGTCGGCAAGCGACTGCCGCTGCGGCGCGACTATCTCGCCGTGTTTTCTTTCGTATTTCTGCAAGTTTTCCTGTAGCGCCTGCAGCAGCAGTTTGGCATGGGTCGGGGTCATCACGATGCGCTTTTGCACGCGAGCGCGAATGTCGTTGGGCATTACTTGGATGAAATCGAAGATGACTTCGTTGGCCGTATGGGTAATCATGACCGTGTTGGCATAGGTCGCGCTGGCATCTTTGGGCAATTCCAAGCGCAACTGTTTCTTCTTGTTGCTGGTTTCCGCCATGGCGTCCTCGTCAACTGGTAGACAGCAGTATTATAACTGATTTCATAAGTCCGTCCGCGGCATGACGAAGCGCCGTGAATAGGACTCCCACCGCATGCGGAAATCGGCTATGCTCTCTTTTTTAATAAACCGCGTCGCTCATGCGACGAGAAGGCTTATTATTTTGTGTGAGCGCGACAGACCTTTTCGCTGCCGCCGAGCGGCTGCAGTAAGCAGATGACGAAAGAAAGAAGCAATGCCGACATATTTGTACAAGATACAGCCGGTGCGACCGGCGATGCTCTCTGAAGGTCCCAGCGAAGAAGAAACGCAGATTACCAACGAGCATTTCGAGTACCTGAAGGACCAGATGGAGCAGGGCACGCTGATCTTGGCGGGACGCACGCTCAACAGCGACTATTCTTCTTTTGGCATCGCGATTTTCAATGCGCGCGATGACGCGCACATGCAAGAGCTTACGGAAGCGGATCCAGGCGTCGCGAAACGACTCTTCCGCGCCGAATGGTATCCCTATCGCATCGCCTTGCACGCGCCCGGAAACACGAGTGACTAATGAACGCGGCTGTCGAAACGCCTAGACATATTGTTGCTGCCAGCGCGCTGGTAAGAAACGATAAAGGACAGATTCTGCTCGTACGCACACACAGACGCGGCTGGGAAATCCCCGGCGGCCAGATCGAAATAGGCGAGTCGTTGATTGACGGGCTTAAGCGAGAAGTGCTCGAAGAAAGTGGCGTCCAAGTCGAGATCAGCCGGCTTGCGGCGCTGCGCAGCAATCTGACCAGCTCAATTGTCATCTTTTGCTTCGAGGCGCGCTACCTTACCGGCCAATTGCGGCCGAGTGACGAAACGCCAGAGGTAGTGTGGGTATCTCCCGAGCGAGCGCTAGAGATGATATCGCATCCTGCAATCTTGCAGAGTGTCATGGACGTGATGGCGGGCGCGACGGACGTAATCTACCGCGCCTATCGGGTGGATCCCTATCAACTTGTCGAGAGCCACGCTCCTCATTGAATTGGATCGCGAGTTGGCGTACCCGGCTGACGGGGATACTGTCGAGGCGTTTTCTTGATCTTGTCGATGACAATCAAATATCGCGGATTGTCCAGCGTGGGCAGCAGCACCTCCTCAATGGCAAAAAGCTCCCCGCCCAGCGCCTCGATCGCTTTGGCGGCGCTGTTGGCATCGTCGTAGGCTGTCATGCCTTGCATAGCGATTACCTGGCCTTCGGGCTTCGCCAGCGGCAGCAGATACTCCATGAGCGCCGGAAGCCGCGCGACAGCGCGCGCTACTGCGATGTCGTAGGACGCGCGATGACCTTTGTCTCTGCCGGCGTCTTCGGCGCGGGCGTGCATCGTTCGGACGTTTTTGAGTTGCAATTCCCTACCGACAGATTCAATGAAGCGCAGTTTCTTTGCAGTGGAATCAAGCAGGGTGACTTCCAGGGCGGGGAAGGCAATCGCCAGCGCCAAGCCAGGGAAACCGGCGCCTGTGCCCACGTCGATCAAGCGCAACCCGTCAAACTGGGATACGACAGTCGTCAAGGTCAAAGAATCGAGAAAGTGTTTGACGACAATATCCTTAGGCGCTGTGATGGACGTCAGATTCATGCGCTGGTTCCAGTACAGCAACATGCTGCCAAGTTCTTCAAATTGCGCGAGCTGACGAGCTGACAACTCAAGATTGAGGCAGGCGCCTGCGTATTCGGCTAGTGTCGACACTGCGCGACTGCTCTGCGGCAGCTCTCGTTGAAACCGAAACCAGTTAGCGTCGCTGGGCGGCTAGTCGTTGTAGGTGCTCAAGGGCAAGGTGGGATTCTCGTGGATCACCGGGATGTCCCATGGATTTCGCTCAATTTCGAAGAGACAGCCACTATCCAGCAGTTCATTCGCGGTGCCGGGTCCAAATTCTTCGTAACCGTCGCTGATGGGATTCGCCCATCTCAGGGAAAAGTCGATGCCATACCTGCCGGGTTCCCATTTGTCGCCCAGGTTGACGGTATAAAAGACCCACCAATTGAGGCTGCCCGGGATCTGCTTGATTTCGCTCACCCGGATATCCGGAATGGATAGACCACGCAGTTTGACACTGTATTGCGCGTTGTTTAAGTGATCCTGGACAAGGGCTTCTGTCTTGGCGAACCAGGACCAAAACAGTCTTATCTCGTCTGTATCGTACAAGACACCGGGGTCTGCGCCATCCACATCGGCGCATTCCGCGAAAATCAATCCGGGGTCGGCGGTACGACCGGGTATCTCATTTTCGCTGGGTCGCGCGCCTATCTGCACGAGCGGTTCCGGCTCCTTGTAGTAGATTGGGTTGAGCAGACCGCCTTCCGGCGTGAAGACGCCAGAGGATCCTATAATATCGCCCGTGCCCAGTGTCCGCTCTTCTTCAAGAGTGCTGCCCGGTTCTTCGCACTCGCCTAGATAGTCGTCGGAAGCTTCCTGAAAAATGGTATCATCCGGATCGTTTTCGCGGCCGATACGGAATACGACACTGATCGGCGTATCGAGCGCGCGCGTCGATCTGCCCAGCCAGTTTACGACCTGGCTGGTGGCGTATTCGCCGTTGACGGCGACGCGCCGTAAAGCCGTTATCGCGGTTCCGTTGCCGCCTAAGAGGTCAAAAGCCTGGTAATAAACATCATATCCGGCTTGCATTTTGCCATGAAGGTCAACCACCATGCGGTCTTCACAAGCGCTGTAAAACCAATTTATCGTTGACGAATAGTTGTTTTCGTCCTGCGCTTGCGATGTCAAAAGCAAGGCGAACAACAGCAGAACGCTCGTGATAATGCTGTATCTACGCATGAGATGTTTTTCCTGTCTGAATCCTGCAGAACAGTCAGTTTCCACTATTTTACAGCAAAATCAGGATTTCCTCAGCCCTATTTTGCGCTGGCAACAGGGCAATCGCTTCAAAATGGCATTACTATAAGGACATATAATCAAACTGAAAATTAACCATAGAGGGGCGCGTAGACACAGCCCGTCGACACAGAGAGCACAGAGAAAAAGCTTTTTATTGATAATACAGACTTATTTGTTATTGCAAATCAGATTTGGCGCCAGGTCAAATGTTGCGCAGGTAATTTTTTGGATCAGAATTAGCGGAGCTTTGCCCGGTAAAAAGCTTGAACTCAGTGTTCTTCGTGTCTTTGTGGTGAAAAAAACAATTTGAAGCGATTGCCCTGGCGCTGGCAACCGCTAGCGCTGGCCGCGGCTGTATCTATCGACGCTCATTTGACAATCCGGAGTAAGCTGGCCGAGCTGGTTTGGGCTAGCGTAGCGATCCGCGATTTTCACAGCGGCGTTCCTGGCATACAATAAACGTGTAGCGCTCGCTTTCACGACTTGAGGATGAGTTGAATGGAACAACATCGAATTTGCGTGCTGGAGGGTGACGAAACCGGTCAGGAACTGTTAGACGAAGCGATTCGGGTTCTAGCTCCGGATGTCATCGGCATATCGAATCTAGCCTTTGAAACCTTTGACCTGTCGCTGGAAAACCGGCGGCGGACCAAAAACGACGTCGTTCGCGAGGCGGCGGCTCGGATATTGGAGACCGGATTAGGCATTAAAGCGGCGACCATTACGCCGGGCGATCCCGACGATGTCGGCAGCCCAAACGCGCTGCTGCGCGATCTGATCCACGGCAGCGTAATCTTGCGAACGGGCAGGCGCATCCCGTCGGTGCGGCCCTTGGCCGGCGTCCACGCGCCGATCGCGGTGGCGCGCATGGCTGTAGAAGGCGCCTATGCTGCCGAGGAATGGCGCGAAGGCGAGGGGCTTGACGAAATCGCTTACAATAAGCGCTACATCACGCGTCGCACCTGCCGGGCGGTGGCGGAATTCACGTTCAAGTATGCCCAGCGTATTGGCGCCACCGTATTCGGCGGTCCCAAATATACCGTTAGCCCTATATACGAAGGTCTATTCAAAGAAGAGTTGGATCGAGCCGCGCAAATCTACAGGGGCGTGCGGTATCATCCACAGTTGATTGACGCTACCTATGCGCTGCTGCTGGAAACGAGCGGCGAGGCATTGATTATCCCGGCTTTGAATCGCGACGGCGATAACTTGAGTGACCTGATAATGAAGATGTTTGGCACGATTGCCGGCGCCGAATCCATCGTGTTCGCATTTGACGATGACTTCAACGTCAAGACAGTCGTCACCGAAGCGCCCCATGGCACTGCGCCAAGCTTGCAGGGCAAAAACATCGCCAACCCGATGGCTATGATCTTGGCATGTGGCGCCCTGCTGCGCTATATCGACGGCAAGAAAGCCGCCGATGCCAGCCGCGCCATCTATGAAAGCACCCTTGAATCGGTCTACAACGGGATCAAGACCACGGACTTGGGCGGGCGCGCCAGCACGTCGGAATTTGTTGACGAGGTAATCCGCGAGATTCGCGGCAAGTTGGATGTTTGGGATGCCTTGGGCAATGAACGCGCGATCTAGGAGGGGCAGGTGGCGTGGATGATAATCTCGATCGAGATGTAGCTGAGCTTTGGTCGCTGCTCTTCGATATCGTCAGTGATGGCGAGAAACGCCTTGCTAGCCACTTTGACGCGCAGCAACTCACGCCGCCGCAGTTCTACGTGCTAAAGACGCTGTCGGAAAACCAAGGCGAGTGCCGCATCGGCGATATCGCCCGCGATCATCATTTGACCAACGCGACCATGACCGGCCTGGTTAAGAGGCTGGAAGCCATGGAACCGCCCTTGGTCCGACGCCGCCGCAGCGCGACCGACGGGCGTTCGGTGGATGTTATTCTCACGGATGAAGGCTCGCGCCGGTTTGTTGGGGTGCAGCGCGGCCTGATGGATCAATTGCGCGCCGTTTTCGGTTTGCTGCCGGATAAAGAGCGGCGGGATGTCATCGCCAAAGTGCGTCTTTATTTCGCGATATTTTCTCAGCAATTTCCTGCGTAAGCGCCTTCTTCAGGCACGCAAATCAAAGGTTCACATACCTGTCGAACCAGTCGATCATCTCGGTCAAACGACTGATCCGGTGATTTGGCTCGCCACTGCGAGATAGCTCGTGCCCTTCGCGCGGATAGCGCAGCATTTTGACTGGCGTGTCCGTCGCCCGCCTGACCCAGGCGAAAAGCTGCTCCCCTTGTTCTATCGGCACGCGAAAGTCGTTTTCCGAGTGAATGAGCAAAAGGGGCGTCTTTATGTTGGCGGCGTACTTCAGCGGAGAATTGTCCCAGAAGACCTCATGATTCTCCCAGGGTTCGGCGTCAAATTCATTTGACATGAGCAAAGGCACGTCCGATGTGCCGTAGAAGCTGGTGATGTTGTAGACACCGCGCTGGGCGACCGCCGCCTTGAAGCGGTCGCTGTGTGTGATGATCCAGGCTGTCATGTAACCGCCGTAGGATCCGCCGGTGATGGCCATTTTCTCCCCGTCAGCGATGCCGAGTTCGAGAAAAGCATCCACGCCAGCCATGATGTCGTCCATCGCGACGGGTCCCCAGGCGGCGTGCAACTTGCGCATGAAGTCTTCACCGTATCCGCCGCTGCCATGTGGATTGCAGTAGAAAACGGCGTATCCGCGCGCAGCGTGGAATTGCCATTCGTGCCACATCGTTTTGGTAGCGTATCCCCAGGTGGCATGTGGACCGCCGTGAATGTTCAGCGCCAGCGGATAGCTCTGCCCGGGTTGATAGTTGACCGGAAGCAAGTACCACCCTTGTACTTCGCCGTGGGGCGATTGAAAGCGAAGTTCGCAGACGTCTTGAACGATGACCTCGCTCAGCCAGTCCTGGTTGAATCGCGTCGCTTCGACGAAGTTCCCATCCTGCAGAATGTAGAGTTCCTGCGGATTCTGTGGCGTGGAAACTGTCATGGACATCAATCCGGCTGCGCCAATGTCGAATTGCTCGATATCGTATAGGCCGTCGTGCAGCTGGCGTGAAGTATCGCTGGCAGGGTCATAGAGCCAGGGCAAGGTCCTGCCTTCGCTTTCCACTGTGTAAGCCAACTGGTTTTCTTGCGACCAAGCCCATTCGACCGCCTCGCGATCAATTGCTTCGTTGACGATTCGAATGTCGGAGCCGTCGGCAGCCATAACCAGCAGGCGCATGGGAATATCAGTGACGCCAATCGGAAGGCGTCCAAATGCCAGCCACTTGCCGTCCGGCGAGGGTAGAGGCGCGTACGCGCTATGAGCGCCGTCGGTCATTGGCGTCGCTTGACCAGAATCCACATCAATGCGATACAAGTTCTCCGACCGCCACGGTTCGTCTCCTTCGAGGTCGGTTGTTCGTGATGTAAAAATCGCCGCGCCATCGGCGGACCAGCGCGGCTGAGAGTGATCGGCGCCGATATCCGTGAGGCGGCGGGCTTTGCTCTCGCTGACTTCTTCAATGTCAATCACGTAAATCTGATCGTAACGCTCGTCCACGAAGCTGGTCCCGCGTCGATAGGGAATGCGCCACATCTCGCGCGGGTCCCAGCGCATTTGCTCTTCTTCGTCCTCTCGTTCTTTTCGCTGTCTCTTTTCCAGCTTGTCAATGGGCGGCAAGGTATCGCTGTCTTCCGCAGGCGCGCTGTTTCGCTCGTCTTCGCTCTCGGGAGCCAGGAATGCGATCTGTGTCCCGTCCGGCGACCAAGCCGGGCTATGCGCCCCGTTTTTCAAATTGGTCAAGGCGCGCGCCTCGCCACCAACGCCGTTGGTTGGCAGCACATAAACCTGCGCCTTGTCGCCCCGTGTCGATACAAATGCGAGATGCTTGCCATTCGGCGACCAAGATGGCTCGCTGTCTTTGTCGCCGCGAGTCAGTTGAAAGGCTTCGCCACCACCTAGCGGAAAGAGCCAGATATTGCGCTTGTAGCCGCGTTCCAGCGGATCTGGCGTCACCTTGACAAAGGTGACGAAGCGCCCGTCGGGACTGATTCGCGGGTCTTGAACGTAGTGAATCCTGTTGAGATCTTCTGCAGTGATAGGGACTTTGCTTTCTGCCATACCAGCATCCTCGCTTGTTTCATGAAGAAGAATAGAGCTAGATCCTTATACTGGGCAGCCCCGTTTGCAGGAGCTCGCCGAAACCGTCTTGCTGTACAAGGGCGGTGATGGATTGCGGCGCTGGCGGCTGCTCCAATGCCGGACTCAAGTCAAGTTGCCACCAGCCCGTATCGCGCCAGGCTCCGGCTTTGAAACCGACATTTCTGAAGACGCCGATTTCTCGAAAGCCGAGCGACTCGTGCGCCCGGATACTGGCGGCATTTGGCAGGGCAATGACGCCGATGGCGCTACGGTAGCCCTGTTCGCGCAGAATCGCCAATAGCGAAGTATACAATGTGCGGGAGACCCCTCGGCGTTTGTAGCCCTCGTGAACATAAACTGTGGTCTCCGTCGTCCACTGGTAGGCCTCTCGGCTGCGAAAAGCGCTGGCATAAGCATAACCGGCGATACGCGAGTCAATTTCGCAGACGAGCCAGGGATACTGACGAGATGTCTTCGCGATTCGCGCTGCAATTTCGCTGGCGTCTGGAACATCATGCTCGAATGAAATATGTGTGAGGCGAACGATAGGACTGTAAATCTCAAGAATCTGGGGCGCGTCTTTTTTGGAGGCGAGGCGAATCTTGACGCTCATGGAGGCTCAGGCTTCTTCTTCCACGATGCCGTTTTCTTCTTCTTCCGGGCGCCAAACTCTAGTAGCGATATCGATAAAGAGCCTGCCATCCAGGTGATCAATCTCGTGCTGGAAGACGCGCGCCAACCAGTCGCGGGCTTGCAGGCACATGGGCTCGCCATTTCGGTCTTGCCCGGTTACCTCAATGCTTTGATGGCGCTCAACATCGCCCAGCAGACCCGGCAAGGACAGGCAGCCCTCTACCCCGGAAACCGTATCGTGACTGCGCTTGCTGATTTTTGGATTTGCCACGACATACAGTTTGCCCGCATCGTCTCCGTATATTTCTTGGCTGTCCTCGTCATCAGGCAGCCGGACCAGGATTAAGCGCAAGCTTTGAGCGACCTGTGGACCCGCCAAACCGACGCCTTCCGCGTCAATCATGGTCTCGTACATGTCGTTGATCAGGTCTTGAAGCGGGGCGCCAAAATCGTTTATGCGGGCTGCTTGCCTGCGCAGAGCGGGATTATCGGGTTGGATGACTTCCAGCACACTCATGGCCGCGCTCTCATGTAAGTTTCAGACAAGGCGCATATTGTAGCGCAAAAACCCGCTGCGGACTATAGCTTGATCGCTGCCGGATTCTGCCGGCGACCCTGCTCATCGTCGCTCTCGCCGACTTCGCATCCGCCGGGAATCCGGACCAGAAGTTTACACGATGTTTACAAAAACGTTACGGTCTTGTCATCGTTTTTTGGCATAATAATATTAGGCATTGCTTGGCTTGCGAATGTCTAAAGCTGCCTTAAGTTATGGTGGCGGCAAATTCCTTTCCTGTTGAGAGCGTGGCTATGAGCGAAACGATCTTGGTGGTCGACGACGAGCAAAAGATTATTGATCTGGCGCGAATGTATCTGGAACAGGATGGCTATCAGGTAACATGCGCCACAGACGGGCTTAGCGCCCGTCGTCAGATCGTGGAAGACGCGCCTAACCTGGTCGTCCTGGATCTCATGTTGCCCGGTATGGATGGCTTGGAAGTATGCCGAAAGGTGCGCGCCGAGTCGGATGTTCCGATTATTATGCTGACCGCGCGCGGCGACGATATTGACAAGATCGTCGGATTGGAATTGGGCGCGGACGACTACCTTACCAAGCCCTTCAATCCGCGGGAGTTAGTCGCGCGCATCAAAGCGATCCTCCGTCGAACCGATCGCGCGAGCAACCACACAGACGCGCCTGCGCCGACAGTGATTGGCAATCTGCGTATTGATGGGCAGCGCCGCACAGTTGAGGTGGAGGGCGCTGGGGTAGACCTTCGCATGAAAGAATTCGACTTGCTGCAAACCCTCGCCGAGAATATGGGCGTCGTTTACAGCCGCGAGCGACTACTGGATGTAGTTTGGGGATATGACTTCGCCGGAGAGACCCGAACAGTCGATGTTCATATCGCCCACTTGCGGCACAAACTGAAGGGCATGGAGGCTAGCATCGAGACCGTGTGGGGTGTGGGTTACAAGCTCGATGATCGCTAGTCGTTTGCGCGTTCTCTTTGGCTTACGCTTAAGGCTGCTAACATCCTACCTCGTTCTCTTGATGGTAGCGCTGGGCGTGATTGCCGTAGCGCTCTTGGTCTTGATCGGAAACCGACCGGCTCCCCCGGAACCGACTTATGAGCGATTGGCGGCTTTGACACAAGGTCTAAACCTGCTGGACTTCATCGCCGACTTGCCCAGAGACCCCAATCTCGGTTTCATTCTAGAACAGATTCCCGAATTGCTGGATGCCTTTGCAGGGTCGCGCAATGTACGTACGATGCAAATCTGGCTTACTCAAGACGGACCGATGGTGCTCTACGACAGCGCCAACAGATTCGAGCCCGGTCAAGCGATCCACTTGCGCGTCGACAGTTACAAGAGCGATCCGCTGGCTAAAGTCTTGAGGAGGGGCGGGGAGCAGTTTTTCGGCGCATTTGCCGACCCCGGCGGCAGCGAATGGCTCTATGGCGGGGTCATGTTTCGACAGCAGCGACGTTTCCGTGGCCGCCCAGCGGTCGACAATCTTTGGATCTTGGCGGAGCCCCGGCCAACCGTGCGCCTGCACGAGACACTGGCGGTCTTCAGCAATTCTCTGGCGCCGCCTCTCATACAGGCTGGGCTTGCTGGCATTGTCTTTTCAATCATCCTGGCGGCGCTGATCAGCCGTACAATCGCCAAGCCGCTGCAGCGGCTTGCTATAGCCGCCACCGATGTCGCTCGCGGAGATTATGCAGTTCATGTTCCGGCCAGTGGCCCGCCGGAGTTGCGATCGTTGGCGGATTCATTCAATCGGATGACGGCGGAAGTCCTGGCGGCGAACAACGCCCAGCGAGACTTTCTCGGTAATGTATCGCATGATTTGAAGACCCCTTTGACTTCGATTCAGGGCTATTCCCAAGCCATCATCGATGGCGCCGCGGAAGACCCGAAAGCGGCGGCGCAGATCATATTCGAAGAAGCAAGCCGCCTCAACCGCATGGTAGTGGAATTGACCGACCTGGAGCAATTGCAAGCGGGCCGTTTGTCGATGAAACTCGAGAGCATTGATATGTCTCTGCTAGCCGACGGCGTGGTACAGAGCTTGCAAGTGCTGGCGGCGAAGCAGGACGTTAAGCTCGAGTTGTCCTGCGAGGCTGTGCCGCCAATCCGCGGAGACGGCGACCGCCTGGCGCAGGTGCTAACCAACTTAGTCGGCAACGCCCTGAAGTTTACCGAGGCTGGTGGGGTCGTGCGCGTTGCGACGAGAGCGCAAGGGCATGGCGCTTCTGTAGCGATTCATGATACCGGCATCGGCATCGCCGCGGACGAGCTGCCGCGCGTATTCGAGCGCTTCTATCAAGTCGACAAGGCGCGCGGCCCGCGCCGGGGAACTGGCTTGGGCTTGGCGATTGCTCAAGAAATCGTGGAGGCGCACGGCGGCAAAATCACCGTGAACAGTCGTGGACGGAATCGCGGCACCGTCTTCAGAATGTGGTTGCCAGCGGCCCGGTCGACGGTCGCCTATCGATAGAGAGGATATCATTTTCTAAAACGGAATGTCATCTCCTGTGTATTTGCCTACATAGGCCAATTTGCCGTCAATTGTTACTCGAGCAGTATAGTTCACTGAATTTATGTTGGACAAATCCAGCGACAACTGTAGGTTGGGTATTTCTGCAACAACGTCTGTGTAACGATGCTCATAATAATAAGTGTCGCTCGTCGTATTGTCAGTAAAATCAACTCGTATCTTGAACGGACCGAAAAACCGCTGTTGATTAGGTGAATTGAATTGGAACCTTGCGTTTTTGCTTTCCAATGCACTTTCTTTTGCGTAAAGCCACGCATTGTTGAACAATTGCCTTCGTTTGCTAACAGCAACTTTGGGCTTCCAATGTTGCCAGACTGAAGTTGACAATAGATTGTACAGTGTCCCGTATTCCGCTTGTGAACGACATACGATGTACTCCAAGTAATTCAAGGAGATGCCTTTGGGTACGATCACCTCTGCGTGCCGCCGATTCTTGATTTCTTGTTGGCGGGATTGCTCTTCGTGTCCCCAGGCAGAGTTGTGATATATATCTTCAAATGGGAGATTAACAAACTCGTCAGGAGTATCAAAAATGTCGTGCTGATGACGCGCAAGGCTACCATTACTGAACTTGGAATCATCTCGAGCAAGGACTTTTCTGAGGTTGAACAGCAGATAAACTGGGACGGGACAGTGGGCGTCCTGATAGAGTTGATTCAAGGGTCTAAATCCTTCATTTTGGTACGCGGTCGGTGTGAGCGGTCTGAAGTAAAACCGCACATGATCGGTAAACGTCGACTTCGTTTGCTTAATAATCTGTGAACTAGCGATGTCATCTATGAGCAGATTCTTGTTAATTGCTTCTTGCCTGGAAAACAGGAAACCATGATTCAGCACATTCACAGCATTTTTGATATCTGTGAAATGAAATAGGTAATCTACCCACCAGTTCCGGCTACCTAGCCACGACTCTTGTTTCAATTGGTCGAGAAAACGGCCTATCTTTGAAGAACCAGGCTTCGGTCTGCCATCGGTCATGCCGACTTAACCATTTGAGGTTGAGACTGTCTTTGACCTGACTGCGCTGAAAGCAGAAGACCTATATCTTTATCTGTGACATCCGGGAACTGCGACAACAGAATCGGTTGAATGTAATCCAGATTTTGGAGGAAACTTGTCACGAGAGCGACATACTTTGTCATATCTTCAGGGAAGTCGCTAACAAGAAAATAACCCTTCTGCCTCATATACTCCCACATTTGTTCAATACTCTCTTTATGAAGTTTGAACATTTTTGAGTTGTACTCGAATTCAAGGCTCTGTTCAAAGAGATCTAGGGAGACGGTGAAGCGCTCTTTATTGATAATCGTTTCACAAGCTCCTCCAGCGCTTGCCAACCGTTTCAGGTCTTCCCAAAACTCGATAAATGGGAGATATCGAGGTTCGCTTCGTAACCATTTCATAATTTCGCGCATATTACGGTGTTCGGGCACGAAGCGTGCCGCCGGTCGATGCAAGTGGATGAAGACGTCAATCGGTAAATGCTGAAGGTACTCTTCCATAATGGGCTGCACCTGTGTCTTCCAGTCAAGCTCGCCATTGCCACAACCTAACATGGGAAACGACACGGATACGATCCCTTTGGAATCATATGTATCCACGAACTTTTGTAGTCCCGCCTCAATATATTCAACTTTGGATTTGTTGCGCCAATGCCTCTTTGTTGGGAAATTCAATATCCACTTGTGCGAAGTCTTGAATAGCCAAAGCTTGCCGATATCAAATATGCCGTTTTCACAATAATACTGGTATTGCTCAAACATCTCGGGATAAATTCGTTTGAAGTCTCGAGCGATTCCCTTGCCCATGACTCCGACCGTGTTTACCGTGTTTACGAGCACTTTGGCAGGACTCGTGAACAAATCACCAACGACATAAGTTGTCATGGCGACTACCCCCTTGCACACTTTACTCCCATCGTAAGTATAGCAAATGCCACTGGGACGCCAAAAACAATCGAATTAGTTAGAGTATGATCGTTGAACAAAGTTTCATACAATAATAGAACACATGTCCTATCGTGTCAAGTGAAATCGAACAATGATTCTGGCAATCCTTGAAGCAATGCTTATGAGATCAGTCAAACGCCAGCGCCGGCAATGCCAGCGACACCCAGGTCTTGTCCCCCCGCTGGAAAAAGCGATCTACGCCCGTATGCGCGACGAGTTCGGTACCGTCTTCCAGCGTCAGCCCCAGTCTTTGATAATGCCCATAGAACTCGCGCCAAAGCACGGACGCCGCCAGTCCCTCTTGCGCGAAATTGACACGCAGCGCTTCGGGGCGGATCATCAATTGCACCGGTCCCCGCTTGGGATGGAAAAGCTTTACCGTGCCAATCGGACTGGCGGCCGTCAGCCCCTGCGCCTCGCCCGGCAAGAAGTTCGCCTCGCCGATGAAGTGAGCCACTTGACTGTTGATTGGGCGGTTGTAAATGATATGCGGCGTCGCTACCTGCAAGAGCTTGCCTTCAAAGATCACCGCGATTTCGTCAGACAGGCTCAACGCTTCGTTCTGGTCGTGCGTGACAAAGACTGCGCTGGTTTCTGTTTCCAGAAGTATGTTCCGCACATCGCTGCGGACCTGCGCTCGCAAGCCGGTATCGAGGTTGGAAAATGGCTCGTCCAGCAACAGGATGTCAGGATTGGGCGCCAAAGCGCGCGCCAGGGCAACGCGCTGTTGCTGGCCGCCCGACAGCTCATGCGGCATGCGATCCGCGAAGGGCGTCAGGCCAACCAGCGACAGCATGCGCTGCACCTGCATTCGAGAATCTTTGCTGTGACCCGATAATCCAAAGGCGATGTTCTGCGCCACATTCAAATGCGGGAAGAGCGCATAGTCCTGAAATACCATACCGACCCGACGCTTCTCCGGCGGCGTAAAACGACTGTCGTCGGCGACAATGGCGTCGCCAATTTGAATCAGCCCGCTGCTAGGACGTTCAAAGCCCGCCAAAAGGCGCAGTGTGGTGGTTTTCCCGCCTCCGCTTGGTCCGAGGATCGTGAGGAACTCGCCAGATTGTAGTTGAAGTGAAACGTCTTCAACCGCCGGCGTATCGCCATTATATAGCTTGGTGAGGTTCTCAGTATAAAGCGAAAGTTCCATGGCAGTTTCAGCGTCTTCGACGTTTGACGGGCCTTAGCATAGAGCAAATTCCCTTGGCATAAAGAGGCAAATAGCTTAGGGGATTAATGAACCAAATCCCATACGGTAACAACCGACTTGCTAGTGAGCCGTATCTTCCCGCCGAAGAATGATTGCCAATGCGAAAGCGGAAACGACGATCAGCGCGAATCCAGGTAGCGCGATTGACGACAAAAACGCTTCATCATAGGCGCTCCAGATGTGTGTGGCAAAGGTACGGAAACCGATCGGCCGCAATATCAGAGTGGTGGGCAACTCTTTCATCACGTTCAAAAATACGAGCGCGGATCCGGCCAAAATGCCGCCGCGCGCCAAAGGCACGGTGATACGAATTAACGCTTCGCGCGCCGATAGACCCAGGCTGCGGGCTGCTTCTTCATAGCGTGGATTGATCTGCTCAAAAGCGCTCTGCGTCGCGCTTATGCCAAACGGTAGATATCGGATGGCATATCCAACAATCAGAAGCGGCAGCGTTTGATACAGGCTCAACATGTTTTGCGAGGCGAAGAAAACCAGCGCCAGCGCTATAACGATGCCCGGCAAAACATTGCCGGTATACGCCAGGTTCACCAGCCAGCGATTTGTTCTCGATTCTTTTCGCATGGCGAGGAGCGCCAGCGGCAGCGCCGCCATCGTCACGACCAGCGCGGCTGCGGCGCTTACGGGGACGGTATTCTGCAGGAGTAAACTGATTGGCACTTGCACAGGATTGCTTATCGTGCGTCCGATCAGCCAGCTCAATAGCACCAGGAGCGGAACAGCTACGCTGACAAAGACAACACAAAAGCAGAACAATAGCGCCGGAAAACGCCATACCCCTAAACTCATCGTCTGCAGTTCCCGCGAAGCGCCAGTACCGATGCGATAATGTCGTCCTCTATGCTGTATGTGCGAATGGATCAGTAGCAAAATCAACGTCAATCCGATGAGTACCAGCGCCAGCGCCGAGGCTTTGTCCATACGGAACGACTCCGTTTGGACGAAGATGGCGCGTGTGAAAGCGTTAAAGCGCATCACGGCGACCGCGCCGAAATCGCTAAGACAGTAGAGCGCCGTCATCAACATGCCAGCCGTGAGCGCGGGACGAAGCTGCGGCAGCGTCACCCGGCGAAAAACCTGCCAGCGATCGAGACCTAGACTCTGCCCGGCTTCTTCCAGGCTACGATCGCTATGCAACAGCGCTGCGCGCGCCGGCAGCAAAATGTAAGGAAACGTGACCACCGTCAGTGTCAGAGTCGCCCCGAAGAAGCCTTTGATATTCGGCAATCGCTCGACGCCCAGTGGTTCCAGCAAGTCTTGCAGCATGCCTTTTGGTCCAAAAGCTTCTGTGAAGGTCACGGCCGTCAAATAGGAAGGAATGACCATCGCCAGCAAACCGAGCACCAGCCAGGCGCGCCGCCAGGGCAAATCGCTGCGGCTGGTCAACCAGGCGTAAGGTATGCCAATGACCGACGCGCAGATCGTAGCGACCAGCATTAATGCCAGGCTGTTGCCTACAATCCGCAGGTTGCGCGCCTTAAGCAAATAGTCGATTCCCTCCTGACCTGCGCCCAGCGCGCGAATGATGACGAAGGCAATCGGTATCATAACGATCGCGACCACGATGAGGCTGACAACCTGCGCCAATTGTCGATTGCCGAAATGCATGCGCGAAATCGCGCTGTACCGCGGCCGGTGGAGCCGAAACTGTGGAGGAACTATCTGTGAAAGGTGCATATCCTTCTTCTATTGTGAGGCGAGAATCTATCCCCGCCTCGCAATATCCGCAGGCAGTGGCTAATCCAGCGCGCCGCTGTCTTCAATCATTTCCAGTGTCTCTTGCAAGTCATCCAAATCAGACAAATTAATCTCGGGCGATTCAATCTCTTCCAGCGATGGCAAATCTACCGACGGTTCGACCGTCGCGACCAGCGGATACTCGTAAGTCTTGGCGGCGAAATACGCTTGCGCGCTATCGCTCAACATGTATTCGACGAATTGCAGGGCGAGCTCTGGCTGATCGCTTGAATTGAGAATCGCTGCGCCGGCGACGTTGATGAGCGAACCGGGATCTCCATCGGGGAAGAAATGCAAGGTGGCTGTGATCTCGGGATCTTCAGCCAGGAAACGGAACAGGTAATAGTGATTGACCAATCCTGCCACGATCTCGCCATCAATAACGGCTTGAACGATGGGCGTATTCTTGGGATAGGACTGCACATCATTGGCAATCATCGCCGCCAGCCAGGCCGCCGTTTCACTGTCGCCCAGCAAGACGCGCATGGCAGTCACGTTGGACACAAACGAGGCGTTGGTCGGCGCCCAACCCACGATTCCCCGCCATTCTTCACCGCTTAGGTCAAGGATGGAATCGGGCAATTCCAGACCGGTATCATCAAGACCCTCCGGACTGTAAACCAGAACGCGAGCGCGACCGCTCAATCCTGCCCAGACGCCGTCGGGCGATACAAAGGCGGAATCTACCACGAGATTCAGCACCTCCTCTGGCAGCGCGCTCAGCATGCCCGCTGCCGCCAGCGCCCCCAATGCGCCGCCATCTTGGGCGATGAAG
The DNA here is from genome assembly GCA_022820665.1 of Anaerolineae bacterium. GTDB lineage: Bacteria > Chloroflexota > Anaerolineae > Aggregatilineales > Phototrophicaceae > UBA6055. The sequence goes on along the minus strand of JAJEFB010000025.1, from coordinate 14,726 downwards.
ACGTCGGCGGGGCTATTCTCGCCCTCGGTCAGTATCTGATTCGCCACCGCGCTTGTGCCGCCATACAGGACTTCTACCTCGATGCCGGTCTCCTCGACGAACTGATCCAACAGCGGACCGATCAAGCTTTCGTTGCGTCCCGAGTAAATCGTGAGAGTGTCGTTCCCTTGCGCCGCCGCAGGTAGCGCCCAAGCGCCATGAGCCAGGCAGATCAAGGTGACGAGAAGAGTAAAACGTTTAACTGGCATGCTGCCAAAACTCCTTGCATATACGCTATATCCCCGCTAGGATTTAACTAGATAGACGGTGGTCAAATTGGCTATGAGGACAAGCTCTCTAACTTTTCCCGCCAGTTTGACCCCTTCTTTTTACCAGAGCATGCGCGGCTGATTCCACGCTTGTGGTAAATTTCACTTTTTCGAGGCCAACAACCAGAAGTTGCTTTGTCGAAGGTTGCTGATTTAATCGCCGCAGCCTGGAAAGTTGCAGTCGGTTAAACTTGCGCGGTCCGTCCGAATGCGCCTTGCCAATCGGCGCCGCTGCGGGCGGGTGAAAGCCCTTGACCTATACTGGACAATAGCGGACTTTGCCAATAGAGTTGAGGCATTTCGACCTTGATTCGCGCGTTACGGAGCTGAAAACATGTCCAACTGGTGGGGGGCTCGCAAGAATGTCTCGTCGCGCCTGATTTGGGAAGTAGAGGCGATGAAGGCTACCTTTGGCGATACCTTCAAACTGGTGGTGCCGCCATTCGGCGGCTTGCTCTATTGGCAAGGCTCGGTCGAGATCAACATGAGCATCCTGGATACGCCTTTTCACAACCTCAAAATCGTCTATCCCAAAGAATATCCCAACCGCCCGGCGGAGGCTTACTGCATCAAACCGCGCATCTATAGCGAAAAACATCAATACGAAGACGGGCAGCTATGTCTGTTCAACCCGAAAGACGGAGAACAATACGGTTGGAACCCCTCAAAATCGACCGCGGTGACCGTGAGCGGATGGGCGATCCAGTGGCTGTACGCCTATTACACCTGGCGCTCTACCGGGAAATGGCCCGGCATTGAAGAACGCATCAAAGCCAGCACGCCCTTGCCCCGCCGGCGGAGAAGATAAAGATGCAAAGCAAGGATGAGCCGGATATTCTCAAGCTCATGCAACTGGAAATAGAATTCTTGCGTAAGCGCTTGCGGGGGATGGCGATGATATCTCGCGGGATCGTACCAAACCTGGTCTTGTCAAAGCGAGCGGTGAAGAAGATGCTTTCCGCCGCCAGCCAGTACTTGGCTGACGAAACTGGAGAAGCCATGTTGGGCTTTATCGTGGAAAACGATACGCCCGAAGGGCTGCCCACCATCTATGTGCTGGACACCATTTCGCCTGACGAAACGGCTATACGCCGATCGCATACCTTTCAGCAAGGGGATGCCTTGCAAGACGAGATAATCTGGTGGCTGCAAGAAAACTGGCATTTCCATCGCGAACGCTATCGCGGTTCCGAAGTTCTGCCCGATCGCTTTGATGTGCCCCTGCGCTACCTCGGTGATTGGCATAAGCAGCCGGGTTCAATGATACAGCCCAGTCATGGCGATCTGATGACGGCTTTGTCTTGGCTCGACGACGATGATCTGGGCATGGATTATCTGTTGGTCCCAATTGTCACAGTGGGCTACGCGCAGATCATTGGCGAATCAGATCTGGCTGTCAATTACATTACAGTGCCCATGGACAATGGAACCGACATGCGCGTCGACTGGTGGTATATCCATCGTGATGTGCGCGTATTCCAGCCAGTGCATCCCCAGATCGTGGAAGAAGACGTTTTGCCGCAAATGATGAAGTACGCTTGGCATGTCGTGCTTCCCGATCGTTTGACAAGCGAGACCTTGGCGATGGCGGACGACGGCTTGCTGGTGCGCACGCTGTTTTACGAATGCGACGGCGAGGTTCCGCTTGAATTCTGCTTTTTCGCTATCCGCCAAGGCGCGAGATCCTTCCTGCTCTTCGTCACCCAGCACGACTATCCTCATACCCGGCCCCGGGCTTATAGCGCGCCTTTTACCAGCGATCTCGATTTGATGGATCCGGTCGCAACCTTTCAGAAGCTCTGGGCAGTCGCCGAGCCTATCGAAGATCCCTCGGATTGGGAATGGAGCAGCGACAAATACTTGATCGACTACCTGGTGGCAATCGAGGTTGCGATGGGACTTCGCCAACCGCCCAAACTGGATATCCCGGTGTTGCTGGACGAGATTGATCCGGATCCCGAACCTTCCGAGCGCGTGCTGGATGCTCATCGACTTGAACGGCCGCACGACGACGAGACGGATGGCGATGGCTCTGGGCAAGTTTAGCGCGCAACGACTGCGCCGCGTGGGAATCTAAGTAGAACTAAGTAAGTAATGCGAAATTCGCGCCAGTTAACCCCATCCCCTTGCCCCTTCCACTTCGGACGCATCCGAAGTAGAAGGGGAGTTTCGCACAGCGCGAGCAAGTCTCCCCCATTGCAATGGGGGAGATTTAGAGGGGGTTAAATTTGCATGACTTACTTGCACTTACTTATGAGAGATGCTGGTCGAAGGATCTTAGCTTCGTGAGTGGCAATTGGAGTAAGGAAAGCATCACGACAATATGAGCAACTTGTGGACGCGTGTTGAGCGACTCATCGGCAGTGAAAACCTGGGAAGACTTGCTGAAAAGAAAGTCGGTGTCATCGGTCTGGGTTCTGGCGGCGGCTTTGTGGCTTTGAGCCTGGCGATGAGCGGCGTAGGCAATTTCGTGCTGGTGGATAATGACGTGATCGAACCCGGCAATGTAACGCGACATGTGGCGGATCTGCGCCAGGTGGGACAAAACAAGGCGGCGGCTGTCGCCGACCTGATCCGCAACCGAAACCGCGACGCCCTTGTTGACGTGCGTGAGGGCTTAATCCAGGACTGTTGGGAGATCCTCGACGATATCGACATTCTCGTGGTCGGCGTCGACAACGAGCAGGTCAAATACGCCATCAACGAGAAATGTCTTGAAAAGCGTCTCAGCGCGTCTTATGCCGGCGTCTATGAACGGGGAGAAGGTGGAGACCATGTCATCATCAAGCCCTTTGACGGACCCTGTTACGCCTGCTGGGCGGAAGCGACGCGCGAGGGCGTGAAAATCATCATGGATTCTGTTGGCGACCTGGACTACGGCATGATCGGCGAGGCCGGTACCCTGGAGGCGGAACCGGGACTTTGGGTCAATGTCACCAAGGTCGCGGGCATTCAGACGGATATGATTCTCAACGAACTGCTGCGCGGCAGCGCGGTTTACGAAGAAATGCCCGCCAACACGATCATCGTTGCCAACACCTACCTCGATGTCATTGAAGGACAAGAGAACGATCCGCATTCCAGCATTTGGGTGGACATTCAGCGCGACCCGGACTGCCTGGTTTGCGGCGAAAGACTGAAGCAAGGCGTCAGCATGTTGGTTCAGGAAGACGCCGGCGGCGTCTCGCTCGACGATCTCGCCGCTTCCGACCTGATGACTGACATCGTCTTCGAAGAGGATGAAGCCGAAGACTAGGCAGTCCCCGCTTTTCGTCGCCATTCCATAAGAATGTCAGCAAGCGCCTGCCGATGCGCTAGGCGCTCTCTTGTGTCAAATGACGCTTGATACAAGAGTTGATCTTCCCCGCCGGGCGGGTGACCATCATCGTCATAATAGAGATGGAATCCGTTTTCGATGGCGACGCGGTAGACGCCGGCATCAAAGATAGGCGCCCGATAGCTTAGTTTTCGTATGCCAACGCTGAGCAGAAGTTCCTCGTCGGCATAGTGCGCCCAAACGCCAAACAATTCGAGTTTCTGATACCCGTGGTAACCCTTCTGGCGATACCATACGACGAGGCTCGACCACGCCTTGCCATGCAGCGCCTTGGGACCGTGACATAAGATATTCGGGTACGTGTCCTGCGTCAGTCTGGCAAAGCTGTCGTAGGCGTTGACCATGTCGAGCGCGCGGCCAAGCGGGCTAGCCGATTGTTCCGCGCGCGCCTTCTCGCCGAAGGGCTTGCGACCGGCGATCTTCCGCATGATCTCGTCGTAGCGCCGCTGGTTTTCACCGCTTGACATTTTCCCTGCGCATCCCGGGAACTGAAGTTTAGCCGACTGAGAGAAAATCTTCGACGATAGCGCGAAACTGCTCAGGATGCTCCATATTGGGCAGGTGAGCGGCGTCTGATATCAGCGCTCTGGTCGCGCCGAGAATGTGCGTGCTCAAGTAATCGGCAGCCAGCTTCAAGAAAGGTAGGTCGTTTTCCCCGATGATCGCCAGGCTCGGCATCTTGAGTTCTGCCAGCCGGTCAACTGCCTGCGCCTCAAAGGTCTTGCGAACGTGTCTTCCGATTTCTTTGATCTCGTGTTCAGCCACCAGGCGCGCCATATCAAATGCGCGCTTTCTGGCTTCCCGGTTTAAGTTTTCGGCGGAACGCCCGAAGCCGTCAAACCAGATTTTCATATCAATTTCCGCAACGCGATCAACGTCACCGCTTTTGAATGCCTGCTCCGATTGCGCGAAGAGTTCCTCCGGCCATTCCGCATCGGCTTCAAAGCCAGCCGGCTCGCCACCGACAAGAATCAGCGATTGAACCTCGTCCGGATGCGTCAATGCGTAGTCGATGGCCAGCCCGGCGCCGATCGAACAGCCCATCAAGATCACCGGCGGACCGACATCCAGGAAAGCGAGCAAGGCGCGCAGATCGTCCTGTATATTGAATTTGCCCGCCACGGGGAGGCTCTTTCCATAGCCGCGCATGTCAAAGCGCAAGACCTGATGACTCTTGGCGAAATGCGCGAATTCCTCCTCCCACATGCGGCAATCGGCGATGCCCGCGTGGATCATGACGAAGGCTGTACCCGTTCCCGCGAGCTCAAAGTAGAGTCGGGCATTGTTGATTTCGGCGTAGCCAGTTTGTATGTGGGTCATGTTGGATCCGCTCTTTATTGCTAAATTGCGTTTCATCCGATGAATATGAGGTTTTGGGCTTAGGCGAGTGGAATAGCCTTAGGCTGCGAAGTTCTGCGGGATCGCCGCGAATTGCGAGCTCTGCGGGATCGCCGAGATTTATAATGACTTTTGCGAATTGTCCACCACAGCTTGCCAAACAGACGTTTTCCGTTTTTCATCAGCCACGAGAAGAGTTTGCGAATGACACTCACCGGATCGTCGTCTCCATGCCAATGCTGACGAAATATTTCTTGCCAGGTTTCTGGATCCAGATGCACAGACGCCAAAATAGCATGAAGTGTTAATATGAGGATTCCCGCGTCGTCAATCAAGCCAGGCACCCCCATAATTACTTCGGGGAACAAGTCGAGCGGGCTGATAGCATAAGCAACTGCAGAAGCCAAACCCACTTTTATAGCTGGTGGTACACGCGCGTCGCTGAGCAAGCCTACGCAAAGCATGAAAAGATCTGGTATGGCCACCAAAAAATCCGCCGTGTCGGAATCGAAATGTTTCTTTGTCCAATTCCGAATCCGCTTACGCCAATACTTATACCATCCATGAGATGTTCGTTTTCTGTTGCCGCCTCTATATGCTTGATCTGATACAGACATGGCTATCCTCCCTTGCCGACGCGAATTTGTTACCCATTAAGTAATAACCCTGTGACCTACTACGCGACGCCTTTGGAATCGTTTTAATTCTATAAGAATCGAGATTATCGCCGACTCGCGGCAAGCTAACGATTACTCCATCGACACCTTCGCCAACTCGACGCCGTCGCGCAGCGTCTTCTCATAAGATATAAAGCTCTGATGGACATGCATGCCGACCTTTTCGTACAGCGCCACCGCGTTGGTCAAGCTCTTGCCGTCAACTTCCAGGGCGACCGTTGTCATGCCGCGATCCCAATATGTGGCGAAGCTGTGATATAACATCGCCTGCGCCAGTCCACGCCGCCTGTACCCGCGCCGAACGCCGACGATATCGACAAAACCGATGCCGGGATGAAGGGAGCTCTCTTTCATCGCCAAAAGACATCCGACCGCGAGCTCCGCTCCCTCGTCCACCGCCAAAAGCAGCAGTCCCGGATCGAAGTTCTTGTCATTGTTGAACCAGTGACGGAACTCCGCGACATTGTCGTCGAATGGCTCTTCGACATATCCATAGTGATCTGAAAAGGAATTGCGAAATACATCCACCAGCACCGGCAAGTCCTCTTCGTGTCGGTATGGTTTGATTGCGATGCCGGCGGGGAAATCCGGGACTTGCGGTCGCCTGTCCATCGTAATGCGCATGTCGAAGTAGATGCGGTCCGACGCGTAGCCCGCTTGCGCCAGCGCCGCCTCCGCGAAGCTGTAACCGGCCGGCGTTCCCGTTTGCAGACGGACGCGCGCCTCGGGCGGGCAGCGCTTGATGATCTCGGTAGCCCGCTCCTCTGCCCAGTCAAAGAGCCGGGCGCTGAGGTTCTGCCCCTGGAAGTCCGGATGCACGCCCCAATTGACCCAGGGCCGAACCGGCCTTTCTGATATGGCCCAAACAATGACGTACGCAGCCAATATCCCGGAATCAGTGAACATGCCCAGCGATGAACTTCCCAGGTCGAAGCGGGGTTCTCGCCACATCATCAGCGTGTCATCGACATCATAACGCTCATCGGTGCCTGCGTGCTTGGCGATTGCGGTCGCTGTGCTGGCGTATTCCCGCGCGTCATCAAAGCTTAGGGGACGCGTTGTCAAACTGTTGCCGATCATTCTCTTCGTATCCTCGCTGATTCGCCTGATAAAATGGCGATAAATGGGTCATATGAGTTCAATAAGGGCTATTGTAGGGATAAGAGGCGCTCTGTCAAGCTGGCGATGCGGGTCCCCAAGGCAATCGCTTCAAAATTGACATCCGCCGCGAAGACAACATGCAAACTCAATTTCGCCGTCGAGGGACAATGTCGGCGGGCTGTGTCAAAGATCAATGTCTACGTGATCCGCGCCACCCTGCCAGACGCCCGAAAGCGCTTTTCGGCAATCTCGAAAACTGCGAACATTTGTTCTTTATTTCTACTCAAAATCATGATACACTCCCCCTATGGATCAATTATCCCAGGCTCTCAATCGCGGCGCCCAAGCGATGCCCGCCGCCAATTCCCGCCTTCAGCGCCGCGCCCTAGGGGCTACCCCCCACCCCCGAAAACACGGTCTGTATCCCTACGGTGTCGCTAGACTTGCGGGATCTAGGGGGCAACCAACAGCAGTTCAGCGGCATGTCAGGGGCAAAAACCGCCTGTATGCCGGCGGTTGCGCCGCTGCGCTGGCAAACCAAAATCATACCAGCAGCCGCCTGCGTTTTCTCCGTTTCGGTCAGAAAATCGCGTCTACTGTCCGAAAAATATATTTTATTGTCCGAAACGGACAGAGTCGGACAATAAACAAACCGAAAACAAATACTCTCTGGGAGGGGCTAACTGCTGACTGCATGATAACTTCGCTAGCATATAAAAACTTTGTGCCGACGGTCAGTGCCCACGCGCCCCCGGTGCACTTGGTGCTAAGAAACAATTTGAAGCGATTGCCCTGGGTACTGTATCTCGGCCCCCAGCGGACGCCGTCCGCCTGTTCCCACCGTCACCGCCCGACCCTAAAAAGTCCTCCCCGAAAAACCAGACTGTATCTATACGGTGTCTATACACTTTCAGAATATAGGGGTAGAACTAGGGTACTACAAGAGTAAGTCAAGGGGGGCATTTCAAGGACAAAAGCCACCTTTTTGGATGATTTATGGAGCGATTGACACAAAATGATTTTGTAGCGATTGCCCTCTGCGGACGCTACTGCGAGATTATATGAGCGAAAAGTCTTGCTTAACAGCGCCCGCGTTCTGCGGTATGATAAGCGCGTTTTGACTGGATCCCCCGGAGCGCAGCGCGGATGAACAAAACGACAAAACGATTCACCGTTGTCATCGGTGTCATCATGACGGTAGCGATGGTTGGCAGCTTGATATTGCCGCTCTTGTCCGGACAGGTTGCCCAGAGCGATTTCGGCGTCGAAACCCCACAGCCCACCCGCCTGCCCGAGCCGACCTTCCCGCCGCCTCCCGACATCTCGACGATTGACTTTGAGGCGACCTACTTGCATCCCTCCGGTTTGTTCACTGTCGCTGCGCCGACCGGATGGCGCGCAGCCTCCAGCAGCAATACGGCTGACGAACTGCGCGCCAGTTTGAGCAATCCCGACGCCCAAAGCGTCGTGGAAGCGCGCATCATCAAGAATCATGACGGCATTAGCGCGGCGGAAGAGCTCAGCGCCTATTTTGACCGGACCTGGCTGGGGCAAAGCTGGCGAGATTACTGGAGCTGGGACGAAACCGCCCGCAAGATTAGCGCTGCCGGTCATGTTGTGATCGACTTCAATCTAACGCGGTCGCGCACGTATTACATTGCCAGGCAAGAGTCCTGGCTTCAAGATGGCGACATTTATAGCGTGCGCGTGGTCACCGCGGAAAATGCGCCTCGTGAACTCAAGTACTTGCTCGAAGGCTTAACCGGGAATGTTCGCAGGATCAATGCTTTCGCGGACGCGCCCTTCAATTGGAACGCCTATTTCGACAATCTGGACAAGCACATCATACGATTTCCGGCTGGCTGGCAGTTGACTGACGCCGCCCAGGGATTGCCCGCCACAATAGTGGGCGATTCAGTTACGCTGGTGGTGGAGACGCACGATGTCGCCCTCGCAAGCGATGCTGACGCCATCCACTGGATCGAGACCTGGCGCGATGGGCTGGAAGCGCTGACGGTCGAAGCAATCAACGTCGGCGACGCTTCCGGTTTTCGAGCCTCCTACCAAATCCAGACGCTGGACGGCGCGACGGACAGCGGTTTGTCGATCATGTTGAATGGTTTTGACAACCGACTCCACGTTGCGAATGCGCGCCTCGGCGATACGGACTTGGACTTGCTCCAGGTGGACGCGGCTGAGTACCCCTTGATTTCGGTGTTGGATAGCTTCCGCCTCTTGCCCGAATTGGAAATCTCTGCCGAATAAACAGAGGCTTCGGCTCTTGGCGCTTCTTCACTTGCCCGGTTCACCAAGCTGGAATAGCTTCGATGCGTCGGATTCTTGAACTACAGCCAAACCTGCATGTCCTGGAAGTTATACGGCCGGAATTCACAGTGCGGTCGGTGGCTGTTCTGGGCGAGCGACATGCAGTGCTTTGGGATACGCTCACGGGCGCGGCAGACATGGCGGCATTCCAGCCCGTAATCGGCGCGAAGCCCTTTCACGTTGTATATAGCCATGCGGATTGGGACCATATCTGGGGTACGAACGGCTTTTCGCGTCCGCCGCTGGATATCATTGCGCACCGGGCTTGTTTGCGGCGATTCGACCAGGACGTGGCGGGGACGCTTCGTGAAATGCAGCTTGCTGAACCGGGCGAATGGGATGACATCGAGTTGATCCCGCCGAATCTCGTATTCAGCTCCTGCATGAGCCTGGACCTCGGCGGAATCACCTTGGAACTGCATCACCTCCCGGGGCATAGCGCGGATTGCATTGTGGGATGGATACCGCAATGGGGCGTGCTTCTCGGCGGCGACGCCATCGAGACCCCTGTGCCAGTTGTGAACGATCCCGCATTGCTGGCTGACTGGCTGGGTTCTCTGGAATCCTGGGCGAATAACAGTGACGTGAAGCGAGCGATTTCGGCGCACGGGAGCATCGAAGGGCGAGAGAGCCTGGACAGCACCGTGGACTATTTGCGCCGACTAATCGCCGGCGATGACATCGAGTTCGAGTCGGAACTTGACGATTTCTATCGCGGGGCGCATCAAAAGAATTTGGAACTGGCAAGAAGCCGCGATCAAGGGCATGACTGAGATCCTGCCCGACCTATTGGACTTCGGGCTTGTTTTGGTCTTCTGCGGTACCGCCGCCAGCAATGTTTCGGCTAGATCTCGCGCCTATTACGCCAATCCCGGCAATAGCTTTTGGCGGACTCTTTTTCAGGCTGGCTTTACTCCGCGCCTGCATGAGCCTTGGGAGTTTTACAAGCTCCTCGATCTGCGCATAGGCTTGACTGATGTGGCAAAAGGCAAGGCGGGCTCCGACGCTGATCTCAAGCGGTCCGACTTTGATCCCGGGGCATTAAACGCGAAGATTCTTCGGATTAAACCGCAGATCCTGGCTTTCACCAGCAAGGCTGCCTGGCGAGCCTGGAAGGGCGCGCCGTCAAGGCAAGCGGTATCCTGGGGCTGGCAGGACGAAGTCCTTGGCGGGACGCGGGTTTATGTGCTGCCGTCGCCCTCCGGCGCGGCGCGGCGCTACTGGGACATGCAGCCCTGGCTGGAGCTTGCCGAAGACTATCGATCGCGAATGCGACCGCTCGGCGGCGATAAAACCTGACGCGGTCACAGAAAATATTAATGCCGTAGCCCATCCGCGTCGCAACACGCTGGACATGGCGGGGCGAGCTATTAGCTCGCCCGTTTCTACAATTGCAAATGCGGCTGCGGGCGACCAGATTGGTCGCCGCTACAGATTTCGATATGATTGTAGATAGAGTTTGGCGAGTTTATCAAATAGGCGTACCAAGAGGTCGACAATGCGCGTATTTGTGAATGAGAAACGACGCGCCCTGGCGCGCGAGTTTTCCGCCCCGCGCGCCGGTGATGCGGGCTACGACCTTCACGCCATTGACGATAGCGAAGTCGCGCCATTGCAACGCGTAGCGCTGCGGACCGGGCTGCATATTGAGATCCCGGCGGGCTGCGTTGGTCTGGTGAAAGATCGTTCAAGCGTCGCTTCGGCCGGCATGCACTGCCTGGCAGGCGTCATCGACAGTTCCTATCGCGGCGAACTAAAGGTATTGATGATTAACCTCGACAGCGAGCCTGTTCTCATCAAGGCTGGCCAGAAAATCGCGCAACTCATCATCGTCCCGGTCTTGACGGAAGAGATTGAATTGGCGGCTCGCCTGGACGAGCTTTCGCCCAGCGAACGCGGCGAGGGCGGCTTTGGCTCGACGGGCGAGTAAGCGACCGCTGGCGGCGCGCTAGTTGTGGTACGCCGTACCGCCACCGTCAACGACCAGGACTTGGCCGGTCATGAAAGCGGCGGCCTCCGAGCAGAGGAACAAGGCGGCTCCGGCGATGTCGCTGGGAATGCCGCCCCGATTCAGGATCAGGCTTTCGGCCGGGACCGGCGGCATATCGTCCTCGGCGATGTTGCCGGCGGCAATGGCGTTGACAAGAATGTTGTAAGGCGCGAGTTCGCGAGCCGCTTGCCGCGTCATCCCAAGGACGCTGGATTTGCTCGCGACATAAGCAATGCCTGATGGGATGCTGCCGCCGATGCCAACGGGAGCGGCCAAGTTGACAATACGCCCGCCGCCTTCGTCAGCCATGACGCGGCCAACCAGTTGCGTGCAAAAGAAGTTGCCGGTGACATTGACTTCGATTTGACGCCGCCAGTCCCATTCGTCGATCGCCAGCATGGGTTCGGCTTTGAATGCGCCCGCGGCATTGACCAGAATGTGAATCTTGCCGAATGCATCGCGGGTCCGCTCAATCATGTTGGCTGTCTGGAAGCGATTGGCGACATCGCCGTGAAGGGGCAAGCCGCGCGCGCCGCGTTCCCCGACTTCGGCCGCGACGGCTTCTGCGCGCTCGATATTGAGATCGTTCAGCGCGACTGCGGCGCCGCTCCCCGCCAAGGCGAGGGCGATTGCCCGACCGATGCCGGCGCCGGCGCCGGTGACGAGCGCGTTTTTGCCCGAGAGATCAACGGAAAACTTTGGCACAAGCTCGCGTTCCGGCTAGAACGGGATGTCGTCCACCGAGCTGGGCGGGTCGGCATAATTGGAGGCGCGATCGTCGCGACGCTGACCTTCGCGGCGTCCTCCGCCCTGGCTCCCGCCGCCCTGTCTGCCACCTTGCCAACCGCCGCCCTGTTGGCCGTCTTCGCCGCGGTTGCCGCCGCCAAGAAACTGAACGTTGCGCGCGGTCAAATCGAGAGAGGCTGCGGCTTCGCCATTGTTGTTGATGTAGCCCCGAGCCGCTACGTTGCCGATCACCAGGACTTGCCGGCCTTTCGCCAGGTAGGTATTGCAATTTTCCGCTTGCTGCCCCCAAACCGCGACGCGATACCAGGTAGTGCGCTCTTGCTGCTCATTCGTTTGGCGGTCGCGCCAACGGTCCGTGACAGCCACGCTGAAGTTGCAGACTGCGCGACCATTTTGCATGTAGCGGAGTTCCGGGTCGCCGCCGAGGTTTCCTACGATGATTGTCTGATGCCAACTCATTTTCCTGCTCCTAAATCACTTTCTTCAAAAGATAGAACGGTGTTTGCTCGCCGCGCGTTCATTACTGAGGACGCTACAGCTTATAACTTGGCGGAATGCCGCTGCAAAATCTGTAATTTCTGTGGCGATTTCGGGCGACCTGATAGGTCGCTGTTGAAATTCTACCCCACCCCCGGCCCAAGGCCCCCCCTCGATCCCCCCGCTAAACGGGGGGCGGAAACCCCGAAGCATCAGGGACGGGGAGCTTAGAGAGTCGCTATGAATCATTTTGGCCTTTCGCTTGTGTGTGATAGGGACAGGGCTTGATGAGAAATCGTAATTTTCAACAGCGTCTGATAGGTCGCCCCTACGAGTTTCGCTAAATTGGATGCTTCTGTTCGCTGCCCTATCGCTTTCATTTGCAATCGCGTCTGTCCTCAGCCCTTCATTACGAGATGATCTGCAGATCGGAACCATTGCGGAATGCCGTCGACGCTATTTCATACTGTCAATTTTACTTTGCAGCATCTTGCGAGCCAGGCTTGGATCGGCTTTGCCGCGCATCTCGCCCATAACTCGGCCAAATAGGGCGTTGATGACTTTGTCGTTGCCATCAAGCAGCCTTGTTACCATATCCTGGTTGTTCGCTATTACTTTATCGACGGCGACGCCGATGGTATCCGGGTCCGATATTTGCGCCAAGCCTTTTTCATCGACGATCTCTTTTGCGGTTTTGCCGGTATTCCACATCTCGGCAAGCACCTTTTTTCTGGCGGTGCTCTGGTTGATCGCGCCATTTTGAACCAGGGTCAGCAGTCCGGCGAAGTTCTCCGCCGATATGGGCAGGGCGTCGATGGACTCTCGTTCGATGTCATGGGCTTTCATCATGCGGAAGAGATCGGTTGTGATCCAGTTGCTGGCGATTTTGGGGTCGACGCCATTGTCGATGATTTCCTGGAAATAGGCGGCGACCGATCGTTCGGCGGTCAAAACCGCGGCGTCATAGGCGCTCAGATTCAAGTCATCTGTGAAGCGCCGCTGCAATGCATCGGGCAAAGCCGGCAAGCGCCGCCTCAAGTCCTCCACCCACTCGCGGCTGACCTCGACTATGGGCAGATCGGGTTCGGGGAAGTAGCGGTATTCGTCGGCGCGTTCCTTGTAGCGCTGCACGGTGATTTTCTGCGCCGCTTCGTCCCAGCCGAGGGTAGCGGGCTTGACTGTCGCGCCGCTGTCATAGAGCTGGATCTGCCTTTGCGCTTCGTACTCAATGGCTTTAACCATGTTGCGTATGCTATTGAGGTTTTTGATCTCGGTGCGCTCGCGCAATTCGGTATCGGTGGCTCGCATGACGCTGACGTTGGCTTCGAAGCGCAGGATGCCTTTGGACATATCGCCGTTATTGACGCCGAGGTAGCGCAAGATGGAGCGGAGCTTGCGGGCATAGGCTTCGGCTTCGGCCGCGCTGGCGATATCGGGCTCGGAGACGATCTCCAACAGGGGAACGCCGGCGCGGTTATAGTCGACCAGGCTGCCGCCCATGGTGTGGGTGAGTTTGCCGGTGTCCTCTTCCATGTGGGCTCGGCGGACGCGTATCTGTTTGGTTGTCCCGTCGGCGCCCGCGATGTTGATATATCCATTGACAGCCAGGGGACGGTCGTACTGGCTGATTTGATAGCCCTTGGGAAGATCGGGATAGAAGTAGTTTTTGCGGGCGAACTGATTGACGGGCGGGATCTGGCAATTGAGAGCCAAGCCGACCATGATGCCGTATTCCATGGCTCGCATATTGATGACGGGCAAGGTTCCGGGCATGCCCAGGGACAGGGGATCAACCGCGGTATTGGGTTCCGCTTCGACGCTATCGACAACCGGGCATCGGCTAAACATTTTGCTCTCGGTTTCCATCTCGGCATGGACTTCCAAGCCGATGACCGTTTTCCATTCGCTCATGCGCCGCATCCAATCTGTGAATCACATGCAGGAGACAATTTAGCACAAAGGTTCGCAAGATGCAAAGGGCTGAATTTGCGGGGCGCGGTATCGCCCCTTTGGCGCACCCGCGAGTCCCTCGCAAGCGCCCCGAGAAGTCCCCAGCTTTTTGGGGATTTTGAAGAGGTCGACGGGCTGGAGGGCGCGGTATTGCTGGGTTTTGGATTTGGCGCTGAGGCACAGAGGGCACAGAGAATTTTTGCCACAGAGGCGCAGAGGGCGCAGAGAATTTTTTTCACCACAGAGGCGCAGAGGGCACAGAGAATTTTTTTCATCACAAAGACACGAAGGGATTTGGGGGAGGCATTGGATTGGCGCTTTGCGGATTGCATGGTTGATCAGGCGAAGTCGATGAGGGCGCGGCCGGTGTGTCGGCTGCCGTACCAGGCGAGGGCGGTGGCGATGACGGTGTCGTCGTGTCCGCCGGCGGGGGCGCCGTAGCGCCAGGCGCCGCTGGGCAGGCGCTCGAGGGAGTA
>JAJEFB010000048.1 GCA_022820665.1 Anaerolineae bacterium | reverse complement strand
GGCTCAATATTCGCGCGTTGGGGTTTTCTAACGATTGAGGGACGCGTAGGGCGCGTTGGGCGCGTAGACACAGCCCTTCGACACAGCCAGTTGATTTAGGTCTGTAGGGGGCACAGAGCTACGCGGCGCTTCGTGTCTTTGTGGTGAAAAAACAATTTGAAGCGATTGCCCTGTAGCGCGCTCTCTTGTGAATACTTCAGATAACATTGTTCATTCCAAATTGCCCGAAGGCACAGCCGCCTGTTGGCAGCGCCCCCAAACGACAGATAGGCTGCGATCAGTAGCGCCATTGAAGCAGTTGTGTTCTAATTGACGCGACAGTTTCCTTAGCAGGAATCCCCAACATGGACATGCAAACCGCGCTTTCGACATTCGGCGTCACGGACGCGACCCTGAGCGACAAAGAGATTCAAGATCTCGATCAACGCGGATACTTGCCTTTGCCCGCTGTCATGTCACCGGAGGAGACGGGCGCTATCCGCGAGCGGGTGCGGGACTTGATGGCGGAAGAAGGCGAAGAGGCTGGCAGCGAATTCAGGACGGAAAGAGGAGCCGTCCGCCTCGCCAATCTCGTCGACAAGGACCCGCTCTTCGAAATCTGCTTCACCCACCCTCGCGTCCTGGCGGCGATGAACCACGTCCTCAAGGGAGACTTCAAGCTGTCATCGCTCAATGGTCGCGCGTCGGTTCCCGGCGATGGCTTGCAGGCATTCCACGCCGATTGGGACGCTGGCGTCGATCCAGAGGACTTTCAAGTCTGCAATTCTATCTGGCTGCTGGTGGATTTCACCGCCGAGAATGGCGCCACGCGGGTTGTGCCCGGCTCCCACAGGTCGGGTCAGCTCCCAAGCGAGGTCATGGACAACCCCTGGGAGAAGCACCCGGATGAAATCCTGCTGACCGGCGCCGCGGGCACGGTCGTCATTTTCAACTCGCATCTGTGGCATGCCGGTACGGAGAATCATAGCGACGCGCCTCGCTATGCCTTGCATTCCTATTTCACGCGCCGCCACAATGCGCAGCAAATGGACCAGAAAGCCTTTATCAGCGAGCGGACTCTGGGTCGGCTTAACTCGGCTCAGCGCTTCATTCTCGATGTTTAGCCGGGCGGCAGTCGATCGCCAATTTGCCCTTGATGCGATTGCAAGTCGAACATAACAACTGCAAGTTGTCGAGACGAGACAAGCCGCCCTTGGCGATGGGAATGACATGATCCAAAGCCAGGTCCGCCGTCTCGCCGCAATTGGCGCAGCGCTCGCCATTTGATTCCGCCAGCGCCGCGTACCAGGCTTTGTAACGTCTCTTCAGTTTCCCCCGTTCGGTTTGCTTGATTTGTGGCGGCACGCCCCGTTTGTAGGGCGCTTCGCGCCGAGAAGGGGCATAGGCTTGACCGCCGCGTTCCATAAAGCGCTGGAGATCGCTGCCGGCTTCGTGGCAGGCGCAGCGCCGGCTCAGACGCCCACAGTAGCTGCAGTAAGTCATTATTGCTGACGCTCTCACCCTGGAAACTGGATCCACCCTTCGGTCTATACCCGGTGTTCGCGTGTCGGGCTATCCAAGTCCAAACGCGCCATCACGCCGATGTGATCAGACAGCAATAGATCTCCGTCGTTGATTGCCTCCATATTTACACGCGAGACAGTTTTCACCCGATCAAGTCTGTCGCGCTGCGTAAAATGACCATCAATGCGCTTGGCTAGCGGCCGGTCAAGATGATGTGGGTCAGTGTAACCTATTTTGTCCCCATTCTTCGCGATCCACATATCGGCATATTGATTTTCCGCGAGCGGAGCCAAGTATTCCTGTTGCGTATCGAGATTGATGTTGAAATCGCCGGTCAATATATGTGTGCAGTCGACAAATTCTTCTCGCTGCATCACGTCCAGGCATGTCTTGATACCTGTTTTTTTCTGCATACTGCTCAAAAACAGATGCGTATTGAAAACAGCCACAGACTGACCGGATG
Source organism: Anaerolineae bacterium (assembly GCA_022820665.1). Taxonomy (GTDB): domain Bacteria; phylum Chloroflexota; class Anaerolineae; order Aggregatilineales; family Phototrophicaceae; genus UBA6055. The sequence continues at coordinate 247,236 of JAJEFB010000048.1, read as the reverse complement.
GCAACTGCAGTTTGATGTACTGCAGAATGCGCATCCAGGGATTGCGCGTTTCTAGCTCGCGCCCTATATCAACCTTACCCGTTTCTAGAGCCGCCAGTCGCGAGAACGCTGCCAACCCCTGTGCCCAGGGCGTTACCGAGCCGTCATCGCTCGGCGCATAATAAGCGTAAGGAAAATGGCGAAAACTGTGCGCCCTAAGATACTCGAAGTGATCGGGCGCCGTTTCCTGAATACAAACAATATCGACATTTAGATCATGCATATTGCGCCCGATCTCATTGGCGCGCTCTTGCCATTGGTTGTTCATGCCCCAGATATTTTGTGTGACAACTGTCAACAGAGGCATTGTGTTCTCGCTAATCGATTACTTCGTCAGTTATTTCAATTGATCGTTTTGCTCGGCAGGCGCGCGAGCGCTTTCGATCAGTCTATTTGTTACGCGTGAGCGCAAAACCTTGCAAGAATTGCTTTTGCATCAATACGAAGATGACAATTGGCGGGATGCTCGCGATTACCGCGCCCAGCATAATCGGACCGTAGGTACGCCCGATTTCCAAGCCATCGTCCAGGGTGCTTAGTCCTACCTGAATCACTTGCAAATCCGGGTTGGTGACGATCAGTAGCGGCCACAGGTAGCTGTTCCACGCGCCTATGAACATGATGACAACCAATGCGGCCACAGCATTTCGACTTAGTGGCAAGAGTACGCGGAACAAGAATTGCAGGGGGTTCGCGCCATCGAGTTGCGCTGCTTCAGAGAGTTCCGGCGTGATGCTGGCGAAGTGCTGTCGAAAGAGAAATACGCCCGTAGGACTGGCTACAGCCGGTATAACGAGCGCTGTCCAGGTATTGCCCCAACCCAGATCCAAAGCTACCAGGCGGAACAGGGCGATAATCGTTACCTCGCCGGGCACCATCAATGCGACGAGGATGAAGCCGAACACAAGCGACTTGCCAGGAAAGCGGAAGTAGACCAGCGCCATACCACTGAAGATCGATAGAGCTGCTTTTCCAAAAGTAACCATAGAAGCGACGGCAAAGGTATTGAACATCAGGCGAGCAATATTGCGGTCCAGCACAGCTTCCAGATTGATGCCGAATGAGTCGCCGGGCGTCAATTGCAGACGGAACATTTGCGCATTGCTCTGCGTACTGACCAGGACTGCGTAAAACAGCGGAAAACCCATAAACAGCACGATGATCCATAACAGCAGGTGGATATACCAGCGCTTGACGACAAGTGGCTCTCGGATGGCTTGCAGCCGCGGACCTGGCGGTTTCTCGACGGCTCTCTTGGCTGTGATTGGGGTCATCTTAATCGACTCCATAGGTAACGCGACGGCCCAAGACGCGAAATTGCAAGTATGTGAGACCGATCACGATAAGCAGCAAGATGATCGATTGCGCTGCGGCTTTACCAATGTCGCGGCTCTCTACACCGACGCGAATGACATCCACGACAAGGTTTGTCGTCGAATTTACCGGGCCACCGCCAGTGAGGTTGTCAATTACAGCAAACAGGTCAAAGAAACTGTAGTTTAAGTTTAGAAACACGACGAAGAAGATATATGGGGAGATTATTGGCAGCGTCACATTCAAGAAGCGTTGCCAGGCATTGGCGCCATCAATCGAGGCTGCCTCCAGCAATTCCTTTGGCACAGCCTGCAGAGCAGCGATATAGATCAACACGTTGAACGCCAGCTTGTTCCACGTTGCCGCCATTACCACCGAGATCCGCGCCCACCATGGATCAGACAGGAACGGCAATGATGGCAATCCCAGCAGTTGCAAGCCTTGATTGAAGAAACCAGACCCGCCACCTCCCAGCAACACCGCGAAAACAACGCCCACCACAACGCCGGAAATGGCATAAGGCCAAATCATCAGCGTACGATATACAACAGCGCCGCGTATCTTCTGTGAAGCCACCGTGGCGATAGCAATACCCAGCACGTTGGTGCATAGCACAATCAAAACCGAGAAGAAAAAGCTATTGCCCAGAACAGCCAGATAGCGGGCATTCTCAGCCAAAAAGAAGAAGCCATTGCTGATGACGTAATAGTGAGCGTCTTGCAATGGATTGGTAATCAAACTGGCAAAATTGTCCAAACAGATGAAGGCTGTATTCGCGACCCCACGACGCGCCAATTGCGTGCCCAGAAAAAAATTCTGTGCCGCCGGATAGTAGGTAAAAAGGGCAAGCCCGATGACCGTTGGCGCGATGAATATCCACGGTGAGAAACTGTATCCAACGAAGGCGCCCGGAGCGGAATCAGTAGCCGCGATGATGCGCTTGCGCGCCAACCATCGATGACGGATCTCGTTGATCGCCAGCGCGAAGGCCCAGGTGACGGCAATAATCAACAGCCCAGTGATGAGCGCCACAGCATTGACTCTAGCTGAATGACCAAAGATGCTGAGGTCGAAAAACATTTGGTTGTCTGGGTCGAGAACGCAGAACTGTAAGGGAATCATGGAGGCCAGCGTGCCAAAGAACCCTGAAACAGCGCCCAAAATAATTCCGGGCTTGGCATCGCGCTGAAAACGCCAATACAAGAGCCCTACAATTAGGGCGCTCGCACTCGTTGTAATACTTGTGAAGACAATGGGAGAAACCGTGGCGGCCACTCCTTAGCGCCAATTGACAAACGCAAGCGCAGGACGGGACTAGCGTCCCGTCCTGCAATCCCCGGATTATTATCTATTCTTCACAAGGCACCAGCAAGTTGTATTCTTCGATGAGCAGGTCTGCCTCCGCCTTCAAGCGATCCAGCGACTCCTGTATATCGGCATCGTTGCGGAGGATGTTCTGAAAGACTTCCCGGTACATTCTGTAAACCTGAGCGTAGCTGCCGAAGACCGCGCCCGCAGTTTCAGCTACCCGCGCGGAATTCTCCAATTGATGGGTGGCAACTGCAAAGGTGGGGTTTTCTTCGAACCAGCCTTCCGCTTCCAGGAACTCAAACCCGGACTGCGTAACGGGGATGTAGCCGGTTGACTTGTGCCAGTTAGCCATGTTCTCAGGTTCCATCAGGAACATGAGGAAGGTCAGGGCGCCTTCTTCAACTTCTGGATCGAGTCCATCCGTCAACAAGATCATCCCGCCACCGACGGTGTTGCCAACATACTCCACATCCTGATTGTAGGGCATACGACCCGCACTCACAGTAAAGCCGTTGCCCTCACCGATTTCCACGCGCCCACGAGCAGCGGCGCTGGAGGTCATATGTAACGCCAGTTTGCTGTTGGCCCAGGTAATGTCGTATTCGGACCTGCCATAATCGACCCAGTATCCAGCGTCTTGGATGCTTTTGTGCCAAGTCAGATAATTGACAGCCGCCTCATTGTTGAACACCACCTCGGTGACACAACCACCACCGCGACCATTCTCGTTGTTTGCCACGAAGGCGCCCTGCATCGCCAATGCGTTTTCAAAGTACCAACCACCGGCGCCGAAATTGATGCAGTCAACATCTGCGAGATTTTCAACGATGACCGCACAAGCTTCATTTATTTCGGCCCAGGTTGCCGGGATGGCGTCGATATCGTCAACATCTTCAGCCAAGCCCGCTTCCACGAGCAGATCCATGTTGGCGAACAAGATCGGCGTGGAGGCGTTCCAGGGCAATTCGTAGTATTCATCATTTAACTGATAGAAAATCGCAGCGGGACCAACGATTTCGTCCAGGCGCACTGGCACGCCGTTGATTTCAGTTCGGCCGCCAATTGCTTCGTGGAGAGGTTTGAAGAAACCGCTGTCGCGCGGGGCTTGTGTGTTGCTCGAAGTCCCCTGCAGGAGTTCCGGCGGATCGCCTTGCTCCTGTGCCAGCGTGTATAGATCATAAGCGTTATTGTAGCCATCCAAAACGCGCAGTTCTAAATCATACTGCGGGAAGGCGGCTTCAAAGGCGGGTTCCAACTCTTCGGGGAACCAGGTGACATTGCCCCAAATATGCCAAAAACGGATCGTGACGCGGTCGTCATCTTGCGCCAAAGCAATGAATGGGGAGAAGGTCAGAATCATAACTATAAGAATAGTCATTCTTTTCATGAGATTGTCCTTTCTAAATGTGAATACTAAACATGCCTTTAGCAACCAGACATCTGCCAAGGCTGGCTACTCTGCACATATTGTATACTTGTCGCGGCCCAGTGTCCTTTTGTTGAGGAAATTGGCATATTGACGTACAATATTGTTGAACATCGACAATGGGCATTCATAATCACTGAAGTATTACGCGGCAGACTTTCCAGCAACCGATGCAACGGTGTCTTCTGAAGCGAATGGGAATGCTTGCCGATGTCAAATTGAAACCTTCTTGAATGCGCCGAAGATTCTATAACTGCTGCTGGTGCGGTTGCATGACCTTTCCACAAAGACTTAAGCAAGTATTGAAGAAGAGAAAAATCACCCAAAGAGAACTCGCGCATCGGCTGCGGGTTTCTGAAGGCGGGGTCGCCAATTGGATGAGTGGCACAATGCCTTCAATCTCCAGATTGATCGAGATCTGCACTTTCCTGGATGTTAGCAGCGACTACTTGCTTGGCATCGACGAGCATGGATGCATTGAGCATTATAAAAATGGCGCATTTGGCTGGATGGAGAATATACCGGAGAACTTGACTGAAGAATTGAGCAAGGAGTATAGAGTAGGCATCCAGTTCTTCGAGGCAGTCGTCCAGGATGGTCTGTTTGAATCCGAATTGACGGGTCCAAATGGTCGATTCAAGGGGCAGACCATAGCTGGGCTCGAACGTTCGTTTCGCACAGCGATTTTTGCAAACGCGCTAACGCTGACGCGGGTCGGTCGAAATCATCTACTGGAGGATGACTTGCTTAAGCTTTATTCGCCGCTGCTCAAGCAAGTCCTTGTCGTCGAGCTTCCTAAAGGACGTCACAGCCATAGGAATTGCGTATCCTCGCACCTGTTCAACGTCGAGTTCCTCGCGCATGCCGCCGCTACTGAAGTCTTTCCCGCGCTGGAAGAGGGCGCGATCGGGATCGGACCTGGATATACGCTCTATCGTTGCGCGGAATTGGCTCCGCCCAGCCAGCATCAATACAAGAGCATTAACTGGGCATCCACCATGGAAGTCAGCAGCCACCAGCAAGAGGCGGCTTCTGTATCGTCCAATCTGGCGGTCAAATTATTGGCCGCTCGCAATCCAAACACGCGGGCGTTTACCTTGCCCTATTTGGCTCCCGAGCGGAGGAGTCTGCACTGGGAGGACCCGGATGCGCATCAAGCCCAAGCGGCGGCGACCATAGAAGAATTGCGAGTGGCGCGCGCGATCCTGATGACGGTGGGCGGCGTTTCTTCCCCTAACGCTGAGGATTCTTTAGCGTATTCCAGGAGAAGTACGCTGAGTCCCAAGTTTCTTCATAACCTGCACGAACAATTGAAACTGGAGAACAAGGAAAGAACCTTCAGTGGCGAGGTCTTGGGACATATGCTAGGCGACAACTCCCAAGGCGTCGGTGATGCCTCGTTCCAATCGATTCAAGAGCGCAAGGTCTATGCCCCGGCTCTCAACCTATTACGCAACGTGATGGACAGAAACAACGGTTACGTTTGGGTCATCGCTACCGGAGATCATAAAAAGATTGCAACAGAAATGGTCATTAGAAACAGACTCGCCAACGCGCTGGTGATTGATGGAGAGATCGCCGAATTCTTGTTGGATGCCAAGCGAGTGCGCCGAGCTGTAGCGAGATCACGGTAAGGCCGAGACACCAGCGCCCGAAATTGGCATCTGTCTGAAAACCAGGAGCGATGAATGGATTGCGCTAGACTGAAACGTTGTTCGCTCACATACCTGCCTCTCAAGGTCTTGATCGCTTCTTACCTGGAACCCGAGCACATTGACCACATCCGCAAAAGCGTGCCGCAGGTTGAGGTCATCTACCGACCCGATCTGATCGGCGCGCCGCTATTTCAGGCTCACCATACGGCTGTCATTGAGCGTAGCGCGGAACAAGAAGCGGAATGGCGCGCGCTGCTTTCGCAAGCCGACATCCTCTTCGATTTCGACCATACACATCGCGAGGATCTGCCGCAGTTGGCGCATAACCTGAAGTGGATCCAAACGACCAGCGCCGGCATCGGTCAGTTCGTCAAAAGTTACGGCTACGACCGGCAGGGCTGGATTTTCACTACCGCCAGCGGCGTCCACGCCCGACCTCTGGCCGAGTTCTGCCTGATGGCTATGTTGACCTTCGTCAAGAACTTTCGTTTGATGGAAGCGCAGAAGCGCGCGCGCCATTGGCAACGCTTCAATAATACCGAGTTGCGCGGCATGACCGTTGGCATCCTCGGCTTGGGCAAGATTGGTCGCGACCTGGCGGCTGTCTGCCGGTTTTTCGGTATGCGCATAATCGGTACCCGGCGCGATGTCCGTCGAGCAGTAGATGATGTCGACCGCCTGTTCGCCCCTTCTCAACTGGACAAGATGCTCCCGCAAGTCGATTTTTTGGCGCTGTGCCTGCCGCATACGCCGGAAACGGATGGCTTGCTCAACGCTGAACGTATCGCCATGATGAAGCCGGGCGCCTATCTGATCAATATCGCGCGTGGCGCTCTGGTTGACCAGGCGGCCTTGACGGACGCGCTAATTGACGGACGCCTTGGGGGCGCGGCGCTGGATGTCACTGATCCGGAACCGCTGCCGGCCGACGACCCGCTCTGGGATTTGCCCAATGTCATCATCAGCCATCATTCCGCCAGCACGGCGGATACCGAAAACGGCAAATTGACCGAATTGTTCATCCGCAACTTGCGCCGCTATCTTGCTGACGAGCCGATGGAAAACTTGCTCAACGTTGAGTTGATGTATTAGACTCGGTCCTGCTGAAATCGTCTGATGCTTTGCCTTTTGTCTGACGTACTTGCTTGCTGGTGATAGAGCCGTTGCCTCTCTGAACGACGGAGTTCAACTTAACCGCAAGTCATACATGGGGTCTCGTATTCTACCGATAATGTAATATGATTAAGAACATTACAAGCACCCTAGTGTTTGGAACACTGCCAAAAGGCATCGGTGCTTGTACCGGGTTGACTTGGATAGTGGGCGGGACAAGCCCGAGGTCTCGATGTCCTTAATCTCACGCTCGAACAAACAGAAGGCCGATTTGGAGCGAACCCTGGAAAAAATACTGTTGGCAGAACAGCAATTGCGCGATCATTTGACCGCTCGGTTTTCTGAGGTCGACAGCAAAAACGCAATCTTGGATCAATCAAGAACTCAATTAGAAAATCTGCTGAAAACCGCCCTTTCAGTTGATACTTTTGTCGACTTTGATAGTTTAAAAGTCCAAGCTCGACTCCCCTCTTTCAAGCGAAAAGAACCGATTCTGCAACGATATTTGCCAGCGCCGCTCTCGGGTCTTGGGTCTTGGCTGCCTTGGAAGAAACGAGCATACGATAAAGCCTGTACAAGCGCGGAAAGTAAGTATAAGCAAGACTGTGAGATCTATCGGGAAACTTTGTTCAATCATAAGAAACAAGTCAGTCAAATCCGTGCGGAGGCAGAAAAACACAATGAAGAAATTGAGCAGTTTCAAGAGAACTTTGCTGCGGGAGAGGCGCAGGCAGTCATCAGATACTTCAATCTAGTGCTGACAACTAGCGAGTATCCGGCGGGTTTCTCCAAAAATGCGAAACTCGCTTATTTTCCCGAATCTCGACTGCTGAAAATATCTTATGAAATGCCCGCAATGCATATCATTTCGGAAATAAAGGCGTACAAGTATGCGAAGTCCCGTGACGAGATCACCGAGACTGTCCTGCCGCAAAAACAGCGCAGGCAATTTTACTCGTCAGTGCTGGCGAAAACCTGCCTGCGTACTATTTATGAGATTTTTACGGCTGATCGAACAGAAAAAATCGAACATATTGTCTTTGATGGATATGTCGACGCGATAAACCCAAGCACCGGAAATCCGGGTCGCTTTCGCCTTATTGCTCTTAATGTCCGGCGAGAGCATTTTCTCAGTCTCAATTTGGAGCAAGTTGAGCCACTCGCTTGTCTCAAAGACTTGAACGCTCGTCTTTCAAGCAAGCCCGATCAACTGTTGGCTGTCCCTTTAATTGCGCAAGACGACGCCCAGGGTGCCGCCGTCTCTGACGCAGCCTATATTCTTTCTCTGAAGCAGCATGTCAGCGAGCTTGAAAGCAAGGTTCAATCGCAAGGAATCCAAATCGCGGAATTTGAGAGCAGTCTTGCCGCACAAAAAGAGGAGAATGTCACACTAAAGGCCCAGCTACGAGGTAAGCAGTCAGACATCACCAAGTACGAGCGTCGGATTAGAGCTCATAAAGACGAAATTGACAAACTTGAAGCTAAACTAACTGAAGATCCGAAAGATACGAAACCCGTGGAATCCGTCAAGGAAAAAGTGGAAAAGAGTGCTATCGTAGAGCTTGAAAGCAAGATTCAATTGCAAGGAATCCAAATCACTGAGTTGGAGAGCAGTCTTGGCGCGCAAAGAGAGGTGAATGCCACACTTAAGGCCAAGCTGCGGGGCAAGCAGTCCGCCATCACTAAGTACGAGCGCCAGATTAAAGCGCATAAAGACGAAATTGGAAACGAGATTCAAGAGCAACAGAAACGCAACGCCGCACTTGAAAACGAGCTTTCGGACAAACGGGATCGTATTGCCGAGTTGGTATCCGACCTGCGAGACGAACAAGAGCGAACTGCTGTGTTGAGTGCCACAATCCACGCGCAAAAGGACAACATTGCCGAACTTGAGGTCAAGCCAAGTGAAGAACCGGGCGACACACAGCTCGCAGAAGCCATTACGGAAAAGGCGGAAGAGAGTGCCATTGTTGAGGCGGAGATGTTTGCGCCGATCGATATTGGAAACTCGGAAGACGACTCCGGCGGCGCACGCATCCCACAGCGTGAGGCGGAAGCGGACGAGCCCGTGACGCTTCGCTCATTGCTTGTCGGCCCTGCTAGCGAAATAGGCGAGACAGAGCGAGATGAGAATGCAAAGGAGGAAACGATCCGCGCAAGAAATAATGGCGCTGAAAATACAACTGCCGCGCCGGGATTTTTGCAACGTCCGGACAATACACCGGCGGATTTGCTTACCGATCTTGAGGTGGTGGCGCATATTATGGGGACAAACGATAGTGAAACAGCGCAATTGCTGGCGCAGATGATGAAACACGATTGGCAATGCCCGCCGTCCGTTCTGGAGTCGGCTTTTAAGGGGCAGTTTGTCAATCTTATTTTTGAAGAAATTAATGAACGCGCCCATGACAATATCGACGAAAATGTCATTTTCGATGAAGATGGCCAGTGGGTCATCCACGAGGATTATCGCGACGAAATTGAATACATCATCACGCACAAAGAATATCTTGAGTCAAAGAATGCTGCGCGTTAAATTTCACTTGAAAACTTGCGAAAATCGCGAAGTTTTGAGTAATATCCGGCAAGCAGAATGAGGATAATTGAGGTTTGCGATGGCAAATAAACTGACCAAACGCATGTCCACCGCTATTTTGAATTCCTTGAGCGCCGGGGTCGTGCCTCGCAAAGGCGCTGAGCATATTGTCGTAGGGCGCAAGGCAGAGATTGATGCGCTATTGCACGATATGGATGAGGTTATCGCCGATGGCGGCGCCACCTGCCGACTGGTTGTCGGACGTTATGGCTCTGGCAAGAGCTTTATGCTGCAGCTAATGCGCAATTATGCTTTTCAGCGCAATTTTGTCGTCGCCGATGCCGACCTGAGCCCCCAAAGACGCTTGACTGGTTCCAAGGACGAAGGATTGGCCACCTATCGCGAACTGATGAAGAACATGGCGATCAAAACACGTCCGGATGGTAATGCCTTTGCGACGATTTTGGAGAAATGGATCAGCAAGGTACAATCCAAATTCGTGCGCGCTGGCATTGATCGTAATTCTCGGCGCTTCGCCGACGCAGTGGAAACCGGGATCTACGATGTCGTTGACGCGATGGAAGGTATGGTTCATGGCTTTGACTTCGCCACGGTAATACATGAGTATTGGCACGGACATCAGATCGGCGATGAAGACCGAAAAGCGGCGGCCATGCGCTGGCTGCGCGGCGAATTCAATACCAAAACTGAAGCGCGACAGGCATTGGGCGTGCGTAGCGTTATTGACGATCAATCATGGTATGACTATATCAAGTTGATGGCTTATTTTGTCCACGAGATTGGCTACAGTGGGCTGATTATCTTTATTGATGAGGCGGTAAATCTCTATCGTATATCTCATGCTGTTTCCCGCAGAAACAACTACGAGCGCCTGCTGACAGTCTTCAACGACACACGACAAGGCGGCGTGGAATATTTGGGGGTGATGTTCGGTGCTACGCCCGATATGGTGCAGGATACCCGCCGCGGCTTGTTCAGCTATGATGCCTTGAAAACACGGCTCGAAGAAAGCCAGTTTGTACGTGAAGGATTCCGCGATTTGAATTCACCTCTCATTCACCTTGATATTCTCCACCAAGATGAAATCTACTCACTATTGCAAAAGATCTGCCAGATCCACGCTTTTCATTACAAATACGAATCTAACCTCAATCACGAACAACTCACGTCATTTATGTCGGAGATTATGAATCGAATCGGCGCTGATACCCTACTCACTCCGCGCGATATAGTCCGGGATTTCGTGACGGTATTGAACCTCCTGCATCAAAATCCCAATGAGAGCTTTGAATCCATCATGGGCGGTGTCGAGTTCACCACCGGCAAGCCTTATTCCGACCTTGATGCTTTGACCAATGCCAACCAAATCCATGATGAACCCACCTCCCCCTACGCCAGCTTCCAAATCTAATGACCGGCAATCCGTTTTACAAACTCGCGCCCTTCATCCAGGAATACATCTACCGCAATAAATGGGAGACTCTGCGCGACATTCAAGTTGAAGCCATTCGCGCCGTTCTCGATACGTCGGATCACATTCTGATTTCCAGCGGCACCGCCAGCGGCAAGACCGAAGCCGCGCTGCTGCCCATTATCACTGACTTGCACCGCAATCCGCCATCGACGATTGGAGCCATGTATATCGGGCCTTTGAAAGCGCTCATCAACGACCAGTTCGAGCGCGTCGCCGAGCTCCTGGAAGAAACCGATATCCCGGTTCAAAGTTGGCATGGCGATGTCGCGCAATCAAAGAAACAGCGCTTTCTGCAACGGGCGCGGGGCATCCTTCAAATCACGCCAGAATCGCTGGAAGCCATGTTGATTAACCGACACCATGAGTTAAAGCGACTCTTCCACGATACTCGTTACATCATCATCGACGAAGTTCACGCATTCATTGATTCGGATCGAGGACGGCAAGTGATGTGCCAGTTGGAGCGCTTGTCGCGCCTGCAAGCTGAATCTTCGCGCCGAATCGGGCTTTCAGCGACCATCGGAGAACCGCAACTGGCAATGGATTGGCTATGCGGAGATACCGAAATACCGGTGCAATTGATCACCAGTCAAAAGACTTCGTCGGTGGAAATCGGGCTGGAGTATTTTCCGCTGCCAAATCGTCAGGACGGTCTGGATAAAGAAGCGCATTCCCCAGAGGCGGCGAGAAAGGCTCGCGCTAAAGAAGCCGCCTACAACGAGCATCTGTACAAGATGACGAGGCGCGTTCCCAAAACCCTGATCTTCGCCAACAGCAGAGCGGCCACCGAAACCATCATTATGAATATGAGGCGTATTGCCGCGCGGCGCAAAGATCCCAACTTCTATCATGTGCACCACGGCAGCATCTCCGCGCCTTATCGCGAAGCCGCTGAAGCCGCCATGAAAGACGAGAATCAATATGCCTGCACAGCCGCTACCGTAACGTTGGAACTGGGCATTGATCTGGGACAGTTGGACCAGGTGATACAGGTCAATTCGACGCGTTCGGTCTCCAGTTTTGTGCAGCGGCTAGGGCGCTCCGGGCGGCGCGGCGGACCTTCTCGTATGTTCTTTTACTCGACAGAAGAAGAAGAGGAAGAGCGTCACATCGGTGAAGAGTTGCCCTGGAATCTGCTGCAAACCATCGCCATCATCCAACTCTATGCCGAAGAGAAGTGGATTGAGCCGCCTGAAATCCCGCAAATGCCCTTGAGCCTGCTCTATCACCAGACAATGAGTATCATCAAATCTCACAGCGAACTTTCGCCACCACAAATCGCCGCGCGCGTCCTCACCTTGTCGGCCTTCCAGCATATTACTCAAGATCACTTTCGTAGAATCCTGCGCTACTTGCTGAAGATTGAACATCTAGAACAAACGGAGCGAGGCGGCTTGATCATTGGCGTGGAGGCTGAGAAAATTGTCAATCATTATCGTTTCTATGCTGTCTTCTGTGACGAAGTGGAGTATCGCGTGCGCGAAAAATCACGCGAGATCGGCACGATTCAAGGGGAGCCGGAAGTCGACAGTTCGATCCTCCTTGCGGGATATGCCTGGCAGGTGCTCAAAGTAGATGAGGAAGCCCGCATCATTGAGGTGAAACGGATAAAAGGCAGACCTGCGACACTTTGGAGAGGGGACGGACCACCAATACATACCGGCGTATCCCAAAAAATCCGCCAAATCCTCCTTTCTCAAGACAGCTATCCTTATCTTAAGCCCGGTGCCATAGAACGTCTGCAACGCGCCCGCGATACAGCCAAAAGCGCCGAACTCGCCGAAACATCCATCCTGCCGCTTGCGCCAAATTCTTTCCTCATCTTGCCTTTCTGTGGGACACGACAAGCTAGAACCCAGTTGCGCTTGTTAGAACACGCCGGACTCAAATGCAATAACATTTGCCTGCCATATTTTTACGAACTCGAATGTGACGCGACAAATGCCCCCGCGGTAAAATCCAAACTGGAAGCGATCTGCGCCGAGCCGCCATCCGCTGCCGAACTGCCTGCGCCAATGCCTTGCCAATGCGACAGGTACTCTGACTATGTGCCGAAGGATCTGCTGCACGAGGCTTATGCTCTGGACTGCACAGATATCCCCGGCGCAATCGAAAGCATAAAGAGTCTATGAAGTCAGGACAACATACACGCCAGGAGATCATCAGCCAGCCGCGGGTGTGGGCTGACGCGCTTGACGCTTTCGCCGAGAAAGAATCGGATTTCCGGCACCTGCTTTCGGAAGCTGCTCCAGATCGCGTTGTCGTCACCGGCTGCGGCTCCACGTACTATCTCTCGCTGACCGCAGCGCGCTTGCTGCGCAGAGCCGGCATCGACGCGCAGGCGCACCCGGCATCGGAATTGCTGCTTTTTCCGGAGTCGATCTTCCTCAAAGAGCGCAAATATGCGCTGATTACGGTATCGCGCTCCGGCGCGACTACGGAAACCCTGCGCGCGGGGACCGCTTTCAGATCCCGAATCGGCGGTCCGGTCATCACGGTCACCTGCGATAGCGGCAGCCCGCTGGCGCTCGAGGCCGATCTGGCTTTCGCGATCGACAGCGCCAGCGAAAAGAGCGTCGCGCAGACACGTTCCTTCAGCAGCATGTGCGTGCTGTTGCAACAGATGGCTGCTGCGCTGGCTGGACATGAGCGGGCTTCCAGCGCCCGATTGCCGGCGCAATGTCGACAGTTGTTAGATGCCTTTGGCGATTTGGCGGGAACGCTGGGCACCGACCAGGGCATCGAACGCTTTTTCTTTCTCGGCGCCGATATGCTTTATGGCATCGCTTGTGAAGCCATGCTGAAGATGAAGGAGATGTCCTTGTCCTACAGCGAAGCATTTCACACGCTGGAATTCCGCCACGGTCCGATGTCGATGGCGGCTGAAAACGCGCTGGTTGTCGGCTTGATATCGGCGGAATCCGCCCGGCAAGAATTGCGAGTGCTGCGGGAAATGCGCCGCATGGGCGCGGCGACGCTGAGCATCGGATCGCTCGCGACTGACTCGCCGCGTCATATCGCTCTGCCAACTGACCTGCCGATCTGGAATGCGCCTGTCCTGTATCTGCCGGTCTTGCAACTCCTGGCTTATCATCGCGCCCTGCACAATGGACAGAATCCCGATCGGCCGCATAACCTGAGCGCCGTCATCTCGCTCGAGGATCTATGATGAGCGAATGAAAAGCGAAATCGAAAAGGATCTTGATCATGTCCGAAATCAGCTTGTTCCCCCGCCCGCAATCAATCGAGAGAAATGAAGGCAGTTTCATCCTCAATGCTGACACGGCGATACGCGCGCAGGACGAGAGACTGGGCGAAATGCTGGCGAACTATCTGCGACCCGCAACTGGTTTCCCGCTCCCGGTCGAGCCGACTGGCGACACGGTCAATAGCCGCAATGTCATTAACCTGGTTGAGGAGCAGGACCTGGATTCGCCCGAGGCGTACCGCTTGACGGCGTCGAGCGATAAGATCGTCCTATCAGCCTCTTCGCCGACGGGCTTTTTGCATGGATTCCAGACCCTGCGCCAATTGCTGCCCCCGCAAATCCTGGGTGAGGAACGAGCCGACGGCATCGATTGGCGCATCCCGGCGCTAAGAATCAGCGATGCGCCGGCTTTTGGCTGGCGGGGCTTGCATCTGGATGTCGGGCGTCACATGTTTCCGCCCGCATTCATCAAAAAGTTCATCGACCTGCTGGCTTTCTACAAGTTCAACACCTTCCACTGGCACCTGACGGAAGACCAGGGCTGGCGGATCGAGATCAAAAAATATCCCCGGCTGACCGAAATCGGCGCGTTCCGGGAGGAAACTTGCCTGCCCACCAACCGCAGGAAATTCGACGGAAAACCCTATGGCGGCTATTATACGCAGAAGCAGATCCGCGAGGTGGTCGCCTATGCGGCCGAACGGGGCGTCACGGTCGTTCCGGAGATCGAATTGCCCGGTCACAGCCTCGCGGCTCTGACTGCTTATCCTGAATTGGGCTGCCGCGGGAAGGATTATCAAGTTCGTACCAGTTGGGGCATTGACGACGACATCTATTGCGCAGGAAACGATGACGTATTCACATTTCTGAAAGACGTCTTCGGCGAGGTCCTTGAGCTTTTCCCCAGCGAGTTCATCCACGTCGGCGGAGACGAAGCGCCCAAAAAACGCTGGAAACGTTGCCCGGCTTGCCAGGCGCGCATCAAGGTTGAAGGCTTGAAAAACGAAGATGAGCTGCAAAGCTGGTTCGTCCGCCAGTTTGATAGCTGGCTTGGCGACCGCGGACGCCGCTTGATCGGCTGGGACGAAATCCTGGAAGGCGGATTGGCGCCAAATGCGACGGTGATGAGTTGGCGCGGCAGCGACGGCGGCATTGAAGCCGCTAACGCGGGCCATGACGTCGTCATGACGCCGACCACCTATTGCTATCTCGACTATTATCAAGCCGAAGACTTCGCTAGCGAACCGCCCGCCCTGCCACGCTACTTGCCTCTGCGCAAGGTCTATCAGTTTGTGGTCGTGCCCGACGAAATTGCCGATGACAAGAAAGAGCACATCCTGGGCGGGCAGGGCAATCTCTGGACAGAATACATTCCCACATCGGATCATCTGGAGTATATGGCGTTTCCGCGCGCCATCGCGCTGGCGGAGGTGCTGTGGAACCATCCGCAGCGGCGCGACTATGGCGCTTTCCTGACGCGCTTGAAGGGACATTTGCCCTGCCTGGATACGCTCGGTGTCAACTATCGGCCGCTGGACGATTAGCTGCGGAAAGATAGCCGCTCGGCGCGTATTCGGCGATAGGAACCCGGGAATGTCGCGCACACAGAAAATAGTAAACCCGCTCGGCTACCGCGTTCAGCGGTATATCAAATGAGAGACCTGCCATGCTCCTCAAGAACGAGATCGCCCAACAGCCCGACGTTATAAGCCGCTTGCTCGACGAGAGCGAGGCGGCGACGGAATTAGTCGCCGCCGCAATTCGCGAGTTCAACCCGGTATTTGTCTGCATCGCCGCGCGCGGCACATCGGATCATGCCGCCATTTACGCCCAGTATTTGTTGGGCGCGGTCCTGCGAATGCCGGTCATGCTGGCGACGCCGTCGCTGCATACGGTTTATGGCCGCTCGCCCGACTTCTCGAAAGCGCTGGTGATCGGTATTTCGCAATCGGGCAAGGCGGAAGATGTGCGCGCGGTCTTGAACGACGCGCGGGTTCAGGGCGGGCTGACGCTGGCGATTACCAACTACGATGATTCAGCGCTGGCGCAGAGCGCAGCGTATCACCTGCCTCTGCTCGCTGAAGAAGAGTTCAGCGTGGCCGCGACCAAGACCTATACGGCTCAGCTGACCGTGATTGCGATGTTGGCAAGCGCGCTGGCCGACGATGAGGAGATGCGATCCGATCTCATGAACTTGCCACAGTTGGCGCGGGAAACGCTTGACCTCAGCGAAGGCATCGCGGACTGGGCGGGGCGTTATCGCGCTATGGATCGGCTCAGTGTGCTGGGGCGCGGCTTCAATTACGCCACCGCCTGCGAGATCAGCCTCAAGGTCAAGGAATTGACCTACATCGCCAGCGAAGGCTACAGCGAAGCCGACTTCCGCCACGGTCCCATCGCCGTCGTGCAGGCGGGCTATCCTGTGATTCTGGTCGCGCCGCAGGGCAGAGCCTTCGCTACAATGCGGGACATCTCGAACAGGGTAAAGGAAAAAGGCGCGGAAACACTCCTCATCAGCGACGATGAGGACATGCTGGGAGAAGCGACAGGCGCCATGCGTGTACCTTCTGCGCCGGAGTGGCTCAGCCCCATTATCGCTGTGATGCCGGGCCAGGTTTTCGCTATGCGCCAGGCGCTTGCGCGCGGATATGAAGTAGACAAGCCGCGCGGCTTGTCGAAGGTGACGATTACGGAGTAGCTGTCACGCTAGCCGTCGGGCGCGATCAAATCGATCAAGTCGGTCAGATGGCCGATTCGATATTTGACATCGGGCAATTCCACCCCCGCTGCCTGATGTGGATAGTAGTGGCAGAAGCCGATCCCGGCATTCTGACAGCCCGCGCAGTCATGTCCGATCGAATCGCCGACGTAAATGACATCCTCAGCGGACAGTTCAAGCGCGCGCAGAGCCATGTCGAAGATGCGGGCGTCGGGTTTGGCGATGCCGACTTCTTCCGAAATCAGGATCGGGTCAAAGAATTGGCTCAACCCCGCCGCGTCCAGTCTGCCGCGCTGAGAGTCGCTATAGCCGTTTGTGATCAAGCCCAGACGGAAATGCTGTGACAGATGACGCAGGGTATCAAGCGCGCCCGGGTTCAGCGCGGATGAGCGGCAGAAGTCACGCCAGTATTTCGTGGCGAGGTCTTCCGCCAACGCTGTGTCCAGGTTGTAATGCGCTAACAGGTCGCGCAGCGACTGTTCAACAACTTGCTCGCGGGTATAGCTCGTATAACCGTCTTTGCTCCGAGCTGCCCAGTATTTGCCACTTATCTTCGCGAATGTCGCGGAAACGTTTGAGTAATCATCTCGGAAGCGATGTGTCAGGCCGGCTTCGTCCAGGCTACGTCGCAAGGCTTCGGATTCGCAGCCGCGGAGGCTGATCAAGGTATCGTCGAGGTCAAAGAGAATGGCTTGATATGGCATGCGGGTTGATCCCAAGATATTCGCTTTCCAGATCCGCCAATATCGGCGCCGGCTTCGTTCGCAATCGAATGAAATATCGGCTGAAACAGGCTAAGATACAAGCGTGAACAGAAGAATCCAGGAGACCCCTCATGTCAAAGGACCGACTACAGCGTTTTCAGGCGATACTGGCTGACCAGGCCGATCTCGCCTTCTTTCCCATCTCTTCCGACTTGCAATACCTGACCGGCGTGCCAAGGGACATTCCCAACTACGGGCATAATATCCACCCGGGCGACTGGCTGGAAGGCGCCTGGATCAGTCCGCGTCACGCGCCGGTGCTGCCGCTGCCGCGTATGACGGCCGAATTCGGCGGGCTGAGTCGTCTTGAGGGCATCGATATTCGCGTGCTGGGCGACTGGGACGAACCTTCGGAGATGGTGAAGGGCATCCTCGACGATTTCAACTTGCCCGATAAGCCGCGCGTGGCGATCAGCGATTTCACCCGCGGAGAGACCGTTTCCAATTTGCAGCCATTGCTGCCGGGCGCGACCTGGCTTTCCGCCACCGACTTGCTGCGTCCGCTGCGCGTGATCAAATCGGAGAGCGATATCGACGAGATGAAAGAAGCCGGGCGCATCACCGAGGCAGCCTTCGCCGATACGCTGAAAGCGCTGCGGCTGGGCATGACCGAACTGGAGATCGTTGAAGAAGTCAATTTCCAGTTGCGGAGGCACGGCTCGCTGGGCCAGTCCTTCACCACCTCGCTCTACAATTCGGGGCCCGATCATCCCCTGCTTTTCGGACAGCGCATGGAAAGTTGGCATCGAAAGCTGGATCCGCCGGTTTCGATACTCTTCGATTTTGGCGGCATCTATCAAGGCTGGTGCTACGATTTCGGTCGCACGGTCTTTTTCGGCGAGCCGGACGAGGAGGCGCAGCGGGTTTATGACCTGGTGATGGCGTCGCAGGCGGCGGGAATCGCTGCGCTGAAAGCCGGTGAATCGACAACTACGGCGACCGATCGCGCCGCGCGGCAGGTGATTGAAGAGGCCGGTTACGGCGAAACCTTTCGTCATCGGCTGGGCCACGCCATCGGCATGGATGTGCACGAGCCGCCTTTCTTGACCGAAGGCGACGAGACGCCCCTGGAAGAGGGCATGCTCTTCACCATCGAGCCGAGCATCATGCAGATGAACAATTATTCGGCGCGGGTGGAGGATATCGTGGTGGCGCGGCCGGGCGGCGGCGAGAAGCTGACGAATGGCTGGCAGGAATTGATCGTGGTGGGATAGAGGATTCACCACAGAGGCGCAGAGGACACAGAGAAATTTAGGGCGAGCCAGGGGCTCGTCCTTTTTTGATTGGCCACAGAGGCATCGAGAAATTGTTGTTCATTTACGTGAGTTTATGTGATTTTACGATAATATAGGGGTTTATGGCGCGTTTGGATTCTGCAGATGTGTCAATATCAGAATAGGGTTCGCAGTAGATCCGAGAAAATGTAGGGGCGACTCTGTGAGTCGCCCGTTTACCAGCCAGGAGCGCTTGGATAGCCGCATTGAATAGGACAACAGGAACTCTTCTTCGCCAGTACCGGACAATCCTTACAGATTTCGCGTGATGTGCGGTTTCGAGCAAACTTGAAAGTTTTGTGCCCTCCGTGTCTTTGTGGGGAATATCAACCCACAATCGTGTGCGACTGCTCGCGCATGTACTGCTGCAGGTAGTACCAGCTGCCGGAAGCTTTATTGCTGCCGGTGCTGCCCTTCCAGCCGCCGAAGGACTGATAGCCGGGCCAGGCGCCGGTGGTGGCGCCGGTGGCGCGATTGACGTAGAGCACGCCCGCTTCCATATTATCCAGGAACCAGTCGACTTCGTCGGAATCTTCAGTGTAGATGCCGGCGGTCAAACCGAGGGCGACATCGTTGGCTAGCTGTATCGCTTCGTCCTTCCCTTCCACCGCGCGCACGGCAACGATGGGCGCGAACATCTCGTGCTGCCAGAGGCGATGACCATCGGGGAGATCCGTCACCACGGTCGGCGCCACGAAATAGCCTTTATCCTCTTCCAGCGTCCCCCCGCCAATGCGGATGTCTCCGTCGCGCATCTCGTCGACATAGCCTTGGTAAGCGGCGTAGGCATCGGCATTGATGATCGGACCCATATAGGTATCGACAGCGGTGGGATCGCCCACCTTGATCTGGGCGGTGAGATCGACCAGCTTGTCGAGGAAAGCCTCTTTGACGGAGGCTTCAACATAGACGCGTGAGCAAGCCGAGCACTTCTGCCCGGTCAAGCCGAATGCCGAGCGCATCACGCCCAGCGCGGCTTTATCGAGATCGGCTTTGGCGGTGACGATGGCGGGGTTCTTGCCGCCCATCTCGGCGATGACCGGTCGGTAGTAGCCAGCGGCGGTTGTGAAGTTCTTGATGATGCTCATGCCGACATCGTAGCTGCCGGTGAAGGTCAAGCCGGCCAGGTCGGGATTGGCTGTCAGCGCCTTGCCGGGCGCGTCGCCGCCAAATACGACATTGAAGGCGCCCTTGGGCAGGCCGGCGTCGGCCATGCACTGGGCGAGCATGAAGGCGGTGAGCGAGCCTTCGGCGGCAGGCTTTAGCACGACGGTATTGCCGGCGATCAGCGCGGCGCCGCTGGGACCGCCGGTGAGCGCGGCGGGAAAGTTGAAGGGACCGATGACGCCCCAAACGCCGTAGGGCTTGAGCACGCTGCGGTTGAAGTGCTGGTCGGTCTCACTGAGCAGTTGCCGGTCGAAGCCCTGGTTGTCGCGCATGGCTTCGACGCAATAGCGGATCAAGTCGGCGCTTTCTTCGACATCGCCGATAGCCTCCAGGCGGTTCTTGCCGATTTCCATGCTGACGGCGGCGGAGATCTCGAAGAGGCGTTCGCTGATAAGATCGGCTACGCGGTTGAGCAGGTCAGCCCGTTCAGCCCAAGGGGTATCGCGCCAGCCCGGAAAAGCCGCTTTTGCCGCAGCCACCGCTCGATCGACATGGGCGTCCCCGGCGCGAGCGAAGTCGCCCAGAACCCAGTCGATGTTGATCGGCGAGCGATTTGTAAAACTGCCGTCGCCCGCGATCCACTCGCCGTCGATATACATGTCATAGGACTTGCCCAGGTTGGCTCTGAGTTCGGCGACATCTTCATCGAAATATTCGTGCAGCAGCGGGTCGGGGCTGCCCAACGTCGAATAGGTCACCTTGATATGCTTGCGTTGCTTTGCCATCGGTTCTTCTCCTCAAGCTGAAAATGCCCGCGGACGGTATATCACCATGGTACTCGAATCCAGTTCATGACGCCCACCGCTTGGATAAAAATAACAAGTGACGGGACAATTCGCGAATCAGGTCAGGTCGTCGCTGTCCATCGTGCGCTTCTTGATGCGCTCGACGCGCATGATCAGGCGCTCGTCTACGTCGGGGCAGGCGGCGATGGAATCGTATGCGAGCCAGTCGTTCTGGTCCAATTCGCGCTGTTTAGCCGCCAACAATGGTAAAACCGCGGACAGCGCATAGATGCAGAAATGCTTGCCTTCCGGGATTCGCAGCTTGGAGCTTTCCGTGAGTTCGAAATAGTCACCGACAGCCATGCCACAGACGGATCGCCCTTCGATCCGCTCGACGGTGACACGCAGGTCATAGAGTTCAAATGGTCGGCTCATGCGGCGCCTCGCAAGACAGTTACGATCATTCGAGAATCAGCTCTGCAAGAGGGCAAGACAAGCATCGCGGACGATTACTTCCTCGCCCGGGTTAAGCGTCATGGGATTGAGGCGGAATCGGGTCTCATCGACTTCAAAGACCGAGATTGCCGGATCACCTTCCAGGAAGGCAGCCACCAACTCACAGGCTGTCCTGCCTAGCACCTCCGGCTCAACGGTGATCAGGCACCAGGGCAAGGGCTGGTTAGCTTCGTTGGGAAAGTCGCGCTCGGCTCTAATGCCCGGCAGTAGATTCAAGGCGTCGCGCCACATTCGCACGCAATCTTCACAATACGCTTCTCGGGCGGCATGGTCCATGTTCAGATAGCGCTCGACGGCCGCCAGGGCGCCCATCATCTCTTCTTTGCCGACTTTCAAGGGACGCCCAAGTCCGTGATTGGGCACGCTGATGACGCGGATTGATTCGATCATGTCCCGGCGGCCCAACATTAATCCCGTGGGCTGCGGTCCGCGCAGGTCCTTTCCGCCGCTGAAAAGCGCAAGCGCCGCGCCCATCTGTGTGAAGCGCCAGAGGTTCTCGGGGGGCGGCAATTGCGCCGCCGCGTCCACAACAACCGGCAAGTTGTGCTCGTTCGCGATGGCGATGACTTCTTGCAAGGGCGTATCGGTCTCCCCGACCAACGGACCCTCGAACCAGAATACGCAGGCGGTCTTTTCGTTGATCGTGTCGCGCAGAGCCCTCGGCGTGGGATCAATCTCGACGAAGCGCATGCCGGTCTGTCGCACGGCGAAGTCGTATCCGTTGCGCTGATTGCGGTGGACAATGGCTTCGTTCTTGAGCGATGCGATCTGTGGAAAATCCATTCCGACTTCGGGATGGTGGTACAAGACGCAGGCGGTCGCCGCCAACATGACGCCGGCGGCGGCGCCGGAGGTGACATAGGCTGCTTCGTTCCTGGTGAGTTCCGCGATGCGCTCGCCCACTCTGCGCTGCAATAATGGCAAGTCTACAAAGCAGCCGGCGGCCTCGTTCATGGCTTGTAGTACTTCGGGCGGCATCAATGAACCGCCGAGTTTGGTCAAGGTAGCGTTGGCATTGATAACCGGGCGGATGCCCAGGGCGTCGTAATTGCTCATGCTAGACAATTTCCTTTGGATAGCGGATTTCCCAATACGGTGGTGGCGCGTCTTCCCAAGCGGGCGCGGCGCGGCCGTTGACATCGTAGACGAGCTCGCCGGCGCGCAGCGTCATTTCACAGCTCAGTTTGCGACTGCCGTTCATGCGAGCCTGACCGCAGTCTACATAGCCGAATTCGCCCTCGCGCTGCTTCAGGATGGCGATATCAGCTTCGGCGCCGACGCTCAAATGACCGAGCTCCGGATGACCGATCTCCTGGGCGGGTGTGACCGTGGAACGATAAATGACCTCGTCGAGCGGCATACCCATACACAGCAATTTGGACATAGTCGTCAGCATATCGTGCACCACGCCGTTGACATTGCCGATGTGCAAGTCGGTACTGATGGAATCGGGACCGAAGCCGCCCTGAAAGGCGGGGATAGCCTGGCGGAACCAGAAGCTGCCCGCGCCATGTCCCAGATCGAAGATAATGCCCCGTTCGCGGGCCTCGAACATGAAATCGGCCGGTTCGTTTTTCTCATTCAAGATGGGGAATTGCTGCGCGTAGACATGGGTGTGGATATCGCCGGGCTGCATTTTTCGTAGCAGTTCTTGATAGGTCCGTCCCGGGCGATGCCAGAAATCGATCATAAGCGGTTTTTCGCAGATGGCGGAGGCTTCCAGGGCGCGGTCGACGGCGGTCCAGGGCGGATGCGCCTCGTCAAATGGTTGCGATACCCAGTAGTGCGCGGTCTTGATGCCGACGCAGTTTTCGGGATAGGCGAGCACGATTGAGGCGGCTAATTCCGGATCCATCTCTGCAATGTCTTGTTCGAAGGGTCCCACCATGCCCGACTTGACAATGTTGATATATGCGTAAATGCGCGTCTTCGCTCGGTCGATGACCGTCCGTTTGAAGTGCAGGAAATGCTTGGCGCCGGCAGTGCCGGTATCAACGACTGTGGTAACGCCGGAGCGAAAGCAATGGTGGTCGGCGATCACGCTCAGTGTCTCCGGTTCGCGGGTGTGATAAACGTGGACGTGCATGTCGATCAAGCCGGGACTTACGATCAGTCCGGCGACGTCGATGCTTTGCGCCGCTTGGGCGCTAGGGATGTCTTGGGCGACTTGGGCGATTTTGCCGTCGCTGATGGCGACGTCCCTGGGCGCGTCGATCCCGTTCTTTGGGTCGATGAGGCGGCCGTATTTGAGGAGCAAATCGTATTGTGGCATGGGTGTGATCCTTGATTGTGGGCCGATGCTATACTCGTTGCGCGCTGAGCGTTGACCCGGCATCTCATGCCTGTCTTGTTTAACATATCCTGATGAAGCGCGCCACTCGTATCTAGCGGTCGAAACGGTGATGGTCGAAGATGTTGCCATGAATATGTTATGCTGGTGGCAGCCGGAAGCTTGCGTGGAGAGTTGAAGATGGGCGAATTCAGGGATCAGGTTGCAATAATTACCGGGGCTTCGGGGCTGCTCGCTTCGGGTGTCGCGCCGATCTTTCGCGCGGGCGGGGCGTCGCTGGTTTTGACTTGTGGGGACGATCGACTGTACGAGCGCTTTCCGGATTTGGCGGGTGATCCGGCGCAGCTGTGTTTTCCCGCGGCCGACTTGTCCAATGTGGAGACGGTTGAGGGCTTGGTTGAGGCGGCTGTCGAACGCTTTGCTCGCATTGATATTCTGGTGAACATCGTTGGCGGCTGGGGCGCCGGAAAACCTGTGCATGAAACGAGCGTCAAGACCTGGGAAAGTATGCACCGGTTGAATGCGACGATCACCTTCTTGATGAGTCGGGCGGTCATACCGACGATGTTGGCGCAGGGCAGCGGTCGAATCATCAATATTGGCGCGCGACCGGGACTGCGCTCGAGCGGGAAAGACGCCGCTTATGCGGCCTCAAAAGCGGCTCTGCTGCGTTTGACAGAGAGCATGTCCGAAGAGTACAAGCGGCGGGGAATCCGCGTGAACGCGGTCTTGCCCTCGGCGATCGTCACCGAAGAGCAATTCGCGGAAGATCCGCATTCAGGCGTCACGCCTGCTCAGCTCGGCAAAGTGATCGCGTTTCTCGCTTCTGATGCGGGCGGCGTCATCAGCGGCGCCGCCATCCCTGCCTATGGTACGAAATTCTAAGGAACCTACCCAGGATTCGCCGGATGACAGTGACTTGAATAGGTAGCGCAGGGGAGAGCCAGCAAAGATCCAACTGGCGGGTGGAGCGAAATCAACAACTCTTGCCTCAGTCAAAGCCCCAGCGCTGCATCCTCGCCAAAATATCGCGCAAATGCTGGTAGCGCTTGCGCCGCTCGGCGACAGTCAGCTTGTTCCATTTCTTGCGCGTCATTTCTCGGTCGATGCGACGCAGGTTGCGCTCGAAGGGGGTGTCTTGATTTTCTTGCAGCGCCGGAAAATCCGACAGTTCTCGCCTAAGGCGATTGATTGACCAGGGCCGAGACAAGCTGGTTTCGCCATCGCTGTCGCCGTCAGCGGCTTTGCGGAGCCAGCGACCTTGCTCCGCCGTTTCGAGATGAGCAACCAACTTGTGATGACCAAATGACAGTTTTTCGTTACGTACCGAAAAATGCACATTCCGCGCGACGTAGCGGTAGTCGTAGAGCGTCTTCACTTCGTAATTCAGCGCCTTGGCGATTTCTTCATGCTGGCCCCACTGGTTCGTTTCGCCTTGCAAGAGCCAGTCGCCAATCAGCCACTGAATGGAATGGTCCAGCCGGAAGAGCAATTGGCCCAGCAGCTCCCAATTTCGCTTTTTGTTGGGCAGGCTGGCGGGGTCGATGCCCAGCCCTGTCAGGCGATACTCGTAGGCGCGGATGGAACTGTCTCCGCCCACCGCGACCTCTACCGCAGCCGGGTTCGTCGCTTCGATGTCCCCGAACCACTGATTGACCGGTTGGCTGTCGGACGCGCGGAAGGTAGCGCTCGCAACCTCTTCATAGGGAAGGCGCGGCAGGTCCTCCAACTTCGGCAGCGCTGACTTGGAACGATCACGATTTCGTCGGCTTGACATGTTTGATTGCCTCCAGGAATTTCTTGAGCAGGTTCCAGCTATGCTGGGCGGACGGCGACCCGGGCGCATAGTTCCAGATCGTGCGGTGCACGCGGCTGCTTTCCGTCCAAATGGTCGACTGAGGAATCGGGTCCCAGACCAGATCCCCGTAGGTCTCTTTCAGTTCTTCCAGATTGTCGCGATGTTCAAGCGTGCCATGACGA
The DNA here is from genome assembly GCA_022820665.1 of Anaerolineae bacterium. Taxonomy (GTDB): domain Bacteria; phylum Chloroflexota; class Anaerolineae; order Aggregatilineales; family Phototrophicaceae; genus UBA6055. The sequence goes on along the minus strand of JAJEFB010000048.1, from coordinate 221,704 downwards.
TAGATGTTCGGCAGGATTCCCAGGTTGGCGATGGGCGCAAAGTTGAATTGACTGCGGTAGCGCTCGTTCTCTTGGCGGTGCATGAAGCTGTTCTGCAATCCGCGGAAGCTGAGGTATTCGCATTTCGTTGGATAGAGAATTGCGTCGGTCGCCAAATAGATCGCCCCATGCAGCAGCGACGGCGTCGGCGAGGTATCGACAATCACAAAGTCGACGGTGTCTTTCAGTTCGGTGAAACGGCGGACGAATGCCAGCGCATCCTTGGAATTGCTAGCGATGCTTTGTGTTTCCACATTTGACGGCAACAGGAAGAGCTGCCCCTTCACCTCGCGCTTGGGATACTCGTAAATCTCCGGATTGGCAAAGCGCAGGACGTCCCGAAAAGGATTATTGCGAACAATCAGGTCATAAAGTCCAGGAGCTTGTTCAAAACCCATGGTCTCAGTCAAAGATCCCTGCGCGTCAGCATCGACCGCGACCACGCGAAAGCCGGCTACCGCCAACCCGGCTGCCACGTGAAAGGCGATAGTAGTCTTCCCAACACCGCCTTTTTCATTGAGAAGCGTGACGATTCTCACAGATTCACACCGTTAGGCAAGCCTAAATATCAATTGGGAAGTACGCAAATTATCCAGGTTAATTTCCCTATTTGATTTTACAGTATAAATCAGAATACAGTCAGCGTAGATTAGCCGCAACAGCCGCTTTAGCGCCTGACTACGATGTCCGCCAGCGATTTTTTCTCGATGACAGGCACCTTAGCATCCTCCGCCGGATAGCCGACCGGGATCAGAACATAGGGCCTTTCATTGGGCGGGCGCTGCAGTATCTCGCGCAGGAATCGCATGGGGCTGGGCGTATGCGTCAATGTGGCCAGCCCGGAAATGTGCAGGGCGCTCAGCAGGAAGCCGACGGCGATGCCAACAGATTCCTCGCTGTAATAGTGTTTGATTCTCTGCTTCTCGCCAGTTGCTTCATCCAACGCAAAGCCATAGGCTTGTCGAAAGACCACGATCAAGTAGGGCGCGTCTTCGATATGGGGCTTGCGCCAGTCGGTGCCCAGATGCGCCAGGGCTTCCAGCCATTCCTGGCTCATGCGTCGCTGGTAACTCTCTTTTTCTTCCGCTTCCGCGGCGATGCGAATCGCGCGTTTGAGCGCCGGATCGCTGACAAGGACAAAGGTCCAGGGCTGCTGATTGGCGCCGGACGGGGCGGAACCCGAGACCTTGAGCGCGTTTTCGATCAATTCATAGGGAACCGGCCGCGAGGAGAAATCGCGCACTGTTCGCCGCGTCAACATGCGCTCTTTATAAACGCGCGAGCGTCGCAATTGCTCGTCGACGTCCATCATTTCGAAGTTCAAGCTCTCGAATCGCGCTTTAGTCGTCATGGCAAACACTTTCTATAAAGAACTCAGGAATCAGAAAACATCCAGGTCATTTGCGCTGACTACTGGTCCTGCATAACTTGCCCGAATCTCGCCAACAAGATCGACCGCCGCCATCCCCCAAAAGAGCTGATGATAAAGAACCAGCAGACCCGGGCGAATCTCCTTTGCCAAGTCCGCCAATTCCTCAGTTGAGGTATGCACACGGCTGTGATAAGCCTGCCAGGAGGGGGGCCGGCTGGCAAATTGGGCTGACGAATACACTTCGTGTACGAGAATATCGGGGGTCCCCGCCCAATCAGCGAATCCTGATACGGGCTTGGTATCGCCCGAAATGACGATGGTCTTGTCCGGCGTGACAAATTTGTAGCTGAAAGCCTCCATATCACCGTGATCCGCCCCCAAGGCGTAGACCTGTACTCGTTCATCCCCGTAAACCAGCCCAGCCTGAACCGACTTGACGTCGGCCAGGAATCCGCCGGGCGAGGCCGGATGCGCCCCTAAATGCTCACGGGTATTGACTCGGTAGGCATCTTGAATATGGTCGATCATATCCTTCAAGCCCCGCGGACCGTAAGCGGCGGTCCGCTCTTCTCGACCATGTATCCAGGGTGTGAAAAGCAGATCGGGCAATCCAACGGTGTGATCGGCATGGAGATGGGTCACGAACAAGCGCGTCAGGTCGACGGTCGACCACTTGATAATGCTGGCAGCGTTCGCCTGCACGACACGCTGCACGACGCCGTGACCGCAATCGACCAGATAGGGGAGATCGTCGACGGCGATGGCCAATCCCGAACTCGCGCGGTCGGCTTCGGCATTGGGCGTGCCGCTGCCCAGAACGACGAGTTGCGTCCGGCTCATAACAGCCAGCGCCGCCGCAGATAAGTAATCTTCTCCATGAGGTGGTCGGGCCCGCCGCCCTCGTGATCGTTGTAATAATAGACCTTGATGTCCTTTGGACCCGAGACATGGTTGTACGAGGCGAAAACGGTCGAGGCTGGGCAGACGGTATCCATGACGCCCACGGAATAGAGCGCTTCCGCTTTCATGCGGGCGGCGAAGTTCATGCCGTCAAAATAGCTGAGCGTCTTGAACACTTTGTCAATTTTCTCCCGGTGGACCTTCAGATAGCGCGCGATTTCCGGATAAGGATCGCGGGGCGTGATCTCGACAGCGCGCCGAAAATTGGACAGGAAGGGCACGTCGGGCATGCAAACTGCGACATCCGGCATGAGCCCCGCGGTCGAGACCGACAAAGCGCCGCCTTGACTGACGCCGGTCACGGCGATGCGCGCGGCGTCGACCTCGCCGCGGCTGCGGATGGCTTCCACGGCACGGGCGGCATCAACGTATACCCGGCGATAATAATAAGTCTCGGGATCCAGGATGCCCTGGGTCATGAAACCGGGCGCGAAAGGATTCGCGCCATTGGGCATGTCGGGCGTATCCCCGCGCAGGAAGACGCTGCCTTGACCGCGCGTGTCCATGACCAGATAGGCGAAACCCGCCGATGGAAAAGCCAGCCAGTCCAGCGGAAGACTTCGTCCGCCGCCGTATCCGATGTATTCGACCACGCCGGGCAGCGGCGCCCGCGCGCCGCGCGGGCGCATATACCACCCTTTGATGCGGTCGCCGTTGAATCCGGAGAAGGTCAGGTCAAAGACATCCAGTGTTTCCAAGCCGGAATCGACGGGTTTGAAGACGGCGTCCAAATCGTGAGCGCGCGCCTCTTCCAATGTGCCCGTCCAAAAAGCGTCGAAATCTTCCGGTTCCTCGCGCGTAGGGCAGTAGCCTCGCATTTCTTCAAGCGACATATCCAACAAAGGCATCATCCTTCTCCTTTGATCGTTTTGATCGATCAATCGATTATAGCGATGATCGGGTTATAAGCGTATCGGAGGGCATGGTCTGGCTGTGACAGAATCGCGCAAGTTTCACCCGACATATGACGTTCGCAAGGCAGTATGTATAATCGTCAAGCTGACCTTGGAATTGTCGATATGGATAGCGAAACGAGCGAGTTGCGGTTGCTGGACGAGCGATACTTTCTCAGTGAGGTTTATCCGCGCTTGAGTCTTCCGCTGTCGGAGGCCTACCCGCTAGTCGGACTGGAAAAGGCGGCCGGTTATCATGGCCTGGGGTCTCATCCGCTGCTGATGCTGGTGGCATTGACCGGCACGGGCAAGACCACGACCTTGGAGCGTTTGAAGGCGATCTTGGGCACGGCGGGGACGGGCGTTATTCCCTCGCGGCGCGAACTGGCAGACTGGATCGCGCTGCCAATGATGCAAAGGCTGAACGGGGAAGAAACGCGTCCGGTCGACGATCGCCCCCGGCGCTTCGCCTATACCAGATCATTTGCCAAACGCGTGCCTGGCGGCATGGCGGCAGTCTTTTCCTGGTTGTATCTGGCCGATAGCTTTAGCGACCTGGTCATTGCCGAAGGAATCCGCGGCGAGAACGAGATTCGCCACGCGCTGACGCGCTTTCCCGCCTGGAACATCGTCGAGTTGACGCTGGATCCTTTGACGCGGCTGCGCCGCTTGAGCGAAAGGCGCGACCGTTTCGATCGTGCTTCCGGCGCTGCCGATCTGTCGTTCTTGCCAGGAGAACTGCGCGACGCAGCGCAAAGGATGCTCAAGGCGGGCGCGATTGACGCGAAGGCGATAGCGATCATGGGAGCGGAGGTAAATAATTATGGATTATTACCATTCCTGGCGGGCGATCAATATCCCAATTATCATCGTGTAGCCGTGGATGAACGGAGCCCGGACGAGGTGGCGCGGGAAGTGGCGGAGATTGTGAAAGCCTTGGCAAATGCTCACAGTTAAGGACCTAAAAGCCCTGCCCTTTACGATTCCGCTAAAGGGGTCATTGAAGTGGGGCCGGGGGGACGAGTTGCGGGCGCTGGAGCATGTGTTGATACGCGTCGAATTGTCGGACGGCAGCATCGGCATTGCCGAAGCGACGCCGCGCCCCAGCATCTATGGCGAGACGCAAGCCTCAATTGTCGCTATCGTGGAAACGCACCTGACGTCGCTGCTAAAAGGCGCGGCGTTGAAGTCCTTTCAATGTGTCGCGGGTATCAGCGCGCGGATGGAGCGAATCAAGAACAACAATACAGCCAAGGGCGCGACCGACATGGCGCTGCATCAGGCGCTTTGCCGGGCGACGGGGACGTCGCTTGCGCAGCATCTGGGCGCTACGCGCAAGCGGATCCGGCTCAGTTATATCGTGAGTACCGGCGAGGCGGAGGCGGTCCTGGCGGATGTAGAGGGCGCGTATCGCTCTGGCATACGCGTGTTCAAAGTGAAAATCGGCAAGGACGTCGCCAGAGAAACCGAGATCCTTCGGGGGCTTGTCGAGGGATTCCCTGGGGCTCAGTTTTACGTGGATGCCAATCAGACGCTGGAGGAAGACAGCGCGGCGGGCATATTAAATGCGTTACACGACTTGGGACTGATCCATTGTGAAGAGGCGCTGCCGGTGGAAAACATCCGCGCGCGACAGGCATTGCGAGAACAATGTCGTATGCCGATCATCGCCGACGACTCGGCATTTACGCTGGCCGACCTGCGGCGGGAGTTGGCATTTGATACCTTTGACATCCTCAATATTAAGACGGCGCGGACCGGTTTTTCCGCTTCAATGACGATGAAGGAGTCCTGCGCGAAAGCGGGCAAAGGGCTGATGGTGGGGTCGCAAGCCAGTTCCTTGCTGGGTTGCTTGCATGCGGCCAGTTTCGCGGCGCAGGGGGCTGTAAACTGCGCCAACGAATGCAGCTTTTTCTTGAAGACGGACGCGGATTTGTCCCTCGCGCCAGCCATCAGGGATGGATGGCTGTATCTGGCGGAGGCGCAATCGGCGTTGGAGGGGCTCATCGACGCGTCGATTTGACAGTGCCGAAGCAGCTCGATACAGTGGCGTCGATAAAAACTCGAAGGGAATGAGGAGATGAAGAGATGAAGATACTGATTATGGCGGATATGGAGGGTGTCAGCGGCATTGTCACCTGGAGCCAGGTCAATGGCGGCGCGCCCATGTATGAAGAGGGCCGAAAGCTCTATACCGAGGAGATCAATGCGGCCGTTCGCGGCGCCAAACGAGCCGGCGCGGAGGAAATTGTGGTGGTCGATTGCCATGGCGCCGGCGGCGACTGGACCTTCAATTCCCTGGTCCCGGAGCTGCTGGATACCAACTGCACCTGGGTAGCGCATCACGCCTGGTCGCGTTACACCGAATTGCTGGAAGAGGGCGCCGACGCCTGCCTGCTGGTCGGGATGCACGCCCGCAATAACACGACGGATGGCGTCATGTGTCATACGATCTCGACGGTCAAGTGGCACAATCTGTGGTTCAATGACGATTTAGTAGGCGAAGTCGGCGTCAACGCCGCGCTTTGCGGTCATTATGCTTGCCCGGTGCTGCTCGTCACCGGGGACGAGGCAGTTTGCCGCGAATCGACCGAGCTTTTGGGCGACGGATTGACGACCGTCGCCGTGAAGAAGGGCTTGAGCCGGTATTCTGCCCGACAGATCCCGCCCGTCCGGGCGCGTGAGATGATCGAGGACGGCGCTTTCCGCGCCTTGGGGGACCTGAGCGCGGTTGCGCCCTACGTGCCAGTCCCTCCCGTGACCATCACTGTCGAGGTTGACCAAGTGGAGAAGATGGAGGACTTCCGGGGCCGGGCGGGTGTAGAACTGGATCGTGCATCGCAGCAGGTACACAGCCGCGCCCAAAACTGGATGGGCGCCTGGGACCAAATCTGGCACTGGTAGGACCGTCTAGAGATCGTATTGCTTGACCAGACTGGAGATCTGCTTCTCGGTTTGCTCGAGCAGCCGCCGCGTCATTGCCAGGCCCGAGTTCTGCCCTTTGTCTTCCATATTGTCGATCTTCTGACGCAGCTTTTCCGCAGCGCTGAATAGCTGACGCAGCTTATCGGCGCTTTCTTCGGGCAAGCCAGACAAGTCGGGCGGCTCCGTGATCACCGTGGGGAGTTTCGCTGATTTGCCGCCCCTGGAGTCTCTGGCGGCTTGGTCCGCGCTCTTCTTGGCCGGTTGGATCCCCTTTTGGCGCTTCTGGCTTTCCAGGTGCTTGGTGGAAACACCGGTGGACAAGACGGTGATTCCACCCAATTGCTCATCATAGATGGCGCTGCCTTCGACGATAAGCATATCCTCCTCGTTTTCCAGGGCTTGTTCGACTTTGCGCCAATGCCGCAGCCCCATGAAAATGTAGTACTTGGTGACACCTTGGACGGCGTCGAATGGCGGCACGCCCTTTGGGTAGGGAGGCGCTTTGACCTCGCGCTGTTCGATGACGGTCATGACGCTGCTGCCTTCGATATGCAGCGCGCCGGGGCGACCGATGAGAGTTACCGTCAGATTATTGATCTGGCCCGGCTGCTCACGCAGCGCTTCCATGTGCGAGGCGCGCTCCCCCCAATCGATGCCCGGCGGCATGATGCTGCCGTCGCCATGTTTGCCAAAATTGGGGAAGATCCGCGCGCGCAGCGCCGGATCCATCTGGCCTTTCGCCAGGAAGAAAAACACGCCGCCTCTGGTGCGGCGCCGCTTTTTGTCCTGGGTCAAGAGCCCGCCTGCGGTTTCTGTCGCTTCGGTTTCCGCCAAGATCTTCACGACAAATGCCCAGCCACATTTCTCGATTATCTGAGCGATCTGTCGGATGGGCTTGCCGCTCTTTTCGCCGAGTTTTTCGCCGATTTGCCTTGCCAGCTTCTCGATCTCGTCTACGGGAATCGCCGGGCTGGCAGCTTCTTCAATTTCAGGATTTGTGGTTGTGTTCTTGTCTGCTTGCACGGGTCACCGGCTTTCGCGCCAAGGCGGACGGCAGCAATACCATTTTTTCGGTTCATCTTGGCATCACCGTAAGTAGTCTACGGGCAAACGTCGCTAAAGACAATATTGTCCTCAACTACATGGCTGCTGCGGCTAAAAAGATATCAAGGTGAACAGCCATCCCAAGACCAGGAGCAGGCCGAATTGCCCGTGGAGTTTAGCGGTACGTCCCTGTGCCTGGTGCAAGAGGGGCACTGCGCGACTGCTGTTGAAGATGCGGATGAGGCGAATGGCGTCCGGCAAGGTGATCAGTGTCAGGAGCGTGGCAGGGGGCAGAAGTCCGGCGACCGTAAGAAGCGCCTGCGCGACATAGGCGCCCAACACCAGGAAGATGTATTCGGCGCGGGCGAAGCGGATGCCGAAGATGACAGCCAGCGTGCGTTTGTTGACGGCGCGGTCGGCATCCATATCGCGGATGTTATTCGCGTGCAGGATGGCGGCGACCATCAAAGCGATGGGTAGAGAAATCAGACAGAGCTCGGCGATGCGCGGCTCGCCCACCGTTGGCGACATCACGTAATAAGCGCCAACAACGATGGCGGGACCCATGAAGATGGCGACGGCGATCTCTCCCAAACCGTGATAAGCCAGCGGAAAGGGACCGGCCGTATAGCTAATCGCCACGAGTACGCCGCCAATGCCGATGATCCAAAGCAGGGGACCGCTTTGCGCCAGCAGGAAGAGGCCAATCAGGCATCCGGCAAGAGTCGTGAAAACCGCGCCGTTACGGACGCTGGCAGGTTTGAGGATCTTGTTCTTGATGGTCATGCCTTGACCGGCTTGCTTGAGCCGGTCGGCGCCGCGTCGGAAGTCCATGTACTCGTTGATTAAGTTGGCGGCGCTTTGCAGCAAGAGCGTGCCGATCAGCGCCAATAGGAAAACCGGCGCGTCAAAGACGCCATCGCCCAGCGCTACGATGCCGGCCAAGCCCATCGGCACATAGGTGGCGGTGAAGACACGCGGACGGAGCGCTTGATACCAGGCTTGTGCTGTCGGTCGCCGCATGTCCATTTTATCCAGATTATGCCCAACTGCCTCAAGTATAAGCGGATTGAGCCGCCATTTGCAGGCTTGTCGCCCAGACCTTGACGATGAGTTTCCGCGCAGGGGTGTATAATCGACTGTTGAGCGAGACACAGGGCAAAACACTTGAAAGTTCTGACAGTTGCCGCGACCGACCGCATCGGTGGCGCGGGAATCGCAGCCTATCGTACTCATCGAGGCTTGCTGGACGCCGGCATTGAGGCGGAAATGCTGGTTTGGCGCAAGACAACCTCGGACCCGAGCGTTCATCGCTTGGCGACGCGGCTTAGTCTGTGGGCGCGCGCGGGACGAAAACTCGCGGCGCGGCGTCACCAGGGCTTGCTTGAGTCGAATCCGCGCATACCAGGCGGCGCTTATTGGAGCTTGAACCTGTTCGGATACGCGATTGCGCCCGTGATAAAGGCCGTCGACGCTGATATCGTGCATTTGCATTGGGTGGGCGACAACTTTTTGCCGATTCAGCAACTCGTGTCAATCAAGCAGCCGCTCGTCTGGACCTTGCACGATATGTGGGCTTTTACCGGCGGATGTCACTATGCCGGCGATTGTATGCTTTTTGTGGAAACTTGCGGGAACTGCCCGCAACTGGTCGATGCAAGACGCGATGATATCAGCGCCCGGGTCAACAAACAGAAGCGCAGCGCCTGGGAGCAGATCCCGATAACCGTTGTCTGCCCCAGCCGATGGCTGGCGGACTGCGCCAGCCAAAGCGCCATCTTGCGGAACAAACGAATAGAGGTCATCGCCAATCCCATTGATACCGGCGCCTTCAAACCACTGGACCCGCGCGAAGCGCGGCATGCCTTCAACTTGTCGCTGGACAAGAAGCTGGTTCTGTTTGGCGCTGCTGATGGTACTGCGGATCCTCGCAAGGGCTTCGCATACCTGCGCGAGGCATTGAGCGCCTTCGCCGAGAGCGATGGCGTGGAACTGGTCGTATTCGGCGCGGATGATGCCGGGTCAATAGACCTTGACGTGCCCATGCGCCGAACAGGCAACCTACACGACAACGTGAGCTTGAACCTGCTGTATTCCGCATGCGATGTTTTTGTACTGCCGGCATTGCAGGATAACTTGCCCAACACGCTGCTGGAAGCGCTGGCTTGCGGGACGCCTTGCGTCGCATTCGATACCGGCGGTATCGGCGATTTGCTGCAGCATCAAGAGAACGGGTATCTCGCTCAAGTGGCGGATGCGGCGGATTTGCGACGCGGCATCGAATGGTCGCTCGCGCAAGAATGGTGGCCCGAACGGATCCATCAGCAGGTGGTGGAACGATATGCGGCGGATCGCATCAGCGAGCAGTATATCGGGCTTTATCAATCGATACTCGGCGATCTCTCGTGAGCGGAATCCCTGGCATTAGTTTTGGCGTTATCGTACTCAATGGCGAGCCATTCATCCGCTATACCTTGCGCGCGATCTATCCCTACGCCCAGGAAATAATCGTGGTTGAAGGCGCCACGCCCGGCGCGCTTAATATCGCGACCGCCAAGGGCCATTCGCGCGACAGCACGCTCGAAACGCTGCAAGACTTCAAAACGCGTGAAGACCCCGACGACAAACTGCAAATCGTCACGCGCGACGGTTTCTGGAGCGAAAAGGACGAGATGTCGCAAGCCTATGCCGAGCGCGCGACTGGCGACTATCTTTGGCAGGTCGATGTCGATGAGTTTTATCAACCTGCCGACATCGAAGCCGTGCTGGGGCTGCTAAAGGCGGACCCGAGCATCACTGCCCTGTCCTTTGACACGATCACCTTTTGGGGCGCGCCCGTGTATTATGTCGATAGTTGGTATCTGCGGCGCGGCGCGGCCGAATATCACCGCTTGTTCAAGTGGGGCGCGGGTTATCGCTATGTCACGCATCGTCCGCCGACCGTGGTGGACAAGGAGGGCCGCGACCTGCGCGATGGCCACTGGATTCGCGGGGCGGAACTGCAGAAGCGCGGCATTCGCATGTATCACTATTCGCTGCTGCTGCCCAAGCAGGTGCTGGAAAAATGTGAATATTACAGTCGCGCGGAGTGGGCGAGACGGCAGGGGGCGTTGGATTGGGCGCATGATGCCTATTTGGGGCTGAGGCGTCCCTATCACGCCCATAACGTCGACGATTATCCCGGCTGTCTATATCGTTACCAGGGCGAACATCCGCCGGGGGCGCTACAAATGTGGCGTGATATCTCCGCGCCTGACAGCGCTTACGAGATACGTCCTACGGAGGATATTGAGGCGCTGCTTAATTCCCCCACTTACCGAGGCGGGCGCTGGCTGGTGATGGGCGCGGATCGACCGGCGCGAATCCTGCAAATGCTGCGGCGACGCCTGATGCATGGGCTTTCGCGGTATACGCCTCGAATTCTCAAAGACTTGCTCAAGCGACGCTGATGTGGCAATCGAATTCGGCAGCGAATTGCGGTATGCTGTGAGCCGGAACAGGACGGAGAGAAGAGCGACCAGAGATGAACGCCCATACGCACGCAAGCTTGATCGAGCAAGACAGACAGCAATTGCATCCGATGTACCATCCCTCGCGGACGGAGAACGCCGTCATGGTGGAGAAGGGCGATGGCGTCTGGCTGTATACGACTGATGGCCGCAAGATCCTTGATTCGATGGCCAGCCTGTGGAATGTGAACATTGGCTACGGCAACCGCGAGTTGGCGCAGGTCGCCTATGAGCAGATGTTGGATATCGCCTACAGCTCGGGCTTCGCCGGCATGACGAATCCGCCCTCGGCGCAATTGGCGGACAAGCTGGCGGGCTTCTTCCGCCCAAATATGAATTTCACCAATTTCACCTCCGGCGGTTCCGAAGCCAGCGATACTTCATTCAAGACAGCGCGTTTCTATTGGAATCAGCTAGGCAAGGTGAAGAAGACCAAAATTATTTCGCGCTTGACCGGTTATCACGGGATGACGCTGGCTGCCACAAGCGCGACGGGTATGAGCAAATTTCACACCATGTTTGGCGGCGTTATGGACGGTTTCATTCATGTGCGGAATCCCAACCCCTATCGCTACGAGGGCGAACTTCGGGACGGCGAAACCGTGGCGGGGGCGGCGGCGCGCGAATTGGAAGAGGCGATCCTGCGCGAAGGACCTGACACGGTAGCAGCCTTCATCTCGGAGCCGATTCAGGGCGCGGGCGGCGTCATGATCGCCGATGAAGGCTACTTTGATCTGGTGGGGGCGATTTGCAAGAAATACGACGTATTGTTCATTGCTGATGAAGTGATCTGCGGCTTTGGGCGCACGGGCAACTGGTTCGGCTGCGACGCCTTCGGCATCAATCCCGATATCATGCAATTCGCCAAGGGCGTGACCAGCGGATACATGCCGCTCGGCGGCATTCAGGTGACCGATGAGATCCGCGATGTAATCAATAGGGCGCCGGATGATCAAAGCTGGATGCACGGCTACACCTATTCGGGTCATGCGGCGGCTTGCGCCGTCGGCATCGCTAATATCGATATCATCGAGCGCGATGGCTTGCTGGAGAACAGCCGAGTGATGGGCCAGCGACTGCTGGAGGGCTTGGAGTCGCTGGTTGATGAGTTCCCGAATATCGACAACGCGCGCGGTCTGGGCTTGATGGCGGGAATTGATGTGGTCCTGAGCAAGGAAAGCCGCGAAGGCGATGCCGATACGGCGGAGAAGATCAGCGCCGCGGCGCTGGAGATGGGCTTGCGGGCGCGCCCGATTGGTCCCGCGATTGCCTTTGCGCCCCCGCTCTGCATCACATCGGACGAGGTCGATATTATCATCAACACCATGGGCGACGCCATCACGCGGGCGAGTGGCTAGGATCTTCGCTGCGGTTCACAACAAACAGTTGCCAATTCGATAAGGCGATCTGGAGGATCGCTGTTGAAATACACCCCCATCCCCCATCCCCTGTCCCCTGCGCCCCTCGGTCCCCCGCCTCACGGGGTAAGATCAGTAGCACAGAGGGGTATGATCTGGGCAACCTGATAGACGCTGTTGAAAAATAAGATTTCGTCTTAAAGATTGGTCTCTTCTGAACTGTTTATACCCCTCCACTTCGGAGGCTTTGTGGAGGGGCCGGGGGTGGGGTTAGACCCGTTTTTCAACAGACTCTGATAGGTCGCCCCTACGAGGCTTGTCCGGTACTGGGACAGGTTTGATCGATGCGAATGTAAAGAAGGCGCTAACTTAGAGTAAGAGCCAAACTTCCCACATAAGGAGCTTACTCAATGGATTTAGACACTTCTTCACTACATTATACCTGTTAATCGATGACTGGTACAAAAGGGAAATGCGTGACCGAATGAAGCGACACGCGGGTCCCGCCTTGAAAATGAGTGATAGCGTAGTGTTGACGATTGCGATTGCTGCGCAATGAACTGTTGGCGTCCCTTGGCGATCGGAGCGTGGCATCGTGCGATACATCTTGCAACATGGTCGGTCATGGTTTCCCAGGATGCTGAAGCATAGTCAATTTAACAAACGTCTGTGGCATATGTAGGCTTCCTTTGTCTGCTTGCAACAAGAACTGGGTCAGATGCTCAGTAAGAATGCGAGGTACGAGGTGGTGGATTGTGCTCCCCTGCCGCACCGTAGTCTGAGTCAAGCCATCAGCCATGATCGTCATTGGCTCAGTGGCAAGAAGGGGACGCGGGGGCAATCATGGCGGCTGGTATTACGGCGAGCAACTCTTGCTCTGTGCCAGCGATAGGGGCGTCATGACCGGCTGGATGACTGGACTGGCAAACATTGATGATCGCTGGATGATGGAAGCGCTCTTGAGTAGCCGAAAGGGAGAAATGCAAATACTTGAACCGCCCTTGCCCAAGCACAGAACCTACAAACATCGCCATATCCCTGTGCCTGAATCCTTCAGCCCAGCCATAACCGCGGGACTAGACCGCGGCTTGCCCTTTCTTGCCGATGGCGGATTCAGCGGCCAAAGACGGATCAATCACTGGCGCGATGAATATGGCGCTGAAGTCATCGCGCCACGCGTCAGCAACATCAAAGGGAATAAGCCCAGCAAAACCACGGGCTGGCTGCGCAAACACAGACAGATTATCGAAACCGTGATCGCCAGGCTTGTCGAAGCCTACGGCTTGCACCGCATCAATGCACACAGTGAACTCGGCATGCTCGCACGGGTAGCGGCTAAGATGGCAGCCTACAACGTTGGCCTCCTCTTCAATCGCCAACGCGGCCGACCAGATGGAGCTATGGCAACTCTTATATGTTAGTAGCGGACAAGCCTTACAGATTTCGATATGATTGTAGATGGCGTTTTTGGCGAGTTTATTAAAAAAGAGGCGCAGAGAGCACAGAGATGTTTTTTTTCACCACAGGGCGCGTAGACACAGCCCTGCGATACTGACCGCCGACAGAGCAGACCAGTCGCTCTTAGCAACGTCGTTGGTATTTTGGGTTAAGGATATCGTGTCGAGGGTTGGATAAAGGTATTTCAAGCCAAAAGGATACACCGGCATTCCGAGCCGTGTTTTGCCTTTTGCCCGGCTGCTTGCTATCATTGCAGGCGTTCAGCAATTTAGCGCAGCGCGCGAATATACGGGCAAATGAAGCAAGATCTTCTCCCCTTTCACGCTCCTCTCTCCAGCGGGGTAAAGATCCGTGAACTCCATGCCATGAACGACCTTCTGGAGACGATTGACTTGCAGAAGGACGTCTGGGGCATGCAGGATCAGGAAACTACCTCGCCCCATACCATGAAAGCGGCGACCGTGGCTGGCGGGGGCGTGCTGGGCGCCGAAGCCGATGGGCGTCTGATCGGGTTCTGTTTTGGCATCGCGGCGAAGCGGGGCGGCGACGTCTGGTTGTGGTCGCATATGACAGGGGTGCATCCCGATTTTCAGAATGCGGGCATTGGCTTCGCGCTCAAGCAAGCGCAGCGCGAATGGGCGCTGGCAAACGGCTATCGGGTGATTGCCTGGACCTTCGACCCAATGCAGGCGGGAAACGCCAATTTCAATCTCAAGCGGCTGGGGGCGACGGCGCGGGTCTACTATGTCAATCACTATGGCACGATGCAAGACGAGCTGAATGCCGGGCTGGCCAGCGATCGGCTGGAGGCGCAGTGGCAGCTCGACAATCCTCGTGTGCTTGAGTTGGCAAAGCCTCCCCAAAGCATTGGGGGGCAGGTCATGAAACCGCCCGCCGTTGCCAAGCTGGTTTATGTGGATGCGACGGGCGCGCTGTGTCGCAGCATGCCGGCATCATTTGACGCGACGCAGTATGGGATCGAGATTCCCTCCAGCATCGCGGCATTGAAGGCGGAAAATATGGAACGCGCCCAGACCTGGCAGCTTCACCTGCGCGAGGCGATCACCGCGCTGCTGGGGGCAGGGTACCATGTCAGCGAATTTGTCCGCGGCGACGGGGCGAATTGGTATTTGATGAGCCGCGAGGACGCGGCGTCGGCTTAAGCGACTACAGGCTCCTGGACCGCGCAAATCCTCAGCAAATCAGCGATATCGGCGAGAGATTCCAGGTTCATACATTGGCTTTCGATTTGGTTGACGCGGTCGTCGCTGAAGAGGTCGCGCGTCAAAACAGCGAATTTCTCGCGCATTTCAGCTGGGCTCATGGGGAATTCTGGCTCGCCTTTCATATTTGGCAGGTATGCCTGGCGGACCTCGCCGGTATCAAGGATGACGCGCAGGCGGCAACCGTTGAGACCCGGGTAATCCGCTTCGATTTCGCTATCAACCTGGACATCAATCAGATTGCGCAAGCGCCGCACTTCGGGGTCATCCCAAGCCGCGAAATCATGGGGCCAGGCGCTGCCTTGTCGCAGGGCTACGGCGGTCGAGACGCGAATGCTCAAACCGGCGACCTCGCGGGAAGGCGGGTTGGGATCGACGCGGAAGCTGGGGCGGGTGGCGTAGCCGTAGGTGCCAAGCTCGATGGACTCAATGGCAGAAATGTCAAGGGGACCATCTTGCAGAATCGCTTGGGCGGCGTCGATGGCTTGATGGGTGTGGCGACAGCCGCCGTGGGGCTTGAAGCCCGTGCCGAGGATGGCGAAGTTATTGCCGAGATCGGCAAACAGGTCGGCTTCGTAGCCGTCCCCGAAAGCGCGGAAGAAACCGTAGTCCCCGTCCAGCGCGCCGCGAGGACCGTCAAAGCCCGATTGAGCCAGGCGCAAGGCGAAGACGGCATTGCGGGCGGCGAAACCGGCGATCAAGTCTTTGGTGTCGCAGGGTCCGCCTTCGTAGACATATTGCTCGGTGCCGGAAGCAAGATCGGCCGCCAGCGCGACGCAATTGATCATCGCCTCGCGATCCAGGCGCGCGCAACGCGCGACCGCCACCGCGGAAGAAATGGCGCCCAACGTGCCTTTGAGATCGAGACCGCGCTCCCGTTGCGCGGGGCGAACCAGCCTACCAACGCGGACGGCAAAGTCGTAGGCGGCGACGATGGCAACGATCAGCTCTTCGCCCGAGGTGTTACAGGCTTCGCCGACAGCCAGCACGGCGGGAACCAATTGCGAGGCGATATGCCCGGCGGAGCGATGCGAGTCGTCCATGCCCAGGATCTTGACCATCACGCCATTGGCGAAAGCCGCGCCTTCGATCGATACGCGCTGACCGCTACCGAGCAGCGTGGCGTCAGCGCCCGCCATCATGTTTTCGGCATAGTCTGTGGCTTTTTGCCCCAATGCACGTTGATAACCGCCGAGCCCGGTCCCGATGGAGTCGAAGACGATCGTTTTCGCCAGTTCAACGGCTTCGGCCGGGATGTCTTCGTAACGCAGGCTGATGGCGTAATCGACGATTTGTTCCAAAAGATTTCGTGGATCGGACATGATCATTTTCTCCTGTAATCTCATCTATCGTGAGTGGCCCCCACTTATCCATCGTTTAAAAGTTTTCGCGTCACATCGATCATGTAATCAACATCGTCGTTTGTCAACTCGGGCGTGATCGGCAGATTGACGATCTCGCCAGCCAGGCGCTTGGTTGCGGTCAAGGTCCCGCGCTCCGGGAACATGCCGGCGTATACTGAATAATCATAGATCGGCGGCGCATAGTGAATCACGGCTTCGACGCCGGCGGCGCGCAGTCCCTGGTGAAGCTCTCCCTGGCGGTCGACGGCGATGGCATAGGAGCGGAAGGTCGGCGACGATTCGGCGCGGAAGCGCGGCAGGCGCGCCGTGGTATCCGCGAGCCCGGCTTCCAATTGGCTGACGATGGCGCGGCGTCGCCCTGTCCATTCATCCAGGTACGGCAGCTTGACCAGGAGCAAAGACGCTTGCAAGCCATCGAGCGGCACATTGTATCCTTCGGCAACGTAGTTCTGGTATCCGGGCGGCAGATTGTTGTGCTGCGGATCATGACCGTAGCTGACCAGCAGGCGCAGTTCATCGGCGAGCGAGTCGTCGTTCGCAACCAACATAGCGCCGTTGCCGGCGCTGCCCAGGGGCTTGAAAGGGGCGAAGCTGAACATGGCCACATCGGCGAAAGCGCCGACCGGCGCCCCGTGGTCGAAAGCGCCACATGCCAGGGCGGCGTCTTCGACGATTTTGAGGTCATGTCGGTCAGCAAGGGACCGCAGCGCTTTTACATTTGCCGGATGACCGTGCAGGTCGACCGGCAGGATGGCGCGGGTTTTGTTCGTGAGCAGGTTTTCGACTTGGTCGACGGCGATGGTGTAGTCGCTGAGCGCGACGTCGCACAAAACCGGTATCGCGCCGCACTGGCTGATGGACCCGGTGGTTGAGATATCGGAATTGCCGACGGTAATGACCTCGTCGCCGGGTCCGACGCCGCAGGCGCGCAGCGCCAGGAAGAGGGCGATGGTGCCGGAGTGGGCGGCGATAGCATGGCGCTGTCTCATTTTGGAAGCGAAGGCGGCTTCGAGCTCGGCGCGCGCGGTGTAGCTGCTGCGGTAGTCGTCGAAAAGGACGGGCTTGAGCGCCGCCAGGATCTCGCCGCGCAGCGCTTGATGGGTTTGGTTGGCGCGGGAACGCGGGACGCGGAATGCCCCCACCCTAAATCCCTCCCCCATAAAGAGGGAGGGACATTGTGCAGCGCTCCCTGTATTGCTCTTGAGGCATGGTCTTATGTTCCGATATTACGGATGCTTTGGCTGTCATATCATTTAGGCGCGGCCGCGGACATTGGGGTCGAGGAAGTCGCGCAGCCAATCGCCGAGGAAGACGACGCCGAGCACGGTGATGGTAATGGCGATGCCGGGGAAGGCGGTCATCCACCAGGCGCTGTTGATGTATTGTCTGCCGTCGGAGAGCATCAAGCCCCAGGTCACAGTGGGCGGCTTCACGCCCAAGCCCAGGAAGCTGAGCGAGGATTCGGCGAGGATGGTCACGCCGACCTGCACGGCTGCCAGGACGATTGCGGAGGAGACGACATTGGGCAGGATATGGATGAGCATGACCTTGCGGCGGCTCTGCCCTAGGGCATAGGCGGCGATGACATATTCCATTTCCCGCACTTTCAGCACCTCGCCGCGGATGACGCGGGCATAGGTTATCCAGCCCGTGAAGCCGAGGATGAGGATGAGTGTGGACAAGCCTGCGCCGACGACGCCGGATATGGCGATGACGAGGATGATAAAGGGGATGGCGAGCAAGCCGTCGACGATGCGCATGAGAACGTTGTCGACGATGCCGCCGACGAAGCCGCTAATGAGACCGTATATGACGCCGATGGTGCCGGAAATGAGGACGGAAACGACGCCGACAAGCACAGAAACGCGGCTGCCGGCGATTATGCGGCTCAGAATGTCGCGGCCGAGTTGGTCGTTGCCCAGGATGTAGCTGCCGACGCTGTCGGCGTAACCGGGCGGCTGGAAGCGGCCGCGGATGTTCCTGCCCTGGGGATCGTGGGGCGAAATCACAGGACCGATAAAAGCCAATACCACGACGACTGTCACGATCAGGCTGCCGGCGACGCCGACCGGGCTCTGCGCGAGGATCGACAGGACGCGGAAGGGCAGGCTGCGGGGAGCCGGCATCTCGGCAATTGCTTCCGCTTTGGATAGATGACTGCTTTGCGTGTCCATGGTCGTTTTCTATTGGAATTTGATGCGCGGATCAAGGATGATGTAAATCACGTCTATGGCGTAGTTGATCAATATAAAGGATAAGGCGATCCACAATAGCCCGGCTTGAACCACGGTGTTGTCGCGGACGCTGATCGACTCAATCATGAGTCTTCCCAGCCCGGGCCAGGAAAAGACGCTTTCAACCACGACGGATCCGCCCAGGAGCCAGCCGAGTTGCAAGCCGAATACGGTGACAATCGGGATAAGGGCGTTGCGCAGGGCATGCCGCATGACGACCGTATTGTGCATCAAACCCTTGCTGTGGGCGGTACGGACATAATCCTGATTGAGCACTTCCAACATAGCCGAGCGGGTCATGCGCGAAAGGCGCGCCGCCATGCCGACACCGAGTGTTATGGAGGGCATGATCAGGGCTTTTGGTTCATGAGCGCCAAAGGCGGGCAGTATACGCAAATGAACCGAAAATATGATTATGAGCATCAAGCCGAGCCAAAAGCTGGGCATGGCTGTGCCGAGAGATGACATTGAAGTAATGATCAGATCGAGCAGGCTGTTGCGCTTAAGCGCGGACAGGACGCCGAGGGGCACGGCGACGGTAATCCCGATGGCGGCGGAGGCGGCAGCCAGGATCCAGGTATTGCCCAGGCGATTGAGGACAACCTCCATCGCCGGGAGCTTTTTGAGATAGGAGGTGCCGAAATCGCCGCTGATGGCTTTGGTAATGAAGGTGATGTATTGCTCGCCCAGGGGTCGGTCGAAGCCCCAGAATTTGCGCATCTGGTCGATCTGCTCCTGGCTGAAGAAATCGGGCGCTACAACCATGACGGGGTCGCCGCTCAAGCGCAGGATTAAGAACACGACCACGGAGACGATAAACATGGTGACGACCAATTGGATCAGTCGGCTGATTAAGAACCCGCGCATGGTTGCTCCTCTGCCCCCACCCTACGCTCCCTCCCCCATAAAGAGGGAGGGACTTTACTACCCCCAACATGCAGCGCAATAGCTCCCATTCCCTCCTTGTGGGGGAAGGGGTTGGGGGATGGGGACTACATACCCGCGAGTTTGAGATCGCGGAAGGTCATCCAGCCGTCTTTGCGCGGCGTGAAGTCAAATTCAGCCGTATTTAATGCAAAGACGTCGGTTATCTCGAAGAGCGTGATGGTCTGGGTGAGGTCGATGTAGTATTCCCACCACTGTTCCCAGAGGTCGAGGCGGGCGTCGCGATCGATCGTGACCTGGATCGCTTCCGCCACCGCGTCCCAATCTTCGTCGCAAATGCTGTAGGCAACCGCGGACCAGTCGCAATTGTAGAAGAGCGGCAGCAGGGCGGGACCGCAGCCGAGAGCCGCCAGCATCAGTTCGCGGTTGTTGCCGCTACGCTGTACTTCGACAGCGAAGGCGGAGGCGTCGCGGACGGTCAGATCTACCGTGAAGCCGACATCCTCGAGCAAGGCGGCGGCAACTTCAGCTACTTCTTTGGCGCTGCCGCCACGACCGACGACCGGCGTATCGAGGTAGAGGGTGGGACCTTCGCCCTCGGCGAAGCCGGCTTTCGCCAGGTATTCCTTCGCCAGGTCGGGGTTGTACCATTCGGCGATGACATCGGGATCGGCGTATTTGTCAGCCATGCCTTCCGGATAGTAGGAGCAGACGCGGGCCAGGCGAGCGCTCGCCGAGCCGTGCACTTCCGCCAGCAGATGGCGATCAAGGGCGTGGGTGATGGCTTTACGCACATTGATATCCAGCGTGGCCGGCTGATAATCCGGGAAGGTTTCCGGGAAGGCGCCGCTCTCGGTATCGACGCGGGCATAGTAGTGGTACATCCTGTTCCCGCTTTCGGTGAGCAGGGTGAGGCCATCGGTGGCTTCAATCGTGGGACGGTCGGGCGCGGGCACGCCTTTCATCATGTCGATTTGGCCCGCGAGCAAGGCGGCGACCTGCGCCGATGGCTCGGGGATGACCTGGTAGATCACTCGGTCAACCTCGGGGCGGCCGCTGTGATAGTCGTCCCAAGCCTCGAAGACATAGCGGTCGTTCTCGCTGAGTTCCGCCAGCACGTAAGGTCCAGAGCCGACGGGGTTGCGGTTGAACTCTTCCTGACCGACTTCTTCGAAGTAGGCGGGCGGGATCAGCTCGCAGCCGTTGTAGCTGACGTCATTCTCGAAGTAGGCGTGGGGGCTGTTGGTGTGGATATCCACGGTCAGGTCATCCACGACGACGACTTCCTTGACGAAAGCCCACTGCTGATAGAGCGGGATGTCGCCGATGGGATGGCGGACGCGGTCGATATTCCATTTGACGGCTGCGGCGTCGACTGGCTCGCCGTTATGGAAGGTAGCGCCTTCGCGCAGGTGGAAGCGCCAGGTGGTGTCATCGACGGTCTCCCAGCTGTGGGCGGCTTGCGGGACATATCCGCTGCCATCGGCGGCGCGCCAGATCAGGCAATCGTAATACAAGTTGAGCAAATGGTGGGTGGAGCCGTACCAATGCGAGTGCGGGTCCATGGGACGGATGGGACCGCTATGGGCGAAGACGAATTCGGACATGTCGTCTTGCGCTGCGGCGGGGGCAAATGCCAGAGCGCCGATCATGGCGATCAGGCTGAGTAGAACAAGAAGTCTTGCTGTTTTCACGATTCACTCCTTTTGTGAAACTTCAATCCGATAGTAACTGACGGGTCATTTGTCCGCATTGGCGATATTCACCTCCTTTTGCGTCATGTTCATGTGGCAACCCCCCAAACAACTCACTCCAATGAGGCGTAGTATGCCAGTTTATCCTCATCAATGGCTACGCCCAAACCACTGCCCCGCGGCGGCTTCAAGATTTGACCATCCGGCTGGTAAGGTTCAGCCAGGATGGAATCGGTCATATCGGAGAAGCCGGCGGGCCATTTCGCAATTGGCGTCGCGACTGCCAGATGCGCTGCGGCGGCCGCGATGATATCGAAGTACGGCGCGATTGAAATCTCCAATCCAGCCGCCTCGGCGACAGCTGACATCCGTTGCGCGGGCAACAAGCCGCCGTATCGATGCAATTTGTAATGCAAGACATGCGCGGCGCGGCGCTCGGCAATTTCGTAAACGCTGCGCGAGTCGGCTGTCGATTCGTCGGCTTGCAAGGGCGCGCGCAGGCGGGTCGCCAGAATCGCCATCTCGTCCAGGTAGCGCACGGGCTGCTCGAACAAGGCGACGCCGCCAAGCGCTTCCAATGATGTCAAGGCTTTGACGGCATCGCCCAGAGTATAACCCGTATTGCCGTCCAATTGAAAACGAATCCCCTCGTCGACCCGGTCTAGCAGTTCGCCGTACCATGCCAGGTCCTCGGCGACGCTGAAGCCGATCTTGGTTTTGAACCAGGTCCATCCGTCCGCGGCAAGTTCCTCGATGCGCGCCGCCATCTTTTCCGGCGCTTCGCGCTCGACGAAGCCATGACAGAGCGCGCCGGGCATGACGGCTCCGCCGAGCAATTGATAAACCGGTACGCCCAGCGCCTTGCCTTTGATATCCCAGAGCGCGAAGTCGATGGCAGTGTAGGCGTTGTTGGCATTACGCAAGGCTCCTTGCATGCGCAGGTGCAGGCGCTCGATATTGAAGGGATCCTGGCCGAGAAGCGCCGGCTGAAGATAGCGCTCGATTTGCAGCTTGATCACTTCGACCGGGTCGCCGCCCCAGGGTGCCGGACCGACCGTCTGGCCGATGCCAGTGATGCCTTCGTCAGTATGCACTTGAACCACCACCGTGTTGGTGTCGGTCGAGACGCCGTAGGCTGTCGCCAGATCGCGGCTGCGCGAGATCCGGACGATGGTGCTGTCAATCTTGGTGATTTTCATTCTCAGCCCTCTCCCGGCGTCTCAAATGCTTGTCCGAGCAATCCAATGCGCCGGCGGGCGACCTGATAGGTCGCCCCTACATGCCGATTCCCGGGGGTTTCTTTACAGCATCATTTCAAAGCCAGTTCCGCTTGCGGGATGGTCAACTGTACGAGTTCGCTCACATCGTCAAGGCGCTCCAAGCGATTGCAGCAGTCCAGCAGGCGGCGGATTTGCTCGTCGGGCAGCAGATCGCCGACCAGATAGCGGAATTTGCTCTCGAATTCGGCGTCGCTTAGCATGTTCTCGGGCTCGCCCTTGGCGTGTTCGACGCGTCCTTTGTATTGCGTCCCGTCTTGGGTGGCGATGCGCACTTCGCAGCCGTTTTTCAGCGGATGTACAGCCTGGATCGCTTCATCCAGCCCGACCTTGACCAAGTGGCGGAGACGGCGCGCTTCGGGATTATCGTAGGTTTCGATGTCTTCGCGGAACCAAGCGCCGCGCGTCAAGATGACAGATGCAGTAACAGGCAAGCTGAAGCCGGCCTGACCGACAGTCTGCGGCGCGTAGTTGACGCGAAATGCGGGCGTGATCGCCTCGTGATAGGTATCGATTTCGATGGCGGTGATGGCGTCGAGATCGGGTTGACCGGATTTTAGCAATTCCTGGGTGGCGTCGACGCAGGAATGTACATGGCGACAACCGGCATGCGGTTTGAAGCCGGTGCGCGCCAGCGCTTGATTGTCGAGGGTGTCGAGTATCGATTTGTCGTAACCGGGACCGAAGGCGTGGAAATAGCCGTAGGGTCCGTCGAGCGCGCCGGGCGGTCCGCGGAAGCCGAAGTCCGCCATTTTGGCGCTATAGATGCCGTTGCGAGCGCCGTAGCCCGCCAGCAAGTCTTTTGTATCGCAGGTACCGGCATCCCAGACATACTGCTCTGTGCCGCAAGCGAGATCCATTGACAGGGCAATAGCGTGGGCGATTTTCTCCGCGGGCAAGCCCATGGCGACAGCTGCGGCAGCGGCGCTGGCCAGGGTACCGGCTTGACTCTTGTGATCGAGCCCGCGTTCGCGCTGCCAGGCGTCGACGGCGGAATGCACCATGTCCATCACATCGTAGCCGACTGCCAGCGCCGTGATAACTTGCTCCCCGCTCAGTCGCAGTTCTTCGCCCAGCGTCAACACGACGGGCAGCAATTGCGAGGCGACGTGGCCGGCGGTGCTATGCGAATCGTCCATGCCAAGGAACTTGCCCATCACGGCGTTTGCCCAGGCAGCGCCTTCGGTCGTACTGCGGCGGCCGTCGCCGACGATGGAGGCGTCGTCGCCCGGCAGCATCCGCGCGGCATAGTCCGACGCAAGCTGGCCCAGCTCCGTTTGATAGCCGCCGAGCATGGTGCCGATGAAGTCGAGCGTGACTTGCCGGGCGCGCGTGATCGTTAGTTCGGACAGATCTTCGTATTTACGAGCGGCAGCGTATTCGCCTATGAAGGAAACGGCCGTTTGCTGAGTCATGGTGGAACTCCTTTCACTGGCGGGCGACCTGATAGGTCGCCCCTACGGATATTCGCATTCATGCGGTTTAGGCGTCCAATTGCATGTAGTAGCGGTCGGCGTGGTGCGGCGAGAGACGGACAGCGCCTTCGGGCGTGACCAGGAAATTGTCCGAGATCAAGAAGCCGCGGTCGTTTTCCAGCACGGTGCCGGGATGATATGAGAGTACCATATTGGGCTGCAGCACAAAATCGGGCGCGCCGAGCGAGTTGGGACCGTCGCTGCCGTCCAGGCCGGTGCTGTGACAATCGGGGGTGTGCTTGCCGGCGACCGGGAAGCCGCGATCGCGCAATGCCTTGTCGTTGGCGTCGGAAATATCGCGGAAGGTATTGCCGGCCTTCGCCACTGCCGACGAAGCCTCCACCGCCGCCAGATAGCCGTCCAGGAGGGCTTGAATATCCGCCGGAAGCGGATCGAAGCAAAAGACGGCTGTCATCTCCAGCCAGTAGCCGTAGGGCGATTCGTAGACGATTTCGAAGTTGATGATGTCATCGCGATTCATGCGCAGGTCTTTGGGCGTCGGCACCGTGTAGGGGGTGATATCCAGGGATAGCTTGGTCCGTCCCCAGAATGCGCCGAAGGACTTGATATAGCCCTCGACGGCTGCGCAGGCATCCCAATAGCGCGCGCCGACGCCAGCCATGTCCTTGAAGACATCCATGGCGGAATCGAGAATGGCGCCGTTCTGCTGAATGGCTTCCAGTTCAAATGGCGATTTGATCTGGCGGATGGCGTTGAAGGCGTCGGTGACCTCGACCATTTCGTAGCCTTCGAGTTGCGCGGCGAAGGCATTATAGGTGCCGAGGCTCATGAGCTTGCTCATATTGACCATGCCGATGCGCTTGCTGCCGGTGGCGTATTCCTTGGCGGTATCGGCGGTAGCCCGGACGATATCTTCGTAGGGCGAAAGCACGCGTTCCGGCAGGGTGGTGGTCTCGTTGCGGCTCCAAACTGCTTGATAAGAACTCCATACTTGCAGCCAGGGATGGGGATCGTCCGCTCCCAGGATGGCATACGCGACGCCACCCCATAGATGGGCATGAGTGATGTAACGTATGGCGCCCATGCCGCCCGGCATTGCCTGCCCGGTAATAATCATGGCATCGAGGTCGTTTTCCTTCATCATCGCTTGCAGGCGCTTGACCCGCCGCGACGTGTCCCGCTTGAGTGCGTCGTGAGTTAACATGAATCCTCCGCTCCTTACAGTTCGTATTCGTATGGTTGATTAAAGGCAAATTGTGTGCCGACGCCGCGTTCGACCGCACGATCGTAAAGCCGCCTCGCCACGGAGAGATCTTCGACGCCGGTGCCGCCGGAAAGGAAAAGCGTCCATCGGGTGTCGGGTTCCCGCGCGGGGATCTTCCCCGCGACCAGGGCGCCCAGGTCCCCGGCGACGTGGGACTCGTCGATCAAGCCCGCTGCCATGGGCATACGGAGTTCGCCGTTTTCAGCCAAGCCTTGTTGCCATTCGTCGACGACGACGCGGCTGTTGAGCACGGTGTGATCATCGACTTCGCGCACCCAGGGATAGTGAGCGCCGAGGGCATTGATATGGACGGGTTTGTCCGGCAGGTCGACGCCCTGGAATACGGGCGTGGGCGATGTCGTGATCGCCGTGACGATATCGGCGTCGTCCAGGGCGGCTCCGGGAGAATCAACCGGGACCACCTCTATGCCGAGCTCGGCGGAGATCTGCTGGCAGAAGGCGCGTCGTTTGTCGGCGTTTCGGCTGTAAGCCCGCACGACTTTGATATCCGCCACTTCCCTGATGGCGTAAAGCTGCGAACGGGCGTGCCGTCCGGTACCAAACAATGCCAGGACCGAGCTATCGGCCGGCGCCAGATATTTGGTCGCCAGCGCGGAAACAGCCGCGGTCTTGAGCCAGTCGAAATAAAGCACTTCCATGACGGCGGCCAAAGCGCCGCTGTCCGTGTCGAAGAGGAAGAAGAGGGTCTCGAGGCCGCTGGGCAATCCGGCAGTGTAGGCGTTCAAGCCGGCAGCGCCTAAGCCGGGCAGAAGCGCCCCTTTGAACTTGAAAGAGGCTTTGCTGCCCGCTGGCAGATGACCACCACGGTGGTCGTCGCGTTTTTCGCCTTTGATCCAGAGATTCTCGCGCGGGAAGGCTGCGCCCGCGCCAAGCCCGATTTCGCGATAGCCGTCTTCGACGGCGGCGATGTAATCGGAGAGGTCCATGAGTCCACGGATTTCGTGATTACGTAATAAGAGAACCACTACAGCCCCCATCCCCCAACCCCTTCCCCCATAAAGGGGGAAGGGGAGCCAATCAGTGGCGCGATTGCATGACGTTCAACAATACATCAAGCACGGCTGACTCGTATAAGCAATTTTCGTGCCCATGGTGATCTTGGTATTGTTGTTTTACCACTGTTACAGCTCGAATTCATAAGGTTGATTGAATTGAAATGCTGTGCCGACGCCGCGCTCCAGGGCTTTCTGGTAGAGGCGCGTCGCCACGGCGATATCATCAACACCGGTGCCGCCGGAGAGAAAGACCGTCCATTTGCTATCGGGCAGGCGACCGGTTACAGCGCCCGCCGCCAGCGCGCCCAGATCGCCTTTGACATGGTCTTCGCTGATGAGCCCTTCCTTTATGGGAATGGCAAGCTCGCCGTTCTCACTGACGCCCTGCTGCAATACATCGACGAAGACGCGGCTATTGCGCACTGTATAGGCGTCGAGCTCTCGCACCCAGGGGTAATGCGCGCCCAGACCATTGATGTGCAAGGGTTTGTCGGGCAGGTCCCTGCCGTCAAACACGGGACTTGGCGCGGTGGTGATGGCGGTGACGATATCGGCGTCGCGCAGCGCTTCTTGTGACGAGTCGACGGGAATTACCTCGATGCCGAGTTCGGCGCTCATCTTCTGGCAGAAAGCGCGACGCTTGTCGGGGTTGCGGCTGTAGGTTTGCACGCGTTGAATATCGGCCACTTTGGTCAAGCCGTAGAGTTGGGAGCGGGCATGACGGCCGGCGCCGAAGAGCGCCAGGATTGAACTGTCGGGCGGCGCAAGATAGCGGGTGGCCAATGCCGAGACAGCGGCAGTCTTAAGCCAACTCAGGTACATCACTTCCATGATGGCAGCCAGCGCGCCGCTGTCCGTATCAAAGAGGAACATGAAGGTCTCGAGCCCGCCGGGCAAGCCGGCGGTGTAAGCGTTTACGCCGGCTCCGCTCAAGCCGGGCAGCAGCCCGGCTTTGAACTTGAAGGAGGCTTTGCTGCCCGCGGGCAGGTGACCGCCGCCGCGGCTCTCGCTTTCGTCGCCTTTGATCCAGAGGTTCTCGCGCGGGAAGGCGACGCCCGCGCCGATTCCGAATTGGCGGTAGCCGGCTTCGACAGCGTCGATGTACTCGGCGAGGTCCATGAGTCCGCGGATTTCGTGATTGTGCAAGAGCAGAGCCATCGGTCGCTGTTCCTTACAAGTCGAGCAGCGGCGAACGCCGCGCCCACAAGGTGATACAAGCCGCGGTGACGCAGGCGCCGGCAAAAGCCAGCACCACGGAGATGTTCCAAAATTCGGCGACTGTGCCCGCCGCCAGCGTCGTCAAGGGAATCAGACCCCAGACCATGCCCCAGAGGCTCATCATGCGTCCGCGCAGTTCGTCGGGCAGTTGCGTCAAAAGCAGCGCGTTGATCAAGGTGAGGAACAAGCCGGAAGCGACGCCGACCAGGAAAATCCAGCCGAGCGCGAACATGGGCTGCCGAATGAAGGCGAAGATAACCATGCCCAGACCGAAAAGGCTGGAAAAGACGAGAATGGCTTTGCCCTTGGGATAGACATCGCCGATGATAACGACTGCGAAGCCGGAAAGCGCCGAACCCAGGCTGGCGCTGCCCACCAGCAACCCAAGGATGGCCGGACCTTCGTTGAGCGCCTGGGCTACGAAAATGGGCATCAGCTTTTGGTAGGGCATGCCGATTGGCACAAAGACCAGACTCAAGAACAGCAAGCCCAGCAATGCTCGGTCGCCCCGGAAGTAGGCGCTGATTTCGGAGAAGCCCTGCAGTATGCTGCCGCCCGAGCCGACTTTTCTTTTCGGGCTTGGCAAGTAGCGCGTCGCCTTGAGATAGAGCGACGCGCCCAGGGCGAAGAGAAGGGTCTGAACGCAGAAGGTGACAAATATGTCGGTGAATTGCAAGAGATAACCAGCCAGCACGGGACCGAAAAACCCCATCAAGCGCGTGCCGGAATAACTCAGCGTCGTCGCGTTGAAGACCATAGCATCCGGCACCAGATTCGGCAGCAAAGCCATCCGCGCCGGCGCATAGAAGGCGAAGGTCGCGCCCAGCATGGAAGAAGCGAGCAGGAATGCAATCGGCTCGGTCGCGCCCGATTTCACCAGCAGCGCCAGGGCGGCTGAGGTCAGCACGGCGACGACCATAGCCGCTTGCACCACCCATTGCCGTTTCATGCGGTCCGCCACGAGCCCGGAAAAAGGCGCGACGACGAGCAAGGGCAAGCCGTAGGCGAAGGCGATCAAGCCGACTTGAAATGGCGAGCCTGTTATCTCAAGCATGTGCCAGCCAAGCGCCACCGCTTGCAGCAGATATGTGATATGCACGAGGACATTGGCCGCCCAATACCAGCGGTAATCAGCCACGCGAAAGCTGCTGCGGTTCCAGATCGTGAGGATCATGACGGAGGTTTCAACCCCCCTCTAAATCTCCCCCATTGCAATGGGAGGAGACTTTTTTCGATGTTGCGATCGCCAAAAGATGACCCAACTCCCCTCGCTGATGCTTCGGGGCGCGTGAGGTTAAGCAATATCTATCTCCTCGACAAGGTCGCCCAGAATAGCCAGCACGGTGTCTTCCAGCGGCACGGGCCAGGAAGCGCCGGCATGGACCATGACGCCCGCGCGCGGCGCGGTAATCTCTTCGATGACTTCGCCCGAGAAGGGATGCCGCACGTAGCCGAGCTTGTCGCCGGCATTGACCTGTGCGCCGCGCAGGCGCTTGTCCATGAAGACGAAGCCGCGTTCGCCGGTGGGCGTGATCACGGTGTGCTCCTGGATGACAGATACCTTATCGACATCGCTTTCGGGCGCGCCATCCAGCATGCCCAGGTGACGCATGGCATTAAGGACGGCATTGCGCATGCGGCTCTGATCTTGATCGCGGTAGTCCCTCAGGCCGGGTCCGCCGCCGATAAATGCTACGGCCACGGCTTTGCCATCGCGCGCGGCTTGCAGAGCCATCGAGTTTTCTTCGTCTTTGCCCAGCACGACGTGGGGCAGCCCCAGCGCGATCGCCAGCGCTTTCGAACCGTCGACATCACCCTCATTGTTCACGCCGACAAAGTGATGATAACTCCATTGCGAGCCGGTGCGGATGTCAACCAGGGCGTCCGCTTTGGCGATTACATCCTGATAGTAATGATGGATCAACTGGTCGCTGACGCTGCCGTCAGCATCGCCGCGTCCCAGGCGGTTGAGATGTTTGTCGTCCCAGGGGCTGTTGATCTGCGCGAATTCGAATCCGGATGTGTTCATCAGCGGCACGAGAACCAGCGTTCCCTTGATCTGGGCTGGATCGAGTTCTTTGACGACATGAGGCAGGATCAGCGAGGGTTCGATTTCCAATCCGCTCGTTCCCGCTTGGACCACCAGCATGGGACCGTCGCTGGCGCCGACGACTAGATGCAGCGGAATATGCACCGGGAAGCGCCCATGCGTCTCGCCGGTTTTGAAGAATCCGTAGGACTTTTCGCCCTTGTTCGCCTCTATCGTTCCAATCTTCATTTCTATCTGCTCCTATCGGATTAATCAAAGCTGACGGACAGGTCCAGCGTACGGCGGTCTTCGATGCGGTCTATGGAACCGAGAATGCCGATGGAGGTGGCGCCGACAGTGGGCCACTCTTGCCCGCTCGGTATGACGATGCCATCTTTCGGCGTGGGCATTTCCGCCAGCAGGTCGCCGGTATAGGGATCGACCAGACGTCCGTAGATATCGCCTTCCTTCAGTTCGTCCTTGAATTTGGCGTCGCGGATGAAAAGCCCGTCCACGGCCGGCTTCCAGATGACAACGCCGGCTTCGTAGACGGTGCAGAGGGGACCGTCGGCTTCGAGCTCGCCGTCGACCATGCCCATGGCTTTCATAATATTCCAGATGCCGCGTTCGGCATCGCGCACGTTATCCTCGCCATTTTTGAACCAGCCGGTACCGCCGCCGAATTCGAGCGTGATCTGCAGGGTATTGACCTCCTCGATCGCGATCTTGGATGCGCCGCTGCCGAAGGTGCCCGGCGGGAAGAAAGCCGCTTGATCGAGCCCGAAAGCCACCACCAGCTTGCGCCGCCGCTGTTCCATCAGTGTCAAATTGTTCGGGTCATATTCGGCAGTGAACAAAACGTAGCGCTCATAGGCGGTGCGGGCGCCGGCGTGGAAATCGATCAGCACGTCAGCTTGGGTGATGGTTTCCTGGAAGTAGATATGAGCGGTCTGGTCGGAGACGCTGCCGTCCTTATTGCCGGGGAAGAGGCGGCTGATGTCTTTGTCGTCGACGCTGGAACCGCGTTCGCCCAGCTCGAAGCCGGCGCGATTCACCACCGACACGGCGATGACATTGCCGCGGATGGCGGCGGGATCGGCTTTGGCGATGAAATCGAGAATGGCAATGGAGCCGATGATTTCAGCGCCGTGGATCGCGCCTTGCAGCATAAGTGTGGGTCCCGGCTCAGCCCCGGCGATCAAGTGCACCGGGATATCGAGCCGGATGCCAGAGCGTGATGCCGCCGTCTCCAGATAGCCGAAGGTTTTCTCCCCGGCACTGGCGCTTAGATTGCCTACTTTTAACATGTAGTTTCTCCTTTGTTTGCGGGCGATCCTTGGATCGCCCCTACAGATTCGTTTTGTATTCGTGGGCGACCTGATAGGTCGCATCTACACTGTTCATGTTTTGACGGGATGCGTTCCCAGATATTTCTTGAACCAGCCCAGGATGCGATGCTGCCGTTCGATGCGATTGCCCGGGCGTCCGCCGCGGGACAAGTCGTGATTTTCGCCTTCGAAAATGACCAACTCGACCGGTTTGCCGCGCCAGCGCAGGGCGGCGAACATCTGCTCGGCTTGTTCCAGCGCGCAGCGATGATCCTGGTCGCTATGGATGATTAGCAGCGGCGTATTGACCTGGTCGATATAGGCGACGGGCGACTGCGCCCAACTGCTCTGCAAATCGCGCCAGGGGTCGGTGCGCGTCTCGCCGCCGGTGCATTCGGGACCGATATCCGAGGTGCCGAAGAAGCTGATCTGGTTGACGATCGAGCGCTGTGTGACAGCCGCGGCAAAGCGGTCGGTATGGCCCACGATCCAGTTGGTCATAAAGCCGCCGCAACTGCCGCCGGTGACGCCCATGCGAGCGCCGTCTATGTAGGGACGCGCGACCAGTTCATCGACGCCCAGCATGATCTCCTCGTAGTCTTTGCCGCCTTGATCGCCTTCGCTGGCTTTGGTCCAGGCTTGCCCGTAGCCGGCGGTGGTGCCGCGCTGGTTGAAATAGGCCACGGCATAACCGGCGTTGGCATAGATCTGGAACTCGTGATTGAAATCCCAGGAGAACATTGAGCAATGCACATAGAGCACGAGCGGATATTTTTTGCCTTCCTCGAAGTTGAGCGGTTTGATCGACCAGGCATGAACCTTGGCGCCGTCGACGCCGTCGTACCAATAGCTTTCGGGCTTGGCCAGCTCATGATCGCGCAGCCAGGGATTGAGATTGGTCAGCCTGCGCGATTCGCCATTTTGCCAAATATACAGTTCGCCCGGGTTGGAGGGATCGGCTTGCCCATAAGCCGCCCTGCCGCCTTTGGCCGGGCTGTAGTCGAAGGTGGTGCTGTCACCGCCGACCAGTTTCTCGTATGCGCCGGCGGTATTGATGCGATAGAGATTGCTGGCGCCTTGTTCGGTCATCAGGAAGTAGATCCATTCGTCGCCGACAGCCCATTTCATGGTCACGTTGGTCAATCCCTTGCGCTGATCGGAAACGCCGTAATTGCCAACTTCCTCGTCGATATCGGCGCCCAGTTTGATAGCGGTTCCGGCGGCGACATCAGCCAGGTGCGGCTGCCAAAAGTTGCGCCGATTGACCGGTGGCGACAGGTTGTGCCCGGCGAATGCGATATGACGGTCGTTGTCGCCCCAGACCGGGCTGAAGGCAGTGCCTTGCCACTCCGGCAGCAGCAAGCGCGGTTCGCTTTCGGGATAGTCACAGATGAGGATCTGCCCGTATCCGAGCGGCGTATTCTGCTCGCGCGCCATGCCGACAAAAGCGAGCCGGTCGCCGCAGTTGCTCCAACTGGGGGTGGAATAATCGCATTCGCTGTGGGTGACTTGAACCAGGTCGCCGGTTTCCAGTTCCAGCACCCAGATCTGCAGGAAGCGGTCATGCACCCAGCCGACGCCGTCCTGCTTGTAGCGCAAGCGGCGCACCACTTTGATGGTCGGCTTGGGTATGCCTTCGACGGGTCCGCGATCATCGGCGCTGCGCATGGGCGTCCAGCGCGCGCCGACCAGCTTGTCCCCATCGGCGGACCAATCGAGTCCGGTCATGGGCGCGCCGCCAGTCGGATATATTTCTTCAAAGTCGTCCTCGACGTCGACCACGCGCAGGGAAGCGCCTTCGCTGTCGCTGTAGCTATAGGCGATGCGGCTGCTATCGCGGCTCCAGGCGATTGAAGAGACCTGGCAGTCGCCGTCGGTCAGGCGCGCGGCTGAATCCGCGCCCAGGTCGCGCAAGTAAAGATGAGAAATATAGCCGTTGGATGCGGCATCGGGACGGCGAATCGTGTAGGCGACCTGCAGGCCGGAGGGCGAGAGCGCCAGTTCGGCCAGCCAGCGAAACTTGATCAGGTCTTCCGGGATGAGACCACGCCTGCGCGCCACGTCAATTTGCGAGCTATTGTCCATAAAGTTCGTCCTCAAATTATCTTGAAACAGCCGATCAGGCTCGTTATTTTGATGACGGCTGGACCTTTATAGGGTAAACGCCAGGCCGAGACCGGCTGCCAGATCCCTCAGACCGTCGACCGTCTCGCGCGAGACCGGGATGCCCTTCTTTTGCCTCTCGCCCATGCGCCGGAACTCGACCTCGCCCGGCAGCAGGACTGGCCGGCTTTCATCAATTGCCGGGGCGCTTTTGACCTGGGCGACCAGTTGCGCCAAACGCGCCTCATAATCCTCGCGGCTCATCAGCGCCGCCGGATCAATGGCGATCATCATGTGTCCGACATCGAAATTCCGGTCGTCCTGGAAGACATTCAAGCCAAAGAGCGCGCCGGTCATGACGCCAGCCAGCACATCGGTGACCAGGCTCAAACCGTAACCCTTGTATTCGCCAATGGGCAGCATGGGTCCGTCCCTGGCGGCGGCGGGATCGGTGGTGCTTTGACCATCGGGCGTCAGCGCCCAATTGTCGGGCATCGGGCGTCCTTCCTGTTCGTACCAGCGCATCATGCCTTTGCCGGACATGGTCAAAGCCATGTCGAGCACGATAGCTTGATCGTCGCCGCGGGGGATGGCGATGCCCCAGGGATTGGTGCCCAGCACGGGCTTGGCCGAGCCCCAGGGCGCCATTTCCGCCTTGGCGTTGGTGAAGGACCAGCCGATGAAGCCGGCTTTGGCGGCGGTCAGCGCGTGATAGCCGGCGATGCCGAAGTGGTTGCTGTGTTGTACGCCGACCATGGCGATGCCGGCCGATTTGGCTTTTTCGACCGCGCGACTCATGGCGCGGTCCGCGGCGACGTAGCCGAATCCTTTGGCGGCGTCGAGCAGAGCGGAAGCCGGGGCCTCTCGCAGCCAGCGCATGGGCGCGTCCGGCTGGATGCCGCCGTTGTTGACCCGCCGATGATAGCGAAAGAGTTTCTCCAGTCCTTGGCCTTGGCCCGGGTGCCACCATTGTGAAGCCGTCATCAGACCGTCGCTGATGATTTCGGCTTCTTCAGCCGTCGCGCCAAGCGACCGCATGAAGCGAAATGCGAAGTCCTTCAGCGTCGACAGCGAGTAGTGGTTGACGAGCGATGCGTCATGAACTTCGTATGCCATGAATGCGACCTTACATGAAGGGTTGATCCAGAGGATTCAGCACGGCTTCGTTGACAACGAATTCGGGCGGCGACGTGACCATTTGCCCGATCATTTTGGCGATGACGGCCGGATCCATGGTTTCGCTGCGCGGCTTGACGCCGATGGGCGCGCCGCGCCAGCCGGTATCGATGCCGCCCGGGTAAAGGATAGTGGCGCGGATCTGATGGTCTTTTCCAGCCTGCGCGATGGCGTGGTTCAGTCCGGTCAAACCGAACTTGGCGCCGCCATAAGCCGGACTGCCGCCGCCGCGCAAACCGGCTGTGCCGGATATTGTGATTACGTAGGCGCCAGCGGCGGCGATCAGCGCCTCCCAAAGGGCGCGCGTCAGATAAAAGACGCCGGACAGGTTGGTCCCGATGACCGCGTCCCAATCGCTGAAATTGGTTTCGGCGAAACTGCGGGGCGCGGGAATGCCGGCATTGTTGACCAGGATATGCGCTTTTCCCAAAGCCCCTTGGATGGCGGCGGCTGTGGCTTGAACTTGCGCCGGGTCGGAGACATCGCAAGGGAAGGCGCTGGCTGCGCCGCCGGCGCTTTTGATGGCTTCCGCCGTCTCTTGCAAGGGTCCCATGCGCCGCGCCAGCAGACAGACATGAGCGCCCAAAGCCGCCAAATGTTCCGCCGTCGCCTGTCCCAGTCCGTGGCTCGCGCCGCTGACGACCGCTACTTTATCACCTAGTGGCTTGTCCATTGTTTGTACCAATCGTTAGACTCGCAGATTTGTATTGAGGATGATGATGTCACTGCTTTTCCGCCATGATGTTATCCATGGCGACTTTCATGCGCTCCAGCCCTTCCATCAATTGATCTTCCGGTTGCAGGAAGGTCATGCGCAGGTAATCTTTGCGATCTTTGGAAAATGCCGAGCCTGGATAAGCCAGGACGTGCTGTTCGGTCAGCATTCGCTGCGCGACTTCGGCGCTGTCCAAGCCGGTGAAGCCGATATCGGCGAAGACGAACTGTCCGCCCTGGGGCATACCGTATTTCATACTCATCTCGTCAAGGGCGTCGAGGACCATGCGCCGACGCCGGCGATAGGCTTCCGCCATCATCTCGACGGCGTCCTGCGGTCCGGTCAAAGCGGCGATGCCGGCGTACTGAGAAATGACTGAGGCGCCTCCGCTGACAGCCGCCTTGAGTTCGGTGACGCGCGCCATCAAATCGGCTGGACCGACGATCCAGCCCAGGCGCCAGCCGGTCATGGAATAGGCTTTGGACAAGGCGTTGAGCGTGAGCGCGCGCTCCTT
Source organism: Anaerolineae bacterium (assembly GCA_022820665.1). GTDB lineage: Bacteria > Chloroflexota > Anaerolineae > Aggregatilineales > Phototrophicaceae > UBA6055. The sequence continues at coordinate 186,670 of JAJEFB010000048.1, read as the reverse complement.
GCCGCCGGGCAAAGAAGCCGGGCTGACGTGTTGAAAATCGTCATAAACAAAGAGGTCGTAGATGTCATCCGCCAGGATCATCAGATCGTGTTCGACCGCGATATCCAGCATCTCTCGCATATCGTTTGGGGCGATGACGCTGGCGGCGGGATTGTTGGGCGAGACCAGCAGCAGCGAGCGCGTTTTGTCCGTGATAGCCTTTCGAATGTCTTGGGGATCGGCGCGGAAATCGGTCTCGGCGTAGGTTTGTACCTCGACCTTGACGCCGCCGGCGAAAGCCAGCGAATCGGCGTAGGTATTATAATTGGGTTCGGGCACGATCATTTCGTCGCCCGGGTAAGTGACCGCGAGCACCATCAGAAAAAGCGCTTCCTGCCCGCCATTGGTGACCACGACCTCGCTTTCGGGATCGACATCGATATTGTTGACGCGCTTGACGCGCTCGGCGATGGCTTGACGCAATGGCAGCAGTCCCTGCGGCGGTGTATAGTCATTGTGGTGATGGATCATGGCCTCCTTGGCGGCGGCGACGATATGCGGCGGCGTGTCAAAATCGGGATCGCCGCGTCCCATGATGATGACATCATCATAGCCGCGCGCTTCGCCGATCAATTGATAGAGCAGACTGGTGCCGGTTTTTTTCTTCTTGCTCATGTTTGGTAGATTCCTCGGTTTCTGATCAACTGAGCGCGCGCAGCGCGGCAGCGGTTGAATGGTTTACATTGAGGCGGATCACATCCGGCGCGCCGAAGAGACTGCCAGCGGCGAAGTCGATTCCAGCGCGGCTTATTTTCTTCATGTTATCTTCCGACAGTTTTAATGCCATGACGTTGACCGCTTCGCCACCGACGACGGACAAACCGGCTTCGCTGGCTGCGCTCAGTAAATCGGCGCGCAATTGAGCGAGCCTGGACAATTGTCGTCCTCGCGCTTCATTATAAAGTTGGCCCGCTTCCAGCGCGGCGTATTGCGACGCGGTGCTGGTGCAAATCGCCATGATCTGTTTTTGCGATTGCATGGAAGAAACCCAGGCTTCCGGCGCGGCGATATAGGCAATGAACCAGCTTGCCAATCCCATGCCGCTATAGGCTTCGCCGATGGCGGCTGTACGCGCGCAGTCGCTGTCCAGCGCCGCGAAGGAGGCATAAGCGCCTTCGACCCAGGGCGCCAGCCCCTGGTCCCAGATCACAGCGGCGTCCTTTTCAGCGATGATTTGATTGATGGCGGCGACTTCGTCGGCGGCATAGGCGGCGCCGCTCAAACGAGAAGGCGATTCAAGGTAGAAGAGGCGGCAGCCATCGGAGGCGGCTTGGGCGATGGCCTCAATCGACGGCAGGTAGCCTTTGGCTTGGCTTACAGCAATCGTCCGTGGATTGCGGCTGCGCAGACCCAGTGCCTTGCGAAGGCCGGGATGGATCACAGCGGGGACGGCGATGCTGTCGTATTGTTCGCCGATCATCTGTACGCTCAAAAAGCGCGACTCTTGCAGGCCGGCTGTGATGACAATGTTGCCCTGACGATAGTGCCCCCCGGCGGCGCCCTTCAGATAGTCGGCGATGGCATCGCGCAGGGGTCCGATACCTGGCACGTCGACATAATGAGTGTGCCCGTTTTCCAGCGCGGCCGAAGCGGCGGCGATGATCCGTTCGTCGAGGGGACCGCGCATGCCGTCAGCTGCCAGGTCGCTGTCGCCCCGGGCTACCTGCGGCAAGAGTGGGGTGTTCAAATCATCATTTGCCCGGTGCCGCGCCAAGATTGCGCCCTTGGTATTTGATGCCAAACTGAACTCTCCTTTATGCGATACGCAGACAGCAGCAGCCCTTGCAAAATGGGGCTAATCTGTTGTCCGCGAACTGTGAAATCGGCAATGCGAGCCGTATAATATTCAAGAATGTCGACAATTGTCAAAGGATTATATGTCCGCGAAAATCGCCTGTCAAGAATCTGGGCTTTGGGGTGCAGGGCAATCGCATCAAAATTAACATCCGCTGTGATGACAAAAGTCAAACTAAAATTTAACCACCGAGGACACCGAGAGCACAGAGAAAACCCCTTTTCTCGAAAGCAAAAGGCTAAGTTCTTTTTCTGAACGAGATTCCATGGCAGAAAAAGGGACTGTTTCTTTGATTTTTCATAGCAGTTTCGTCTGGAAACAAACTTTAACTCTGTGTCCTCGGCGCCTCTGCGGTGAAAAATAATTTGATGCGATTGCCCTGGCTTTGGGGTGGCTGTGGCTGGATTCCGCGCCGGGCATGTCCTTAGAGAAAGCGGTGTTGCCGGACGATGGTCAGGTTTAGAAAGCGGACAAGGTTTTGACCGCGCGTCTGCGCGCAGGGCGCTTGCCCGGTTTGAACGGACAGGTGCTGCTATTTTTGTGCCACAGCTTGTTTTTCCACGTGGGCTTGTTGGGTATTGCCGATATTCTCTTGAATTTCTATCTGGTGAGTATCGGCATCGACGCGGAAACAATCGGCTTGCTGCAGTCCTTGCCGCGCCTGAGCGGCTTTATGATCGGCTTGCCGGTTGGCTGGATCGCTAACCGGGCCGGCAATCGCCGCTTGATCGCGCTTTCCACATTTGGCCTCGCCTTGAGCGTCGTGGCGACTGCCTTCACACAGGCGCTGCCCCTGCTGGTGATAAGCCGTTTTTGCTGGGGCGCCTGTTTTGGCGCCAATCAAGTGGTCAAGCCGCCTTTCATGGTAAGGCTCACCGACCGCAGCGAGCACAGCGCGCAGTTTTCCTACCACAACCTGGTCAGTATGTTGGCGGTGTCAATTGGCAGCGCATTGGGGGGCTTTCTGCCGATTCTTGTCAGCAAGCTGCTCGCGATTGACGGCGTCGCTGGACTTCGACCGGAAGAGATGCCGCTGGCATATCAAGGGGGCATCGTGATTGCGGCGCTGGCAATCTTGTTGAGCATTTTGCCAGTGCTTGCCTTGCGCGGTCATTCCGCGTCAAGCGTTGAGGCAGAGGCGAGGAAAAGACTGGCTTTGCGCTCTGTGCCCTGGCGGGCGATCCTGCGGCTGACCTTTCCGCTGTTCGTTTTTGGCATATCCGGCGGGCTGACCTTTCCTTTTATCAATCTGTTTTTTCGCGATGTCTTCGGGATAAGCGACGGCGCTGTGGGCAGCATCATCGGCTTGGGCTGGCTGGTGATGGGTATCATGCCCATGCTCAATCCCTTCTGGGAAGCGCGGATGGGCCGGGCGATGGCGCTGTCCGCCTTGATGGTCGCGAGCGCGATCGCCTTTGTTGGGCTCAGTTTCTCGGGGGCTTTGCTGGCGGCGGTGATATTCTACGTCCTGGCGATCGGCATCCGCAACACGATGCAGCCACTATTCCAGCCATTGCTGATGGATTCCTTGAACGAAGACTTTCACAATATCGCGAGCAGCGTGGGCTTGGTCTTATGGAATCTGGGCTGGTTTGGCTCCACGCTCAGCTTCGGATTCTTACAAGGCACAGTTGGTTATCGCAATATCATGTTGGTGGTGGCATTCTTCGTATTGATGAATGGGCTGAGCATCCGCTGGAGCGCGGGCAAGCCAAATTGAGCGGGAGCTGCGCAAGCAGAAGCCCGCATGTGATTTGCCGCGCCCCGTGTTGAGCGCTGTATGATTAGAGATTCTGCGAGGCAAAACGGAAGGAGGCGTCATGAGCGATTATCGAGGACAATTTGAGAAGATCAGAGAGCAAGTCGAGGCTTGGCGCGAGGAATTGGGTGTGCCGGGCGCCAGCTTTGGGCTAACTGTTTCTGGACAAAGCTACACCGCCGGCGCCGGCGTAACGAGCGTCGAGAATCCCTTGCCGGTCACGGATGAGACGCTATTTCAGATCGGGTCCATCACGAAGACGGTCACAGCCACCGCGATGATGCGATTGGTCGAGCGGGGCAAGCTGGATCTACATGCGCCCGTCCGTGACTACTTGCCGGGCTTTCGCGTGCTCGACGACGATGTCTCGAGGCGGGTCACGGCTTGGCATTTGCTGACGCATCTGGCTGGCTGGACGGGCGATGTCTTTAGCGATACTGGCATCGGCGATGACGCGGCCGAAAAGTATGTGGCGGGCATGGCCAGCTTCGCGCAGCTGGCGCCATTGGGGTTGCACTTCTCTTACAACAATGCCGGCTTCTGCGTCGCCGGGCGCATCATCGAAGCGCTGACCGGCGCGACCTACGAAGCTGCCATTCAGGAGTTGGTGTTTGAGCCGCTGGGCATGGCGCGCAGCTTCTTCTTTCCGCATCAAGTGATGCTGCATCGATTTGCCGTTGGGCATGAGGAAGGCGGCCGCGTTCTGAGTCCCTGGGCGATTCCGCGCGGGATGAATGCCGCCGGCGGGATCAGTTGCCATATTCACGACCTGCTGCGTTATGGCGCTTATCACCTCGGCGATGGACCGCCACTGCTGCGCCGGGAAAACCTGGCGGAGATGCAAAAGTGTCAAGCGCCCAGCTTGCCCCATATGGCTGGCTGTGGACTGGCTTGGATGATAAGCGGCAGCGATGGCGAAACGCGTCTCTGGCACACGGGCGGTACGAATGGCCAGGAGTCGGTGCTGACTATTGTGCCGCAACAGCAACTGGCCTTTGGCATGATGACGAATGGGGACAAGGGCGCGGACCTGCACGAGCGCTTCAACAAGGCGGTATTAAGCGAGTTCTGCGGCATCGAGCTGCCTGAGCCGCGAGCCATCGCTTCTTCTCCCGAGGCGCTGACGCAATTTGTCGGGGTCTACCGGGGCATAATGCGCGAAATTGAGCTGCGAATGGAGAATGACGCGCTGGTAGCTCTGATACGCGCGACGGGCGCATGGCCGGCGGATGATGCGACGAGCGAGCAGTCGGCCGCTGCCGCCCGTTGCGGCGACGATCAGCTTCTGATATTAGATGGCATACACAAGGATAGCCGGGCCGACTTCATTCGTGACGACAGGGGCGAGATTCGCTATTTGCGATTCGGCTCGCGCCTTCATCTTCGGGGCTGAGGGCCCGTTCAAGCCAGCATCTCGCCGAGCAGCTTCCAGCAGAGCCACAGGGCGCGCGGCGTATGGAAGAAGCCTTTCCACATCCCGCCTTTGAGCGGCGTGGAAAGACTGCCGTCGCGATGGAGATAGCCGTACCAGCCGCCGTATTCCGGATCGGGAAAGCGCGCGAAACTATACTCGTGCATGCTTTCGAACCAGCGCGCGTATTTTTCGTCGCGGCTAAGATGATAAGCCAGCAGCAGGGCATAAAGCGCCTCGGCATGGGGCCACCACAGCTTCATATCCCACTCGAGCCGGGTCGGGGGCTTGCCCTCGCTATCGACGAAATAGAGCAGACCGCCATAGGTTTCGTCCCAACCGCGTTTCATTGAATAGTCGATCATCTTCAACGCCGGTGGAATCAGCGACTTGTCATCTCTCTCGATGGCTTCGTGCATAACGAAGGCGGCTGATTCCATGGCGTGGCCCGGTGTGATGCGACGTCCGTCATCAGTGTCGAGGCGCTGGTTGTCGGCTCCCAGAACTTCGTATACCGCTTCGGCTCCTTCATCCAGAAAATGGTTCAGAATCTGATCAAGCGCGTCAGCAACGACCCCCTGATAGAGCGGATCGGGTGGCGCCGCGAGGCGCAGTTCCTGCGTGGTCGCCAGCAAGATCATGGAAACGTTGTGCGCTTTAGCGCGGCGCGTCTCGGGGACTATCTTCGGCTCGAGCTTGCCCGGATTCCGCAGATGGTCGATGACCAGGCGGTAGGTGTCGATGGCTCGCATCAGAGCGGAACTGTCTCCCGTCGCGCGCGCGTATTCGGCTAATCCGATGACGGCGAAGGTCTCGGTGAAGAGATAGCGGCGCTTGCGCAGCGGACGACCGTCGGCCGTGACGCTGAAAAACATGCGACCGTCAGCGTCAAAGCCGAAACGCGTGAGAAATTCGTAAATGTGGCGCGCGGCGGCCAGCCAATCCGGGCGCGCCTCGACTTCGTTATAGAGCTTGGCGAACATCCAGAGCCCGCGGCCCTGCAGCCACATCGATTTGTCCGTATCGAAGACGGAACCGTCGCGATCGAGGGAATTGAACTGGCCGCCGCGCTCCTTGTCCAGCGAGTGCTTGAGCCAGAAGGGAATAACGGAGTCGAATAGCTCGCGGCGATAGATCTCGAGCAGTTCCAGCAGGCGCGCGCGGTTCATCCCTTGATGCCGGAGACCATCATGCCCTCGATGAAATAACGCTGGAAGAAGATGAAGAGCAGGGCGACCGGCAAGGTGGCGAGTGTGGAGACCGCCATTGACGGTCCAACGGAGGGTTCGCCGCGATAGGGTTGAGAGAAGACGGTCATGCCTACTGGCAGCGTCCACAGATTGCGATCCTGGGCGACGACCAGGGGCCAGAGGAAGTTATTCCAACTGCCGAGGAAAAGGATGATAGCGAGGCTGGCGGAGGCCGGCGCCAGCAGCGGCATGGCGATATAGACAAAGATGCGAAACTCGGACGCGCCGTCGATGCGCGCCGAATCCAGCAGTTCATCCGGTATGCTCAAGGCGAACTGGCGCATCATAAAGACAGCGAAGGCGCTGAGCAAGCCGGGCACGATCAAGCCGGCGTATGAATTGTGCCAGCCGAACTGCCGGATCTCCACGTATAGCGGGATCAAGAGAATCTGGAAGGGCACCGCCATGATGCTCAAAATGAGGGCGAAAAGTATTCGCTTGCCGCGGAAGTGAAATTTGGCGAAGCCGTAGCCAGCCATGGCACCGAAGAAAATCGCCGCCGTCACCTGCACCGCTGCGATGAAGACGCTGTTGAAATACCATTGACCGATCGGCGCGCGCTCAAATGCGCTTTCATAATGAGCGAAGCCGACGAATTCCTGCGGCAGCCAGTTAAATGGCGTCGAGAGAATTTCCGCTTCTGCCTTGAATGCCGATACTGCCATGAAATACATGGGGAAACCGAACAAGAGAGCGACCAAGGCAGCTGTGGAAAAAAGAATGAGCTTGCTGATGCGCTTGCGCAAGCGCGTTTCGAAAGCGGCGTCGCTTTCGTAAGGTGTCAATGATCGTGCCATATTCGAGCGCTCGCTAGTTGATAGAATATCGATCGCTGCGGCCCAGGGCGATCTGCGTGCCGGTCACGACCATGATGCAGACGAACAAGAAGACCGATACTGCCGCCGCATCGCCCATGCGGAAGAATTGAAAGCCGTATTTCCAAATGACGATGCCGAGCGTGGTATTGACATCGACCGGTCCCCCTTGATTGGGCGCGATGACATACTGCAGGGCAAAGCCTTGAAAAGCTGAGATGGTGGAGACCGCCATGACGAAGACGGCGGTCGGGCGCAGAAGCGGCAATTCAACGCGCCAGAAAGACTGGATGCGGTTGGCGCCATCGACGCGGGCGGCGTCGCGCAATTCCTGCGGGATGGCGGTCAACCCTGCCAGCCATATCAACATGTAGAAAGGCATAGCCGACCAGATACGGGCGAGCACGATCACAATGGGCGACAGGGTAATATCATGAATCCAGGTGATCTCGGCTTTGCCGGTTAGCGGTCGGACGACATTGGTGAGAATGCCGCTGGGGTGCAGCAGGACAACCCAGATCACCGATACGACAGCCACCGACGGCAGCAGCGGCGAGAAGAAAATCAGCTTCAATCCTTCGCGGCCCGGAAACTTCTGATAAAAGAGCAGCGCCACGAAGAGAGACATAATCACGGTTGGCGCGGTGCTGCCCACGACAAATCCCAGGGTGACGCTGATCGATTTGAGAAACAGTCGATCTTTGAGCAGATTGGCGTAATTGTCGAAACCGATGAAGACCGGCGGACGCAAGAGGGTATATTTGGTCAAGCTAAGATAAAAGCCGGTGACAAGAGGATACAGGAAGAAAACGGCAAAAAAGATGACGCAAGGCAGAACAAAGATCAGCCCCCAATATTGGCGGCGGGCGATGACGTTTTTTTCGCTCCAAACACGGCGGTAGAGGCCGATCATATCTTACATTGATCCATGTTTACGGGCGGCCCGCCGCGTCGCGTAGACATTGACGGCCGGTCGCTCCTACAGACGAAATGGACTTGTGTGTGGGGTCACCAGATAGGTGACCCCTTTTGCGCATTACTTGTGATGTAGCTGAAATATCAACCGCCGCCGGCCGCCTCGATGTCGGCCAGAGCGCGTTCGAGAATGGCGTTAACTTCGTCTTCGGTTTCCTGCAAGACGGCATCCATGTCTTCGCCGCCGAGGACGATGCGATCACGGGCGCGCCCCAAGGCATCGCCAACTTCGGCGAAGTTCGCGAAGCGTGGATGGTACTGCCCGCGATAAAGCTCGTCAAGGAAGACCGGCATGATCTCGTTAGCGGCGAATTCATCGGTCGCCAGGTAGTCGGCAATTGGTTGGAAGAGCGCCGCTTCGTTGAGGTAACGATCGGGCTTGCTGGTGAGCTTAGCGACCAGTTGCCAGCCAGCTTCCTGCACTTCGCGCGGGGAATCGGCATTGACTTGCAAGTAGAAAGCGTAAGTCGCGAAGCCGAGATCGTTGACGGCGTCTTCCCAGCGCGGGATGTTATGGATGCTGTAGTTGATGCCGGCTTCTTCCATGGCTGGCGTGCCCCAATTGCCGAAGGTGCATTCGGTGGCCAGTTCGCCGGCATTGAAGGCATTGCGGGAAACTGTGTATTGCGGTCCGCCAATCTCGTGCACGTTGACGATATCGCTCCAGTATTGCATGACGCGCTTGACGTTTTCGTTGTTGATGTCCGCGGTATAGGTCGTTTCATCAATCATGCTGTTGCCCAATTGCGTCACCATGGGGTCGAAGTGCAGCATCATATAGATCGGAGCCGACCAGTTGAAGTCGAAGCCGCGCTGCACGAGCGCGCCGCTGTCGTCGCGCTTGGTCAATTTCAGAGCTGCGTCAATCAGCCCGTCCCAGGTGGTCGGGAAATCGGTCGCGGGATCCAAACCGGCTTCCATCCAAAGATCGTCGTTGGCGTAGCAGGCGTAATTGCTCAATTCGGTGGGCAAGCCATAGAGCACGCCATTGAAGGTGTTGCCAGCCAATACCGTCTCGCCAATCATCCCTTCGCCATAGCGGGCGTAAACATCCTCGATGGTCTGCAAGCCCATCGCCACCGGATCTACCGGCGCCAGCATGCCCATGGCATAGAACTGCGCGTTGAAGAGCGTGAACTGGTTGAATACGTCCGGTCCCGCGCCGGCTGCCAGTGCCGTCTGCAAGGCGGTGAAGTAGTCAGGCACAATTTCGTACTCGACGGTGATATGAGGATTCTCCTCCATGAATTCGGCGATCAATTCTTCGTCAATCGCGATGCGCGGCGTGTGGTTGTGCATCCACAGCTTGACGGTGACGGGATCTTGCGCTTGCGCGAAGGGCGCGAGCAGACCCACTATCAGAATTACGAGAAGCAACTTAACTTTCATGATCCATCCCTTCTTCGAACCTTTTTTCGCTTGATGCATCTGTATTCAGCAAGGATAGTGTGACACATCGAATGAGAATTAGCAAACCATGTGCTATATTTCAAGAGGTAGAGATGCGCGGGCGAGCGGCTTATGAGTAAACCGAAAATGATTATCGATGCCGACCTGCATCCAGTTCCAGTGCACGAGCGGGTGGGCGAATACCTCGAAGAACCTTGGCGCTCGCGTTATTTGCGGGGTGATCACGGCGCCGGGCATCCCAATTATTTCAACCCCGGTGGCGTGATGCGCTCGGACGCGGTCACCGAAGACGGGCGGCGTATCGAACGATCGCCAGAGACGATGGCAAGCCATTTCCTGGATGTCTACCATATAGACTACGCTGTGATGAATCCCATGGAAGCGATGGAGCATTGCGTCTCGCCCGACGCGCACTATTCAGCGGCGGCGCTTTCGGCGATCAATACGCATTTTGTTGAAGATTGGCTGCCGGTCGACGAGCGTTATCTGGCGTCGATCATGGTGGCGTTCAGCAATATCCAACTGGCGGTGCAAGAGATTCATCGCCTGGGCGCGCATCCACGGGTTGTACAGGTATTAGGCGTCAGCGGATCGCCTTTTCCGCTGGGCCACAATTATTTTCATCCCATTTATGAAGCCGCCGTCGAATATGATCTGCCCTTCGCGATTCATCCGGGCTTGGAAGGCGTGGGTATTGCCGGTTCAGGTGGCACCGCCGGGCTCGTCTCCGATTACCTGCAATGGCATACTCTGCTGGCAACATCCTACATGACGCAAATGGTGAGCATGGTTGTGGAAGGTGTTTTCGAAAAATATCCCTCGCTAAAGTTTATCCTGGTGGAGGGCGGCGTCGCCTGGCTGCCGGCCATCATGTGGCGGCTGGACAAAAACTGGAAGGCGTTGCGCTCCACGACGCCCTGGTTGACGCGCCGACCCAGCGAGATTATTCAGGATCATATCTACCTGACCACGCAGCCCATTGAAGAGCCGGATAACCCCGGGCATTTCCGCCAGGTGCTGGAGATGTTTGAGGCCGAAAAGATGCTGCTGTTTTCCAGTGATTACCCGCATTGGGACGGCGACAGTCCCGACTTCGCCATGCGACATCTGGAACCGACGCTGCGCGAGGCGGTCATGTACCGCAACGCGCTGGATCTGTTTAACCTGGAGGCGCCGCAGCATGTCGGCTGAACGGCAAGTGCGAGTAGCCTCTCTAAGCGAACTGCCAACCGGTGCACGTCGCCTTGTTCACGCGAATGGCAAGTCTATCGGCGTCTTCAACACGGGGAATCAGATTGTGGCTGTGTTGAATATCTGCCCCCATGCCTACGCGCCGATCTGCCGGGGCAAACTGGGCGGGACGACATTGCCGTCCAAAGCGGGCGAATTTGTATGGGGACGGGAAAACGAGATTCTGCGCTGCCCCTGGCACGGCTGGGAATTCGACTTGCACAGCGGTCAGTGCTTGACCGACCGCCGCCGACTCAAGCGCTTCCCGGTGCAGATCCGCGATGACGAAATCTATGTCGAAGTTTAAGCGCTAATTGTTGACCTGAAACAGTTCAACCACTTCGCCGCCGGGTCCCTTGAAAAAAGCCAGGCTCACGTTGAGCGGTCCCAGATCGACAGTTTTCAACTCGACGGTGACTTCCATGCCGGCAGCGCGGACGCGTTCCAGCGCCGGCTCGATATCGGTGGTCGTCAGGGCAAAGTGGAAAACGACGTTATCCGCCGCATCGCCGGAGGGACTTGTGCCGGGGAGGGGCTCAAAGAGTTCGAGGCAACTGCCGTCGCCGATGTCGAGCAGCGTGATGCGACGCCCGCCGGAGCTGAACTCCACAGTTTGCTCCATGCCCATCACCTCAGTGTAGAAGGCGATTGAGGCTTCGTAATCTTGTGTTTGCACGGCGATGTGATGGCTGCCGAGACCGGCAATCGCCTGATTTTTGTTTCCGATGGGCATTTAGACACTCCTGAATGGTATTTGCAGACTGATTGTATTGGCTAGTCTTCTTGCGCTCGCCGCTCGTTCCAGATCTGGGCGCGTCGCATGAAGACCGAGGGATCCTCCACCCAATCGCCATAACCAATGCGGCGATCGTCCGTCAGCCAGTTGATTTTCTCATCGAGGCAGGCCGCCAACTCCGGCGCATTGATGTCGACGGTGAAGCCGCCATATTCGATTTTGTCATCGCGGGCAGCCACAACCAGGGATCCGCCGGAAGCGTGAGCGGCGGCTTGGTTGCCGAGATCGCCCCTGGCAAATGCGTCTATCGTCTTGGCCTGCAGCGCTTCAATCAACTCGTTTTCGCCGGCATCGCGGCCCAGGTAGATAACCTGGGGCATCGCAGCGGCCGGCGGGTGGAGCGCGCTGCGCTCCGCCAGGCTTGGCGACTCGCCGGCCGGCGTGATCACGTAATCGTCGCTGCCATCGGCGATCACCATGCCCTGTGGCGTATCGACCTGGACGCCAGCCGCCAGGACGCCTTTCTCATCGACAAGCCCTGTCAATTCCAGCAGGCGAAACTCGCCCGTTGTGCTGCTGAGCGCGCCAACGCGCAAGTCGCTGCTCAGCTTGTCGTAGCTGTTCATACGCGCCTCATCTTCAGCCCGCGTCAGCAGCGATTGGCGAAAGATGATATGCCCTGACGTGAAAAACACCCTATCTTCGCCGGTCGCGTCGCGCTTGCGGGAGTCGAGAATCGTGATGCCGCCGCCGACAATATCATATTCTGGACTAGCGGATTGCAGCCAGATTTCGTCAAAGACCGGGATCGGATGGCGGGAGAAGGACAATCCGGCGCCTTGCATGGCTTCCAGGGCGGTCAGCAAATCGGCTTCGTAGCCGAGATGCCTGTGAAATCCTTCCGACTCGGCGTCTTCGTCGGCGCTGTAGCTTACTGGATCGAAGAAGGCATAAAAGCCAAAGTCCAGCGCGTCATCGGCGCATGATTCCGATTCTTCGTCGCCGGCAGCGTTTAGAACTGAACATAGGCAGAATGTCCCGAGCAGCAACATTCTGATAAAGATGCTTGGAGAGGGAGCCATGATCATGATTTCAAAAACCCTGTTTGGTCAGCCCAAATCAATCCGCGAGAGAGTGGAATGACCATAACATAATCAGTCGCCCGCAAGAAGGGAGAAGCGCAAAGCCAGCAGAGCAATCGCGCCAGATTTTCTTAACCACCGAAGACACCGAGGGTCGCGCTCTACGCGCCCCTCAATGGTTAGGAAATACCAACACGTGAACATTTAGCCGTCTTTTACCAGAACATCTGTGCTATCATGTCTGCAAACACATCAAAGCGAGGACCTTCATGCCCAAAACCAGAAACTTCTCAGACCGAGAAAAACGGGACCCCATGCGCCTCCTCGATATCCATAACCACATCAACGCCGTCTACCTGTTTATGCAAACCCTGTCGTTCATGCGACGGGAAGGCAACCTATTTCGCGTGAGCGCGGCATACCTTTTCGCCGCCGCCCTGCGGCTGCTTACAGACATCCACCATCCTACCCTGCGTCCCCGGCCTAAAAAGCTGCGCCGCCGACAAAACGCGACTTTGTCCGAAAACAGTTTTTCTTTGTCCGCGAAACGGACAATATCGGAAAAACTTATAACCAAGAAACAAGTGGCCGATAGCCCCGCGCCTACTTCCAACGCCACCATTCAACCTCCAGCCAACCCGATCCGCCCAACCGCGCCCGCTTCATCGCCGGACTCTAAAAAGTTCCTTCCGAAAAAAACAGACTATATCTATACGGTGTCAATACACTTGCGGAATTTGGCGCTAGAACTAGAGTATTTCAAGGGGGCATTTCAAGGGCAAAAGCCGTCTTTTTGGATGATTTATGGGGCGATCGACACAAAATGATTTTGAAGCGATTGCCCTGACCCCTCACCCCAGTATACGTACTGTTACCAAAAAAAGGGGCAAAATGAGGGCATATTCCCAGCCTTCGAGCACAATTTACGCCTCACAAAGCGCTCGCCCCAAGCAACGTCGGGCCTGTTTTCGCCCACGGATCTCATGTCGAGGGCTGGCAAAAAGCATGACAACCGAAAAGGATACACTCCGCTTTTTGACTTGCGGCTCATACAGGTTATAATCACGCTACTGGTGGACAGTTTGTTGACTATCTGTACACAATGTACAAGAATTGAAACAGACTATAACCACAGGCTACAGTTCCTGTCGCATATTAGCGGCGATGAATAGAGAAAGGTTTTTCCTCATGTTTAGAGTACGCATCCTCGGCACAATACTGCTCGTTCTACTGCTTTTGCTCTCTTTGGGGACGGCTGCCGCGCAGGATCCGCAGTACGGCGGCACACTGGTCTTTGGCGCCGAGTCCATGGGCGACTCATTCGACATCGGTTTTTGGCACGGCTTTGGCGGCGTGCACGTGATTGACACCATCGGCGAAGGCCTTGTGCGAGCCGACTTTGAAAACGGCGGCGCGCTACCCGGTCTGGCTGAGTCCTGGGAGATATCGGATGACGGCTTGGTTTACACCTTCCATATCCGCGAGGGCATGAGTTTCCACGACGGCGAACCAGTGACCGCCGCCGCCATCGTCCGCAGCATGAAGCGCCCCATTAACCCGGATGACCCGAGCTACATTGACGGCATGTACATGTACGGCAATCAGGGCACAGGCAATTGGGAATCGCTCGAAGCGGTCGATGACCATACGGTGGTCTTGACCCTGATGCAACCCAACGCGACGCAGCTTCTGGTCTTCTCCCGTCCCGATGGCATCATCATCAGCCCGAAGGCTCTGGACGAATACGGCACGGAAGTCGGATTGAACATGTCGGCCGCGGGTCCCTTCAAGATCGAGCGCTTTGTGCCCGGGCAAGAGGCGGTATTGGCCGCGAATGAGGATTATTGGGCGGGACGGCCTTACGTCGATCAAATCGTCATCCGCGCCTTCCCCGATGAAGCCGCCATCCTGGCCGCGCTGGAGGCGGGGGAAATTGATATGACCCTCTACGCGCCATTCACATCCGTACCGCGCCTGCAAAACTCGGAGAACATTCGCGTCGAAGTCGGCGCCCCGCTGGTGGATCTCTTCGTCGGCGCCAATGTGGCAAAAGAACCCTTCGATAATCTGCTGCTGCGCCAGGCGGTCAACTACGCGCTCGACCGCGAAACCTTGATTGAAGCTGGCTTGAACGGTTTCGCCGAAATGCCAGCCAGCCTGCTAGGTCCGCTTGACCTCGGCTTTGACGAATCCGGGCGCGAAATCAGTGTCTATGATCCGGAGCGCGCCAAAGCCTTGCTGGAAGAGTCGGGCTTGGACATGCCGCTGGCGATTGAAGTCGCCTATGAAAACAATCGCTTCTGGCCGCAACTCGCTGAACTGATTGCGGCGGATCTGGAAGCGGTCGGCTTTGATGTGACGCTGGACCGCCTTGACGCCGGTTCTTTCTGGGGCAAAGTCGGCGACGGGCAGACACAGCTAAGCATTAACCAGCGCTCCACCTTCGTGCCCGACCCCCATGACAAGGCGATTCTGATGGCGAGAGCCGGCGCTGAGGGCAGCCAAACCCAACATCAGGCGCTGGATGTCGTGGACGAGATTGACGCCTTGGTCAGCGCGGGAATCTCAACTGTGGATACGATGGAACGCGAGGCGATCTACCAGGAATTCCAGGCTCTGATGCTGGAACACCTGCCTTACATTTACATCGGCTATCTGACGCCGCCTATCTTCGTGAACAAGCGTGTACAGAATGTGGAAACCTTCGGCACCGCTGGCGGGCGCATCAATCTGCGCGAAGTCTGGCTGTCGGAATAGCCCGGCATGAGACCTGGCGAATATGGCTTTGTCCACCGAGGATGAAGCCATATTTGCCTTTTACAGCCGAAAAACACTGAACTATCCTCTACTCCGTGATCTGACTGCGAGCGCGGGTTTAATCGTTGATGCGAGTTGACAAGAATGCGGGATCGCGGATCGGCGTCTTCTGGCGCCGTTACGATATCGCCCTCGTGGGCAGCGCCGTCTTCATCTTCATCCTGCTGATCACAATCCTCGCTTCCGCTGTCGCGCCCTACGATCCGATGGCGCGCAACATCAAGAACCGTTTTGCAGGTCCTTCAGCAGAGAACGCCTTCGGGACAGATCAATTGGGGCGCGATGTCTTGTCCCGCGTAATTCACGGCGGGCGACCCATTCTCAGCGCGAGTTTCGCCGCCGTCTTCTGCGCCTTGGCGGCGGGCACGATAATCGGCGTCTCGGGCGGTTATCTCGGCGGCTGGCTCGATACCGCCCTCATGCGCTTGATGGATGTGATGCTGAGCTTTCCTTCTATCCTGCTGGCGATCCTCATTGTAGCGACTCTGGGCTTGGGCTTGTTCAATGTAACTGTCGCCATCGGTTTCTCCATGGTACCGGTATTTGCACGGCTCGCGCGCTCGATCGTGATCACGCTGGTTTACGAAGAATATGTTGTAGCCGCGCGTTCCCTGGGCGCGTCCGACCCGCATATCGTCTGGAAACATATACTCCCCAACATGATGCCGCCGATCATCGTACAAGCATCAGCGATGCTGGCTGTGGCAATTGGAACCGCTTCCGCCCTGAATTTTATCGGATTGGGCGTCGAGCCGGGCACGCCCGACTGGGGCATGATGGTTGCCGAGGGGCAACGGCTGATCTTTGACGCGCCGCATGTGCCCCTCTTCCCCGGACTGGTCATCACCATAACCGTGCTCAGCGTGAATTACATGGGCGACGGCCTGCGCGATCACCTCGATCCAAAACTGCGGCGCCAAGAAATCTGACCGGTAGCGACATGATCGGCTACACCCTCAAACGACTGATCTGGCTGCCTATCGTCTTGTGGGCCGTTAGCAGTTTGACCTTCCTCGCCTTGCGCATCGTACCGGGGAACCCCATTCAAACGATACAGAACCAGGTCATGGACAAGAGCCAGTTGGCGCAGGTGGAAGCCGTTTGGGGCTTGGACCGCCCGATTGCCGAACAATACCTGAACTTCCTGTCGAAACTGCTACGGGGCGATCTCGGCTTGGCGATGAGCAGCGGCGTACCCATTCGGCGCATGATCTTCGAACGCATGCCGCCGACCATAGAACTGGCCATCGTCTCGCTTATCGTCAGCACGGGCATCGGCGTTTTGTCGGGCGTGGCCTCGGTGACGATCCGCAATCGCGCCCTCGATTACTGCGTCAGGACAGCCTCCATACTAGGTCTGTCGCTGCCGCTTTTCTGGGTCGGCATCATGTTGATCATTCTCTTCTCCGTCAACTTGCGCTGGACACCGACCAGCGGACGAATTGGCGCCGGCGTCGATTACGATGTCATCACCAATTTCATGTTCTACGATCTGCTTGCCACCGGCAACTGCGAAGCCTTCGGCAGCTTCTTGCGCCATCTCGTCTTGCCCGGGGTGACGATTGGCTTGACGTCAGCCGGCTTTGTCGCTCGGCTGACACGCTCTGCCATGCTGGAAGTCATGAGTTCGGATTACATCCGCACCGCGCGGGCCAAGGGTCTTTACGAGCGCAAGGTCATCTGGCGACACGCCATGCGCAACGCGCTGCTGCCGATTATCACCTTGCAGGGCTTGCAGTTCGGCTCAATCCTCGGGGGCGCTGTAATCACAGAACGGGTATTCTCCTATCCGGGAATGGGCACTTGGCTGCTGGACGGCATACTGGAGCGCGATTATTCTGTGGTGCAGGGCGGCATCATCTTCGTCGCCTTGGCATACGTGCTGATGAATCTATTGGTGGACCTCCTCTACCACATCATTGATCCACGGCTGCGCCACGCCAGCCAATGAGCAAGATCAAGGCGGCGTAGAGAATTTGTAATGATAACTTCCTGTCCTTATGGTGATAATATTGCGATATCCGCAGAATGCGCCTCTCTCCTTCCATCCCTTCCATCCCTTCCATCCCTTCGCCCTCAAAATTTGACAGCGTATCCAATACTAAGTATATTGGATGCAAAGTACAAAGCGCATCATATTGGATACAAGCGCGCTTGGATTGGCTCATGGCTTGCCAGACGACGGCATACTCGCGCTGAGTAGAGATGCTTTTGCAGGCTGCTGGGGGGAAGCGCCCAGGCTGACTTGAAGATGCTTTTTCACGACAATGCGGCAGCCTTATATCGCTTGGATGGAAACGACTAGCAGTATCCTTTGGGATTCGAGCATGCAGCGGCTGGAACCGATCAAACAATCTGAAAACCTGAGTGATGAAGTCGCCAGGCGCTTGCGCCGCGCGATCAGAGAGGGCCACCTGAAACCGGGTACGCACTTGGTGGAACAAGACATCGCCGAGCAGTTTCGCGTCAGCCGCATGCCGGTGCGAATAGCGATTCAGAAGCTGATCGACGAGGGCTTGGTCATCAAAGAGCCCAGGCGGGGCGCTTATGTCCACACGTTTTCATCCAAGGAACTGGACGAAGTTTATTCGATTCGGGTGGCGTTGGAGAGACTGGTCGTTCAATATGCGCTATCCAACTGGTCAGATGCAGTAGCAGAAGAACTGGAATGCATTGTTGAACGGATGAGGCAGGCAGCTTCAGCCGGCGACAGGCAAGCCGGCTTTGAGCTTGATTCCAGGTTCCATGCGATTCTGTGGGAACTTTCTCAACACGCAATTCTGATCGAGGTCGTCTCAAGCCTGCGCTCGCGCATCAGCCGCTTCCTCACGGAAGCCAATGACGTGCTCTCGCCAACTGAATTGAATATGCATGTCGAGGCGCATCAACATCTCGTCAACGTACTAAAACAAGGCGACGTAGAGCGAGCTAAAGATGCCGTGGCAGATCACATCCTGGATGCGCACGAGCGGATCAGAGCTTACTATTCCTATCTCGATTAGCGGAATTCAATGCGAGTGATGTACAGGTTTAGCCATTTGCCAGAAAGACCACGCAGAAAGGTCACCTGATGGACTGGAACGGGCATATCGCTGTTGTAACCGGCGCGGCCAGCGGCATCGGCGCTGGCATCGCCGAGTGCTTCGCCGAAGCCGGGGCGGAGGTTGTCGTGGCTGACATCAACGAGAATCAGGGTAAACAAGTCACTGCAGATTTGGAAAAACGCTATGGCAAAGGGCTGTTCGTCAAGGCAGATGTCTCCCAAGCCGCTGATTGCAAGGGGCTTATCGACCAAACCTTAGCAACCTACGGTCAGATCGACACGCTGGTCAACAACGCTGGCGTGAACTTCGTCAAGCCGACGCTGGAAATGGACGAAGCCGACTGGGATCGCGTGGTCAATGTCGATCTGAAAGGCACGTTTCTGTGCAGCCGCTATGCGCTGGAAGCGATGGTCGCGCGGCGCGGCGGCGCAATCATCAATATCGCCAGCGTACACACGGTTGCCACATTGCCGGCGGCCGCGCCCTATGCCGCTTCCAAAGGCGGCGTCGACATGATGACCCGTTCCATGGCGATCGAATTCGCGCCCTTCGGCATTCGCGTCAATGCGGTCAGCCCGGGGCTGACGGACACACAAATCTGGAACGATATCCAGGACGCCGCGACAGACGCCGAACTGGCGCGGCAGCATTGGATGGACAATATCCCGCTCGGTCGCGTGCAAGCGCCGCGCGAGGTGGGCAACGTCGTGCTCTTCCTGGCAAGCGAGCAGTCCTCATATGTGACCGGCGCCAACATCTTCACCGACGGCGGCATGACGATTCAACTCACGAATCGCGAGCGCTTTGCCAGCAAGTCTTTGGAGGGTAAGGCGCCGCAGAGCTAAGTAGTTCCAGAAGAAAAGTATTTAGTTGAGAGATGTTTTCTCGCTCAAGCTTGCGAGCAAAAAAACAACCGGGGAGGTGCGCCTATACGCAAATTGCGTTATCTTTTGTCCGAAGTTCTTGTACATATTTATGAAAGGCAACATGATGATCAAGAAACTGTCACTAATACTTGTATTCGCGCTTCTCTTCGCAGCCTTCGGAACGGTCTTGGCGCAGGATAGCGATATCTCGGGTGAAATCGTTGTGCACCTCCAGGTCTATTACCGGCCCGAGCAGCATCCGGAACACTCCGCGATTGCCGAGCAGGTCGCGCAGGAATACATGGATATGCATCCCAACGCCACCGTCAATCTCTTGCCCGATATTCCCAGCGGCTCCGATTACATCACCTGGCTGTCCTCGCGCATGGCGGCCGATGAAGCGCCCGATATCGTTTGGGATCACTGGTTCAATCGCAGTCGCGTCACCGATACCTGGTGGACGGCGCTGGACGAATACTTTGAAATGCCGAACCACTATATTCCCGAGGGTACGCCGGGCCACGAACGTTGGGCCGATTCCTTCCCTCCAAACGTCTTGAACACGACCCGCGCGCCCGATGGACACTGGTATCAGGTCTCGCTCGACTGGGTGGAAACCGCCATGTATTACAATGTCGCCATGTTCGAGGAAGCCGGCGTGGAACCGGACTGGGCCAATTGGGGCGAATTCATCGCCGATATGAAGACCATCCAGGATACGCTCGGCGTGGAAGCCTTTGGCTCCTTCATGCCCGGCACCGGCTGGAACACCTGGTATTGGGCGGATAGCCTGTGGCTGAGCATTGTCTGGGCGGACCGGCATTCGGAACTCTACATGGACAAATATTCCGAGATGCAGCCGGATCTGGACTGGCGCCAACTGAACGCCGAAGAATACGCCAAAGCGATCCATGACGGCGTGCTGAGCGCCCACGATCCGCGCATGGACGATTACTTGCGCATCTCCAAAGA
Source organism: Anaerolineae bacterium (assembly GCA_022820665.1). Lineage (GTDB taxonomy): Bacteria > Chloroflexota > Anaerolineae > Aggregatilineales > Phototrophicaceae > UBA6055. The sequence goes on along the minus strand of JAJEFB010000048.1, from coordinate 166,469 downwards.
GTACGCCGAGATACTGCCGATCGATTACATCGGCATCACCAGCCTGGGCGATGTCATGCGTATGTTCCTCGGTGAACAGCTCGCCATTTACTGGGGCGGGACCTGGGACAACAAGGAAATCACCAATTCCGCCGCCTTTGAATGGGGCTTGACCTATCTGCCGCCCTTCACCGAAGACGACTTCGAGGGGGCGCCCGGCACCATCTATCGCGTCGGCGGTCCTAGTTCGGCCGGGCAATATGGCATTCCGGTAGCGACGGCGGAAGGCGAGAATTTCGAGCTTGCCGTTGACTACTTGATGTGGATGTCCGCGCCACAAAACTTCGGTCCTTTGGCGAACGAATTCGGCGGATTCATCCCGATGGTGGCCGGCACCGAGGTGGGTCCTGTGCTCGCCAACTTCCAGATCGTGGCAGCCCTGCAAGACCGCTTGTTCGGCGACCCCAGCGCGCGGCTGACCATTGAGCACGGCGACAACTGGACGCAGATCATGCAAGGCTACTTCCTCGGCGCGACCGACGAAGAAGAGACCAAAGCCCTGCTGCAGGAATCCTGGGAGAGCGGCGCCGCCGCCCTTTGCGAACAGGTGGAATACGACTGGTGTCCATAGTTGAAATTGAAGCCGCAGGCTGCGCTTGAGAGCGTAGCATCCGCAGACCGGGGTCGGATATTCCGGCTCCGGTCCACACTTGAGAGGACAACCCGTTGAGACCTTCGTCAAACCAGACTGTCGAGCCCAAAACCGATTCCAGGACACCGCTAAGCCGTTGGAAGCTGCGCAGCGGATTTGTGCCGATCTATGTGCCTTTCCTGTTTTTGATTCCGGCGCTGATACTGCTGCTGTCTTTTCGCTATATACCGGCTGTTTCAGCGATCTTTCATTCTTTCACCTATTGGAATATCCCCGAGCCTGGCGAGTTTATCGGCTTAGAAAATTACCAGGCGCTCTTCGACGATCCGATCTTCATAAAATCTTTAGGCAATATCTTGAAGTACATGGTGGGACGTACCGCGCTCGTCCTGGTCATGGCTTTTGTCGGCGCGGAGCTGGTCTACAACCTGACGAGCGACCGCTGGCGCAATATCTGGCGCATGGTCTTCACCATCCCGATGGTGATACCAATCACGGTCAATTTACTGGTCTGGCAGCAAGTCTACGCGGGTCGCCAAGGCATGCTGAATGAATTCTTGACCGGCATCGGCGCCATGGCTCGGCCCTACCCTTGGTTGGGGCGTCCTGATACCGCCCTGCCAGCGCTGATCTTCATCGGCTTTCCCGCGGTGGCTGGCTTTGGATTTTTGATTATCCTGGCCGCGCTCCAGAACTTATCGAGCGAGGTGAATGACGCCGCGCTGATAGACGGCTGCAGCCGCTTGCGCCGCGTCTTCGCCATTGACCTGCCGGCGATTCGCGGTCCCCTGGCGCTGATCCTGATTCTAAGCCTGAACCAGGGCATGCAGGAATTCGCGCCCATGCTGGTGATGACGCAGGGCGGTCCCATCAATACCACCATGTCCCCAGCCTACTATCTGTATATTCAGGGTTTCACCTATGGCAAGCACGGTTATGCCTCAGCCATCGGCACCGTGCTCATGCTGATGACTTTGGCGCTCAGCATATTTATCCTGCGAATGCGCTATCGGAGGGCATACGATGTCGCAGTCTAGCGCTTGGCGGCGCGATTGGCCCTTGATGCTTATCTTGCTCATTTTGGCCATCATAACTTACGTCCCGTTCGTCTTCACGGTCATCAACTCATTCAAGATCAACGCGCAGTTCTTCCAGGAATTTTGGCTGCCGACCTTGCCTTTGCATCCGGAAAACTACGTGCGCGCTTGGCCCGCAATGGGCCGGGCAATCTTCAACAGCTTCACCTATTCCATTCCAACGCTGGTTCTGACGCTCGTCATTTCTGGGTTGGCCGGTTATGCCTTCGCCCGCTATCGCTTTCCGGGCCGCAATGTGTTGTTTGTTGCGATCCTGGCGCTGATCATGATCCCGGGCATCCTGCTGGTCATCCCCATGTTCAGCGTCATCATCGCCCTGGATTGGGGCGATACCTTGCAGGGTGTCGTCTTGCCCTGGGTATCGGTTGAAATTGTCTTCGGCACCTTCTTGATGCGGACCTTCTTTGAGACGCTGCCGCAAGAATACTTCGAGGCGGCGCGGCTGGACGGCGCCAACGAGTTTACGCTGCTCATCCGCATTGCCGTGCCCTTGGCGTTACCGGCGTTCAGCACTTTAGCCATACTGGATTTGCTATTCTCTTGGAACGATATCATCTGGCCGCTAGTCGCTATCTTCGATAGCGGGCGTCTGCCGGTCTCTATCGGCGTGCTATCTTTTGCTGGTCAATACGGAACGGATTACGGCGTTACCTTCGCCAGCTACGTCATCGCTTCGCTGCCGTTGATCATTATTTTCGCCTTCACATCCAGGCGCTTCATGGATGGATTGTCTGGGGGATTGAGCATTTAGGCTCAGTGAATGCCCACTAAACCTAACGAGGTAAACAGATATGTCAAATTGGCCCTTTAACGCCGATGTACGCAGAAACCAATGGACGGAGATTCAAGCCGACGGCTTCTCTGGAGCGGTGCCCGGCTGCGTCTACGACGGCCACAGACTGGATGGCGGGGTACCGCTCGGCGGGCTGGGTACCGGCTACTTCACGCTGGAAGGCTCGGGACTGATCGGCCACTGTTCGATCTTCAACGACATCGTGCCGCCGCGCGCCGACTTCTGCGAATGGCTGACGGTCAGATTATCGCAGCAGGAGAGTTTGCCGCTCTCCAACGCGGACATCGCTTACTGGGGACATCATCCGGTCGCCGATATGGTCTGTCAATTTGCACCGCAGGGACTGGAACTGGGCATCCGCGCTTTCGCCCCGTTGATCCTGGGCAACAGCGCCGACAGCAATATTCCGGCGGCGCTTTTTGAAATTGAAATCCGCAACACCCGCGCCGAAGCTGTGGAGCTTGAACTGATCATTGAACCGCCGAAAGCGCCTGGCGGCTCGACGCATGATGTCGCGCTGGTGGGTGACGACATCAGCGTCGCCGATGATGACGGCAAGCTCACGGGACGCATCGCGCGGACGATTGAAGCAAATGGCGCATCTCGCGCAAGATTTGTCTTCGCCTGGCATTCGCCGCACTGGCGCGACAGCGGCAGAGAAGCTCATGTTCACCAATACAGCGCGCGCTACGGGAATGCCGCCGCGGTCGCGGCGGATGCGCTGGGGCGATTCGACGCCCTGCTGTGCAGCGTATTAGCTTGGCAGAGCGCCATATACACAACCGATCTGCCGGCTTGGCTGCGCGACGGCTTGGTACAGAGTCTCTACAGCCTGTCCAAGAATACGGTCTGGATCGCCAAAACACGAAAGGACGAGTGGTGGGCTGACATCGGCTGGTTCACCCACAACGAAAGCCATACCGGCTGTCCCATCACCGAGACGATGGTCTGCCGTATGCACGGGCATATGCCGGCTTTGTTCTTTTACCCCGAGTTGGAGCGGACGACGCTGGAAGCCTTTAAGCATTTCCAGATATCCGATGGAGAAGTGCCCTTTTCCTATGGCATGGATACCTCCATGCGCGACCCGCGCTATCACTGCCAGCATCCGCTGAACTCAGGTCAATACGCCCAGATGGTTTATCGTCTGTACCTCCGCACCGGCGATCATGATCTGCTGGCGAATTTCTACGACTCCGCCAAGCGGGCGATTCGCTATCAGTTCTCGCTGGATGACGATGACGACGGCTTGGTCAACGACCAGGCGCATGTGACGCCTGGGGAATTGTGGCCCGCCAATCAATTCTATGATATCTGGCCCTGGTGGGGCACATCGGCGTATGTAGCCGGCACCTGGCTGGCGACGCTGTCTTGTGGCGAAGCCATGGCGGCGGCGACGAATGACGATGATTTTGCCGCTGAATGCGCCGACTGGCTGAAACGCGGCAAAGCCGCCTATCAAGACAAGCTGTGGAACGGCGAATACTACCGCCTGTGGCACGACCCGGATAACACGAGCGGCGAAGGACCGGATCTTGATGTGTCGCTGGGCAATCAACTGATGGCGCAGTGGTGCGTCAAGATCGCCGGCTTGCCCGATGTTTTGCCCGCCGACAATGTCGCCTCTGCCTTGGACGCCGTTAAGCGGCTAAATATGGGCGCAACAAAACACGGTCTGGTGAACGGCGTCAATCCCGATGGCAGTCGCTACGTCTCGAAACCAGACCCCGACCGGTTTCCCGATATCCTGCCGAACAACGATCACTCGACGCAGGTCTTCGTGGGCGAAAACTTGTGCGCGGCGATGAACTTCATTTATCACGGTCAAGCTGAAACGGGCTTGGAGATCGCCAGAAGAATCTACGAAGCGGTCGCGCTCACATCTCGCAGTCCCTGGAAGCAGCACTGCCTGATTGACGCCGATACCGGGCTGCCGGTTTGGGGAGAAGATTATTATTCAGACATGGCGATCTGGGCGCTGCCGATGGCCTATTACAACCAGAACATTGCTGAATTTGCGCATAGTGAACTCGTAGGCGAGCTGATTTCAGGGTAATCCTTTGGCGTCTTTGTCCCGAGTGACAATCACTTCACAACAGTTGACTATCCTGTCCTGACGCCGCTGGGCTGTTCGAGGGCGCATTACATGTTCCGACAAGCGGCGCCAGCCTATGCGCCGCCATTCCTAGACGTCATTCTCCAAAGCCAGCAGCAACAATCGCTTCAATCTCTGATTGCGCATGCTGGATCCTTCAAGATGCTGGGTCAGGCGCCCTCGCATCTCCGCCGTGACATCAGCGTACTGCGGATCGTGAACCAGATTGTTCATTTCGAAGGGGTCTTCCTGCAGGTCGTACAGCTCATTCATGTCGTGAAGCGAGAATACATACTTGTAGCGGTCGTGCAGAATCATCCGTTGCGGAAACAGGTAGCTATGCCCAAGGTGCTCACAGATTAACTCGTCGGACCAGTCGGCATCATCCGGTGTCTGGCAAAGCGGCAACACGCTGCGGCTGTGCATGTAGTCGGGCACAGTGATGCCGGCGGCGTCCAGCATGGTGGCGGTCGCGTCCATGTTGGACACCAATTGCTCAGTTCGTTGGCCGGGTTCTATTCCTGCGGGCCAGCGAATCGCCATGGGCACACGCGCGACCTCTTCGATAAAGGTGGAGGATTTATCCCACAATCCGCCATGGCTGGCGACCGCATCGCCGTGATCGGCCAGCCAGATCACGATGGTGTTTTCCGCCAGGGACAGCTCATCAAGCGTATCCAGTACATTCCCGACAGCGGCGTCGGTCTGATAGCCCTGAGCATAACAGCGCGCGAGGATCTCTTGCCAGGTGGACCAGTCGGGCCAAGCCTGGGAGCTGCGATGAGAAATTTCCTTGTGGAACTGATAGCGAAAGGGTCTGCCGCTTAAGTCGTCGCGGAAACTCGGATACTCCGGAATCTGGGAGGGATCGACCATGTCGGCATAGTCCGCCGATGGGTAATAAGGCTGATGCGGTCCCCAAAGGCTCACGACCAGGCTGAATGGCTGATCGTCGGCGGCAAACTCGCGCAGCTTTTCGCAAGCCAGATGGGCGACGAATTGTTCTTCATGCGCTTCCGGCGGTCCCGCGAGGATGCCGGAGCCGTTCATGAACTTCCAGGGCGACGGATCGTGCAAGACAATCTCCTGGCCGCGCCACTCGGGATAATTGACGTTGTATTCGATTTGGGCGCGGGCATCGCCCAAGCCGCGTTCTTCGGCATAGGACTTGTAGGCGTCGGACATGTAAATCTTGCCGTAGTCGGGCAGGCTCCAACCTTCAATGCCGTAATCGATGGGCAAGCGCTGGCGGCCGCAGTGCCATTTGCCGACATAGCCGTTGCGATATCCCGCCTGCGACAGATAATGGCTGTAGAGCAGTTGACCCGAGTCGAGATCGGCTTGGTTCCCGAAGATCTCTGCTTCGGTATTCATGATGATGCCATGCGAACTGGGATAGACGCCCGTCATCATGCTGCTGCGCGCCGGGGAACAGAGCGGGCAGACGGAATAGGCGCGGTCGAAGCGAATCCCTTCGGCCGCGAAACGTTCGTAGTTCTCCCATTTGTAGTCGTATTCGCCTTCGCGATCGTGCCCGTAATAGGCTTGATGATCGGCGATGATGAAGACGATATTGGGCTGTGAGTTTGCCATACTGTTCTTTGTCCCTAATTCAAATGCGGATGCGAAATGATATGCCTCATTTTAGTGAGCCAACGGTAATACCTTCAATCAGGTTTCGCTGAAACATAATATAGACGATGATGACCGGCACCGCCGTGATATTGATGCCGGCGAAGGACAGGGCGAAGTCGGTGAAGTATTCGTCCTGGAAGGCGGTCAAGCCAAGCGGCAGGGTACGCTTGCTGTCTTCGTTAATCAGCAAGAGCGCCTGGAAGAATTCGTTCCAGGTACCCATGAAGACGAAGATTCCCAGCGCCATCAACGATGGCTTCGATAGCGGCAGCAGGATGCGCAAGTAGAATTGGAAACGGCTGCAGCCATCCAGGGCAGCCGAATCTTCCAGTTCCTGCGGGAAGCCCTGGAAAAAAGCCCTCAGCATAAGTATAGCGAATGGCAGGCTGCCAGCCACGTAGACCAGGATCAAGCCGAAGCGGCTATTAGCCAGATTCAGTTCATACATCAGAGAAAGTAGCGGTCCAAGCTTGGCGGACAGCGGGAATGCCATCCCGATCAAAAAGACAAAGAAGATCAATTGGTTGCCGCGAAAGCGCATCTTGGCAAAAGAATAAGCGGCCAGCGAACTCAGAAACAGCACCAAGCCGACGCTCGCCACTGTGATGAATATGCTATTGAAGAAATACTGATCAAAACTGGCGCCGAACCAGGCGTCAATGTAATTCTGAAAGCGCCATTCCTGTGGGAGGGCCAGGGCATTCTCGCGTATCTCCTTGTTCGATTTTAATGCGCTGGCGAAGACCCAGATGATGGGTACCAGTGTGATGACGGTCGCCAGCGTCAGCAACAGGTAGAAGGGCGCCCCGCGCAGCCGCCGGCGCATTCTGCCGCTTAGGAAGTCCATGAGCGCCATTCCCGCCACTTGATGAATCCGGTCGAGAGGCAGACGACAATGACCGTGTTGACGGTCGCGGCCGCCGTCGCCCAGCCCATCTCAAAATTGCCGATCATGCGGAAGACGTAGATATCGATAACATCGGAGGCGTAGAAGGGCCCGCCACCCGTAAGAATGTAGATGACGCCGAAGACGCCCATCGCCGTGAATATGCGCAGCGTGATGACGAATGTAAACACGTCGTACAGACAGGGGATGGTAATGTGGAACAGCTTTTGCCGGAAGTTGGCGCCATCAACCCGCGCCGCGTCAAAGATATCGGTCGAGATATCCTGCAAGCCAGCCAGAAAAATAACCATCGAATAGCCAAAACTGGCCCAGGTGTAGGCGATGAATGTCGAATAAAGCGCGATTTTGGGATTGCCCAGCCAGGATTGCGTGAATGCGCCCAGACCGACCAATTCCAGGGTCGGGTTCAGCACACCGGCAAAGGGATGGTAGATCCACTTCCAGACATAGGCGATCACCACACCGGAGAAAATGGCAGGAAGGAAGAGCGCGGCGCGGAAAAACACGCGGCCCCGGCGGATTTCATAGATGAATACGGCGAGAAACAGACCCAGCGATACAGGAATGACTACCGCCAGCCCCAAGAAGATGAAGTTGTGACCCAGCGCATTCCAGAAGCGGTCGTCATTGAGGATGAAATCGTAGTGATCAAAGCCGGCGAATTCCGTTGTCGGCGACAGCAAGTCCCACTTGAAGAAGCTCAAAAAGAAGGAGGCCAGCACCGGACCCAGGTTGAAGATAACGTAAATGACGACGGCGGGCAGAATGAAAAGATAGGGCATTAGGTCAATGCGAAAGCGGGGACCCGCTATGCGTTTTCTTGGCGCGCTTAGCATTTGCGCCATTGTCTCTTGTCCTTTCGGGTCACGCTTTGCCCCGGCGACGAGTTTGACCTTGGCAAGAAAATAGGCGCGGCGATTGCGGCGGCAACCGTCGCGCCTGCTTATGTCTAGTTATCGGACTGGCTTAGTTCTCCGCCAGATAGGCGCTGTGCGTCTCCTGCATTTCGTCGAGGAGCTCTTCGGGCGTAAGCATACCGCCGATCATGCCTTGTACGATCTGGTTCATATCGCCGAAGACCTTGGGCGGCAGATAGGTGACGGGCCAGAAGCCGATCTTGTCGACGTTGGCGGCCGTTTCCGACGCGATCTGGTAGGTGAGCGGCGCTATATCCTCCGGCACATCAATAGTGAAAGCGGGAAGCTGGGAGACATCTCGCAGCGCTTGCACGGCTACCTCTTCGGATGTCAACCACTCAACAACCTTGAAGGCGGCGTCAACATCCGCGTACTCGGCAACAATGAGCGAGCCGCCGATGCCGCCGAGCGTCATGATGTCGGTATTGGGATTGACCGGCGGCAAGTAGAAGAACCCAATCTCGAAATCAGGCTCGGCTGATGCCGACGCGTCGATGAACCAGGGACCGTTGAGCACCATGACGTTAATGCCCTGATAGAAGAGGTCAAGCGACTGGTCATAGTCAATGCCAAGGGGTTCCGGATTGGCGTAGCCATTGGCGACCATGCCGTAGAAGGCGTTCAGACCGTCAAGGCAGTTGTCGCAGTCGGGCCAAGGCTGGATGCCGCTGAGCACGTCAATGTACTCGGAGCCGGCGCTGCTGTACATGAACATGGAAGCCATCAGCGCCGAGGGCCAGCCGCCAGCCAGACCCATGGTATAACCGTAGTAGCCAGCTTCTTTGACTGCCTCCAAAACACCAACGTATTCCTCGAATGTGCCGGGCACTTCCAACTCTAATTCAGCGAAAGCATCTTTGTTATAGAAGATGCCGACCGATTCCATGTTTTGCGGGATGGCGTAGATGCGTCCCTCGACCGTGACCTGCGAAAGCAGATTCGGCGGGATCCTATCAATCAAGCCGGAGGCGCGATAGTACTCGGTCAGGTCCTTGACTTGCCCGGTCGAGACCAGCGCCTGCAAGTTCGCGCCAACATCAACGCCGCCGAGGACGTGAGGACCCGCTTCATTTTCCAGGGCAATGCGCACTTTCTGGTTGTTTTCGGTGAAGGTGCCGGTCAAGACATCTTCGTAGACGATGTTGACGTCATCATGCGCCTCGTTGAAGCGCTCGACAAGCGCTTCATTGTAATCGCCGCTATATCCCAGCGACCAGATAAGTACGTCGGTCCCGTCTTGCGCGCTAACGGAACTCAAGCTGAGTACGCCCAACAGGAGCGCCGCGAGGACAATATACGCCAGCTTTTGCACGTGCCTACTAAAGCGGTTCTCAATCATGTATCGAATCTCCTTATACACCTAATAGTTTTGACATCAAGGTTTTACATCATGTGTAGTCCGCTGCGCAAATTTTGCTCAGTCGCGGCGGGGCATTTTCGCGCCAAGATTATACTCGGTCCTGTCAGTCTCGCGCTTAGAACCATATTTCGTCAGCGCAATCGCAAGACATTGTTTGTTCACTGTGGAGGAAGTGGGAACGCCCTACAAAGGCGATAGTCCATGCTCGACTGCCTTTGCTGGACAACTGAATTATCTATCGATCCCACAAGCCGTGCTCGGGCCAGCGCCTTGGCAAGCGCGCTTCGACCGGGGGCAATGGGGGAAGCGCCCGGTGCGGCTCTAGTTGGTACCAGTAGGCAACGCTGGAGTATTCGTTGCTTTGGTCGTTGGCATGCCCATGCTCGATCGAGAAACGCAGGGACCTGGTGAAGCGAATCGGGTCTTCGATATGCCAGCGATACAGGCTCCACTTGCCAAAATGCTCCTGTACATCGCTTCCCAGAGAGATGCCGTGGTAGGGACCGTCATATTCGCCGCTGGGGAAACCCCAAGCGCATCCAAAATAGTCTTCCGTACCGGTGCCATGCAAGGACGGCGGCCAAGCCTCGCCATCGACAAAGAACATATCATCGCCCTCGCCGGGCCAGGTAAAGACCTGATTGGATGCGTTGAAGTTATCTATATTCAAAACGCAGCCAACGTAGTGGCCGGTGCCGACTGCGTCGAGAATGACATAGTTTTCGTCGCCGGTCCGATTGACGCCGGGCAGATCCCAAGGCGCTGGGTCTGCAAGGTCGGATGGGTGATGTACCGCTTTTGTCGGGTTTTCCAAGTTCCAGGTAGCGTGGAAGTAAGCGAGGTCCTCCGGCGGCGCTTCGTCGTACAACTCATAATCGACATAATAAAAGAGATTGGCAATCGGCTCTTCACTCTCGTTAATGATCTGAATCTTGGCGTGTTCAGCGAAGGGCATGGGGAAATACCAGTTCATCGCCGGCGAAAAAGGACCCTTGGGTCCTCGGCGCTCGCCGAAAGTCATGCTCACCGGCAAGGAGACAAAATGTCGGCCGGTGGCGTGCCCGATACCGAAGAAATCGCCATAGGGCGCACGCACGCTGGGATTCTCTTCGCCATCCCAATACATCTCAATGACCAACTTGCGCATATATTGCGGCGCGTAGCAGCGGGTGGTCATCCAGATATGTTTGATCATGCCGCTGCCTTCAATATCAGCCATTACCTGCGTCGCGCCCGCTGGTACGACCTTGAAGTCGCGATTGCCACCGGAGGCGTCGTAGCTAGACGAACGCAGGGAACGAGCATGTTTAATGAATGGTAATCCACCCAGCGGGCTATTCGGTTGCCATACGTTCATATCGCATTTGCTCCTTAACTGTACTCCGATAAAACTGCGCGCCTGCGGCTCATTCTATCCTTTTACGGCTCCCATGGTCATACCAGCCAGTATTCGCTTTTGCATCAACAGCGAGAATATGATAACCGGGAAGGAATAGAGTACCGAAAGCGAGGTCATCGTACCCCATTGAATCCCGTATTGCGACTTGAATTCGGCGATGGCGATCGGCGCCGTCTTCACGCCGGTAGATGATAAAAGGAGCGAAAAGAGGAATTCGTTCCAGGATGCCAGGAAGACAAAAATGGCTGTCACGGCTATCCCGCCCGCAGCGACCGGAATAATTATCCGGAACAAGGCGCCGAAACGCGAGCAGCCATCAACCCGCGCGGCTTCTTCCAAAGCGCGTGGAATACTTTCCATGAAACTTGCCAAGAGCCAGATAGCCAGCGGCACGCTGATGGTTGAGTGCGCCAGGGCGACGCCCAGATGGGTGTCAATCAATCCGAGAGAGCGCATGATTGCGAATAGCGGAATGCCTACGGAAACCGGCGGAATCAGCCGGGTGACCAGCGCGGCAATCAGAAACAGCTTGCCAGCCCAGGTGGCGAAGCGGGCAATGGCATAAGCCGCTGGAATGGCAAGACCGATCGAAATCACGGTACTGAGCAGAGCGATGATTGTACTGTTCCCAAATGAGCGCTGCACAACGGGGAAATCGCCGATGATCGTGTAATTGTCAAAGCTGATCCGCTGTGGCAGCAAGGTTGGCGGGATAGCCAGCGCATCGACTGGCGGCTTGATTGACGTCGAGACCAGAAACCCGTAGGGAAAAACGAATACCATCAAAATAATCGCCACCAGAGCGTATAAGATCGCGCGTTCAGCGAGCGATGATTTCAAGCGCCAAATCCTCCAATAGTCACGACTGTGATGACCCTTTCCCCCAGATCGTGAAGAAGGCGATAGAACTGATAAGCACCATGGCAATCATGAATAGAGTGGCGATTGCCGATGCTTCGCCGACATTCCCGTATCGAATCATGTTCCGATAAATATGAATGCTGAGGATTTCGGAGGCGAAGCGTGGCCCGCCCTCGGTTTGAATCCAGATCATGTCGAATGCGCGGGCGGCGTCAATACCGCGGAGAATCAAGACCACGGCTATCACGGGCCGCAGCAGCGGCACCGTCACGCGACGAAAGACCTGCAGCGCGCCTGCTCCGTCAATCTTTGCCGCCTCAATCAATTCGGAAGGGATATTTTGCAACCCGGTATACAGAACGAGCGCTACAAATGATGTGGTGAGCCAAATGTTGGGCAAAGCAACGGAAAACAGGACCAGATCGCGGTCGCCCAGCCAGGATATATCGCTGGAGTCGGCAATAATGCCAAGATGCTCCAGCACATGATTGACGATGCCGATATTGTCAATAAGCATAAAACGCCAGAGCAAACCGGCGACGATTGGCGGTATCATCAAGGGGAAAGCAAAGATGGTGCGGAGTATTTCCGAGCGTCTGCCCATGGCATTAAATAGCAAGGCAGCGGCGAAACCCAGAACGAACTCCGCTGTCAGGGCGATCAAGGTATAGTTGAGCGTTCTTAGCGCGGACTCCCTCACGCGAGAAGAGTTGAGCGCGTGCAGGTAATTGTCGGCGCCGACAAATACCCGCTCACTAGGCGCATAGATGCTCACTTCAAAGAAGCTGTCGCGAATCAGTAGAAACAGCGGGTATGCCACGAAGGCGGCCAGAAACAAGGTCGCCGGCAACAGCAGCAAAAGAACGAAGCTTCGTTCCGTCAACTTCATCGGCATACCCGCATTGGTTCAAATTTATGTCGGGACTGCCCCTGATTCTGCAGCCCCGACGCGAACAGGCTACTCGTAGCCCATCGCTTCCAGTTCTTGGCGGCCCCAAGCCAAGAGTTCAGCCGGATCCTGCTCGCAGGTCAATGCGTCGGAACCAATGGGTCCGAGGATCTCGTCAGCGATTTGCTGCCAGTCGGCGACGGCGGGCCGACCGATGGTCTGTGGGCTGTCCAGGGTCTCGAGCAAGGGATTCAGATTCTCGTAGCCTTCGACATCGGCATACGAGGCGTAGGCGGATTTACGCGCTGCCAAGCCCAGCGGCGCTTCAATGCCCATGGCATTGTTGTCGTAGAGGTATTGCACCAGTTCCAGGGCGAGTTCTTTATTCTCCGATGTCTTGGGCACGATGTTGAACCAGGGACCTGGTATCGCGCCGACGCCGCCCGGACCTGCGATCATGGGCGCTGCGCCAACCAAATCGGCAATTGGCGAATCCCCGCGCGTCAGCCGATAGGCGTGCCCCCAGAAGCGGAACATCGCTGTTTGACTCTGATAGAAGAGGTTTTCCGCGACGCCCCAATCGATTTCGTTGACGTTTGGCGGCGCGACATCCATATCGCAATGGTGGCTGATGTAATATTCGAGCCCGGCGACGTGCTCGGCATTGTCGATAATGATATTGTGATCGGCATCGAGCACCACACCCGGCGAACCAGCTTGCAGGACAGCGATCATCCATTCAAAGTCGGCCACGCCGCCTTTGACATCGGTGCCATACATGTCGATTTCACCATCACCATCGTTGTCGCGGGTGAAGAACATCGCCATATCGGTGAATTCCTGCCAGGTCGCCGGCGGCGTCAGCGGATAACCGAATTCGGCTTCAAAGGCCGCTTGCTCGTCCGGATCTTCCCACAAGTCCTTGCGGTAAAAGATGATCTCGGTATTTGCCCAGGTCGGCATGCCGATAAAGGTCCCGTCAATCTGGGCATCGGCCACCAGAGAGGCGAACAAGTCGTCAGTGACCTCGTCCGTGAAGAGATCATCAAGCGGCTCGGCAAAGGGCGCGAAGTGCGACATCCACACGACATCGATGGTCGCGACATCGAATGCGGCGCCGCCTGTCGCCATTTCCGCGGATAGTCGATCGAAAACACTGCCGTATGGCACGTTGACAAACTCGACCGTATGGCCCGTTTCTTCTTCAAACTGCTTGGCAGCCGCCTCTTGCAACCACAAGCCGCCTTGTTCAACCAAGACCGTTAGCGTTGTTGAATCCTGTCCGCTTGCCGTAAGCGGCAGCAAGAACAACACAAGAACTGCGAACATAAAACCTAAGCTCTTCATGTTTTTACCTTTCGAAAAACTGCGCTTTGCGATTGAAATGCCGAGCATCGCCTAAGCATGCTCGACGAATAGCACTGATTGAATCAGCCTTGATCCCAAATCCTGATCAAGTGAATCGAGTGAATTGAAACGCGCAGATTGTCTGTCGAAATCGCAGAGGAGCGTGGCCGCAACCCGCGCGACCTATGTGGGAGGACAGTCAGCCAGAAATTTGCTTTCCATGGAGCTATTGAGCAGCAACTTCATGGAAGGATAATGCGCGATTGAGAAGGCCATGTGCTTCTCGTGAGGTTGAAACTTCTTGAAAAAGCGCCAATCAATCATAGGAGATCTCTTAAGCAAGAAACCTTCGCGCGTCAGATTAAGTATGTAAAGATTATAGATGCATGGAAGGACCTTGTCAAATTCTCGCCGGATTGGGGGTGGCGAAGGGCGGTGTCTACGCGCCCTTCGCCACCCTGTGAGTCGCCCTATTGCGCTACCGCCTGCGGCGCGGCGTGGTAGAATACGCGCTTAGACAGGAGACGCAATGCAGCCGCAAGAATTCGTCAATAAATGGGCGGGGACCGCGCTGGGCGAGAAGCAGATTGCCCAAGCGCATTTTCTTGATGTCTGCCGCTTGGTCGGAGCGGAGATGCCCGGCGGCGTTGGCAAAACCCAACGGGGCGAAACCTTCGTATTCGAGCCGTCGCTAAAACTGCCCAGCGGCCACGGCTTCGCCGATGTCTATTACGAAAACCACTTCGCCGTCGAATACAAATCCCCCGACAAGTACAAAGATTTGAACGCCGCCTACGAGCAATTACAACGATATCGCGAAAACCTGAAGAATCCGCCACTTTTGGTCGTGACCGACATCAACCACTGGGAAATCCATACCAACTTCCCTAATACCGAGAAGCGCGTCTACCGCTTCAGCCATAGCGAAATCGCCACTAATAACGAAGTTTTAGACTGGCTGCGCCACATGTTCCGCGTGCCGGAGCGCCTGCATCCCGGCCGCAATACTGAGCAAGTTACAAAAGAGGCGGCGGAGGCTTTTCAGTTGATCGCCGACAACATGCGCGACTGGAATGCCGCGCCGACACGAATCGCGTATTTCTTGACCAAACTGGTATTTTGCCTCTTCGCCGAAGATGTCGGCTTGCTGCCGACCGCCAGCAGCGACAGCCCGCAAGGCATTTTCACCCATATCATTCAGGAATCGCGCGGCAAACCCAATGTCTTCAAGCAATACGTCCAGAATCTTTTCGTCGCCATGAACGAAGGCGGCGAGATCCTCATGCGCGATATTTCCTACTTCAACGGCACGCTGTTCAAGGTCGTCACAGTCGAAACGCTTCGACCCAACGCGCTGAACGAACTGGCGAAAGCGGCCGAGCTGAATTGGGCTTCGATTGAGCCTTCCATCTTCGGCACGCTCTTCGAGCGCAGCCTCGACCCGAACAAACGGAGTCAGCGCGGCGCCCACTACACCTCGCGCGACGACATCCTGCTCATCGTTGAACCCGTGCTGATGAAGCCCTTGCGTTACGCCTGGGATACTGTTCAACTAGAAGCCGCGCCCATCCGCGAACGCTACGACAAAGCTACAACGGGCCGCGTCAAAACCAATGCGCGAAACCAACTACTGACGAAGCGGGACGAGATCCTCGCTCGCATCCGTGAAACGACCGTGCTTGACCCGGCCTGCGGCAGCGGCAACTTCCTCTATGTCTCCCTGCAAATGCTGATGGACCTGGAGAAAGAGGTCATCCATCATCCGCTTTGGGCGGGCTTGCAAATGGCGACGCGGGAAGTGCATCCGCGCCAGATGTACGGCATCGAGATTGACCCCATCGCACACGCCCTGGCCAGCATCGTCGTCTGGATCGGCTACATCCAGTGGCGCATCAACAACGGTTACGGTCAGGAATTCGGCGAGCCGATTCTGGAAGAACTGCAAGGAAATATTGTCTGTAAAGACGCGATTTTGGCTTTTGACGAGGAGGGGAAACCGACCAAACCCCGTTGGCCTATGGTGGATGTCATCGTCGGCAACCCGCCTTTTCTGGGCGGGAGTAAAATGCGCGGCGAATTAGGTGACGATTATGTTGTTCGTTTACACAGAAGATACAGAGGGCGCGTAATTGCTTCTTCCGATTTAGTCATGTACTGGTTTGAAAAAGCGCGAGAACAGATTGAGAATGGCAAGGTCAAGCGAGTGGGATTATTGTCTACCAATTCAATTCGCGGTGGCGTAAATCGAGAAGTTGTCAAGCGTATCAAGAATACCGGCGACATATTTATGGCGTGGTCAGATCGTGATTGGATACTAGATGGTGCTGCTGTTCGCGTATCGATGACAGGATTTGATGATGGCAGCGAAGGCAACAAGCGGCTGAACGGTCTCCCCGTAAAAACGATTAATTCCGATTTGACTGCTAACGTAGATATAACTGTCGCTAAACGTTTAGCTCGAAATAGCAACCTATGTTTTGAAGGAACAAAAAAGGCTGGCAACTTTGACATTTCCAAAGAGTGCGCCCAAAGCTTCTTGCAAGATGACGATGCAAATTCCCATGTAGTCAGACCTTGGGTCAATGGAAGTGATATCGTTCGGAGTCCACGAAATATGTGGATAATCGATTTCAACATGATGAGTTACGACGAGGCGAAGACATTTACGCTGCCTATGCAATACGTTCAAAAACATGTGAAACCAAGGCGCCTGTCCAACGCTGAAAAATTCAGTAGAGAGAATTGGTGGCTGCATCAACGCTCACGGCCTGAAATGCGCGCGGCGATCTCTTGTGCGGGTATTTCGCGATATGTCTGTACGCCACGTGTTGCCAAACATCGAATTTTTGTTTGGTTCGGAATCAATGTACTGCCCGATTCAGCAACTAATGCCATCGCACGCGACGACGACTATTTCTTCGGCGTCCTGCACTCCAAGCTGCACGAAGTCTGGTCGCTTCGCATGGGCACATCGCTGGAAGACCGCCCCCGCTACACGCCCACCACCACCTTCGAGACCTTCCCCTTCCCCTGGCCGCCGGGCGCGGAAGACAGATCCCACCCCGCCCATGCTGCTATCAGCCGCGCCGCCGAGCAACTACACGCAGAACGCGATATTTGGCTGAATCCCGAAGGCCTGAGCGAAAATCAACTTAAAGACCGCACCCTGACCAACCTTTACAACGCGCTTTCGGTCTTCCGCGGGGCTGACAGCATGAAAACCAAGGCTGCTGCCGCCGACTTCGCGCCCCGCCTCGATGAACTTCACCGCCAACTGGACGAAGCCGTCTGCGACGCTTACGGCTGGAAGCATGAGATACTCGATGACGAAGAAGAAATCCTGCGCCGGCTGCTGGCGCTCAACCTGGAACGCGTCGCCGCTTACAACAAGCTCGAAAGCAAGCCGCCGTCGACGCGATAGTAGCCGCCGGTCATGAACGAGGCGTCATCGCTGGCCAGGAACAGCACCAGCTTGGCCACCTCTTCCGGCTGGCCGACCCGCCCAACGGGATGCAAGTCTCCCCAATCTTCGATCATCTGCGAGGGGTTTTCGGGACCGAAGAGATCCGCAGCCATATCCAGCATGGGGGTATGGATGGAGCCCGGCGCGATGCAATTGCAGCGAATGTTTTCTCTGGCATGATCGAGCGCGACAGTGGTGGTGAAGCTGGTGACCGCGCCCTTGGAAGCCGAATAAGCCGCCACCGTTTGTTGTGAAGCCACTGCCTGGACAGAGGAGGTATTGACGATGGCGCCTCCGCCGCGTTTGCGCATCTCGGGTATGCAGTATTTGCAGGTGAGGAAGGTCGCGCGCAGGTTGATATTGATCTGGTAATCCCAGTCTTCGACCGGCTGATCCACCACCGTGCCATAACGCACGACGCCGGCGTTATTGTGCAGCACATCGACGCCGCCAAACTCGGCGACCGTTTCCGCCACGACCCGTTTGACGTAACTCTCTTCAGCGATATCGCCTTCGACGAAGAGCGCGCGACCGCCCTTGTCCGCGATCAGTTGTCTCGTTTCTTCCCCGGCCGCGCGGTCAATATCGGCGATCGTCACGGCCGCGCCTTCAGCGGCGAATGCTACCGCGCAAGCGCGTCCGATCCCTTTAGCTCCACCGGTTACGATGGCTACTTTGCCTTCAAATCGTTTACCCATGTCCTCCACCTCATTACACAGCTCAATCCAAGTCAGGATAGCGCAGTCGGGCGCCGGCAACCGGCATTTCAAGCATCGACAGGTGCCAACGTCCCAAACTGCCGAAGATGGCGTATTTCATATCCGGACCGCCGAAGGCGATATTGGTCGGCGCGGACAAAATGACGCTTTGCCAATCCTCGGCGGCCAGCTCCAAGACGCCCGCGGCGGTAAAGCGAAAGACCTTGTTGGGGGCATAGCAGGCGATGTACAAGTTGCCTGCGGCGTCAAAAGCCAAGCCATCGGGCACGGTTCCCGGCATTTCTACCAGCAACTGCGGCTCGCCCAGCGTCCCATCGGCGCGTATCGCGGCTTTCACGATACCGGGCATGTTGGACAGTATGATGTACAGTTCGCGCCCATCAGCCGACAGCGCCATGCCATTGGGGAAGTGATCAATCGCTTCACTGGCCACGATCGTTTCGCCATCGGGCCGTATCATAAACACGCAGCCGTTCTTCTCGTCGAAACCGCCTGAGCTCGACACATAAAGATCGCCGTTGTCGGTGAATACCGGGTAGTTGGGCGCGACAAATTCGCGATCGGCGCTGCCCTCGGAATAGACACTGACGTCGCCGGCGGCGCTCGCCTTGAATACTTTGTTCTGAAACAGATCGCAGGCATAGATGTTATGGTTTCCATCCAAAGCCAGTCCCAACACAAAGCCGCCGGTTGAGGCCACTTGCGTGAAGCTGCCGTCGCCGGCAATGCGATAGATCTGCCCGGCTTCTCCGCCGGCATACCAGTTGCCGTCCGCGCCCCAAGCCACGCCCTCGGGATGATCCAATCCGTCAACCAGTATCGTGAACTGCCCCAGGCTAAATAGGGGTTCAGACATATTTCGCTCCTCCGCTATCTACTTCAGATGAACCGCGCCATCGGCGTCAATCTTCTGTACGCCTTGGTCCGATTGGTAGAAAACCGCTTTCATTGTGACTTCTTTTGATTCCCCCGGTCCCAAGGTCAAATGCGAGCCGGTTTTCTCCATCACGGCAGTCAAGCCTTGCCCGGGAATGGACGAGGCCGGTTCTATCGCCATCACGTAGGCGCACTTGTAAAAGGGGAACCCCGGCGAAGCGTTCAACTCTTGCCAGAACCAGGCATAGGGAAAGACGCTCTCGTCCCAGACCAAGCCGACGCCAAAGCCCATGTCCAGATTGGTTATGGCATACCAGCCCGACTCAAAATCTTGAAAATAAGCCAGGATATCGCGCTCTTGGTCGGGTCCGGGCACTTTGGACATATCTACCTCTCCCGCCACGGGCCATTGATAAGTCTGGCTGAGGGTCAAGGGATTGGCGAATCCGGCGTATCGATCATCGGCGACGAAGCTGGGCGCGCCGACATCAATCACGCAAACTTCGCTCAGGAAGGGCGCGCCAAAAGCCGGATGATGGCTCCACATGCAGTCCATTTCTTCGCCGGCGTGATTGGTGACGCGCTCGCGGATATGCAGGATCGGGCAGCCCGATTCGACGCGCATCCAGCGTTCGATGGTGTAGGGACTGCGCGACAGCCGGGAGGCCATTTTCACTTCCAGAGCGCCCTCGCTCTCACTGACGACTTCGTAGTCCCAGGCTTTCATCGACGCTTCGCCATGGAAGCCCAGAGCCGCTCCTTTGTAAACCGTGGCGTCGCCGCCGTTGGGGAAGATCACCTGCCAGCCGCCCGCGTAGGCTTCCAGCCAAGCCGTAGCGGAATCAAAGGCGGAATCAAAGCCGCGCTTTTGCTCCTTTATGCCCCAGGGCGATTTCCAAAGCACGTCTATGTCCTTCGGCTTGTAGACGAGACGGTAGATATCGGCGCCTTTGTCCAGCACCACAGTGGTGGATAACAGGTCATTCTCAATTTCCAGGGCGGTCAAGGTTTTGCCGAGAACGACTTCCGTCGCTTTGCAGGTCATATTTTCTTCCTCTTAACGATTTCTGAATATTGAGATGCGGTCGTGGAAGCTGTGCATGAAGACCGCCAGGATCATGATGCTGCCTGTCACCATCAGCTGCATATTGGTGTTCACGCCCATCAAGCGCAGTCCCTTTGCCGTCATGCCCAGGATGAGGATGCCCAGCAGGGTGCCGACCAGGCTGCCTTTGCCGCCGCTCAAGGCGATGCCGCCCAGCACGACGCCGGCGATCACGATCAATTCAAAGCCGGAAGAACCGGAGTCGAAGTAGCCGGTGCCGGTTTGCATCGTCAGGATCATACCGCTGATGGCGGCGCTGCTGGCGCAAATCACAAACAAGATGAACTTGATGAGATTGACCTTGATGCCGGAGACGCGCGCCGCTGTTTCGTTGCCGCCAATCGCATATATGTTGCGCCCGAATTCGGTTTGCGTCAGCACGATCAGCGCCAGCACGACCAATATGATCGCCAAAACGAAGGGCAGGGGCACCGGTCCCAGATTATTGTAGTAGGCGTCCTGAAAATCGTAAAAGCCGTTTTCATCGACAATTGGCGTCTTGTTGGTATAAACGTAGACCATGCCGCGGAGCGCGAAGAGCGACCCCAGCGTCGTCACCAGCGAGTTCATCTTTTGCCGCGTCACCAGGTAGCCGTGAATGCCGCCGACAATCGGTCCTGTCGCCAAGCCGGCGATGATGCCCAGCCACATATTGTCGGTGCCGTTAAACACGACAACCGTCGTGACGCTCGTCACAGCGAGCATGGAGCCGATAGACAGGTCGAATTCGCCGGCGAGCATCAACATGGTGACGCCTATCGCGGCAATCAGGTTGGGCGAGATTTCCCGCAGCAAATCCCAGTAAACGCGTTGCTGCCGCGTACTCGGTTCCAGAATCCAGAACAAGACCACCACCGCGAGCAAGAGAATCACCAGACCCGCTTCGCGCGTCAGCAGCCAGCGAGAGATCCTGCTTGCCGCATCGGAATTGCCGCCCGAGCCTTTGCTTAGAACTGCCATGATCTAACCGTCGTCCCTCAAATCACTTTTTCCATTTGGACCGTTGCCGCGGTCATCAGATCTTGTTCATTCGCTTCCTGGCGCGATATCCAGCGTCCGGCGCTCCTGCCTTGTCGTATGACGATAATACGGTCGGCGATGCCCATCACTTCCGGCAGTTCTGTGGACAAAACCAGGATGCCCATACCCCCGTGCGCCATATCATCCATCAGCCGGTAGATCTCGGCTTTCGACCCGACATCAATGCCCCGCGTCGGCTCGGCAAACATCAGCACCTTCAGATCTTCCAGCAGCCAGCGTCCGACCAGCGACTTCTGTTGATTGCCGCCGCTCAGGTAGCGTATTTTCTGCGCGATGCCCGGTGTCTTGATGGAGAGTTTGTCGATGATGCCTGTGGTGGCTCGGCGCTCCTCTTGTCCGTTGATCACCATCAGGTTGGCATAGTTATTGACCGAGACCAGCGTGATATTGTCCTTGACCGAGAGCGGCAAAAGCAAGCCGTCGGACTTGCGATTCTCGGTGAGAAATCCCAGTCCCTTGCGGATGGCGTCCATCGGGGCTTTGGCGTGAATTTCCTCGCCACTCAGTCGGACGCTGCCGGTACGAGGCATATTGCCGAATATCAGGCGACCCAAATTGTGCACGCCGGAACCCATCAAACCGAATACAGCGACAATCTCGCCGGCATGAACATTCAGGCTGAAGTTCTCGATGTTCCCGCCGCTTACGCTATCGACCTCAAGCAAGACATCGCCGCGCTTGGCGGGCGTACGCGGATAGAGGTCTTTGACTTCCCGCCCGACCATCCAGGTCACCAGATCGCTATGCTTGGTATTGACGACCGCTTCCGTCGCGATATGCTCGCCATCGCGAAAGACCGTCACGCGGTCGGCAATGGCGTAGATTTCATCCAGCTTGTGAGATACGTACATGATGCCAACGCCGCGAGCCTGCAAGCGGCGGATCACCGCGAACAAGCTTTCGATCTCGGTTTGGCTCAGCGCCGACGTGGGCTCGTCCATGATGATGATCTGCGCCTGGCGTGATAAAGCCCGGGCGATCTCGACCAGTTGTTGCTGCGCCACGGTGAGCGCGCTGATAGGAACCTCCGGGTCGATATCCAATCCCAAATCGAGCAAGAGTTCGCTCGTCCTTGAGTAAAGCGCTTGCCAATCCACGGCGCGCAGGGCTTTCTTCGGTAAATTGCCCAGAAAGACATTTTCCGCAATGCTGAGGTCGGGCACCAGATCGAGTTCTTGATAGACCACCTTGATACGATGCTCCAGGGAATCGGCGGGAGAATGAAACTCGACCGCTTTGCCCTCGACTTCGATCGTTCCGGCGTCTTGCTGGTATAAACCGGCGATGATCTTGATCAGCGTCGATTTGCCCGCGCCGTTTTCGCCGATCAGCGCGTGAACTTCACCCGCGTTGAGGCTGAAATCCACGCCCTTCAGCGCTTTGGTGCCCGGGAATTCTTTTGCGATCCCCGTGAGTTGCAGAAGCGCTTGCTGTTCCGACATAGTCTAATCCTGACCCAGACGCCGGCGCCGGCGCGCATCCAGCAAGACCGCGATGATGATGATCAATCCGGTGACCGCGACTTGCCAGCTCGAGTTGATATCCAGCAGCACGATGCCGTTCTTCAAGGTGCCCAATAGCAGCACAGCCAGGAAGGTGCCCACCATAGACCCTTCGCCGCCGCTCAAGCTGGTGCCGCCCAAGAGCACCGCGCCGATCGCCTCCAGTTCAAAACCCGCACCGATGCCGTTCTGTCCCGAATTCAAGCGCGACAGCAAAATGATGGCGCTGAAGGAAGCCAAAACGCTTGTCAAAACGAAGCCGGCCATCTTCACCAGCCGCACGGGAATGCCGGCTAATGTCGCGGCTTCCGGGTTGGCGCCGACTGCGTGGACGAAGCGGCCAAAAGTTGTACGTGACAGCACAAAATAAAAGATGAGAAACACAGCGAAAAAGAATATGATCGGCCAGGGCACGCCAAGGAAAAAGCCGTTGCCAATCTCGGTGAAGGTCGGGATTTTATGCGTATTCTGAATGGACGCTTCCGTGAAACCAAAGGCTGCCCCGCGCACGATGGACAGCATCGCCAGGGTGGCGATCAGCGAATTGATGCCCAGCCGCAACGAGATGAGCGAATTAATCAAGCCCACCACCACACCGATCGCCAGTCCAACGAGGACACCCAAAGCCAGATTCGAGCTGCTGTTGAGAACGCTCATGACAACCACGCCCACAAAGGCTTGCATCGAGCCGACCGAGGCGTCAATCTCGCCGGAGATGAGCAGGATGGTCATGCCGACGGCGGTGATCGCCGTCATGGAAACCTGGCTCAACAAAACGCCGATATTCCGTCCCGTGAAGAACACGGGCGACTGAATCGTCAGGAACAGCCAGATCGCCGCCACAATAAAGAATAGAACGCCTTCCTGCGTGTGCAGCAGCCAATTTGTCGTCTTGGTCAGGAACTTGCCAATCCCCGTACCCGATGTATCCGCGCTACTGTCAAGCATCGGTGAGTCCTCTTGTATAGTCAGGCGAATCCTGGAAGGGCGTCAGCCATGGCTAACGCCCTTGCCCGGCTGGATAGCACGATCCGGGTCGAGCGGCGGTTTCTCGGTCCGCCCCACCCGGTACAGCGTCATTTGGCTTTATTCTTCCATCGGCGGATCGACGATGTCGATCTCGATTTCGCTGATGACATCGAGCATCGCGGTATAGGTGCCGTCTTCTTCCTGCGTGTAGTAGTCGAACAGGTTATCCAGCGTCATCGGCATCGACGGCGCATAGATCTGCGGTGGCGGCTGTACGCCGTTGAAGACCGCGACAGCAGCGTTGATCAAAAGCAGACCCTGATATTCGGGGAACATGGCCGCGGATACCTTGTAGGGACCGCCTTCTTGCAGCGCGTCTTTGCAGGCGATGCCTTCGCAACCGAAGCCAACGACCAGCAAGTTGTCCGTATCCAAACCCGCCGCGATATAGGACTGCAAGCCGCCGAGCGCCGAATCATCGTTGATGCCGAAGATGATGTTGACGTCGGGGTTGGCCGTCAAGGCGTCCGCGGACACTTGCACGGCGACGTCCTTCGAGCCCGCGCCATCCACGCTCTGGACAATCTCGCCTTCGGGCAGTACCGAATGCAAGCCGTCGGCGAAGCCGTCGGAACGGGCCACCGTCGAGGTCAAGGCGGGCAAGCCGATATCGAGGGCGCGTGCCTGGCCATCGAAGTTCTCTATGGCATATTCACCAGCCCACACGCCAACCTGGAAGCCGGCGGTATAATCCGAGATCGCGACCAAGGTCGCGCAACCGACCACGGCTGTTCCCTCGCAAACGACCGTGCGATCGCGCGCAACGCGGCGGATCGCGGGTGATGATGCCGCCTCGTCCACTGGCGTGAAGACAAGCGCGCCCACATCCTGCGCCACATAGTCGTCTACTGCGGCCAGCGAAGCCTGCAAATCGAGATTGGCGTCGTTGATCGAGAACTCAATGCCGTATTTCTCCGCGGTTGCCGCTTCCGCTTTGGTCTCGTTCTGGTACCACTCATGCACCAGATAGTTGGTGACATGGCCGATCGAATCCGGCAGCGTCCATCCCTCGGGCATCTCTTCGGCAGTGAACGCGCGGATCATCGCGTCCGCTTCTGCCATGGCGTCTTCGTCTTGTGCCATCGCGCCAATGGACCCGATCAGCAAGGCGAAAAGCGCCAGCAATACCATCAATATCAATCGATTTCTTGCCTTCATTGGATTATTTCCTCTCGTGTCAAGTTAACGATATTTGCCGCTTTTGCCACAACAGGATTTCAGCAATATGTTGCCTCCTTTCGCAGGTCGAATCTTACCGCAAGACCCTGTCATCGGGCAACGCGCCCGGCGACGCATCCCGGTAACTAGAGCCTCTCCAATACCTTGCCATGACCGACCGTCAAGTCCACATAGGGCGCGTAGTCGGCGGAAACGATCTCGCCGGGACACAGGAAATGCAGCTCATCGGCCGCGCCCTGGCGCAGTTCCAACGCCCCCGATGCCTCCCAAACCGGTCCGATGTCCATGCGGCTTGGTCCCGCCAGGATCAGTTGGTTCACATCCGGCTCGCTCCCCTCTATGCTGGGAATCAGCTTGTGAGAGAACCAGTTCGGCAAACTGAGCGCTCCTGATTGACGCGGCGCTGTCAGTTCAATCTTCGCCGTTATCAAGCGCTCCCCGAACCGTTCCAGATTGCCGGCGATTTCTACTCCCGCCTCCAACTGATGCGGTTTCCAGGGGCTGGTGATGCTGATATTCCCTTCTTTCAGGGGCCAGCCGATCACCTCGCGCCCCCAGGCGATATAAGTCGCGTTGTCCGAATACATGTGCGCCGAACAGTCGCCGCGCAAGCCTTGATAGCTGCATTCGATGGCGATGACCGCTTCGAAAAACCTGGATTGCGGTGGATTTCTAACGGCTAACTCGTCGCCGTAGCCGGCATCCATATTCAGCTCATAAAAGCGCGCCCGGCACAAAGGATTCTCCGGGATTTCCAGCGGAGGTATCACTTGTCGGCGCGCTTCCGCCGGATCGGCCAGGTAATACCAGATCGTAAAGACGCGACCGCTCAAGTGCCAGGGCGCGCGTTCATAGGGCGACGCCAAGCCACGCGCCGTCCGCGGGATCCCGTATCCCTTGAATTCAGCCCCCATTCTTCACCTCTTGCGCTGGGCGACTGCGCCGATCAACCTTGGCCAGGTTCCAGATTAGACACATCAGCTTTTTCCACCCGCGCGTATCGACGCGTCCGGCGCCCCAGCCAGGTAGCCGCCATCGACGTAGATCACTTGTCCGGTGATGTAACGCGCCGCATCGGAGACCAAAAAGGCGATCGCGTCGCACACATCATCGACCTCGGCGACCCGACCCAGGGGGATGGCGCGATTCAATTTGTCCACAGCCACTACGCCCTGCTCTACGCCCTGCCGCAGTATCTCGGTATTCACCCAAGCCGGCGCGACCGCATTGACGCGGATCCCCAGCGACGCCCATTCGACTGCCAGGGATTCGGTAATCGCGGTGATGCCGGCTTTTGCCGTGGCATAGGAGACCCGGCCGGGCCAGGCCGCTTTTGAGGCGATCGAACTGAGATTGATGATGACGCCGCCCCTTTCTCGCATCAGGCGCGCCGCCGCCTGACAGCAAAAAAAGACGCCGCTCAGGTTGATACTCAAAAGGTTCTCCCAATCGTCTTGTGTCACGTCCGTTGAGGCGCAAGGGCTGATGATGCCGGCCGAGTTCACCATGATGTCAATTGAACCTAAGGTTTCCCGCGCATGTTCCGCCATATCAAAGCAGTCCCGCTGCTGACGCACATCCAGCACACAGCCTTCGATCCTGCGATCGGGAAAGGCTCTCCCCAATGCCTCAACTTGCTTCTCGAGCCCCCCGGCTTTGATATCCGCCAACAGGACGTCACAACCCCGCGCGGCCAGTTCTTTGGCGCAGCCGGCGCCGATTCCCTGGGCAGCGCCCGTCACCACAGCTGCCTTGCCGATAAAATCGGCCAAGCGCCGCGATTCTGCGTTTGGCCGCTGGTTCAGCTTGGTCATCCCTTCCCCGGTCCCTCATAACTGCGTTTTCGTCGCAAGTAGTTCTCATGTGATTGCCGTACTCAAGCGCGCTGTATGGCGTTCAACGAGCCGCTCATCCAGCCCAGCGCGTGCGCCATGCCGGCGCGCCAGGGATCGTCGCATGTCATCTGCGGCGTATGATCGGGAACCAGCACGCCTTCGAAACCGTTCTCGTGCAAGATTTGCAGGACGCGGAACATATCGATATCGCCCTCGTCCACAAATACCTCTTCGTAATTGGGCACTTTGCCGCGCACATTGCGAAAATGAATGTAGGCGATATTGCCCCCCTTGCTGTAGCGATCCACGGCTTCGTAAAGATCGAACTCGCCCTCGGCCATTTCAGAAATCGTTCCCAGGCACATTTCCAGCGAATTGTGATGGCTGGGCGCCAAATCCAAGAGGCGCTGATAATGCTGCGGCTGCGTGACCAGACGCGCCATGCCGCGCAATACTGGAAGCGGAGGATCGTCCGGGTGCGAAGCCAGGCGCACGCCCGATTCTTCGGCAACCGGCACGATGCTCGTCAAGAAGTCTTCCAGCCGCCCCCAGATCTCCTCATGTGTCACTTCCGGCAGGTAGCCGGGCGGCGCCGTTTCGTCAACGACCATATTCCAGACGGTGCCATTGGGGATCGGCGTCTCTGCCGGGGTCTGGCTCTCGAGGAAGCCGACAGCGGTGGCATCGCCCCTGGCGGATTGGATTTCCGTCCGGCCCCAAACGCCGGCGATGCTGAAATAATAGCCCATGCAGGGTATACTGGCGCGCCCCATATTGCGGATCGTCTTCTTGATATTCTCCAGTTGTTCCCGCTTTCTGGGTCCATCCAACAGGACATCGTACCAGTGGCCGGGATCAAAGTTTTCCAGCGCCGCCAGCTCCAATCCCTCGTCATTGATCTCCGCTCGCAAGGCGCGCAACTCATCGTAAGTCCAATGAGTGCTGCCCGTAGCCTGTCCCCAAACTTCATCGCCGCTGGCTGTGGACATCTTGCCCGGCCGGAAATAATCCGCGAGGTGCGCTACGATATGCGTTGCGCCGGCTTGCTTGGCGAAACGATAGTTGTCGCGGTCCAGCATGTGACGGTACAAACCGAGCCCCAGTTTCATATCACCATATCCTTGGCTCTCATCTCCATTGCTTCATTCATCGGCTGCGGGCACCTGACCCGCGACCAGTATGTTCTTTCCGCTTTGAGCGTATTCGAGCCGTTGCGACGGCAAAACGCCCATGTCGGTGATCAAGGTATCGACATTGACAATGTCGGTCACATGCACATCGGAATCGACGCCGAGCAAGGTATGATCCGCCAGAACCACAACCTCGCGCGCGGCACCAATCATCGATCGGCGGACTTCCGCCACATTGGCATTCTGCGCGGACAGCCCAAATGACGACGAGAATCCCTCGGCGCCAATAAACGCTTTGTCGACGCGCATCTCCTTGAAAAGCGCGTGTACTTGGCGCCCCGCGAAAGCTTGCGCTTCTCGATCAAATGCGCCGCCCGAGAGAATCAGTTTGATCGATGGATTTGGCCGCAAGCCGGCAAAGATATCCGGCGAGTTGGTAATCACCGTGATATTCTGACGCTGCTTCAAGAATTGCGTCATATTCATGGTGGTCGTACCGGCATCGAGGATGACCGTCTCGCCTTCGCGAATATAGCTTGCGGCCAGCTTGCCGATGATGCGTTGCAGTTCTCGAATCTCTTGCCGAATGTCCTCGTTTACGTCCACGACCGAGAACTCAACACCGACCGATTTGGCGCGCGCGTGCATCGCTTTGGCCAGATTCTGGTACCATTCGTGCGTACGAAAACTAATGGAGAAAGAAATGCGCCTTTTGCGCGCTTCCGCCCCGCGCAGATCCTCCGCGCGCCAGGGCAGAGAAACTGTCCTGATGATATCCTCGTCAACGAACTGCCAGTCATTCTCCTTCTTGACATAGAATTGATTGATGTTTTCGGCAGTTAGCAGAGCGGTCGGGGTGATGACGTTGAAATCGCCCCGGTCCGCGCGCCAAAGATAGCGGACCGTATCAATCGCCAGACGACCCACGACCTCCGGGAACATCGCCATGCAAGCCTTGAGCGGGCCCTCCCCCATCAGCGCGTCAAATATCGTATTGCCTTCCCCGCCGATGGAAACGGCAATCAACATGGACTTGTCGCGCCCCAAATCGTGATAAGCCTGCATGCCCGCCAGGATCGAGTCGTCATTAATGCCAAATATCAGATTGATCTCGGGATGCAGGCGCAAAGCGTCCAAGGCTATATGATAAGCGCTGTTATAGCGCCCCTTTCCGTCAATTGACAAAGCGGCTGCTTCGTCGCCTGCGCCAGCCGACAAGCCGTCGAGAAAGCCTTTGCTGCGCAGTCTGGTGGCCGACATGGACATAACGCCGATATCCAGCACATGCGCATTGGCGAAACCGTGACGACGAAGATGGTTTGCGCTCCATAGCCCCAATTGGCAGCCAGCCTCGTAATTGTCAATTCCCAGGTAGACGGCGCCATCTTGCGGATTGCCCTCGGCAATCAAGGGGATGTCTTGCCGGATTGCCCGTTCGCGCAAGGTATGCGCGTCGCGCGTATCGATAGTGGTCACAATCAAGGCATCGGCATTAGGCAGCGCTGGCGCCTCCGAGGTCCCGGCGGCATATTGCGGCGCTTTGTGCTGGCTGCGTTCGATGCTGACCGCGCCGCCGAATACCCGCTTGAGGAGCTTGCTTTCTTCCAAACGCTTGAGATCACGTCGAACCGTCACCTCTGTGACATCGCAGGCTCGCGCCAATTGCCGTACAGTAGCCGTGCCCTTCGCGTTGATGTTTTGCAAGATGATATTTTCGCGCTCTTCAAGCAGCATGATTGTTTATGTTCATTTGAGATTGAATTTTTCTGATTATGTTCAATTATGTCGCCTTCTGATCTCCTTGTCAAAAACTCGCCAGCAAGAGAGCCGGGAATTTCGAGACCATGAAATACCCGGCTAGCAGCATCGAACACCGCCATTAGCCGAGCCAAGCCACCGAATACAGATGAGCCATGGTGGGACGACCTCTCAGGTCCTTCGCGTTCTATTGACCCGGATACTTTTATTACAGTTGAGGATAAGGCAAATACGGCTTCCGCGCTGCTAATAACGGGCGAGCACTCGAGTCCCATCCAATTGCCCGCAAACTGCGATAATTCTGCGACATTTGATTGCTAGGCTGCGGGTAATGAGGAGATATTTCCTCAGCAAAGTTCAGAAAGTGGAGGTGTAGACATGAAGAGCAAAAAGATGTGGAGCGCGACTCTCGCGATGATGATCATCATCATTTTGATCAGCGCCTACAGCATCGGCGGATTCGTACAAGGACAGGAGTCCAATTCCTCCGAAGGAGGGGGCGAACATCGCACCGAAAGCAACGAGGGCGGTCGCGAAAGTGGCGGCGGCGATGCCACCGAAGGTGCTGGAGCCAATGCTCTGGCGCTAGACCAAACCTACGATGTCACAGTCAATGGCGCTCGCTTGATCCTCGGCTACGATGCCGCCAGCAATCAATTCATCGGCACGGTCGAGAATACCAGCAACACGACCCTGACACGGGTTCGGGTGGAAATCCACCTCTCCAATGGCTTGGAACTGGGTCCAACCACACCGACCGATTTGAGGGCGGGACAGGTCCTGGACATCGTCCTGGATGCTGGCGCCCAGCCCTTTGACGCCTGGACGCCCCATGCCGAAGTCGGCTCGGGCGAAGGCGCTTCCGGCAGTGAAGGTCCCGGCGAGCACGGCGGACAAGGCGGCGAAGGCACTGAAGGCGCAGGCGAAAGCGGCGATCCCTCCAGCCCCATCCTAGGACTCGATGAAAGCTGGGGCGGCATCGTCAATGGCGTCAGAACCTCCATGGCTTACGACCCGGCAACGGGCGCGTTCGCCGGCTTCGTGGAAAACCCCGGCGACACGACACTCTGCTTCGTTCAGATCGAACTCAACCTGAAGCAGGGCGCGCAGACTGTGATTGAACTGGGACCCCAGCCGGTTGGCGACCTGGCTCCCGGACAGCGCGTCCCGGTCGAACTCCTGGTGGCTGACGAACCGCTGGCCGCCGGCCTCTCCTTTGACGCCTGGGAGATCCATCCCGAAGTCTTCGACTGCGGCGGACCCGGACCAGTCAACACCGAAGGCGCAGGCGGAGGCAGCGGCGCTGAGGGAGCGGGCGAGCACGGCGGACGCGGCGGCGAAGGCACTGAGGGCAGTGGCGGCGACTCCGCCGAAGGCAGTGGCGCCAATGCACTGGCAACCAACCAAATCTACGATGTCACAAGCAATGGCGCCCGCTTGGTCATGCGCTACGATGAAGCCAACAACCGCTTCATCGGCAAGCTCGTCAATATGACCAAAGCCACCCTGACGCGGGCGCGGGTGGAGATCCGCCTCGCCAACGGCGTGGAACTGGGACCAACCAACCCCACTGATATACCACCCGGCTATCAGCTGTCACTAACCATGCCCGCCACGGACCAGCCCTTTGCTACCTGGACGCCGCACGCCGAGTTCGGCATGGGCGAAGGCGGCGGCGCTGAAGGTGCGGGCGAGCATGGCGGAAGCAGCGGAAGCGAAGGCTCCGGCGAACACGGGAGTAGTGAAGGTGGCGGCTGAACGAGCAACGGCGCAAGCAAGCGACAGCTTCAGACTTGAAGCTGTCCCCCAGTAAGACCTATACTCAGGCGCGCTGTCTTGTTGGACAGCGCGCCTGAGTCTTTTATTGCGCTGGCGAAGATGCGCCTATCGCCACAGTATGTCATTTGAGTTGAACTAGCGGAGACTGTCATGACCGCCGAAATCAACTACGAAGCCTGGATGAACCAGCAGTTGATCTGGGGCGAGCGCGCGCGCGGGCGCGGCTTGGTCTGGACGACTGATTCCGACTGGTTCATCAACGACCCGCTCGGTCACAAGCCGCATCTTCACGAAGATGCCAGCGAAATCCTCTTCCTGGCGCAAGGCAGCATGGAAATCGAGATTGGCGCTACGAAAGCGGTCTATCGCGCTGGCGACTTTCTCCTGGTGCCGCCCGACAAATATCACGACTATTGGCTCGCTGGCGATGAGCATGTTTGCCTCTTTGTGGTCGTCGCGCCCAATCACAAATATGCCCGCTGGAAGACGAGCGATTTTCCGCCCGAGGCGCATCAAGGCGCCGCCACCCTGGTGAACGTATACGAGACCGATGACTTGCCCTCCAACGAGCACTTCTTCTGTCAGAAGATTACACTCGCCCCCGGCGAATCCGATCCTGTCAGGTACTGCGAACTGCAGGACCGCATCATTTACCTGCTCTCCGGCACGGCGCAGCTGTCGCTGAATACCTTGTCCGGACCGCTTGCGGAGCACCAATACCAATACGTTCCCGCGACCTGCCCGCACGAGATCGTCAACCGGGGCTATCGGCCGCTCACGTACATCTCGCTCACGATTACCGATCCAGCGACAGCGCATGGTACCGAGCCGGATGACGATTAATCGGCGCAGGTTTCGAATGCGCTAGCCGCGAGGCGCCAAATGCTCAAGATCGCCATCGGGCAATTCATGCAGGAATCGCATAGCTTCACGCCGATCGACTGTTCCTGGGAACAGTTTCAAGCCGGTCATATCTACCGGGGCGAGGAAATCCTGACGCGCATGGCCGGCAACAGGGTTGAGGTCGCCGGCGCTATCGACGTGGCCAGAGAACAAGACCTTGGCATCGCACCGTTATTGGCTTGTAACGCGGTGTCATCCGGCTATGTTCGCTCCGACGTTTTTGAGGGCTTGCTCGAGGATCTGCTGGAGCGGCTGGAAGCGCAGTTGCCCGTGGACGGTCTGTTCCTGGCATTGCATGGCGCGATGGTCGCCGAGGGCGACGAAGACGCCTCGGGAAGCGTCCTCGCCAGGGCGCGCGAACTGGTGGGCGCCGGCACGCCAATCGTCGCTTCGCTGGATCTGCACGCGAATGTGACCGACAAGATGGTCGCAGCCAGCGACGGCTTGGTCGGTTATCACACTTGCCCGCACGTCGATTTATACGAAACCGGCGCGGCTGGCATGCGGTTACTTCTGGATGTCATTCGTGGCGAGGCAGCGCCTGTCATGGGATATTGCCAGTTGCCCCTGATTGCGCCCCCAGAAAACTCGGTCACGTTAGAAGGACCTTTTCGCGAGCTAATGGAAATCGCCCTGGACTTTGAATCTCATCCAAATGTCTTGTATGTGTCGGTATTTTATGTCCAACCCTGGCTGGATTTGAGCGATATCGGTTGCAGCGTCGTGGTCGTGGCGGACGGCGACCAGCAATTGGCAAACGAAATCGCGGAGAAAATCGCGGAGGAATTCTGGCGGCGGCGCAGTCGATTGTACGTTGATTTGACGCCTTTGGAGGATGCCGTCCGCGCGGCTGTCAGCGCGCCGCAGGGACCGGTGATTTTGGCTGACGGGGCAGACGCCCCCAGCGGCGGCGCCCCTGGCGACAGCCCCGCCATCTTGAGCGCATTGCTCGAAGCCAGCGTCGATGTCGAGACGCTCATCAATATCGTCGATCCGGCGGCGGTAGACAGCGCAATCGAGGCGGGACTAGGGAAGGAAACGAGCCTGCGCGTCGGCGCCTGGTCCTCGGACATGTGGGAGCCAGCTGAGATAACGGGTCGGGTTCTACAGATTTCCGACGGAACCTTTCGTTTCACCGGACCCGGGTATCGCGGTCGCGAGTTCCACCGCGGGCGCACGGTCGTGCTCCAGTCCGGCTCTATCTTTCTACAGATCATGGAACGCCCGGTATTCCAGGGGGATTTGGCGCTCTATACATCGCTCGGTTTAGATCCGCGCGAGGCGCGCATCGTGGTGGTGAAGACGCCCTCGGCATTTCGGGTCGACTATGAGCCCTTCGCGGCGCAGATTATTTTGGTAGACGCGCCCGGTCCCACCAGTTCCAATTTGAAATCCTTCAACTGGCGAAAGCTGCCGCGTCCCTTCTATCCCTTCGACGAGATCGACGACTGGCGTCAATGAGGAGGCAGTTGCCCCACCGGCTTCAGCCAAGGCTTTCCAGGACTCGGTCAACGAAGCGGTCGGCAAGCCCGGTATATTGGCGCGGGTCAAGCAGCGCTTTTAGCTGTTCCCGGCTCAAGACGGCGGAAACATCCTGATTCGCCAGCAGCACGTCGACGAAAGGTCTTTCGTTTTCGTACGAAGCCATGGCGCAAGTGTAGACCAGGTCATGCGCGCGCTGCCTGCCATAGCGCTCGCCCAATGCGAACATCACTCTCTCGGACAGGAGAAGGCCTCCCGTGAGCGCCAAATTCCGCAGCATCCTTTCGGTATTGACGCGCAATCCGGCAAGGACGCGGCGCGTTATTTCCAATGCACCGTGCGCATAAATGAAAGCTTCGGGCACGATTGTCCATTCCATCTGCACGGACGACCAATCCCGTTCGTGCTCGTTGATAATCAAGGTATCGACAGCGGTCGCCGATTTTTCGCGGCAAAGACGCGCCAGAGTCAAGACAGATTCGCAGAGAATCGGATTGCGTTTCTGCGGCATAGTGCTGCTGCCGACCTTGCCTGCCCCGAAGGGCTCCTCGAGCTCGGCAAATTCCTGCTTCTGCAATTCGATGATTTCTTTGGCGATTCTTCCCAGCAAGGCGGCGATCATACAGAGCAGGTGAATCAATTCGGCGATACTGTCTCTGGAGGTATGCCAGGCGATGATCGGCAGGCCCAAGCCGAGCTCCGTCATCAATGTCCTCTGCACCTGCAAGGCATCAAGGTCGGATTCATCGAGCCCGGCCAGGGTGCCGACCGCGCCACCGAATTGGCCTACCAATACGCGTTGCTTAACCTGCGCGAGCCTGCGGCGATGACGCAGCAATTCCGCCAGCCAGACCGCGACCTTGTATCCAAAGGTTATCGGCAAGGCTTGCTGCCCGTGCGTTCTTCCCGCCATTAGCGAATCGCGATGGTCCCTTGCCAAGCGCGCCAATATCTTCTGCAATTCCTCCAAACTGGACTCGAAAATGGCAATCGCGTCTTTAATCTGCAAGACCAAGCCCGTGTCCATCACATCCTGCGTCGTCGCGCCCCAGTGCACATAGCGCCCGGCGTCGCCTTCACAGCGTTCCGCCAAGTGTCGGATCACCGGCACCAACGGGTGCAAGGTGGTATCGATGTCCTCTTTGATCGCGCTGATATCAAAAACTTCGGCATGCGCCTGGCGCGTTATCTCTTCGGCAGCCGCTTGGGGAAGCAATCCGAGCGCCGCTTGCGATCGCGCCAGAGCCGCTTCAAAATCGAGCCATTTCTGCAACAAGTTGCGATCATCGAATACCGCGCGCATTTCGCTCGATCCGAAAAGATCGGCGAACAATGCTGAATCGATAACATGCGCGCTCATGCGCATTTGCCCCTTTTATCTGACCGATCGTCCGCGCCTGCCGGCCGGACAGCGATCCGGTCTATGCCAGATGCTTCTTAAGGACAGCCTCATCCAACTCGATACCCAAACCCGGACCCGTCGGCGGACTTATGCTGCCATTCTCGAAGCGAATGGGTTCTTTGAATATGTCGTTGTGCAGGCTGTTGCCATTGTACTCTTGAATGAGGAAATTTGGGCTGCAGGCGTCAACTTGCACGGCAGCGGCGGCAGCGACGGGCCCACAGTACATGTGAGGGGCAATCATGGCGTAGTAGGATTCTGCCATGCCGGCAATTTTCTTCGACTCCAAAATGCCGCCGCACTGCCCCACATCGAGTTGAATAATCTGCGCAGCCTGTTTCTTGAGCAAATCGGCGAACTCAAATTTGGTCGCCAAGCGTTCGCCGCTGGCAATCGGAATGCTGGTGTGCGCGGCCACGCGCGCCATCTCGTCAATGTTTTCCGGAGGTACGGGTTCCTCAAACCAGAACGGGCTAAACTCCTCCAACTCTTTTGCCACGCGAATGGCGACAGCGGTGCTGAACTGTCCATGAGTCCCGATGCCAATTTCCAACTCGTCGCCCACGGCATCGCGGATGGCTTTGAAAATCCTGGCTACGTGACGAATCGTTTTCAAAGAGAAGTCGCGCGGATGTGGAAAAATCGGAGTAAAGGGATCGAATTTGCAAGCGGTGTTTCCCTCTTCTACAAGCTTTACGGCAATTTCACCGGCTTTCTCTGGGTTTTCCCAAATGCCCTCTGTTGGCATATAGGCATAGGCGCGCAACTGATCGTGCACTTGTCCCCCCAGCAGGTTGTATATGGGTTGATTCGCGGCTTTGCCCACAATATCCCACAGAGCCATTTCGATGGCGCTGAGAGCCGGCGTCATGTCAAGGCCGGGGTGGCGATAGTCGTGCCGGGAAGCATAGATCGCTTGCCAGAGCCGTTCGATCTGAAAAGGGCTCTTGCCGATAACAAACTGCTCGCAGAGATCCTCAATCAAGCTGATTTGGGAACGCAGATTGACGGCATGGCCGGTTGGTCGTTCGCCCAAGCCAACTATGCCTTCGTCAGTGCTCAATTGAATGAAAAGCCAATATCGGCCGCCGCGGTAGGGGGCGATATTGCGGACAAGAATAGTTTCGACCCCGGTAACTTTCATCGTTCATCGCTCCTTTCAAAATGATGTTATGCGGCAGGTCGCCTGCCCAAGGCAAGTATCTGCCAAAAGGATTGCCTAAATGAGTAAATATAACAGGCAAGCGACTCAGCCTTCCATAACAATGATTATTTCATGCCCATTGTGCTAGTATCATAGGGGATGTCGATTCTGTGGATATCCCTATGCGAGTCCAATGATAGGGTATCCGCCAAATCCGCGCGGCTACAGCCCATTGCATAGTGTCTTATTCCGTAAACTCGGGACAGGAGAAAACCTATGATGGCATACGAAGCAACCCGGCATGCCAGCCTGAGGGTACGTCCGCGGCGTCTGCGGCTGTCGCATAATATGAGACGTCTGGTCCGCGAAACGCAGCTTAGCCCCGAAGACTTTATCTATCCGCTCTTTGTGCGCCACGGCGAGGACGTCAAGCTGCCGATTGAATCGCTGCCCGGCATATGCCAGTTGTCCGTGGACCATCTGGCGGCCGAAGCGCGGGAAATAGCCGCGCTTGGCATCCCCGCGGTCATCCTTTTTGGCATCCCGGAACACAAAGACTGGCGCGGTACGGATAACTTCGCGGAAGACGGCATTGTTCCACAAGCAATCCGCGCGATTAAGGATAGCGATCCCGATCTCTTGGTCATCTCGGATATGTGTTTCTGCCAATATACGGATCACGGGCACTGCGGCATCATCAATGCGCCGGATAATCCGCACTATGATCCAGCTTTGCCCCTGGGTTACCTGCATAATGATCACACCCTGGATCTGCTGCAGCAAGCTTCGCTGGCGCATGCCCGTGCCGGCGCGGATATTATCGCGCCCTCCGGCATGAT
Organism: Anaerolineae bacterium; assembly: GCA_022820665.1. Taxonomy (GTDB): domain Bacteria; phylum Chloroflexota; class Anaerolineae; order Aggregatilineales; family Phototrophicaceae; genus UBA6055. The sequence goes on along the minus strand of JAJEFB010000048.1, from coordinate 129,352 downwards.
TGACGGCATGGTCGCAGCCATACGGTCGGCGCTGGACAGCGACGGCGCGCAGCAGGTGGCGATCATGAGCTACATCAAGTACGCCAGCGCCTTTTACAGTCCCTTCCGCGACGCTGCCCACAGCGCGCCGCAATTCGGCGATCGCAACCAGTATCAAATGGACCCGGCCAATCAGCGCGAAGCCTTCAAGGAGATAGCGCTGGATATCGAAGAGGGCGCCGATATCATCATGATCAAACCGGCGCTGCCCAACCTCGATGTGCTCAGCCACTTGCGCGAGAACTACACGCTGCCAACGGCGGCTTATCAAGTCAGCGGCGAATACGCCATGATCCACGCGGCCGCCCAGCGCGGCTGGATGGATCTGGAACGAGCCGCGCTGGAAAGCCTGACTTGCATCAAGCGGACGGGCGCCGACATGATCATCAGCTACTTTGCCAAAGACGCTCTCAAATGGCTGGAGGCTTGAAGCAGTTCACGAAAACGCTGCTGGGCATAGTTGCCCGTTCCAAATCAACCAGCCCTTGACCTGGCGCGAAGGCGCCGTTTGGCGTCAGTCCAGCAATTGCTGAATGACGCGATTGCTGGACGACAGGCGATCCGAGAGTACGCAAGAGATGAGAATGTGTATGGCCGACGCGGTCTGCGGATGCGATTCTTCCATGCGGCGCAGCGCTTCGTGGCTGAGCCGCTGCAGCACGCCGGCTTCCGTCGCCACCACAGAGGCGCTACGCGTCTTGTTCAAATAGAACCCGACTTCTCCGATGACCGTGCCAGCGGCCATGCTGCGCAAGCGCAAATTGCCTTCGTCCGGCAAGCGCAACAGCACATCCACACGGCCGGTCTCTATGAAATACAGGGCGTCAGATTCGTCGCCCTGTTCAAAGACCGCGTCGCCAACCTCTGTCTCTATACGCTCCAGATAGCTATGCAGAGCGCTGAGATCGCGACTTTTGATCATGGCATGTTCGGCGAGTTGCTCTTCCACCGTGACACGGAGGCTGTTCAGCAAATCCGCGTCAGCCAGCAAGGTATTCTCGCACCATTCCAGGGCATGATCCAGGTCGTCAAAGAGCGAAGGCTGGCCCGACTTCCGCTCCGCGATTCCGCCATCCTCCAATACCGGCTGCAGATGGGGCAGGACATTCGATAGCAACAAGTCAATGCCATGTTGATCCGCGAGCCTTTTCAGTCTGTCGAAGTCGCGGATTGTTGAATAATCGAAGCCGCTCACTGCCTTGAAGTCGAGAATGAGATACTGTACCGGCTCGGCTTCTGTATCCGTGATGCGCCCTTTGGCATGTTCGTAGAATCGGTAGGCGCTGCCAAAGAATATGAAGCCCTGCAGCCGCAGGATCAAGATCTTGCCACCCTCGTTTTGCAGCAACTGATTTTGCGCGAAAGATCTGTCGAGGTTGCTGCGGTGGAAGTCCCCGGAAAACTCCTGCTTGATAACATCCATCCGGCTGTATTCCAACACAAAGAAAGTGATCGCCACCACCATGCCAACGGCGATACCCATCAGCAAGCCGAACAAAGCCGTGACCAAGGCAATGACGACAATGACGGCATATTCTTGTCGCGGCAGCTTGGACCAACTATCCAGCAGCCACTCCTTCATGAATTGCAAGCCGAAGTACAGCAACAGGCCAGCGGGAATGAAGCGTGGAATCAGCGAGAATATGGCGCTGCCGAAAACGAGGGTCAGAACGAACATCAGCGCGAGGATGAGGCCCACCAGCCGCCCGTAGACGCCCGTCGCGTGCACCAGCGAGGATGAAATAGGGGCGTGATAGGCTACAATGCCGCCGCCTGACAGGCTCGCGGCGATATTGGCGATGCCATTGACCTTACATTCGCGATTGAAATTCAATTCGCGATTGACGATCAGTTCCTGCGCGCTGACTCTAAAAAACAGGTTAAGCGTGCAGACGACTATCAAGGTCACGATACCGCCGGCGCTGGCGGCGATCATAGCGGGACTAATCCGCGCGATAGCTGCGGAATCGGGCAACTGCCAGTCTATCGCCTCGGATACTTCTGGCAGGAACCAACCCACCTCTGCCAAGGCATTTACATCATCGACGATGAGGAAGACCCAAAGATAAAACAGAATAAAAGACGCAAGGATAACGCCCGGCAACACCAAGGAACTCTTGATGCGAGCCCGCAGCCCGAGGATGCACAGGGCAAATATCATACCTGGCAACCAGCGCGTCAAGACTGCGCTCTCCAAAAGAAAGGGCAGGGATTCCGCGTTGAGTTTAAGATCAACCAGAACGGAGAAACCGGCATTCAGAATGAGCCATCCCAAACCTGCCATAAAGCCGCCGATGATGGGATAGGGAATGTAGCGGACCAAGCCCCCGGCGCGCATAACGCCCAACAGAAGCAGAAAGCCCCCGGTAATTATCGAAGACAGCAGGATTATCAAATACGTGGTCGCGAACAGCAGTTGTGGCGGCATATCGGCCGGCGCTGCGCCGATCACACTTGCGGCGATCATGCCTTGGATCACCACCGTAGGGCTCTGCGGAATTACCAGCGTCGCATGGTCCGAGCTGAAGAGAGAAGTGAGAACAACGGCGATAATTTCGCTGACGAGCACAATACCGAGCCCGGCAGCAAAGTAACCCGCCAGCTCGCCTTGGAACACCAGCCTGGCATAAGCCGGCATCGCGCTGGCCATGAGCAGCCAGATGATGGCGCTCACGAACAAGCTTCGTAGCATAACCGAAGGCTGGAGCGCGACCTTTACGGTTTCGCGAAGGCTTTGATCAGGCTTGCCGAAAGAAGCCGGTTTTTCCATATCGAAAGGGTATCGTGATATACGGATCAATAATTTACTTTACCATCAATCAGCCAGTCGCGTCACGTCGCTACGAACATGCAATAGCGATGGGGCAATGTCCAAGTCACGGGGCGCTCCTTTTGGATTGTTGCCGGAACTATGTTATCTTCTGCATACATTAGGATTGCGCCAGATGGGGATTTGAACATGCTGCGGGAAGAGCACAAGCTGCCGTAGCCGAGACGCGCGTAGGAAAGGCAACGAATGAACGACTTTGAGAAATACGAATTTGATCGGCTTGGTTACATCGTTATCCCGAATTTTCTGAGCGACGCCCAGGTGGAGACCCTGTCCGAGACGATCGACGAGGCGGAAGCGCATGCGCTGGCGGAGGCGCATCGCCCGCCGGACAAGATCAGCGCCTACGGGCTGCCCTATCGCCATAACGCCGACAGAGGTTACTTCGCCAGCGGCGCCAGGGAAGAAGGCAGTACCCTGATCATCGAGGATTTCTTCAATTTCGACCCGGCCTTTGACTTTCTGATTGGCCACGAGCAGACCATGGCCTACATACAGTCCATTGTTCAGGAACGTCCCACGATCAACAACTGCGAGATCCGCATTCGTTATCCCGGCAACCAGACCCGTTCGCACATGGGCGGACCGGTAGGCCGGAAACACCGCTACTATTATTCGGGCCAAGGCATCGACTGCATAATGGTGCGCATGGTTTACTTCGTACACGATGTGGGACCGGGTCAGGGAGAATTCTGCGTCGTGCCCGCCACCCACAAGAGCAATATGGCCTCGCCATATGAAGGCAGCAATCCCGACACAGAACCGGGCATGATCGGACTTCCGGTCAAAGCCGGCGATGCTATCTTGTTCACCGAGAACTTGCGACACGGCGGGCTGACCAACTGCTCCCAACAGACGCGAAAAACCTTGCATGTCGGTTACGGTCCCTATTGGATGAAATCGCAGAATCATAGCACCATGGACGAAGAGCCCTACATCCTGCCCGGCACATTCGCTCGTTTGACGCAAGAGCAGCAGTTGCTATTCCGCGCCTGGCCTACTCTGCTGGAAAACGGACGCGATTCATGATCGAGATTGAGCGATGCGAGTTGGCCGGCATCCCTTGCGTCACGATGCGCGATACCCGCGTCGAGCAAGCCCCTGTCATCATTCGCTACCACGGTTGGACCGGGGACAAGGGGACGGTTGAGACCCCGGATCAAAGCCTGGCGCAGTTGGCATCAGCGGGATTTCTGGTTGTCTCCCCGGATTGTTTTGAGCACGGCGAGCGCCAGACCGATGCCTGGTTCCGGGTTCAATTCAACGGCTGGGCATTCATCTGTGAAGCGATGGACAAAACCCGGCAAGAAGCCAAAGCTCTGTTTGAAGCAATCATGGCATTGCCCAACGCTTCCGGGCGAAATCCGCAAGTGACCGGCGGTTCCATGGGCGGGTTGATCGCGCAGATGGTCTTCGCCGAGAACAAGGCTTTTGTCTCGATGGTATCGGTAGTCGGGCGCTCCAGCTTTTATCAAGCCGATGAATGGTGCCGGACCGCGCAACAGGGCGCCTGGCCCGACGACTGGTGCGCGGAATACGCGACGCAATCGCATCCGGAACGTTTTAGCGATCGGCCCGTCTTGTTCATTGACGGCGGTCTCGATACCGACTGCCCGGCCGCCGTCAATGCGGAAACGGCGCGCTTGATCAACGCGAAGGGCGGGCAAGCGGAACATTTCGTGGATCTGAACTCCGGTCACGGATTCTCGCCGCTGATGCGAAGGAAGTTCGTAGACTGGCTGGTGGCGCATGGGCAGCCGCCTTTGGCAACCCCACCCCCCGGCCCCCTCCCCAAAGCGTTGGAGAGGGGGAGCACATCAAATGCGACATGTACTACATGATGGGCGTCGCGACATGAAGTAAAGCAGAAAACCAAGCGATTACGATTTCATGGCAAGGGGACAAGAACGTGGAAATGCAGCATGATGTAGACCGGATCATCGCCGAGATGGAAGAGCGCAGTTATTGCATCATTCCTTCGGTGATTTCGCCGGAAAAAGCCGACGAAGCGCGCGCTATTTTGGAAGGTCTGCTGGAGGCGGAAGCGACCGACGCGTCCCGCGCGGCGAAAACACAGCGCGTCGGCGGCATCGCTGTCAAACACCCGATCTTTGTCGAGCTCATGGCGCATCCCTTGATCGTGGCGATCTGGAAAAAGTATTTGGACGAAGATGTGGTTTGTTCGACCTGGACCGCCAATACCAGTTATCCCGGTTTCGGGACCTACAAGTGGCATCCGGATTTTCCCTACCAGTGGCTGAACTATCCCTGGCCCAAGAGCCGGATCAGCGGGCAGACGATTTGGCTGCTCGACGATTTTTCGGAGGAGAATGGCGGCACCGGCATCATGCCCGGCAGCCATCGCAAAGGGCAGCGACCGCCGGCGAATATGATCGCCAAATGGCACCCCGATGGCGAGATATTGACGGGCCTTCGCGGCAGCGTGATGGTCTATCACGGCGCGACCTGGCACACAGCCCGCCCCAACAACAGCGACAAGCCGCGCAGCGCCTTGTTGGGCATGTATACGCGTCCCTGTTATATTACGCAGGAGGACATGCTCGCTCAACTTAGATTCATCGCCAAGCCGTCCGATATCGTACAGCAGTTGATGGGAGCCAAGCGCTTTCAGCCCGGCATTGTGGCCAATCGGTAGCCTGCGACCTCAGTTGTCTCGGCAGGTGCGAGCAAAGGCAAGGATGAGCTTGAAAGGAGGAGAAATCGACTGGTAGGTGTTCAGTGAGTAAGCGCCCGTCGCAAAAAAGGAAGGATAGAGGAGAACGAAATGTTTTATGCAAGACGAGGACTGTTAATTGCTGTTTTGATTTTGGTGATGGGCTCCCTGCTAGGCAGCGCCGTTGCCCAAGACGAGGAACTGGTATTTGGCGATCTGCCGCGCAGCGAGACCTTCATTGTCGCCTCGCAGGCGCCGCACAACGATGTCTGGGACAGCTTCAACTACTATCAAGCGCCAACCTATAACAACGCCACTGGCTATGCCAACGTGATCGTTGAACCGTCCTTCATCACCAGCCATGATTTCCACGCCTGGCTGGCGCAATCCTGGGAATACAATGAAGACGGCACGGAAATGACGCTGGTCATCACCGAGGGCGCCAATTGGAACGATGGCACGCCTTTGACGATGGACGACTGGCTCTTCACCCTCCAATACAATCAGGAAAACGCCGACAAAGGCATCAACTGGTCGTCATTCTTGAGGGATGTGACCTGGAGCGCCGAGGGCAACGAGATTGTCTTTTCCCTGCCGGAGCCAAACTGGCGCTTCCATTACAACTTCACCGGCATCGGCACATTCACGCCCGTGCCCAAGCACGTTTGGGAAGGCCAAGACCCGACCACCTTCAAGAACCCGGACGCCATCCATTCCGGTCCCTACCGTCTGGTTAGCAGCAACGCCGACACCCGCACGACGATATGGGAGCGGCGCGATGACTATTGGGATCCGGATCGCATGCCAGCGCCGAAGTATATGGTCTGGCTGAAGCGGCCCGAAGCCGATGTAGCTGTCTTCGAATGGGAAGAGGGCAATTACGATCTGGGGCGGATGCCAAACAGCGTTATGATACGGATGATGAGCGCGAATCCGCATATCAAGCCGCTGGTGCACCAAGATCCCTGCCCGCGGGGCCTGATATTCAATACTACGGTTCCGCCGCTGGACGACAATATGTTCCGGCGCGCGCTGGGTCTGCTGTTGAATCGGCAGGCGGTCGCCAACCTTGCCAACGTTCCCGGCTATGTAACGCCAGTGCTTTGGCCAAATCTCGGCAGTCCCGACGAGAGCTACTACGATGCGGCGGCGGCTGAGGAATTCCAGGTGACGACCTTCGATCCGGAAGCGGCGGCGGCGCTGCTGGATGAAGCCGGATATCCGCTGGTCGACGGCGCGCGCGTCGATAAGGACGGGGAGCCCATCTCGCTCGATGCCCTATACATTGACATCGGCAACCCGGGCTGGACTGTCTGGGCTTGGCTGCTTTCCGAGCAAGCGCAGTTGGTCGGTATCGAGATCAACCCGCGTCTACTCGACATCCCGACCTTCTTGACACAGGGACCTAACGGCGAGTTCGACATCATCTTCCGCTGGTTCTGCGGCAACTTGCCCGGTGACCCCATCGCGCTCTTTGAGGGCTTGCATTCCGACTACGCCCTGCCCATCGGCGAACGCACGGGCGGCGTCCCGGGCCGCTACAGCAATCCGGACATGGACGCGATCATTGAGCAGTTGAGAACCGCCAACCCGGCTTCGGAGGAAGCGCAAGCGCTCTTCCGGCAGGCTTATCGACTGTGGGCGGAGGAAGCGCCTTACGTGACTCTGTACGGCGAGAATGAAGGCGTGGTCTTCAACACCGAATACTGGACGGGCTTGGCAGTGGGCCAGGCTTGGGTGCACTGGACGCCGGCCGCGCGCCAGATCATCGACTTCCTCGAACCAGCCGACAGGTAGCGCCTGTAGGTTCGCCGCTCTCGAAGGTGAACGGCGAACCTGCCCGACTACATCCATAACCAGGTTCATTCAGTGACATCACAGTGACTGCGAACTCTGACGCGAGTGCGGGAGATTCCGCTGCGGAAGGGCAGGCCGCCGGGCGGCGCGAAGTCTTCCAGTACGCGGTACGGCGCTTCGGCGTTTATCTATTCACGCTTTGGGCGGCGATCACCGTCGCCTTCTTCGTCTTTCGCCTGGTGCCGGGCGACCCGATGAATATCCTGCTGGGCAATTTGACGCGAGCGGAGGGACGACAGCGGGATGCGGCAGCGGAGGAAGCCATCATCGCCCACTACCGGGAAATCTTCGGGATGGACGATCCGCTGCCGCTGCAATATATCAATTATCTGCGCAAGGCGATCCTAGGCGGCTTAGACCTGGGTCCTTCCTTCGTGGAATACCCGGCACAGACGAAGGACCTGGTCTTCCGGCGAATGCCCTGGACGATCGGCATTTTCACCACGTCGGTGTTATTGGCTTGGATCGTAGGCACGGGCTTGGGCGCGCTGATCGGCTGGTTGCAGCGCAGCCGTTTGTCCCAGTTGGCGGTGGTGATTTCCACCTTGCTGCAGATCACGCCGGTTTATCTGGTCGCCCTGGGTCTGATCATCTACGTCGGCTACATCTGGCGCATTCTGCCGGCCGGGGGTCCTTATGCCCGGCATTTGCAACCTGAATGGACTTGGGAATTCATCAGCAGCTTGCTGACACATGCGATCTTGCCCATGCTCTCCAATATGATCGTCATTGGCGCCGGCTTCACGCTGGGCATGCGCGCCTTGATGATAAGCGTGCTGGGCGAGGATTACTTAACATTTGCGCGCGCCAAGGGCTTGTCGCCTTTCACGGTGCTCAAGGATTACGCCTTCCGCAACGCGCTGATTCCCCAGGTCACGGCGCTAGCCATCATCGTAGGCGCCACATTGAATGGGACATTTATTATTGAAATACTCTTCCAATTGCCCGGTTTGGGCACCTTGTTCGTCCAGGCGATGGGGCTGCGCGATTTCAATACCATGCAGGCTGTTGTTCTCTTCTCCATATTCGCCGTTCTGACGTTGACGCTGATCGTCGATCTGGCGCTTCCCCTGCTCGATCCCCGCATCCGGAGGACAGCATGAGGAATCCCAGCATCATCGCCGGTTCTATCATGCTGGCTTTGATTGTGGTGGTCGCCTTGGCGGGCCCGTCACTGGTCAGCCGCTTGCTTTTCCCCGGCGAACGACCGACGATGCGCGGCAGCTACCGCCCATACCAACTGGATTCTGTTGAACATCCCATCGGCACTGACGGCGATGGCCGCGACGGGCTGATGGTTTTCATTTCCAGCATTGGACCTTCCCTGCAAATCGGCTTAATCGCGGGCGCCACCTCCACGGGGCTCGGCGTCGTGATCGGTTTTCTCGCCGGCTACGCGCGCGGGCGGCTGGATACGCTGTCGCGCATTCTGATCGATATGGTGCTGGTCATTCCCACGCTGCCTCTGCTGCTGATGTTGGCGGCTTATATTGATCGTTGGGACTTGTACAAGCTTTCGCTGATATTGGGCTTGTTCGGCTGGTCATTTGTGGCGCGCGTCATCCGACCGCAAGTGCAGAGCTTGCGCGAACGCAGTTATGTCGATTTGGCTGTGCTCTCGGGCGAGAACGCGCTGGAGATCATTTTTCTGGAGCTGCTGCCGCCATTGTTGCCCTACATCGGCTACGTCTTTTCCTTGAGCATCGTTGGCTCCATGCTGGCCGAAGCCGGTTTGCAGATCATCGGCTTGGGCGCGGGCGGCTTGCCGACCCTGGGTTTCATGATCGCCAAGGGCTTCCGCGAAAGTGTCATCGCCGTGGGCTTGTTGGGCCAGATGCTGCTGCCGGCCGGCGCCTTGATTTATGTTTTCCTGGCGCTCAATCTGATCAACACCGGCTTGGACGAGGTCTTCAACCCGCGCCTGAAAACCACGGTAGAGGGGAAGTGAAGCCATGCCGGCGCTCCTGGAAATCCGCGGTTTATCGGCCGGGCTGCAAGGGCGCCGGTCCATAACGCAGGTTGTCAGCAGTGTTGATCTTGACGTGCAGCGCGGCGAGATCCTGGGGGTGGTCGGTGAATCCGGTTGCGGCAAAAGCACACTCGCGACCGCCATCATGCGCCTGCTGGTACCGCCACAGGTATTGCAATCCGGATCTATGACCCTGCGGCTGAAGGATGGCAATACCTATGAACTGCTGGAGCTGCCGGAAACTGATTTGCGTCAGCTACGTTGGCGGCACCTGTCCTATATTCCGCAGGGCTCAATGAATTCCCTGAATCCGGTTTTGCGGATAGAGCGCCAAATGACAGACACATTGATCCAACACGGCTTGTCCAGAGAGGAAGCGCTAAAACGTTCCATCGCGGCGCTGGAAATGGTCAACCTGGAACCCAGGCTGCTGGACAGTTATCCGCACGAATTGAGCGGCGGGATGCGCCAGCGGGTTATCATCGCCGCAGCGGTGAGCATGCGCCCGGCTTTGATCGTGGCCGACGAATTGACAACCGCGCTGGACGTGGTCACACAGCGACAACTCCTCCAGGAATTGGCTGGCATCCGCGACGAATTGGGCGCGACTATCCTCATCATCACGCACGATATGGGCGTGGTCGCGCAGATCGCCGATCGCGTCGCCGTCATGTATGCTGGCAAGATCGCCGAACTGGGCACGGTAAATGACATCTTCGAGTCCCCGCTGCATCCCTATTCGCAAGGGCTGATCGGGGCGATTCCGCGGGCGGGCGGTCATCGCGTGGAAGGCTTGCCGGGCGAAGCGCCCAGCCCTTGGAATTATCCCGCCGGCTGCCGCTTTCATACCCGTTGCCCGCATGTTATCGACCGCTGCCGAGCGCAAACGCCGGCACTGTTGCCGCAAGGCGACGGGCGCTGGGCGGCTTGCCATCTATATGAGCCCGAGGTCCTTTCCAATGCGTGACTTGCTGGTCGTGGAGAATCTGCAGCAGGTATTCGGCGGGAGGACCCGGACCTACGCGGTGGACGGCGTGAGCTTTCGCATACCCGAGGAACCGGCGATCGTGAGCCTGGTTGGCGAGAGCGGCAGTGGCAAGTCGACCATCGCCCGCATCATTTTGGGACTGTTGCAGCCGACGGCGGGCCGCGTACTTTACGAAGGGACTGATATCTTCACACGAGACCGCAAATGGAATCGCAAATTCCGCGGCGAAGTGCAGGCGGTCTTTCAAGACCCCTACAGCGTCTACAACCCGGTTTACAAGGCCGAGCGCGTATTGAAGCTGGTCATCCGCAAATTTGGCCTCGCCAAAAGCAAAGCCGAAGCGCAAGCCCTCATGGAAGAGGCGCTGCGAGCGGTAGACTTGCGGCCCGAAGAAGTGCTCGGCAGGCATCCGCATCAGCTGAGCGGGGGTCAGCGGCAACGTTTGATGCTGGCGCGGGTCTATCTGATGCGCCCGCGCCTGATCATCGCCGACGAGCCGGTTTCGATGATCGACGCCGGCATGCGCGCCTCGTTCTTGAACATCTTGCTGGACTTCCAAGAGAGGCATGGCATCTCGACTCTGTTCATTACCCACGATCTGTCGACAGCCATGTATTTGGGGGGCCAAATCATCGTGCTCTACCAAGGCAGGATAATGGAACGGGGTCAGACGCGGGGCGTCATGAAGGACCCGCAGCACCCGTACGCGCAGTTGCTCATCAGCTCGATCCCGACGCCCGACCCTCGCAAACGCTGGGAAGAAGACCTGTCGGCCGGTCCGCTGGCCGAGGTCGGGCCCGGCATATCGTCGGGGCGCGACCGTTGCCTCTTTGCCGAGCGCTGCCCGGCGGTCATGGACAGGTGTTGGGGCGCGCGACCGCTTCTGCAAGCGGCAAACTCGAATGCTATGTCGGAAGCTGACCGAGACGTTGCTTGTTACTTGTACCAGTGATCTTCCGCATTGCGCGCCATCCCGGGTCATGTCCATTTATTAAATGATGTTGAAAAAGAGGTATTTCCTATGACCAATGAAAACTGTCCTGCGACAATCTCATTGAGTGGCTCCGACTGGTTTATCCATGAAGATGCGGCTGGCGTCGGCAAAAAAGACCGGCTGTACGAAGCCGCCATCCCGACGCCGGGCTGGATTCCGGCTCGGGTGCCGGGCAATGTGCAAGCCGACCTGGAAGCGGCGCAACAGTTGCGCCCGCTCTGGTATGGCGCCGGCGACCCGCGCTTGGCGGATGTGGCGCAGAAGGACTGGTGGTATCGCCGCGATTTTGACGCGCCGGTATCCTTCGCCGACAGACGTCTCAAGCTCGTTTTTGATGGTGTAGACTACGCCTGCGAAGTCTGGCTCAACAGCCAGTATCTGGGAAAGAACGCAGGCATGTTTCGCCGTTTCGCTTTTGATGTCGCTGGCGTCGTCAAGCCGGGCAGGAGCAACCAGTTGGCGGTTCGGATTGAGCGCATACCGCCCGAGCTGGCGCATATCCTCGCTGCTTCGGACGGCGCCATGAGTGGCGGCGGCGAGAACTACCCGCGCGAATGGGGTCCCGATTTCTTCGTCAACGGCATTAACCAGACGCGGCAGTTGCTGCAGGACCTCAAAAGCCCCACCAATTACGGCTGGGACTGGGGCGTGAATATCTACACGCTGGGCATCTGGCAGGATGTCCGCCTGGAGGCCACAGGACCCGCGCGTATTGAGTGGCTTCAAGTTTTGACCGAAGTCCTTGACGATCACGGTTCCGCCAAGGTCCGGGTAAAGCTGGAGATCGACAGCCTGAGCGAGGCGGATGTCACAGCCCGCTTCCTTGTTCACGGGCAGGGCAAGCCCGTGGCGGCGCGGATTGACGCGGCGCTAGAGCGAGGGAATAACATAATCGAAGCTGATTTAATCTTGGACGAGCCGGCGCTGTGGTGGCCCAACGGCCAGGGTGATCAGCCGCTCTACACGCTGGAGGCGCGTCTGGAGGATGCGGGGAGCGGCGGAGCCCTGGACGAACGGTCGACTCGCTTTGCGCTGCGCGACATCCGCTGGGAACAGGTGGCGGGCGCGCCGCCCGACTTTATCAATCCTTATCAACTGGTCCTCAACGGTCGGTCCGTGCGTATGCTGGGCTCGAACATCCTGCCGCCGGACCTGCTCTTCGGTCGCATGAACGAACGCGGGCTTCGGCTCATACGGCTGGCGGCGGCGGCGGGCATGAATACGCTGCGCGTTTGGGGCGGCGGCGTATTTCCAAGCGAGGCGATGCTCGACCTGGCCGACGAACTCGGCATCATGCTGTCGCAAGAATTCCCCATGTCCAGTTGCCGCCCGGAGACCGATGCCGTATTCCTGGCGAATCTGGAGGCGACGATTAGCCAGTTGGTCAAGCGCTACCGCAACCACCCCTGCATCATCGAATGGTCCGGCGGCAACGAGATGTGGTGGTTTCAGGGCGATGACCACGCCGCGCTGCATCTGCTTGAGCGCATTGTCGCCGAGGAAGACACGCGGCTTTTCCGCGCGACCTGTCCCATCCAGGGCGCGCGTCACAGTCCCTGGCACTATGATCCGGAAACGCATTACGCGCACTATGACGACGAAAACCTGCTCGATACCGGTTGGCGGCGCGGCGAGTACAAGATGATGCGTTACGGCGAGTTCGGCTGTCATACGCTGGCGCATCTGGAAGTCTGGCAACGGGAGATCCCGCCAGCGGACCAATTGCCGCCCTACGACGAGGACAACCCGGTGTTGATTCGCAAGAATATCGCACAGGCGGTCTTCACTAAACAGCATTGGCTGCTGAAGCCCATTCTGGATTCATTCTTCGGTCCGCTGGATTCACTGCCGGCGATGTTGGAAGCCGGGCAGTACCTGGGCGCGCATGGATTGCGTTACGCCGTCGATGCCCTGCGCCGCCGCGGGAGACGGCTCGGAGGACTGATGACCTGGGTCTTGAACGAACCCTGGCCCAATGGCGGCGGACCGTATCACGTGGATTACGACGGCCGGCCGCTGATGAACTACGACTTCTTGAAGGACGCCCTGGCGCCGGTCAGCCTGTCACTGCGCCACGACTCCAACTTATTTGATCCCGCAGTGGGATTGGATGCCGAATTATGGCTGGTCAGCGATGCGCCGGAGCCCCGCCACGACCTGCGCTGGCGCTGGCTGGCGCGCGACGCCTCCGGCACTGTCCTGGTTCAAGACGAGGGTCGCGCGTCAATACAGCCTCTCGAAGCCTTCCCGCTGGGAGCGATCAAAACCGGCTCGCTTGACAGGGGCGCTCAGGGAGCGCTGCTGGTTGAACTGCAGTTGAGCGACAGGAACGGGGTAATTCTGACGGAACGCGCGCATCTATTCGGCTCTGCGGAAGCGCAAGCGCCTCTTGCCGCTTTCTTGCCCGGGATTGCCGCGGGCGATCAAACCGTCAAGCGCACAACCCTGCGCGCAGCCGTCGTTTCGCATGGGTCGGACGGCGAGCGCGAAACCATGCAAATCGAATTGAGCAATCTTGGGGATATGACCGCCCTTTTCTGCGAGCCGCACCCGCTGCTCGTTTACCGCGCCGATATCAACATCGACAGCAATCATACCTGCATCGCGCCCGGCGAGACGCGTTTGATGACCGTCTCCGCGCCCGCCGACTCATGGCCCGGTCTCACCTTGTTGCAGACCGGTTGGCGGCTCTCTTGCTGGAATGCTGATGACGCGCTCATCCCGCCAAGCGGCGATGTATTGTTCTCCATAGGCCGGCGGGACGCGACCACCCGCGGCTACCTCGGCTACGACGATCTGTCCCTTATCGACGCCATGCCAGACCTGACGCTTGAAGGCAATCGACCGGACCCGGCGAGATTGCCCCTGCTGTTGACAAGCGATCGGGGCCTCCGCTTCGGATTTGACGTCACGCGAGGCTGGGATCAGCCCGCGCGCTTGCGTTTGCATACGGCTGATCAAGACAGTGCCCCCGCGCCCGTTGTGGCGGTGACAATAAACGGGCAAGCCTTCGATGGGGTTCTGCAGCCCGGGCTGGGCATACAGAACGAGGATCCCGCGCATTTGGCTTTCCCGCAGACAATTGTATTTGATCTGCCGGCCGGGGCGCTCAAAAAGGGCCGCAACACCCTTGACGCGCGAATCAGTAATGCAAGTTGGTTATCTTGGGATTCCATTGATTTGACGACGGGCCCGGTTTCGTGATTCGTGAACTGCCTCAGCTGAGGGCTCAGGCGACACACAGATCTTATGTGCTATTATCAGGCTATCTTTTAATGCCCGCTGATCTTGCGTCCGCGCGATTTTAAGTGTATACAAGGCTGTATCCCGCGCGAGCGCGGTCCCCAGCCAGCGATGCGCGCGTTGCAGTAGCATTGTGAAATGGCCTGAGCAGTCTGTATGAAAACAGACTTACCGTTTTCTCCTGTACCTGCGTTGCTGGTACTCAATACCGCGCTGTTAATTCTGCTGGCGCTGGCGATACTTGCGATGCCCGCCCCTGGCATTCAAACCGGCTTCGGCGGAGCAACTATCGACATCCGGTCGGACAGAGCGTGGGTATTGTTTCCGCGACAGTGCGTGAACATCACATGGCGATTAGAAGGGATAAAGTCGCTAACCATTGATGGACATGGCAAAGTCGACGCCAGCGAGATGACATTCTGCCCCAGTACCGACGTTACGAGCCTGAATTTTGAAGTCACGGCTGCAAATGGCGAAGCGCGTACTTATTTTCTCAACATTCGCTATCTGCCAGCGGCTGCAGTATCCAGTCTAGCGTTGTTGGCGCTCATGCTTCCTTTCATCATCGCAATCTATTATTTTGCTACCATGCGCTTGGTGGAGTCTCCTATTTCGGACCTCTCTCCGCTGCTTGCGCTAGCGGCATTGCTGCTCGTTTGCCTGCTGATGCAAACCGTCCTGCCCCTCACCATCGACGATGTGCTAGACGGTCTTGGGAATTTTTTCACCAACCAGTCCTGGTACCTGTTCGGCTGGGTTATGGCTGGGTTGGTATTCATCCCGCTGGCAATTCAATCGCTGTGGCACAGATGGCGCAGCGGATTTCGCGAGGACTTCATCGTCATAGGCGCGTTCTTTGCATTGATTTTGCTGCTGTACCTGCCTTTCGGCTTCGATTTTGTCTGGCAGTATGAAGAATGGGTTTCCCAAGCCTTCCTAGAAGGCAGATCATCAAAGGTAGATAGCGAAGCAACTTCGCGTTTCTGGGCGCTGATGCTTTATCCATTGGCGAACGTCTTGGACGCAAATCCTATTATTTTTTATCATCATTTGCATATTTTTTTGGCAACCTCCAAGCTGGTCTTGCTGTATAGCATCGTTCGCAAATTTGGCGTCGCTCCATTATATGCCTTCCTTTTCACGATGCTTTCGATGGTATACCCGGTAAACGCTCTCTTGATGTCGTCGCGGTCGACGACGATTGCATTCTCGGTGTCAGCGCTCTTTGCGGCGGTATATTTGACATTGCTCTTTATGGAAAAGCCTAGCAGATTACGGCTGTTAGGTATTTTACTGGCGTTATTCTTCAATGTCGGCTCCTATGAAAACGCCTATATGATCATCGTCATTGCGCCGATTCTATGGTTCTGGCGCAGCTCCCCCCGTTGGACCGGCTACAACTTCAATCTGACCGTGATCTGGTATCTCATGCCAGCAGCGAAATTGACCTATCTGCTCATTCTTGCCAATGCCGGTTGGAGGTTTTATGGAGACTGGCAACTGTCCGATGCGCGTGAGCAAGGGTCCCCGCTTCTCGAAGCGATAAGTCACTACCTGGGCGTCGTTGCAAACGTGTATCTTCACACCTTTACCCGTGGATGGCAAGAAGCCTTCAATTCCCTTGGTCACAATGCCTGGCTTGCGCCAACACTGACCGCGCTTCTGCTAACAGCGGTGGTCGCTGTCTATCTGGCGCGCCACTCGAAAGACGCGCGCTTTCCGTCACGGCGAAAATTGAGTCAGTCGACGCTCGCTGGGCTCTTTTTTATTCTGCCCGCAATTGCAGTCCTGATGTGGTTCGAAACCTACCAGAACGAACTTTTTCGCATCTACATATATGTACCCTTCGGCGCGGCAGCGGTCGTCATGAGTCTTTTACTTTTGATTGTCTCGCCCATAAAGAATCGTCGCCTGCGCCAGGCTGCCCTTGTCTGTCTCTGCCTGATGCTCATATTTCCCGCAGCGTCGCGCCTGTTTGTCCAGCATGCCTCACTTGTCAAAGGCGCAAACGCCAAAGCAAAAGTGCTATCCCAAATAGTGGAACAGGCGCCTCACTTTGACGATAACGCGAGGCTATTAATTGTAACCGATATGTCGGACGCCGCCTTCGACCAAAACGGAATCCGCGAGTTTTGGTCAAATATGCTGGACAGCGCCATTTACCTGCTTTACCAAGAGGGGCGCCCGAGCGTCTCTATACTGTGCAGATTTCAGGACCGCTGCAGCAAGGACGATCTCAGCAAAAAAATACACTACATAGAGCAACTGACGAATTTCAGCAAGGTTGTCCTTTTCCGCCTAAAGGACGATCTTAACGTCGAGTTGCTGCTCCAACTGCCGACGGAACTTGATAGCGCGCTGAACCATACATACAACCCTGAGCGCCTGATCGACAGATCCGCGCCGATTCCGTCGCGCGCCCGTATCTGGTTAGGCAATCTACAAAACTGAACTCACTCCAGGAAACACTTGACTGACAATGACCTGTAACGCTCCTTTCCAGCCGACGCCAAAACACCCTCGACAATCCCCGACCATGCGCTAGAATACGTCGCCTGCAATCGACATGACACGCGCCAATTCGCCCAGGGCAAGGGAAGGCGAAGTCGCGCGACAATTAGGGAGCGCTATCATGCCCGGCAAACGCAAGATCACCGGCGTCAAACCACTCTTCGGCCAATCGCGCAGCAAAGCCTTCAACACTGTCAAACGCCAGTTCAAACCCAACCTGCAAAACAAGCGCATCTACGTGCCCGAGCTCGACCGCTGGGTCCGCGTCAAAATCACTGCCAAGGAACTCAAGACCATCGACAAGATCGGCTTCATGGAATTCCTCAAGCGCCGCAACATCCCGCTTAAGCGGCTGCTTTAGCCAATCCTGATGGCAGTAGCCACGTACGATCTGTAGGGGCGATCCAACGATCGCCCGCGTTTTCATCTCGAGTCGTCACATCATGAACCCGCAGCACCGATTCCTCCTCGACCAATTTCAGAACACCCGCCCCGGCCGCGGACAAACCACGCAGCGACCTGAACATCTCGGCACGCAGCGACGATGGTACGGGCTCAAGAACGAACAGCGCCGCCGCATCATGCTCGATTTCATCGCCGCCAACCGCGACCTGCCCTATGAAGACTGGCTCGCGCTCATCGATTCGCTCTACAAGGGCGAATCTTACGAGGAGCGCTGCGCTCCACAAACACTGCTGGTCAAATTCCCGCGCTACCGGCGACAACTGCCGCTTCAACAACTGGAGGCCTGGCTGGGCTTGCTCGAGGGCTGGGCGGAGGTCGACAGCACTTGTCAAACCGTCTTCACAGCGAAAGATCTACTGACGAGCTGGGAAGGCTGGCGCGACCTGCTGGAGTCGCTGTCGGGGGACGACAATATCAATAAACAGCGCGCCGCCCTGGTGCTGCTGACCGCGCCGATCGCCCAGTCGGCCGACGAACGCATTTTGAATCTGTCGCTAGCGCTGATTGATCGGCTCAAAGCGGAAAAGGACAAGCGCGTCGCCAAGGCGATTTCCTGGCTGCTGCGCAAGGGCATCAAGCAGCATCGCGACGCAATCAGCGACTTCCTCGATTCGCGAGCCGACAGCCTGCCCGCCATCGCCCTCCGCGAAACGCGCAAGAAGCTGAAAACTGGTAAGAAGTAGGACCTGCCTCGCTATCACATATTGGCGTAGTGGTCTTTGATGATGTACTGATAATCGCGCGGCGGGCGCTTGTAATCAAAAAGTCGGGGCGGCAAATCCGGCAGCTTCATCGGACCCGGGATTACGTTCTCGTAGGGTATCGCCTCAAGGATGTTGTTGATGATATTCAGGCGCAGACGCCGTTTGTCGTTGGAATTGATCTGCCGCCAGCGCGATTCCGGGATATCGGTATGTTCGATCATCAAGTCCTTCGCCTTAGAATAGGCCACCCAGCGATTGCGCGATTCCAGGTCGATCGGGCTTAGCTTCCAGCGGCGCATCGGGTTGGCGGCGCGCTCTTGAAAGCGACGTTCTTGCTCTTCGTCATCCACCGACAGCCAATATTTGAGCAGGATGATCCCGTCATTGATCAGCATCCTTTCGAACATCGGCGCCTCGCGCAAGAAGTTCCAGTACTCCCGATCGCTACAAAAGCCCATCACCCGCTCGACTGTGGCGCGGTTATACCAACTGCGGTCGAATAGCACGATCTCGCCGGCTGCTGGCAAGTGGCTCACATAGCGCTGGAAGTACCATTGACTTTGCTCGCGATCGGATGGTTTGCCCAAGGCGACCAGTCGAATATCGCGCGGCTGCAGCGGCGCCATGATGCGCTTGATGGTTCCGCCTTTGCCCGCGGCATCGCGTCCGTCAAAAGTAATCATCACGCGCATGCCCTGCTGCTTGATCCAATACTGCCACTTCACCAACTCAAATTGCAGGCGAACCAATTCTTTCTCGTAGAATTTCTTGTTCAGGCGTCGCGGTTTTTCGGATATATCCCGCTTCTTCTTGGACATTCCAGCCTCCGAAAACACAGTTTCGCGCAGATTATCCACTAGCATAACAGATTTTCCCTGTATCTTACGAATCCCGCGCCTGCCAGGTAATGTATCCTTTTCTGTTGAAACTCAAATGAGCCAAATCCAGCTTCACCATAAAGACACAAAGGAAACAAAGAAAAGACATATTTGCACAAGATTCTCGGTGGTTAAAGATAATCTGTGCAATGAACGGCGCTAGGGAATGTCCATAGCATCAAACACGTCCGCGCGGCCAACCTCCCTGACCATGCTATTCCCCCTAGCGCCATAGTCGCGCCCTGACAGGCTATCAACATCTATAAACTGTACTATAATCCTGTCTTGTTGATACAGGAGAGCGCTCGGTCCAGGATGCGGCGACCCCAACTCATCTCTCATAGCGGTACAACCGCAAGCGAAGCAAAGCCGAATTTCTTCATCATAGGCGCGCCCAAATGCGGCACGACTTCCTTGCACGAATATCTGCAGCGGCATCCCGATGTCTTCATGCCCTTCTACAAAGAGCCGCACTTTTTTGGATCGGACCTGGAGGGCTCGCGCTTTCGACAATTTCGCGATCAGCCGGAACGTTATCTGAAACTCTTTCGGGATGCCCGCGGCGAAAAGCGCATTGGAGAATCGTCGCCTTGGTATCTGTCCAGCCGGCGCGCCGCCGAAGAAATCCACGCCTACAATCCGCAAGCCAAGATCATCATCATGCTGCGCAACCCGGTCGACATGATGTATTCCATGTGGTCACAATTTCGTTACAGTGGCAACGAGCAGATCGAAACCTTCGAGGAGGCGCTTGACGCCGAGCCCGAGCGCCGCCGGGGCAAGCGTATCCGCCGCGCCGCGCATTGCGTCAGCGGTTTGTACTACCGCGACATGGCTCGTTTCAGCGAACAAGTGGAGCGCTATTTCGATCTCTTTGGTCGCGAAAACGTCAAGGTTGTCATATTCGACGATTTTAAGTCCGACACGGCATCTGTCTATCGCGACGTACTCGAGTTTCTGGATATCGACAGCGGCTTCCAGACGACTTTCGATATTGTCAATCCCAACAAAGAGGTGCGGTTGGAGTGGCTGCAAAAGTTGATCGTCAGCAGCGGTTTCTCGCTGATGCTCTTAAAAGACCGCCTGACTTACCTCGCGACTACGCACTCGCTGGTGCCCATTTCCTATCGAACGCGGGCGGTTAAAGGCGTCATCGCGGTCTACACCAAATATGAAAGGCGCTCGCCCCTGACTGCCGACTTGCGGGGACGGCTTTCGCGCGAATTCCAAAGCGATATCGACAAACTAAGCGACATGCTCGGGCGCGATCTTTCCCACTGGTATAAGGATCTTGCCTCATCAGAAGCGCCCATAACCGCACACGACATTCCAATCGAGCCGGCGACGAAAACCGGCAAGCGCTCTCAACTGGCCTGGCGCCTCCTGAGTATCGTGATCACAATTGCCCTTTTGTATTTTGTGGTCAACGAGCTGCAAGGCGCGGACCTGGCTGAGCTAATCAGACGCATACCAATCTGGAGTTGGGTCGGAGCGCTCCTGGTTTATCTGACACTCAATCTGTTGCGAGCGCTGCGCTTCCGCGTCTTGCTTGACAAGCGCGAATCGCCGATGCGCTTGCTGATTCCGATTACGCTCTATCACAACGGTCTGGTCCGCGTGGTTCCCTTCAAGCTGGGCGAAATCTCCTACGTGATCTTATTGAAGACACGGCTCAACTACACCATGCAAGAAGGTGTGGGCAGCCTGTTTGGCGCGCGGATCCTGGAGTTGCTCATCATCGTATTGGTCTTCGCATTTGGCATATTCATGAGTGGCGAGCAGTTCGCCGCCCAGCGAGACCAACTGATGGCTGGGGTATCGTCCGCGTTCCTGGTGTCGGTCATTGGTCTCTATTACGCCGGGAGTCTCTTGCGCCTGGCGCTGGGTCTCATGCGGCGGGTTCCCGTTGTTGGAAGGGACAAGCCTGAGTCATTCTTTGCCCTGGCGCAATCAAAACTGACCGATATCGCCGCAGAATTTGACCGAATTCGACAACCGCGCCTATTCTTCTCGGCGCTGTTCATCAGTTGCTTCACGTATACCAGTTCCTTTCTTACCAACTATATCTTGCTGCGGGCGGTAGGCCTCGACGCTGATCTGCCCATCGTTATAACAGTAATCAGCCTGGGCATGTTTGGTTCGGCTTTTCCCTTCACACTCAGCGGATTCGGTATCGTGGAGACTGCCTGGTGGACGGGGCTAACGCGATTTGCCGGATACGCCGGCGGCGAAGCTGCCGCAATCGGGATCGTCTTGCATGGTTTCCAAATTGTCGCTGCGGTACTATATGGGCTGGCCGGTTATGTGCTGATTCGTCTTTCGCCGCCAATTTCGCCGCGTTCAGGCCAACGCTCAGAAATCGAGACCCGTGGAGATTCGCTGTGACGTATCATTTTGACAAAGCGAAAATGTACCGTATGCCGACGCACTTTGGACCTCGCATGGGTCCCCGGCAAAGCCCGGACGGCAGAAAGTTCGAATGCCTTGATAGTCCGCATGCGACCTCCATCGCGGTTTCCTTCCTTACGAGGGCAGCGCAACTGGAAGCTTTTTTGCCGCCGGGCTTCGCGCTGGACGGCCAGCCGGTCGTCACCATCAACGCGACCTACATGACCCAGATCGAATGGCTGGCGGGACGCGGCTACAACACCCTCGGCGTATCTTTTCCCGCGCGGTTTGATGGCGAAGAAGATCATGCGCGCGGCAGCTTGCTGACAGTTCTCTGGGAAAATCTGACAGATCCGATCATCACCGGGCGCGAGGAACTGGGGTTTTCCAAGATCTATTGCGAATTGCCCGAGCCGACCGCCCTATGGGGCGAGTATCATGTGACGGCAAGCTGGTTGGGCTTCAAATTCCTCGATCTGCGGGTTAACGGGCTCCGGCAGCAATCGAACTCGGAAATTCAGGAAATGCTGGAGAGCCAAACCGGCGATGGCACCCTGCATTATAAGTACATGCCGCGCACCGGCGAGTGGGGTACAGCAGATCTTGCCTACGCCGTGATGACGCCGGCCGCCTCGCCGAATCGGAGGATTCTGGAGCGGCATGTCGGCGCCGGCAGTATTCAATTCCACCCGGCGCGCTGGGAAGACATGCCCACGCAATACAATATCGTCAATGCCTTCGCCAGCCTCGAAGTACTTGAATATCGCGGCGCAAGCCTGAGTAAAACGGTCGGCGGTAAAGATTTGAGCGATCAACGGATCTTGCGCTAGACGATTCTTTTCAGGAGAGATATATGTACGACCTGAGCGGCAAAGTCGCGCTGGTAACCGGCGCTGCGGGGAAAGGCGGGCTGGGGCGTGCGATTGCGCTGCGGCTGGCGCAGGAAGGCGCAAACCTGGCGGTTAATGACCTGGACCGGGCGGACAGCCGGCGCGGCAGTCTGGATGATGTGGCGGCGCAAATCAAGGCTCTTGGTCAAAGCGCGCTGCCGGTCTACGCGGATGTCACAATTGCGGACCAGGTCGAGCGCATGGTGGCTAACACAATCGCTCACTTTGGACGGATCGACATTCTGGTCAACAATGCCGGCGCGCCTGCCGGGAAAGATCGTGTGCCAGTGGTCGAGTTAGAAGAATCCGCCTGGGATTTGGTTCAGAATGTCAATGTGAAGGGCGCCTTTCTTTGCAGTCGAGCGGTCGCGCGCGCGCTGATTGCCCAGGGACAGGGCGGCAAGATTATCAACATTTCTTCACAAGCGGGCAAACAGGGCGTCCCTCGCTATGCTGCTTATTGCACCTCAAAATTCGCTGTCTGCGGCTTTACCCAAGCCCTGGCGCATGAATTGGGATCTCATCGCATCAATGTCAACGCCATCTGCCCGGGTCTGATCGCAACCGAACGGATCGACGATATGGCGAGGGCTCTTGCGCCCATTGGTATTAGCCCCGCCGCCCACCGGCAAGCCATGATCGAGAGCGCCATAAACAAGGCGGTACTGGGACGCATGGCGACTACCGGGGATATCGCCAACATGGCTGCCTTCCTGGCATCCGATCAGTCCGAGTTTTTGACCGGATTAGCGCTCTCGGTAACTGGTGGCGCGTCCATGGACTAATGGGGGCGCAAGCCTCAAAAGCCGATCGGAGGAAAGCGAATGGCGGAACCGCGGCTCAAAGACAAGGTAGCCATCGTGAGCGGCGCTGGCACGCGCGGTCCCATGCCGGGTACCGGTCAGGCGACGGCGATTCTCTTCGCGCGGCATGGCGCCAAGGTCTTGCTGACAGATATCGACCTGGCGCGCGCCGAGGAAACCCGCGCCAGCATAGCGGCAAAAGGCGGCACAGCCTCCGTTTTTCAAGCCGATGTGACCAGCGAAGCCGATTGCCGCGCCATGATTGAAGCCTGTGTCGCGCGTTACGGCGGTCTCGACATTTTGTTCAACAACGTCGGCGGCATCGGCTCGGGCAAGGTCAGCGAAATTGAGGAAGCGTATCTTGACCGCGCGCTCGCAGTCAATCTAAAAGGCGCAATCTTTACCTGCAAACACGCCATCCCCGCAATGACCGACTCCGGCGGCGGTTCAATCATCAACGTTTCCTCCATAGACGGGCTGCGAGCCGGCTGGACGCCCAATGCGCCCTACGCTGTCGCCAAGGCTGGACTGGCGCAATTAACGCGCGTGACAGCGGTGCACCATGGCCGCGACAATATCCGCGCGAATTGCATTGCGCCGGGTCACCTGTATGCGCCCTTCGTCGCCAACATCAGCGACGAGCGCCGCGAGTTGCGAAGGAAAGCGGGTCCCCTGGGGACGGAAGGCGATGCCTGGGATGTCGCTTGGGCAGCGCTGTTCCTGGCGAGTGACGAGTCGCGCTGGATATCCGGCGTGGTCTTGCCAATCGACGGCGGTCTTCTGGCAGCGACTCCCCTGGCAGTTTATGACAACTTGCATTAGGTTCTCCCGCTGCCAGATATGCACAGGATAATGCCGATTCTTCTCACACAGCGCTTGGTCACGAATATCCGTTGCCCCGGTTACTCAGCAGCGTTTCGATCCTTCCAACGCTAGCTTTCAGTTCTGCCACATCCGTCTTCAGTTCCGCTACATCTGTCTTCAATATGGCCACATCCGTCTTCAATATGGCCACATCGGAATCCAGCCTCTGGATTACCGGAGTTACTGCCGATTGAAAATCTCGCAAAATCTTGGTCTGCTCATCCAGATCCGC
Organism: Anaerolineae bacterium; assembly: GCA_022820665.1. Taxonomy (GTDB): domain Bacteria; phylum Chloroflexota; class Anaerolineae; order Aggregatilineales; family Phototrophicaceae; genus UBA6055. Next base: position 105,023 of record JAJEFB010000048.1, on the reverse strand, counting down.
TAGTATAAGTCTGTACAGCTTTTCTTCCGGCGTTTCGGTATTCATACGACGTGATCTCCTGCGATCGAGAATGTCTGCGGTTAATATAACTATACTACAATTAAACAAAACTAACGACACTTACATTTCTCTTATCGCGGCTAAAACAATATGCTGATGTCTGCTGTTGATCTGGCAATGCTTGACTCGCTACGACTGAACAGCCAGCTTGAAACCTGTTTGCTCCTCCAGCTTTTCGCTAAATGCCTCTATCTCCGCCGCGGGAACCGGTTTTGCGAGCACAACGCGAAGTTCGCCTCGGTCCGCATGGATGCCCGGTCCTTTGGCGATCATCCAGTTGTTCTTAATGAACAGCCGATTTGCGACCTGCAAGATCTCATATTGATTGGGATGCGGGCTGATAACCAAATTGTATCCGGTTTCTTCCGCTAATTGATTGATCTGTTCCATATGACGTCTGCCCACCTGTGGAGAGACGAATCCCAATATGATCTGTCCCTGTTTGAGGCTGGTTTTTCCCAAGCCAGACTCCTTCAGGCGCGCTCGAATTAACCCGTAGGCGGCATTGATCTCCATCCGTTCAACATGCGCCGGCGCGACAACAGCTTCCTCCGCTGCGCCTGGCGCGCCGCCAAACTTGCTGATAACCAGGTCGAAGCCAGTAATTTCTCGGAACCGTTTCCGCAATTCAGACGATTGCTCCTCGCTGATATTCAGCAAATCATAATGCACTTGTCCCTTGTCGATAAAGTAGGCTGGACCTTTCTTGACAGTGCTCTCTTCGGGAAATAGTTCTTCAGCCACCAAGCCTAGCGCCTGCTGATTCGTGGTCGGCCTCACTTGTATCTCCCAGCCGGATTCCGCGCCGAGTTGCTCAATCTGCGGGGCAAAACGCGCTTGCGCCGTCGCGGGAAAGTCAAAGGTGAGCGTCAGGCGCTTGCGATGGCGTTCCATCCCCACCTTGCGCAGGCGCGATTCCGCCGGCATCAACCGCAATGCCAGCTCTCGCGCTTCGTTTTGGTCCACCGGTCCATGGCCAAGAGCGCGATGGGGCAGCAATCCGTCTTTTTCCAAAGTAGCAGCGTCCTCTGCCAAGGCTACCACAATCGCTGTCAGCGCGAGTCTGGTATCTACCCCTTCGGGCAACGGGCTCGGAAGCAATGTCTGCGGCAAAATGGCTTTCCCGGCGCGCACAAGCGCCTCGCGACGGCTGAAAGGCAGCAGACTGTCCTTGAGCCCTCGAGCTTGCTTCATCAAGTCCGACAGACGAGCGCGTGTGCTCTTATCGCTCCTTTCTTTGGGCCAGTCGTCGATCACCCAAAGCAAGGCATCCCCCGGATGACGGGTCCCGCGCTGCTGATGGACAATCGCCGTGAAGCTGTCAATCTCTGCCCCGATAACTACCGCAAGCCGGGCTTGCCCATTGCTGTTGCGCATGACAATTAGCTTGCCGACGAGATCGGGATGCGCCAGCATGATCGCGCGACTGATTTGCGACTGCTTGACTTGCTCGGTCGTTTTGACCCGATATGTCTTTTTGTCGCGCCAGTCCGCCGCGAAGTAGAAATTCTTGTCGCTTTGCAGGGCTGCCCCGAGTTCATCTTCGCGCTCGGACGCGCCCCACCAGATTTGCGACAACTCTCGCGCACTAAAGTGATCGCCTGCCCGAGCCTTGAGCGATTCCCACAGGCGGCGCAAATTCACCGAGCCGGCTTCGGCGCCGGTCTTCACACTGCCAACAGACCAGGGTCGCGCTCGGTAAATCAAGGTCTTGGCTTGACCGATCCGCGGTGTGGCAACCGACCTTCCCCGTTGTCGAAGCGCAGTCGCCAAACTATGTCGAGCGGCTGGATCCCCGTGCACCAACATGATGTCATCAGCTCTCAGCGCCTCGGCAAAGCTCACCAACTCCGACTCATCCGCATGCGCCGAGAGAGAATAGGTATCGATCTCGCAGCGTACTTTTACGGTCGCGTCCCCTAGTTTCAACGTTGGCGATTCACCCCGCTGCCGCTCTTGCATCAAACGCTGCAAGAAGCGTCCAGGCGCCTCTTCGTCTTGATAGCCGGTCATCAAGATCGCATTCGCTTCACCTGACGCAAAATGGCGGGCGTAGGCCACAGACGCGCCGCCAGTGAGCATCCCGCTACTAGCGACGACAACCAGAGGTTGATCGCTTAGCGCGACTTCTCGCCTCTCTTGACTGCTGCGTATGGGTCGTATATTCCCGCGAAAGAAAAGATGGTCCTTTCTCGCCATACGGGCAGCCGATTTTGGCAGAATATCGCTGAAACTTTGGTAGGCATCGCAGACCGTGCGCACCATGCCGTCGACATAGACAGGGACTTCCAGTTCATCGGCATGAGCGAGAAGAATCTGAATTACTTCCTGGGCGCGCCCCAGGGCGAAAGCGGGAATCAGTACTTTACCGCCCCTGCTTGTAACTTTTTGTAATGTTTGTATCAATCGCTTTTCTTCGCCCACGCGGTTAGCGTGCAGCCGACCACCGTATGTGCTCTCCAAAATCAACGCGTCCGCCTTGACTGGGGGCACTGCAACACTTCTGACCGTGCGTTGTTCAGATTTGGAAATGTCTCCGGAAAACACCAACGTGCCTTCATTGCTTTCCAGCACCAGTACCGCCGCGCCAGCAATATGTCCCGCTGTGTAATACGTAACCTGCAAGTTCTCCGCCAGTTTGATCGACTTGTTGAAATCGACCGTCTGGAAAGCGTCGAGCAAGCGTTGAACCGAAATCGCATCGAAGAGCGGCAATTCACCCTCTTCATCCTGGCGAGTTTTCATGATGCGCTGCGCATCTAACTGGAGCACACGGGTAAGCGCCTGTGTGGCCGCTGTAGCCAGGACAGGCGCCTGCGGGTATTGCTCCATGACCAAGGGCAAGGCGCCGGTATGATCGGTATGAGCATGAGTCACCAGAACGAAGTCGGGTCCGCCAATGGCAGTGATCGGCTGTAGATCCGGCAACTGGCTGTTCTGGATACCGCGGCTGGAGCGTGGCGAAATCCGGATGCCAGCATCAACCAGCAACTGCTTGCCAGCAATCTCGACCAGCGTGCAACTGGCGCCAACTTCGTCGGCTCCTCCGAGAAAAGTGATCTTCATGAACGCTGCTTCTCCGGGCTGACTAAAGGGGCGAGCAACAACAGAAACGATTCCAGCTATTTTGTTCTATGGTTGTGGCTTGAATTGGCGCCGCTGCCGATTTAAGCATAGTCGCGGGTATTTTCAAAGAATCAGTTGCGACGAGGCGGCGCATACAGTACACTAGATGCGGGTACTGAGTGAAACAAAAAACGAGCGTGAAGCTCGCTTTAATTTGAAATCCCTGCGCCAGTAGGGACGTCAAAATCATAAAATCCTGCCGATATTGTAGCATATATTCGGTGACATGTCACCCTTAATTGGGGTGAAAGTTATTCGTTTTGCTTGAACTAGCTCAGGAGTTTTTCCTGAAAATCAGGTGGGATTATCGGTACTAAAAGAGAAGAGGCGGCCACCCCTTCTCCCATAACTACCGATAGTTTGGCATGCCAAAATCGCTGGATCGACCGGTCGCCTTAGGTATGCGCAGTTGACGACCATTTGCTTTTCCGCAGGCGCCTTTTGTCGTTAAGGGTTTCCTGCTTGCCATTTACCGTAACAGATTATTGGCGATTTTTCCAGGCTTCCGGTGATAAAAAAGGTGCAATTTCATGGAAAAAAAGGTGTTTTCCTTAGGCAAAAGACTGATAAAAAGAGCCAAACATTTGGCAATGGCTGGATATTCTGTCATCCCGGTACATGGGGACAGTCTGCCAGAGCAACCGAAGAAGCCGGCGATCAAGTGGCGGAAGTTCCAAAAGCGCATCCCCTCACCAGCGGAGATTGACTCCCTGTTTCCTGATGGTGTAACAGCCTTGGGTATCGTCTGTGGGAGCGTATCGCGACTTTTGGTGATCGACTTTGACGATCTTTTGAGGTATCGAAAGTTCTGCCGCCGTTTCCCGCAGCATATCGCCACTTATACTGTTAAGACGAATCGAGGCTTTCATCTCTACTTTCGTACCGAGCGGAAACTGCCGAGCCATCAGTTCGTCGGCGGGGATATCAAAGGTGAACGTTCCTACGTGATTGCGGCGCCGTCGCAAATCGGCGCTTTCCGGTATCGCGAGGTAAAGGATATCTCTCCCTTGGAACTGTCGAATGAAGAGCTCGATGAGGTACTGAATTTTCTGCAGAGTGGACCCTTGGTGGATCGGGTAGCCACGCCGAGGGGCGACAGTCAAGAGAAAGCGGATCTCCTCCCTTTGTACAGGCGCCTGGCTAAACAGATGGGACGCAACAACGCGCTTTATCGCTGCGCGTCAGTCGCCCGGGATGAAGGGCTTGGCGAGAGCGAGGTCGTGGCTTTGCTCGGGCAGGTACATGTATGGGAAGCCGACAGGCACGGAATGCGGGCCGAAAGTCCGGAGAGTCGCTTGAGTGAGGCTTTGCGTACGATAGGGAGCGCCTTCAAGAAGGGCCATGGCATTTCTGTGTATGGATCTGGGATACCGAATTCGTTGCGAGAGTTTCTTTTGCAGAAACAGAGGTCAACGGTGTTGATTCGTTTGCTTGAGGTGTTTCGCTTGGCCAAGTGGCGCGAAGGCGAATGGTTTTCGCTGGGCGAAGCAATAGGCACCGCTGCCGGTTTTGGGCTGAATCGGAAAAGCGTACTCGACGCGCTGGGTGGAGAAGCGTCTGTGTACGATGGGCGATATATAATACGAAGAAGATATGTAGAATACCTTGACAATGGAGGACTTAAATCGCGGCGGCGGGGCCGGCCCTGCCAGATCATGTACCAGGTGCCTCCTATAAGCGCTCTTGTGCGGCAACTGGGATTGACCTGGTCTCCGTCGGATAACATCGGCGTAGAGGACATAAAGTCTGCGCATTCCTATCGTCTTGCGCTCCATCGTGAATACCTGCGGCGACTGTCTCCCGAAGTTCCCAAAAGCTGGTTGGCGAAGCGGATCGGTGTAAATGCTCGGACGATTGCGCGCTACAACCGAGCGCTGGGAGTATCTGTTGTGGAGAAAGTCGGCGCCTGCTCCCTCACACGGCGCGTATTGGATAGCTTGCCGAAACGCCGGCGCCAGGATATGAAGAATTCCACCAACGGATACTGGATTGAATTAGCGGATGGTCGGCGATTCCCGGCATGGCGGCATATTGGATCGTGGTTGCTCAAAGCCGGGAACGGGGATGCAAGGATTTGTATGAGGCGTCCATCGAGGTATGTCATGTCTGGAGAGGAGAGCCGGGTTGAATATGAGAAAATGAGTGTAGCGAGTTTCGTGAGGGCGCGAGCGCTTCGTGATGCGGGAAGTACCAATAGTCGCGTACACAGCGCGATTAATGCGCTTTTTGACTTTGTAAAGCGGCGGGGGCGCGACGCGGCAGTGGAGCGGATTCCCTTGTTCTTTGAATCGGTTGCGAGGCAGATCGCGCCGGACAAGGTGGCAGAGACGATCAGGGGGTACTTGCTGGCTTATGATCCTGATGGACGGCCGGTAGAGCGGCCCGTTAAGCGCGGGATCGCGTATCGAATGCTGAAGCAATTCGGCGAGGGAAATGTGTATTTGGCGTCATTTGAGGATCCTGGCGAGCTCTTGTATGCTTTTGCAAAACGCGCGTTGCGTTTGGGAGAAGCCCCGCGCGCCTTGGAATTGCTCATGCGCGCTGCGGAGGGATAGCTGACTTACGATTGTCCTGAGGCTTTTTGACGGCTCATAAAAGCCGGAGAGTACCGTTACATGTGTAACGGTACTTTTTTTGCATGGAGCCTGAAGGCGAATGTATCTTCATTTGCTTGAAATAAAGATCAACAACCGCCTGGTTGGCAGTAGAGGCGATCGCAGGTCAGTATCGAAGCGTAGTGTCTGCGCAACCTACGCGACCCGTCGAGTTGTCCCTAGCAACGCCGCTCGTATTTCGGGGAAGCGGCTTTCTGTCGAGGAGCTGCTAAAAGTATTTCAACCGAAAAGCAACCACTGCGGTTCTGGCAGTAGATGAGTTGTAGAATCTGTGTGATTCCGTGTTGCGTTTAAGCGGAGTGAACCGTGGCTTCGGATTCGTCGAGTTCTGTCATCAAGCGCAGCAGCTGGCGGATCTCGCCTTCGATGAGGCGGCGGAGTTTGGGTCGTGTATCGACGGTTGTGGAGGAGATTTCTTTGCGCAGGCGCTTGCGCCATTGTCCGGCGTCGACGGCCAGGCGGCCGACGACGTCTTTCTTGCGCTTGCCGGCTGAGGATTTCGTTACACGTGTAACGGTTGCCAGAGCGGATTTCATCTTGCGCAATTCGCCTTCGCTCAGGTTCTCGTCGTCCCCCTTGCGCCAAAGCTCTTCCGGCAAGCGCAACAGCGCCCGATATTGCCGCAGTTGACTGGCCTCTGTCATCCCCATGGCGTTTAGCAAGCGCTCGCCTTGACCGCGGGGTATCCGCCAACGAGCGCCATCCGCGACCTGGGCGTAAAATGCTTGTTCGTTCTCACATTCTTTATAGGCGGTGAAGTTTTGCCAGCCGTGCAGGTCCATCAAGAGCACGGCAAGCTGTCGGGCTCGACTGATCGCGTTGAGATTATCACGCGCGTTGTTCTCGCTCGCTTGTCGCCAAACATCCACCCGGTTCACCAGGCGCGCTGGTATGCGCGACCAGTTAACCCGGGATCCATCCGGCCGCGCGTCGCCGTCGCCGAACCTCCAATAGAGCATGTGGTAAGCCAGCCAGCGCCTCTCCCCAGTCTCGATCTCGTAGCGGTCGCCATCCTGGACGAGACTGATAGGATTCGACAAACCGTCGCGCCGGATACTGGCAGCCAAATCGACGAGTTTCATCAACGCGTCTTCTTTTGTGGAAGCGGCTAAAGCAATGCCAGAACTGCCGTCGCTCTCGTCTTTTTCCGCGCGTTCTCCTCGCTCTGTCGTCTCTCCCAAGAGGTAGTTTGTGACATCAAAGTCGTTCTGCGATTTCTCCAATTGCACTTCAATTATCCAGCGCTCGAAGATGTCGACTATGTTGTCCGGCGTCAACGGGTAAATATCGGTCAAGTCGTGGGGGACGCTATGGCGCGGCTGCATGGCATTGGGCTGGATATCCTGGATGTTAATGGCTTCTATAGCTTGATACTCGCTGTCGGCCGCGGCGATCTCCATTGCCAATTCGCCCAAACCGAAACCAATTGCGTCAGCTGTTTTGGGGTCCAGCGTGTTGGGATTAGCGTATAAAAGATTCTCTTCGTCTTGAATTTTTCTGCGCCGTTCACGACTGCTCATAAATGCGTCCTTCCAACTGGTCAACCAGCGACCAGGCGTCATCGGCTGTGGTTGTAGTCGGGGCTAGCGAGAACACCGTGCGGCGCGCGCTGGCTACTTCAGCCCAGATTGTGCGAACGGGCAGCGGCTTCCATACCAGTTCGCCAAAGATATCCTGCAGGCGGCGCAGGTTGTCCTGGTGCTCCAGCGTTCGTCCGCGATACATGGTTGGCACGACACCCAAGACCTTGATGTCGTTCAGATTATACTGTTGACGGATCGGGCTGAACTGATCCTTATGCGTTAAGCTCTCGCGCAAGCCGTCAAAGCTCCAGGCTTCGCATTTCGTGGGATAGATGATGCCATCCGTCGCCATGTAAATAGACGAATGCAGAAGCGAAGGTGTGGGCGAGGTATCGAATATCACAAAATCGATGGCGTTGCGCAATTGATTAAAGCGCTTCAATACCGTAAAGGCGTCGGAGATGTTGCCGGCAATGCTGCGCGTTTCAATATTGGACGGGACCATCAACAACTGCCCACGCGTATTATGCGCTTCGTCTGGCAAGTTAAACCGTTCCGGCGGCACCGGACGCAACACCTGCTGGAAGGGGGCGTTACGAACTATTAAGTCATAAAAACCGGGTTCCTTGGTCAGACCAAAAGCGATGGTGGCATGGCCCTGCGGGTCCGCATCCACCAATATCACGCGCTTGCCGCGGATCGCCAAGCCCGCGGCGATGTGCGTCGCGACTGTCGTCTTGCCAACCCCGCCCTTTTCATTGAGTAGGGTGATAATCTTCATATGCCTGATACCTGTTGATAATCACGCTCGCCACTGGGCGAACGGCGCGGAATGATTAAGAACGCGCGGTTGTCTATGCCCGCGCGGCGGCGCGGGCAGCGACAGCCGAGCGCGAATCTGCAGTTGAATAAACGTATCCCGTTACCCCATTGCGAAAGGTAACCATGCTGCGTACGAAGATGCCTTCTTCGACCAGGGAGTTCATCATGTTGACCAAATGCGGCGTCTTCTTTCGTTGAAGCCGATTGACGATTTCCGTCCGTGTGAGAGGCTTTTCGCTCTTGGCGACGATGTCTATCATCATCTGACGAGTTTCGGAGCTAGGACGATGATCTTGCACCATAGGGCACTCACCCTTAAATTCAACAGTATAAATACTATATCACTATAGCGCAGATCGTATCGGGATGCAATATCTTCGTGGCGTTGCGTTGCCGGTTTCGGGTTAGACTCTTTCAACAAATGTTTTGCAAATGAAAAAATAATATTTTGGAAACCATCATATTAGGATCTGTATCCTATCACCGAAGCAAGGGGTTTGTGTAGCCTCGCCCGTCTTGATGGATGAGATCTGCTGGGGCGAACCCGTGCAAAGTAGAGCAGCGAGGCTGCTTGACCCGGAACGCTGTGGGCAAGCTGGGTTTGTGAGTTGTTGTCATTTTTGCAATGTCGGGTCAAAAGCGTCGCGGATGCCATCGCCGATGATGTAGAAGCAGAGTACTGTTGTGCTAATGAGGAGAATGGGGAAGATGATGAGATGCGGTCCGAGGCGGAAAAATTGTATCGACTTGGTTAGCATATTGCCCCAGGTCGCTTGTGGCGGCTGCACGCCCAAGCCCAAATAGCTGAGCGCCGATTCCGCCAGGATCAAGCCCGCGATGCCGAGCATTAGCGATATGACTGTCACGGAAATGAGATTCGGCAGAATGTGTTGAAATATGATGCGTCTGGGATTCGCGCCCAAGGCTTGCGCGGCGATAACGTATTCTTTGGCGCGCAGAGAAAATGTCTGCCCGCGAATTAAGCGGTAGGTGCCCGTCCAACCGATTAGACCAACGGTTATGATCAGAGATTCGGCACTATATGATAATACCGACGAGATCAAAATCAGAAGGAATAAAGAGGGAATCGAGTCAATTGTGGTGACGATCCAATTCATGAAGTCATCAACGCCTCCGCCGAAGTAACCCGAAGCCATGCCCAATACCAAGCCGATGGACAAAGACAGCGCAGTGCCAAAGAAGCCGATGCCCATCGAAACGCCGCTGGCATGTAAGAGCCTTGCCAACTGATCTCGACCGATGTCGTCCGCGCCAAGCGCGTATCCCTTCTGTAGTGGTGGCGTGAATTTGTCCGCAGTTGTGGGTTCGTTGGGGTCGACCCGCATGATGGTATCGGTGATAAAGGGCGCGAACAGAGCAACCACGCTCAAGGTTAGGACAAAGATGAGCGCGATCATGGTCAACTTGTCGCGCCAGATCGAGCGTAATGCCTTTCGCGTGAGCGATTCGCTGACAATATCTTGATGTAAAGACTTCTTCTTAAGCCTGGTCATAGCCTGCTCAGTCGAAACGAATACGAGGATCAATCAACGCGTAAAGGACATCTGAGAGCAGATAACCGATGATGTTGGCGATTGCGCCATAGACCACCACGATCATGACAACTGTGTAGTCACGACGTTGCGGCGCCTGAATGAGCAAGCGACCGACCCCAGGCCAGGAAAAAACGGACTCGGTAACAGCCGCGCCGCTCAGCAGAAAGGTTATGGACGGACCCAGGAAAGTGGCGATGGGAATGAGCGCGTTGCGCATCCCATGTCGCAGCCAGATGATGCGCTCGTTGAGGCCCTTGGCGCGTGCGGTCCGGACATAATCCTGCGACACGACGTCAAGCATAGAGGCGCGCATATAACGCGAGTAACCTGCCACGCCGCCCGCCGCCAGCACGATTGTCGGCAAGATCAGATATTCCAGCCTTGAAGGCAGGGGCGGGCAAGAATCGTCGATTGTGGTTTTGCAGCGACCGGCCAAAGGCAAAATGCCCAAGGTTACGCCAAACACGAGTATCAATAGCAGCCCGAGTCCAAAATTGGGCACAGAGTTCACGATGACCGCGCCAATACGGCTACTTTGATCGAACCATCCCCCGCGATTGATCGCCGCAATGATGCCTATGGCAACGCCCATGATCAAACCGACCAGCAGCGAGGTCACGCCCAATTCCAATGTGGCTGGGAGTCGCTCGACCAAGACGTCTAACGCGGCGCGTTTGTAATAAATTGAATTTCCAAAATCGCCACGCAGGATACCGCGTTGATTGCCTGCTGGCAAAGCGCGCAAGAGCGCATCGCCAGTGTCTTCGTCAATCAGGGGTTTGCCTTTGTCATTCAGTTCGGGCGCGTGAAGATCAACAAAAAAGACAGCGGCGTCCGCCAAGCCATCGCCATCGCTGTCCCAGCGCATCCAGTCGTCCCCCAGCAGCCAGCGCAAATACTGTACAGGCAGCGGATCGTTGGCGCCCAGTATATATTTGAGTTCTTCTCTCTCGCGCGGTTTGAGCCGATTGTTGAATGCCAGGATCTCGACCGGGCTACCGGGCGCGAGCGAAATCAGCAGATAAGAGAATATGGTGATGCCAAAGAAGATCGGGATCGATTGTAAGAGACGTCGAATAATGTACTTGATCATAAGTTGCTAAACATGGGCAGTCCTCTCACGAGAAGGAGAGGACTGCTTCTAGGTCAACGATACGAGACTACTGCTCTTCTATCGTCCAGGCGTCGATATTCCAGCGCGCGCCGCCAGCCCGCGGCGCCCAGTTCTCCACGTTGGTCTGCGCCGCCAGCAAGACGTTGCCGGTGCTGATCCAGATCCAGGGCGATTCGTCGCGCAGGATCTGATATGCTTCGCCGTACATGGCTTTGCGCGTCTCCAGGTCACAGCCTGGCAGGTTGCGCGCCTCTTCAATCAATTCGTTCAAACGCGGATTGTTGAAGGATTGCGTGTTGTAGCCGGAACCAACTACATCGGCGCCCGGCAGGAAGATATCGGCGATGCCGTTGGGATTCGCTGGCGTCGCCAAACCCCAGAATACGCCAATGGCGTCATAAGTTTGCGCCGTGAATTCGCTTACCAGCGTGCCAAACTCGACAAATTCGACGGTGATATCGAAGCCGAGTTCGTTCCACTGATCCTGCATGATGGTGTAAAGCGCTTCCTGGGAGGTATTGCCGGCGTTGGTCTTGACGGTTAATGCCAGCGGCGCGCCCTCTTCCGCGTGCATGCAGCCGTTGCATTCGCGCAGGCCATCGCCATCGGCGTCGGTGAAGCCGGCTTCGTCCAGCAGCGCCATTGCCGCGTCGGGATCAAAGGGATAAGGCTCAAGGCCCGCCGGGAAGCTCCAGTCGGTCGGCCGCACGTGCGAAGCCACCGCTACGCCCGTGCCGAAAAAGGCGCCTTCGTTGATTTCGTCGAAGTTCATGCCGTAGTTCAGCGCCTGCCGCACCCGAACATCGCCGAGTATCGGGTGATGTCCCTGATCAATCGCATTGCCGTCCTCATCGAGGCCGTCCTGCGGGTTGTTGGGATCGGCTATGTTGAGCGACAGGAAGCGGATCGTGCCTGCCGGCGTCTCGAAAGTCTGGAACTCGCCAGCTTCGCCGCGGGCGCGGACATCATCGCGGTTGGCTTGTGGCACGCTGTCAACGAAGCTCAGTTCTCCGGCGAAGAATTGTTCCATCTGCACCACCTGGTCGGTGACGACCTTGTAAACCCAGCCTTCTGGGATGACCGCGCCCATTTCGGCTTGGGTGTAATCGGGGTTGGCGAGCAAGGTGGTCTGTTCGCCCGGGCGGAAGTTGGAGAAGACGAAGGCTTCGCCGCCGCTGACAGTCGGATTCAGGTTGTAGTCGTTCTCGTCCATGCCAGCGTAATCGTCGCCGTAAACTTCTTCATAGACATGCGCCGGCACCGGGTACACCGGATTGAGCGTGTCGATGAGCGTGCAGTTCGCCTCGTTAAATACGATGTTCAGCGTATGATCGTCCACGACTTCGTAACTGGCGACGCTGTCCTGCAACTGCTGGCGCGGCGATGTCGTTTCGCCGCTCAGCGTCGCTTTGAGGAACCAGGCGACATCACCCGCGGTGATGGGCGTACCATCGCTCCAGACCATGTCATCGCGCAGGTGGAAGGTGTAAGTGACGCCGTCTTCGGCGATATCCCAACTGGATACCAAGCCGCCCTTGGCGCCGCCCATATAGGCGATCGTCTCGGAATCGACGCCGATGAAATCGGGAAACATGCGGTTGATGACATCATACGAGGTGCCATCGTTGGCGATAATCGGGTTGAACGTTGTCGGGTCGTCGCCGAAGTTCGGCTCGATAATAGGAGCGCCGCTGCCGAGATCTTGCGCCGCGGCAGGCGCGAAAAGCGCCGCAAAAAACAATAGCAACATACTTAGCGATAGGATACGAATTAGTCTATTCATCTCTTGATCTCCTTCATTGTGATAACGATAGGGCGGAACGTACTGCAAGAGCATTCTAACAGCAATTCGATTGGGAACCAAACAATCGACAAGGTATCGAAGTCGGCTGATAAAAAGAGCAACAAGCACTTGAAAGCCCGTAGAAGCGTCTATTAACCCGTATAGAGCGTTTAAGCCCCTCTCTCTTTATCGCTGAGGGGCTGGGGTGGGGGAAAAATGAGAATTTCAACAATGCCCGATGGATCGCCCGGAAATCACTTGCGACTACTTAGGAAATGCGCGCGCTTCGTCTCGCCTGGCATCCGCGTTGGCGCATATTGCGGAACAGATTATCGCCTTTGAACTGGCGGCGTTTTATAATCGTCGTAACCGACAAAGGCAAATTGGAAAACGAATCCTGAGCGGGAAATTGCAGATCCCATTGACGCCGGAACAAGCCGCCATCGCCGCGGCGCCGCCGGATACGAAAATCTGGCTGGAAGGCATCGCCGGCAGTGGTAAAACCAGCGCCGGCGTCGGGCGCTTGCTGCGCCTGCTGGAGCTTGGTATACCGGCGGAATCGATCCTGATCTATGTGCCGCAGCGCTCGCTGGCGCAGCCCTATCTTCAGGCGCTGCGCCGGCATTCGGGATACAGCGGCGGGCAGGTCGCCGTTCAGACCATCGGGGGCCTCTCCCTGCAGATGGTGGAAGCCTTCTGGTTCTTGATTGCCGAGCGGGCCGGCTTCGGCCATCCCCACGATCTGCCGAACTTCCTCAGCCTGGAATCGGTGCAGTATTTTATGATCAAGATCATCGAGCCGCTGGTCAACCAGCGGGACTACTTCAACAGCGTGCGAATCGACCGGGCCAGGCTCTATAGTCAAATTGTCGACAACATGAACAAGGCGGCGCTAGTGGGCTTCCCGATCGACCAGATCGCGCCCCGGCTCAAGAGGGCGCTGCCCGGCGGCGTTGAACAGGGACATATCTACGACGATGCGCAGACCTGCGCGCTGGCTTTCCGCGAATATTGTCTGGCTAATAATTTGCTCGATTTCTCCTTGCAACTGGAGGTTTTCCTGGATCACGTTTGGAACTTGCCGCAGGCGCGCGAGCATGTCAGGATGCGATACCGACATCTGATTGCGGACAATGTGGAAGAGGACAATCCAGCCTCGCACCGTATTCTGGCGGACCTGCTGCGACTGTGCCAGTCGGCGCTGGTCATCTACGACAGCGATGCTGGCTTTCGCCGTTTCCTGGGCGCTGACCCCGAAAACGCGCGTAGGCTGCAAGGCTTTTGTGATGCTCGGGAACAGTTCGCCGACAGCAAAGTCATGTCCGATGAAGGTCGCGCCCTGGGACGAGCGCTGGCGGGTCAATTGGTCGCCGCTCTAGGCGGGAGCGCCGAAGACGATCCGCAGCCCTCGCTGATAACGGAGGCGCATCGCTATCATCCACAGATGGTGGATTGGGCCGCCGGTCGCATCGACGAACTCGTCAATGGTCAGGGCGTATCGCCGGGCGAGATCGTGGTCATGGCGCCATTCATGTCCGATGTGCTGCGCTTTGCCCTGGTCGAAGGCTTGCGGGCTCGTGATATCAGAGCGCGCTCTCACCGACCGTCGCGGGCTCTGCGCGATGAACCGGCCGCCCGCGCGCTCTTGACCTTCGCTCGCCTGGCGCACCCGCGCTGGCATATGAGGCCGGCCGAGTTTGATGTCGCATTCGCTGTGATGACAGCCATCGACGGTCTGGACCTGATCCGCGCCAAGCTCTTGACCGAGATGCTGTACCGGGACGGTCGAATGCTGCCCTTTTCCGATGTCAAATCGGGAGCGATGCAAGATCGCATCACCTACGAACTGGGCGCTCGTTACGACCGCCTGCAGACCTGGCTGAACAATTACATTGAAGGCGCGCCGACCGAGGCGCTTGATATTTTCTTTCGCCAGTTGTTCGGGGAGGTCTTGTCGCGCGCTGGATTCGGCTTTCACGACAACCGCGATGCCGGCAATGTCAGCATGAACCTGGTGGATTCCGCCCGCAACTTTCGCTGGTCGCTGGAGTTCATGCGCCGCTATGAAGAGGGTACGGACTTGGGCAAAGATTACCTGGAAATGGTGGACCGCGGCGTGATTGCCGATTTCTACCTGCGCGATTGGATCGCGGATAATGACGACTGCGTCTTGATCGCGCCCGCCTATACCTTTTTATTGAGCAACCGCGCGGTTGATTATCAGTTCTGGTTGAATGTCGGCAGCGAAGGCTGGGCGCGCCGCTTGTATCAGCCCTTGACGCATCCTCATGTATTGAGCTTGGGCTGGCCCGCGGGCAGAACCTGGACGGATGATGACGAGAGCGCGATGAACCGCCAGACGCTGGGCCGGCTTATCCTGGCGCTGACGCGGCGCTGCCGAAAAGAAATCTACCTGGGTTACAGCGAGCTCAGCGAGAGCGGCTACGAACAGCGCGGCTTGCTCCTGGAGGCGATTCATGGCTTGTTGCGGCGGAGCGCCGCGGATAATATAAACGGGAAAGCGCGTGTTTAAGCCCCGTCCCAAACAACGAGAGGTGCTGGCTTATCGCCAGGGCTACCTGGGCGTGGCGGCGGTGCCCGGCAGCGGCAAGACAACCACGCTGTCCTACCTGGCCGCAAGGCTGCTGACGGAGACCGATCTGGAAGAAGGACAAGAAATCCTGATCGTTACCCTGGTCAATTCGGCAGTTTCCAACTTCGCCCGACAGATCAACGAATACGTCAAATCCCAAGGTCTGTTGCCCGGGTTCGGTTACCGCGTACGCACGCTGCACGGGCTGGCAAATGACATCGTTCGCCAGAAGCCGACGCTTGCCGGGCTGGACGAGGCTTTTCTCATCGTGGACGAACGCGAGAGCAACGAGATCCTGGCAGCCGCCATTGAATCCTGGATGGGGCGATCGCCCGAGGCGCCCGATGACTGGCTTGCGCCCAAGTACCGGGACAACGCTCATTATCGCTTCTATCGCTGGGGACAGACCCTCACGGATACCGCGCGAGACTTTATCCGGCGGGCTAAAGATGATCTGCTCTCGCCGGAAGAATTGATGCAGCGCCAGACAGACCAGGCAGACCGGGGCGGCGAGCTGGGCTTGGCGCGGATCTGCGCTGAGATCTATGCGGATTACGAGCGCGCCTTGCGCTACCGTGGCGCGGTGGATTTTCAGGACTTGATTTGCCTGGCGCTGCGCGTATTGCAAAGCGACCCGGCCTACCTGGAGTCGCTGCGGCGAAAATACCGTTACATTCTCGAAGACGAAGCCCAAGACAGCAGCCTGCTGCAGGAGCGCATTTTGTGCTTGCTGGCGGGGGACGAGGGTAATTGGCTGCGGGTCGGCGACCCCAATCAAGCCATCTTCGAGACCTTCACCACCGCCGATCCCAAATATCTGCGGGCTTTCATCGCCTCAGACAAGGTCGTCGGGCGCGAATTACCCAATTCCGGGCGCAGCACCCGCAGCATCCAAAAGCTGGCCAACCAACTGATCGCCTGGTCGCTAAAACATCCCCATGGCGCGATTCGCGAACGCATCCCGCTGAGCCAGCCTTTTATTCAGCCGACGCCGGCGGGCGATCCCCAGCCGAACCCGCCCGATGATCCGGCTGGGGTCGTCTTGTACCCGGAAGCCTATAGCGCCACAAAAGAAGCCACGATCGTCACCGAATCTTGCAAGCGCTGGCTGGAAAGTAATCCCGATCAGACAGCCGCTATTCTGGTGGCGCGCAATACGCGCGGTTCGGAAATTGTCAAATTCCTGCGCGAAAAGCGCGTGCCCTACGTGGAAAACCTCAACACCACCACGTCAACGCGCGCTGTTGTGGGCAGCCTGGCGTTCATCCTGGAATATCTCGCCGATCCCAAAGACGCCAAGAAGCTGGCGAAGGTCTATCAAGTGACGCGCCGCGACGAACAGGACGATGCCCAAGCCGCGGCAGCTATCGAGCGCGTGACGAGGGGCTTGGGCAGGATCAGCGCGGTCGAAGAATATGTCGCGCCGCGTTTGAGTGATTGGCTCGAGGACAGCTTGTCAGCGGATGAACACGCTGAACTCTACGCCCAGCTGACTCAGTTTCGAGAGCGCGTAGGCGCCTGGCTGCGCGCGGCGGAGCTGCCCGTCGATCAATTGATCCTGACCGTCTCCGGCGATGTCTTTAGAGATGTCGGCGATATCGCCACGGCGCATATGGTGGCGCTTTACCTGGCGCGGCTGGGGGAGACGCATCCCCAGATGCGCCTGCCGGATTTCGCCGCGGAACTGCGCGATATCGCCGCCAATCGCCGTCGCTTCACCGGCTTGGGCGATGACGAAGGGCAATTCGATCCCGATGCCCACAAGGGCAAGGTGACCGTCACCACCTTGCACAAAGCCAAGGGGCTGGAATGGGATCGCGTCTACCTCATCTCGGTCAACAACTACGACTTTCCCTCCGCCGAGCCTAACGATTCCTTCATCGGCGAAAAATGGTACATCCGCGACGATCTCAACCTGTCGGCTGAAGCTCTGGCGCAGCTCGAGGCATTGCAGAGCGGCGAGGCTTATCACGAGGGATTCGCCAGCCTCGACGCCCGCGTCGAATACGCTGCCGAACGCTTGCGGCTGCTCTACGTCGGCATCACCCGCGCCCGCAAAGCGCTGACCATCACCTGGAATACCGGCCGCGGCGACGCCACCGAAGCCACGCCTTTGCTGGCGCTGCGAACCTTCTGGGAAGGAGAAATGCGAAAGCGCGAGAGCCATGAACCTGCCCGATGACTTCGCCTTCACGCAAGGCAGCTTGCAAGACGCCGCCGATTGCCTCCGCCGCTTTGAGCTGCGCTATATCAAGCGGCTGCGCTACCCGGCTGTGGAAGCCGCGCCCGCGCTCCAGTTCGAGCGGCGCACGCGGCAAGGCGCCCGCTTCCATAAACTGGTGCAACAGCATCTTTTGGGCTTGCCGGCTGAGACGCTGGCGCGGTCGCTGCATGATGACCCGGAACTGGCGACCTGGTGGGAGACCTTCCGCAGGACGGGCTTGGCGGGACTGCCGGAGCAGCGTCAGGCCGAGATCACCTTGCAGACGTATCTAGCCGGTCGCCGCCTGACCGCTAAATACGATCTGCTGGCGCTGGATGCCGGCGGGGAAGCGGTCATCGTCGACTGGAAGACCTGGCGCCGGGTACCCGCGCAGAGCTATTTGGAGAGCCGCCTGCAGACGGTTCTTTATCGCTACGTGCTGGCAAAAGCCGGCGCGCATCTTTACGGCGCTCAGATTCCGCCCGAGAAGATCCGCATGGTCTACTGCTTCGTCGCGCGGGGAGGCGAGCGCCTCAGCATCGACTATTCGGCCGAACAACTGCGGAAAGACGAAGATTACTTGCTCAATTTAATCGCCGAGATTGAAGGAGCCGAGCAATTCACGCTGACGGAAGACGAATCCCTTTGCCGCTTCTGCACCTACCGATCACTCTGTGAACGCGGCGGCGCGGGTCCCCTTGATTTGCTCGATGAAGACGACGAACTAGAAGAAGAAGACTTTGTGCTGGATTTTGATCAGATTGCCGAGATTGAATTTTAGACCTACAGGAGCCAAAAACCATGAAAATCGACCGCGTTCGCGCCATCCACGTCAGCGCCGAGTGGGATTACCACGAACCCCTGGGCGAAACCGGCTTGGCGCGCCCCAGCTTCATCTATCCCGAACTGGAAGCGGCGCAGCCGCGCTGGCCCATCGAGAACATGAGCGGCGGACCGCCCTACCCGGTGGATGCTCATTTCTTGCTCATTGACACCGACGAAGGCGCGACCGGCATCTGCGGTCCCGTCGGCGACGAAGACATCGCCATCATCAAGCGTTATTTCGCCGAGATGCTGATCGGCGAGAATCCGCACGCCGTCGAGCGCATCTGGGACAAGATGTACCGCCTCTCTATACACGGCCGCAAGGGCACGCCGATGCTGGCGCTCAGCAAGGTCGATCTCGCCCTCTGGGACCTCAAAGGCAAATTGCTCGACGCGCCGGCGTATGTGCTGCTCGGCGGTCCCTCGCGCCAGAAAATCCGCGCCTACGCCTCCATGCTTGGCTATTCGGTAGAGCCGCTGAAAGTCATCGAGCGCACGCGGCATTTCCTGGCGCAGGGATTCACCGCCTTCAAGTGGTTCCTGCCTGGCATGCCCAAAGACGGCGAAGCGGGCATCCGCAGAAACCTCGCTATCATCCGCGCCGCGCGCGAAGCGGCCGGTCCCGATGTTGACCTCATGTTCGATGCCTGGAGCAGTTGGGATGTGCCCTATACCCTGCGCATGGTCGATCTGGCGGCGGAATATCGACCCTACTGGTTTGAAGAACCGGTCCTGGCGGACAAGATTCCGCAGTACGCTGAATTGCGGCGCTCGGTACGCGGCGTCTTCATCTCCGGCGGCGAACACGAATATACGCGCTGGGGCATCAAGGCTTTGCTAGACGCCGAGGCCGTACACGTGCTGCAACCGGATGTCACCTGGGCTGGCGGCTTGACCGAAATGACCAAGATTTGCGCGCTGGCCTCGGCGCATGACATTCCCGTCATCCCCCACCATGGCGGCTGGACCTCGACCCATCTGATCGCTTCGCAGACGCTGACTACCTGCCCCCTGCAAGAATGGCTCTTCCAGGCCGGTCGGCACAGCAATGTCTTCTACAAGCACAAACTGACGCCGGTCGACGGCTATATCGAGTTGCCCAGCGCGCCGGGCATGAACATGGACCTGGCGGAAGACGGGCTCACCCTGGTTGAGGAGCGGGTACTGGCTGATTGATTACGGTATATTACAGGATATATCAGCACGCCGCCGCGTCGCCCACTCGCAACCCGTCCAATCCCAAATTCGTCTTGAATAGCGATGACAATCGGTCAAACACTGCAATCTCAAAACCGAGCCAGCGCGCGCCAATGGGAGGAACCCCGCGCGCTAGACGCGCCCGCAGCCTTGCGCGACGCTGTCGGCGGGCATCCCTTGATCGCCCAGCGCCTGACGCGCATGGGCATCACGACCCCCGCCGCGGCGCGGTGCTTTCTGTCGCCTGCCCATTATCAACCGACGTCGGCGAGCGACCTGCCCGATATTGACCGGGCTCTCGATCGCCTGGAGCGCGCCATTCGCGAGCGCGAAAGGATTCTCGTTTGGGGCGACTTTGATGTTGACGGACAGACGTCGACGGCCCTGCTTGTCTCCGCCTTGAAGCGGAAGGGCGCCCAGGTGAGCTATCATGTGCCGAATCGCTTTAGCGAAGGCCACGGCATCCATCTGCCTACGCTCGCCAAAAAACTGGACGGGGGCGTCAATCTCCTTCTGACCTGCGATACCGGCGTGGCAGCTCACGAAACGGTGGACTACGCGCGTAGCCGCAGTGTGGATACGATCATCACCGATCATCATGCGCTGCCGGCCGACCTGCCCGGGGCTTGCGCGGTGGTCAATCCGCGCCGCTTGCCGGCCGGGCACCCGCTGATCGAATTGCCCGGGGTCGGTATCGCTTACAAGTTGATCGAGGCGCTGTACGGTGGCGACGACTGTGATTTCTTGCTGGATCTGGTGGCTCTGGGCATCGTTGCCGATGTCATGGTGCAAGTGGATGATACGCGTTATTTGCTGCAGCGCGGCTTGGATATCTTGCGGCGGAATCAGCGGCTGGGCCTACGCGCCCTGCTGGAACGCGCCCAAATCGCCCCGGCGGAGCTCAACGAGGGGCATATCGGCTTCGCACTGGCGCCCCGCTTGAATGCCCTGGGACGGCTGGGCGATGCTAATCCGGCGGTCGAACTGCTCACCACCGTTGATTGGCAGCGCGCGCGTCAACTGGCGAATAACCTGGAAGGTCTCAACGCCAAGCGCAAATTCCTCTCGCATCAGGTCTATCAATCGGCGATCGCGCAAATCGAAAATGACCCCTCACTGCTCGATTATGCCGCGCTCGTGCTCAGCCACAGCGATTGGCACAGCGGCGTGATCGGCATTGTCGCCAGCAGACTGGTTGAGGAGTTCGCGCGTCCGGTGGTTCTGCTCGCGGCGCCCGACGAGACCGCCCGCGGCTCTGCGCGTTCCCTTGCCGGCGTCGATATCACCGCTGCTTTTGGAGAGCTGGCGCCGCTTTTGTCCCGTTATGGCGGGCACAGTATGGCAGCGGGCTTGAGTCTGCCGGCGGACAAAGTCTTCGTGTTCCGTCGCGCCCTCTCGGGGATCGTGCGCGCGATTGTCGGGGGGCGTCCGCCGCGACCGCGCCTGAACATAGACGGCTATCTCGAACTGGGCGAGATTTCGCTGGATCTGACGCGGGACTTCGAGCGCCTGGCGCCCTTCGGCAACGGCAATCCGCCGCTGACCCTGGCGACGCGCGATCTGAAATTGGTCAAACAGTCCGGTTTGGGGCGTCGCGGCGAACATCTGGAGCTGCATGTTGAAGACAGCAAGGGGATACAACAGCGGGTTATCTGGTGGCGCGGCGCCGGTCAAGATCTGCCGGCGGGGCGCTTCGACCTGGCTTATACGCTGCGCGCGAACGACTACAAGGGGCTGCGCGAACCGCTGGTCGAATGGGGTGACTACCGGCTGATCTCGACCGCTGCGCCACAATTGCATGAAGAAGCGCGTGCCCTTGAGCTCATTGATCATCGTCGGTCAATGGCGACCGCCGAGCAGCTTGAAGTTGAGTTGGCGCGTTTTCCCGATGCGCTGATCTGGTCGGAAGTCGAAGAGATCGCGAGCGCGATCGATCGCCTGCGACTGGGGTCGAAGGAAACCTTGATCGTCTGGACTGCGCCCCCGTCTGCGGAAATATGGTCGGCCGCGCTTGCGACAGTGAATCCAACTCGCCTGATCTTGTTTGGCAACCGCCCCAATGTTGATAGCCGGGCGAGATTCCTGGCACGATTGGCTGCCTTGGTCAAGTACGCCTTGAACCACAAGAATGGCGCGGCGCAAATTGAGGCGCTGGCGGCAGCCATGGGACAGCGCGAACGCTGCGTGCAAGTTGGCTTGCAAGTGCTGCGTTCGCTCGGTAAACTCGCCTATCGAGTGGGGCAGACGGGCGAATATCACCTGACGGGACGCGACGACCCGCCAAGCGACGACCTGGAAAGGCTGCAAAAGCGCTTGGATATGATCCTGCGCGAGACCCGCGCCTACCGTGATTATTGGCAGAAGATGCAAATTAAGGGATGACAAATGACGATTCCACAGGCGGTATCCTGGTGGTGCTTTGACCGCGAAGACATCGACCCGGTCGATTTGCTGCGGACTTGCAAGGCAATCGGGTATGCGGCAATGGAGTTGGCGCCGGTCGAGCAGTTTGCCCTGGTTCGGGATCACGGCTTGAAGATCGCGGCTCATCAATTGCACGTCCCGCTGACCCAAGGCATCAGCCACCCCAAATACTGGGACGATATTCAACAGCAGGCGGAAGAAAACTTTGAACTCGCGCAGCGCTGGAATATCCCGAATTTGATCGTCTTCAGCGGGAATAGAGAGAGCCTGCCGGACGAGGAAGGCGCCGAAAACGCGATTAAACATCTCGAGGTGCTGGCTCGCGCTGCCGAATCAGCCGGTGTGACGCTCATCCTGGAGTTGCTC
The DNA here is from genome assembly GCA_022820665.1 of Anaerolineae bacterium. Classification (GTDB taxonomy): domain Bacteria; phylum Chloroflexota; class Anaerolineae; order Aggregatilineales; family Phototrophicaceae; genus UBA6055. The sequence goes on along the minus strand of JAJEFB010000048.1, from coordinate 82,816 downwards.
AATAGCAAGCTCGATCACCCCGATTATCAGTGCGACCATACCGACTGGGCAGTCCAGGTAGTCTCCGCCGTGAATTCGCCGCGGGCGCGCATTCTCTACGATATTTATCACATGCAAATCATGGAAGGCGACGTCATACAGACAATCCGCGACAATCATCAATGGTTCGCCCACTATCACACGGCGGGCGTGCCCGGTCGCAACGAACTTGATGATTCGCAAGAACTGAATTACCGCGCAATTTGCCGCGCAATCGCGGAGACCGGCTATAGCGGTTACATCGGCCAGGAATTCGTCCCCGCCGGCGATTGGAAAGCGTCCCTGCGGGCTGCCTATGATGTCTGCAATGTCAGTGTCTAATACGACCCTCGATGCGGGTAACGCCGCATCCAGGTGGCCGGCGTATTGTACTCCTGCAACAGTGCGATGCCGCTGACAATCACGCCCATGCCAAATATCATCGTCAGCGTGATTTCTTCTCCCAGCACCAATACGCCGCCGATCCCCGCCACGATGGGAATGATATAGGTAGACATTACGGAAGGCGTTGCGCCGAAGCGCTTGATGTTGTAGAAGGACAGCAGCAAACCCAGGAACGTGCCTACAATCGCGGAGTAAATCAGCGCGAGATAACCGGCGCCGGTGACCGCGCTGAGATCAAAACCGACCGTAAGCAGCGAAAGCGGCATCACAGTCAGCGCCGTGCTGAAGATGCGTATGCTGCCCACGTCATAGGCGTCATAACCGGTTAGACGCTTGCGCGCGTAAATGATCATCACCGAACTGAAGATCATGGCGACTGTTACCAGGAGGAAACCGGTGGACGCCGTCGATTGCGTATTGGGCAAGCCATCCTCTCCGCTGGCTGCCAGCAGCATAGCCCCACCGAGAGCCAGACCGACCCCAAAGACCTTGCGCCGGCTCAGGAGTTCGTCGGGCAAAGTAAAATGCGCCAAAATAATGGTGATCGCTGGACCCGTACTCAACAATAACGCGGATACGCCGCTCGACAGGTACTGAAGTGAAATGATGACACAGGTCATCGGTACGGCTGTTCCGAAAACGCCCAGCAGCCCGGCGCGCTTCCACAACTCGCGATCCCGCGGCAAGCGTCGTCGGGTGGCAATCCGGTATACCGCCAGAGCCATCAGGCTGGAGACGATCATGCGGATGCCGATGTAGGTGGTCGGTTCGAATTGGCCGACGCCGAAACGAGAAAAGACCATCGAGGAGCCAAACATGAAACCGAGCAGAGCCACATAGGGAAGCGCTTTAATATTCAAGCAATAGTTCCTGGCGCGGATAGATAAATGCGGGGGAGTATACACCAGGCTTGGAACAAAGGGATATGGCAATGTTGCGGATTCGTCATGGTATAACCTGTCGCCGACGCGAGGAAAGCGCAGGCCGGCATATTAACCCAAGTAGAACCAAGTTAAGTATTGCGAAATTCGCGCCAGCTAACCCCATCCCCGGCCACCTTCCACTTCGGACGCATCCGAAGTAGAAGGGAAGTTTCGCACAGCGCGAGCAAGTCTCCCCGGAGGGTCAGTGTCTACGCGACCCATTGCAATGAGGGAGATTTAGAGGGAGTTAAATTTGCGTGACTTAACTTGCGCTTGCTCATGCGAGGGGATGTGTTAAATGAGATAACAGAAAAGACCGATGGACGGCTGCCATCGGCATTTATATCCAGTATTAGCGAGGCTGCCGTAACTTTATCCATTGATGTGTCCGCCGTCGCGCAAGATTTCGCCTCCTTGCCGACGCTCCAAAACGCGCAGGACGCGCCCCTTTGCCCGGGCGACTTTTAGAGCGCCTCCTGTCGTTTAATCCGCGTCATTCGCCTTACATCTTGGGCAAGAAAGCGGGATTGCTAAATTAAGCGGAAATAGCTAAGTGCGTTTTTCCATTGGGTTATACAATAACGTATGCCTTAGCAACATTTGCGCTGTAATATGTCCTTTTACCAAAAAACACGGATTGGCGCGAGTTCAAGAGGAGATAGTATGAACCAAACTGCGAGGCCGCTTCTTTTTAATGCGGACGAGTCTCGTCGACTCGGTTACATATATCGCTTGGTTGAAGCTGCTGTCTGGCTGTTGGCGACCGCTCGCCAGCAGCACCAGATCGAAAAGCCCAAGCGAAGTCGAAAGGAAGGGTGAACATGATTCTCTGCATTTACGGGATGAGAACAAAGATCTGTCCCCGGAAGGTCATCCTTCCGTTCCTTATTCTTGCGCTGCTTTGCGCCTTCTCCCTGGGCGCCGTGCCGCGGAGTCCAGTCTTGGCGCAGGAACCTCCACTAGCGGCGCCGACTAACTTGACGGCGCGCGTCATCGCCGAGGGCGTCGCCTTAAGTTGGACGGCGCCGGCTGGAACGGTAGACGGCTATGAAATCTTGCGCCGTCGTCCCAGGGAAGGCGAAGTCGAACTAACGACCCTGGTGGATAATACCGGCGACAGCGACACTACTTACACCGACACCACCGCCACCGAGCCAGGCGTGCGGTACGCCTATCGGGTCAAAAGCATTCGCGGCAATGATCGCAGCGAACAGTCAGACTTTGTCAGGATCGACTTTCCGACTACTGCGCTGCCGACGTCTACGCCAACGACAACACCAACAGCAACCGCAACGCCAACGGCAGTTGTCACCGTATCGCTAAGCTGCGAGATCTCGACCGGCGACAACCACAACATCCTGCAATGCGCGGCGACCGCCGGCGATCTAACGATAACCTCCGCTGAATGGACCCCCAGTTTCGAGGTTCAATACGCTCAAACAACAGACCGTCCCTCGGTGAACTGGGTTATCGCCGATGAATATTGCGGCCAGAGCACGGATGTCGAGGTGGAGGCGCAGGCTGGCGACAGAATTCTTCCGGCGGCCGAAACCACAATTACGCTTGAGTGCGCGCCGGAGCCAGTCGACACCCTGACCGTAAGCTGTGAAAACCTGATCGAAAACAGCCAGCACGTACTGAGCTGCGCGCTGAGCGGCGGCGATCAAACCATTACGTCGGCTCACTGGCTCCCCTATTTCAATGCTCAAGACGATCAAGAAAAAGAGGGTGAGGAGGCGACGGCAGCGACCTGGGTCATCAATGATGAGGATTATTGCGGCCAGACCACGACGATGGATGTGGATTTCCCTAGCTCGACGAATATTTCGAGCGTTTCGACGACGATCCCGCTCCCCTGTGTCATCACAGTGGACGACAATTGCAGCCTGGCAAACGCGATCCGCTCCGCCAATGGCAATGCCCAGGTAGAAGAGAGTGGCGACTCCGACGGCAATGACGATTGCGAGGCGGGGGGCGACCCGTACGACGACAGGAATCCGCCCTACGCCGGCGACGACATCATCCTGTTGACGAAGAATGTCACCTTGACGGCGCCATTGCCGTCCATAACGAGCCCAGTTCACATCGAGGGCGGCGGCCACACCATCTCCGGCGATGCCGAACACCGCGTTCTCATGGTAGTTGGCGGGCAGCTAGGCGTTAATGATTTGACCATAACCAAAGGCTTGGCTTCGACCGTGGGCGGCGGTATATATGTCAACAGCGGTTCTCTGAGCGTTAGCGACAGCGTGATTAAGGATAGCAAAGCCAATGACATCGGCGGCGGCATCTACGCCATCGACAGCGATGTTGATATTGCCGATACTGAGTTCAGCGGAAACATGACCGTGAAGAGCCACGGCGGCGGCGTCTACTTCATCAGCTCTACCGGCTTGAACACGCTGGACATCGTGGGCGCCACTTTCAAGAAAAACATGGCTACCGAAGACGGCGGCGCTTTGAAAACCGCGGGCGGCATCGCGACTATCAATAAAAGCACCTTTGTCGAAAACGTAGCCGACGAAGGCGGCGCGATCGAAAGCAGTCAAACCACACTTGACATCACGAACAGCACCTTCAGCAACAACAGCGCCAGAGAAGGCGGGGGCTTGAGTTCGTTTAGCTCTTTCGTGACTCTCACGCATACGACCTGGGCTTACAATTCGGCGGAAGAGCAAGGTGGCGGCATTGCCATAATCGGCTGGACGGGCAACTTCAAGATCCGTAATACCTTGATTACAGACAGCAAGAGCGGCGGCGATTGCCACAGCGGACCCAATCCCAACATCATTATCGAGTTCGCCGGCAACATCATCCAGGACGGGTCTTGTACGCCTCAAACAGCCGAGAGTCAAGAAGTGGGCGCAATCGGCCAAGCGCAGGCTCAGCAAGTCATCGTCGCCGAGGCGCAGAACACGGGCGCGAACAACGATCCCCAGATTGGCGGACTCACCGGTAATCCGCCGCACCACCCGCTCCAATGGGGAAGTCCGGCGATTGACGCCGCTGATCCGATGTACTGTTTGCTTGATGATCAACCCGACACCGCCCGCCCGCAATACGGCAACTGTGACGTCGGCGCGTACGAATACCCGAGGGCGCCCGATCCGCCGCCCGCGCCACCTCCAGAGCCGACTGATGAACCTGACGATGACCCGCCCGAGCCCGATGACACCGCGACCCCCAGGCCCGCGACTCAAACGCCCACGCCCACGCCTGAGCTATATATCTGCCCCGTGAACGATCGTATCATCGTGAGGTCGTCCGACGATGACGTGGAATGCGCGGAGATTGACACGATTACGATCGACAAACACCCGGCGCTGGAGGGCATTAGATTCGCCATGAGGTTGTGGCGGTCCAATAACGACTGTATGCACATCGTGTCTGAAAATGACAATCTGTTTCGTTTGGCGATCCAATACGATACAACGGTGGAAGTCCTCAGACGCCACAATAATCTCGCGTCAGATATACTGTCCGTCGGCCAGTGGCTGTTGCGTCCTTATTGTTCGCCGGAAGCTTCCTACTTTGCCCCGGGAACGGAGGTCTGCTTCGCAACCCCGGGCGAGCTCGCCTTTATCGATACGGCTACATCCGAGCGAACCGTACATGCGGTCGAGACTTATGTAAGCGAGGGCATGACCTGCGGCCAGATCAACCAACCGGGCGTCGTCGCGCTGGTCGCCAGCGACTCCAGCTAGGCTATGCCTGGACGGGGCTTTGCGAGCGACATATCGCCGCATTGCAGCTATATGACATGCGCGTTGCAGCGCCGCAGTTCCGTAGCAAGATGAAATGACATGACGCGCCGTTCCAGGGCTACTGCCCTGGAACGGCTTTATAAGGCTTGTCCGCTACTGGGTCATGCAACCGCGCTTTTTCTAACCCATCCCCCGGCCCCATCCACTTCGGACGCATCCGAAATAGAACGGGAGTTTCGCGCAACGCGAGCAAGTCTCCCCGGAGGTCAGTGTCTACGCGACCCATTGCAATGGGGGAGATTTAGAAGGGGTTTGTAAAAAAGGGGTATCGGAGCTCTCTACAGGCGTCGTCGCGGCGCCAAATATCGTTCTGGCGTATCAATGGACATTAGCCACTGGACATACCGACTGTGCATTGCCTCGACGATCTCAGGGTACCTGTCGCTCAAGTCCTGCTGATGACCGGCATCCTCTTTGGTACGATACAATTCCACCTTCTGCCCCTCGATTCCAAACAGCAGATCCCACTCGCCGTCGGTAATCGAACTTGGTGAAATCTCCATTACAACGCGATTCTGCCCATCCACCGTCTTAGACAATTCGCCCACTTCTTCAAAGGGCGCGCTTGTTACAACCTGGTCGTGAATCGCTTCGCCCTTTAGCAGAGGCAGCGCCGATTTTGCCTGTGTCCGCGCCGGAATCTCCAGCTCCAGCAAGTTCAGTATTGTCGGCATGATATCCGGCAGTGACAGCAGACCGGGTACACGTCGGCCAGCTACTCCCGGCAGGTAAGCGAGCAGCGGCGCCTGTATTACCTCGTTGTGCAGCGGAGACCGATGCACCTGTCGCTGATGCACGGTCAACCCTTTGGCGAAGCCTTCTTCGAAGCCACTACCATCGGGCCAACGGAAGCGCCGTTTGCCGAACAAGCCATGCTCGCCAAAATAAAAACCGTGGTCCGAAACAAATATGATCGCGGTGTCGTCCAGCAGGTTGAGTACCCGTACCCGTTCCATCAAGTAGCCGAACCAGTGATCGACCATCGAAATTTCGCCCATGTAGCAGGCGCGCGCGATTTCCAGGTCGCGCTCGGTCACGCCGTCATCTTGATGCTCCCAGTAACTCGGCGCGATGACCTCGCCGCGGTAATCCGCCATATAGGGTTTTACGTAATAGGCAGGCGGATCCCAAGGCTCGTGCGGGTCCCAGGTATCGATATAGAGAAAGAAGGGATCCTCGTGATGGCGTTCCAGCCAGTCCGCTGCTTCTACCAAGGTCTTGGGCGCGCAGTAGCCCTCGATTTCCGAGACCTGACGCTGTCGATGACGATAGGCGCGTTCCGTACCATCCAACTGCCCGCGGACGTATATGAACTCCTGGAAGCCGCGATCCTGTCCATAGCCTCGCCGCGCAAGAAACGGCGTATCGGCTATCGCTGCGCTGCGATAGCCCGCTTCGCTGATCAATCCGGCAAGTGTCACCTCGGATTGCGGTAATGGACCCCAGGGCAAATAGACAAAGGTATAGCGCCCGGTCATCAAGTCCGCACGCGCGGGAACCGTCGGAAAAGATGCCGCATAACAGTCCTCGAATATCAGCGCCGTTTCGGCGAATCGGTCCAGATTTGGCGTGATGACCTCCCGATTGCCGTAGCAGGGCAAATAGTCTCGGCGCAGCGTGTCCGAAACAAGCAGAATCACGTTCATCAATTCAAACCTCGCTATTTTAAGCCCGAGCGGACGAAGCCTTGCACATAATATCGCTGCAAGAAAACGAAAATGACCACCACCGGGACCGTCGCCACGAAAGAGCCGGCGAAGACCAGTTCCCAGCGTATATATTCGTCGCTGAACAATTTCGCCAAGGCGACTGTTATGACTGTCTTTGACTCGTCAGTGATAACGATCGAAGGCCAGATGAAAGAATCCCAGGAAAAAATGAACTTGATAAAAGCGGCGCTGACCAAAGCCGGCGTGATATTGGGCAGCATCACCTGCCAGTACATTCGGAAAAAAGAGCAGCCGTCTATGACGGCGGCGTCATACAGATCCTGCGGCAACTCGGCGAAGTGCTGCCGCAGCAAGAAAATGATGAAAGCGTCTGTTATCCAGGGCAGGAAGATTGATGGCAGCGTATTATCGATGCGCAATTGCTGCATCGTGAGAAAGAGCGGAATCAGCTTGGCTTCAAAGGCGATGGTAAGCGTCGCCAAAATCACCAGAAATAGCAAACGCCTGCCCGGAAATTTGAGCCAGGCCAGCACAAAGGCGATCATGCTGTTGATCGTGACCGCGAAAGTCACCGACATCGCCGCCACCAAGACGCTATTGAGAAAAGCCTGCGCGAAATTTGTCTGGGTAAACAAGCCCGTCAAGTTCTCCAGCGTTGGATTGCTCGGCACGAAGGTCTTGATCGAAACAGGATAGAGATCGTCAAAGAGATCCTGCCGGGTTTTGAAGGTCGAGCCGGCGATCCACAGATAGGGCGTGGCGAAGACCGCCACGATAACCAGATACAAAGCAACCCGCGACAGCGACGCCATGCTAAATGCTCGACCGGGGTTTGGCGCTGTGATCCGTCCCGCCTCAGTCATCATCATCGTCCCGGGTTATGCGCAACTGAAAGATGCTGATGGCGATGAGCAGGATCGCCAGGATGACCGAGAGCGCGGTCGCGTAACTGAAACGGTTGAAGCGGAAAGCGAGATGGAAAATATAATGAACGATCACGCGCGTGGCGTTAGACGGACCACCGTCAGTGAGCACTTCAACCGGCACAAAGATCTTGAAGGCGGCGATCGTGCTCGTCACCAGCACGAAAACATGCGTGCGGTTGAGCAGCGGCAGCGTGATGAATCGGAATATCTCCCAGCGCCCGGCGCCATCAATCCGCGCCGCCTCGTAATATACAGCCGGGATCGCCAGCAGCCCGGCCAGGTAGAAGATCATGCTCAAGCCGACATCTTTCCAGATTGTGATTGACGCCAGGACGGGCAAGGCTTGATGCCTGTCGCGCAAGAAACCTTGGGCGGGCAAACCAAGAGACTCCAGCAGGCTGTTCACGATACCAATGTCGGAATGGAACATCATGCCCCAGACGATGGACGCAACCACCATTGAAGTGACTGCCGGGAAGAGAATTAACGTGCGCAGCAGGGTGGAGTCTCGGCCCGGCTTGGAGACGAGCATTGCCAGGCACAGCCCCAAAGCCATTTGCAGCGGCACTTTGATCAGAAAGAAAAGCGCCGTATTTCGCAAAGACAACAAAAGGATCGGATCGCTGCGAGCCAGGTCATAGTTCTTAAGACCCGTGAAAGTGAATTCGCCGGTGAAGACCTTGTAATCGGTGAAGCTCAGACGGACAGTTTCGGCGATAGGCCAATAATGAAAGAGAAATAGACCGATCAATGCCGGCAGTGACAGCAAAAACGCCGCTCGATAGCGCTGCGCGTTGCGGCTCTTGGAGAATACTTGTGCCATTTTAGGAATGCTTCCTTTCCCGCCGCCGATGACGAAAACGGGAAAGGAAGCTGGATATCGCTAAAGCGCTTTATCTGAATTGCATGAGTTGCGCGTCGGCTTCCAGGATCGCGTTGGCGACTTCTTCTTCAATGTCGCCGCCCAAAGCGATATTAATCATCATGTCGCTCGCGATGATGCGATTGAAGATCGTATGCGCCGGTCCGCCGGGCCGCGCCACGCCCCATTCCACCATTTCATCAAAGAGCAATGCCAGAAAGCCTTCCTGAAAATCGGGCAACTGCGCTTGCATGGACTTGCGCCCGGGCACGACCTTGGTGACATTATGATAGGTCGCGTAGCCTTCCTGGCTGGTGAAATACTTGACAAAGGCTTTGGCTTCTTCGGGGTTGTCGCTCTTGGCGGCGACGCCGGGCGCGAAGGAACCGGTGTGCGTGATCGGCGTCTTGATATATGGCATGGGCATGACATCCCAATTCAAATCGGGGAAGTTGCGCGCCAAGACCGTGCCGGTCGGCGGTATCGCGAAGAAGGTGGCCGTCAAGCCATTCGGGAAGGCATCGGGGATGTTGTCCGTGGGAATGAAACCGTCGGTATACAGCCCTTGATAAAACGCATAGGCTTCCAGCGCTTCCGGCGTATCAATATAGCCAGCGAAAGTGGACAAATCCGGCGCGATTGTTTCCCAGAGCGGTTCGCCCGGGCTGCTGGCGCTGCGGATGATGGTCCAGGTGAAGAATGCGCCGCTCAAGGGATTGTTGAATCCCATCATGCCCCAAACCTCATTGCCCTGTTCGGCTTGATGCGCCCGCACCGTGTTGACATTCTCGACAAATTCGAGCCAGGTCCAGCCATCCTCCAGCGTCTTCGGCGCTTCGACGCCGGCAGCTTCAAACATATCCACGTTGTAATACATGGCATCGGCGGCATTGGCCCAGGGCGCGCCGAACATGTGACCATCCAGCGACACCATCTCGACCAGGTCGGCCATGAAATCATCCATGTCCTCGTCGCTAAACATATCTTCAATTGGCAAGAGCGCGCCGTTGAAGGCAAGATTCTGGACGCCGACGCCATCGATCAATGCGGCGTCAGGCGGGCTGTTGCCGGCGAAGGCGACCTGCAATGCATCGAAGAACTCGCCGAAGGGAATTGCCGTCAGTTCGACTTTGATATTCGGATTCTGCGCTTCAAATGCCGCGATGACCGCGGCGGTTCCCTCATCACGGCCCCGCCCGCCGGGGATCCAAAAATCTATCGTAACCTCGTCCTGCGCGAAGGCTGGAACAGAAAAGGACGTCAATGCGACAAGTAGCAGCAAAATTAGCGTTATGCTTTTCTTCAACATTTTTCTCTCCTAAACATAGCTTTCGATCAGCCCGTCTCATCTGAAAAATCTAACACACTTCTCCCATGCTTGCCAATTTTGCGGGATTGAGAAAAATGTGTAAGAATCACCCGTGGCCGACCGCGACAGCGCCAGGAATCTTGATGACGAAGACCTCGTTATAGAATCGCGCTTGAGCGCCGAGAGCCGCGCGCTAGAGAGGACAGCAGCCGCGCAATGAATCAGCGCCCCAACATTCTGCTCTTGGTAAATGATCATCAAGCCTATTATCGACACGGCTGGGATGGCGGACCGCGACCCTTAACGCCCAATTTTGATCGCTTGGCGGCGGGCGGGATACGCTTTGACCGCGCATATTGCGCGACGCCGCTCTGCGGTCCTTCGCGACGCACGCTGTTAACCGGCTTGTATCCGCACAATCATCGCAATTACTACAACTATTCAAATTCGCTTTACGACCACGAGGTCTATCTGAGCAATCTGGCGCAAGTCGGTTACAAGTGCTTCTACTTTGGCAAATGGCATGCCGGCGCCGGCACTGCCCTCGACTTCGATTGCGACGGGTTCTCGCTGGAAGATTATGGCAATCCCTATATCACGCCGGAATACCGGGACTATCTCGAGCGGAAGCGCCTGCCGCCAGCGCAACACCAGGTCGAATTTGTTTTCGACAGCTTCGTGATGAATCGCGAGTTTCCAAATCTGGAGGCAGGGGCGTCTTACCGGAGCGACCGTTATTGGTGTGGAGAACATGCCACGGGAATCACAACCACAGCCAAAGAGACCCACGAGGCATTCTTCCTGGCGGACATGGCTTGCGGGCAATTGGAGGCGCTGGCTGCCGCCGACGGTGACGAGCCCTTTCATCTGCGGCTGGACTTCTGGGGACCTCATCAGCCCTTCTTCCCGACCAAAGAGTTCGCCGACTTGTATGATCCGGAAGATATCCCCGTATACGGCAATTTCAACGATTCGCTGGCGGGCAAACCTGAGATCTTCTGGCATGACCCACATGAACAATTGACCGATGAGGACGGACGATTCGCGACGCCGAGCGCGCTAAATTGGGGCGAATGGCAACGGATCATCGCCCGCGCCTTCGCCCATATCACCATGGTTGACGCTGCCGGCGGCTTTGTGCTCGACAAGCTGGACGAGTTAGGCTTTGCGGACAACACCCTGGTCATCTGGACAGCCGATCACGGCGACGCCCTGGCCAGCCATGGCGGGCGATTCGACAAAGGCTCCTATCTGACCGAGGAGGTGCTGCGCGTGCCGCTGGCGATGCGCTATCCGGGCTCGATCCCCGCCGGGCAGGCTTCCGAGGCGCTGGCTTGCGGCACCGATATCGCGCCTACCATTCTGGACGCGGGCGGATCGCGATTCGAGCGTCCAGTCGATGGAGAAAGTCTCCTGCCTCTGGCCAGCGGGAGATCTGTTGACGGCAGGCAATCCCTGTTGGTGGAGACATACGGACACGGCTTTGGAACGGTTGAGATGGGCCGAGCCGTCATCAAAGATCAATACAAGTTGATAAGCTACCAGAATCACGCTGGCGAACTCTACGATCTCGAAGCGGACCCCTATGAACTGAACAATCTCATGAATGATGCTGGCAGCCAGCAACTCGTCGCTGACATGGAAGCGGAACTGCAGCGCTGGCTGGAGGCAACGGGCGACCGCGATTTCTCCCAACCCGTCAGCGACGCGTTTCGCGAACTGGACAAGCAGCGTATGCGGGAATTGATGGCGCGCCGGGCAAGAGTGAACGATGTCCGCAAGTGACATGAAGCATGTGATCCTGGTTGTCAATGATGATCTGGCGCAATGGGCGCTGGGATCTTACGGCAATGACGAGATCCGCGCGCCGACTTTGGATTACTTGGCGGCGACCGGCGTACTTATGGAAAACGCCTTCACGCCGACCCCCGTCTGCTCGCCCGCCCGCGCCTCTTTGCTAACCGGCCGGCTGGCTTCACAGCATGGCATCCACGACTATTTGTCGTCGACGATTCCGGAGATTCATCGTCGTCCCTGGCTGAAAGACGAGCTTACGCTTGCCCAGTTGCTATCGGAGGCCGGCTACCAAACCGCGCATTGCGGCAAGTGGCATTTGGGGGACGATGACCGGCCCCAGGCTGGGTTTAGCCATTGGTTCAGCGGCGTTGGAGATTATCCCGCGGAACACGGGGGCGACCACCGATTCAGCTTGAACGGCGATATCCAGACGATACCCGGTCAGCGGACGCAGGTCATCACGGACAAGGCGATAGAATTCCTGCGGGATCGCGATGCGAGTTCTCCTTTCTTCCTGCACATCGGCTACTTCGGCACGCATAATCCCTGGCGCGGCCAACCTGAGCGTCTGGTCGCTCGACATCGTCACAACGATTTCGCCGACATGCTTGATCAACCCGCCTATCCCTTCGGAAAACAAGCGCTTGAATCAACCCTGCCAACGCGCTTAAACCCCCGCGAAGCCTTGGCGCAGTATTTCGCCGCGGTCTCCCATATTGACGAAGCGATTGGCCGACTGCTGGACGAGCTGGAAGCGCTCCAGCTCCGCGAACAGACGCTCATTGTGTTCACCTCAGATCACGGCCTCTGCTGCGGGCATCACGGCTTGTGGGGAAAGGGCAACGCCACGCTGCCCCTGAACATGCTCGAAGAATCGATCCGCGTGCCGCTGATATTTAATCACCCGGGAACGCTGTTCGCTGGTCAACGGCGGTCGGAGTTCGTCGATCATTTGGACACGTTTCAGACCATCGCCGAATACACCGGCGTTTTGAGCAAGCTCGATGCCAGCCGCAAATATCCCGGGCGCAGTTTCCTGCCACTGCTGGATAATTCGGCCGCCTTGCCCGACTGGCGGCAGATACAGTTCGGCGAGTATGGCGACTTGCGCATGGCGCGCGCGCGACAGTATAAACTCCTGCGCCGCTATTACAGTGATGCGCCCTGTGAATTATTCGACCTGGGGCGCGATCCGACCGAGTCGCATAATCGCTATGATGATCAAGCCTATCAGCCCGTCGTCGAAGCTCTGACCGGCGAGCTTGATAGCTATTTCGACCACTATCAAGACGCCCAAAAAAGCGGATTGCGCGTGCGAAAGTTGCCAAGGCACAATCTGTCTGAGGCTTGGCGGACAGTTGACCGGTGAGCTGCGACGCCTGCAACTTACAAAGCCCGAAACTCCCGATACCACTGCCAGGTGCGCCAAAGACCGTCGCGCGTACTCACCGTCGGCGCGAATCCCAGCAGTTCACGCGCCTTGCTGTTATCGCAGTAGGTGATCGGCGGGTCGCTGGGCGGCGTGGGTACCGCTAGTTTGTTGATGGTTCTGCCGGCGTATTCTTCAATGATTTCGACAAATTCCGAAAGAGAGATTGGCGCCCCGCAGCCGAGATTGATGACCTGGTAGCCCAGGGGCTTGTCCAGCGCCGCCAGCACGCCCTGCGCCGTGTCCGAGATATAGGTCCAGTCGCGGTGAATATCGCCGTTATTGAATAGCTTGATGACTTCACCCGACTGTGTCGCGTCCATCAGCTTCCAGGGCATCATGTCCGGGCGCCCGGCCGGACCGTAAACGTTGAAAAAGCGCAAGACTGTGACGTTCATTTCGACGAGATTGTGATAAGTATGCGCCAGCAATTCCGCCGCCCGTTTGCTGGCGGGGTAGGCAGCCAGCGGGCGGTCCGCGCTATCGCTTTCGATGAAGGGGAGGACTTCGGTCTTGCCGTAGACCGAAGAGGTTGACGCCAGAACAATTTGCTTGACCTGGGCTTTTTTGCTCGCTTCCAACAGGTTCATGGTGCCGGTTAGATTGACGTCCATGTACAGGCGAACTTGCTCGACGCTGGTGCGCACGCCGGGCATCGCCGCCAGGTGCGCCACGTGACTGATCCCTTCATCGGCGAAAAGCCGCTCCAGCAGTGCCAGGTCGCGAATGTCGCCTTCGATCAATTTGAGATTCTCGTAGGCGTCGAGCCGCGCGGCATTCCCGCGCTTGATGGCGGGATCGTAATAGTCGTTGAAGTTGTCGATGACGATCACGACTTCGCCGCGCTGCAGCAGTGCTTCGGCGACGTGACTGCCAACAAAACCCGCCCCGCCGGTTATGAGATAGGTCATACCCTGCCCTTCGTTTACTTGGCTCATTTATACACGGTGCGCTTCACCGTTGCTGACTTTTGGGGGGATCAATTTGCCATAAAGATACAGAGCCGCTCGGCCTGTAACCGGCGAAAAGGTCCCAGGAATGTCGCGTCCGCGTATCGTAGACGACGGTCTAATCCATGCGGGATCATATGGGATTTCCGAGTGGACGTCTTGTCAATCGGTTATATGACTACAGTGGTCAATTATAAGAGTCTATGTCAAATGCCGGCGCGTTTCGGTAGTCAGACTTTGGTTACGATCACTTTCCGGGGTTCTAGCGGTCTTCCCCCTACGGCTGAAACGCTCGGTCAACGCAAGTATAAGAATGTTCCCGATTAACAGAACAATCACATAGACTATCATCCATTCCGCAGACCACATTGTCATGATGTCGCCTTATCCCTGGTCACTTTGTTTAGCTTGACTTGAAGAACCGTGCATAATGAGAACGTTGCTACAGCAATTGCCACCCCGAGATTCGCAACCGAAACTTCAGAGATATCTGGGTTTGTAGAGCGAACGTTCATAAATACTATACCATATATGATGCTGCCAAAAACCAATGCCGGAATCAGGATCTTTATGAGGCGTCTGTATTTCAGAAGCGCGGAGAAATCTATTCCCGAATTGTCGATATCTTTCTTGGTAGAGGCCAACACAATGACGGAAAGCATGTAAAGTTCCGTGCCTCCCAAGATAGTGTGGTATTGAATGTCCTCGCCTTTCAAAATTGCGATGATTAATGCTGCTAACAGCGGAAAAAGGGGGATCACTATGGTGTGGCTTATCCAGTCAATCATGTGTTCAATGCTCTCCAAATTCAAAACCGATCATAAGCGAAGTCTCTCAGAGTCATCGAACCTTACAAGATATGTGACTTTATTTGCTATGCTACGACATTGATAGTCAGCGACGAATATTGTCGCGATGGCACATATGTATACATATGAGCGCGGAGTCGCTCGCCAGACATATTCGCGGACTACTCCCATGCTCAGATGCGTATCGGACAACGGCGAATCGCATGTCTAGCTGCTGGCTTACCATCGGTTTTCGAGCTACGACTGAGAAAGATCTAAGCAATGTCTGTCATTTTGCGTAGGCCTACTTGCTCAGTTTCCTCTATCCCCACTTCCAGCAAAATCGACTCCAACTCAGCATAAGATTCAATCCTCACCAGCCGATTCCTCACTCGACGCGACCCGGGCTCGTCCAGACGGTACTTGGAAATCTGCCCGCGCATCTCCAGGACGGCTCTCTGCTCCGGCAGAGCCGTCGTCTGCAGCGTCAATTGCGCGTGTCGCAGCGCGATGCGCGCCCGCTCGGCGCGTGACGGCTCGGGCAGTTCGATGCCGGTCGCCAGGAAGTGTTCGATATGATGAAAGAGCCAGGGACGCCCCAAAGCCCCGCGACCCACCATCACGCCATCACAACCGGTTTCTTCCAACATGCGGGTGGCGTCAGCGCCCGAGCGCACATCGCCGTTGCCGATGATCGGCATCTCTAATGTGGCATCCTTGACAGCCGCGATGACATCCCAATCGGCGTCGCCGCCGTGACCTTGTCCGGCGAAGCGCGCATGTATAGCCACTGCCCGCGCGCCGACTTCTTCAGCTGCTTTGGCGAAGGGAACCGCCGTCACCGCGCCGTCTTCAAAGCCGCTGCGCACCTTGACCGTCACCGGCGCGTTCACCGCTTCCACAACGGCTGCGACTACCGCTGTCGCTTTTTTCACATCTCGCAAGAGAGCGGCGCCCCCGCCCTTCTTGGCGATCTTGGGCACCCAGCAGCCCATGTTGATATCGACAATATCGGCGCCATGATCGACCACCACGCGCGCAGCCTCGGCCACGATCGCCGGCTCAACCCCAAATAGCTGCGCCGCCACCGGGCGCTCGCTCGCGCGCCAATCGAAGCGCTGCAGAGCGCGGGCTCGCGAATTCTTGACGATATTGCTGCTGATGAGTTCTGTACAGACCAGCCCGCAGCCGCCCAACTCCCGACAGAGGCTGCGCAGCGCGTAATTGCTGTGCCCGGCCATCGGCGCCAGCAGTAGCGGACTATCGATCGTGATGTCGCCAATTTGCAGCGGTTTCAATCCTACATTCGTCGTCGCCAGCATCTGTCTTCTTCTGGAGGCTAAAGCAGCAATTCCGCCATAAAGCGAATTGTATCGACGCTGAAGGCTGTGATGTTAAGCGTATCAACCGGGCAATCCCGCCAAAGCTGAATCCGATCGCGGATACGGGCTTTTGATCCAACCAGCGCCACCGCGTCCACCAGCGCGTCGGGAACCGCCATCACCGCCTCGCCCTTGCGCCCGCCCAGGTAAAGTTCCTGTATGCTATCCGCCGCCTCGGGGAAGCCATAGCGGCAAGCCAAATCGTAATAGAAATTCTTGCCTTTGGCGCCCATGCCGCCGATATACAGCGCCAATACCGGCTTGATCTGGTTGTAAGCCGCTTCCAGATCTGCTTCGATCACCACCGTGACCGACGCCGCGATATCGAAATCGGCGGGGCTTTTGCCTTGTCCCGCTTTGGCAAAACCCGCTTCCAAAGCCTCGCGGTAGCAATTGTCGTAGGCGGCCGGCGAAAAGAAAATCGGCAGCCAGCCATCAGCGATTTCCGCGGTCAGCGCGACATTCTTGGGACCGATCGACGCCAGATAAATTGGCATATCGACGCGGCCATGAACAATGCTCTTGAGCGGTTTGCCCAATCCGGTCGCGTCTTCGCCCTGGTAGGGAATCTGATAATGCGCGCCATCATGCGCCAGCGGCGCTTCGCGCGCCAGAATTTGCCGCACGATGCCCACGTATTCGCGCGTCTTTGCCAGGGGCTTGCCGTAGGGGCGCCCATGCCAGCCTTCCACCACCTGTGGACCCGAGAGCCCCAGCCCCAGCAGCGCCCGCCCGCCGGACAATTGATCGAGCGTGATGGCGGTCATGGCGGTCATGGCTGGGCTGCGCGCCGGCATCTGCATGATGGCTGTGCCCAGCTTGATATTCTCCGTCAGCGCGCCGATCCAAGCCAGGGGACTGACGCAATCCGATCCGTAAGCTTCCGAGGTCCAGACAGCCTGATAGCCCAGCCGGTCCGCCTCGAGGATCAGATCCATCGGCAGTTCGATCCGCGCGCCGGAATAACCGACCATCAGTCCTAGTCGCATATCGCTTTTCCCTGTGTCCTATGCCTTGCAGTGTCGCACAGCCGTCGAAGAGGTACAAGAGGAGCTCGGAATTACACTTATCACCGTTTTCGCAACATTCTTTTCTTTCTTTGATAATCTCGGTATGCAGATATGCACTCATCAATCTGTGAACTAGTTAGCGTACGGAGAAAAGTCACAAATTCGGGAGAAAACTGCATAGCGCCGCCGCTGATTGCTTTCCAATAGTAATTGTCGTTTTCTTTAATCTTGTACTTGAAGATAATAGCATTCAATGTGTATTGATTGAATTTCGCACCATTAAGACTGTGGCCGATCTTTTCCAACAAATCTTTACGTCTTATCGGAAACTTTTTGTTCGGGTCAATGATTTTTTCGACTGTCACGCTCGTTTCTGTTCCGTGCAACGTTCCGTCAATTCCAACGACAATATCTGCGTGAGAAAACTTCTTTACTGATACAAGATTCGCGTCAAATCTCGTCAGAAAGCGTTGTAAATCATAGCCTTGGTCCTCGAGTTTTTTGGTGATCTCTATTACGCTTCGCAAGAAACTTGCCACAACTTTATTGCGTGGAACTTTAGTATGTTTCGAACGCAGGAATTGTACTGGATCTGGCATAGCACCAAAACCAAGGGGAAGTAAAACAATAGTAACGTCTTCTGTAATGTCATAATTGAAAAGCGTTAGCAGCAAATCCTTGTAAGTTATGATTGCAGCTTGAGCGAGCCCGTAAATCATCACTCCAAACCCAGTTTCATTATAGTAATGAGTAGCATTGTCCCTAAACTCCACTATTTGCTGGATATTTGCTCTTATAGGTTCGTAAGGGGTGTTTTCAGGAAAATACGGCTTAGCTTTCCGCAGCGAGTCGGTTAGCGAATAGGTGCGATAGGACACACCTGCTTCCTTTTTGGTATACATAATTCGCTGTCTGTTTTTTGAGAGAATCGCCTTTGCCAGCAGCTCCCACGCGTTTATCAGAAGTATACAGAAGCACTCATCGCGGTAATTGAAGAGTGGCTTGTTGTATATCTCAATAGCAGCGAGCATGGCGGCCTTTGAATTTGAAAGCAGCTTTCTATAGGATCCTCTGTAGTTCATGCAATTAACCGTAACTTAATGTTAATCACCGATTTGCGAGTGTCGCATAGGTCTTAGATGTGGACAAGCACGAATTTGATTCACAGCTTTGACTTATCATTCGCCTGCCGCTAATATCTGCCTAGCCTTTTGCCAACGACAAATTCAAGAGAAAACAAGATGAATGGACAGCAACTGATACAAGCCCTCCGCGCCGGCGAACGCGTCTACGGCACGGCGATTTATTCGCCCTCGCCGATATGGCCCCGCGTGGTCACGAACCTCGATCTCGATATGGTCTTCATCGATACCGAGCATACGCCCCACAACCGAGAGACGGTCTCCTGGCTCTGTCAAGCCTTTAGCGCCCTCGATCTGGCGCCGGTGGTGCGCATCCCCGAGCCCGACCCCTATCTGGCGCAGATGGTGCTGGACGGCGGCGCGCATGGCATTATCGCGCCCTATGTCGAATCCCCGGAACAAGCCAAGGTCCTGGGCGGCGCGGTCAAAATGGGTCCGCTCAAGGGCGACCGCCTGCGCGCCGCGCTGGACGGCGACATCGAATTAGAACCAGAATTGAGGGACTACCTGGCGGAGCGCAACGCCAACAAAGCCCTCTTCATCAACATCGAAAGCGTTCCGGCTTTGGAGCGGCTCGACGAGATTCTCAGCGTGCCCTATGTCGATTGCGCGCTGGTCGGTCCCCACGATCTCTCATGCAGTCTGGGTTTGCCGGAGCAATACGATCATCCGGTTTTCGACGAGGCTATCCGCAAGATCATCACGACGACGCGCGCGCATAATGTCGGCGTCGGCATCCACCATAATTTCGCGCATCACGAGATCGAATGGATCAAAGCCGGCGCCAACCTCGTCATGCACAGCTCGGACATCTCCTCTTTCAATCGCGCGCTGACTGCCGAGTTCAAAGCCATCCGCGAAGCGACGGACGATGTCGGACAGATCGTCGACGAAAACGTGCACTTCTAGGTTCACGGAACCAATAGACAAACGACAGGAAAGCGCAGCGGATGTATAAAATTTGGTTTGAACGCGATGTGCCCCGGGAACACGCAAGCATGTTCGAAGATATCGCGGCGGGCATCTGCCCGGGCAACCAGGTGGACGGGGATCCTTATCATCAGTTGGAGCTTGCTCACGGCGTGATGGCAAGCGGAAGAATCTATGACAGCGCAGCCATGGACCGCGCGCCGCATTTGTTGGTTATCTCGCGCACGGGCATCGGCTACGACACGGTGGATGTCGATGCCGCGACTCAGCGCGGCATTGCGGTTGTCAATGCCCCGGACGCGCCGACCATCCCCACTGCCGAGACCGCCATCGCGCTGATGATGAATGTGGCGCGCAGCGTCAAACAGATCGAAAATGACCTGGGACGGGCGCTTGACCGAGGCGAGAAGCTGAGGGCCTGGGATGTCTATGTCGGCATCGAGTTGGCTGGCAAGCAGCTCGGCTTGGTCGGCTTGGGGCGGATCGGCGGACGCGTCGCCCGCGTCGGGGCGGCTCTGGACATGCGGGTCGCCGCCTACGATCCCCATATCAGCGCCGAGCGCTGCGAACAATTGAATGTCGCCCGCGCCCATTCGCTGGAAGCCCTGCTAAGCGGCTCCGATGTCGTTTCGCTGCACCTGCCCCTGAATGAGCGAACGAAGAAAATCATGAACGCCGAGCGTTTCGCGCAAATGAAGCGGGGCGCGATCTTCGTCAACGTATCGCGCGGGAAACTGGTGGATGAAGACGCGCTGGTGGCCGCGCTGGACAGCGGCCAGCTATTTGGCGCCGGCTTGGATGTCACCATAGTTGAGCCGCCATTGGCGGACAATCCACTGCTCCAGCGCGACAATGTTGTCATACTCCCGCATATTGGCGGCGCGTCGGTATTGGGAAGGCGCCGCCTGTTCGAGCACGCCATGCAACAGATCTTGCAAGTCCTCCGCGGCGAGCGCCCGCCCAACCTGATCAATGCCGAAGTCTGGGATACAGTGCGGGCGCGCTGGGAAGCGACTCGGGGGTAAGCGGGGATGCGGCTCTTCGAAACTGGGAATGTCTCGGACGATTACGATGCCCTGGCGCCCGATGGCTCGGAGATTCGGCTACTGCATCAAGTAGATGGCGCGAGCGTCGTGCATTGTACGCTTCCGGTTGGCGCTGTCTCAATCCCCGTGAAGCACCGCAGCGTCGAAGAGATCTGGTACTTCCTGGCAGGTCAGGGACAGGTCTGGCGAGCGCAGGCTGACCGCGAGGACGTGCTGGATGTACGACCGGGCATCAGCCTGACGATCCCGCTGGGCACGCATTTTCAGTTCCGCAATGCCGGCGACGTCCCGCTGGAGTTCCTGATCGCGACCACGCCGCCCTGGCCCGGCGAGGATGAGGCGATCCTGCTGGATGCCGGACGCTGGCTCGTGTGAGCGCCCAATAAAACAGAAAACGCCGGGCTTGACCCGGCGCTTCCATGACAGTAGGCGTTGAGATATGCGCGCGCCTAGCCTTCAGCGGCTCCGCTCCTTACGTCGCTCGGCGCGCTATCGAATCCCCAGGAACCGAAGAACCCGCGCGGCTTCGGGAACCTGCGCCAGCGGCGCCATTTTTCCGCGTGGTTGCTGTTGAATGCCTCGCTGATATCCCCCTCCAGGCTGTCAAGGCACTCGGCAGCCGCGGCATTAACCGCGTCCGTGATTGTCGCTACGATACTTGAACTGACGCTCGCTACATCGCCCTCGTTCGCCTCGATGAGTTCAGCGATCGTCGAGCCCTCCGCCAGCGCTGAACGCAAACCAGCCGAGTCCAAGCCGGTCGCTTCCATGACGGTATCGCCCACGCCGGCATATGCGAAGATGCGCGGGAGCCGATGCCAGCGCCGCCCCCAGAAACCGCGCCGCGCATGGCTGGCATTCAGTTCCTCGCTGACCCGCTCTTCGAGACCTTCCAGGAACGACGCGGCGCGCGCGTTGATGGCTTCCGTCGCTTGCGCCTTCATGTCCGCGACCACGTCAGCGACATCGTCTTCATTGGCTTGGATCAGTTCGGCAATGGTGGAGCCATCCATCAGCGCCGTCCGCAAGGCATCGGCATCCAGACCGGTCGCGCCCAGCAAGATCGGGTCGTCGAGCGAGAAAGCGAAGGCGCCCTGCCGGATCGATACACGGCTGAAACTGGTTCGCTTGGCGTCATCTTGCGCGCTGACGCCCGCCGTCAAAAGCGCCAGCAGCGCCAAGACCAGGGTGAATCGTTTGAGTGTCATTTTGGATTTTCCTCCCAAATAAAATGACCGTTGGACAAGAGATTCACCCGCAGTCTAAACGAAGGCGCCGCGAAAACTTTCACGCGTCTGCAAACTGTCTGTAAAAAGGCTGTAAATTGGGGTGTTGGGAATGGGATTCTGTGTGATGACAGAAGCGGTTCAACTATTCGAAAAGTCCGAATAGTTCAAACTATGTGCCCTTTTTAGGAGTTGGATTTGGCCGTCTGTCTCGCCCTGTATCAACCCATCCAGAGGAAGGTTCGGGACAAGGCCTTGGGCTTTTTGGCGGCTTGCTTCCATCGCCATCAGACGGGTTACTCGGTGGTGGCTGAGGCTCGTTTCCGCTTGGTGCTGGATCGGTATCATTCATGTCTAGCTCCGCACAATGCAGAATTGACTAACCATCGACTTGGCGTGATAAAATGCGTTACGCAGACTTGCTCATTCACGCAAAGCCATTTTTATCGTCTTCCAAAGCGACGCGCCAGATTCGCCTTCCGTAATTTCTCCATAAGAAGGTTCCGGTCGAGGGCTGTGTGATTCAGGTGGCCGGCCGGTGTTATTTGGAGCAGGCTCCTTAGACAATGGACTTTGTACTGGTATGTCGTTCTGCTGTGGATCTTTGTCGTTCATAGTTACCTCCAAGGAGCATCACGATGGATGAAGCCATTACCTTGCACAATCAAGAGAAAGTTACCGAGATTCTCCAAGCACACGTTCAATCGCAGAAGGAAGCCATAAAGACCTTGGAAAGCAAGGTTATGCACAATCTCACCATCGTAAACATTATAGCAGGCATTGTGGCGGCGCTCAACCTGCCGTTTAGTGCAGGAGAAGTACGCTTGCAACAGATAATAGGAAACCAACCTCTAGTTTACTTGATCGCAACTGTAATAAGCATAGTCTCAGTTGCCCTTTGCGCACTTGTAGCCATGCTTTCCATTCGCATACTCTGGGTAAGAAGACTCAGGACACACCCAATGAATCCTAGCGAACAGAATGCAAAGGACTGGTCTGCATGCGATCCAGAGTATTTCGGAGAGCTAATGCAGCAGTCCTATTTGCTGATATACAACAACAACGCGTGCATAGTTGATGAGAAGGGCAGCATGGTTACATGGTCGCACAAAGCAATTGTGGCGATTATCGTTCTAATACTCTTGGGCAGTGTTGCACTGGGCGTCGGACAACTCTTGCCCACCTAACGGGCGTGGTGGGAATAGCCGCATTAGCCAAAGTGCATCTATGTTGATGCTATGCAAATAACAGCAATGAGCCTACCTCCGACCCGCCCCAACCACATCAATGAACTTGATGGTCGCCTGAATCCCCTTATAGAAATTACCCAGGTAGATATTCTCATTCGGTCCATGCGCGCGGCCGCTCTTCAGCCCATAACTCATGATCACGACCTCTTCGGCGACCTTCATGCACTCAAAGGCGATCGGCACGCTGCCGCCGGAGCGCTCGAAGACCGGCTCGGCGCCCCAGGCGTGCCTGTATGCCTCGGCAGCGGAGCGCATCGCCAGGCCATCGACATCCAGCAGCACCGCCTCGGCGCCCATCCCGCCGAACTGAAAGTCGACATTGACCGTCTCCGGCGCGATGCTTTTGATGTGGTCCACCACACAGCGCAGGACGCGGGTCGGATCCTGCCGCGGCACCAGCCTGCAAGTGATCTTGGCGAAGGCGCGCGCCGGCAGCACGGTCTTCATGCCGGCGCCGGTATAACCGCCATGAATGCCGTTGATCTCCAGCGTCGGACGCGCGCCCAGCCTTTCCGGCAAGATATACTCCGACTCGCCCCAGACTGCCGGCGCGCTGACGACGTCATCCCATTCAGCTTGCAAGAACGGCTCCGCTTTTTCCAGCAGAGCGCGATCTCTGGCGGTGACATCATCAACATCGTCGTAGAAGCCGGGTACCGTCACCCTGCCGTTTTCATCGTGCAATTGCGCCAGAATCTCGCTTAGGGCTTGAATGGGATTGTGCACGGAGCCGCCCCAATGCCCGCTGTGCAGGTCGCTGACAGGCGCGCCCACGTGCAATTCCAGCGCAGTGACGCCGCGCAAGCCATAGGTCAGGCTCGGTTGCTCCGGCGCCAAGATCGCGCCGTCCGAGATCATGGCGATATCGGCCGCCAGCCGTTCGGGATGCTGGGCGACGAAAGCGTTAATATTCTCCGAGCCCGATTCTTCCTCCCCTTCCAACACGACTTTGATGTTGACCTTGGGTTTTTCTTCCTGTGCCAGCCAAGACTCCACCGCCTTGAGATTGGACATCACATGCAGTTTGCTGTCGACGGCGCCCCGGCAATAGAGCCTCCCGTCCTTGATCGTCGGCTCGAAGGGCTCGGTATCCCAGCCATCGGCGACTTCCGCCGGCTGCACATCATAATGACAATAGATCAAGATGGTCGGGGCGCCCGCTCCAGCGCCGTCCCATTCGCCCAAAACCAGCGGACAGCGCCCTTCCGGCATCAGAATGACCTCGGCGCGCTTCATGCCGATCTTCAGCATCATCGCCTTCAGCCATTCGGCCGCGCGGGCGACGTCGCCGGCGTGTTGGGGTTGCGTGCTGATAGTGCGGATGCGCAACAATTCCTGGTATTCGTCCAGGAAACGATCTTGATTGTCTTTTGCGTATTGGTAGGGATTGCCCATATCTTTACCTGCCTTCATGTGCTTATCCGGTAGCAAAAGCATGATACACCAAGCGCGCGCCCCCGCGTATGTGATAAATCCGGGCGATGCAAAAAAACTGCTCACCATCAGAAAAGGACAAAGCAAACCGAAGCCGGATTGAAGCCACTCTTAACACCCGGAAAAGACCGTACTGGTATTATCCATGTTCTTGTCCGACAATAGGTTCTTGCCCCAATACAGATTCGAGAAACCCAAACCCTTATGCAATTTCACAATCTGAACGTGAATAAATCCCTGCTTCGCATCGTCAAGCAAGCCGGGTATACCGAAGCGACGCCGATACAATCTCGGACCATACCGCATATCTTGGATGGAAGGGATATTGTAGGCTGCGCCCAAACCGGCACCGGGAAAACCGCTGCCTTTGTCTTGCCGATTATTCAAACGCTGGACGCCAATCCCGCCAGAGGCTTTATTCGTGTGCTCGTGCTGGCGCCTACACGTGAGCTGGCGGCGCAGATTGATGAAGAATTTGACAGATTCAGCCAGTTCAGCCGGCTCAGACATGCCGTGATCTTTGGCGGCGTCGGTCAACAGCCGCAGGTGGATGCCATTCGACGCGGCGTCGATATTCTGGTGGCGACGCCGGGGCGTTTGCTTGATCTGATGAATCAGAAAATCATTCGCCTGAACCGTGTCGAAGTCTTTGTCCTTGATGAAGCCGACCGCATGTTGGATATGGGCTTCATCCACGATGTCAAGCGGATCATCCGCTCCCTGCCGCAAAAGCGCCAGACCCTGCTATTTTCCGCTACCATGCCGCAAGAGATTCAAGATTTGAGCAGGAATATCCTGATCAAGCCGGTGAAGGTCGAGGTGGATCCGCAAGCAACCACCGTCGACAAGATCGCGCAGTCGATATTTTTTGTCGAAGGAACCGAAAAGCGGAAGCTGCTCAAGCATATCCTGGAGGATTCCGCTTCCGAACGTGTCCTGGTCTTCACCCGCACCAAACATCGCGCCAATAATCTTGCCAAACAATTGAGCCGCGCCCGTATCCCGGCCGAGGCGATTCACGGAAACAAATCGCAAACAGCGCGGACGCGCGCCCTGGCCAACTTCAAGTCCGGGCGAACATCGATCCTGGTGGCGACCGATATCGCAGCCCGCGGACTTGATATTGATGCCGTGACCCATGTCATCAACTTTGATTTGCCCAATATCCCCGAAAGTTATGTGCATCGCATTGGGCGCACCGCGCGCGCCGGCGCCTCCGGCATCGCTTACTCCTTCTGCGATATCGACGAACGCGCGTACCTCAAGGACATTGAAAAGCTCATCCGTCAGCGCATTGCGATTGTTCCGGATCATCCCTATAAATCGCAATTCGAAGCGCCGCCGCCAGCCAGCAATCCTCCCAGCAAAACGCGCAGACATCGACACCGGAGGAGGAAAAGGTAATGTCCAATGTCCAATGTCCAAAAGTAGTGGTTATCGGCTCGGGCAGTCTTTTCTTCGGGCGGCAAGCCATCTGGCAGATGGTTCATTCCCCACACTTGAACCGCGGTACGCTATCGCTCGTTGACAAAGATCCCCAGCGCATGGAAAAAATGGGACTGCTTGCGCAAAAAGTCGTCGCCGAAGCCGGCGTCGATCTGCGTATCGAGGTTGCTGGCGACTGGAAAGACCTCCTGCCCAATGCCGACTTTGTGGTGCTGAGCTTCGCCGAGGATACCGTTCGCTTTCGCGGGCTGGATTGTCAGATCAGCGAAAAATACGGCATTCGCATGTGCAGCGGCGATACGATCGGTCCCGGCGGCATCTTTCGGACTATGCGCGAGTTGCCCTTGATCATGGATTGCCTTGCCGATATCGAGCGGCTTTGCCCGGATGCCTGGGTGATCAATTATATCAATCCCAGCGCCGTCAACGGTATGGCAATCGCGCGCTATGCGCCAGAGGTCAAGAGCCTGGCTCTTTGCGATTCCCTGCACATGCCCCATGTGAAGATTCGTTATGCCAGGCACGCTGGCATCATTGACGGTGCGGGCGATTGGAATGCCGATTTAGACAGCGCCTTCGACATGCGCATCGCCGGCGTCAATCATTTCACCTGGATGCTGCGGGCGGAATTTCAGGGTCGTGATGTCTCAGCGCAAATCGCCGAGACCCTGCGCCGCGGCGTTGTGACCAAGACAATGGATGGCGACCGCAGCGCAAAGGCAATCCATAACGATGCCATCGGCTATCAGCTATATGAAATCTTTGGCGTCATTCCAGTCTGCGTATCGCATACCAAGGAATATCTGCGCTTCTATCAAGGTCATGGCGTCTTGCCCGACGCCATTCCGCCCCTGTCGATATGGGAAACGGACATGCGCTACGTCCGCCATGACGCCATGTGGCGGCAAGTCGACGATTTCATCAGTGGGGCGTTGCCCATCAGCCAATACATGACTATGTTTGGTCCCGACCACGCCACCGACATCATCGAGAACATGGTCGGCAAGCTCGGAAAGCCCTTTTATATCAATACCTACAATCGGGGCGCCGTGAGCAATATGGCCGATGACGCCTTTCTTGAATTGCTTTGCGACTTGGACATGGACGGACCCTTGCCGCGCCCTGTCGGCGAAATGCCGCGCGGCATTCGTGGCATGCAGGAAGGAATTCTCGATACCCACGAACTGACAGCAGAAGCCGTCGTTAAAGGTGATTATGCGCTGCTGCGCCGCGCCATGATGACTGATCCGCTGACTAACTCGATCGCTGACGCCGATGCGATCCTGCGCGAGTTGCTGGCTGCTGAACGCGAAGCCTTGCCGGATCACTGGTTTTCGCAAGTTGCCTTTTGATTGTGGGACAAAATACTAAAGTGCCGAGAATTCCTTGACATATTCTTAGATATTGGATATTGGTGGACTCGCGCATTGACGTACAATCTAGTTAGAAGGGAGAGAGGGTAGCTCAAATGACTACGCCATTGAAGAAGGAGTACGAGTATTTTCTCAAAATTCGCGAGGAATTGGCCGAGAAGAATGACGGTAAATTCGTTGCTATAAAGGGCCAAGAGGTGCTTGGCGTATTTGATAACTACTTGCAGGCTGCTAACACAGTGTACATTGCTCACGAGAAGGGTACAGTTTTGATGCAAGAAATCAGCAAAGACCCCGACTCGCTTATTGTCACTATTTCCACTCCTGGCACAGCATTCTTCAAATGATACGAGGCAAACACAGTTTTACAAGAAAATATGACAGATTACGAAACAGGCTCTTGACCAAGTGCTTTGTATCTGCTGCGTGGTTGCCTCAAGAAGAAGCAGTTGCACCCCCTAAGTCGGAATTCAATGCCTTATGGGATACGGGAGCAACTTCAAGCGTGATAACAGAGAACGTCGCCACAAGACTCGATCTGCGGCCTGAGGGAACTTCCGTGGTTTTCCATGCGCAGGGCAGTGCCCACGTGCCCGTTTACTACGTTAATCTTGGGCTGCCTAACAGGGTGGAGTTTGCACAGGTCAGGGTAACACAAGGTGTTCTCCCGGGATGCGATGTGTTAATTGGAATGGATATCATCAACATGGGTGATTTTGCAGTTACGAATCGAGATGGCGCTACCGTGTTTTCATTTCAAATGCCATCTATGAATCTTATTGATTTCGTGGAAATAGTGAAAGAATGATAACGAAAAGGCAATTAAAATCGACACGCTGAAGGGATAGTATGTCCAAAGACGCGCATCCCAAGCATAGTACACCTGGCGAAGCCCACGAAGAAGCCACTCGACCAGCCGTCATAGGTCCTTCACATTGACGACGCGCCAGAGTACGCCGGCAAAGCGCCGTTCAGTAACAACTCCGGAACCTCCAGCAAGGTGACACCGAAGCGCGGCTTGTCTGCTGCTTTGGCGCTTCTGCATGTAAGCCCCTTTGATTGATACTCACAGCCGGTATGAGACAAAGAATCCGAAGGACAGCGAATAATCCAACCTACTTTTCTTGTTGACGTTTTTTCTTTCGAATGAAGATATCGCGATCTTTGTCCGACCAGATGGCGTGAACGACATAGAAGACTACCCATATTGCGATCATGGCTTCAATGGATAGCACTGCAACCACGAAACCGTTACTCATTGTAATTCTCCTTCGCTCGACGTTTGGTAACGCACGTAACTCATGTAGAGTTGAAGCATAATAGAAATGGTCACAATAAAGATAAAGTGCCCCAATGCCAGACCTATGGTAGTATCCGAATCAAAGTCCAAGCTGCGCGCACGGTTGTTTACGTATACGAGTGTCAAGAATATCAAGTTAAGCACGCCCAGCGCAATCAAGGTGAATTGAAAAGGCTTTGCTCAGGAAAACCGGAACCTCGACAAATCCACATTCGTCGCCGTAACTAACCACAGGGCTATGAGAAAAAGCTCGATGCCATCAAGCAGATTTAGAAGAGAGATTTCCGCCCGCTGCAGCAGCGCAATGAGTACGCCCACCAAAATCGGCAGCAAAGGCAGGCCAATACTCAAACCTGCCCATATGGTGATATGTGTCAGGGGGTGTTGAGACTGCTGATACAAACTTATTAATCCCTTTATTGATACTTTATTCTAACATAATATCGCGACTCTTTTCAAGTGCCGAATGGTGAATCCGCCCATGTCAAATGTGGCATAGTTGCTTTGCCCTGGCGCTGGTCACGAGCAGCAGCCGCTTTGCTTGACAGCCTTCGGCGCAATGACTATGATGACGGGCGATTTGAAGCATCCCATCGAGAGGCTGGATCTCGCATGAGTTTGTCGGAGTCCCTGCTTGCGGTTGATATTGGCGGCACCTTCACTGATATTGTCGCTTTTGATCCGCAGAGCCGTCAAATATGGGTGGAAAAGCTCTTGACGTCCTATCCTGATCCGTCTGCCGCAGTCCTTGACGGGATAAGACACTTGCTGGAAGCCCATAGCATTTCGCCAGATGCTATCCGATATGTGACGCATGGCACCACGCTCATCACCAATACCTTGATCGAACGCAAAGGCGCCAAGACCGCTTTGCTGACCACTGCCGGCTTTCGCGACGCGCTCGAGATTGGCAACGAGGGCCGCTACGATATGTACGACCTGGCGCTGGTGAAACCGGCTCCCCTGGTGGAACGTCGACTGCGCTTCGACGTCCCGGAGCGTGTCCTGGCTGATGGACGAATCTGGCAAGAACTTGATTTGGATGCCTTGGGAGGCATTTGCGCCCAACTGGAGGAAGAAGATATCGAAGCGCTGGCTATCTGTTTCTTGCACGCCTACACCAACCCGGCGCATGAATTGGCCGCGCTGGATCAGGTCAAGGCGCGCTTGACCGGCGTCCCCGTTTCCGTATCGCATCAAGTAGCGCCGGGCATGCGTGAATACCCGCGCGCGTCCACCACCGTCGCCAATGCCTATGTGCAACCGATCACCGAACGCTATCTGACGCGCCTGGATGATGGGCTGCGCCGCAGCGGCATTGAAGCGCCTCTGAATATCATGCTCAGCAGCGGAGGCACCACCACCGTTGACGCGGCCAGAGCCTTTCCAGTGCGCCTGGTGGAAAGTGGACCCGCGGGCGGCGCGCTGGCGGGCCTCTATTGGGGCAAGCAACTGGACGATAGCGACGTGCTGGCTTTTGATATGGGCGGCACAACGGCAAAAGCCGTTCTTACGCGCGATGGCGAGTTGACGGTCAGTAATACTTCCGAAGTGGCGCATGTCCATCGCTTCAAGCGCGGCAGCGGATTGCCCCTGATGGTACCGATGATCGAGATGATCGAAATTGGCGCCGGCGGGGGCAGCATCGCGCATCTGAATCGGCTGGGCTTGCCGGGGGTGGGTCCGCAAAGCGCGGGCTCCGACCCGGGTCCGGCGGCTTATGCGCGCGGCGGCGCAGAGCCGACTGTAACCGATGCCGATCTGCTGCTCGGCTATCTCAACCCCGAGTACTTTGCGGGCGGCAGCCTGCCGCTGGATGTCGATCTGGCGCGCCGCTCCTTTGAAGGCTTGGCAGCCGCGCTCGAATTGTCAGTCGATCGCCTGGCTTGGGGCGTTCATCAACTGGTGAATGAGAACATGGCCGCGGCCGCGCGCGTACACGCGGCGGAACGCGGGCTGGAGCTTCGACGTTACAGCATGGTCGCGACGGGGGGCGCCGGACCGGTGCATGCCTGTGGCGTGGCGGGCGGACTGGGCATCCGGCGTATCATCATCCCGCCCCTGGCGGGCGTCGGTTCGGCATTTGGATTCCTGACCGCGCCTATCGCCTTCGATTTCACGCGCAGCTATGTCGCCAAACTGACCGAACTGGACCTGCGCGAACTCAATGGCATCTTGCGCGGTTTGGAAAGGGAAGGCTGTGGGATTGTCGAAAGCGCTGGAGTCCCGGCAGATGACATTTCGGTGCAACTCAGCATCGACATGCGTTATGTCGGGCAGGGTTATGAAGTGCGCGTGCCCTTCCCGATGCAAGTACTCGATGGGGATCACATCGCTTCCATGAAACGCGCATTCGAAGCGGAGTATCATCGCTTCTATGGACAACTGGCGGAGGGTGTGCCGATTGAAGCTGTCAACTGGCGGGTGCTAATCACGGGACCGGCGCCGCAAATCGAAGCGCTTTCCTTGCGGTCTGCGGCAGCCGCCACCGATGCCCCGATAGCCTGCCGACCGGTTCGCTTTGAGGCCGATGCGCCCGCGCGCCAAACACCTGTCTTCCGGCGCGATCAACTGAGCGAAGAGTGGAGCGCCGACGGTCCCATGATCATTGAAGAAGCGGCTTCCACAACCGTGGTCTTGCCCGGGTGGACGGCGCGGACAGCCGCTGGCGGATGCCTCTTGCTGTTACAGGGGGACGAGCGATGATCGATCCCATTACGCTGGAAGTGATCTGGAGCCGCTTGATCTCGGTCGTGGACGAGCAAGCCGCGGCTTTGATCCATTCTTCCTTTACCACTGTCGTGCGCGAAGCGGGGGATCTGTCCGCCGGGGTCTTCGACCGCGACGGTAATATGATCGCCCAGTCTGTTACCGGCACGCCGGGTCATATCAACACCATGGCGAATTGCGTCCGCAAGTACATCGTGCCGAAGCACCCCATTGACAGCCTGAACCCCGGCGACACCTTGATTACCAACGACCCTTGGGAAGCCTCGGGCCACCTCTTCGATCTGACTATTGTCTCGCCAGTCTTTTATCGCGGACGCGGCGTGGCTTGGTTCGCCAACACTTGCCATGCCGTCGACATCGGCGGCGCGACCATGGGCGGAGACGCGCGTTCGCTCTACGAAGAGGGTTTGGCGATCCCGCTGATGAAACTATTCAAGGCGGGCGAAGTCAATCAAGAATTGATCGAAATCATCCGCGCCAATGTGCGCGTGCCCGATCAAGTGATCGGCGACATCTATGCTCAGCAAGTCGGCAATCAAGTGGGCGCGCGCAAGCTGATCGAAATGCTCGAGGAATATGCCCTGCCCGATATCGAAGAAGTCTCAACGCAGATCCTCGATCGAACAGAGCGCGCCCTTCGAGCAGCGATAAGCGCCTTGCCCGACGGCGTCTACCGAGACGAAATCGGCATCGACGGCTTCGACGAGCCGCTGAAAATCGCCTGCGCCCTGACCGTCGCGGGAGACGCGTTGAAGGTCGATTATGAAGGGTCCTCGCCGCAAGTCGATCGCGGCATCAACGTCGTTTTGAATTATACGCATGCTTATACCACCTACACCTTGATGGCGGCCTTGGCGCCAGGCATCCCCAATAACGAAGGCGCCTTCCGGCCGATCGAGGTGCGCGCGCCGCTCGGCTCCATACTGAATTGTCGCCGACCGGCGCCGGTGAGCGCCCGCCATTTGATCGGCCACTTTGTCAGTCAGCCGCTGCTGACAGCTTTGGCGGAAGTAGTGCCCCGGCAGGTGATTGCCAATGGCTCCGCCGGCTTGTGGAACACGATGATGGATGGGGTGGATGCGGCGGGTGAGGAATTTGCCTATGTTTTCTTCTCCGCTGGTGGCATGGGCGCCGCCCACGACCGCGACGGTCTTTCCGCTACCGCCTTTCCCAGTGGTATTATGGGCGTACCGGTAGAAGCGATCGAGACCGCCGCGCCCCTGCTCATGCGCCGCCGCGAACTGCGTCCCGATTCCGGCGGAGCGGGTCGTTTCCGCGGCGGGCTCGGGCAAGAAATGGAGATGGAAATCATCACGGGCATGAACGCCAATCATTCCTGCATGTATGACCGCACCGGCAATGCGGCGGCGGGCCTTTTGGGCGGGGAGCCCGGCGCCACCGGCGAGGTTGCGCTCTCCGATGGGGGCTATCCTCATCCCAAGTCTCATTATGTCTTGAAGCCCGGACAGCGCGTGACGCTGAAACTGCCGGGCGGCGGCGGATACGGTCCGCCATACCTGCGCGAGCCGCGGCGCGTCCTGGATGATGCGCGGCAAGGTTATGTCTCGCCGAAAGCGGCGGCGCGCGACTATGGCGTGGTCATTGATGTCGAGAAGATGGCAATCGATTTCGCAG
Organism: Anaerolineae bacterium; assembly: GCA_022820665.1. GTDB lineage: Bacteria > Chloroflexota > Anaerolineae > Aggregatilineales > Phototrophicaceae > UBA6055. Next base: position 50,071 of record JAJEFB010000048.1, on the reverse strand, counting down.
CGACTAAAGCTCGGCGTAAGGAGATGGACGCGGAAAAATGAATCAGTACGATCTGATCGTAGTCGGTCTGGGCGCGATGGGCTCGGCAGCGCTCTACCAAGCCAGCAAACGCGGCGCGCGGGCTCTCGGCATTGACCGCTTTGATCCGCCGCATAACATGGGATCGAGCCACGGCGATACTCGCATCACGCGGCAATCCATCGGCGAGGGCGAAATGTACATGCCCTTCATCCGCCGCTCCAACGAAATCTGGCGCGATCTCGAATCGTCGACGGGCCGTGAACTGTTTCTCAAAAGCGGAGGGCTCATCATAGCGCCGGAAAGCGATGCGGCGAGCTTCCATGTACAAGGCGATTTTGTCGCCCTATCTATTGAGATTGCGGAAAAATACGGCATCCCGCACGAAGTGCTGGACGCGCAAGAAATCAAGCGGCGCTTCCCGATGCTGATGCCGCGGCCGGTCGACCGCGCCTATTTTGAACCCGGCGCCGGCGTCCTGCGGCCCGAACGCTGCATTCAAACGCAGCTCGACTTGGCAATAGAAGCCGGCGGGGCTATCCGCACCAACGAAAGGATGATCCGCTACGAAGCCGACGCGCGGGGCGTGACGGTTGTCACCGACAGAAGCAGCTACCAAGCGGACAAGTTGATTCTGTCAACAGGCGCCTGGATCGGCGATCTCTTGCCGGAGAGCTATCGAGCTGGCATTCGAGTCTGTCGGCAGGTGATTTACTGGTTCGAAGCGGATAACCTCGAAGCCTTTTACCCGGAAAACTGCCCCTTTGTCATCTGGATCGGCGACAGACTCGAAGACTTTTGGTCGACGTTTCCCGCGCCCCGGGATGGCTTGCGCGGCGTCAAACTCGTGACGGAGCAATACCATGCGAGCACGCATGCCGATGAACTGAGCCGCCAGGTCACCCTCCAGGAAACGGCGGACATGTACCATCGCTTGACGGCGCCGAGACTCAAGGGCTTGCGCGAAAACCTCATTCACGCCGATGTCTGCATGTATACGGTCACGGCCGATGAACACTTCGTCATCGACCGCCATCCGGAATCAGAACGCGTACTGATCGCGTCGCCCTGTTCCGGGCACGGTTTCAAGCACTCGGCGGCGGTCGGCGAGACCCTGGCGCAATTGGCGCTTGATGGGGGGAGCGAATTCGATATTTCAGCCTTTGAGCTGGAGCGGCTGGGCAATATTCAAGAATGACGGACATCTGAGAAAAACTGACTTTGGAAAGGGAATCACAAGTATGCGACTGGAAGGTAAAACCGCCATCGTTACCGGCGGGTCCAACGGCATTGGCGCGGGATGCGTCCGCCGTCTGGCTGCGGAAGGCGCCAACGCCGTCATCGCCGATATCGACGTCGCCAGCGGGCGATCCCTGGCTGCCGAACTGAGCGGCGCGCCGGGTCCCGTCATCTATCTGGAGAGCGACATTACCCAGCGTCAAGCGGCCGAGACATTGTTCGGGGCCGCCCTCGAAGCTTTTGGCGCGGTCGATATCCTCGTCAATAATGCCGCCTTCGTGCACAAAGCGGGCGTGGTCAGCAATTTTCTCGATTACAGCGACCAAGCCTGGGAAACGACGCTCGCCGTCAATTTGTCGGGCATGTTCCATTGCTCGCAGACGGCGGCGCGGCTGATGGCGAAACGCGGACAAGGCGGCGTGATCGTCAATGTGAGCAGCGGCGGCGCCTCCCGCGCCCACCGGCAGATGTTCGGTTACGATACCAGCAAGGGCGGTATCGAGGCGGCTACCCGCGCTATGGCGCTCGATCTCGCGCCGCTTGGCATTCGCGTCAACACCGTCGTGCCGGGCAGCATCCGCGTCGATCGTGGCACCTCCGTAGGCGACGCGCCGATCCCGCCATCGGAAGTGATCCCGCTGGCGCGGCAAGGGACGCCCAAGGATATCGCGGCCGCGGTCGCCTTTCTCTGCTCGGACGACGCCGCGTACATCACCGGTACGCGCATTTTTGTCGATGGCGGCATGGACGCCCAACTGCGCAGTCCCGCGGTCGACTACCGCTACGATTACAGCGACTACGCCTGAGGCTTGGCATCCGCGGACGAGACCCGGAAAGTCGCTCGATTTCAATCGCCGCGGAATCCCTGTGGTAAACTCTCCATGACGACCATCTGCTATCTGCGGGGATACCATGCCCTCACCGGAATTCTTCCAGGTGCTGCCGGTTGCCGAAGCCCTGAAGCTGCTGGACAGGCATTGGCAGCCGAAGCCGGCGCGCGAGTTCATCGCCACTTCTGAAGCGCTGGACCGCATCAGCGCGGTCGAAGTCCGCTCCCCCGAGGCTGTGCCGGCTTTTCGCAAAAGCGCGGTGGACGGCTACGCCGTCCGCGCGGCTGATACCTTTGGCGCTAGCCAGGCGTTGCCGGCTTTTCTGGAGATAGTCGGCGAAATCAAAATGGGAGAACTGCCCCCGCGCGATATCGGCAGTGGACAAGCGCTGGCGATACACACGGGCGGCATGTTGCCGGAGGGCGCCGATGCCGCTGTCATGATCGAAACGACACAGGTGATCGGCGACGGGGAAATTGAAGCCATGAGAGCGGTGGCCCCGGGCGAGAATGTCATCCAGGCCGGCGAGGATGTCGCGGCCGACGCGGCGATCTTGTCGGGGCGTCATCGGCTGCGCGCGGCTGATATCGGTGGTCTGCTGGCGGTTGGCATCGAGCAAATTGAAGTCTTGCGCGCGCCGCGCGTGGGCATCCTCAGTTGCGGCGACGAATTAGTGCCGCCCGAGGTCGCGCCGCCGCCGGGCAAGGTGCGCGATATCAATGCCTATACGCTGAGCGCCCTGGCGGAAAAAGAGGGCGCGGAGCCGCTGCGCCTGGGCATCGCCCGCGATACGCTGGAGGATTACCGCGGGCGCGCCGAGGCTGGTTTCGCCCAGTCTGATATCTTGCTGCTGAGCGCGGGCAGTTCGGTTTCCGCCCGCGATTACACGCGGGATGTCATCAACGGTCTGGGCGAGCCGGGACTGCTGCAGCACGGGCTGGCGACCAAGCCGGGCAAACCAACCATCATCGCCGTTTGCGAGGACAAGCCTGTGATCGGTCTGCCGGGCAATCCGGTCTCGGCGCTTTTGGTGGCGCGGCAGATCCTGCCGCATTTGATCGCCCGCTTCCTGAGCCAGACGCTTGAGGAGCCGCCGCTGATGCGCGCGCGCCTGGCTCTGCGCGTGGCTTCTGAAACCGGGCGCGAGGACTGGCTGGCGGTACGCTTGCGCGCGACCGACGATGCCTATCCCTTGGCCGAGCCGCTATTCGGCAAGTCGAACTTGATTTTCACGCTGGCCGGCGCCGATGCCTTGTTGCGCGTGCCGCTCAATTCGGGTGGCTTGGATGCCGGCAGCCTGGTTGATCTCGCGCCTTTGTGAGTCGACGGTGACGCTCATGTCAAAACGTCATATTTACCTGGAAGATCTGCCGCTCGACGAAGCGCGGGCGAAGCTGCGAGCGGCTTTGAGGACCGCTGGGCGGTTGGGACCGCTGCCCGGCGAAACCATCGCGCTGGCCGACGCCTTGGGGCGGGTCACTGCCGAGCCCGTGCGAGCCAAATTGTCTTCGCCGCATTACCATTGCGCGGCTATGGACGGCTATGCCGTCGCCGCTGCCGATACCCGGGATGCGCGCGAAACTCAAGCCCTTAGCCTGCGGCTCGGGCGGCGGGCGCACCCGGTCAACACCGGCGATCCTCTGCCGGACAACACGGACGCCGTGATCATGATCGAGAATGTCGACGAGACGGAGGATGGCTGCATCTTGATCTACGCCGCGGTCGCGCCCTGGCAGCATGTGCGCCTGATGGGCGAGGATATGGTGACGACAGAGACCGTCCTGCAAGTGAATCATCAGTTGCGGCCCGTCGATCTGGGCGCGCTGGCAGGTTGTGGACATGCGACCGTTTTGGTGCGGCGCAAGCCGCGCGTCGCGATCATTCCCACCGGGGGCGAGCTCGTGCCGCCCGGCCGCCGCCCCGAACGCGGTCAACTCATCGAATACAATAGCCTGATCCTGCGGGCTCAGATCCGCGAAGCGGGCGGCGAGGCGAGCGCATCCGAGATTGTCGACGACACGATCGATGCTTTGAGCGCCGCTCTGGGAGCAACGCTTAATTCCGCGCCTGATTTAGTGCTGATGCTGTCGGGCTCATCGGCCGGCAGCCACGACTTCACAGCCGGCGCGCTTGAGGCATTGGGAGAGCTGCTGGTGCATGGCATCGCCGTCCGACCCGGTCATCCCGTCATCATTGGCATGATCGGAACGACGCCGATTATCGGCGTGCCTGGCTATCCGGTCAGCGCCGCGCTCACTGGCGAATTGCTGATCGCGCCCTTGATTCGGCGATGGCTGGGCTTGTCGCGCGACGAACCCGTGACGGTCGAGGCGATCTCGACGCGCAAGATCGTATCGCCCCTCGGCGACGATGATTTCCTGCGGGTAGCGCTGGCGGAGATTGACGGTCAATTACTGGCGACGCCCTTGCAGCGCGGCGCCGGTGTCATTACCTCGCTGGTGCAAGCGGATGGCTTGGCGCATATCCCCCGTTTTCACGAGGGCGTCGATCGCGGCGACGCCATGCGCGTGAGCTTGTACCGTTCGCTGTCGCAGGTCAAAAGCGCGATCATGGTCATGGGCAGCCACGATCCCATGCTCGATCTGCTGGCGACGCATCTGCGCTTGTTCTCGCCGGCGCGGCGGATGATCTCGGTCAATGTGGGCTCCCTCGGCGGCTTGATCGCCTTGCGCCGCGGCGAAGCGCATCTGGCCGGCAGTCATCTCTTCGATCCGGCGACCGCGACCTATAACCTGCCTTTCATCCGAAAGTACTTGCGAGGCGAACCCTGCCAGCTTGTCACATTCGCTCAGCGCGAACAGGGCTTGATACTGCCGCCCGGCAATCCCCGCGGCATCAGCGAAATCGCCGATATTCGCGGCTTGCGCTATGTCAATCGACAGCGCGGCGCCGGCACGCGCGTCTTGTTCGACCACCTGCTTGAGCAGCATGACATTGCTTCGGCTGAGATCAGGGGCTACGAACACGAGGAATATACGCATCTGGGCGTGGCTGCGGCTGTATCGGATGGCATCGGCGACTGCGGCATGGGCTTGCGCAGCGCGGCCGAAGCCATGGGCTTGGACTTCATCGGCATGACATGGGAGCGATTCGATCTGGTGATTCCGGCGCGCTCGCTTGAGACAGAAAGCCTGCAAGCGCTGCTGACGGTTCTGCGGGGCGCGGATTTCAAGCGCGAACTGGGCGCGCAGAGCGGCTATCGCAGCGACGAGACGGGGAAAACCGTCGAGCCCGTAGACGCTTGAGTTATTTTGCTTTAAGTCAGCCGCTTAAGCCCAGCCGCCAGCCGCAGGTATAGACGCGCATGCCGCCGCGCCTCACATAGCCAACCACGCAGATATCCCAGGCGCCCGCCAGTTCTACGGTGATGCTGGTCGGGGCTGTGCGGCTGGCCACGATGGGAACGCCCATGCGCCGCGCCTTGCCCAACATCTCCGAGCTGATGCGGCCGCTGGTCAACAAGATGCGGTCGCGCGTATTGATCTTTTCCAGCAGCGCTTGCCCGGCCAACTTGTCCACCGCGTTATGCCGCCCGACGTCCTCGGCGCTGATCAGCAAGCCCGTCTCGTCGCCCAGCACCGCCGTATGCACGCCGCGCACGGCATTGTAGAGCGCCGCCGCGCCCTGTAGTTCGCGCATCAGTCGCAGGATCACATCCGGCGTCGTCATGTAGGCGCTTTCCAGGGGCGGATGCGCCTTGGTCAATTCCTGCCCGGTCATGCCGCCGCCGCAGCCCGTGGTCAAGATCATGCGCCGGGGCAACTGCACTTCGTCCCGCGTCAGGATGACATCAACCACGCTGTTCGGGATATTGGTCTGCAGCAAGGCGATCTCGTCCGCCGCTTCAATCAAGCCTTCGTTGTACAAGTAGCCGACTGCCAACGCCTCCAATTGCAGGGGACTGCACATCATCGTGGCCAGCGATTGCCCGTTGACATAGATCGAGAGCAGTTGTTCATCGATCACGCCACCGTCAACGCGGCTGACATTGCCCCCCTCGACGACCTGATAGCTCAATGGCTTGGCGCCCGCCAAATCCTTGACCTGTGCGTTGGTCCTCATTCGCTGCCCTTTTTGCGTTTCCGCCGGGTCTGCTGTCGCAGTTCCTCGCTGCTCCAGCCCTGCTCCATGCCCCACTCCACTTTCGGCTTCAGGGCGCCCGTCGGGCAGACGCCCACGCATTGCCCGCAGAACACGCAGGGCGACTCGGTCATGGATATGTCAAAGGCTGTCGCCACCGAGGTCTCGTGCCCGCGGTTCTTCAGCGTCAGCGCGAAGGTGAACTGGGCGTCTTCGGCGCAGACTTGTACGCAGCGCCAGCACAAGACACATTGTTCATAGTCGCGCACGTAAAAGGGATTGTCGTCGATGACTTCGCTTTCGCGCCGCCGCGCGTCGGGGAAGCGTTCATCATCGGCGCTGTAGTCCGTCATCATGTCCTGGATTTCCGGCGCTTGCTCGAGGTTGACCGAGGCGTTGAGCATTTCCAGGATGGTGCGCCGGCTGCGCAGGACCCGTTCGTTGCGCGTTTCCACCCGTGTATCGGCGCCGCACTCGGCCACGCAAGCCGGCTGCAATACGCGCCCGCCATCGACATCGACCACGCAGATGCGGCAGAGGCCGTTGGGACTGGTGGCTTCGTGGTAGCAGATGAGCGGGATGTCGACCCCGGCGGCTTGCGCGGCTTCCAGCAGGGTCGCGCCCGTTGGGACAGTGATTGATTGCCCGTCCAGCGTCAGTTTGATCTTGTCGTCGCTCATGCTCTCATTCCTCCGCTTCAAACAAGTCCGGGAACTTCTCCAGCGCGCTCAACACCGCGATGCCAGCCGTATGCCCCAAGCCGCAGATCGAGGCTTCGCTCATGGTCATGCCGATATCATGCAGCCGCTCGCGGTCGCCGGCGCGCGGCGCGTCCAGACGCTCCAGTATCTCGACCTGTCGCTGCGTGCCCAGCTGACAGGGGAAGCACTTGCCGCAGCTCTCGTGCTGGAAGAACAGCCCCAGCCGCCTCAGCAGGTCGCGCAGGTCCGTCGACTGGTTGAAGACCATGATCGCGCCCGAGCCGAAACTGCTGCCCGCCGCGCGCAAATCCTCGAAACTCAGCGGCACATCTATCTCATCCGGCAGCAGAAAAGTCCCCGCTGCGCCGCCCATCAGCACCGCTTTTAACTCGCCGATGACGCCCCCGCAATAGTCGTCGAGGAAAGATCGCAGTGTGATGCCCGGCTGGATTTCATAGACGCCGGGCTGCCCCACGTGCCCGCTGACCGAGATCAGTTTGCTGCCGGCGCTTTCTGCCGTGCCAAGGCTCTTGAACCAGTCCGCGCCCTGATTGACGATGCTGGGAACCGCGCACAGGGTCTCGACATTGTTGACCGCGGTCGGCGCCCCAAAAAGCCCGAAAGTAGTCGGATAGGGCGGTTTCATGCGCGGGAAGCCGCGTTTGCCCTCGATCGCTTCGAAGAGCGCGGTCTCCTCGCCGCAAATATAAGCGCCGGCCCCCCGGCGTATTTCGATATCCAGCGCGAAGTCGCTTCCCATAATGCCCGCGCCCAGGACGCTGGCTGCTTCCGCCTCTTGAATAGCGCAATCCAGGATGGCGGTTGCCTTGGGGTATTCGCCGCGTATGAAGATGTAGGCTTTGCCTGTGCCTACGGCGTAAGAGGCCAGCGCGATCCCTTCCAGCAGCAGGTGCGGGCGGTGCTCCATCAATACACGATCCTTGAAGGTGCCGGGTTCGCTTTCATCGGCATTGCATACGACATACTTGATGTCGCCCGCCGCGCCGCGCGTGAACTTCCACTTCAAACCGGTGGGGAAAGCCGCGCCGCCGCGCCCGATCAAGCCGGAAGCCTCTACCGTCGCGATCACCTCCTCCGGCGACAAGTCAAATATCGCACGGCGCAAAGCCCGGTAATCGCCGTATGCGGCCAGCGTCTGCGGCGCTGCGCTTAGCGCGGGATCCAGCAAGACCGATTCATCGTCGCCGGCCCGTGTAAAATAGGCGCCGTCTCGGGAATCAAGCAGCGCATCGACCGTCGCGTTTGGGAGGGCGATGTCATTCTCGCCCCGGTCGCTGACCAGCGCCGCCGGCGCGTAATCGCACATGCCCAAGCAAGGTGAATGCTCCACCGTGTATTCGCCGTCAGCAGTGCTGCCTTCGCCGGAGAGGCCCAAACGGTCGCAAAGTCCATGCAGTATCTCGTCAGCGCCAACCAGGGCGCAGGTCGGGTCCGCGCAGACGCGAATGATGCGCCGGCCAGTGGGCTGGTCGTGGAAGAGCGTATAGAAGCCGATGACGCCATAGATCTCGGCTTCCGGCACGCGCAAAACGTGCGATAGCCGATGGACATTTTCGGGGCTGATATACCCATGCGCCCGCTGCAGGTCCCAGAGCGCCGGCAGTAGCGCTTCGCGCCCGCGTCCGCGATAGGCGTCCAATGCCGCGTCGATGTCATGCTCGGCGATCATGCGCCCTCCACTTGTTCAGGGATCGAAAACTTTCATCAGCATTGTATCTACAGCATACCCTATAATCTTAAACTCTGTGCTCTCGGTAAATCCAGGTAAGTTATGCAAAACGCGACGCAAAGACGCGATGTCGTCCCTACCGGATCGTTGGTATTTTGGGTTAAGGATCTCATGTCGAGGACTGCCGAAAAATATTGCAACCGAAAAGGATACACTACCCATGCCTCGTCGTGGGTGGAGTCTACATCAAGATGTTGTACAATAGCGCCATTCGTGAGAAATGGCTTCGGCGAAGGGAGAACTTTGTTTGAGCGCTTCTCTCGCAGACGTTACAGAATAAGAAAGGATTACCGTGCGATTCATTGCCATTCTTCTGTTGGCTCTGTCGCTGCTGACAGGTTGCGCTTCGCAGGCGACCTTCGGCGATGCTATCACCCAAGGCGAACCCACAGCTATTCCAACCCCGGTCGTGCCCAGCAAACCTGTGTATCAGGTGGAGCGCGGTAAAATCGTTTATGAGCGCCGTTTCTTTGGCCGCATCGCGCCGGTTGTCACCGAAGAAATCGCCTTCGAGATTGACGGTCGCGTTCTGGAGATACTGGTAGAGCGCGGCGCGACTGTGAACGAGGGCGATGTTTTGGCGCGCCTGGATACGAGAGCGCTGGAAAGCCAGTTGCTCAACGCCGAAGAAGAACTCGCCATCGCCCAATCTATCTTTGAAAGCGCCGATAGCCAGGTTCGCTACGATAGCCAGCGCGCGCAGCTTAACCTGGAAATGACGCAATTGCGCCTGGACCATGCGCTAGAGCAGGCGGCCGATCCGCCCAGCGCCGACGATGCGCTGAATTTGAATCTGCGCAGGATCGAGCGCGATTTGGCGCAGGTCTCGCTGGACGAGTTGACATCGGGCGTCGATCCACAACTGCGCTTTGACGTCACCCGGGCTCAAAAACGCGTCGACGAAATAAAGGCCACAATCGCCAAAGCCGAGCTTGTCGCGCCGATGTCGGGCAGGCTGGTCTATTTCTCGCCCGACCCCGGCGAGCCGATGATCGCTTACGATCCGATCGCGGTGGTGGCGGATCTCTCAGTACTGGAGATCACGGACGAGATGGACGCCGATGATCTGAGCGAACTTGCGGAAGGCATGACGCTGAGCATCAAGCGCGCCAGCTTGCCCGGCAATGTCTATAGCGGCGCTATCGCCAGCTTGCCCTCGCCCTACGGTCTTTCAACGGATGAATATGTTCATGTCGCCTTCGACCAGCAGCCGCCCCTGGATGAATACCAAGTGGGCGATCGTATGGAATTCACCGTCAAAATCGAAGAGCGCGACGATGTGCTCTGGCTGCCCATCTCGGCGATCCGCCAATTCAGCGGTCGTAATTTCATCGTCGTCCAAAACGAAGGCGTGCAGCGCCGGGTTGATGTGCGGCTCGGGCTGGAGGGCGACGGCCGAGTCGAAATCCTTGAAGGCGCGGAAGAGAATCAGACGGTCATCGGTCCATGATGCGTAGCAGCTTGCGAATCCGCGCTATCTTCATAGTCGCCCTCAAACGTCTGCTGGCGCAGCCCTTGCTGTCCCTGGCGACGATCGTCGGTCTTACGGTCGCCGTGGCTCTCGTTTTGACCATCCCGATCTATTCCGAATCGGTCGCCTTCCGCATCTTGACCGAACGCCTCACCGAAGGACCGGATCGCATCAACCGACCGCCCTTCTCTTTCATGTTTAGCTATATCGGCTCCTGGAATCAGCCGGTCAATTGGGAGGACATCGGCGGGCTGGACCGCTACCTGCGCGAAAAGGGGGGCGAGGAACTGGGCTTGCGCACGACCAGAATCGTGCGCCACCTGGAAACGCAAAACTTCCGCCTGTACCCGGCTGACGAAACGAACTACCGCGACGAGAATCGTTCGCTGGATTACGTCAGCTTCGGCACGACAGAAAACATTGAAGCGCAGGTGCAATTGGTGGAGGGGGTTTTTCCGCCGCCGGCCGATCCCGACCCCAACAGCGTCATCGACGTGATGATCCACGAAGAATTCGCGTCCGAATTTGGGATGCAGGTCGGCGAGATATACTCCGGATACAACTGGCGGCTGGAAAACGACGATCCGATGCAAATCACCGCGATCCGCATCGCCGGCATCTGGCGCCCGCGCGACGATGAATCGGAATACTGGTTTTACCGCCCCAACGTCTTCCAAGACATCCTGCTCATAAACGAAGCGACCTATGTCAATCGCCTGGCGCCCAATACCGACTCAGAGATCAATCTGGCGGTTTGGTACCTGGTCACCGATGGCAGCACCGTCAATACCAGCCGCGTCGATGAATTGCTCCGGCGCCATATCGACACCGAAAAGATAGCCGATCAATACTTGCCCGGCACCTATATTCAGGCATCGCCGGAAGAAGAGCTAAAGCCATATCAGCGTATTGTCACTGTTCTGACCCTGACCCTGACAGTCTTCAGCATCCCCATTGTGGCGCTGCTGATCGCATTCCTGATCATGCTGGTTGGTTTGGTTGTGGATGGCCAGCGCAACGAGACGGCGGTCATGCGCAGCCGCGGCACTTCGCCCTTCCAGGTCGTGGGCTTGACCACTGTCGAGGGCATCATTATGGGCTTCATCGCTCTGGTGATCGGCATGATCATGGCAACGGCTTTCACGCAACTGATCGGCACCACGCGCAGCTTCATGGACTTCCGCTGGGGGCATCATTTTATCGTGTCGATCCCGCCGACTATCGGCTCAACGATCGCGCTGGCGCTGGCCTTTACGATTTTGATCCGCGTTGTGCCGACCATCGGCGCCGCTCGTCATACCATTGTCAGCTACAAGATGGACAAGTCGCGCTTGTTGCGGCGGCCCTGGTGGCAGCGCCTGGGGGTCGATATTCTGCTGCTGGCGCTTATCGGCTACTTCTATTATCAGGTTGTGCAGCAAGGCGGCTTGATCGACGTGGAAGGCGGGACGCGCAATATCGACGAGGCTTACAATCAGCCCTTTGTATTCCTGCTGCCGCCGCTGACGATTTTCGCCTTGACGCTTTTTATCCTGCGCTTTTTGCCGCCGATCCTGCGCTTTATGGCTTGGCTGATCCAATGGAGCAACAGCGTCGGTTTGCTGATCGTGACACGACAATTGGAGCGCTCGCCCGGCGCTTATTATCTGCCCTTGATCCTGCTGGTAACGACCATCAGCCTGGGCATCTATACCGCTTCCTTCGCCCGCACGATTGACCGCTATCTCTACGAGCAGCAGTATTATAAAGTCTCTGCCGACATGTCCGTGCGCGTTTTCAGCCAGACCGGGGGCGGCATTCCCGGCGCCGGGGGCGGCAGTGAAGAGCCTCCCGCTTATATGCACATTTCCGAGTTCACCTCAATGCCGCATGTCAGTGGCGCGACGCGCATTGGCGAGTACACTGCCAAAGCGCGCCTGACCATGACCAGCGTCGAAGGCAGATACGTGGGAGTTGACCGCGCCGACCTGGGTCCGGTCATCTTTTGGCGCCCCGACTTCGCGCCCTATCGCCTGGGTTACTTGACAAACGCCCTGGCGCTGCAGCAGGACAGCGTTTTGGTCTCGCGCGAATTCCTGGAACAGCGCGGTCTCGATATCGGCGATCTGCTGGAACTGGACATCCGCAGCGGGGGCGACGTATTCAAGATCAATTTGCAGATTGTCGGCAGCCTCGAGTACTTCCCGCGTTGGTATCCCGAAGAAGACGGTCCCCTGTTCGTCGGCAACCTGGACTTTCTCTTTGAACAGGCGCGGCAAGAACTGGCGCATCGTGTGATCGCGCGCATTGAGCCGGAGTTCGACTCGCGCGTTTTCACCCGCGCCTTGTTCGACCGCGGCGCCGCCGGCGTCCTCATCGAAGAGCCCACGACGCGCATCGAGCGCGAACAATCGCGGCCCGAACGGCAAGGCCTCTTTGGCCTGCTGTCCATCGGCTTCATCACGTCGTCGCTGGCGACCATGATCGGCTTCTTGCTTTACACGGTCTTTTCCTATCGCCGCCGCTACGTTGAACTGGGCATCTTGCGCGCCATTGGCTTGTCGCAGGCGTCGATGATGCTTTCTGTCGCCTGGGAACTGGGTCTCTTGATCGTGATGGGCTTGGCGCTCGGCGTCGGCATCGGACTGGTGGTGAGCGTACTCTATATACCCTACATGCAATTTGTCAGCAGCCTGGAAGGGATCGTGCCGCCCTATGTGATCACGATGGCTTGGACCGAGATCGCCCAGATCGTCGCCCTCTTCGTGGGCACCTTCCTGCTGATTATGATCATCCTGCTGGTGATCCTGCGGCGCATGCGGATTTTCCAGGCGGTCAAGTTAGGAGAGTCGCTCTGATGGCTAGCGAAGATCCATTTGTCATTTGCAACGAACTATACAAGATATTCAAAGTCGCTGACATCGAAGTGATGGCGCTGCAAGGCTTGGACCTCTCCGTCCGCGAGGGGGAAATGGTCGGCGTCGTCGGGGCGAGCGGCAGTGGCAAGACCACCTTGATGAACGTTTTAGGCGGTTTGACGCGGCCCTCCGCGGGCCAGGTGATCGTCGACGGGCAGAACTTGCTCAAGCTGAGCAATCGCGAACTGACGACATATCGACAGGTGGACGTCGGTTTCGTCTGGCAGCAAGGCAGTCGCAATCTCATTCCCTACCTGTCCGCGCTTGACAACATCAAATTGCCGATGACGCTTGCTGGCCAGACCGGCGCGCAGGTAGACAAGCGCGCGCGCGAATTGATGGACCTGGTCGATCTCGCCGATCGTTACAACCACAAGCCGATCGCGCTTTCCGGCGGCGAACAGCAGCGCGTGGCGATCGCGGTGGCGCTAGCCAACGAGCCGAAACTGTTGCTGGCGGACGAGCCCACCGGCGAGCTCGACTCCGTGACCTCCGATCAGGTCTACAACCTGTTTCGACGCTTGAATCGGGATCTTGGCTTGACGATTTGCATCGTCAGTCACGATCCGCTGGTCGCGCAGCATGTCGGTCGTGTTGTAGCTATTCGCGACGGGAAGCTGGCCAGTGAAACGGTGCTGCGCCGGCGCAAACGTAAAACCCGGCCCCAAGATGACTCGGCCGCCTCAGGAGGCGCTCAAGAGAGCTGGGAAGAACATTTCGAGGAGTTAATCGTGCTGGATTCCGCCGGACGCTTGCAGATCCCCAAGGCTTATCGAGAACAATTGGCAATCGAAAACCGCGTCGAAATGGAAGTGACGGACCGGGGATTGCTGATCCGCCCGGCGCAGAACCTGGAAGAAACCTCGTCACAGAGCGAGATTCAAATCGAACAGGAAATCCGCGCCGGTGACAATGGCGCGGAGGGCGGTCTCCTTTCCAGGCTGGGATTGCGTAAATCCGCAGCGGGGGACGGGCGCGGAAGGGGGCGGAAATGACGGCGCTTGCCATTGCCGCGCAGAACGTCAGCCGCGTATACGCATCCGATTCGGGCGAGGTAGCGGCGATAAAAGAAGTGAGCTTCGAAATCGAAAGCGGGCAGTTCGTCGCCTTGCGAGGGCGTTCGGGCAGCGGCAAGACCACCTTGCTCAATTGTCTCGGCGGGTTGGACAACCCGACCCGGGGCAGAATCTGGATCTATGGCGACGACATATCCGGACTGGAGGAAACGGAACGCACTCATTGGCGCCGCGAGAGTATTGGCTTCGTCTTCCAGCAGATGGGTTTGATGCCCAGCTTTTCCGCCTACGAAAACCTGGAATTGATGGCGCGCCTGGGAGGCCTGCCGCGCCGCGAGCGCAAGGAACGCATTCTCAAGAATCTGGAGCGGGTAGACCTGAAGGATTATTACGCGCATCGACCCTACGAGATGTCCGGCGGGCAGCAGCAACGCATCGCCATCGCGCGCGCTTTAGTCACGTCGCCGCGCTTAATCCTGGCTGACGAACCGACCAGCGAACTGGACAGCGAGACGACGCACATGATATTGGCTGTCTTGCAAAGTATCGTGCGCGAGGAAGGCGTCACGATCCTGTTGTCAAGTCACGATCCGATCGTCGACGAATACGCGGACCGCATCATTCATCTGCGCGACGGGCAGATCGCCGAATCTCCCGAAGAGCCCAAGCCGGCGCCTCAACTGACGAGGATGATCGGAGGATGATCTAAGAAAGGACCGGAGCTATGGGTTTGCCGCTGCTATTGTTCTACTTCTACTTTATGAGCGACACCATTCATTTTCACGATGTCAGCCTGGAGGCGGGCATAACTGCGTCTCACCGCGCTATCTGGCAGGAAGACGCGCCCAGACGGTTCGGCAAGCAATATCTGGCGGCTGGGACAGCCTGGGGGGATTATGACAACGACGGCTGGGTTGATCTCTTTGTCACTGGCAACCTCGATCCCAACGTTTTGTACCGCAACAATGGCGACGGCAGCTTCGCGGTATCCGAATACTCGGAAGCGCTGAGTCTGCCGGATGTCCCGAGCGGGGGCGCTGTCTGGGCTGATTATGACAATGACGGCTGGCGCGATCTTTATGTGCTGAACATGGGGGCGAATCGGCTCTTCCGAAACCTCAAGGGCAAGGGCTTTGCCGATGTGACTATCGAGGCTGGCGTCGGCGATATCGGCAAAGGCGCCACAGCCGCCTGGGGCGATTATGACACGGACGGCCATTTGGATCTCTACGTCGTCAATTGGTCCTGCGTTCCCGAATGCGATCTGAAGGACTTTTCGCGCAGCCGCGATGCGCTATATCACAACGACGGCGATGGCAGTTTCACCGATGTCTCGGGCTTGTTGGGCTTCGAGGCTTTGTTGGGCGCCGGCTTCTCTGCCAGTTGGGTTGACTATGACAACGACCGCGACCTCGACCTGTATGTCGTCAATGACAAGGTGGTAAACGCCCTGGGCAATGTGCTCATGCGCAACGACGGCGCGGGTTGCGATGGTTGGTGCTTCACCGACGTTTCGGCAGCTTCCGGGACAGATTCGGTCGTGCACGCTATGGGCTTGGCCACCGGCGATTATGACAACGATGGCGACCTGGACTTTTATTTTTCCAATATGGTGAAAGCCATGGTCCTGTTGGAGAATCAGGGCGACGGCACCTTCATCAACAGCACGGACTTCGCCGGTGTCGGTTATGACACCGGGCAGTCGGTCGGCTGGGGCACGGCATTTTTCGATTTCGACAACGACGGCTGGCTGGACTTGTTCCTGACATCGACCGGTCTGGTGCCGGACTCAGCGTCTGCGGGAGGGCAACTTGATGATCCGGATCAATTGCTCCATGGCTTGGCTCCGGAATACGGTCCCGTGGGCATGCACTTCCAGTATCCGGACATGCTTTATCATAATCAGCGGGATGGCAGTTTCGCCGCGGTCGATCAAGACCTCTTCGCCGAAGGCACGCGCCCGACAATGGGCTTCAGCACCGCCGACTACGACCGGGACGGCCGCATCGATTTTGCGCTGACATATTGGAATGACGGCCACAAATTATTCCAGAATGACAATATCGCCGCGCGGCTGAATAACTGGATCGCCTTTGACCTGCAGGGCGGCGCCGGTATTGATCGGGACGCCATTGGCACACGGGTGCGCGTCGATACGGTCGACGGATTGTCGCAGATCCGCGAAGTGAAATCCGGCTCGAGCTTGGGCGCGGGCAACGAACTGGCGCTGCACTTCGGCTTGGGCGATTCCGCAATCACTCGCGTGCTCGTCAGCTGGCTCAATGGCGATTACCATGAATACACCCGGGTCGCCGTCAATCAGCGCTGTTTGATCACGCCGGAAAAGATGGAGTGCGAGAATCAACCCCCTTCACAGTAGGCTGTTACGGTCCTGTAATCTGTAGTTGAAAGATGGCAACATGAGACGCTCCTCGACACATGCGCTGCTATTGACGATCCTCTTTCTCGCTCTGATAGCGCCCTCCGCGCTGGCGCATCAACCCGTTTGCGAATTCGCCGACCTGAGCGCGCGAGCGCCCTGGCGCGTGCCCGATGCCACCATCTCCTACGCCTATTTCGGCAACCTGTACCCAAGCGGCGATGTCGATTACTTCCGTTTTCAAGCGGGACAAGGGCAATCCGTCCTTCTGAGCTTGAGCATCCCCGCCATTCCCGATCAGGCGGTTTTCTCGCCGGTTATGGCAGTTTATGGTCCCGGCATCAACAGCGGCGCGGATATGCAATTGCCCGATTCGCTTGAAATCCCCGAGGGACAAAGCGCCAAGATGGTCCCGCTGGGGATGGAGCCGGTCTACTGGTTCGAACCATTCAGCCGCAAGTACTTCTGGAATTGGGAGGACTATTTGTTCAAAGCGCCTGAATCCTCGACTTATACGGTGGCTGTCTGGCATCCGGATGACGAGATCGGTCGTTATGCCTTCGTGATCGGCCAACGCGAGGTCTTTGGCGGCGATCTGGAATGCTACGAAACCTATAGCTCCTATTGGACGCCGCTGGAAGAAGGCGTAAATCCGTACCGCGATCGCTTCGTTGAGATGGCTGCGGACCGGGCGCCTGTGGTCGACCTGCAACTGATCCCGCTGGCCGGCGGGGGCTACAACCTGCGCGTTCAGACGCTCAATTTCATATTCACCCCGCAAAACATCGATACGGAACCGATTCCCGGCGAAGGGCACGCGCATCTCTATATTGATGGCGTGAAAATCGCTCGGCTCTACGGCGAATGGTATCATCTGGGCGCGCTGCCCGCGGAGGCCGAGGTGCTGACAGTCACGCTCTACGCCAACGATCACAGCCCCTTCACCGTCGATGGGATTCCGGTCTCCGCGTCGCTGCTTCTGGTTGACGCGCTGCAAGGGGGCGCCTAATCGTGATCGAAGATCTTCATGCGGCGGTCGGGCGCGTCAAGGCTCTGCTCGACGCTGAAGCCTGCTGGTACGAAACCTTTGAGCACGAGCCGGTGCGCACGAGTGAAGAAGCGGCCGCCACGCGCCCGGGCTACAGTTTGCGTCAGGGTGCCAAAGCCATCATCCTGCGCGTGAAACGATCAAAGCGGGACAAGTTTTTTGTGATGCTGGTCTTCCCGGCTGATCGCAGGTTCGACGCGGAAGCGGTCAAAGACTATTTCGCGGCTCGCGACATCCGCTTCGCCAGCGCGAACGAAGTTGCTGAGTTGACTGGCGGGGTTCAGCCCGGCGGCGTGCCTCCCTTCGGCAACTTGTTTGACTTGCCCGTATTCGCGGCGCCCCAGCTTTTTGAAGCGGAGCGAATTGTCTTCAACGCCGGCGATCGGCGTTATTCCCTGGCCATGCGCAGCGCGGATTATCGTCGCCTGGCCCTGCCCGAGGTGTTTTCTTTTCTTTGATTCCGTCCGCGGATAATATTTCCATTACAGCAGTTGCGGCTGTGACTGCGGTTAATCAATGACAAACGAACGGGAAAGCGAATCGACCATATGCCGTCAGACGTAATGGTAGCGGGCCATATCGCGCTTGATATCTTGCCGGATATGTCCTCGCTCAAGCCCGAGCAAGTCATCGGCGCGGGCAAGGTCTTCGAAATCGGCCGCATTTCATACTCCACCGGCGGCGCGGTTTCCAATACGGGTTTGGCGTTGCACCGCTTGGGCATTGATGTTGATCTGTTGGCGGTCGTCGGCGCGGACTGGGTGGGCCAGGCGATCATTGATTACGTGAGACAATATGACCAGTCGCTCGGCGATCACATCCGCGTCCTGCCCGATGTCGCCAGCGCCTATACGATTGTCATCGAGCCGCAAAACCACGACCGCACTCTGCTGACGCATACCGGCGTCTATCACGGATTCGGCGTGGACAACATTGATCTCGATCTGGCAGCCGGATGCAAACTGTTTCATCTGGGATATCCGACGCTTCTGCCGCGATTGTACGAGGATGATGGCGCCGGATTCCTTGAGTTGGCGCAAACTATCAAAGATTTGGGACCCGTCACCAGCGTCGACATGAGCTTGCCCGCCCCCGACAGTCCCAGCGGTCAAGCGGATTGGCGCGCGATCCTGCGCCGATGTCTGCCCTTCGTTGATATCTTTGTGCCGAGCATCGAAGAGATCATGTTCATGCTGCGGCGCGACGATCATGATCGTTGGGGCGGCGAGATCATCGCGCGTATGACAGCCGAGTACCTGGCCGATCTGGCTGAAGAACTGCTGGAAATGGGCGTTGGCATCGCCGGATTTAAGCTCGGGGACCGTGGACTCTACTTGGGGGCTTCGGCGGACGCGGGGCGCTTGGAATGCTTGTCAAGAATCGGGCAAGCGCCTGCGGATTGGGTTGGCATTCGGACCTGGCGCCCGCCCTTCCAGGTGCAAGTGGCTGGCACGACCGGCGCTGGCGACGCCGCCTATGCCGGTTTGATCGCCGCGCTGATCCGCGGGCTGGATTATCAAGATTGCGCGCGCTGGGCTTGCGCGGTGGCCGCATGCAATATCGAAGCGGCTGACGCTACCAGCGGACTGCGCCCCTGGGAGGAAACCGAGGCGCGTCTGGCAAAGGGCTGGCTCACCCGCGCGATTTAGTCGAGCTTGCAGGGACGCGACGCTAGCTCCGCTCGGGCAAGATCGCAATCAGCAAG
Organism: Anaerolineae bacterium; assembly: GCA_022820665.1. Lineage (GTDB taxonomy): Bacteria > Chloroflexota > Anaerolineae > Aggregatilineales > Phototrophicaceae > UBA6055. The sequence continues at coordinate 30,915 of JAJEFB010000048.1, read as the reverse complement.
ATCGCTACTGCGCAGAGAGCCGTTACAATGACCAGCATGGGCGTATAAGATCCAAAGAAGTCGAAAACCAAGCCGGCGGCGAAGGGCGCCGAGGCGCCCGCCAAAGTCAAAAAGAAAACCATCGTGCTGCTGATGCGCCCGTAGAATGTGGCGCCGTAGGTATCGGCGACGATCAGCGGTCGAATGAGCGTATTGGTGCCGATGGCCATGCCGTACAGCGCTATGAAAAGAACTATCAACAGCGGCGAACTGCCCAGGAGCAACGTGGCCAGAGAAACCGCCAAGAGGATGAAGACGCCGATCGCCATGGTTTTGCTGGAAAAGCGCCATTCGACCGCGGCGAAGATCATCCTGCCCACAACTTGCATGACGCCGATAGCGCCGCTGGCGATAGCGGCGCTGCTGGGGTGAATATCCAGGCTGATCAGCAGCGGCACAAAATGTACGCGCACAGCCGCAATGCACAAGGTGGAAAGCGCGAAGGCCAGGGTCAGGACCCAGAAGAAGCGCGAACGAAACACCGCGCCCAACTTGATTGATTCGCCGTCCCCTTGCTCCGCGGGCCGCGCCTCGCCATCGGGCTCAAGTCCCAGATCCTTTGGGCGGCGGCGCAGCACCAAGGCATGCAGCGGTATCGTGATTAACCCCAACAAGATGCCAAGTATGAATACCGCCCCCCGCCATCCATGCGCCACCAGCAGGGCGTCTGCCAAGGGAACGAAGATCGTGCTGGCGAAACCCGCGATGAAGGTGAGGACCGCCATGGCTCGGCCCCGTTTGTTCACGAACCAGGCAGCAATGACTGTAAAGGCGGGCTCGTAAAGGATGGCGGCGCTGCAAAAACCCAGCAGCGCCATAACAACAATGAATTCGGGCAGCGTCGTCGCCTGCGACCAGAGCAGAACCATCACCGTCGCGCCAATCGATCCGACCGTCATCAAGAGGCGCGATCCGTGTTTGTCTAACCAGTAGCCGACCGGGAAAGCGAAAATGCCGGTGATCAACCACATGAGCGAAAATGCGCCCGAGATCTCCCCGCGCGACCAACCGAGTTCCGCTTCCATCGGCGTGATGAACACGGAAAAGGCGTAGTAAATCACGCCAAAGGAGACGGTTTCGGTGATGGCCAGCGCCAAGGCGATATACCAGCCGTAGTAAATTGGCTCGCGCTTGAATATACGGCGCATGGGACAGGGTTCGCGTAGGTTAAGGCAGGCTATTTTTCCAACGCAAGCATATCGCCAAAGGCGCATAGCGCAAGTGGCAAACGGGGGCGGACCGGACTGCGAGAACATCGCCACTTGCGTTATACTCGGCATCGGATTGAGACCGGAATAAGGAGCAGGCTCATGCCCTTACGCAGTCACGATTGGTTCTTGCGGGACGGGCAAGCTGGGTTCAAGTCTCGCAGCCGCATGAAGAACCAGGGTACGCCGCAGCAAATGTTCGACGGCCGCCCCGTCATCGGCATTTGCAATACCTGGTCGGAACTGACGCCCTGCAACGCCAACCTGCGCATCCTCTGCGAGCACGTCAAACGAGGCGTTTTGGAAGCCGGCGGATTCCCGCTGGAATTTCCCGTGATGTCGCTGGGAGAACCGCTGATGCGCCCGACGACCATGCTCTACCGTAATCTGGCCAGCATGGATGTCGAAGAATCAATCCGCGCCAATCCGCTTGATGGCGTGGTGCTGCTGGTCGGTTGCGACAAGACCACGCCGGCCGCCATCATGGGCGCCTGCAGCGTCGATGTGCCGACGATTGTCGTGACCAGCGGTCCAATGTTGAATGGCAAGTTTCAGGGAAGAGATATCGGCGCGGGTACGGACAAATGGCGCTTTACTGACGACTGGCGCACCGGCAAGATGAGCGCGGCTGATTATATTGAATCCGAGACCTGCATGTCCCGCAGCGACGGGCATTGCATGACGATGGGCACGGCATCGAGCATGGCTTGCGTGGTCGAGGCTCTCGGCTTGATGTTGCCCGGCGGCGCAGCGATTCCCGCGCCCGATGCGCGTCGCCGCCGGCTCTGCCACTTTAGCGGCAATCGCATCGTGGAAATGGCGAAAGAAGAGCTAACGCTATCGAAGATACTGACGCGGGACGCCTTCGAGAATGCCATCAAGATCAACGCCGTCATCGGCGGCTCGACCAACGTCATCCTGCATTTGCTGGCGATAGCCGGACGAATCGGCGTTGATCTGTGCCTGGACGATTTTGATGAACTGGGCAGCCAATTGCCGCTGCTGGTCAACCTGAAGCCGGCGGGCGATTTCCTGATGGAAGAATTCTATTATGCCGGCGGTTTGCCGGTGGTGATGCAAAACGCCGCGACATTGTTGGCTATGGATACGATCACGGTTACGGGCGAGTCTCATGCGCGGAACACGGCCGGGGCGATCTGTTTCGACGAGACGGTCATCAGCCGGCTCGACGCGCCTTTTCAGCGAGAGGCGGGCATCGCCGTGCTGCGCGGCAACCTCTGCCCCGACGGCGCGGTCATCAAGCCCTCCGCCGCCACCCCACAACTGATGCGGCATCGCGGGCGCGCCGTCGTTTTCAAGTCACTGGACGATTTCCACGCGCGCATTGACGATCCCGATCTGGATGTCGACGAAGACTGTGTGCTGGTGATGCGGAACGTCGGTCCCAAGGGCTTCCCCGGCATGCCAGAAGTGGGCAATATGAGCCTCCCTCGCAAGCTCCTGGACAAGGGAGTGAGCGATATGTTGCGCATTTCCGATGGTCGCATGAGCGGCACCGCCTATGGCACAGTCGTTTTGCATGTCGCTCCGGAATCGGCGGTCGGCGGGGCGCTGGCTTTGGTGCGCGACGGCGATATGATTGAGTTGGATGTTGCCCAGCGCCGCTTGCGCCTCGACATATCGGAAGATGAATTGGAATTCCGCCGCGCCCAGTGGCGGCCCTCCACCGAACATAGTCCCAGAGGATATACACGCTTGTTCACGGATCATGCGCAGCAAGCCGATCTGGGCGTTGACTTCGACATTCTGGCTGGGGGATCCGGCCACAAGGTGATACACAATGCCGAGGCGCAAGCCACAGGAAAGCTGGCGTCTACTTGAGCGGTGAACGCCTCAAATATGTAATAGCCGTCAACTATGTCGCAATTTTTGAAAAGGATCGGTTAAAGACCATATACTGGCATTTATCGCACGGAATATTAAGAAAGCGGGATGCACATGCCAACACTGGAAAACTACAACCAATTCGAGGGCCGCTATTGGGATACAGCCGCCATCCGCAACGCCCTGGACTACCAAGGCGTCAAAGCGCCGCATACCGGCGAACCGTTTACCGAAGCTATGTTGCTGGGCATTAGCGGCGGCATCACTTTCGGATATTTCACCTTTCACTACAAGGGATACGATCCGCAAGTTAATTTACTGACGCGCAATACCTTCGCGCCGATGGAGACGATTTTCGATCGCATGAGCATCGCCCGGGATGTCGTGCAGACAGCGAGCGCGGATAAAGGACGACAGAATCTGATCCGCGCGCTGGAAGAGGGCTACGCGCCGGTGGCCAGCCCGGATATGTGGCTGCTGCCCTACAACGCCTTGCCCTACGATGCAGGCATGTGGGGCGGCATGCCCCTGGTTATCTTTGGTTATGAGCCGGAAGCGGGCGAAGCTTATATCTCGGATCGCAGTCGCGTGCCGCTGACCGTCAGCACGGAGGACCTGGACAAGGCGCGCGGGCGCATCAAAAAGGAAAAGCACCGCCTGCTGCTGTTGAGCCATCCGGACGAAGCCAAACTCGCTGATGCCGTTCGTCAGGGGCTGGAAGACTGCGTCCGCCTGATGACCGAGAAACCGCCCAAGGGATCAGCCAAGAACTTCGGACTGCGCGCTATGGAACACTGGGGGGATATGCTCAAGAAAACGAGCAAAGGCAGTTGGGCGCGCGAATACCCGACCGGGCGCCCGCTGCTGGCTGTCTTGATCAGTTCCTATGCCTTCCTGGGTCCAGCTTTTGGCAAGACCATGGCTGCCGAACGCGATGTCTATGCCGATTTCCTTGATGAAGCGGCAGCTGTGTTGGGCTTGCCGGCGCTGGAAAATGTGGCGCAGCGCTATCGCAACGCCGGGGAGGCTTGGCGGGGTCTGCTGGGCGCGCTCTTGCCCGAGGCTGTGCCCTTCCTCAAAGATGTGCGTGACAATATCGACCGCAAGGCAGACCTGTTTGTCGAGCAAGGGGCGGCGCAACTGGACGAAATCGTCACCTGCTACGAGAGAATCGAGGCCGCGAAGACTGCCAGCGAGAGCGATTTCCCGATGACGGAAACCGAGATCGCCGACCTGCGCGACGAGATTCGGGGCCAACTCAAGAACGCGCGCGATGCGGAAGCGGAGGCGGTAGCTGCGCTCAAAGGGGCGATCGCTTGATTTGAGAGCCCAGCGCGACCGCGTTATGCCCCCGACACAAATGGATCTCCCATAAACGCGTCCACGCGGCGCGGTCGGCATTGTCTTGCTATTGCCTCCGACCATGTTGTTGTTGCGACTGATGAATTTCGCTAAGATACGAGCTTGTCAAGCTTAACGGGAGTTGCTCGGATTATGAAAGCAATCATGGTGATGTTCGATTCGCTTAACCGGCACATGCTGCAGCCCTATGGCGGTGATTGGGTGCATACGCCCAATTTCCAGCGCCTGTCCGAGCGAAGCGCGACCTTTGACAACGCGTTTATCGGCAGCATGCCCTGTATGCCGGCGCGGCGGGAACTGCACACCGGACGCTACAACTTCCTGCATCGCAGTTGGGGACCGCTGGAACCCTTCGACGATTCCATGCCGCAGATCCTGGACGAAGAAGGCATCCATTCGCATCTGGTCACCGATCATTACCACTATTGGGAAGACGGTGGCGCAACCTATCACAATCGTTTTTCCACTTACGAACTGGTGCGCGGGCAAGAAGGCGACCTGTGGAAAGGCGATGTCGATGCGCCACGGTTGGATATCAGGCCAGACCAACGGGCGGTAAACCTTCGACAAGACCTAATCAACCGCGGCTATATCACCGAAGAATCTGCCATGCCGCAGGCGCAGACCTTCAGGCTGGGAAGCGAATTCATCCGCAAAAACGCCGCTGCCGACAACTGGTACCTGCAGATCGAAACCTTCGATCCCCACGAGCCTTTTTTCACGCAAGAGCGCTGGAAAGCGCTTTATCCCCACGCGTACGACGGACCGCTTTTCGATTGGCCGCCTTATACCCGCGTCGATCAATCGCCGGAAGCCGTCCATCACATGCGCTGCGAATACGCGGCTTTGATGAGCATGTGCGATCATTATTTGGGGCTAGTGCTCGATCTGATGGACGAACTGGAACTCTGGGACGATACCATGCTCATCGTCAACACGGATCACGGCTTTTTGCTCAGCGAACACGATTGGTGGGGCAAGATGCGCATGCCCTGGTATAACGAACTGGCGAATATCCCGCTCTTCATCTGGGATCCGCGCGCCGGCGTCAGCAACGAGCGTCGCGGCAGCCTGGTCCAGACGATCGACCTGCCCGCGACGGTGCTCGATTATTTCGGCGTCGATTTGCCGCCGGATATGCAGGGACTGCCGCTGGGAGAAACTGTCGCGAAGGACACAGCCCTTCGCGATGCTGTCTTGTACGGCATACACGGCGGGCATGTGAATGTGAATGACGGACGTCATGTGTACATGCGGGGGGCGGCGAATGCAGACAACCGGCCACTTTACAATTACACGCTCATGCCGACGCACATGCGCCATCGCTTCAAGGTCGAGGAACTGCAAGGCATCGAGTTGCAGGCGCCTTTTGCATTCACCAAGGATTGCCCGACTATGAAGATCGGCGCGCATCGCAGTCCCTGGGCGGTGCCAGTGTTCGAGACCATGCTCTACGATCTGGAAAGCGATCCCGGCCAGTTAAGCCCGATTCAAGACCCGGCGGCTGAGGAGCGCATGACCGAGAAGCTGGCTGGCCTCATGCGCGCCAACGATGCCCCGCTCGAGCAATTCGAGCGGCTGGGTATTTGATAGCCAAGATCGCGCAGCGGCTATTCCAGCGAGGCTTCAGCTCCAGAAAGGCTCAATCCAGGACTCGTCAATCTGAATGCCGAATCCCGGCGCGTCGCTGATCTCGAGCCAGCCATCGACGGCGTAGGGCATATCGGGGAACAAAGTGCCGTCTTTTAGCGAGACGCCCGGCGGCTCGCCGATGAAGTATTCGATCCAGGGCACAGCCGGCATCGCCATCGAGAAGTGTTGCCCGTAGGGACTGCGCGCGCCGGCGTGCAGGATGACTTTCTTGCCCGCGGCTTCGGCGGCATGCGCGATTTTGATACAGGTGGTCAAGCCGCCAACCCATTCGATATCCGGCTGCAAGATGTCTACCAGATCGTGCTTGAGGGCGTACTGGAAGGGCACATGACTGTACCAGTGTTCGCCGGTGCTTAGGGTCTGCCAGGGCAGGCGCGCGCGCAGCTCGGCATGGGCGTCCATATCCTCTGGGATCAGGCATTCCTCCATCCACTTGAGCTTGTAGGGACGCAACGCCTCCGCCAGCCGCACGGTATAGTCGACATCAAAAGCCATCCAGCAATCGAGCATCAGTTCGCAATTGTCGCCGACCAGATCTCGCATAGCGCCGACAAAAGCCTCGTTCTTATGCAAGCCGTCGAGCCCGTCGGCAGGCCCGTAAGGCTGTGCCAGCTTGTGCGCGGTGAAGCCCAATTCCTGGTACCAATCGACATCGTTGCCGGTGGAATAGCAATAGATCTTGTCCTTTTGCAGCCCGCCAATCAAGCTGTAAACGGGCAGCCCGAGCGCCTTGCCCTTGGCGTCCCAGAGCGCCAGATCGACAGCGCTGATGGCGTAAGAGGCCAAGCCGACTGTGCCGTAGGGCTTGGTCAAGCGGAACATCATATCAGCCAGGCGCTCGATGGCGAAGCCGTCCTGACCCGCCAACTGCGGCGCCAGGTGATCGTCGATGATGGCTGCGACCGGCCGGCCGTGGCTGGTCCCGCCCAGCCCCCAGGTGCCGTCTTCGAGTGTGACCTTGGCGTAGACGCGCTCCCAGCCCGTCGGCATCCATTTGCCGCGATGGACTTTGACATGGCGATATCCGGACATGGGATTGGCAACTTCATCGGTGGCGTTCCAGGACGGACGGCGGGCTTTGGCGCTGCTCCGCCGCGACGGCAGATTGACCCGTACCGCTTCAATATGCTTGATCTTCATTTTGATGTCCTCGTGCAAGTATTTGGGCTTGGCCGATCCCGATGTCGGACAATCGCTGCCGGGATTGGGACGGGCGAGCGAAGTCCGTACTCGACAATGGCTTGGCAACCTGTGTGGAGTATAATTCAGGCGCATGAACCAGGTCAAAGAGCAGTTGAGCGACAAGCGGTACTGTATCGAAATCCGTGGAAAATGAAACAATTCATTTCACTACAAATGAGCAAAGAATGCGGAGAGCAACAATACTCTAGAATTATTCTCGGTGCTCTCGGTGGTTAAGCTCTTTGTTGCAACCGAAATGGATACACTACCCGACTAGTGACGGAACAAGAGGACGGACAGCGATGAAAGCACTGATTTGGGAAGCGGCGCGAACGATGTCGATGCGCGAAGAAAAAATACCGGAAGCGCCGGCGGATGAAATCCTGGTGAAGGTAGGTTATGTCGGCATCTGCGGATCGGAATTGAGCGGTTACTTGGGCCACAACGCCCTGCGCGTGCCCCCTCTCATCATGGGGCACGAATTCGCCGGCGAGATTGTGGCCGTCGGTCCGATGGTAGCGACCCTGCGCCCGGATCTGACAGTGGGTAGCTTGGTGACGGTCAATCCCCTCTGGTACTGCGGTGAGTGCCGGCAATGCGCCGCCGGATTCACTCAGTTATGCGGCAATCGTCGGCTCTTGGGCGCGCATCGCCCCGGCGCCTTCGCGGAGTACATCAGCGTCCCGGCGAAACTTGCCTTGACCCTGCCGGAGGGCATGCACAGCCGAATCGGAGCGCTGACCGAGCCGGTGGGCTGCGCCCTGCGCATCGCCGAACTGGCTGGCGATGTCTCGGGAGCTGATTGCCTGATCATCGGCGCCGGACCCATCGGCTTGCTCTCCCTGCAGATGCTCAAATTGCGCGGCGCCGCGCGCGTCTTCATCGCCGAGATCGATGAGGCGCGTCTGGCGATGGGCGAGGACCTGGGCGGCATCGCCATCCAACCCAAGCAGGCAGACACGGTGAGCGCAGTCTTGGACGCGACGGATGGCGACGGCGTGGCGGTCTCGGTGGATGCGGTGGGCAGCGCCTTGACCCGCGAACAATGTGTCTCGGCGACGCGCCCAACGGGGGCGCTGGTACTCAGCGGCTTGCACGAGGAGAGCAGCGTTATGCCGGTGGCGAATATGATCCGCCGCGAGATTCGCGCGCTCGGCTCCTTCGCTTATACCGCCGCGAACTTCGCTGCCGCGCTGGACTTGCTGGGCGAGGGCGCCATCCGCCTGGATCCCTGGATCGTCGAGGCGCCGCTGGCCGAGGGCGGCAAGTGGTTCGAGCGCTTGATCGAGGCGCCCGGCGACGTCTCGAAAGTGCTTCTGGTGCCCGGTATGTAAGTCTTCCGCATGATATGAGGCGCGCGATTCGGATGCCTCAGAACGGCTAGCAATCCGTTTGCTTTCGATATATAGGTGTTGTGAGGTACGTCGCTATGGATGCAAAAGCAAATCTCTCTCCAAGCGCTCAATCAGGTGTCGAATCTTGGCTGGGCAAGGTGCATCAAGGCGACTGCGTCGAATTGATGAAGCAAATGCCGGCCGGCTCGGTTGACCTGGTCGTCACCAGCCCGCCCTATAACATCAAGAATAGCACGGGCAACGGTCTCAAAAATGGCAGCGGCGGCAAATGGCCCCAAGCGGAACTCATCAAAGGTTATGCCGATCATGACGATGCCATGCCCCACGAAGCCTATGTCGCTTGGCAGAGAGATTGCCTGCATGCCATGATGCGCGTTCTGAGTGAGGACGGCGCGATATTCTATAACCACAAATGGCGCGTACAGCGGGGCTTGCTGCAAGACCGCGCGGATATTGTCGATGGTTTTCCGGTACGCCAGATCATCATCTGGCAGCGCAATGGCGGCATCAACTTCAATCCCGGATACTTCCTGCCAACATTCGAGGTGATTTATCTGATCGCTAAACCCGGGTTTCGGCTAGCTACCAAAGCGAATGCTCATGGTGATGTCTGGCGTATTCCGCAAGAGACCAAGAATCCCCACCCGGCGCCATTTCCGCTCGCGCTGGCGCAACGCTGTATCGACTCGACCAGCGCAAAAACTGTTCTCGATCCATTTATCGGTTCAGGCACGACAGCTATCGCTGCCGAAAAATCGGGACGACAGTGGATCGGCATGGACATCAGCAAGGCTTATTGCGAGTTAGCGCGTGAGCGAATCGGCAGCTTCGTAGAGATCCTCGACCTTTGAGTAATCGTGCCCCTTCGTTCAAGCGTTCGATTATGCGTTACAATGATGTAAACGATTCGCGAGGTAGCTAAGCATGAAGCGGTCAACGATCGAGCTAGAGATCCCTGACGATATATTCGAGAGTGCGCGCAACATCGCTAGGGGTGGCAACCGCTCTATCGAATCGGTTCTACAGGATGGCTTAACTATACTGTTTGGAACTTCCACCGACGAGCAGATCTCTCCCGAATCGCTCAATGAATTCAGTGAGGAGCAACTTTGGGAAGTGGTGCATCGCCGATTAAGTTGGGCACAGGATTCTCGATTGCGTGAACTTACCGCGCTTGGCAAGCAAGGAGTGATATCTGAAAAGGAAAAGAACGAGCTTGAGCATCTGGTCGCTGTGCTTGATCGACAAATGCTTTTACGAAGCAAGGCATTGGTGTTGATGAAGCAGCGTGGTCATGACATTGAGGCGTACTTGGAATTCGGAGTGTAGCGCATGGCATTCATTCCAAATTGAATACGAAAGCTGGTTGTCGACCGGGCGAAGAAGCGGTGTGAATACTGTCAATCACAAATGATCATCGTAGTGTCGATGGAACTTGACTACATTGTCCCCGAGTCGACCGGCGGCGAAACAGTAGCTGAGAACCTTTGCCTCGCTTGTGCCGGCTGCAATGCGCACAAATACAATTTTGAAAGCGGAATAGATCCGGAAACAAACATCGAGACGGCCTTGTTTCACCCACGACGACAAAGCTGGGATGATCACTTTTGTTGGAGCAATGATGGCACTATGATCATTGGGCTGAGTCCCTGCGGCCGGGCAACTGTTGCGCGTCTGCGGATGAACCGGCGAGACGTCATGGAATCCAGAAGCCTCTGGGTTTCCGTAGGCTGGCATCCGCCGGTTGACGCTCAGTAAGGGGCAATGGCCCGCTTTTCAAAACCGAGGTTCGCTACTTGCTGAAATCTCACACATCCTGCTTCTGCGGCAACATCACAATATCGCGTATCGTGACGTGCCGCGGGCGCGAGAGCATGAAAACCGCCGCTTCCGCGACATCCTCCACTTTCAGGTAATCACGTTCGACGCGCGTCAGGCGCTCGATTTCGTCGGGGTCGGTGAGCCCCCACAACTCGTTTGCCACCCGGCCCGGACCCAGTGACATGACACGGATGCCATCCCCCGCCAGTTGACGCCGGATGGTATGCACGATGGTTTGGATGGCGTGTTTGGATGCGCCGTAGACCGGTCCCAAGTGCAGTTCCTCGTGACCGGCGATGGAGCTTGTCACCAGGATATCGCCCGCGCCCCCCGCTTTCATGGCGGGGATGACCGCGTGCATACAGCGCAAAACGCCATCGACATTCACCTTGAGCAAGTTCGTATACGCCTCCGGATCGCCGCCGGCGTAGTCGCCCATGATGAAGACGCCGGCGTTGGCAAAGAGAACGTCAATCCGACCGAAGTGTTCCAGCGTACGCTCGACCATGCGGCTGATATCTGCCGGACTGGTCATATCGGCGCGGATCGCCAGCGCCTCGCCGTCGATTGCTCTGGCGAGCCGCTCCAGCTTGTCCAGTGAACGCGCTGCCAGCGCCAGCCGGCAGCCATGTTCGGAAAGCAGGCGCGCGCTTGCCGCGCCAATGCCCGAGCTTGCCCCGGTGATGATGACCACTTTGCCCGCGAGTGTGCTGCTCATCTCATTAACCCGTGTCAGACATGTCAATCTGGATTTCTCAGTAGGGCTTGTGGATCGGTTATGTCTTCTCTAAGCCCCTTTTCGGTAAGCCGGTATCCTCCCCCGTCTCCCGATGTTTTTTCGGTATACTCCCATCGTTTGAGGCGTCCTTTGGCAAAATCAATTTGATTCGCGACTTTGCTTCTATTTTTTCGCACATGTCTCTGGCGCAGTTGATCTTCAGACAATTGCATAATCTGGACGACGCGCTCAAAGATCTCATCATTTGTTCCCGCACCACCCAGTTCTCGCAGAGCGTCCTGCGTTGGGATAATGAACTCAACTTGTTTGGGTATAGCTACACCTTTTTCGTTCATAGCCTCGGATTCGGAAACGGCGCTGCGGCTAATCCTGAGCTTTATCGGTGGAACCGTATCTTTCTCGTGCCTTGAGTCCAAAGCAATTGATCTTGAATCCTTGGCTTCATCAATTACTTGCCCGGTGTCCAAAAGTCGTGCAATATCCGAACGACTTGAGATTAGGAGCACGTTTTCAGGATATTCAGCTATCATTCCGTCGATCTGTTTCTCCAAATCCATAAATAGATCTCTATCGTCAGGATTATCAAGTTCCAGATCTAGAATGACGCTGGCTTCGATGTTTTCGCAAAGTCCGCCTCTAGTAAGATTGGCGCTTCCTACAACTAGACGCGCCTCATTCGAGTTGTGTGACATATAGATTTTTGGGTGAAAGACAAGCTGACGTCGACCTGTGTCGACAGCGTAAACAGAACAGCTAAGTTCCAAAATTGCTTCAAGACCCTGGCGTGATGTTATTCCGTTTCGTATTCCCACAAGAATCGTAGACTGTTTTTTGACGGGCTTGAGCGCTTCGCTGACAAGCGATACGCCGCCCGCATTCATGAAAGCTACGCTCATAATTACTCGTTCAGGGCAATCGAGTTCCAAGACATGTTTAACAGCGGTTAAGTGGTTTTCTGATGTGATGCCTTGCAATACCATGCGTTTCATTGAAATAGCCTTGATTGCTAGAACAGATAATTTGTAAATGTCCGAGAAGGCTTTAGACATTCACCTGATTCTGAGGCAAAATGACTAAATCGCGAATCGTGACGTGCGCCGGTCTCGTCAGCATAAACACAAGCGCTTCCGCACAGTCTTCCGAGGTCAAATAGCCCCGTTCGCCTTCCGAAACGCGCTTGATCTCGTCCGCGTCATGAAAACCCCAAAGCGGATTGGCCACCGCGCCGGGCGCCAGCGACATCACACGGATGCCGTCGCCGGCCACTTGCCGCCGCACCGTATGCACGAAAGTTTGCACCGCGTGTTTGCTCGCGCTGTAAATCGGTTCCCAATGCACATCGATAAAGCCGGAAATGGAACTGGTGACGACGATATCGCCGCCACCCCCCGCTTTCATGCTCGGGATAACGGCGTGAGCGCAACGCAATACGGCATCAATGTTAATGGTCAACAACTCCGAAAATGCCTCGGGGTCGCCATCGGCGAATTCGCCGGGGATATAGATGCCGGCATTGGCGAACATGACATCAACAGCGCCGAATTGATCCAAAGTCCGCTCGACCATGTTGCTGATATCGGCGGGGGCGGTCATATCGGCGCGCGCGACCAGGCATTCGGTCGGCAGCTCGGCCGCAAGCGCCTCCATCTTGTCGACGGAGCGCGCGGCCAGCGTCAGCTTGCAGCCCGCCTCAGCGAGAGCGCGCGCGCAAGCCTCGCCGATGCCGGAACTGGCGCCAGTGATGATGACTACTTTGCCTGCTAGCGAATTTCCCATTTTCAATCCTTGGAATTCCCAATAAAACAGATCGGAGCAACTTCATTTGTACCGAGAAATCTGAAACTTATCCAGAATCCGGCAAAGGCGCTCCCCTACCTGATGCTTCGGGGAGAGGTTGATCGCGGCGAATTTCCCATAATCAAACCCCTGCGTCTGGTTCGGCGCGCCATTTCGCTACACGCGGTCGATTTGCGGCAGCATGACCAGATCACGGACGGTGACATGCGGCGGCCGTGTCAGCATGAATAGTATAGCCTCTGCGCAATCATCGGAACTTAGATAATCCCGATCGACTTCGGTCACGCGCCGGATATCTTCCGGATCGCGCAAACCCTGCATGGGATTGGCTACCGGTCCCGGCGCCAGCGACATGACGCGGATGCCCGCGGGCGCCAACTGCCGGCGCAGCGTATGTACGATGGTCTGCGCGGCGTTTTTGCTGGCGCTGTAGACCGGCTCTCCGTGAAGATCATGATGTCCCGAAACGGAACTGGTGACGATGATATCGCCGCTGCCACGCGCTTTCATGCCCGGAATGACGGCGTGGGCGCAGCGCAAAACAGCATCGACATTGATCTTGAGCAAGGCGGAAAAGTCATCGAGGTCGCCATCGGCGAATTGTCCGCGAATCCAGATCCCCGCATTGGCCAGCATGATGTCGACGCGGCCGAAGCGCTCCAGTGTCCGTTCGACCATGTTCGAAATATCGCCTGGCTGGGTCATGTCCGCGCGTAGAGCCAGGCTTTCAACTGGGAGCTCAGCAGCCAGCGCTTCCAGTTTCTCATAAGACCGCGCCGCCAGCGAAAGCTTGCAGCCCTGCCGCGCCAGCGTACGCGCCGTCGCTTCGCCAATGCCGGAACTGGCGCCGGTGATGATGGCGACTTTTCCCGCGAGTGATTGGCTCATAGACTTGCTCCTGACGATACGCGCGGGTGACTTGCCAGGCCGCCCCTGCAAGACTGTCCGCTACTGCGTAGCGTCAGCGCGTTTTTTCTACCCCATCCCCCGGCCCCTTCCCCGTAGCAACGGAGAAGGGGAGCTAACGTAGCGCCAGCTCGCTTGAAAACAGCAGTTGCTGACACTTGCATCATCAGAATACGCGTGTTGCTGCAACGTCGAAACGAGCTTCCCCCATTGCTATGGGGGGATTGAGGGGGGTAGACCAGAGCGAAAGCGACATAACAAGTAGCGAACAAGCCTCACAGATTTACAATGGGCGGAACCGCTAGGGACTCAGCGTGACCTTGACCGATTCCTTGCCCGTCGCGACCATATCCATACCGGCATGAAAGCTGCTCAGCGGCAGTTGGTGGGTCATGATGCGCTCCATGGGCAGCAGACCCTTGACCAGCATGTCGATAGCGATGGGATAAGTATACGGGCTCAGGTGCGAACCATGGATATTCAGTTCTTTGGTATCGCCAATGATGGTCCAATCGACTGTGACCGGCTCTCGCATCACGCTGAATTCGACGAAAGTGCCCAGCTTGCGCACCATCTGCAAGCCTTGCTCCACAGCGGCGGGGTAGCCGGTGGCTTCGATATAGACATCGCAGCCGTAGCCATCCGTCAGCTTCAGCACCTCGTCGACCGCGTCTATCTTGCCCGGGTTCAGGCTCATATCGGCGCCGCAAAGCGCTGCGATTTCCAGGCGGTCGTCGTTCAGGTCGACGGCGATCAGCAAGCGCGGATTCTTGAGCCGCGCGGCAGCCACCATCCCCAAACCCAAGGGACCGCAACCGGCGATCACGACCACATCGTCCAGTTTGATTTCCCCGCGCTGCACCGCGTGAATCGAGCAGCCGAGCGGCTCAATGAAAGCAGCATGATGCGCCGGCAGCGATTCCGGCACTTTGTAGTTAAGGGCGCCGACCGGGAACAACATGTACTCCGCCATGGCCCCGATGGTGGCTTGACGGAAGCCGTATACATCGTGTTTGTCCTGGCACATCCAGTACTGCCCGCGCAGACAGAAGCGGCAATTCCAGCAGGGCACGATCTGCTCGGAGACGGCGATATCGCCCAATGCCAAG
Organism: Anaerolineae bacterium; assembly: GCA_022820665.1. GTDB lineage: Bacteria > Chloroflexota > Anaerolineae > Aggregatilineales > Phototrophicaceae > UBA6055. Next base: position 15,899 of record JAJEFB010000048.1, on the reverse strand, counting down.
CCATATTTGTCACCGGCGCCCTCGCCCAGCGCCACGACTTCGCCCACGAATTCATGCCCGGGGATGACCGGCGGCTGGCAATAGCCTTCCCGGGCCTCGTCCCCCCAAAACAGCGGCGCGCCTTGATAGCACTTGAGATCGCTGGCGCAAATGCCGACCGACTGCACCTTGATCACGATTTCTCCGGCGGCCGGTAGCGGCACATCCCATTCGTCGAGCCGGTAGTCCTCGGGTCCGTGACAGACGATGGCGGGCATGGTTTTGGGCAGGGCTTCATGCGCATAGTAGGTCATGACTTTCGTCCTTTTACACAGACTGTATACAGCACGAGATATTGTAGCCCTGATTGGGATGATTTCAAAAGCGCCATTAGCAAAACGGGCAGTGGTAGTACCAATAAAATAATGCAAAAAATCTCATTGGTAGCGAATGTTCTGGATGTAATCCTAGTCTCGCTGAATGCGCTCCCCCTATCTGATGCTTCGGGGAGGGGGGCCGGGGGTGGGGTAGAATTTCAACAGGCTCAATCTGGTCGCCCGCCGATGACTTGCCACCGAAGGCCATTTGTACAAACAAGCGCGCAATTATCATTTTGAATGGCTTTTCTCTGTGCGCTCTGTGCCTCTGTGGTCATATTTTGGTTTGAATTGCTGATATATTGATGGACTGTGATTTTGAAGCGATTGCCCTGACCGCAAAACGGGCTTTATTGGCAAAGACATATCCGCTGTATATAATGAATCTAAAGAGGATTGCGACGAGGCGCTCCTATGACCGTCTTACAACCCGATACGACTGTCCGCACCACCTGCCCCTATTGCGGCGTGGGCTGCCAGATGAATCTCCATATCAAAGATGAGCAGATCTACCGCGTCGAAGCGCCATTTGACAGCGCGCCCAACTACGGCAATCTCTGCGTCAAAGGGCGTTTCGGTCTGGATTTCGCTACACATCCGCGGCGCTTGAAGCGGCCGCTGATCCGCGACGGCGCGCGCGGGGTCTTCCGCGAGGCCAGTTGGGACGAGGCGCTGGACACTGTCAGCGAGCGCCTTGCCGCAATAGTCCGCGAACATGGCGGCGACAGCGTCGCCACCTACGCCTGCGCCAAAGCCACCAACGAGGACAACTACGTCTTCCAGAAGTGGGTGCGGGCGGTGATGAAAACCAACAACGTCGATCACTGCGCCCGGCTCTGCCATGCCGGCAGCGTGACCGGCTTGCAACTAGCGATCGGTTCCAGCGCCATGAGCAACAGCATCGCCGAAATGGAAAACCTCGATACCTTTATCGTCACCGGCAGCAACACCACCGAAACGCATCCGGTCATCAGCTTGTTCCTGAAAAAAGCGGTGCGTAAAAACGGCGCCAAACTGATCGTGATTGATCCGCGCCAGATCGAATTGACAGATTTCGCGACGCTGTGGCTGCGGCAGAAGCCGGGCACGGATGTGGCGGTCTTCCAGGCGATGGCGAATGTCATTGTCAGCGAAAACCTCTTCAATCCCGAATTCATCGAGGCGCGCACCGAGGGCTTTGAAGACTATATTGAATCGCTGGAACATTGTACGCCGGAGTGGGCGGAAGCCGTCAGCGGCGTGCCCGCCGAAGATATTCGCGGCGCGGCGCGCATGTATGCCACAGCCGAGCGCGCAGCGTTTTACTGGGGCATGGGCATCAGCCAGAGTACCCATGGCACCGACAACGCGCTTTCGCTGACCAATTTGGCGCTGATGTGCGGTCACGCCGGCAAGCCCGGCACCGGGCTCAATCCCTTGCGCGGACAAAACAATGTGCAAGGCTGCTCGGATAGCGGCGGTCTCCCCAATGTCTACACGGCTTATCAATCGGTTGCTGATCCAGCAATCAAAGAGAAATTCGAAAGCGAATGGCATACCAGCCTCAACGACCAGCCGGGCTTGACCGTCACCGAAATGGTCGATGGCGCGCTCATAGGGCAGATCAAGGCGATGATCGTCATGGGCGAAAACCCCATGATGAGCGAGCCGAACTTGTCCCATGCCCAGCATGCGCTGGAAGAACTGGACCTGCTGGTCTGCATCGACATCTTCATGAACGAAACGGGCGAAATGGCGGACGTGGTCCTGCCCTCGGCCAGCTTCGCTGAAAAAGAAGGCACCTTCACCAATAGCGACCGGCGCATCCAGCGCGTTCGGCAAGCCCTGCCGGCGGTGGGCGAGTCCCTGCCCGACTGGCAGATTGTCTGCGCCCTTGCCAAGCGCATGGAAGCGCGGCTCGGCGTCGCGGTCAGCGCCGGCTTTGATTATGCGCATCCCGAGGAAATCTGGGAAGAGATGCGACGGGTCACGCCCGATTTCTTCGGCGTCACCTACCCCCGTCTGGAGCGAGAAGGCGGCGTGCATTGGCCCTGCCCGGCTCCGGATCATCCCGGCACGCCCTACTTGTTCGAGGACGATTTTCCCCGCGGCAAAGGCAAATTCTGGGAACTGGAATATGGCACGGAAAGCGAATTGCCCGACGAGGAATATCCCTATCATCTGACGACCGGACGCGTGCTGTTCCACTGGCATGGCGGCACAATGACCCGCAGTTCCCGCCTGGAAGAGGCATTCCCGGTACCGATCATCGAGATGCACCCGGCTGACGCCGGCCAGTTGCAGGTCGTTTCCGGCGATTGGCTGCGCATCACATCGCGGCGCGGGACGGTGGAGTGTCAAGTCATGGTGACGGGTCGCTCGCCGGCGGGCACGGTCTTCTTGCCCTTCCACTTCGTCGAAGCGGCAGCGAACCTGCTGACGCTGGAGAAGATCGATCCGCGCGCCAAGATCCCTGATTTCAAGATGGCGGCGGTCAAGCTGGAAAAAGTGGACCGGGCGCCGACCGTACTCGAAGGACAAGGCGCGATCAAGGATCCGACTCGTTATGTGCACTAGACTTTGCAACTCCCAAGTCCATAGCCAGGAAGATGACATGGGCGAAGCGATAAAGCTTGACCTGCCCGTGGAAGCGATCTGCGCTTACTGCGAAACGCAGCCAATACGGCGTCTGTCGGTGTTTGGCTCAGCCCTTCGAGACGAACTGAGGCCAGAGAGCGATATTGACTTGCTCGTGGAGTATCTGCCGGATGCGCCCGTCGGTCTATTTGACCTGGGCGGGCACCTGATGGACCTGAGCGATATCGTCGACCGTCGTGTTGACCTGTGTACACCGAATGGGCTGAGTGAGTACATTCGTGACGAAGTTCTTGCGAGCGCGAGGCTCATCTATGAAAAGAAGTCGTGATCGAGATCGCTTGCATCTGCTGCGTATGCGCGACACGGGGCAACAGGCGCAGCAATTTGTCAAGGATCGCAATCGTGATGACCTGGACAATGACCGATTATTCCAACTTGCCCTGGCTAAAGCCCTGGAGCTTATCGGCGAGTCCGCAAGCCACATTTCCGATGAGTTACGGGCTCAGCATACCCATATACCTTGGAATAAAATCATAGGGATGCGGCATGTATTAGTACACAATTATTGGCGGGTCGAGATGGACGTGGTTTGGGAAACTGTGCACAAGGATATTCCCTCTCTACTTACCCAGCTTCAACAACTCATTGAGTTGGAAGAGGCGCGGCGAAAGGGATGAACGGAAGGTGCGCTCGGCCCATCTCGCCCCGTTCTCCCTTGCCACCATCGCCAGCGGCAAGATCATAAATCGGCGCGTCAGCGTGTGCAGATACATGCTATGATGTGTTTGGAAGGAACCGTCGCCATGAGCGAGGCCATCAAAACCATTCTGCCAGAAGACAAGATCCGCGAATACTGCGCCGGACAACCGATTCGGCGTCTTTCCGTTTTTGGCTCCGCAGCCAGGGATGAACTGAAACCAGAGAGCGATATTGATTTGCTGGTGGAGTATTTCCCGGATGCGCCGGTCGGCTATTTTTCAATGGCGCGACATATGAGGGAGTTGAGCGAAATTGTCGGCCGCTCTGTTGATTTGGCGACGCCCAATTCCTTGAGCCGTTACATCAGGGAAGACGTACTGGAAAGCGCCAGGCTCATCTATGCGCGCGAGTCTTGAGAATGAGCCCCTGAAACGCGCTTATCCGAAGCTCACAGTCGCCATCATCGCCGGCGGGCTGAGCAGCCGCATGGGCCGCGACAAAGCCTTCCTCGAACTCGGCGGCGCGACCCTGATCGAACGCGTCATTACTGCCAGCGCCGATCTGGGCCAGTCCGAGACCATATTGATCGCCAACAAGCCCGATAACTACAGACATCTGGGACTGGAAATTTACCGGGATATTCTGCCCGACAAGGGCTCGCTGGGCGGCATCTATACCGCGCTGGCGCGGGCGGCCACTCCCGCGGCGCTGGTCCTGGCATGTGACATGCCCTTTGTCAGAACGGAACTGCTGCGTTTCATGATCGCGCAACTCGACGCGGAAACGGATATCGTCGTGCCGCGCGTCGACGGCTATCCCCAGGCTATGCACGCGATCTACAGAAAAACTTGCCTGGCGCCGATCCGCGCGCAACTCGATGAAAATCGGCTCAAGATTATCCGCTTCTACGGCCAGATGCGCGTCGCTTACCTCGACGAAGCCGACTACGCGCCCTACGACCCGGAAGGTCTCTCCTTCACCAATTTGAATACGCCGGCCGAGCTTGAGCGGGCGCGCAAGTTAATTCAATAGCCCCCGTACCCCTCTATTGTCGTATGGGAGACGGAGCCCTTTAACGCGCTTGGGAAGGGGGTAGACCCTGATCACTCATCCGCCAACTCAATCGCGGCTCGCTTGGTCTGCGCGGCGCGGATGCGCCCCAGGTCGAATTTCTGCCCCCGATCGAATTTGTAGATGCCGTTCTGCTCTTGATAGATGTCGGTCAACTGCGTATAGCAATAGCCGAACATGCTGACATCGTCGAGCAAAATGGCGCAGAGCTTCTCGAAGCGGTCGTAGAATTCCTCCAGATCGCGCGGACGTTCGCCATAACCCCAAGAGTCCTCGCCCTCTTTGACATCCGGGTTCCACCAGATACCGCCAAACTCGCTGACGAAATATGGCTGACCGCGGTAAGGTATCGACCAGTGTATGTTGCCGACCATGCGCGCCGGCAATCCCCAGCTATCCGCGCTGTTGAGATAGGGCTTGCCAGCCGCCGCGCCGGCGTGCCGCTCGCGGAAGCTATCGGGATCCTGCGTGTAGTCGTGGCTGTCGTAGACATCGGCTTCCGGCACGCGGTGTGAATAGCCCGAGGTATCGAGCACGGGCCGCGTGCCGTCCATCGCTTTGGTCGCCAGGTACATGCCGCGGGTGACGTCGTCGAGCATGGTGATGCGGTCGGTCAGCGTTTGCCAGGTCTCGTTGAGCGGGCACCAGCCGACAATGCTGGGATGCGAATAATCGCGTTCGAGGCATTCCAGCCATTGCGTGATGTAATCTGGTCCTGGCTTCTGATGCTCGCCGTTGATGGGACCGTTCATGCTGCAGCCCCAATCGCCAAATTCGCCCCAGACGATATAACCCAGCCGGTCGGCGTGATAAAGAAAGCGCTCTTCGAAGACTTTCTGGTGCAGGCGCGCGCCGTTAAAACCGGCGGCAATGCTCAGTTCGATATCTTCGATCAGCGCGGCATCGCTGGGCGCGGTCATGATGCCGTCGGGGTAATAACCCTGGTCCAGCACCAGGCGCTGAAAGACCGTCCGTCCATTGATCTTGATCGCCTTGCCTTCTATCGAAATGCCGCGCATGCCGGCGTAGCTCGTCGCCGTGTCTATTGCCTTGCCATCAGCGTCAATCAGCGCGATCTCCAGATCGTAAAGATGCGCTTCGCCGACCGCCCACAGCTTCAGCCGATCATCGGGAATCGGCAGATCAAGCCGCGGCGACAAATCAAATTCGGCCGAGCATTCCGCCGTCACGACCTCGCCGTCCCCGTCGCTCAAGGTCGCGCGCAGGATCAAGCCCGTTGCGTTGCCGCTGATTGGCTGCTCTAGACAAAAACGCTGATTCGCTAGATCCGGCGTTATGCGCGGACGCCGCAAGTGAATATCCGGGACCGGCTCCAGCCAGACCGTCTGCCAGATGCCGGTGCTGCGCACGTAGATGGCGCCTTCCGGACCATAGTCGCGCGCCTGTTTGCCGCGCGGCTGCGGCTTCTGGCCGTCATCGCGGGCGCGCAATACGATGGTAATCTCGTCCCCCGCTTCCGCGGCGCCGCTCAAATCGCAGCTGAAAGGCGAAAAACCGCCGCGATGCCGCCCAACTTCCTGGCCGTTGACCCAGACCGTGCTGTCGTAATCGACCGCCTGAAAATGCAGCAAGATACGCTTGCCCGACCACTCAGACGGGATGGTCGCTTGTCGGCGATACCAGACGGCGCTGTAGTAGTCATGATTGCCAATGCCCGATAGCTCCGATTCCGGGCAAAAAGGCACGATGATCTTGTCAGTCAATTCGCGTTTGGGCAAGCCGCGGTGGATGCCGCTGTCGCCTTGGTCGATCTCAAATTGCCACTCGCCGTTCAAGCAGAGCCAGTCCTCGCGAACGAACTGTGGTCGCGGGTATTCCTTGCGCGGAATGTCGGGCATGTTCTACTCCTGTTGAAAAGTCAGTATCAAGTAACGCGTTCAGAATAAAGTCGCTAATAAAATCGATAATCTCGCGGGGCTAGCTCGGTACAAACAGGGCGAGCCAATAAGCCCGCCCCATTCGCTGTTTTCAGTGACTTGCCTTGACGATAACGCCCAGGCTCGTCCCGGTCAATTACTCAAATAGCGCGAAGTCTTCCAGACGGGTCTGGGCATCGGCCAGCGCCTGCTCGGGACTCTTCTCGCCGATCATCGCCGCCGACAGTTCCTCGTCCATCACGGATTCAAAAGCGGTGCTCCAATTCTCGCGCGGCGGAATAACAGCGCTCGGGACAAATTCGGCGTATTCCTGACGGTGCGGATACGTGTTGTATACATCGCTTTCAACGACTGACTTGTTGACCGCGCTGTGACCCGTGCGCGCCCATTCGATGTTGTTGTCATTGAGGTAACGCAGGAAGGTCAATGTCGCTTCGAGCGTCGCGGGGTCTGGGTCGTCGCCTTGCGGGATGATCCAGGCGTGGCTGCCAGCCCAGGCGGCCGGCTGGTCGTACACCGTGGGGAAGTTATGCACGTAGTAATTCTTCAGCGCGCCTTCCGGATCAGCAACCTGGTTGTCGTAGAAGTTGACCACCCAGGTGCCGTTGATGTGGCCGCCGTTCTCGCCATTCAGGAAGATTTCCTGCGACGCGGCATAATCGACATTGTCGGTGATGTGTCCTTCGTCGCGCAGCATAATCAGGAAGTTCAGCGCGTTCAAGCCCGCTTCCGTGTTGATGTCGGGCATGCCGTCCTCGGCTTCTACGGTGCCGCCTTCTTGCTGATAGACCAGCGCCATCCAGTTGCGGCTCAGCCCATTGGTCCACATGCCGAGGAAGGGCAATCCAGTGGCTTCTTTGAACTGCTCGGCGTGCGACATAAATTCGTCCATGCCATAGGGGATATCAGGACTGCCGTCTTCGTTGACCAAGCCAGCCGCCGCCCAATGGTCAACATTAATGTGCCAGAGGTGACCGTGCAGATCCAAGGGGATGCCATACAGCTCGCCATTGTATTCGACGAAGCCGCGGGCGCTGTCGGTCAAGTCCTCAGCGTCGATGCCGGCGCCGGCCAGCACATCGCCCAGGGGCGTCAGCAGTCCGCGCGAGGCGTAATTGGGAATACGGCGGCCGTGCAGCACCATGATGTCCGGCGGCGTGCCGGCGGCTAAGTTGGCATTCAATTCGGTGACGCCAGGCCAGTCAACCACTACAGTATTGACATGGATTTCGTCTTGCGTCGCATTGAAGGAATTGGCCAGCGTCTGAATGATGCCGCACTCGCCATAAGCCTCGGACAAATCGGTAGTCTCGCCGAATTCATCGGCGCATTCGCCGAAGAAGCGCATAAAGGTAACCTCGGCGGCATCTTGCGCGGCAATCGGCATGGCGACCAGCAAGAGCAGCATAGCCACCATCAGTAGAGCTTTCATTCTGTACATGATTTGCATCCTTTCGGGAGTGCTAATTGAATCGAAAACGAAATTCAGGATAGGCAGGCGTCGATAGGCGTTCCTCTCTACTTGATGCCGCTGTTTATGGCGATGCCGCTGATGATGCGGCGTTGGAAAACGAAGAAGAAGATGATGATCGGCAATGCCGTGAAGACCGCCGCCGCCATATCGCGCCCATAAAAATTGACATCTCCCCATGCCTGATTTAGTTTCCGCAAGCCAATAACAATCGTGTAGACTTCGCTGCTCGTGGCGGAGATGATGGGCCACAAATAGCTGTTCCAGTTGCCCAGGAAGGTGAATATCGCCAAGGCAGTGATGACCGGTATCGATAGCGGAATAATGATAATGAGGAAGATGCGAAAGCGCCCGGCGCCATCCATCATCGCCGCTTCCTCCAGTTCCAACGGAATGCCGCGGAAAAACTGCGTCAACAGAAAGACGGCGAAGGATGAGGCGATGCCGGGCAAAATCAGCGCGATCAGCGTGTTGTGAAGTTTCAAATTGGAAAACAAAAGATAGACCGGCAGGAAGGTTGCCTCAAAGGGCACCATCAAGCCCATCAAAACCAGAATATAAAGCGGACGCTTGAAATAGAAGTCCAGGCGCGCAAAAGCGTAAGCCGCCAGCGAACAGACCGTCAACTGCGCCAGCGTGTGCGTGGTGGAGACGACCACGCTGTTGCCCAACCATTTCCACAGTTGGCTGCTCTTGAGGATGAATTCCCAATTGTCCGTGGTGAAAGGCAAGGGGAGCAAGCTGGCCAGATTGCGCTGCAAAGCCGGCTCGGGCCGGAAAGACGTGGCCACCGTCCAAATCACCGGCAGCATCCAGATAAACGCGAACAAGCCTACCGCCAAGACGTAAACGCTGCCCTGCCGGCGTTCCACGAGTTGCCGTTTCCGCGCCAGATCCGCGCCAACAAATGTCACCGCTAGCTCCCTACACCCTGATCGCGAAATAGCGCCAGTTGAAAAAGTGAAATGACCAGCAGAACCGCGAACATAATCACAGCCATGGCTGTGCCATAACCCACTTGAAAATAGAGAAAGGAGGTCTCAAAGATATTGTAGACAATCGTGCGGGTATTGCCGGCCGGTCCGCCGCCGGTCATGACATCGACTTGACCGAAAATCTGGAAGGACGCGATCACCTGCAAGATGCACAAGAAGGCGAAGGGCCGGCGCAAACCCGGAATCGTGATGTGGCGGAACTGCTGCCGGCGGTTGGCGCCGTCTACCTCGGCCGCGTCATAGAGCGCCTGCGAAATATCCTGCAATCCCGCCAGGAATATCAACATGCTGAAGCCGACCGTCCACCAGAGTGTGGTGAACGCTACCACAAGCGTCGCCAGATCCCCTTGATCCAGAAAAGGAATCGGACCCGCATCGAAGTTCTCCAGGAAAGCATTGATCAAACCGCGACCCGATGACGCGAAGACCCGCGACCATATCAAACCGATGACCGTCACCGCGATGATGTTCGGCAGATAGAATATGGTGCGGAAGATGCCGATGCCCTTGATGGGACGATTGAGCATCAGCGCGAAGAAAAGACCGACAAAGATGATCGGAATCGTCAGAGCGACAAAGAGAATCGTCTGCTCAAATGCCTGGTGGAACTGCGTGTCCCGCGTCAGCAAGCGCTCGAAGTTCTTCAGCCCGATGTAGCGGATGTTCGTGCCCATGATCTCCCACTTGTGCAGGGAGATGTAGAAGGTCTGGAAGATGGGCAGAATGGTGAAGATGGCATAGAGAACGCCGAATGGCAGGATAAACATAAACGCCGTGACGGTCTGCTGCATCTTGGGCGGCAGCTTTTCGTGAAAGCGGCGGTAAGGCTCGGCAATCGGGTTGAAAGCTTCCAGCAAGCCAAAAAGGGAATTGACCATGCGCTCGACGCTAAAGGCGGTCATCATTCTATTCCGTCAAGCTTGCTTGATTCTTTGATCGCGGAAAATGCCCGGGCGCCCCTTGGGGAGGCGGAACGAAATCAGCGCGATTCATCATACGATGGCTTATCGACCAATATATTTTGTGAATTTACGAAAGTAACATAACCGATTTTGCTGGAATGTCAAGTAATCCTTTGAGCTTTGACAGCTTTCCAGTGTTTTGTTTCTGATGAACGTGAAGTATTATTGACCATAACTCTATAATTTCATGCAAAGTACCAGGCTGCGATTGTGGAAGAATTCGACCGAAAAACGAGAAACCAGACGCGAACGCTGCTGGTCTCGAATGACAGAGAATCATGGGAAACACAGTTGGGCGTTGCCAAGGCTCTCGCCTCTTCGCCGCGCTTGCGCATATTGGAGTTTCTGACGACCAAAGTGGCCAGCTTGTCCGAGATCGCGCGCGCACTGGGCATGCCGCTGGCGACGGCTTCGCTGCACCTGACGAGCCTCGAGGATGCCGGGTTGCTGAGTTCGCAGACGGCGCCCGGCAAGCGCGGCCAGCAGCGCATCTACACGCGGCTCTATGACCGGGTGATTTTCAATCTGCCGGATACGGCGCGGCAGACCGAGGTCGACCATATTGAGGTTCACATGCCGGTTGGCGCCTTTGTCGATCAGGTTGTCGTGGCTCCTTGCGGCATGGCTGGGGTCGATTCGGTCATAGGCGCCTACGACAGTCCGGTCATGTTTTATGCCCCGGAGAGACATGCGGCGCAGATAGTCTGGTTGACGCACGGGTATCTGGAGTATCGCTTTCCCAATCACGCGCATGGCCGCGAAGATCCCAAAAGCTTGCAGATCAGCATGGAGATTTGCTCGGAAGCCGCGCCCTCCGCGCTTGACTGGCTCTCGGACATCTTCCTGGAGATTAACGGTTTGCGAGTCGGCGCCTGGACTTGCCCCTCCGACTTCAGCGACAAGCGCGGCAACCTGACCCCGGCTTGGTGGCCCGATTGGAACAGCCAGTACGGCCAGCTCAAGGTATGGCGCATAGACGACGCCGGGTCTTCAATCGACGGACGAGCATTATCCAATATCAGGATATCTGACCTGGAACTGGCGAAGCGCCCCTTCATTTCACTGCGCATAGGCATCGCCGATGACGCGGAAAACAAAGGCGGGCTCAATATCTTCGGGCGCGGCTTCGGCAATCATCCGCAAGATATTATCCTGCAAATCGACTATTGAGCAACTGTTTGGAATGCGCCCCGACTCTTGATAGAATCGGCGCCAAACGACCAACGGAAACGGGAGCAGACTGATGAAGATATTGGTCACCGGCGGCACCGGGCGCATCGGCGCCAATCTGGTTACCCGCCTGCTGGATGCGGGACATCGCGTGCGCAGCTTTGTCTACCCCGCCGATGCCAGCCGCGCCAGGAAACTGGATGCCTTCGACGGCGTGGAAACGGTCTTCGGCGATTTGCGGAATCCCGAAGATGTGAGCAAGGCTGTCGCGGGCGTCGATGCTATCTATCATCTGGCAGCCGCTTTTCAGGGACCTTTCGATAATCGGCAGTACCTCGATATCAACGCCATGGGCACGCTGAATATCCTCGAAAGCATCCGCGAGCTTTGCCCGAATCTGCATCGCTTCGTTTACGCCAGCACGGAAGGCGTCTATTGGGACGCGCGCGTCAACGGGCGTTACTTCGAGCGGCCGATTACCGAAGACATGACCGGCAAACTTCCCAATATGGCTTACTTGATGACCAAGTGGCTCGGCGAAGAGTTGGCGATGGTCTATCACTATCAATACGGCGTTCCCACCTGCGCCATGCGCTTCTCCACCGTGATCGAACCGAGCGAATTCCTGAACGACGCCGGACTGCCGCGGCATTTTCTCTATAGCGCGGCTTATGCCACTTACAGCAATGACGCGTCTTACGAGGTGAAGGACATAGGCGACAAGAGCGATCCCGATGTTCTGGAAATGATCGAGACCCTGCGCGCGGGCTGGGACGGCGAGGAGAAACTGCTGCTGAGCCTCAATCCCAATGGCGTGCCCTACCGCCAGCACTTCGGCGACGTCCGCGACATCGCCGATGGCTTGGCGCTGGCGATAGAATCTGAGGAAGCGGCGGGCGAAGTTTTCAATCTGGCGGGAGCCGCCATATTCGACTGGGCTGAAATCGTGCCGATGCTGGCGGAGCGCTATAATCTGCCCTACGTTGAAGCGCGTCTGCCTTTCAAAAACTACTTTGAGCTGGACTTGAGCAAGATACGGACCAAGCTCGGTTTCCAGCCGCGCCATGACTTCGACAGCATTCTGGCTACGGCGGAAGCGATAGGCCGCGGTGAAAGCACCGATGTCATCCCCACTGGCCTCATGTTCGGCGAAGCCTAGCCGCTCGGCGGCAGCGAAAAGATTCCAAGAATGTCGCGCTCACGCAAAATAGCAAGCCTGCTTGTTGCATGAGCGCCGCAGTATACATAAACAGGGGCAGCCAGGAGGTCAAATCATGGAAAGCGCAAGAATCGCTCGCATTGAGTCCGCGCCCCTGCTGGGGCGGCGACCGCGAGAAGCCGGCAACAATTCGCGTTTGAACATTCATGGCATTGACGTTCATCTTCAGGTCATGCGCTTGACTACTGCCGACGGCGCTTCCGGCTTTGGGCTTTGCTTTGCGAGCCGCGAAGAAGCGGGGCAACTCCTGAGCCGGGACATCGCCAGCCTGCTGACCGACGACGGTCGCGTTGTGAAGTCTGCTCGCGCCTTTGATTTTCCGCTTTGGGATCTGGCGGGGACGCTGCGGGGAACGCCGGTCTATGCGCTGGCTGGGCGGACGGAAGCGGGGAGCGGGGCGCCGCTGCGCGTCCCCTGTTACGATACCTCGCTCTACATGAACGACTTGAGCTTGGATTCGGACGAGGCGGGGGCGGCGCTCATCGCCGAGCACGCGCGCCAGGGCTACGAGAAGAACCACCGTTCCTTCAAGATCAAGGTTGGGCGCGGCGCCCGGCACATGCCGCTGGAGGCGGGCACGCGGCGCGATATCGCCGTCATCAAGGCGGTGCGCGAAGCGGTGGGACCGGAGGCGAGAATCATGATTGACGCCAACAATGGCTACAACCTGAACATCGCCAAGCGCGTGCTGGCGGAAACGGCCGATTGCAAGCTCTTTTGGCTCGAGGAGGCTTTCCACGAAGATCCGGAGCTTTACGAGGCGCTGCATGACTGGATGGAGGCGGAGGGCTTGTCCGTGTTGATCGCCGACGGCGAGGGCTGGGCGGCAACGGCGCTGATGGATTGGGCGCGGGAGGGCTTCGTGGATGTGATGCAGTACGATATCTTCAGCCACGGCTTCAGCAACTGGCTGGACACCGGCGCGCAACTCGACGCGTGGCGGGTCCGCAGCGCGCCGCATCATTACGGCCGGCATCTGGGCAATTATGTCTCCGGTCATCTGGCGACGGCGGTGGCGGGCTTCACCTTCGTCGAATGGGACGAGACGAGCACGCCCGGCATTGACGCCTCGACTTACCGCGTTGAGGACGGTCATGTCGTCATTCCCGATGCGCCGGGCTTCGGGCTGGCGCTGGATGACGCGGTCTTCCGCGCGGCAGTGAAGGACGGCGGATTCGAATTCAGCCTTTGAAGCCGCTCCCATGCGATTCACTCCCCCTCCCCAGTAATTGCAAGTAAGTCCTTAAAAAACATATCCCTGTCATTCCATGTCCGTCATCGGCGGGCGACCAGATTGGTCGCCCCTACATGCCTCATTTATGTCGAAACCTGTTCCTCAAAATGTTCATGACTTACTTGCGCTTATTCCTCAGCTGATGCTTCGGGGAGGGGGTTGGGGTTGAGCGCGCCGCCCGCTTGAACTCCATCACGCCGTCGTCCAGCTTTCCGAAGCGCATGACCAGCAGGTCCTTGACGTAATTCTGATAGACGCGCCAGGGAGGTCGGCTCCCCTGCTTGGGCAAGCCGTCTCTGGCGCGCTGGACATAGCCGGATGTGAAATCGATCATGGGATGGGCGGCCGGCGACTCCGCTTTGGGGCGCGGCGTACATTGCCGGTAGCCGCGGCGATCCATGTAATTGAGCAAGCGACAGACGTACTCGCAGATCAACTCGCATTTGAGCGTCCAGGAGGCGTTGGTATAGCCGAAAGCCGAAGCCAGGTTGGGGATATTGCTGTACATCAAGCCTTTGTAGCTGAGGGTATCGCCCAGTTGCACAGTTTGTCCGTCGACGATAATGCTGACGCCGTCCATGATCTTCATGCGCATGCCGGTGGCGGTGACGATGATATCGGCGGGCAAGAGTTCGCCCGAGCGCAATTGCAAGCCCTCTTCGACGAAGCGCTCGATATGATCGGTGACCATGGACACCTTGCCGGCATTGATGGCGCGGAACAGGTCGGCGTCCGGGGCGACGCAAACGCGCTGATCCCAGGGGTTGTAGGCGGGACCGAAGTGCCGCTCGACGTCAAAGCCCGGTTCCATGACGCCGCGGATGCCCTGCAGGATCATGTCGCGCGTCTCGCCGGGATTGACCCGCGCTTTGCGATAATAGTAGATGCCGAAGAGGATCATTTTCCAGCGCGCCAGCCAGCTCAGCAGCCGGTCGGGCAGGGCGCCGCGCAGGCGATTGACCTGGTCGTCGCGGGCGGGCATGCTGACGACATAACTGGGCGAGCGCTGGAGCAAGGTTACATGCTTTGCCTGCCGCGCCAGCGCCGGCGCGATGGTCACTGCTGTCGCGCCGCTGCCGATAACGATGACCCGCTTGCCGGCGTAGTCGGGGGCGCCGCTGTCGGCGCTGGCCGTGTTTTCAGTGTTATTCTCCCGCGCGCTCCAAGCCTGCGGGTGGACGATCGTGCCGGCAAAGTCAGCCATGCCGGACCAGCGCGGCGTATAGCCTTGGTCGTAGCGATAGTATCCCGTGCACATGAAGAGGAAGTTGCAGCGGATCTGGGCTTTGTCGCCGGCGCGCTCGATGTCGACCGTCCAGCGCGCTTCTTCCGATGACCAGGCGATGCGGCTCACGCGGCAGCCGAAGCGGATGCGCTTGTCGATGCCGAATTCGCGGGCGGTGTCTTTGAGGTATTGCAGAATCGAAGCGCCGTCGGCGATGGCGTTTTCGCCGCGCCAGGGGCGGAAGCGATAGCCGAGCGTGAACATGTCGGAATCGGAGCGGATGCCGGGATAGCGAAAAAAGTCCCAGGTGCCGCCGATGGCGTCGCGGCCTTCGACGATGGTCCAGGAAAGCTGGGGGCAGCGGGTTCCCAGGTAGTAGGCGGCGGCGATGCCGGAGATGCCGGCGCCAACGATCAGCACATCGACGGTATCGTGATTCATGTTTGTTGCGCTTTTGCGTTTCTGACTTCGGTCATCTTACCACAGCCGCCGGTCGCGGAGTCTGTTGAATATCGTGGATGGAAAGCGCTCCGCAAAGCCCCCAGGAGTCCCTTTGGAAGTCCCCGCGCCGTCCCCAGCTTTTTGGGGATTTTGAAGAGGTCGACGGGCTGGAGGGCGCGGTATTGCTGGGTTTTGGATTTGGCGGGGGTGGTACATTTTTTATTCACCACAGAGGCGCAGAGGGCACAGAGAATTTTTTTCACCACAAAGACACGAAGGGCGCAAAGGGTTTTTTGCCACAGAGGCGCAGAGGCACAGAGAGATTTTGAACACAGAGGGCGCAGAGGGCACCGAGGGGCGAGCCGCCGGCTCGCCCGTACAAGGTCCTTGAAAGGGATGTAGGGCTTTTTTGTCGGTGTGGCGGTTTTTGGTGTTCATTGTGATCAGGCGAAGTCGATGAGGGCGCGGCCGGTGTGTCGGCTGCCGTACCAGGCGAGGGCGGTGGCGATGACGGTGTCGTCGTGTCCGCCGGCGGGGGCGCCGTAGCGCCAGGCGCCGCTGGGCAGGCGCTCGAGGGAGTA
>JAJEFB010000003.1 GCA_022820665.1 Anaerolineae bacterium | reverse complement strand
ACAGCGAGTCAAAACCGGCGCATTCCGGCAAGCGCCCCAAAGCGTCTGGGAAACGTCGCCATCGAGCAATTCTGGCGGGATCTGACAAGCGCCGCAAAGCGCAAAAAAGACGTCGCCATAAAACAAAGCCCAAGGCGCGTTGATCTGCCAAAGTCGCCATGATCGCCATCCGCGGCGCCCTGCTTCGTCAGGGTTCGCTATAGATCCCAATTCACCGGTCCCTCCCTGGACTTCCCTTGCCCCCTGCTTCATTTATGGCGAAAACACTGTACGGGCGAGCGACCTGCTGTGTCTACGCGCAGCGGTGGCTCGCCCAGATCATACCCCTCAGTGTCGGCGGTCAGTGTCTGCGCGACCCGCGCGCCCTACGCGACCCGAAACGTCAGAAAAGGAGAGCTCTCGCGGCGCGACCAAGTCTCCCCCGTAGGTCAGTGTCTACGCGACCCATTGCAATGGGGGGAGATTTAGAGGGGGTTGAATACCTCTACGCGACCTATCAGGTCGCCCGCCAAAGCGCAAAACACTGTACGGGCGAGCGACCTGCTGTGTCTACGCGCAGCGGCGGCTCGCCCCTCTGTGCTCTCTGTGCCTCTGTGGTGAATAAAAAATGTGCCGGGGATACCCCCCCCTCCGTATACATACTGTATCTATACTGTTACCCAAATAGGGGGCAAAATGAGGGTATTTTCCCAGCATTTGAGGACACTTTGCGCTTCACCGAGCGATCGCCCCGAACAACCCCGTTCCTGTTTTCGCTGAAGAATCCCATGTCGCGGATCGGCTAAATGTATTTCAACCGAAACGGATACACAACTGGTAGTGGTGAACAACGCTCGCATGCGTTAAGCTACGGGCTTGTCCGACAGGCGCAATTTTGGAGCCGCGCATGATAAAAGGCATCGCCCCGATCTTGTTCACGCCATTCGCGCGGAACGGCGATATCGACGCCGACGGACTGCGGCGCATCCTAGGCTTTGAACTGGACGGCGGCGTCCATGCCATAGGCATCAACGGCTTCGCCAGCGAAGCTTACAAGCTCACCGACGCCGAGCGCCAAAAGACCGTTGAAATCGTCGCGGCGGAATTGGCTCGGCAGGCGCCACTGGTCATCGGCTTGGCGGCGGGCAGCACCGAAGCCGCCATTCGGCAGGCGCGCGAACTGGAGAAATATCAACCGGCTGCCTACATGGTGCTGCCGCCAGCTACCATGGACAACGGCAGCGCGTCTTTCGTCGATCACTACGTCGACCTCGGCCAAGCCACGGATGTGCCGATCATCGTGCAGCAAGCGCCGCATATCCCGGGTTATCGCCACACCGTGCTAGCGGTCGAGGCGCTGGCGGAAATCGCCCATCGCGCGCCCAATGTGCGCTATTACAAGATCGAAGGACCCGGATCGGCTGACAAAATGAAAGACCTGGCGCCCCTGCTCCCGCCGGGCGCTGGCATGTTCGGCGGCGGCGGCGGCATAACCGCGCTCGGCGAGTTGCGCAACGGCGCGGCTGGTTTGATCCCCGGCGTGGGCTTCAACGAGATCTTCATCGACGCCTGGGACAAGTGGCGCGGCGGTGAAGCCGATGCGGCCGCCGGCATCATCCAAAAGGGCGACGCCCTGGTGCAAGCCGTCTCCGGCAGCGGGCACGAAAACTCCTTGCATTTGCGCAAGCATCTGATGAAACGCGCCGGCTACATCGACAGCGCCTGTGTACGCCGCCCAACGGTGGCTTTCGACGAGAACACGTTGCCCGACTTCTTCAAGATTGTGGACGAACTCGACTTGCGAGTATCAAAGGGATAAGGATAGCGACATGAGATTGACAGGAAAAAACTACATCGCCGGCGAAACCTCGGCGGAGGGTTCCGAAGTCTTTTACAGCGTGGATCCGCGCAGCAAGGGCGCGGGCGATCTGCCCTTTCATAACGCTACGCAAGCCGAGGTCGACCGCGCGGTCGCGGCTGCGGTTTCCGCCTTTGAAGCCGTGCGCAACTATTCGTCGAGCAGAATCGCTGATTTCATGGACGAGATCGCGGCTCGCATCGACGCGCTCGGCGACGAACTCTTGCATACCGCCGACCGCGAGACCGGATTGGGTCTGCCGCGCCTGACCGGCGAGCGCGAGCGCGCCACTGGGCAGATTCGCGCCTTTGCGAGCCTCTTGCGCGAGGGCGATTATCTGCGCGCCATCATCAACAGCGCGGAACCCGGCCAACCTTCCGTGCGACAGATGCAGTTTCCCGTCGGTCCCGTGGCGATATTCGCAGCCAGCAACTTCCCCTTCGCTTTCGCTGTTCCGGGCGGCGACACTGCCTCGGCCATCGCTGCCGGCTGTCCGGTCGTGGTCAAGGCGCATCCGGGCCATCCCGCCACTTCGGAGATGTTCGCCGTCGCGATCTCGGCTGCGGTCCGGGCGGCGGATTTCCCCGCTGGCATGTTCTCAATGGTTCAAGGCAGCGGCATCGACGTCGGACAGTGGCTGGTCGCCAACGATGGCATCGAGGCGGTGGGTTTCACCGGCTCCTTGCGCGGCGGGCGCGCCATCTACGATGCCGCAGCCGCGCGTCCCCGCCCGATTCCGGTTTACGCCGAGATGGGCAGCGTCAATCCGGTGGTGATCACGCAAGCCGCGCTGGCGAACCGCGCCGATGACATCGCCGATGGTCTAGTGGGTTCAATCACGCTGGGAACAGGTCAGTTCTGCACCAACCCCGGATTAATCCTGTTGCAAGACAGCCCGGCATCGCAGGCATTCATCGCCTCGGTGACGGCGAAAATGAACGCGGCGCCGGCGGGCGTCCTGCTCAACGCGGCCATTGAGCGGGGACTGCAAAGCGCCGTCAGCCAAACCCGGGACAATCCCAATATCAGCCTCTTGACCGGCGGCGAAGCCGTCACGGACAGCGATTCCTTCTGCTTTCGCAATACGGTCATGCAGACGACTGCCTCCGCCATCCGCGCCGACGACGAATTGCAGGTCGAGCATTTCGGACCGGTAACGCTATTTGTGCTCTGTGAGGATGGCGATGACCTGCGCGAGACGGTGAACGCGCTGGAGGGCAATCTGACCAGCACGGTACACGCCGAGGAAGATGAACTGGAGAGCATCGGCAATCTGCTGCACCAACTGCGGGAGAAAGCCGGTCGCGTGATCTGGAACGGCTTCCCGACCGGCGTCGCCGTCATACCAGCCATGCAGCACGGCGGACCCTATCCCGCGACCACCGCGCCCAGCACAACCTCGGTGGGCATGAACGCCATCTACCGCTTCATGCGTCCTATCGCCTTCCAGAATGTGCCGGACGCCCTGCTGCCGGATCCGCTGAAGGACGCCAATCCGCTGGGGATTGCGCGCCTGGTGGATGGAGTGAATACCGACGGGGCGCTTTGATATATTTCAAAACAGAACAGCCCCATCATGAGATGAGGCTGTTAATTCCTACTGTCTTGTTTTGGACAGACTGGCCCATCAATCCGTTTCTTGCGGCAAAGGCTCGGAATAACCCATTCGTCCACGCATCCAGGCCAGCGATTCTCGAACCGATGTCATTTCATTTCGCAACGTTGCGACATCGTCGCGCAGCGATGAGATTTCCCCATCAAGCCGATTGATATCATTACGCAACCACAAGAAAACGCCGATAACCGTGCCAACGATGATGACGAACTGCACATTTTGATCCACGGTCACGCTCCATGTATGCTATGTTGTTTGCCACACAATTCTGGCACACACTGATCAACTTGTCAACAAAAGATGAACCATCCTCTAACCGGCTTTCACGATGCTAAAACTTGTCTTAGCATATGGCTAGCCATTTAGATGAAATTATAGACGCGAGTACAAATAGCCTCGCTATAGTAGAACAAATATGCTAAACTGAAATTACTGTTAAATCGACAAGAGGAGATGAGTTATGCCTTGGACACCCCCCAAGACAAATTGGACAAATGGTGAATTGGTTACAGCAGACGACTTGAATGCGATGGGTGAAAATCTGGTGAACCTAAACGAATCATTGGACGAGGAGGGCGCGAGGATACTTCACTCTGCTTCCGGCGGTTCTAGGCAAAGCCTAGAAATAAATACCGGCAAAGCACTGATAATGGCTACAATCAATGTTGGGCGAAGAGGAAATGATTTTCAATTGGCTGTGGACGGAAGGAGGGTGGGGCTAAAAGTGCGCGCAGACGAGTATGGGGGTTTAGGTCAAAGTATCCCGATACATTTAAGTCACATCGAAACGGGATTATCCCCCGGAACACACGTTTTTTCAATATGGGCTCACCGTGGAGGCAATAATCACATCAGTGCATCCTACCACATAAGTGTAACCGAACTTGCGTGAATCATTGTCTAGTCACCGCACCCATCCAACTTGACATCTGGTTTTGTCCATTAGCTGCTGTTGTACCCGCCGCCGGACTTGATTTGATTGAAGGCACACTAAATCTTCTCTGCGTGGAATTCACGGGGAAAGCAAAACAGCCCCATCACGCGATGAGGCTGCTTTCTCGCTTGATTTGGTTTCCGATGATTATTTCAAGACCGCCACCAGTACCGCAATGATGCTGATGAGAAATGGCAGCGCGTACTTGAGCGTGTCGACAGCGCCTTTGAAGCGGCTGTCCTTCTCGCGCAAGTCGCGGATTTCGTCGCTGTGCCTTCGTATATCCTCGCTTTGTTTTTCCAAGGCTTCGCTGAGTCTATCGAAGGACGCTCGAAATTCTTCCGTCTGCGCTCGAATCGCGCTCTGTATCGCGCTTTGGACGTATTCCATGATTTCGGCTTTGAATTCGGCGAGATCGGCTTTCGTGGCTAAGGACTTCATCTCGCCTTCAATGGTTGAAATCCGTCTTTCGTGATCGTTAATTTGTTCCGCCATGAGCTGATCCTTGTTTTTCTTCAATGATTGCGTACAAAAATCTCACTAAGACATCTTTCAATCACTTAAGGACCGCCACCAAAACAGCAATGATGCTGATGAGAAATGGCAGCGCGTACTTGAGCGTGTCGACAGCGCCTTTGATACGACTGTCCTTCTCGCGCAAGTCGCGGATTTCGTCGCTGTGCCTTTCCAAAGCCTCGCTGAATTTGTCGAAGGACGCTCGAAATTCTTCCGTCTGCGCCCGAATCGCGCTCTGGACGTATTCCATGATTTCGGCTTTGAATTCCGCGAGATCGGCTTTGGTGGCTAGGGACTTCATCTCGCCTTCAATGGTTGAAATTCGTCTTTCGTGATCGTTTATTTGTTCCGCCATGACTTCATCCTTGTTTTTCTTCAATGATTGAGTACGAAAGTCCTGCTATGGTACCTTCAACATGTCGCACGTTGGTCAACGTTCATCCCCGCGACTGCGCTCTGATTATGCTCGACTTCTGCGAGCATGTCAACCATTTCAAAACATTTCGCTAACTTGGTTTTCCTTCTGTGTTTGGACAGATCGTCACACTAATTCGGAAGTCATAACCAATCAATACAGCCCCATCAAGAGATGAGGCTGTCTGTTTTTTTGAGGACATCGACTTACGCTAGCCGCTTGATTCCTCAGAATCCTCGTCGTCATGCTCGTGATCGTCGTCGTGGTCATCATCGTGACCGTCGTCGCGGTCTTCTTCGTGATCGTCGTCCTCGTCCATCATGTCGTCTTCCAGCAGATCCCCCGTGAGCAAATTCACGCCGGTTTCGATCTCGCCGGCGATGAGCATGGCGCTGACTGCCGCGGTCTTCTGCCAGACGGACATGTCGAGGTCGGATTCATGCGGCGGCGCCAGGCCGACGCCGTTCATGGCCGCGTCCAGCAAGAAGACATCGCCGCCGGGGAATGCTTCCATATTGCCTTCCGCCAGCATGGCGGTCATCTGGTAGACGCCTTCATCGACCCGCTTTAGCGCGCTGGAAATGATGTATTCCGAGCCCGGCGTTTCCCCGGCGCCGAAGCTGGTGACCCATTCGTCTTTGTCCACGCCGATGACGTAGACGCCTTCTTGCGCGCCAGCCAGGATGGCGCCGGTGCCGGTGGGACCGCCGCCGCCGAAGAGCACGGACGCGCCCTCGCCGATGAATTGCAGCGCTGCCGAAGCGCCGCGGTCGGGCGCGATGAAGCTGTCGATATAGACGCCGAGGATCTTCAGATCGGGATTGACATAGCGGGCGCCTTGTTCATATCCGTTTCGGAAGCGTTTGACCGGCGGGATGTCGATGCCGTAGACGCCGGCGATAATATTCGATTCCAGCCACTCGGCGGTGTAGGCGGCCAATGCGCCGGTCATGAAGCCGGATTGGTCTTCGCGGAATTGGATGCCAACGTAGTTTTCCGGTCCGCCAGCCACGAATTGGTCAACGCCCAGGAAGTAGACATCGGGATTGGCTTCGGCTGCCTGCCAGGTGGCGTCGGCGATCAGGAAGCCCACGGTGATGATGACCTCGAAGCCTTCATCAACGCAGGTCTGGATATTGGCTTCGTAATCGGTTTCAGCCTGCGTCTCGATGAATTTGTATTCCATGTCGTACTCATCGGCGGCCAATTGCGCCCCTTCGTGCGCCGACTGATTGAAGGTGCCGTCGTTGACGCGTCCGAGGTCGGTCACCAGGCACAAGGTCTCCGCCCCTTCATGCGCCAGGACAGCCGGCGCCAGCAAGAGCAATACGCTGACAAGAATAATCAAATGCTTCATGTTGCTTCTCCTTCAAACGCTTCTTGCGGTCAGTGTAACACAGCAGCCGAATCAAAAAGGGACCTGCTGCGCCCCTTGTACAAAGCAGGTCCCAAATCAGACTAGAAGATTAAAATCCTCGCGGGTGAAGACAGCTTAATCTTCGGCTTCTTCTTCCTCGTCCATCATGTCGTCCATCAGATCGCCGGAGACCACATCAACGCCGGTGTTAACTTCGCCGTCGATCATCAATTGCGTCACTTCGGCGACCACGTCAAAGAAGGCTTCGTCGATATCGGCTTCGTGTTGTTCGGCCAAGCCAACGCCGTTCAAGGTGACGTCCATCAAGTAGACGCCGCCGCCGGGGAAGCTGTCCATATCGGATTCAGCCAAAGCCGCAACCATATCGTAAACGCCTTGATCAACGCGCTTCATCGCGCTGGATATGATGTATTCGGATCCGGGCGTCTCGCCACCGCCAAAGCTCGTGACCCATTCGTCTTGATCGACGCCGATGACATAGATTTCCTGTTGGGCGGCCGCCAAAATGCCGCCGGTGCCCGTGGGACCTCCCGCGCCAAAGATGACCGACGCGCCTTCGCCGATGAATTGTTCGGCTGCCGATGCGCCGCGATCGGGCGCGACGAAGTTATCGATATAGACGCCCAGCAGGTTGATATCCGGATTGATGTAACGCGCGCCTTGTTCAAAGCCGTTGCGGAACTTCTTGACCGGCGGTATGTCGATGCCGTAGACGCCGGCGATGGTATCCGACCCGACCGAACCCGCCACCTGCGCCGCCAATACACCCGCCAGGAAGCCGGATTGATCTTCGCGGAATTGAATGCCGACGTAATTCGAGGGACCATCCAGCACGAACTGGTCGACGCCGAGGAAGTAAACATCCTCGTTGGCTTCGGCGGCTGCCCAGGTGCTGTCCGCGATCAGGAAGCCGACTGTCACGATCACTTCAAAACCTTCATCAATGCAAGTCTGGATGTTGGCTTCGTAGTCCGTCTCGGCTTGCGTCTCGATGAACTTGTATTCCAGGTCATATTCGTCTGCGGCGCCGGTGGCGCCTTCGTGCGCGAATTGGTTAAAGGTACCGTCGTTGACGCGGCCCAAATCGGTGACGAGGCATAAGGTTTCGACGCCGTCTTGCGCCATTGCCAGTGGAGCGATCGTAAGCAAAAGCAATGCCAGGCTGAGAACTGCCATGAACGTTTTCATTCGTCTTTCTCCTGAACAAACTTGAAGGGACGTTGAATTGCCTGCCCTTACTTTACTATTTTGAAGCGGCTTTGACAAACACCGTTAGCGTAGATACTATCAGGTCGAGTGCGCATTACGTACGGTTTGCGCGTTATTCACACATTCGAATAGAGGCAATGTCAATGGCAGCCAGAATATTCACTTTAATGACAACCGCCTTTCTTCTTTATAGTGTGGCGTCTGCGGCAGATTATTGCGTCGCCGCCAATCGCTGGATCAATTTGCGGGACGCGGCTAGCCTGCAGGGCAATGTGCTGGAAACGGTCGCGCCGGGCACAACGCTGTCAGTCATCGGCGAACATAGTCGCTGGCTGAAGATCAACAGAAGCGGCAACGAAGTATGGATGGCGAATTGGGTCGACTACAGCCGCCTTGACAATTGCGGCGGGGCGGTTTCGCAGCAAGGAACTTCAGCGGAGACCGCGAACATCGACAATTGCTGTTTCGTCGATCGGCAATGTCAAACTGACCAGGATTGGGCGGAGGGCTATTACGCTTTCCAGAATAATCAATGCGGGGCGCCCCAGCAAATGGGAGTACCTACATCAACACAGCGGAGCAGCGGGGCGCCCGCTCAAATAGACAACTGCTGTTTCGTCGATCGGCAATGCACAAGCGACTTGGAATGGGCGGAGGGCTATCACGCCTTCCAGAACAATCAATGTCGGGCGCCCGGGCAAACGGGAGCCGCAGCGTCTTCCCGGTCCGCCGGCGCGCTTATCATCGGGTCCATCAGCGGGCTTTCTATCCTGCCCTCCACCTCATATACCCTCCGGCCCGCCCTCGGGCAAACCATTTCCTTTGACAATTGCTGTGAACTCAATTGGCAATGCAACAGCGAGCGGGATTGGGCGGAGGGCTATGGAGCCTTCCAGAACAATTTTCAATGCGCGCTTCCGGGGGAGGTGATTAGCATCGTAGGCGACCCGGACTTCGTTGACTATCTCGCGCAAAGGCTTGACCAGTTGCGGAACAGGCTGCCGCACCGCTATAGCTACGTGCTCAGCGGCTTGGACAAGATCCAACAGGCGCCTGATGACCTACTGGCTGGTCACGTCGATGACATTGGCAGGATATTTTATGTGCCGTGGACCGGACCTCGGGTCGACGGCTGGGAAAAGCGGCTGTCCGCGGTACTGGTTCACGAAGCCTGCCACGTCCATCGATATGCTGCGGGGTACAGCTGGAATGGATGTGATCCTGAAGCCATAATCAGAGAAGAAACAATCTGCCGGGAGATGGAGTTGGCGGTCGTGATCGAACTCGACGCGCCCACCGATGTGATTGAATGGGTGCGAGGCATGGTCGCTCGCACCCGCACAGGGGAAAATCTTATGCTTCCAGGTGGATGCTAGGCTTGGCAGAGCTGAGGCCAAGGACGCGCTGTCTTTCTTCGGCGAAAATTGCTGTGAAAACGCGCGGCATAAGAGCGACAATCAAAGCGCCGTCATTCAATCTCTTTCGCGCGGATTGACGGCGCTGGAGCAATCGGCGCCAGCGACGACCGAGAAGAGTTGACCGCGCCGTACTAGGTTTGAGGGATGGCTTTCCCACCCTTTTTGTTTTTCCCCGCTTCATTTGACAAACAAGGCTCTAATAGATACTATCAGGTCGAGTGCGCATTACGCACGGTCTGTGCATCATTCACACAACAAGCGGAGAAACCTCCTAATGAAGGCTCGATTGGTCGTTGCAACGATAGCGATGTGTCTTCTTTACGGCGTCTCATCGGCACAAGCCTATGCCATTCGCGTGACTTACAACACCAACTTGAGGGACGCTTCCAGCCTGGAAAGCGCCGTCATCGGAAGCGCGCCAGCCGGCACAACTTTGCAGGTTGTGGGCAAGAGCGGCCGCTGGCTGCGGATCAACTGGAACGGGAGGGAAGTATGGATGGCGGATTGGGTCGCTTACAGCCGCGTCGAAGGCAGCGAGCCGACGCCAGGGCAGGCGACTGGCGATATCGACAATTGCTGCTTTGTCGATCGGCAATGCCAGACTGACCAGGACTGGACCGACGGCTATTGGGCTTTCCAGAACAATCAATGCGGTACGCCTCCGCAAATGGGGTCGCCCATATCAACCCAGCCAGTCAGCGTGGCGCCCGCTCAGATTGACAACTGCTGTTTCGTCGATCGGCAATGCGACAGCGACCTGGATTGGGCGGAGGGCTATCACGCCTTCCAGGACAATCAATGCCAAGCGTCCGGGCAATCGGGGGCGCCAACGTCATCGCAGCCGGTCAGCGGAGCCCCCGCTCAAATTGACAACTGCTGTTTCGTCGATCGGCAATGCCATACTGACCTGGATTGGGCTGCGGGCTATTACGCCTTCCGGGACAATCAATGTCAGGCGCCCGGGCAGTCGGGGACCTCAGCGTATTCCCAGTCCGCCGGCGGGGTTATCCTTCGGACCGCCAGCGGGATTGTCATCGGTTATACCAGCGGGCATGGCATCTTGCCCTCCACCGGTCCTAGCATCCTGCCCGGCTTCGGGCAAATCATTTCTTATGACAATTGTTGTGAATATACTTGGCAATGCAACAGCGACCTAGATTGGGCTGCGGGCTATCGGGCGCTCCAGAACGGTCAATGCGCGCTTCCGGGGCTGATTAGCATAGTAGGCGCTCCGGACTTTGTCGACCAATTCGAGCGTGCGCTTGGCCTGCTGAAGAACAGGCTGCCGCACCGCTATAACTACGTGCTTGACGGCGTGGACAAGGTCGAAGCGCGCGAAGGGGCATCGACTGGCATTAACGCCCTCAGACGGACATTTTTTGTAGATCCGAACGGACATTTGGGCACTCTCAATTCACCGCCTGTCGAGCGGTTGTCCTCGGTGCTTGTGCACGAGGCTTGCCACGTCCATCGATCTAATGCCGGGTACCGTATAAAAAACCGATGTGATCGGGAAGGTTATATCAGAGAGGAAGCATTCTGCGAGGGGATGGAATTGGAAGTCCTGATCGAACTCGACGTTGAGCCCTCCTGGATCGAAAGGCAACGAGATTTTGTCGCTAGCATCCGCGCAGGGGAGACGGGCGAAGGATGCTATGCAACCCCGTAAGGCGGCGGCTGCGCCCTCTTTCTTCGGCGAAAATTGCTGTGAAAACGCGCGGCATAAGGGCGACTGCGGAAGATTGACCGCTTCTTTCGAAAGGGAGCTAGTGCGAATATGAGCGACAATCAAAGCACCGTTATCAAATCTCTCTCGCGCGGATTGACGGCGCTGGAGTTAGTGCTCGAGCAATCGGCGACGCCGCAAAGCCTGGCGAAGGCGCTGGGCGTCGATCGCAGCACCGCCTACCGCATCCTCAATACGCTGTTGGCGCACGGTTTTGTGCTGCGCGACCCCTTCGACGATCAATATGTCATCAACGTGCGCAAGGTCTTCACCTTCGCCCACAGCATAACGGGCAAGTTGCATTTTCCCACGCTGGCTACGCCATACCTGGGCAAACTGCGTCAGAAAACCGGCGAAGCGGCTTCTCTGGCGGTCTTGCAGGATACCGACGTGGTCTATGTCAATCATCTGCCGGGCGAAGAAGCGATCACCGTGGCGCCGATGTTGGGCGTGCGCCGGCCCGTATATGTGTCGGCGGTCGGGAAGGCGATCCTGGCGCATCTGCCGGAAACGGAAAGACATCGGCTGCTGGAACTCGTTGAGTGGAAGCCAATGACGGACAAGACGATCACGGATGTTGAGGCTTTCCGCGGCGCATTGCAGGCCACGCGGCAACGGGGATACGCCATAGACGATGAGGAGACCTTTGAAGGCGTTCGCTGCGTGGCGGCGCCGGTGCGCAATCACCGCAACGAAATCATCGCCGCCATGGGCATTTCCGGTCCCGCGACGCGCCTGACCCTGAACCGCGTGCACGAATACGGCAGCTATATTCGAGAGATGAGCCAAGATTTTTCTGTTTCTATGGGAGCGCCGGACAACTAGCGCGTCCGTTCATCCGCATATTTGCCCGCGTAGTAGAAAGGCAATCGCTATTGGAAGATCTACAAGGTCTCGTTTCGCAAGCGAAAAGAGTTTTGCTGCAAGGAGTTAGAGATGAAAAGCCTGAAAACCGTTTTGCTGTTGGTCTTTGTGTTTTCCTTGTGCCTGCCGCTGGTATCGGCGCAGGACTCGTTTCCATTGACGGACCCGGCTACCGGCGCGCGCCCCTATGAAGGACGGGAATTGCGCATCATCAACACCGAGGTGGTGCCGATCCTGGCTTATGAGCACGAGATTCTTGATCCGGCTTATGAAGAAGCGTCGGGCGTCACGCTGATTTACGAAAACATGGCGCATAGCGATCTGCTGCCGCGCATACAGACGACTTGCGCTGCTGGCGGCGATGACTTCGACATCATGTTCGTTGAAGATGGCTGGGCAGGCGCTCTGGCGGCGCTGGGCTGTCTGGAAGAGTTGGACGCCCTATACCTGGCGGCGCCCGGCGATTCTCATCCGGAAGACTTCACCGCGAGAGCCTTCGGCACTGTCGCCATGGCTAAAGAGAAGTGGGTAGGCATCCCCACCTTGGTGGCCGTCGGCATGTTCGCCTATCGCACCGATCTTTTTAACGATCCCGATGAACAAGCCGCCTTCCAGGAAGCCTACGGACGCGAATTGACCGTGCCGCAGACCTGGGAAGAGCTGGCCGAAGTCGGCGAATTCTTCACCCGTCCCGAGGATGAACTCTGGGGCTTCAACTACCGCTACGGCACGCCCAACAATATCCTCTTCGATTACATGATCCACTTCGGCTTCTCGCGCGGGGTCGACTTCTTCGATGCCGAGTTCAACCCGCTCTTCGCTACGGAAGCGGCAATAGACACCGCCAATTTCTTCGTCGGCCAAGATTTCCTGGCTTTGCAGCCGCCCGGGCGCGAATCCTACCAATTTGGCGAAGTTTTGCAGAACTTCACGCAAGGCAAGGTAGCGATGTATGGCACCGAGAGTTGGGCTATCCCGCTGCTTTTGGATCCCGAAGCGTCGGTCGTGGCTGAGCATACCGCCTTCGCGCCCATACCGGGCTGGCGCAATCCGGAAACGGGCGAGATACAATCCGCTTTGCTTTCGGCCGGTCCGGCATACATGATCAATGCCCATATCTCGGATGAGCAAAAGCAACTGGCTTGGGATTACTTGCAACTGGCGCACGGTAAGGAATTCGCGCGCTTGCTGGCGGATCAACGGGGCGCGGGACATCGCGTATCCGTGCTGACCGATCCCGGTCTGGTAGAGAAGTGGCCGCATCTGACCGCGAATTTCGAAGCAATGAAGGTCGGCATCGGGCGCCCGGCGGAGCCCTGGTGGCCGGAAGCGGAGAACGCAATCGGTCGCGCTTTGCAAGAGATCGCGGCGGGCGGCGACGCGGCTAGCCTGATGGCGGAAGCCAACGCCGATATCGTCGAAATCGTGGCGGACGCCGGCTACTATGACGAGGGCATCACCTATGTGTCGGTCGAACAGCGCGAAGAATTTGTCTGCGCGAAAATGGCTGAACTGGGCTTGAGCCACGACGAGTGCATGTAGGGTATTAGCGGTACGCCCCATCCCCTTCCCGAAGGTCTATGTCTACGCGACCCACGTGGAGGGAAGCGGAGCAATAGACAGAATGATGAGTCGCCTAAGTCCCTCCCTCTTCATGGGGGAGGGATTTAGGGAGGGGGCATCCAAAGACAACGATGGTGAAGCCCGACGCATCAGCCCAGCCCGGAGGCCAACGCCTGTCAACGCGCGTTTATCGTCTGACGCAGCGACATCGGCACTGGTTCTTCATCGGTCCCGCCTTGGTCATCCTGCTGGCGGTGGTCATTTACCCCATTGTTTTCTCAACTGGCGTTTCACTGTTTCGCGTCACCTTCGCCTCGACATCGCGTCCTTTTGTCGGCTTGCAGAATTTTCAGCGCATGCTCGGCAACGATGATTTTCTGCAAAGTACCTACAATACGCTCTTTTATGTGGTCTTTTCGGTATCCGGCTCGTTCATGCTGGGATTCGGCGCCGCCTTGTTGATTCGCCGCATCAGCCGGGGCCGGGACATCCTGCGCTTGGTTCTGATCATCCCCATCACCATGGCGCC
The DNA here is from genome assembly GCA_022820665.1 of Anaerolineae bacterium. Taxonomy (GTDB): domain Bacteria; phylum Chloroflexota; class Anaerolineae; order Aggregatilineales; family Phototrophicaceae; genus UBA6055. The sequence goes on along the minus strand of JAJEFB010000003.1, from coordinate 28,405 downwards.
CATCGTCGTCGGCTTGATGTGGAACTGGATGCTGGACCCGCTCTTCGGCTTGATCAACTGGTTCCTGGGCTTGTTGGGCATTCCCGGACAAACCCTTTTGGCGCAGGCCAGCACGGCCCGTTTGATGGTGGTTCTGGTCGACATTTGGCAGTGGTATCCCCTGGTCTTCCTCATCATTGAAGCGGGCATGGCGACCCTGCCGCGCGCGCCCTATGAGTCGGCGCGGCTGGAAGGCGTGTCGTCCTGGATGATCTTCCGGCGTATCACCCTGCCGATGCTGCGCCCGGTGATCCTGGTCGCATTGCTGCTGCGGACGGTCGACGCCTTCCGCACTTTTGATATCGTACGCGTGATGACCGATGGCGGTCCCGCGCTGACCACGGAAACGCTGAGCTTGTACCTCTATCGCACCGCTTTCACATTCAACAAGCTGAGCCGCGCGGCGGCCGGTTCGATCTTGATGCTGCTGGTGATCGGCTTGATATCGGCGATGATGTTCCGTTTCTTGTACAAAGACATCGAAGTGGGGTAGCGGCGCATGATTGTGCCCGCGCGCGAGCGAATCTTCGCCTATGCCATTCTAATCGCGATGGCTGTCCTGGTTCTGATTCCAGTGGTCGCCGGCAGCCTCACCGCTTTCAAACCGCAGATCATCTGGATCTCGAGCCCGCCTGTTTGGTTCTTCGAGCCGACGCTGGAAAACTTCGAATTCGTCTTGATCACGCGGCAGAATTGGCTGCACCTGCGCAACAGCTTGATCATCTCGATTGGCTCGGTGCTCATCGCTCTGGTATTGGGCGTGCCGGCGGCCTATGGCTTCGCGCGCTTTCGCTTCCGCGGTTCAAAGGGGCTCATGCAATGGCTGATTTCGCTGCGCATGATCCCGCCCATCGTTGTCGGCTTGCCCTTTTACGCCATGTTCCTGTTTCTGGAGCGCGCGACCGGCCTCGGCTTGCGCGATACGCATCTTGGTCTCATTTTGACTTATCAAACATTTTTGCTGCCCCTGGTCATCTGGATGATGCGCGGTTACTTCGTTGAGTTGCCCGCCGCCATGGAAGAAAGCGCCATGGTGGAAGGCTACACGCGCATCGGGGCGCTTTGGCGCGTGGTGCTGCCGGTGGTTTGGCCCGGCATTGTGGCCACCGCGCTGCTGAATTTCATCTTCGCCTGGAACGAGTTCTTTCTGGCGCTGATCCTGGCGGGCAACAATACCAGCACCTTGCCAATGGCGGCCGGCACCTACATCGTGCGGGCTCGCGTGGAATGGGGCAATCTCTTCGCTGTTAACTTGATCATCATGATGCCGGTGATCGTGCTTACGATCATCCTGCGGCGGCAACTGGTCAAGGGCTTAACCTTTGGCATTCTGGAGTAAGCTGACATCATGAAAGTCGTACTCAAAGACTTGGTGAAGGATTTCAAGAGCGCCGACACAGTTGCGGTCAACGGGATCAATCTGGAGATCGACCAAGGCGAGCTAGCCGTGCTATTGGGACCGTCGGGCTGTGGCAAGACCACGACCCTGCGCATGATCGCCGGTTTGGAACAGCCGGATAGCGGTCGCATTTATATCGCCGGGCGCGATATCACCGATCTGGCGCCCAAGGACCGGCGCGTGGCTATGGTCTTCCAGAACTTCAGCATGTACCCGACTATGAACGTCTACGACAATATCGCCTTTCCCCTGCACGCTATCAAGATGGATAAGAAGGAGATCGACCGCACCGTGCGCGAGGTAGCGCGGTTGGTCAATATCGATCAATTGTTGGAGCGGAGCCTGCGGCAGGTTAGCGGCGGCGAAGCGCAGCGCGTTGCCTTGGCGCGGGCGATGGTGCGGCGTCCCGAGGTCTTTCTGATGGACGAGCCGCTGAGCAATCTCGACGCCAAACTGCGCGTGCAATTGCGCACCGAGATCAAACGCCTGCACCAGGATACCGGCACAACCTTCATCTTCGTCACGCACGATCAAGAAGAAGCCATGACCCTGGGCGACAAGATCATCGTGATGAACCGCGGCGATATCCAGCAAGTCGGTACGCCGCACGAGGTCTTTTTCTCGCCGCGCAACGCTTTCGTCGCCAATTTCGTCGGCACGCCGAGCATGAACATGCTTCCCGGTAGCCTGCGCATCGAAGAATCCGGCCGCATGTTCGCGGCTTTCCCCGGCTTCGAACTGGAACTGCCGAGGCGATTCGCGGCCGGGCTGCGCAGGATGAGTTCTCATCACGTGATTTGGGGCATCCGCCCCGAAGCGATCAAACTGGTATCGGGTCCTGGCGACAACTGCGTTCCCGGCGTGGTGGAATTGGTGGAAGCGCTGGGCAGCCGCGATCTGATGTTCGTGCGCGTACAGGATCAGCTCTTCGGCGTGATTGTTGACGCGCTGGATTCTTTGGCGGTCGGCGAGGCCTGTCATCTCCATTTCGACGGCGCGCACATGCACCTCTTTGATGCTGACAGCGAGCTTTCGCTCCTCCTGGATGAAAAGGCGAAAGGCGCGTGATGGAACCGGGTTTGCGCGGCAAGAACGCGCTCGTCACTGGCGGCGGCACCGGCATCGGCCGCGTCATCGCCCTGGCGCTGGCGGAGGCAAGGGTCAATATCGCCATTGCCAGCAACCAGCCCGCTGACGAGACCATTCGCGAGATCAAAAGTCTCGGCGTTCGGACATCATTCATCGCGGCGGACCTCAGCATTGAAGCCGATGTCGAGCGCATGGTTGACGAGGCGGCTAGCCAGCTGGGCTCGATTGACCTCTACGTCAATAATGCCGCGATCGCCGCTCATCAACCCGTCACGCGGATCAGCGCGGAAGCTTGGCGCCGGACACTGAATACAAATCTTTCCGCTTGTGTCTTTGCATGTCGCGAGATTTGCAAGCGCATGATCGCCCGAGGCGGCGGCAGCATACTGATCATCGGCTCGACCGCGCAGTTCAACCAGGCTTACGGCGAGGCTTCATATCACATAGCCAAAACCGGATTGCGTGTTTACAAGAATACGCTGGCGCTGGAGATGGCGCCGCATGGCATCCGCGTCAATATGCTGGTGCCGGGTCATTTTCTGACGCCGCTGACGCAAGGTATCGGCGACGAAAGCGCGCGCATTTTACGCGGGGAGATACCGCTGCGGCGCTTTGGCGAGCCGACAGAGTTGGCGGCGACAGCGCTACTGCTGCTCTCGGACCGGCTCAGCCCCTACACCACCGGCGCTGAGTTTGTCGTCGACGGCGGGCTGCATCTGCGGCCGCTGCCGCTGGTCACGGACCGGCGGATCTTATTGATGAACACAGAGGAATGAGGAAGACGTGAATGCAATCGACCTGAAAGCCAAGTGGCAACGGCGCGAACCGAGCCCGGGCATGTGGATGAGCCTGACCGATATCACCGTCGCCGAAATGATCCGGGATGTCGGGCTGGACTGGGTCTTTATCGATACCGAGCATACGGCGATTGACTTGGGGACGCTGCAAAATCTGCTCATCGCTTTGGGCGATACGCCGGTGATCGTGCGCGTGCCGGGCAAAGATCCGGTCCATATCAAGCGCGTGCTGGATATGGGCGCCAGCGGCGTGCTCGTGCCGCATATTCGCAGCGCCGAAGAAGCGCGGGGAGCGGTCGCCGCCTGCAAGTACCCGCCGCAAGGCATCCGCGGGACGGGTCCCCGTCGCCCCAGCCGTTACGGACTGGAGGAAAAGGAATACCTGGCGCGCGCCAATGATTCGACCATCGTCGTCATCATGATCGAAACGATAGAGGCGGTGAATGATATTGACGCCATTCTGGAGGTCGAGGGTCTGGACGCCTTCATGTTCGGCGCCGTCGACTTGAGCGCCAGCATGGGCTTGCTGCCGCATTTTGATGACCCGCGCGTGATCAGCGCAATTGACCGGGTGGTGGCGAAAGCCCGCGGCACGACCATCGGATTCGCTTCGGGCAGGTCCCCCGATGCCGATCCGGATAGCCCCTTCGGATGGCGCAACCTGCTGAAGCAGGGCTTGCACATCATCCCGATCGCTTCCGATCAGGGGCTGATCTTGGGAGGCGCACGCGACATGTTGGCTATTTTTCGCGACAGCATAAAGAACGGAGACAGCTAGTGCCTTTGATGGAAGCCGCCCGCTTGAAGAGAGTGGGGACTGCGATACTCAATCGCCTTGGTTCCCCGCCCGCGCGCTCGGATTGGGTGATCGAGACGCTCTTGCGCGCCAACCTGGCCGGGCACGATTCGCATGGCATCATGCGACTTTTGCAATACGCCGAATGGGCGCGGGAAGGGGCGGTGAATCCGGCCGCGGATGTCAAGACCCTGCGCGAAACTTCGAGCACCGCTCTGCTTGATGCCGGGCGAACTTGGGGGCAAGTCGCGGCGCGCGCTGCCATGGCCAAGGCGCTTGACATGGCGGCAGAGCACGGCGTCAGCCTGGTCGCGCTGCGCAATTGCCCGCATATCGGCCGCTTGGGCGAATACGTCTTGATGGCCGCCGAGCAGGATATGATCGGCATGGCTTATGTCAATTCGCAGACCGCGAGCGACGGATCCGTGGTGCCCTGGGGCGGGATCGACGGGCGCTTCACGCCGACGCCGCTGGCATTTGCCGCGCCCAGCGGCTATGACTGGCATGTTCTAGTGGATATTACGGCCTCGGTGATGCCCGAGGGCAAAGTGCGCGATCATCTCTACCGTGGCGATCCATTGCCGCCCGACGTCATCATCAATGCGGCCGGCTTGCCGACCACCGATGCCCGAGACTTCTACGGTCCGCCGATGGGCGGTATCTTGCCGCTGGGCGGCGCTGTCGGTCACAAGGGATACGCGCTGGGCGTGATGATCGAGATGCTGGCCGGCGGTTTGACCGGCGCCGGTTACGTCAGCGAGACGCCGCTGGCGGGCGGCAATGGCGTACTCTTCCAAGTGATGAACATCGAAGCCTTTGAAGATCTGGACAGCTTCAAGAGTCGCAGCCGCGACTTGATCGCGCACGTCAAGTCATCGCGTCCGCGCGCCGGCTTCGACGAAGTGCTGTTCCCCGGCGAGCCGGAATACCGCAACGCGCAGCGGCGTCAGCGAGAAGGCGTCAACTTGCCGGAAAGCCTTTGGACGGCGCTCGGAAATCTCGCCCGCGAACTCGAAATTGATCTCGAGGGAGAATGAACGATGCGTCTATGCGGCAACTCCATCACCTTTGAAGCGTACCCGGTGGAAGAAGCCTGTCAGCGATTGGCAGCCTCCGGCTGCAATGCGGTGGAGATGTGGAAGCCGCACCTCGCCGGCTGCAGGACGCCAACCTTGATGGGACATTTCCGCGAATTCGCCGCCGAGCTCGGCTTGGAACTGTGGGGTTTGAACGTGGTCGGCGCCGATTACTTTCAGCCTTTCGGATCAGGGGCGAATTATGATCGTACGCTGGCGGGTCTAAAAGAAGATGTTGATTACGCCGTTGATCTTGGCGTCGCGGATGTCATGGTCTGGGAAGGCTTGCGCCCGCAAGACGACAGTCCCGATGAAGATCTGCTGGCGGTATTAATCAGCCTTTTCAGCGAGGCGATTGACTATGCCCGACCGAAGGGCGCGCGCTTTATCGCCGAGCCGCATCCCTTCACGCTGGGCATGGACAACAGCTTTATGAAGCGGCTTTGCGACAGCCTCGACCGCGAATCCTTTGGCATCCTCTTCGACTTTTGTCATTATGGCGTCGGGCAACCGACAAGCTATGTCGACGCCATATACGATTTGGATTCGCGCATCGAACACCTTCATTATTCGGATACCGATTGCCTGACCAGCGAATTGCACTTCCCGCCCGGCAAAGGCATGCTCGATCTGGCGGCGATGAATCGCGCCCTGGCGGATATCGGCTTCCGCGGGACGTCGACGCTGGACATGTACGGCTATCCCGTGCCGGAAAAATCATACCAGTGGGGCTTGCCCATTTATCGTGAAGCCCTGGTCGCGATAGGAATCGCCGAAGGAGACGGGTCATGAAGGCTGCGGTCCTGAGGAAAATCGGCGAGCGGCTCTCCATCGAAGAGATGCCGACGCCGCGGCCGGGACCCGGCGACGCGCTCCTGCGAGTGCGCGCCTGTGGCATTGACGGCACCGACTTGAAGCTGCTGGACGGCTTCGGTTATGTGCCGGAGTTGCCTTTTGTCATGGGTCACGAGATCGCTGGCGAAGTGGTCGAATGCGGCGCTGATGTCACCGAATTTGCGCCCGGCGATCGCGTTGTCGTTTACAATTTTGTCACCTGCGGCTCTTGCCTCTATTGTCGGCGCTTCCGCGATCAGCTTTGTCTCGATATGCGCGGCATCGTCGGCGTTCTGGATCTGCCCGGCGGCTACGCGGACTACGTTTGCCTGCCCGCGCAGCAGTTGATCCGCTTGCCCGACGGCCTGAGTTTCGAGGATGGCGCGACCTGCTGCGACGCCGGCATGACCGCGCTGCGCGCTGTCGATCGCGCCGATGTCAGCATCGGCGACCGCGTTCTGGTGATCGGCGTGGGCGGGGTCGGCTCGGTCGTGACGCAGATTCTGGCGGCATCGGGCGTCGAAGTGATCGCCGTCGATACCGACGTCGCTAAGGAAAGCTGGGCGCGGACGCAAGGGGCGGCCTCGTTTTTGCCGCTGGCAGCCGATGAACTCGTCGCCGAGGCGCTGCGCCGCAGCGCGGGCTTGGGCGTCGATCGCGTTATTGATGTGGTGGGCTTGGAAGATACAATGCGCGCCGGATTCGCCGCTCTTCGCCGCGGCGGGCGCATGGTCATTGTGGGTTACACGCCGGAAGCGCTGCCGCTGGCCGGCAAAGAACTGGCGCAGAATGAGAAGGAAGTGCTTGGCGCCCGCGCCGGCCGGCGCGATGATCTGCGGCGCTGCCTGGCGCTTTTCCGGGCGGGCAAGTTGCGCTCAATCGTGCGCGCGACTTACCCCTTACAGCAAGTGAACGAGGCGCTGGAAACGCTGCGGGGCGGCGTCATCGGGCGCATCGTTTTAACCTTTGATTGAGCGCCAAAGAACGGAAGATAGCCGACGGCACTATGAGAGAGGGAGATAGTCTTATGGAAAAACTAGTTATTACAGTCACCTGCGATACCACTTTGACCTATCCGCATAATCCCAACGGTCCCAAACCGGACAATCCCACCGGGGTCGCCGATGAATATGCGCGCGCCATCAATGCCGGGGCATCCATTTGCCACGTGCATGGCTCCTATGTCAGCGATACAGAAATCCAGCCGGACGGCAGGCTCTTGCAGATACCGATCATGGAGGGCTGGGCGGAAATCAGCGAGCGCATCCGCGGGACCGGCAGAGCTGTCGTTCAGTTTGGCTTGGCCAGCATCCGCCTCGAACAAAAGATCGAACTCTGGCAGAAGCTGAAGCCGGATATGAGTTCGATCAACTTCGACTCGCATGACGAGTACTTCCAGCCGGTACTCGAGCATCCGCCGGCCGGCTATTGCTACTCGATTCATCCCATCTCCGAACTGCGCGAATATGCCCGTCTGGCGAAGGAAAACGATGTCAAACTGGAGATCGAATGCTTCAGTACCGGCGCCTTTTGGGCGATCGAGAAGGTGCGCGCCGGCGAATTCTGGGTGGGGGACCAGCGCGAGGACGAGTTGGGGCTGCTGCCCAATCCCCTGTGGGCGACCCTCTTTTTCGGCTGGCCCGGGCAAAGCTGGACGCCGCCCTCGGCCAAGGGCATTCAGTTCATGGTTGATCACTTGCCCGCGAACGTCAACTGGAGCATGAGTTGCATGGCGCCGGCGGTTTATTGGGCGGCGATCGCCCATGGTATTGCCATCGGCGGTCATGTGCGCGTCGGCATGGAAGACTGTCCCTATATCGAGCCGGGCGTCTACGCCAAGAGCAACGCCGAACTGGTCGAGCGCGCCGCGCGCATCGCCAGGGAAGTCGGGCGCGAGATCGCCACACCGGAAGAAGCGCGGCGAATCACGGGATTGTCGGCTTGATGGCGCCCTCAAGCATGTGACAGTTATGATCATTGATGCCCATGCCCATATCATGCTCGCGGTAAATGGCCAGACCGCGACCGGCGCCACGACCTCGCTGTCTTGGGGACGTGCCCGCTGGGGCGATGAGACGATTCAATTGCTGCCGCCATTCGCCGAGGCGACCTCGTTCAGCGCGGAGACGCTGCTGGCGCAGATGGATTGGGCCGGCGTTGAGCGCGCGGTCCTTCTGCAAGGTCCCTTCTACGGCGAAGCCAATGCCTATGTCGCCTCCGCAGTCAAACGATGGTCCCACCGTTTTCTGGGCGCATTCGCCCCCGATCCGCGCGACAGGGATGTACGGCTGCAATTTCAACAATGCGTCGATGAACACGGCCTGCGCGTTGTCAAATTCGAGTTGACCGAGACGACCGGCTTGACGGGCCGCTACCCGGATTTGGATATCGACTCGGCGGAATTCCACTGGATTTATGAAGTGGCGCAGCGGCGCAATCTGGTAGTCACCTTCGACTTGGGTAAGCCCGGCAGCGCATCCTACCAGACTGAAAGTGTCGCGGCGATCGCCCGCCGCTACCCTGCGCTGAACATCGTTATCGCGCATCTGGGCCAGCCGCCGATCGCGCGCCCGGATGACGACGCCCTCAACGCGGCATGGACGGACCAGATTCTGTTGGGACAGCTGCCGAACGTCTATTTCGATACATCGGCTTTGCCAGCTTATGCGCCCGATTACGACGAATATCCCTATGTCGTCGCGCAAGACTATATCCGCAGAGCCGTCGAGTTGATCAGCGCGGACAAGATCATGTGGGGCACGGATGTGCCGGGATTGTTAACCAGCGGCAGCTATCGGCAGTTGCTGAACATGATTCGCGTTCACTGCGACTTTCTATCCGCGGAACAGAAGGCGCAAATCCTGGGTCAAAATGCCGCGCGGGTCTACTGGTCGGCTTGAGCGGCTTATCAATTCAAACGATATCGATAGACCTCGCCCTCTAGTTGGGTCACTTGCCGGCGCTCTTGCAGCAGTTGCAAATGGGCCAGAGCCTCAGCCATGGCGAAGCGCCATTCATGAGGCGTGAAGCGCTCGAAGGGGAAGATGACCATCGCAATCTCGCGCACTGTGGTCGCGCCTCCGGCGATGGCATCCAAGGTATGACCCAGGCGCTGGTCGTGATGGTCCAGCAGTTCTTCAATACGGCCGCGCCAATCGCTGATGAGCCACTTGTGCCCGGGCAGCGCCAGCCTCACATCGAGTTCCTTCAGCGAAGTCAGCGAATCCAGGAAGCGCCGCAGGGGATTGGGCTGCGCGTGCTGCCAGGCGCCGATATTCGGCGTGATCTTCATCAGCACGTGGTCGCCGCACAACATGAGCCGATCATCGGCGTCATAGAAGATCAACTGACCGTCGCTGTGCCCCGGCGCGTGAATGGCGCGGAAGTCGCGCCCCCCGATGCGGAGGACTCTATCCGCTTTGATGGTGTCCTGCTGTAGCGGATGCGGCCGAGTCGCGTCGCGCGTGCTGCCCAGCGCGCCCTCAACTTCATCAATGGTGACCTGGTCGACGCCGCAGGCGAGCAGCCATTGGTGATAGCGCGCGGTGTTGCGCGGGTTGTAGAAGTATTGCGCTTGTGGTTTTTCCAGCTCGGGGAAGTACAGCGGCATCGGCTGCTCAACGAGCCGCTGCCACCAGCCAGCCATGCCGAAATGATCGGGGTGCATGTGGGTCAGGATGATCTTTTCGATATCGTCAGGCGCTATCCCAAGCTGATTCAGCGCAAATGTCCACTGCGCTTGCGCGGCCGCGGTGTTCAATCCGGTATCGACCAGGGTCCAGCCGCCTTCGCCGCGCAGCAGGTAGCAGTTGACGATGTTGAGCGCGTAGGGCAGCGGGATCTGGACTTGTACGATGTCCTCCGCGATGTGGGTGACGCCGTCGTCGGTCATGGATTGCCTCGAGGCTCGGTGGGCAGTGAGAAGTATATCATTGATTTCCCGCAGAAGTAGAACCGAGTAAGTCATGCAAAAAATGAGGAGCCTGTAGGGGCGGCTCGCTGAGCCGCCCGTCGTCATATTTTCTTGCCCGATGATCGCTCATGCGGTAATTTTCGGGCGTTTCAGCGAAACGCCCCTACAGTTTTCGATTATTTTGTGGCTGTTTATACTTCATCAACTTTTTCGCATAATTTACTTGCATTTACTGAGGCACGGTGGGCGAAGGTTCAGCAGCTGAGTTGGTCGCAGACCCAAATGGGATGTGATGGAATCGCCACGATCCCACGCAACTGCGCGGCCACTTGCATACTCTGTTTGATGTTTAGGCTCTCTACATTGAATGCAGATACGAAGAAGTTAAAGCTCTGATTCTTTTCAGGCTGTTGGGCGATTACGGTCCCATGACCAACGCAATCAATTGGGTTACAATGTAAACGTCAATGAGCGTCGGGTTAGCTAGGGAGACTAGCGATGTTGTCGAGGGAACTCTTGGACGAATTACATAAGCTTGAACGAAGTGACAAGGCAAAGGTTATCCAGATCCTCGCTGGAGAACTGGCTGTCGACGAAGAAAAGTACTTTCAAAATGGAACAAGTTACGACTTCTGGTCACCAATAGACGCGCCTGAAGCGGCCAATACTCTCATGCAGATGCTAGCTGACAGTCGGAAATCAAGTGGCTGATCGCTTGCGGTTTCCATACGTTGCAGTTAGGAATCGGATAGGTGAGGTTGGCTCTAAACCATTGCTGCCAATCACCTTGCAACATAAAGGGCAGGAATTCGCGACTACTGGTCTGTTAGATTCGGGTGCGGATATTAACGTACTTCCCTTTCATATCGGGTTAGCGCTTGGCGGCGTTTGGGAAGAACAGAACATCAGTTTGCCTTTATCTGGCAGTTTAGCGGACGTTGAAGCGCGTGGCATCGTTGTCAAGGGAACTGTCGCTGATGTCTGGCAGGGAGAATTAGCTTTTGCGTGGGCGCTTTCACGCAAGCTACCTTTGATCCTAGGTCAAGTAAACTTCTTTGCGTCTTTTGATGTGTGCTTTTATCGCACGATGATGTATTTCGAATTGACGCCTAAACCCAACCGCATCCGGTAAACTTCTAAGGCTTGGCCTCGGAAATGTCCCCGGTGAAGAGATAAAACTTGATCCCGTAAGGCGTCATCAGCGTGGCGTGGGACAAGTCGTTGCTGTCGCCGCTGTCCATGAAGGCGCCGAGCTCGAAGCCTTCTTCGACCAGAGCTTCGTTGACCGCTTTCATATTCGGATCGAAGTGCGTGATGGAAAAGGGCTCAATCATGCCGTATTGATGGATCCCGATCAGGTACAGGTCGTCGCACCAGATGCCCCAGGGCATGGGCTGGGTATATTTACCCAGCGTTTCATAGCCGGCCGCTTCCCAAAAAGCCCCTTCCGTTTCCAGATCGTCCGTCATCACCGAGAGTTCGCCAAACTTGCCCAGCCGCGTGATATCGGGCGCCTTGGCGACTCCGTCATGCGGGAGTTGGCGCGGCGCCGGGGCGGGATCCAGCAGGATCTTGACGCCGGTCGGGCTGGTCAGCGTATTGTCCACGACGTCCAGCCCGCTCGCCGCGAGCGCGTCTATATCGCTGCCGTAATAGCGCAGGCTGGGGTTTTCGCCCTCGCCTTTCAACAGATGCAGGTGATAGCGACCATCGGTGTAGACATCATCGCCCGCGGCGACCAAGCCCAGCTTGCTGTAATATGCGCCGGCGGCGGCTGTGTCATCCACGAAATTCAGCACCTCGACATAGGTTCCCAGTTTCATGCTGCCTTCTCCTTCGCTCATAGTTATGCTATTGCATCGCTTGTTTCATGGCGTCCAGGGCGGATTGTTCCGCCTCAAAAATGGTATGGAGCTGCTCGCCCATACGCTCAAAAAGGGCATCGGTCGCGCTCCCGTCGAGCGGCCAGCCCTCCAGATTATTGGGCGCTTCCAGCGCTGCCAAGTCCCTCATGGCTGCGGCGAGGCTCGACTGATCTTGACCCGCGAAAGCCGCGTATCGCGCGCGCATCAGCGCTTTGCTTTCGGCGAAGACCGGCAAATCGTCGGAAAGCGCCATCTGAGCCAGGGCGCGCCATTCGACCGCGCATATGCGATATAACTCCGCCGCGCCGCTGAGATCAATATCGAGTATGGACATCGCTTCCGACAGGAAATCGGCATAGATCTCCCGCAGCCCGGCGCCTTCGGTATCGTCCAGCGTGATGCCTTCGTAGACGGTACGCAAGGTCAGATACAAGCCGGCGCGCCGGGCAAAGACGACACGCCAGCTTTTTTTGTTCTTGGGGTGAGTCATCAGCTTCGCCCATTTCTGGTACACCGGTAACGAAAATGACTCGGAACTGCGGCTAAGATGGGAGATATGGTCCTTGATGCCAGCGCGTACCGCGCTCGCCAGATTGAAATTCTCCGCTGGCTGCAGGCTGATGCTGCGCTGTTTGTTGGAAGGGATCGGTTCCCGCGCGGCCGCAAGCGCGTCGCGGCTAATAGACCAGGGGCTCGCGCTCAAGTCATCGACCAGGTAGCGAGCCTCTCCGTCGTCCTCGACCCGAATGAGATGGATGATGTGTCCCTTTTGCGATGGCGGCAGCCCGTGATAGAGCAGGCTGGCTTTGTCCGTCCAGAGCAAGGCTGTCCCGCTCGCCCTAAGCGCGTCGTCCAGGTTGGCTTGCGCTTTCTTCGCGCTGGTGGTCTCGCGCATGTCGAGCTTGACATTGAGGCGCTCGCAGGCATTCTTGAGGAAGTCGGCAGTGTAATTCCAGCGATTGCGGAAACCCAGCACAATCAGCGCCGAATCATACTTGTCGAATTCCCATAAGATGTACCCCGCCCCCAGTCCGCCGCCAATGCCCAGTATCATCGCCTCGCTTAATGGTTGGCTCGTATGCGGATCGCGGAGGCTCTGGCGCGTCAAGGCATTTCTCAGGACTGCCGTGACCGAATGAATCCCGCCGTATGTCTCTGTCATAATGAATTGCTTCCGCGTCTTCGGCGATTCAGGCATCCAGCTGAAGGTCGGATTGCTCCAGCTTCTCTTGCATCTCGTGCATGGACTTGGGGTAAATTTGCGCCCAGGGATGATCGGCTAGCGAGATGGCGGGCGGCTGCCAAGTCTCGCCGTATTCCGCTACCGACCGGATCCAGTTCAGGTAGTTCAGCCAGCCGATCCAGATGCCGCTGTTGGGAAAATCCGGCGAGAAGCCGCTATGATCAAAACGGATGCGCGTCGTGCCGGCAATACGCTCGAGCCGCCAGGTCGCCCGGGTAGGCGCCTCATCCCCCATCTGCCAACTGATTGTCAGTCCTTGATTTTCCGTGAAGTCGACCACGCGGATGCCCTCGATGCCCCAGCCCAGATCATATTCTCCACCTGGCTTTAGTTCTATTTGCGCTTGATTGGCGATCCAGCGTTCCATCAGCTTTGGACGGGTGAGGACGCTGAAGATGGTTTCCGGGGACGCGGTGGATGCCAGACTGTGCTTGATGTCCCCCGTCATCGGTCGGCTGAAATCGACCCGCGCCTCGCAGGATTTGCCATCGATGTAACGGCGCAGGTTCTCCAGATGTACAAACCAGAAATCCTCAAGCGTGAAGGGCTCGGCTTCCTTCTGTTCCTCGCGTTGATGAATCAAGGTCAGCGCTGTCCGCTCAGCGCCCAGGTCCCGCAGTTTAATCGTGACCTCGCTGGGAATATGTCCCAGATTCCAGGCGAATTTGAGCAGCCGATCGCTTTCATGCGCCAGCAGCGTCATGCCCTTGTCATGTCGGCTCGGGTTAAAGGGCGTCGCCACTCCCCAAAACAGGAAGCGTCCGGCTGCTAGATCGATATCGGCGGATTCCGCCAGCCAAGCCTGCACGGCATCAGTCGTTGTAATAGCCCGGTAAACGGCGTCCGGGCTAGCCTCGATATGCACTTGCATAGCGAGAGATTTCATTTCACTCACGGCAGTTCCTTCGTGACTGGAGATTTGCGGATAGTTTGTCATGAGCCTAACGGAGATTCCTCACACTCGGTAGTCCCAGTTAGGCTTGAAAAAGCCGATTACCGGTTGACTAATCAGGTTGTAATGGATGAGGTTTATTTCATGCGCCGTCCATGCCAGACCGACCGCGGCGCATGAGCGCGAGAAGAAGCAATAAAGCCGCAGCCCACAGAAGGACGCCGCCCGCCAGGGCGACTCGCCACAGATGCGGTTCAAAGGCGAAGACGACACGACTTTGCCCAGCGGGCACTTGCAGCGCGCGAAAGATCACGTTGGCGCGCAGGATCGGCCTTGATTCGCCGTTAACGCTGGCTGTCCAGCCCGGGTAAAAGGCATCGCGCAAGATCAGATAAGCTGGCGCGGATGATTCGACCTGTAAGACCACACGGGTATCATCATATTCGACGATGCTCACCTCTCCGGGCTGATCGACGGCGAGCGCCGCCAGATCGGCGTCTCCGTGAATTACGTCCGTGTCGCCTTCGTCCATCAGGCGCAAGGCTTCTTCACGACCCTGCAAGCTGTCTGGCAGGATGCTCACTTGGGGCGCTAGGTAGGCGCGGGACCCCCGGGAGGGTACGCGATAGACCTTGATAGCGCTGGAAAGGAGGCGTTCGAAATCCGGTGGCTGCGCTTGCAGGAAAATCCCCTTTTTGCCGCTGTAAGTGAAAGTGACCGCGAGAATGCTGTGGTCGGACGCCAGAATGGACTGCAAATCGGAGCGACCGGCAACGGTCAGCAGCAGACTATTATCAAGCTCGCTGGCATCGTCCCTGCCCGCCAGCGGCTCGGTGTGCAGGATGCGCGCTTGATCGAAGGGATCGTCGGGCCAGGGAATCCGCTCGACCTCTTGCCAGAAATCAGCCAATGCGGTGTCGTAAGCGATGTCGTCGTGCCATATATCGTAAACCTTGTCGACGATGAGATAGCGCGTATCGGTCATCTGCAGCCAGCGCAATTCAGGTATGCAGGCGCCGCCGCAATTGGGCAAAGCCATCCGTTCCCCTAGTCGGCCATCGACGGCGCGGGCCGCGCCTTCCGGCAGCAGCCGAGACGTGAATTGCGAATAGAAGACCGTCGGCGTGATGCCGCCTCCGAAGCCGTCTATGGTGGGGATACCCCAGGTGAGCGCGAGATTCGGCATCAGCATCTCTTGCTTTTTGACCGCGTCCAGGGCGTGGAACTGCGCCTTGTAATCCATGCCGAGGCGGTCGTAGCGGGCGCGCAAGGCAGCGATATCGCCGGGATCGAAATAGATTTGACTGATGGACAGCGTCCGCCCGGGAGCGCTCTCTTCCGCCTGATAGGCCAGCAACTGGCTAATCGTGAAGCGCTGGCTCAGATAGACTTCCGGCGGACTCAGATCGTTGTAGGGCAAGTTCTGCGCCGCGAGAAGCAGTTCGGCGAAGACCAGCGCCAAAGCGGCGTAGGGCAGCCAACGATGGCGCAAGAGCAGCAGGGAGAGCAATAGCAAAAGCGCCAGGCTCCAAAGCGCCAGCGAGGAGTTGCTGATCGCGTTTCCGCCAAAGATAGCGCCAGGCTCCGGCTGCAGCAGGAATCGTGTCAGCAGGATGAGCGCGGCGATTGTCAGTCCGACTGCCATGACGCCGCGACGTCCGCCTCGCCCCTGCTCGTTTGCAGATGCCCGAACAATGGCGGAAAAACCAATACCCGCCAGGATCGACATGCCCAAGGTGAATAGAGCCAGGAAACGCGCCGGCACGCGAAACAGGTTGAATAGCGGCAGTTCCGCCAGCAACAGAAAGAGCGGGCTGGCGCGTCCCAAAGCCAGAAGCAAGCCGAGAAGCGCCATGCCGATCCAGAGCCGTCGCGCCCCGGCGGGAAGATGGTTCGCCACGAAGCCCCAAAGCGCCAATCCCAGCCCGATCACGCCCAGGTAAGCGACATACTCGCCGAAGAGCTGCCCGTCGTAACTTGGCAGCAGGGCGCGCCCCAACAAGTTGGGCGACAAGGAGAAGGCGGTGACCTCTCCGACGCTGAAGCCGCTGCTGCGGTTGGACATGCCGATCAGCTCCAGGCTCGGTAGCAATTGCGGAATAGCAAGCAGCAGAGCCACCAGCGTGCAGGCTCCCAGCATCATAAGCCGACGACCGATCTGCCGGGGCTTTTCCCGCGCCGCTATGCCAAGACCGATGCCGTAAAAGCCGAGACCGACGCCGCTGATGAAGACGGACTGCGTATGCCCGCAGAATATTTGCAGCGCCCAAGCCAGGGCAAACAACAGCCCGTCTCTCCAGGGCTGTCCGCGCGTCAAGGTCCGATGATAGAGCGCGAAAAGTAAGGGCAGCCATGCCAGTCCTTGATACTGGTTGATCTGCTCGACATGCGCGCCGAGATAGCCGCTGAAGCTATAGACCAGCGCCGCCAACAGCGCCGGCATGACGCGCTTCTCGACGGCTTCGCGGTATAAATAATAGACGCCCAGTCCAGCCAGGACGCTATGCAAAAGGATACTGATCTTGATCGCTTGCGGCGCGCGGAAGGGCGCCGTCAACCAGTTGAGCGGATAGTATGTGCCGAGCTGCGGATTGGCAAGCAAGGGGGCGCCCATGAACAGGTCTGTGGTCCAGAGGGGCAATTCGCCGGCGCGGAAAGCGGCGTTGCGCACGTCCCAATAGGGATAGAAATAGTTATAGGTATCGCCCCGTGCCAGGATAAGATCGCTGAACGTCAAGTGCCGAAATAAGATCAGCGTCGCGCATATGATGAGCAACAGCGGCAGGCATCGTCGCAACCGGCGCGCGCTCATAGGCTGCCCTGTTGATCCCGCTGGTAAAGCGACCACTCGGCGCTGCGCAGCAGGCCGCGCGCAGCCAGGGCGAGACGAATACGGCGCTGCACGGATCCCTGTCTGCGCTCGCGCTGGTATTGCCGCCAACGCTCGTGGGCGGCAGGTCCCCAAAGAAAATCTTCAATTTCGTCGGGCAGTTGGAAGCCCCCTGGATTGCCCCAACTATGCCAGGCGTCCTGTTGCGCCCGAGGATGGGCCGGGCGCAGATGACGCCATTCGCCTCGACGAAGGAAGATTATGTTGACCTCGATATCCTCGCGGTCGCCCCCGGTGTTGCTCAGGTTGTCGCCATGGATCAGAAAGGCGCCACCGTTGCTCTGACCGGGATGAAACCGGGCATGTGCCAAGGCGCGACCGGCCCATTCCATATCGCCCGCTACGCGAAAAGCTTCGTCGAAGGGACCAACCCGCTGATAGAGCGCGCGACTCATCATGAAGAAAGGACCAAGACCATTACCCCTTGCGAAACTTTCGGGATCATAGAGCCTTGGCACATCGAGGCGCTGCTGTTGAGGAAAGAGGAACAGGCGTCGCACAGCGCTGACCCGCGTGAAAGGGAAATCGACCAGGTTTGAGCCGTCTTGCAGCGCGCGGAGTCCCTCGATAAATCCCTCGGCCGAACGAGTATCATCGGCGTTCCAAAAGGCGATATAGGGAGCCTGCGATGCGGCGATGCCACGATTCCAAGAGGCATACAGCGACTCGCGGGGCACGTAAACCGGCGTCATGCGCCCATAGTAGTTGGCGTTGATTTCGCGCGTCAGCAAATCGATCTGAGTTCGCTCATAGTCAGAAGCGTCGTTGACGATCGGCACATAGTGAACCGAGAGGCCAACTTCACTGACTTGTTTGGCAAAGCCGAATACAGCCGCCGTAAACCGGGGCAAATGCGGCTCGCAATGATAGAGGGAAGAGATCACGGCGACGGACATCGATTGGTCATTTCCTGATGGTCCTGACAACTTTATCAGATTACAGGCTGTCAAGAAATTCAAGTGTTGCCATGCTTGCGGTAGATGAATCTTGTTAGGATTCTTCCTTGCAGGGTGGAATGTACCTCGCCGATTTTGCGCGCGCCAAGTTTATAATAGAAGGCGTCGGCGTGAGAGTCCGATGTAAAAGTAAATTCGGGCGCTTCAATAGCCGCGCGTCGCATCAGACTTGCGCCGATGCCCCTGCCCATGAATTCCGGCAGCACCCAAAGGTGCTCAAGCACGGCGCCGTCCCGATGATGTTCGAGGGCGGCAAAGGCGACCGGCCTGTCTGATCCTGTGACAGCGACCCAGACCTGGCGCGCGGCGATGTAATCCGCCGTCACAGTTAGAAAGCTGCCGCGCCAAAGTTCGATTTGCTCGGGAGTATATCCCCAGTGCGCCTTGGCGCGTTGAGCGATCATGCTCAGTTGCCCCGCTTCTTGCGGGGAGGCGTCGCGTATGACAAAGCCTTGGCTCATCCCTGGTCGAGCACCTGCCTGGTTGTCAAAATGGTGGCGAATTCCTGATGCAGTTGCGCCAGCGCAAGGTCGTGAACCACATCGGCGGGATAGTGACTGCCGTCGAAGCTTCGTTTTTCATGCGCCGCCGTGGCGTCCGCCACCACGACCGTCTCGTATCCCAGATCGCCCGCCATGCGCGCGGTCGTCGAGACGCAGTGGTCGGTGGTCAAACCGACGATGACCAGCGACTGAATCATAGCCCGCTCCAGCCGTTCGCGCAGATCAGTGCCAACGAAGGCATTGTTGACCTTTTTTGGAATCACCGGTTCCCGGCCCCGCGGCGCTACGATGGCTTTGATGGCATTGCCCGGCAATTCCGGTCGCAGCGGAGAATCGCTTTCGGCCGACATGTGCTGGATGTGGAAAACCGGGCGTCCTTGACGGCGCCACTCCTTCAGCAGTCTCGCCATGTTGGATTCAGCATCGGGATTGTTGCGCTTGCCCAAACGCGGATCGTCCAGCCCCTCTTGCACGTCGATGATGATCAGAGCTGGACCTTGGTCTGCTGACATGGGTTCCCTCCTTTTGCGACTATCGTAAATGGTCAAGGGAACTAAGTTTAGGGTCTTTTCAGGACCTTCGATTCCCGTCCCCATTGTTAAGCTCGCAAGACCGCTTATTCCGTCTCTTTTTGATTTGATCGCGTTGTGCAGGCGGTCAGCAGGTGTATGATTTTCTGTGAGCGCGGGAGTTCTTTTCGCTGCCGCCGAGCGGCTGCGGTCGAGGTGACGAACCGACCACAAGATTCAATTTAGGCTAGGGATTCATGTTATGGGCATGTATAATGCTGCGATAATCGCGATGAAGCGGTGGAGATCATGCTTCAGGTTGTATCCTTCAATATCGGCGGCGCCCGTGGTATGCGGCCCGCGCCGCATGACCACGAACAGTTGGCGCAGGATGCCATCAGCACCCTCAAACAGGTGATCAATCCGGGACAGCCGACAGTGATCGCGCTGCAAGAGAGCGGCGTGGCCATCGTCGACGGGATCCAAAGAAATGTGGGGCGCAGCATGGCGCGGCATTTAGGCGAAGATTATGTAGACGCGTTCGCCGCCGAAGTCACCATGTGCGATCACCCGCATCCAAACTTGTGGGACCGGCCCGCATTTCGTCGCATGATACAGGCCGCCGAAGGCAACGCCATTGTGACTAATCTCCCGTTCGCAGAGTGGTCATGGGGCAGTTACCCGAGCCACAATCATTGCGGTATGGCAGGTTCTTGGGCGCGCCACACTTGCATAAGCCGCGCATCGCTGTACAGCAGCGGCAACCGCGATACGCAGCCGCGCAACTTGATGGTCGCTTCCCTTAACTACCGTGGCATCCCGCTCTATTTTCTCAATACCCATCTCGGCGTGCTTATCGGAGAAGATCGCCGCGACCCGACCTTCGAGCGTTCGCGCACGGCATCGCATATGCGTCAGGCGCAGGCGCGAGAGATCTTGCATGTTGTGGAGGAATTGAAATGCGCGGACCGAACCAACGAACAGCCCGAGCGCGCGATCTTGCTGGCCGGGGATTTCAACGCCCAGCCCGCCACGCCGGAGATGGAAATGCTGCAGCGTCATTTTCGTCTATTGACGCCGGAGAACGAGCGGAAAGAACTGTGGACGCATCACAGTCACCGCATCCTGGTCGATCATATCTTGCTGCACGATCCCGCGGATCAGTTTGAAGTGATTTCCTGCCATATACAAAGCAAGATCCCCTTCGATGATTTGACCGACCATCGTCCCACGGTTGGCATCTTCGCCCAGGCATAAACTGGGCACAGGTTGCGTATACTTTCTCTGCGCCAAGTTCTAAACTTGTGAACGACTTTTATTCATTTGATTGCGAGAGTCTCTCATTGGCTCGCTTCTGGCGCCGACTTCTGTTGCGTCTGTTGAGATGCTTGTGCATCTCGAGGAAGTAATCGAGCGTCTTCCGCTGCGCGACTTCATCCGCGGCGTAGGCTTCCGGACCCTGTTGGCGGCGTTGCCGCGTCACCTCGTATAAAAACAAAGCCGCTGTAACCGACACATTCATACTCTGCGCGATGCCCCGCATGGGAATCGTCACCAGGCGATCGGCGGCTCGCAGCGCCGTGGCGGAAAGTCCGTCTTTCTCGTTGCCGAGCAAAAGGGCGAGTCTCGGCTGGCTGAGGTCAGCCTCGAAAATCGACTCCGCATTTGGATCAAGCGCGGTGGCGACGATATGCCATCCTTCCTCTTTCAAGGTTCGCAAGGCTTTTTCACTGCCGTGGTGCACGCGATAGTTGAGCCATTTATTGGTCGCGGTCGAACTGTTCTTGCCCACTTCTTTGGGGTCAAACTCGGGATGCGTATCGAAGATGATGTTGATCTCTTGAATGCCGAAGGCATCGCAACTGCGGGTGATGGCGCCCAGGTTGTGCGGATCGAAGACATCCTCGATGATGACAGTCAATCCCGATTGACGCTGCCGGGCGATGCGGCGTAGCTTGTTCAGGCGTTCTTCGGTGGGCATGTCACGCGCTTCAGGGGGCCGCAGCGCCCACGGTCAAGCGAAGAGGCGCGACAATTCAAGCTCAAAGCCGGGCAAGACCTCGTCGCCGGACAGGATGTCCCCGGTTTTGAGGGTTTCCCGTTTTGCGCGCTGCGCGCCTTGCGGCCTGTGGATTTCCACGGCGCTCTGCGCTGGCAGCACGATCCAAACCAGCTTTGTGTCATGCCGAAAATAGATTTGCGCCTTTTCTCGCAGTTGCTTAAGGGTATCGTTAGGCGAGCGGATCTCGACGGCGAGGTCGGGCATGAGCGAGACGAACTTCTCGGGAAAGGGATCGGGCGCGCGCTCACGACGGATGAAGGCGACGTCGGGCAAGAGCAGGGTGTAGCGGCTATTATGGGGATGGTGGCCTGTTTCGACCGTGACGATATCCAATGCCCGCGCTTCAGCGTACTCATCAAGGAAGCGAGCGAGTTTTGTGGCAATGCGTCCTTGTATTCCCCCTGGTCCCGACATCTCGACAAGCACTCCATCATGTATTTCCAAACGCTTCTGTTCGTTTTCTGGCAAACCGTAGAGATCCCAGAGCTCGTCCGCATCATAGAGCCGCTGCTGAATCGCCATCGTCGTTTCGCTTCTTCTCCAGCTTTTCCGTAAGCATAACATAGTTCGATGCGCAATTCACCTCCTCGCGATATCCGTTCGGTGTAAGTTCCCGCGATTCGTCGCTATAATGGAAAATGTAGATAGTAAAAGGCTTCTTATTATGATTGGCGAAACAATAGGTGTACTTACGGCCGGTGGAGACAGCCCAGGCTTGAACGCGGCAATCCGCGGCATCGGCAAAGTGGCAATTGAACGGCATGGCATGCGCGTGGTTGGCTTCCGCGATGGTTTCCGCGGCTTGATGCAAAACCGCGTCGAATGGCTGGGTCCCGATCAGCTGAGCGGGATTCTCACCTTGGGCGGCACTATCTTGGGCACGAGCCGCGACAAGCCGCACAAGATGCCCATCGGCGGAAAAACCCTCAACATGATGGATGTCATGGTCGAGAATTACCGCAAACACGATCTGGCTGCTTTGGTCTGCCTCGGCGGCGGCGGCACTGCCAAGAACGCCTGGCGCCTGGCGAAAGAGGGCATCAATGTGGTCTGCCTGCCCAAGACGATCGACAATGACGTCAGCGGCACCGATGTCACTTTCGGTTTTGATACAGCTTTGAACATCGCCTCAGAAGCGATCGATCGCTTGCATTCCACCGCGCACAGTCATCACCGCATCATCGTCTGCGAGATCATGGGCCATAATACCGGCTGGCTGGCTCTGGGCGCTGGATTGGCGGGAGGCGCGGATGTGATCCTGATCCCAGAGATTCCCTTCAACATCGAGGTAATCGCCGAGTCGATCCGCGCGCGCAGCCGCGGCGGCAAGCGCTTTAGCATCGTCGCCGTCTCGGAAGGCGCGATGACGCAGCAGATCGGCAACAAACTGCTCGACGCCCGCCTTCGCATCGAAAAAGCCGAAGCCGAGATCGAGAATTGCGCCGATGACAAGCACAAGCTCAAAGCGGCGAAGAAGCGCCGCCGCGCGGCAAGGGCGGAAGCCGCCGCGCTGGAGAAAGAACGCAGCGGCGGTACCCTGTTGCTGACGAACGAGCTGGAAAAGCGCACCGGACTGGAGTCGCGCGTGACCATTCTCGGTCATGTGCAGCGCGGGGGCGTACCGTCGCCGGCCGATCGCCTGTTGGCGACGCGGCTGGGCACAGCCGCTTCCAATTTCATCGCCGCGGGCGCATCGAACATCCTGGTTGGTGTCTGCGGCGATCATGTTCGAGCCGTGCCGCTGGGGGACGTCGTTGGCAAGCGCAAGAACGTGCCGCTGGATCACCCCTGGTTGCGGACGGCGCGCGATATGGAGATCTGCCTGGGCGACGCGGTTTGACTGTACGGTATTTCATCACCAACGTTTGCCATTTGCTCTTGTTGACAGTACAATTGTTCTATAATTTGGCAGCGTACTTATGACATACACTACGCAGCTTCAAAACGGTACCGAATTGAATCGGCTGTATGAGAATGACCGACCAATCCATGAGTGGTACAGGTTTGTATTGTCATTTCCACCACACTTGGTGCGCGATTACGTAGAGAAGTTCAGCCTTGACAAGGGACAGATCATTCTAGATCCGTTTTGCGGTACGGGTACGACCCTTGTGGAGGCGAAAAAAATAGGCCTCAAGAGCGTTGGCGTCGAAGCCAACGCGATGGCTCATTTTGCCGCAAGCGTTAAAACAGACTGGGAAGTTGAACCCAGTGAGTTGGCTGATTTTGGACAAGAAGTTGCCAATCGGATTACAGCAACCTCACATGAGAAAATACTTTCAAGCGATTCAAGCTATTTTGATATAACCGTGTTCAGCGGCGAATTGCGCGCATTTGGTGTCGAACAGTCCAAATTATTGATCAAGAATTCGATAAGTCCAATACCGTTGCACAAAGTGCTTACGTTGCTCGATGGCATTGAAAGGCATAAGTCAACCAGGCTTCGAAATCATGCGAAACTAGCATTGGCAAAGCAGACGGTAAATGAAATCAGCAATCTTCGCTTTGGTCCAGAGATTGGAGTAGGTAAGCTAAAAGTCGATACGCCGGTACTGAAGCCGTGGCTCTGTGCTTTAGATAGCATGGTCAGTGACTTGCAGGAATTTCGCGCGTCATCGTATGCGCCTGCAACGGTGTTCTCCGCTGATGCAAGGGATATGAGCAGGTATTTGTCACCAGGTTCGATTGACGCGGTAATTACTTCACCACCATATCCAAACGAGAAGGACTACAGCCGAACGACGCGTCTTGAATCGGTCTTGCTCGGGTTTATGTCCAGTCGGGAAGACTTGCGCAGACAAAAGCAACGGTTCATTCGTTCAAACACTAGAGGAGTATACAAAGCCGACAAGGACGACAGTTGGGTGGAAGATATGCCAAGAATTCAAGCACTTGCGCGTTCTATCGAAGATCGTCGACTGGAACTGGGAAAGACATCCGGTTTTGAGAAACAATATTCCAAAGTAGTGTTGCAGTATTTTGGTGGAATGGCTCGACATCTCCAGGAACTACGCCGTTTCCTGAGTCCTGGAGCAAAACTCGCATACGTGGTTGGGGATCAAGCTTCCTACTTTCGCATTATGATTCGCACAGGGGAAATCTTGGCGGAAATCGCGGAACGTATGGGATATGATGTGCTCGACATTGACCTATTCCGAACACGATTTTCTACAGCTACAAAAGAACACTTGCGTGAAGAAGTAGTTCTGCTTCAATGGAACGGTTGAAGCGCCCCAATGGCAAAAGCAAATCGCTATTCACAGATTATTGAAGACATCTTCTTTCGGCATTACAGCGACGGAGATACGGTCGTCCACTTTGCTCGCGAGGATATTGTACGTTCTGCGGAGAGACTTGATATTCCTCTGCCAAAGAATCTTGGGGACGTCGTTTACTCATTTAGACATCGGAATCCTCTGCCCGACGCTATTATTAATGAGGCTCCGCCGGATCAATCTTGGGTGATTGTTGGCAAGGGACAAGCGCAGTATGCGTTTGAACTTAAGCCGATTTCAAAGATTCAACCTGATACGATGTTGCCAGTCACCAAGGTGCCAGATGCTACTCCCGGAATCGTATCGCGGTACGCTCTAACGGATGAACAGGCATTGTTGGCGAAACTTAGATACAACAGGCTAATTGATATTTTTACGAGTGTCACTTGCTATTCCATCCAGAATCACCTGCGCACTACCGTACGATCCATCGGTCAGATCGAGACCGACGAAATATATGTGGGCGTGGACAAGCGAGGGGCGCACTATGTGTTGCCGGTACAAGCCAAAGGCAAAGCGGATCAGATTGGAGTCGTTCAAATTGAACAAGATCTGGCGCTGTGTGACGAAAAATTTCCCGAACTGGTCGCGCGCCCGATTGCCGCGCAGTTCATGGATGAAGGAAGCATTGCGTTGTTTGAATTTGCTCGAGACACTGATGGACAAGTGGTTAAGTTAGCGGAACGCCACTACCGCCTTGCGCCTGAGCATGAAATGTCAGCCGAAGACCTAAAACTCTATCGCAACCGTCGCGAAGACTAACGCGACTTAGCTCATCCCCTCCCGTACGGCGTTGACCATATCCGCCGCGGCGTTGGCGAGGATATTCGTATCCGTCATCACGCTGACGATCCTGTAGCCGCGACGAATCAATTCAAGACCGTGTTCCGGGCCTGCGGCGAAGACGCCGGCGATCAGCCCGTGCCGCTGCGCAGACGCCAGAAGTTCATCCAGCGCGGCGTCGATGACCGCGTCAGACGAGTCCAAGCCGGCTTGACCGGTCATGGTCAGGCGCAGGTCCCCGATGCCGATGAAGACGCCGTCCAATCCCTCGACGCCCATGATCTCGTCGCGATTGTCATAAGCCTTTTGCGTCTCGATCATCGCCAGTGTGATGACGGTATTGTCGGCGTGTTCGGCATAATCGGCGCCGGCGTAGACGCGGGCGCGCGTTGGTCCAAGGCTGCGATAGCCTTGCGGCGGATAGCGGCAGGCGCCCACAAAGGCTTCGCATTCTTCGCGCGTTTCGATCATCGGGCAGACGATGCCATAAGCGCCGGCGTCCAGCAGCTTCATGATGTCGCCCGGCGTATTCCAGTTGACCCGCGCCATCGGCACCGCATCGGTCGTCGAGATAGCTTGCAGCATCTGTATGGCTGTTTCCATACCCATCATGCCGTGCTGCATATCAACTGTGAGACTGTCCCAATCTTGATTCGCCATCACCTCGGCGGACCAGGTGCTGGGTATATGCAGCCAGCCGTTCAAGGCGGCTTTGCCTTCTGCCCAAAGCGCTCGCACATGGTTTTCGCGCATCTTCCATCCTTTCGTGTTTATTGATAAACTAAAAAACCAGTATACGATTGTAGTGACGGATTTCCAAACTTGAGAACGTGATTAAGCCAGCGACCCAGAGCAAATGGAAAGGAAATCAGGCAACCTCACCGACACGCGTTGTGGTCTAATAGTCGCAGAAGGAGAATAACGTGGAAAACCTGGCTATTGAAGGAATCAAATTGCTTTACGGAGTTGTTGCCGACAAAGAGGCGAACGAGCGTTTGGAAGATTGTCGACAGCAAGAATTTGAAGGCGAGGAACTTGAGGGGCATCATCCACAAGGCAAACGAGTTGTGAGCGCCCTGTTTGCAGTCGCCGAAGAGGCTGCCCGCGCGAACAAAGAAGGCTGGCTCTGCGTCAAATCGCTTCTCCCGAAGTCCGAAATGGGCCGGCGAGTCTTGCTGGGATATCTGCACCAGAACTCATGGCGCTGGACCCTAGAAGAGACCGCGGCTTTTAATGTCGGGCAGATCGAATGTACCCTTTACACTGATGGTGTGCTGCACTTCAAAAGGCTCGTCGTGTAAGCGGAAAGTCCGCAGTTGTTTGTTCCAGAGCTGACGCGAACAATTTAGCAACCCGCAGTTTACAGCGGCTTGCTTCATCACCTCCTCCACATTTGCTGAGATAATCGGGCTGCAACAATAACGCCCCGGATCCTTGTGGTGACATTGTCACGACTGTGGCTACGAAAACATGTATTCCAGCAACATCAACAAAGTCATCTTCATCAACTTCTGCCAGCGCTTTCATCTCTACATCCACGCCTACGCGCTGCTGCTGCTGGCGCGCGGGCTGACGCTGGTGCAGATCAGCCTGATTGAATCCATCGTCATCGGCAGCATCTTCCTGATGGAAGTTCCCACCGGCCTACTGGCCGATCGCGTCGGGCGCAAGTGGTCGATCTTTGCTTCGACCTTGCTCTTGATGTGTGGCGAGATTATCTTCATCTTCGCGCGCTCCTTCGAGTGGTATATCTTCATCGCGCTGCTGACGGGCACGGGATTCGCCTTCGCCTCGGGCGCGGTCGAAGCGCTGGTCTATGACAGCCTGCCGGAAGCAGGGCGCGAGGAAGCGATGAAACGGGCGATGGGCCGCCTGGGCTTCTACGCCCAAATTGCCTTTGTGATCGCCCCCATCATCGGCGGTCTCATCATCGGCGAGGCGCGCGCGGAAGATTTTGTCCCGGCCATCGTCTTGACCGTCGCCGCGCTCCTCATGGGCCTTATCGTCTGTTTGACACTGCGCGAGCCGGCCATCCATACCTCGGAGAAGCAAGCGGGCAGCGTTGAATTATTCCGCGATGGCGTCTCCCTGCTGCGCCATCATAAACGTCTGCGCCGGCTAACGCTGCTGGTAGTATTCACCGCGCCCTTTACGGGCGCCATCGTGACAACCTTGGGTCCCCCTTACCTGGCGCGGAATGAGGTATCGCCCTTCGCCATCGGCGCGGCGCTTTCCTTTGGCAGTCTGCTGGCGGCTCTTGCGCAGCGTTACGCCTACAAGTTTGAGCAATGGTTGGGTCAGGCGCGCGCGATCGCGGTATTGATTCTCTTGCCCGGCGTTCTGTACTGGTTGTTTGCCGTGGCCGTGGGTCCCTACGCGACCCTATTCGCCGTCATCCTCATTTATGGTTTGAACGACATGAAAGGACCGCTCTTCTCGGCCTACCAGAATGCGCTCATCGAGAGCAAGAATCGCGCGACCGTCTTGTCGTTGATCAGTATGTTCACCAGCTTGTTTCTGGCTTTGGGCTTGCCATTCTACGCCGCCCTGGCCGAGCATTCGCTGAGATTCACCTTCGTTGTCATGGGCGCAGTGATCATCCTGGCGGCTCTGATATTGAGGGCGCGCAGGCTGCCGAGCGCGGACGCGGACTGAACGAGCCGGGCAAAGCCGCCCAGGGGACTATTGAATCGCGCGGGCGACCTGACAGGTCGCTTCTGCGCCATCTAGGTTGGCCTGAGCGTATATTCCCCGCGTTCCGTGTAGACCGCGCCGCTCGGTTTCAATTGGCTCTCGAAGAGCGTGAACTGCTCAATGCGCGCCGGCTCGGCGTGGAAATCCAGGTGCGCTTGCAGCCAGCGGCTGGCGAGACCGCGCCGCAGCGGCTTCTTGAAGCGCATCAGCGTGATATGCGGGTGGAAGCGCCGCCGCTCGCGTCGAAAGCCCTCGCTCGCCAGGGCGGCGCCGACGGCTTCGTATAATTCGCGCAAGGGCGGGGTATTTTGCGCGCCGGCCCAGATAACGCGCGGCCGATCCTCAATCGGGAATTGCCCCACACCCGCAATGAGCAACTCAAAAGCCGGCGCCTCGACATGGCGCAGCGCTCGCTCGTAGGCGCGCGCCACGGCCTCGGGCACATCGCCGATGAAGTGCAGGGTCAGGTGCAGGGCTTCGCGCCGCGTCCAGCGGCCGGGCGGCAGGTCGTCCCGGCGCAGGGTCAGCACTTCATCCTTGGTTTTTTCGGGCAGGTCGATGGCGACGAATAGACGGGGCACGATAATCCCAAAATATGCGTTGTTGGTCCGGCATCCGCATTCTATGATAGAACGTAGCGCTATAATCAACTAGGTTCTGTTGATATTTTGACATGCGGATTTCATAAATGCGTAAAATAGTCTTATGACATACATAAGACTATCTGACAAACAGTGGACGAAAATTCGGGAATTCCTGGTTCAGGAGCCGAATGTTTATCTGGGCAAGG
>JAJEFB010000013.1 GCA_022820665.1 Anaerolineae bacterium | reverse complement strand
CCGCCGGCGGACACGATGACACCGTCATCGCCACCGCCCTGGCCTGGTACGGCAGCCGACACACCGGCCGCGCCCTCATCGACTTCGCCTGATCAACCATGCAATCCGCAAAGCGCCAATCCAATGCCTCCCCCAAATCCCATCGTGCCCTTCGTGTCTTTGTGATGAAAAAAATTCTCTGTGCCCTCTGCGCCTCTGTGGTGAATCAAAATTCTCTGTGCCCTCTGCGCCTCTGTGGTGAATCAAAATTCTCTGCGCCCTCTGTGCCTCAGCGCCGAATCCAAAACCCAGCAATACCGCGCCCTCCAGCCCGTCGACCACTTCAAAATCCCCAAAAAGCTGGGGACTTCTCGGGGCGCTTGCGAGGGACTCGCGGGTACGCCAAAGGGGGGACGTTATCTTCTTTGAGCGCGACATGCCTGCGACCATTTCGCCGTCGCCGAGCGGCTGTTTCAACCGAAATGTATACGCTGCCCCAGCGCGTAATTCGATTCAAAAAGGAGCTTGACAGGTCAGAATGGTTCATGTACCCTCACATACTCGGCAGCTCAAACTTCAGTCTGATACGAGCTGCGACGCAGGTCGCCAGACCCGCAAATCCAAAAGCGACAAACCTTTTCCGCGCAAGCGGGCAAGTCTACAATGCTGCGGAGCGTCGCGGCGAGATTCCCAAATCGTGATTCCGCCTTCGCTCAATTCATTAGGAGATCAAGATGCTCGCAAGGTCATTGCCAGATACTGAACGCGCGCTTGTGGTCAGGAACATAACCAAATACTTCCACTTGCCGGGTCCCCCGTTTTGGAAGCGCCTGCTTGGGGCAAAAACTGAACTGCCGGCCTCAGATGACCTGCCAACGGTCAAATCCGGGGACAAAGAACCGGTTGTCGCCGTCGATCATGTTTCCTTTGACATCAAACGAGGAGAGATTTTCGGAGTCCTCGGACCAAACGGCTCGGGCAAATCGACTTTGATTCGTCTCATCTCAACGCTCCTCAAAGCCGACAAAGGCAGCGCCGCTGTCTTCGGAATCGATATCGACGAACACGATATGGCGGTCAAACAATTGATCAGCCGGGTTTCGGTAGACGCCGCGTTTTTCAAGAAACTGAGTCCAATGGAGAACCTGCTCTACGGCGCCAGGCTCTATGGCGTCACCGGTCCCGAAGCCGCTGTCAAAGCCTACGAAATCATGAGTCGCCTGGGCTTGAAGAAGTCCTCCTATGACGAGCCCATGGAAGAGATGAGCCGCGGCATGCAACAGAAAGTGGCGGTCGCGCGCGCATTCCTGACATCGCCGATTCTGCTTTTGCTCGACGAACCGACGACCGGCCTGGACCCGCGCTCGAAGCGCGAAGTGCACGCCTTCATTGAAGAACTGCGCGATTCCCATGACGCCACCATTTTGATAACCACCCACGACATGGAAGAAGCCGATATGCTTTGCGACCGCGTCTCCGTCATACACAATGGCAAGCTGGTCGCCACCGATACGCCGGGCAATCTCAAACGCAGCATCGCGCGCAATGGCAATCTACCCACGCTGGAAGACGTCTTCATGGTGCTGACCGGCGAGCAACTCGTGGACCGAGACGCCATGGAAACGCCCCTGCCCAATATAGAAAGGCTCTAATCATGCAACAGACCCTGCGGCATGGCTTCGCCACTCTGCGGCTCGAGGTCCTGCAGTCCTACGCCTTTTTGGCGCGCAATTGGCACCTGACCAGGCGTTATTGGGGTTGGGAAGTCGTCTGGTTCTTCTATTCGCTGACGACTGCGCTCTCGGTCATATTCATCGCCCAGGGCGCGGAAGCCTTGACCGGCGCGGCGCCGGGTTTCGATGTGCAGTACCTGACCATGTACTTGGTCATCGGGACCCTGGTTTGGCATTACTTGTCCAACATTTTCATGCTGACGAGCGAGGTGATCGCCTGGGAGCGCTGGGAAGGCACCATCGAATACACCTTGATGGCGCCTGTCAAGCGTTGGGTGCATCTGGTCGGCCAAACCGCCTATTCGCTCATTTACAGCCTGCTAACGGCATTGATTATTGGCGGGACGACGGCTCTCTTCTTTCAGTTGGATTTGTCGCGAGCAAACCTGGCTGGGGCGGCGCTGGTGATCTTGGCGGGCAGCCTGTCTCTAATCTCGATAGGCATAGTCGCCAGCATTCTGCCCTTGCTCTACCCCGAGCGCGGCGCCCAGATGACCAGCGTGGTTCAAGCGTCCTTTTTGCTGATATCGGGCGTCTATTATCCGATTACGGTCCTGCCGGAATGGATGCAATCGATCGCCGTGTTTTCTCCGATCACCTACGTGCTCGATGGCGTCCGCGCCGCGGTTCTCGATGGAAAACCGGTATCCGAACTAACTGCCTTCATCGTCCCGCTCCTGGTATTGGGTGTGGTCCTGTTGCCTGTCGGGATACGCGCTTTCAAGATGGCGGAGGATTATGCCAAACGCACTGGAAAACTCAAGCGAGTTGGATAGAATCGCGCTGCGCCGCGTTAGCAGCGCCGATCTTGTGGATAAGTCGCTGATGTCGCTACTTGCCGCTGGCGATCCGTCGTTCTTCCGGCGCCCGCACCTCGATCTGGCCGTTGCGAATGGCGATGCTGTAGGACTTGTGCGCGCTGGGTTGACCGGCGTCTTGCCGAATGATCCACTCATTGAGGCGGGCGCAAAATTCCGCGCTCAGCAAAAATATCGCAGCGATAAGATTTGCCCAGAACAGCAACACAATCGCCGTTGCAATGCCGCCGTAGATGAACTGAAATCCCGCCAGGTTGTTCAGGTAAAACGCGAACCCGGCTTTCGCTGCTTCCCAGCCAATGGCGCCGAAGATCGCCGCCGGCAGTACCGCGTCCCAATGCACAAAGCGCGCCGGAACAAAGCGGAAGAGCATAGCGAATATCACAACATCAAGACCGATCGGCAAGAACAGGCTGCCTACAGAAACCCAAAGGCTCGGTTGATCCAGCAGCAGAATCGATACCAGCCTCAATACGCCGGATGTGAGAAAGGAAACCACCACCAGAATCACCAGCGTGATACTCATCAATACCGCTAGCGCGCGCAAGCTCCAGATGCCGCGTCGCTCGGGCACGTCGAAGATCTCGTCCAGCGATGCCGTGAGGTTGGAAAAGAAAGTCAGCGACGACCAGATCAGCGCGAGAATGGCGACCACGCCGAAAGACTTGGCTTGCTGCAATGAATCGTCCAAGACCTCTTGAATATACGTGACCGTTTCGGCGGGCAACAAACGGCTCAGTCCATTCGCGATCTGTTCCTGGGCGACAGCTGGTTCCAACAGACCGCTCACAACCACAGCCACCAAGAGCGTCAGCGGGAATGCCGAAAAAAGAGAATAAAAAGCCAGCGCGGCCGATTGACGCGAACCGTATCGGCTGAAATTGCGCAGCGCCGTCAGAAGGACATGAGGCAATTCCTTGGTCGGCGCGCGGCGGGCAGCCCACCACTTGCGCATGGGAGTAAACAGTCGCGACATCAACTCGCGCATTCGGGCTCGCCCTCACTCCTTGAAATCACCATATCGCACAATGCTGCGTCATTCCGACATTACAGACCAGGACTGCCGCAAAAGCCGTGAGAAGTTCGCGCCAGGCGTGATCTGCCCCAGAACGCCCGCGCTGCTTGCTCCGGTGAAGGCGGGCAGGGCGCCCGGGCGACCGTGCCAGGATTCATACGCCAATAGCGCGAATACCAGCGCTTCCTTGAAGTCGCTGTTCATGCCAATGTCTTCATGCGTCAATACGCGCGCCGGCGCCAATAGGTCGCGCAACATAGCCAGCATTACCGGGTTATGGCGTCCGCCGCCGCCGATAATCACCTCTTGAATAGGAGCGGGCGCGAATCGCCTGTAGGCTTCTGCGATATTGCTAGCCGTCAAAGCGGTCAAGGTGGCGACGATTTCAGTCTCGCTCAGACCGCGCGCCTTGGCTTGGGCGACTAAGTCCAGCGCTGCCGCTGTACCGAAGGTCTCGCGCCCGGTGGTCTTCGGGTATCCTCTCTGATAATAGGGATGCTGAAGCAAGTCCTCCAACCATTCTTCGTTCATCCGACCGCGTTTCGCAATCTCGCCAGCACGATCGTAAGTGAGCTCCCCGTCGCTAAAATGGCCGACGGCGGCATCCAGAAGCGCGTTACCTGGACCCGTATCAAAAGCGATTGGCTGCTCGCGCGCGTTGCTCAAAGGAGGCAAGAACGTCACGTTGCCCATGCCGCCAATGTTTTGTATGGCGCGCCAATATCGCGGATGCCGGAGCAAGAGCCAGTCCACATAGCTGGTGAGCGGCGCGCCTTGTCCGCCCAGGGCGATATCACGAGCGCGGAAATTGCTGATAGTCGTGATGCCCGTTACTTCGGCGAGGACCGCCGCTTCCACGATTTGCAGCGACGCGCTTACCCGCCCGTCAGGACGCACGTTGTGCCATATTGTCTGACCGTGCGATCCAATGAGGTCAAGGTCGTCGCGACTTACGCTTGCCTCGGCGATCAACCGCAGCGCGCTGTCCGCGAATACTTCCGCCAATGACACGTTCAGTTCCGCGATCTTGTCCACGCGGCTTCGGTCGGCATCGCAACATTGCAAGATTGTTTCACGCATGGCGGGTTCGTAGGCGTAGGTGCGTCCATGTATCAAGCCTGTTTTCAGGTTGCCCGGGGCGCCCTCGATCTCAAAGAGCGCCGCGTCGACGCCATCCGCGGACGTGCCGGACATCAGACCGATTATGAGCATGTGACCCGCCCCGCTGTTTCCTTCAATTATGGCTGCATTCTAGCACAGAGCAGCAAGCGCCAAGCGCGCATTCGCTTTGAAAATATGAAGGAAGAATCGCGACAGCGTATCTGAAACGGCACATGCAACCGAGTTTCATCGCCAATATGATCGAGCCAAGCTCTTCTTTGGGACTATCGGAGCGACTTGCTAGTTGCGCATACAACCAAGAGGAATGAAACGGAGAGGACAGGTTTCAAACCTGTGAAAACTGTGCGGATAAAAGCGCTTGGTCGACGGCTCCTGCCTTGTAGTAACTGCCGTCTTGCTCACACGTGATACTTGATGGCGCAGTCATCGACCGCTACTTCTTCTTCTCTTAGGGGACGTCCCGCCCTGCCCGGTTCCCGACTAATGCTCGCTTCAAGCAAACATTCTTGATTGACGCTAGGTCGACTCGGTATATTTCTTGAAATTGTCGAGGATCGCTTGCCATCCCATCCTCTGCATCTCAATCGGGTTTTCCGCCTCGGGGTCGAATACTGTCCTGACCTTGGTCTTGCCTTCGATATCCTCAAAACTGGTTTCAACTTTGCGGCCGTCTGGCATCGCGTACGCGAGTTTGCTCTCATGCGCGACTTCGTCATAGATTCCCTCAAAGTCAAAACCAAAGCTGCCGTCTTTGGCTTCCATCCTGTAGCAAAGCCTGCCGCCCGCCCTGAGATCATTTTCGGCGCGCGGGCAGCACCAGTCATCCGACGCGAAGTTCCATTGGGTGATATGTTCCGGCGCGTTGAAGAACGTCCAGACATCGCTGCGCGCTCTGTTTACGACCGTTTCAATCGCAATTCGTCCGCTCATTTATAGTCGTCCGGGTGGGCTTCATGGCAAGATTTGAAACGGAGAGGACAGGATTCGAACCTGCGGTACCCGTGAAGGTACAACCGCTTAGCAGGCGGCCCCAATCAACCACTCTGGCACCTCTCCATACTGAACTATAAGATTGTTAAGGCGGTTAAGGCGGAGAGGACAGGATTCGAACCTGCGGTACGGAGAACCGTACAATGGTTTTCAAGACCATCGCCTTAAACCACTCGGCCACCTCTCCAACTGTAAACCAAGTCTCGATGTGGCGCCGATAATGCTAGCACAGCGCCCTGTGAATTGTCAATATGCCAGCGGCGGATGGGCTGACAGTTGAGCGCTGTGCCGATATCGTCTATACTGCGCGGACCCGCACACTCGTAATGATCGATGGCACTGACGCTTTTTGGGCTCCTGTACCTAACTGTTTTGATCGTCCTGGCGAACGCGGCAAAGAGTCCCGGCATTTCAAGCCGGCGCCTGCGCGTTCTACAGGCAGCCATGCCCGCCGTCGTCGCGGTCCAGTTGCTGAACAGAATCTCTACGTCCGGCGCGAACGACCTTTTTCAGTGGTCCTATTCAGGTTTCGCAACCGCATCGATCGCAATCATGCTGCTCTTGATCATATTCGAGTCACCCTGGCGCTACGTCGAGCGCCTGATAAGCATTTCAGGACTGATCGCTCCGCCGACATTTGACAGCCGGCGGCCGATTCACCGTCTGGCGCTCCTGCTCATGATATTCGCGCTTGCCGTACTCTATTGGAATGCGAGCGCCGAGGGCGGTCTGCAAAAACTGCTCGATGTCTATGCCAATACTGAAGATGCCCTGCTCAACCTGGCCGCGGATGCGGCATTGTATATTTTGCTGGCGCTTTTGGGCGTCGGCTGGCTGATTCGCCGCGATTGGGCAAGTACTTTCGAGCGCCTCGGCTTGCGATTTCCTACTCCTATAGATTTGCTGCTTGGCATCGCGCTTGGCTGCATTTTGTACCTTGGGGTCTCGCTGCTCATGTTAGTGTGGCAAAGTATGGTATCCGCAAGCAGTTTCGAAGTGCAGACGGCGGCGGCGCGGCAGATTTTCGATTCCTTTAGCAGTTCGCTCTTCTTGGGAGCGCTCTTGGCGCTTTTGGCCGCAATAGGCGAAGAAACCCTGTTTCGCGGCGCGCTTCAGCCCGTTTTCGGCGTCGTGATCGCGTCGCTTTTCTTCACAGCGATCCACTTGCAGTACGCCTCTACGCCGGCCGCGGCGATCGTGTTTCTCGTCTCGCTCGCATTCGGATTGGCGCGCGCCTGGCTCAGTACCACCGCGGCTATTATTTCGCATTTCGTCTATAATATGATCCCGTTTCTCTTGGCAAGTCTGGCCTAATTCGACGAATTTACGGACAACGGAAAGCAAATGACCAACCTCTACGCGCTGACACTGTCGGAACTCAACAGCCTGGCCGCCGAGTGCGGCGAAAAGCCCTTTCGCGCTCGCCAGCTTTGGAAATGGATGTACGACAAGCGCGTGGATGACTTCGCCGCCATGAGCGATCTGCCCAAGCGCTTCATTGACCAACTCGGTCAACACGCTTCGCTTGGCAGCTTACGGCTGGTCGCGCGACAGAACAGCGCCGATGGTACGGAAAAGCGGCTCTATCAATTGGCGGACGGTCAATTGATAGAATCCGTCCTCATGCCCTATGAGGACCAGCGCAAGACCGCCTGTTTATCGACTCAGGCCGGCTGCGCGATGGGCTGTGTCTTCTGCGCCACGGGTCAAATGGGATTCGCGCGCAACCTGACGGCGGTGGAAATCTTCGAACAAGCGATGCTCTTCGCGCGGGAACTGGCGGCGGCGGGCGAACGCTTGAGCAATATTGTGCTGATGGGCATGGGCGAACCCTTCCACAACTACGAAGCGTCCATGCGCGCCATCCGTCAATTCATGAATCGCCTGGGAATCGGCGCTCGACATATCACCGTCAGCACCGTGGGATTGGCGCCGCAGATCCGGCGCTTCGCCGACGAGGGTCTTCAGGTCAATTTGGCTGTGAGCCTGCACAAATCGGAGGATATCCAGCGTTCCGCGCTGATGCCCGTTAATCGCCGCTGGCCGATCGACGAATTGATCAGCGCTTGTCGTTATTACACAGCCAAGACAAACCGGCGCATCACCATCGAGTGGGCGGCAATCGCCGGCGAGAATGACAGCCCGGACGAGGCGCACAAGCTGGGACGACTGCTCGCCGGACTCTTGTGCCACGTCAACATCATTCCCTTGAACCCAACCGACGCCTACCGGGGCGCGCCAGCCGAACAGGAGCGTATCGACAAGTTCAGGAATATTCTCAAGCACTATGAAGTGGCCAGCACCGTGCGCCTGCGGCGAGGCATTGACATTGACGCCGGCTGCGGTCAATTGAAAACGAGTCTCATCGAACTCGACCGGATCAGCGGCTAAGACTTTTGAGGGCGCGCGTTTCCAGCGCCTGAAGGTCTCCTATTCTCAACGCAATACAGATCAGTCAGTCCCCGTCTGCGATAGTGTGTCCGGTCCACGAGCGTGTATCGAAATTCGGTTGAAATGAAGAACAGCAACAACCTGCTAGTCGGTAGGGGCGATCGAAGGTCAGTGTCTACGCGACCCGCTGGATCGCCCGACGTGTAGAAACCGAATGGTATCGGGCGACTGACGGTCAGTGTCTACGCGACCCACCGAGTCGCCCCTACCAATGTCGTTCGTATTTTGGGTTAAGGATATCAAATCGAGAACTGTAAAATGTAGGTCAACCGAAAAGGATACATTGCCCGGTCCGCGCGCTTTTGCAATAACGCTGCGTAACAAGTAAGATGGTTCTGTACGTCGATCTCAAGATTCGGGGTCCCGATATGGCATACAAGCCGATCAAGATAGCGCCTTCCATACTCGCGGCCGATTTCACTCGACTCGGGGAAGAAGTGAAACAAGCGCAAGACGCTGGCGCCGACTGGATACATATTGACGTGATGGACGGGCAGTTTGTACCCAATATCACCATGGGTCCTCTGGTTGTAGAAGCTGTGAAAAATGTCGCGGATATCCCCTTGGACGTACATTTGATGACCGTCCAGCCAGAGCGCTTTATCGGACGGTTTGCCGATTGCGGAGCCGATTCCATCACCGTGCACGTAGAGGCTTGCACGCACCTTTATCGCGTCCTGGGACAGATCAAATCCGCCGGCTGCCGGGCTGGCGTCGCGCTGAATCCTCATACGCCGGCCGCGTCGCTCGGCGAGATCCTGGATATGGTCGATATCATCAATGTGATGACCGTCAACCCGGGATTCGGCGGTCAAGAGTACATCGGGGCGATGAACCACAAGATCGCTTCATTACGCGCTATGGTTGATAAGGGTGGGACAAATATCGATATAGAAGTTGACGGCGGCATCAATAGCGAGACGATCCTCCTGGCTGTGGCAGCCGGAGCCAATGTCATAATCGCCGGTACTTGCGTATTCGGCCATGCAGGAGGCATCGCCGCCGGCATCCAGAATTTACGGCAAGCAATCGCGAGTCCCGATGCCTGATGTCTTCATGTCGCAAGAAACACGGCGTCGATGGCAAAGCGCTTAAACGAGCCCTGGCAAGCGCCATCGGCCAGTTTTCCCAGCACGTTGAACGAATCAACGCCATGAATGTCTTTCCGGTTCCTGACGGAGACACGGGAATAAACATGTACCATACACTCCAGCGCGCCTACAGCGAAATATCGGATATCGACAGTTCGGACCTCCCAGAGGTATCCCGGCGATTCGCCTACGGCGCGTTGATGGGCGCCCGCGGAAACAGCGGCACAATCCTTTCGCAGTTGCTAAAGGGATTCGCCGAGGAACTGCAGACCGCTGAGGCGCTGGATACGCCCGCATTCGCCCTTGCTTGCAAACGCGCGGCGCAATTTGCTTATGAAGCGGTAACAAGCCCGGTAGAAGGTACTATTCTCACCGTCGCTCGGGAAGCGACGGAAACGCTTGAACTCCACGCGGACGACGACCTGGCGCTCTCCGAAGCGCTGCGTATTCTGGTTCGCGCAGCGCAAGAATCGCTGCGCAGAACGCCCGAACTGCTGCCGATACTAAAGGAGTCCGGCGTCGTTGATTCAGGCGCCTTGGGTCTGGTCTCTTTCCTGGAAGGACTCGCCTCCACCGACGGCAAATTCGATTCGCCGGAGAAAGCGGAATCTCCCGCTGCAGCGGGTCCGGGCGTCGCGCTGGATTCGTCCAGCGAGGCCTCTTACGGCTACGATGTGCAGTTTCTCATGCTCGGCAAGGACTTGAATATCGCCCAAATCCGTCAAGATCTGGAGCAAGCGGGCTGGTCTCTGCTGGTAGTCGGCGACGACTCCACGGTCAAGGTCCACATACATGTGGACAATCCCGCCCTGCCCATTAACTATGCGGTTCAATCCGGCGCGACACTGGATGACATCGTCATCGAAAACATGGAATTGCAGTCCCGGCGCAGACCGCGTCAAGAGATATCAGCGCCGCCACCAGAACATCAGAGGCCAGAGTCCTACGGCGTGATCGCCGTGGCTCCAGGAGAGGGATTAAGGGCAGTCTTTGAGGATCTGGGATGTGAAGCGGTAATCCCCGGCGGCCAAGGCAGAAATCCCAGCGTGGAAGATTTTCTCGTTTCAATCAAAAGCGTAAATGCTTCGCGCGCGATCATCCTGCCAAACAATCGCAATATCATCATGACCGCCAGACAAGCGGCTGAAACCGCCGATGAGATCCGCGTCGATGTCCTGCCCACGACCTCCGTCGTTGCCGGGATTAGCGCGCTGATCGCCCTGCGTTCATTCGAAGACAGCGGCGAAGACGGCGGCGATTTGGACTCAGCCATCGACGAAATGAGAGCCGCAGGCCAGCGAGTCTCTTCGATCGAGATCACGCGGGCAACCAGGGATTCTCGTCTGGGCGGCTTGGCAATACGCTGTGGTGATTTCCTCGCTACCGGCGACGGCCAGATTCTGGTTGCCGGCGCCACAATCGAGGCATCCCTACGCGATGCCTTGGCCAAGGTCCTGAAAGCCGAACATGAACTGCTCACTTTGTATTATGGCGATGGCATCCAAGAGCGCGAGGCCGGGGAATTGATTGAGCGTTTATCATTTTTCTATTCGGAATTAGAATTTGATCTGGTCTTCGGCGGACAAGATCTTTACCCGTATTTGATCGGCCTTGAGTGATGCCTCGAATCCATATAGTCACCGATAGCGGCGCGACATTTTCCAATCCGCGCCTGATAAAACATTACCCGGTTACGATCTTGCCCAATCAAATTGAAATCGAGGGAGTTCGCTATCAAGAAGATATCGATCTGGAAAGTGAGCAGGCTTTCGAACTTCTGGGAAAACTCGCGGCGACGCCAACCGTCGTTCCGCCGTCGGAAAACGATTATGCCGAACTGTACGCTCGGCTCTCGCACTTTTACGATGTGATAATTTCCATTCATCCGTCGCGCGACTTGAGCAAGAGTTGGCAAAATGGCCGGTTGGCTGCGCAGCAGGTTGGAAACGACTGCGAGATCGCGGTAATTGATTCGCAAAGCCTCTGCGCGGGGCAAGGTATGCTGGTACGCGTCGCGGCGCGAGCCGCTCACGACCGACTTGGGATTGAAGAGGCGATTCAGGTCGTGCGTACGGCGGTCAACCGCGTTTATTCTGTCTATTGCATACACAACCTGGATTACCTGCGCTTTAACCAGATCATGAAACCCTCTCATGCGATCTTGTGCGCGCACATGGGCATCAAGCCGTTTGTCAGCTTGGAAGACGGCAAGATCATCGTCATTGAAAAGGTCCGCAATCAAGCGCAAGCCATCGAACGATTGGTCGAGTTTTTGGTAGAATTCAACGAATTGGATGACGCAGTGATGTTGCAGCACCAGATCCAAATCAGTGAAGAGACGCGCATCATGCAGGATCGATTGGCTCTGGAATTCCCGGGCCAGCATTTTCCCTTCACTATGTACAGTACAACCATGGCAACCTGGCTTGGTCCGAACGCAATAGGGGTCGCGGTATTGGAAAAAGAAACGGACGATTTGGATTATGACTTCTAAGCGGATTCAAGTTGCAGCCGACAGCGTTTGCGACTTGCCGGACGAGATCGTCAGAAATCTGGATATTCGGATCATTCCGACATATGTCAATATCGGCGGCCAGAGCATTCCCGATGACGGCGTCGGGCTCGACCGCCAAGCCTTCTATCGCCAATTGCCCTCCATGACGGCGCAGCCTACAACCGCCGCCCCATCCCCGGGAGAAGCGGAGGCATTCTACCGGAACATGCTAAACGATGGCGCGGAAAACATCGTGTCGATCCATGTGCCGGAGAGACTGAGCGGCGTGCTCAATACGATGCGCTTGGGCGCGCGCGCTGTAGACGCGGAACGGGTAAGGCTGGTTGACAGCTTGCAACTGACATTCGGCATAGGGCTTCAGGTTTGGGCGGCTGCCGAATTAGCTGTCGAGGGCGCGTCGTTGAATGACATATTGGAAGCGATTGAACGGGTACGCCAGCATACCGAGGTTTACGCCATTATCGATACGATGCAATACTTGCAGCGGAGCGGCCGCGTTAACTCGCTTGTCGCCGGTATCGGAACATTGCTCAAGATCAAGCCGATTGTCCGCGTCGCCGACGGCGATATCACCGCGCTGGCGCGTTCGCGAACCTGGTCTCGCGCGGAAGCAAAGCTAAAGGCGCTCACGCAAGATCAGGCGCCCTTGGACCGCCTCGCGGTCTTGCACATTGACAATCGTCTTGGCGCCGAACGTTTTTTGGACTCTATCCGCGAGATTGCGCCACAAGAGACGCATATCATTGAAGTATGCCCCACTTTAGGCGCTCATATTGGACCAGGCTCGATCGGCGTGGCGACCTTGAACCAAGACTGGAGAAACTAGTACATGCCTTCCGCACTGGAAACATTGGTCAAGATCTTGAAGTTGGAACGCGAACAGGGCGGCAATGATACAGCCGTAGTCGGCGGCTTGAGCGACTATTGCAGGAATTGGGAGCCCAAAGCGCGACGACAAGCGCGTAAACCAGCGCATCAGATACTCATTGACGAGATCATGGATTGCCTCGGGGACTATGGAAAGATCGAGCCGGGAGACAATCGCAAGGACAGGCTAAATTACATACTGGATCGCATTACCAATCGCGTCCCGCCACCGCCGGAGTACAGCGACAGATTGCGTACTTGGACGGAAAAAATGGCTGCGGACAAACCGAGCGACTCGCGCGGACGACGCGGACGCGATCACACCGACCGGCGGCAGGCAAAGCCGCCGCGGCCGCGAAAGGCTGGCTCGTCATCGCAGAAGCAGGACTTCCGAGATGACGATGCGACCTGGGACGAAGACTATACTGGCGGTCCCCAGAACCGGGACTTGGACCTCAAGCCACTGCCGCGTTTGGAGCGCCCGCCGCGGATACCGCGCCCCGACCGGAGTTTCGAAGAGGCGATGGCGCTCTACGACAAGCTCGCTGCCCCGACTACAGACGTGAAGGGCATCGGCAAGAAGCTGGCTGAATCCCTCAAGCAGCTGGATCTGCATACCATTGGTCAATTGCTCTTTCACTTCCCGCGCGACTATCTGGATTACACCGAGCTCAAATGTATCCGCGAGTTGGTCCCAAATGAAACGACGACGATCGTCGCGACAGTCTCACATGCGGGGTCGGCAATCGGCGCAAACGGGCGACAGGATTTCCTGGCGCGGGTGACTGACGGTTCGGGCGCGCTCTCGATTCGCTTCTTTGGTCAGCATTATCTCTCCGGCAGAATACGGCCCGGCAACCAAATCGTAGTCAACGGAAAGGTGACCGTATACCGGGATCGCCTGCAAATGTCGAACCCCGAATGGGAGCACGTCGACCTGGAGAACCTGCAGATTGTCGGCATTGTGCCTGTCTACCGACTCGGCAAAGGCATGCGACCGCGGCTCTTTCGGAAAACCATGAAGGCTCTGAGCGCAGACTGGGCTGGCAGCTTGCCTGACCCGATACCGCAGTCTGTCCTGGATCGCGCGGAATTGGCGGATTTGGGCTGGGCTATGCGCCAGAGGCATTTTCCCTCAGGCTGGGATCACCTGCGCCATGCCTATCGGCGCTTGGCATTTGACGAACTGCTTATGCTGCAGCTCGCCGTGCTTGGCAATCGTCGAAAATGGCAGTCCGCGCAGATCCCCGCGCTGTCAGTGTCTGACGAGGTCCTGGCAGGGTTCATCAAGAACGCCTTCGAGTTCGAACTGACAGGGGACCAGCAAGCCGCTATCGCGGACATACGCGAAGACATGGCAAAGACCGTCCCGATGAACAGGCTCATACAGGGTG
This sequence comes from Anaerolineae bacterium, assembly GCA_022820665.1. Lineage (GTDB taxonomy): Bacteria > Chloroflexota > Anaerolineae > Aggregatilineales > Phototrophicaceae > UBA6055. The sequence continues at coordinate 39,100 of JAJEFB010000013.1, read as the reverse complement.
ATGTTGGCTCCGGCAAGACCGCCGTCGCGATGGTCGCTGTGGCGATAGCTCTATCAAACGGAAAGCAGGCGGCTTTAATGGCGCCAACTGGCATCTTGGCAGAGCAGCACTACCGGACGATTGCAAATGCCGCAGAAGCCTTTCCCGGAATCAATCGGCCGGTGGTTGCCCTGCTCACCAGCGCCCTTACCAGTTCAGAACGTGAAGCTGTCTATCGCGGAGTGAGCGACGGCTCAATTGATATTGTTGTCGGCACGCATGCCTTGATCCAGGAAGGACTTGACTTCAAGGAATTGGGGATTGTTGCGATTGACGAGCAGCACCGCTTCGGCGTTGGCCAGCGCGCCAAGCTGCGGGGCAAGGGCGGCAATCCCCACTTGTTAGTGATGACCGCCACGCCGATTCCCCGGACGCTGGCTCTGACGGTCTACGCCGATCTGGATTTGACGCTCGTGAAGGAGAAACCGCCAGGACGGCGGCAGATCATTACAAAACTCATTGACCCGGTTGCGCGGGAACGTCTGAACGGTTTCGTGGTAGCGCAGTTGGAACAAGGTCGGCAAGCATTTTTCGTGCATCCCCTGGTTGAAGAATCCGAGACCGTCGAAACCGCCTCCGCAACAGAAGCGTTTGAAAGCCTGCAAAAGGTGTTTTTCCGCTATCGTGTCTGCCTCTTACACGGGCGTATGAGCGCCGCCGAAAAAGATCGGCTCATGTCGGAATTCAGCGCGGGCCAACATGATGTGATGGTCACAACGTCAGTAGCCGAAGTCGGCGTCGACGTCCCCAATGCCTCGGTCATTGTCATTGATGGCGCCAATCGTTTTGGCTTGGCGCAATTGCATCAATTCCGGGGCCGGGTCGGGCGCGGGGCACACCAGTCATATTGTTTTTTGATCCCGGACCGGTCGTCGAGCGTCAACATGGATCGGGTTCACGACATGCTCGAAGGCGAGGCGGTACAGGATCTATTCTCCGTTGCCGAGAGACGCTTGGTCGCGATGGCTCAAACGAACGACGGTTTCGCATTGGCGGAATTGGACTGGCAATTGCGGGGCGGAGGCGACTTGCTAGGCTGGCGGCAGAGCGGCAAGGATGTTTTGCAATCCTTGCAAAAGTTCTCGCCAGAGTTGGTACAGTTGGCGCAGCGCGAGGCACGCACGATTTATGAAGAAGACCCGTCGCTGACATTGCCGGAGTATCAGTTGTTGGCTCGCCGCATCAGCCAACTTTTTGCTGAACAAAGCGAATTGAGCTGAGGAGGCTCTGAGATCTTGCTGCGCAAAATCCGCTTGTACATATCAAGGTACTGGTATTATCTACGCTCGATATTCACCATTTTGCTGGGCATGTCGCCTCGAATAAAGATTATCGCAAGTTTCTTGGGACTGGAAAACGCGGTATTCACGATCGAAGTCAAGGGCGATTTGCGGTTTAACGTGCGTTCCAGAATGGATATATGGATTGCCAAAGAGACCTGCCTCGACCGCGACTACGAAAAGCATGGAACCGGTTTGAAACCCGGCTGGACGATCGTGGATATTGGCGGTGGAATCGGGGATTTCGCCATTTTGGCCGCGCAGACCGACGGCAGCTTTATACAGGTCTATGAACCCTTTGAAGAGTCGCGACAACTATTGCGCGAGAACCTCAAGCTCAACAGCGTCAACAACGTGATCTGCTACCCGGAAGCCGTCGGCGCTGGTTTTGGCTTGAGCCACATGGACACAAGCCCTCCCCACCCCGTCATGTACCATACGGTCGGGGACACCGTTCAAACCGCGAAAGAGGTATCGACCATTCCTCTGTCCGAGGTCATTCGGCGCAGCGGCAAAGACGTTATCGATTTCATGAAAGTAGATTGTGAAGGCGCGGAATACGACATCTTCTTCAGTGCGGACGACGCTTCGCTGGCATCAATCAACCGTATCTGTATGGAGTACCATAACCACCTCACCGAATACAGGCACGAAGATCTCTGCAATCTTTTGCGCGCCAAGGGTTTCACCGTGACCACTGCGGGCAATCCAGCGCATGACACCATCGGTTTCCTTTACGCGAAAAACAACCGCATCAACTCTCACTAGGTTGTTTTTGGGTTATAATTCCCCTAAATGCTTGATTGAGGCGGATTTTATGTCAATTCAGTTGGCGCGCTTTTTTGAATCCCATTAGAATCATGTCGTGCCGTAGGAGCAGCTAGATGTCGGGAAAGGGTATCGCGGTATATCCAGCGTCATTGGACCCCATACATTACGGTCATATTGATGTCGCGATTCGAGCATCCCGGTTTTTTGAACAGATCATTGTCGCGATCTACGCCAATCCCAAGAGCAAATCGGTACTGTTTAACATTGAGGAGCGCGTTGAACTTGCGCGGAATGTATTCCAGGACTATCCGAGTATCTCAGTAACGCAATACAGTACGCTTACCGTAAACTACGCACAATCGATAGGCGCCATTGCCTTAATACGTGGATTAAGAGTATTTGGGGATTTTGAGTTTGAGTTTCGCATGGGTATGGCAAATCGAAAACTGGCGCCGGAATTGGAAACAATCGCCATCTTGTCGGATGAGCAGTTCATACACATTAGCTCAAGCACAATTCGAGAAATTGCGGAATTGGGGGGTGACGTCAGTTCGATGGTGCCGCCAACTATTGAACGCGCGCTCAAAGAGAAGTTCAGCTAGCGCATTTGTAAAGGATACAGTCATTAACTTTCCGTGGGGAGGAAGCTGATGGACATTCAACATCTTGTGGATCGCTTGGAAGACCTTATTGATGAAGGGCGTCATCTTTTTGGCACCAAGTACACTATGGTTGACGAAGAACGCGCTCTCGAGATTATCGATCAAATGCGGATATCGATTCCGGAAGAAATCGAAAAAGCGGCGCATGTGACCCAGCAGCGCGATCGCGTCTTGGCGAAAGCCAACGAGGAAGCTGCCAGGATTGTTCAACAGGCGCGGCAGCACAGCGAAGATTTGATTGATCAGCACGAGATGGTGAAACAGGCGAAAGTTCGTGCCGAGTACGTGATCGAACAAGCCAAGATAGAGTCTACGAAAATCACGGACGAAGCTGACGCCTACGTTCTCGCTCAACTCAATCAGCTCGAACATCAGTTCACCCGTAGCCTGGAAGAAATCCGCAACGGCATCCACTTGATGCAATACGAAGAATCTGTGGCAGTGGAGATAGAACCTGAACAGCAGGCGATTCATGCCCCGCGTCCGGAAGTCAGCCGCGAACCGATTAACTTTGACAGGCCTGCGCAAGCGCCGATCGGCAATCACATCTAACTGCCACTATCTACTGTGTATTACCGAAGCGGACATCAAAGGGCTGATGTCCGCTTTTATTGACCAGCGCTGACAAAAGATCACTCTGCGGTTCATCGTCGGTTATTGCATCGCGCCAACTAATGCGTCTGATCCTCGTCGCTGTCTTTTGGGTCCTGGGAATCAGCTTAGCCAGACATTTTGTCAGCCTCAGTTTTTCGTCGTGGCTGATACTAGCAGTTGCGGCATTGATTCTAGCCGTTGTATTGCGGCAACATCCCCGCCGCTGGTTCGCGGTCGCACTGGCGGCGTTCGCCGTCGGCGGTCTGCGCCAAGCATCGGTCCCTCGCAGCAGCGATATCTCGCAATACAACGGCAATTCGGGGACGATCACGGGAATTGTCATAGACGAGCCGGTCTTTCATGATGATCGCGCGCAACTGCATGTCCATGTTGATGCCATTTACGTCCGCAATAACTGGATCGAAACCAGTGGCTTGGCTCTAGTCGAAACTGATCGAAGCGTGTCGCTTGCCTATGGAGATCAGATTCGGGCGACCGGTTTCCTGGCTATCCCCGCCACCTGGGACAGTTTCTCATACGCCGACTACCTGGCTCGCCAGGGTGTATTTTCGATCATGCGCAACGCCGGCATTGAGGTCCTTGCTTCCGGCTACGGCTCAGCCCTTCAATCGCTATTGATACGACTCAAGCAGACCTTGCGCGACAGTATTAATCGCGCCCTGCCCGAGCCCCAAGCTGGGCTGCTGGTCGGCATCTTGCTTGGCGACGAACAAGGGATATCGCCGGAACTCGAGCGCGACTTTCGGCGGGTGGGCGCTTCCCACATTATTGCCATCAGCGGTTTCAACATGGTGGTGATCAGCGCGATCGTCATGCGCGTTTTCAGTAGCGTTTTGGGAAGGGACAAAGCCCCGGCCGCGCTGGGCGCGATTCTGTTCATCGCCGTGTATTCGCTGATGGTAGGCGCCGGCGGCGGCATTTTGAGGGCGGCATTGATGAGCAGCCTCCTGGTCGTCGGGCAGCAACTTCGACGCAATACCTTTGTGCCGACCTCTCTGGCTTTCGCAACGCTCTGCCTTTCCATGCTCGACCCTAACGTGCTGCTGGACATCGGCTTTCAACTCAGCTTCTTCGCGGTGCTGGGTCTGGGCTTGTTTGCCGATCCCTTGTCGAGACTATTGCGCCGATGGCTGGAGCGACGCTTTGCGCCCGCTACCGCAGAACTCTTGCACGTTGCGCTTAATGAACCGCTGATTGTGTCGATCGCCGCGCAACTCGCGACGCTGCCGCTGATTGTCCTTTACTTTGGACGATTGTCGCTGGTCACGCTGCCAGTGAACATCCTGATCGTGCCAGTACAAGCGGCAATACTTTTGCTTGGGCTGTTAGCCGGGGGCATCAGCCTTTTAGTACCGGTGGTGGGGACAGCCACTTTCTGGGTCGTGATGGTCTTCCTCTCGTGGTCGATTGCTGTCGTTCGCGCTTTCGCTCAATTCGATTTTGCGGAAATCGCCGTCAACTTCGACGCTCGCTTGCTCCAGGCTTATTATGTTCTCTTAATTGGAGGCGCCATGATAGCTGCCTCAAGACCACAGATTTGGACGCGGATTGCCGCCGCCATTCGGCAGCGACGAATGACTTTGCTGGTTTTTTCAGCGTCATTGCTTCTCCTTGTATTAATGGTCGCGATGCACATGAGCCGCCGAGACGGCCGACTGCATCTTTGGATGCTGGATATGGGGCACAGCAATGCTTTTCTGTTAGAGACGCCCAGTGGCGCGCAGGTGCTTGTTGATGGCGGTCGATTCCCTTCGCGCTTGCTGACAGCGCTCGGCGACAGAATGCCCTTCTATGATCGGGAAATCGAGGTCCTGGCGATTACGCACCCCGATGAATGGGATATCGCAGCGCTCAACAGCGTCCTCGATCGCTACTCCGTTGGCGCCGCTCTGAGCAATGGCCAGCCGAATCGAAGGCCAGTTGTTCAAGAAGTCTCACAGGCTCTGGCAGAGGCCGGCGCCCGACAAGTGATCGTCAAAGCTGGATACAGCATCGATTTTCACGACGGCGTCACGATCCAGGTCTTGCACCCGCAAGCCAAGCCCAGGATTACCGACCAACTATCGGATCATGTTTTGGTATTGCGGGTGAAGCATGGAGATGTATCCATTTTGCTGACTTCGGACCTGAGCGCCGCGGGTCAAGCCATGATGCTGCAAGGCGGCATATCTCCCCGTGCCAGCGTTTTTCAGATTCCCCAGCACGGCGCCGTCCGCGCCATCGACAGCCAGTTTCTGGCTTTGGCGCAGCCGCAAGTCGCGCTGCTGCAGAGCGATGTCGCTAACAGGCGGGGCGATCCCGATCCTGATAGTTTGTCGCTGTTCCGGGATCTAGATGAAGAGGATCGCCTGTTCCGCAGCGACGAAATCGGCACGGTGCACATTATTAGCGATGGCTATCGTGTACAGATTGAAGGAAGCGCCTAAACGGGCGCTGATCGTATCTCTCCCTCGGAATGAGCTTGCTTTCGGGGGCCCATCGCCACAAAACCTATACTTTTTGCGGCGATTTTGGGCGACTCACAGAGTCGCCCCTGTTTATGTAAACCGCGTCGCTCATGTGACGAGCAGGCTTACTATTTTGCGTGAGCGCGGCAGACCTTTTCGCTGCCGCCGTGCGGCTACAGTTTTCGCGATGAATCCTGTAGGGGGCAGGGCGCCGATCAGGCATAGCTGATATAGACATGTTTGCCGCTGGCTGCGGATTCGAGGATGGCGTCGCAGATAACGGCGTTGCGATAGCCGTCGACGAAATCAGCGCCATAGGGCGCGACGCCCTCGTCATTGACGATGGCATTGAAAAAGTGGTGGAATTCGTGCACGAAACTGTGTTCCCAGCCGATGATATGCCCGTGGGGCCACCAGTTTTCCCAATAAGGATGATGCGCTTCGGTAACCAGCACGTTGTGGAAGCCCTGCGTCGTATCGGGACTTTCGCCTTTCCAGAAGACGTTCAGTTCGTTAAGCCGTTCCAGATTAAACTGAATGGAACCGTTCTCGGCATTGATCTCGAAGGAATTGAAGTTCTTGCGCCCTTGGGCAAAGCGGGTCGCTTCTACCGTGCCCAGCGCGCCGTTGTCGAAGTCCAGCAGCGCTACAAATCCGTCGTCCACGTCTGACTTGACCATGCCTCCGGCGCCGTCGGGACGCTCGGTGATCCAGGTCTGCGCCAAGCCGGCTACTGACTTGGGTTCGCCAACCAGGAAGCGCGCCAGATCAATGATGTGCGCGCCCAGGTCGCCCAGAGCGCCGCTGCCGGCGATGTCTTTCTGGAAACGCCAAGTGGTTTCCATGGTCGGATCCATGCCCCATTCCTGCAGGTAAACCGCGCGCCAGTGGTAGATTTTGCCCAGCTTGCCGCTGTCAACGATTTTCTTTGCCTGTTGAACCGCCGGGACAAAGCGATAATTGAAGGCGACCATGTGTTTGACGCCCGCCTTTTGGACTGCGTCAAGCATGGACTTGGCTTCTTCGCCGGTGCGCGCCAGGGGCTTCTCGCAGAATACGTGCTTGCCAGCTTCGGCCGCGGCGATGCAAGGCTCGGCATGGGCATCGTTTGGTCCGCCGTTATCCAATACATGCACGTCATCATTCGCGACCAGGTCGCGCCAGTCGGTATAGGCGTTCTCGTAGCCATAACGGGAAGCCGCCGCGCTGACCGCTTCTTGGTTGCGACCGGCGATCCCGACAAGGCGCGGAATAGCCACCGGCGGGTACATCATATAGGGAATCTTCTTGAAGGCGTTGGTATGCGCCTTGCCCATGAAGGCGTAACCCAACATGCCGATGCCGATCTCGGGCGCCTCAACATCGGATCCAGCGCTAGCCATGCTTGTGAAAGTAGTCGCTACTTGTTTTTCGTCTGACATCTCAGGTCTCCAATTTCAATTTCGATTGAGCGCTTAGTCGTCGGCGAAGGCAGCGTCAAACGCCACCTCGGACGCGGTGAAGTCTTTGCTCTTGACCCAGGCGGCGGATTCGGTCGCGCCGAACTCGCGATCCATGCCGCTGTCTTCCCACTCGACTGACAGGGGTCCGTTATATCCGGCGCGATTCAGGGCGCGAATCATCGAGTCGATGTCCAGGTCGCCGCGACCGCAAGAGACGAAGTCCCAGCCGCGCCGCGCATCGCCAAAGTTCAGGTGAGAAGCGAGGATGCTGCTGACATTGTCCAGCGTGACTTTGGAATCTTTGACATGGACGTGGAAGATACGATCGGCGAAGCGATCGATAAACTTGGCGGGATCAAAAAGCTGATGAATGAAGTGGCTGGGATCGAAATTGAAGCCGAAGGCAGGATGGTGATCCAGGGCAGCCAGGGTTTTTTCGCCGGTGTAAATGTCGTAGGCGATTTCGCCCGGGTGTGCTTCCAAGGCGAACTTGACGCCCTCCGCGGCGAAGACGTCCAAAATCGGCTTCCAGCGGTCAGCAAATTCTTGATAGCCGGCGTCGACCATTTCATCCGATGTCGGCGGGAATCGGTAAATCAAGTGCCAGACTGGGCTGCCGGTGAAACCATTAACGACATCGACGCCAAATGCCTTGGCGGCGCGGGCGGTGTTCTTCATTTCCTCGGCGCAGCGCTCGCGCACGCCGTCGGGGTCGCCGTCGCCCCAGAGTCGATCGGGGAGAATGGCGCGGTGGCGTTCGTCAATGAAGGCTTCGGCCACGCACTGCCCGACCAGGTGATTGCTGATGGAAAAATAGCCCAAGCCATGTTGGGCCAAGCCGTCCACCCGCGACTGAATGTAGCTGTCGCTTTGCAAGGCTTTGTCAACTTCAAAATGGTCGCCCCAGCAGGCAAGTTCCAAACCATCGTAGCCGAAGCTCTTGGCTTTTTCAGCAATGGTCGCAAAGGGCAGGTCCGCCCATTGTCCTGTGAATAAGGTCACCGGTCTCGCCATAAGATTGTTCCTTTCTTGATGCGCGCGTCATGCTCGATTCACAGATGGAAACGAGTATAACGCCCTCTGCCCTATCTTCCAATACTGCCTCCTTCGGGGTGCTGCATCGCCCCCTTGGCGTCCCCGAAAGCGCCCCGCGCCGCGCCCATAATTCCCCGAGTTTTTTGGGGCGGAATTGCTGGGTTTTTGATTCACCACAGAGGCACTGAGGGCACAGAGAGATTTTTTCACCACAAAGACACAAAGGGCACAAAGGATTTCTTTGGGGGATGGCGCGTTGGCGGGCACAGTACAGGTTTTTTGCCATAGAGGCGCAGAGAGATTTTAACCACCGAGGGTCGCGTAGGGCGCGTGGACACTGACCGGAGACACTGGCCGCCGGCGCAGAGACTTTTTTGGTGGGCGGCAGAAGCATCGCCCCCTGGGGAATAGGAGGTGAATGTGGATGGGATTACCGCAATTGTAATGTGGCGGCGGTATTTGGTATGATTCCACTCTGCCGCTCGCGGGAAAACCGGCGCGAAGGCGGCAGCATTTGGCAAGCCGGACAAGGGACAGGAAATCAAATATGTACAATGGTTTGGAGATCATAGACTTTCATACGCATTTTCCCACGCAGCAGCGCAGCTTCATTGAGGGCGCGCCCGATTATCGCCAGCAGTATGTCGAGCGGCGCGGGGAAGGACGGGCGCGGATCGCGCGCGAGCAAGCCATGAAATACAACCGGGAGTGGCGCGCCACCTGGGGATTCGATCCGCCCGAGCGCGGCGATTTCAGCGACGAAGAACTGGCGGATCGCTGGGCTGCCGAGATTGAGAGATACGGATTGAGAGCGGTGGGCTTCGTCACGGGCGGCGGCAACAGGAACCTGGCAAAGATCGTTAGCCGGCATCCCGAGACCTTCATTGGATTCGCGCATCATTATCCTTTCGCAGAGGGCGCCGCGGATGAGTTGCGCCGGGCTGTGCGCGAAGATGGCATGAAGGCTTACAAGCTGCTGGCGCCGTCGCTCGATCGCCCGGTCGAGGACGAAGCGGCATATCCGGTATGGGAAGCCTGCGCTGAACTGGATATCCCGGTCCTGATCCATTTCGGCATTCAGGGAAGCGGCGGGGGCATTGCCTGGCACCAGAATATTAATCCGCTCAAGCTGCACAATGTGGCCAAGGACTTCCCGGAAGTCACATTTGTCGTGCCGCACTTCGGCTGCGCCTGGATCCGCGAAACCTTGCAATTGTGCTGGGCTTGCGCCAACGTGTCGATAGACACCAGCGGATCCAACCAGTGGGTGAAGTGGGTTGAGGGCGACTGGACGACCAAGAAGCTCTTTCAAAAGTACATGGAAACTATCGGTCCGGAGCGCATCATTTTTGGAACCGATTCCAGCTATTTCCCGCGCGGGTTCGCAGAGCCGTATTTGAGTTCGCAGATTCGTGATGTGCGGGAGCTCAATTATCGCGAGGATGACATTCAATTGATCTTCGCTGGCAATGCCGCGCGATTGTTCAAGATTCCGCTGTAGGGTTTCCGCAGAGGCGCAGAAGTAAATCCAAGTAAGTCATGCAAAAAAATTCAGCCCAAGTCCTCTATCTACATCTACGTCGAAATCTGTACGGGTCAGCCGGTGGCTGACCCGTTGCCAACATTCCGCGTGTGGCTATTTTGGGGGCGAGCCGCCGGCTCGCCCGTACAGGCTCCTTATTTTTTCCATTACTTACTCGGAGTCACTGAGGGCACAGAGGGACTGTTTCGGGCGACTCACAGAGTCGCCCCTACAATTTTCGCCACAAATGAACCTTGATGGATTCACTAGCGCGCTGTGACATTTATTGCGTCCGAGGGTGATTTGAGTTACAGTTTTGGTGTCAGACCATTATTTAGAATAAACGAGAAAGGACAAGAGGATGCGTTTGTCAAGATTGATCGCAATCGTTTTGGTTGGCATTCTGGCGGTTTCGCTTGGCGCCGTCGCTGGCGCGCAGGATATGGTGGAGATCGAGTACTGGCAGTACAACTTCGGCGCTCGGGTTGATGCCATGAACATGCTGATCGAACAATTTGAAGCCGAGAATCCCGGCATTGATGTCGTCCACAACAGCGATATTCCCCATGCCAACTTCACCCAGGAGATCGCCGCTTCGGCGCCGGCTGGCGTAGGACCGGACGTCGTCACGCTCTTTTATGGCTGGATACCGGCTTATGTCGACGCGGGGTATCTCGTACCGTTGCCGGAAGATCACTTTAGCGAGGAATTCATCCTGGAGACCTTTTCGCCGATGGTCGCCAACTCCAAGTTCGAGGGCAGCTATTGGGCGATCCCGACGGCGGTGCGTTCTTTGGCGCTGTTCTGGAACAAGGATATCTTCGCCGATGCTGGTCTTGATCCAGAGTCGCCGCCGGCCACCCTCGATGAATTCGTTGCGGCGGCAATCGCGACCACCGTCTATGACGGCGGAGTGAAAGAGATCTACAACATTTCGCGGCAAGGTCACACAGCGGCGCTGGCCGAGCAGGACCACCACTGGTTCCGCGAGGTGTTAGTCCGTCAATTCGGCGGCGCGCCCTACAGCGATGACGGGCGGACGGTGACGTATAACAGTGAGGAAGGCTGCGCGGCATTTGCCTGGCTAGCGGCATTTGAAACGGAGCATATGACAGGCAGCGTGGATATCGGCGATGCTTCGGACGCGTTTGTCAACGGTGAAACGGCGCTGCATGTCGATGGTTCATTCCGCGTTGGCACAATCCGCGGCAACAATCCCGATTTGAACTACGGCGTTGCCGAGCTGCCGGTTGGACCGAATGGAGAGCAGCATACATTCGGGTCTTACTGGACGCATGGGATTACGCGCCGCGCCAATGAGGATCCGGCGCGGTTGGAGGCGGCGATCAAATTCCTGCAATTCATCACGACGCCCGAGGCGGGTACGCTCTGGGTGAACAATGTGGGCGAGTTGCCGGCGCAGTTGACGGCGGCGAGCGATGAAGCGATTCTGGCTGATCCAATCCTAGGGTCATTTTCCGCCGGTTTGGCTTATGCGCACTCGACCGCTTTCGTGAACGAAACCGAGCAGCGCCAAGTCCTGATAGATGCCTTCGACAATATTCGTCTGGGCGGTATGGATCCCTGCGACGCGCTGGACGAAGCAGCGGCGGCGGAACAGGAATTGATCGACAACTTCTGGGCTGATCGGGAATAGCCGCAGCAAGAATCCGCAACATGTAGACTACGTCAGACGGGATCCCGTCTGATGTAGTTTTCTAGTTTAGCGTGAAGGGCTTCCCAAGCATTCAGCGCGCGAAATGAGCGACAAGTCCAAGAGGCAGATCCGGAGCGGATTCCACATGACGCTGGCTCGCAAGAAGATATTTTGGGCTTATGTCTTTCTGGCGATTCCGATCGTTTTCTTCGCTTATATCCGGATTTATCCCGCGCTCTTCGCCTTCCAGATGAGCTTGCACGATTACAATCCGCTGGCGGCTGAGCAGCCTTTTGTCGGCTTGGAGAACTACGAGAAGGTTTTCGAAGAACTGGGCAGGAAGAAGTCCGCCACCAAAGCTGCTTTTCAGAATACGATTAGTTATGTGGCTTTGGGCGTGCCGATTCAACTGTGTCTGGCGCTGTTGATCGCCTTGATGCTGAACGAAATCCGCTTCATGAGCACCTTGTATCGCATCCTGTTTTTCTTGCCCTTTGTTACTTCGACGATTGCCATCGCCTGGGTCTTCCGCATGCTGTATCAACCGCGCTTTGGTTTGTTCAATGTGGTCTTGCAGATGCTATCTTTGCCGCAGCAGCCGTTTCTACGAAGTCCGCAGCAGGCTTTGCCATCAGTGCTTGCCCTGGTGATTTGGCAGGGAATGGGCTTCGCGGTGATCATATTTTTGGCCGGGCTCAAGCAGATACCGCGCACTTATTACGAGGCGGCTGAGGTTGACGGGGCGAGCCGCTGGCACACGTTCCGTTATATTACTTTCCCGCTCTTGAATCCGAGCATCGTTTATCTGCTGGTATTGCAGACGATTTCATTTTTACGCATGTTCGCGCCGGTGGTGGCGATGACTCAATTGGGGCGCGGGGGTCCGCTGGATTCGACACTAACTGTCGTCCTGCATGTCTATAACGAAGCCTTTGGCAGCTACAATATGGGTTTCGCTTCATCGTTGACCGTTGCGCTTTTTGCCCTGATACTCGGCGTCACCATCATTCAACTCTCGATCACGTCGCGGCGCATCAATTGAGGTGAGCGGAATGGAATCCATCACGCCGTCAAACATATTCAAGGACCAGGGTCGCGCCCGGTCTGTCGGGAAAGCGGGCGACAGTTGGGCGCACAAGTTCTTTTCCTACCTGGTGTTGACGCTGATCGCCTTCACGATGATTGTGCCTTTCATGTGGATGCTATCGACATCGCTGAAGCCGGAGAAAGAGATTTTGCGGCGCAATATATTCCCGATCGAGCCGACAATGGACAATTACGCGGAGGTCATCAACGAGACTGATCTGCCGCTGTGGTACAAGAATTCCTTCATTGTCGCTGTTATCAGCACGATTAGCGTGGCTTTCTTCGACGCCTTGGCAGGATTCGTCTTCGCCAAGTATGAATTTCCCGGGAAGCGCCCTATTTTCATTTTGTTTTTAACGTCGCTGATGGTGCCGACGGAGATGCTGCTGATTCCCTGGTTCATCATGTCCTCCAATCCGCCGATCGGACCGACCTGGGTCGATACTTATTGGGGCATCGCTTTTCCTGGGGTGATTACCGCCGCCGGCATCTTTTTGATGCGGCAGTTCATGCAGGGCGTACCGGACGAGTTGCTGGATGCGGGCCGGATTGACGGCGTGAGCGAATTTGGACTGTTTTGGCGGGTAGCGGTACCGCTGAGCTTGCCGGCCATCGGCGCGCTGTGCATCTTCAACTTCCTGGGCAACTGGAACGCCTTCATCTGGCCCCTCATCGCCACAACACGCAGCGAAATGTTCACGCTGCCGGTGGGCATTCAGCTATTCTCGTCGGAATCCGACACGTCCTGGAACCTCATTATGACCGGGGCGTCGCTGTCGGTGGTGCCGCTGCTGATTGTGGTTGTGATCTTTCAGCGCTACATCATTGAGGGCATCGCCTTGACCGGGCTGAAAGGCTAGCAATTGTCGAAGAGCCGCTCGGCGGCAGCGAAAAGGCTACAGGAATGTCGCGCTCACGCAAAATAGCAAGCCCGCTCGTCGCATGAGCGACCCGGTTTACATAAACAAGTCGAGGCGTTTTCCGCATCCGCTCTACGAGAAATTCGTTCTCAAGCCCGCGTATCAAGAGGCAAGAAAATATTATTATGAACCCATGATGGCGGCCAATTTCGCCCACGCCGTCATGTTGTACCGCTGTGACGTAATATCGCTGGAAAACGCGCAGGCTTTGCTCGCCGCCTTGCAGCAGGTGGAAGACCGCGGCATTGACCAGGTCGTTTATCGTTCCGGCGTGGAAGATCTGTTCTTCGCGATAGAGGGCCAGTTGATCAAAATTGCCGGCGGCGCTTTCGGCGGCAATTTGCAGTTGGCGCGCAGCCGCAATGACCTGGGTTACGCTTTGACGCGCCTGGCATTGCGTTCTTTGATCCTAGAGACTTTCGAAGAGCTATGGTCCTTCAGAGACAGCATGCAGCGATTCGCAGTCGAGCACCTGGAAACGCTCATGCCGGGTTATACGCATACGCAGCCGGCGCAGCCGACGACTATGGCGCATTACATCGCCGGGATGCTGTCCCTGCTGGAGAGAGACAGCGAGCGGTTGCGGTTCGCTCACGAGACCAATAACCAGAGTCCGCTGGGCGCCGCCGCGCTAACGGGAACGGGTTTCCCCATCGACAGAGCGCTCAGCGCCAGGCTGCTGGGATTTGACAGCGTACAGCTTAGCAGCTATGCCAGCATCGGCGCATCGGATAATTTGACCGATGTGGCTAATGCCCTGTCTTCGCTGGGAGTCAATCTGTCAAGGTTCACGCATGATATGCTTTTCTGGGCGACGCAAGAGAGCGGGGCTATTCGCATTGACGACAGCTTCATTCAGATCAGTTCGATCATGCCGCAGAAACGGAATCCGGTTGTACTCGAGCATTTGCGGGCGCGGATCAGCCGTATGATGGCATTGGCGAGCGGCATCGTCATTCAGTGTCACAACATCCCGTTTGGCGATACGCAAGATATTGAAGATCCGATCAATCCACTGCTCTTTGGCTCACTGGAATCCGCCACCGAGATCTTGCAGCTCTACGGCGCGGTCATCGACGCGCTGCAGGTGAACGTTGCGCATTTGCGCGGGCGGGCGATCGCGGGGTTCACAACTGTGACCGAATTGGCGGATACCTTGGTCAGGCAGTGCAAGCTGCCTTTCCGCGAGGCGCACGGCATCGTATCGGTGCTGGTGAGCTATTCGATGGAAAAGGAGCTCGCGCCGGCTGATCTGAGCGCCGGCTTACTGCGTGAGATAGCCAAAGGCGAATTCGACTTGGATATCGACCTATCGGAAGCGATGCTGCAGCGGGCGCTTGATCCAGGCGCTTTCGTCGAGGCGCGCAGCTTGCCTGGCGGGGCTGCGCCGAAGGCAACGGCGAAGGTTCTTGAGCAACAGGGACTAGGCATAGAGCAAGACGGGCAGTGGCTGGCTGCCGCGAGGGGGAAGATCGCCGCGGCACAAGCGTTTCTGAGAAGCGAGATCGACGATATTTTGGCGACGTCGGCGGGATTAAAGCAGAACTAAGCGCAGAGGATTTTAACCACCGAGGACACCGAGAATTTTTTCACCACAGGGCGCGTGGGTCGCTGACCGCCGCCGGTGGCTGACCCATTGCTATCGTTCCGCTTATGTTTATTTTGAGGGCGAGCCGCCGGCTCGCCCGTACAGGCTCCTTATTTTTTGCATGACTTACCTGCACTTACCGAGGGCACGGAGAGCACTGTTACGGGCGACCTGACAGGTTGCCCGTACATTATACTTGCGCTTTGACGGGCGACCAGGTTGGTCGCCCCCACGAATTTCGACGTGGACTTGCCCTGCTCGCTACGCTTCCAGGGTCAGTAGATAGGCGACGATGTCGAAGATCTCGAGGTTGGTATAGATCTCCGACCAATTGTCGGGCATGAGTTCGGGGTCGTAGTCTTCGACGACAATTTCCCTGGGATTCACAATTGAGTTGTAGATGTATTCGGCGGCGCTTTGGTCCTCGACGCGGGTCAAGGCGCGGCTCTTGATATTGAGCAAGCCCGGACCCAGCAATTTTTCCTCGCTGGTCTGGCTATGGCAATTGGCGCAGGAATAACCGGTTCCAGCCGTTTCCTGGAAAGTCTCGAAGAGAATGGCGCCGTTTTCCGGATCGCGCATGGAGACCATGCGATCAAGCGGGGACAGGAGTTTGGTGGCTGTCGGTTCCGGGGTCGAGGTTGGTTCCGGCGTGTTAGTGGCGATGCGCTGGGGCGTGGGCGTCTCGGTCGGCGGTATCGGCGTATCGGTGGGCGGACTTGTGGCCTCAACAGTCGGCTGGGCTTCCGCTTGTCCAACTGCTCGGGTTTCAGTCTCGGTTGGGGCTTGCCAGACAGGCGCCGCTACAGTGCCGCATCCAGCCAGGAGAATGCCCAAGACGATCCAGATCGTCGATTGGAGAATCGATATCGGCTCAGTGGTTGTTATGCGCGGCATTCTGGTCATCCTTGTCGTCCAATTCAATTTGAGAAATTCGTCACAAATAGCTGACAAGCAACATTATCGCAAATGCTCAGTTGTTATTGTAGGGGAAGGACGGAGGGATTATACGCGCCGGGGCGCCGAGGGTTCTAAGCACCGAGGGGCGCGTCGACACTGACCTACGACACCGCGAACACCGAGGGGCGAGCCACTGCTGCGCGTAGACACCCACTAGGAGGTCGCTGGCTCGTAGAACTCTTCGATTACTTTGTGAATTTCTTTCATACGGCGGTAATGCAAGTCCAAGGGAAGATTTTGGATTTACGTTTTTCGATAGTCTGACATCGTAACAAATTATTAATCCGATAGATATATGCTAAACTAGTCTTAAGCCTGAAGACAAGTATGCGACCAGTATTGAAGTGAATTGGAAGAAAGGGAGTTAAGTTATGAACAAGCGGGTAATGCGAGTCTTGTTGATTTTTCTATTATTGCTCGCGCTGCCGGCCAGCGCACAAGAGTTCGAAGAGGCGCCGGGTCCTGGCTTGGGCGGCATCATCATTGATGCCAGCACTTCGGGCGATCCGGCGACATTCAATCCGCTCATCAGCAGTGATGCCGCGTCCAGCGATGTATGGGGCTTGATGTATCCAGCCATCATCGGCGTAAGTCCCTATACGGGCCTGGAAGAGCCGAATCTGGACGGCGCGATGGCAGCAGGCTGGGAATACGATGAGACCGGCACTGTATTGACAGTCCATCTTCGTCAGGACATGGCCTGGAACGATGGTACGCCGATCACATCCGCGGACTACATGTGGGCGGTTGAAGCGACGCGCAGCGGGCAAATCGACAGCCCGCGGGCCGGCATCTTCCAGACAATGGCGGATGGCACGCCGGCGGGCGGCAAGATCGTCAGCATCGAAGCGCCAGATGACTATACGGTGGTCGTGACTTTTTCCGAAGCCGACTGCATCTCCTTCAGCGATGTCAATGACATCACGCCCGTGCCGGCGCATGTATTCTCCGAGTTATATGGCGACAATTACGCCGCGATGATGGAGGATCCGCGGCGGATCCCAACAGTATCCTTCGGTCCTTTCAAAGACGTGGAATTCGCTTCGGGCGAGCGCATCAGCTTAATCGCCGATCAAGCTTATCCCGATGCCATCCTGGGCTATGTCAGCCCAGCCGAAGTGGTGACATTGCAAGTCGCCGACGAGAATATCGCGACCGAGCGATTCATCGCCGGCGAGTTCACGATTATCGGCGTGCCTTCCATCCGTCAGGAAGACTTCCGGACCGACCCCGAGTTGATGGAGTTCCCGCGTTACGAATTCACGGGCAACGGCTTCACATTCTTCGGCATGAATCATGCCAATCCGGAGAATCCGCAGCCCGGCTTTGATGAAGAGGGCAATTTGATCCCGCAAGAGCCGCATCCGGTTTTGGGCGATCGGCTGGTGCGCCAGGCGATTTCGCACGCCGTTGATATGGATGCGCTGATTGAGGGCATCCGCGAAGGCAACGGGTTCAAGGTCGCCACCCACACAATCCCGACATCCTGGGTCTACAATCCTGAGCTGCAATATGAATACAACCCGGAATTAGCGATGGAGAAACTGAGTCAGGCCGGCTGGATTGACGACGACGATGATCCAGACACTCCGCGCATTTGCCAGGATTGCCTCTTCGCGCGGGAGGTTGACGAAGCCTTCAACGGCAGCGAACTCACGCTCGATTTGCACGTGCCGGCCGGCTCGGATATCGGCGAACAGATGGGGCTGTTCTTCCAGGCGGAGATGAACAAGGTCGGTTTCAATGCCATTTTCGAGACGATCGACTGGGGAAGCGCATTCCTGCCGGAACTGACGGGCCAGACCTTCGACATGAACATGTTGGGCTGGAGCCTGGGCTTGCCGGTGGATCCCGATGTCGCGTCCTTCTACTATCCGGAAGTTGACGTGCCCGGCTCCGGCTTCAATTTCGGTTCGTATTACAACGCCGAACTGATCGAACTGAACGATCAAGCGCGGGTCGTGCCTGGCTGCGATGTGGAAGCGCGGGCTGAGATCTATGCAAGGGTGCAGGAAATCCTATTCGAGGACATGCCGTATTTCTACATGTACGTTTCCGAAGCGATGACCGCGGTGCAACCGGGACTGGGCAATTGGCATCCGACGCCGATCTCGCGCACGTACTCGCTCGATGCCTGGATAGCGCCGGAAATAACACAGCCCTAAGAGAGCCAATCTTTGAAGCATCGGAGAGCTTAGGCTCTCCGGCGCTTCGTCGGTCAAGCGCGGCAGTCGATTCTACAGGCAACAAGGTATGCAGCGGTACATCATCCGGCGCCTTCTGCAAGCCATCCCCACGTTTTTTGGCATTACGATCATCGTCTATTTCATTATGCTGCTGGCGCCCGGCGATCCGGTGGCCTTGATGACTTTTGATCCCAGCATCAGGCAGGACGAGCGCGAAGTCCTCGCTATCAAACTCGGGGTCAACGATCCCTTTCATATTCAATACTTGCGCTGGCTGATCGGCGATGACTGGATGATGGTTGACAGCAACGCCGATGGCGAGGTCGATTCCTGGGGCGACAACTACGGCATCTTGCGGGGCGATTTCGGCAGCTCGTTCAAGTTTCGCGGATCGAACCCGCTCAAGCTGATCAGCGAGCGGCTGGGCGCGACGATCGAATTGAATATCGCTGTGGTTTTGATTGGCGTAATTGGCGGGCTGCTGATCGGCGTGGTGGCTGCGGTGCAGCGTGGGCGCGCCTTCGACAAGTCGTCAAGGATCTTCGCGGTATTGGGAGATTCTGTGCCGGCTTTCTGGTTTGCCCTGTTGGCGATCATGCTGATGGGCCTGGTGTTGCCGCGGGCATTGGAACCATATGGCATCGGGGACGGCAGCCCCTTTTTGCCGATGGGAGGCCGCTGCCCGCCGGTGCGCGGGGGCTGCCCGCCAATCTACGCGCGCTTGCAGTACATGATCTTGCCGGTGCTGGTCAGCTCGCTGGGTCCCATCGCCGGTTGGTCGCGCTTCATGCGAGCCTCGATGCTGGAAACAATCAATAGCGACTATATCCGCACCGCGCAGGCCAAGGGCTTGACCAGCCGCGGGGTGTGGATACGGCACGGGCTGCGCAACGCGATCATCCCGCTGATGGTGTTTTTGGGTCCGCTGATATTTGGGTTGATCGGCGGCTCAGTCATTATTGAGCGCATATTTTCCTGGCCCGGGATCGGCCTGCTGCTATTCGATTCCGTTGTCAGCCGCGACTATCCCGTCGTTATGACCTCGGTCGTCATCGGATCCGTATTGGCGATTCTGGGTTACATTGCGGCAGACATTCTTTACGCCCTGTCCGACCCTCGCGTTCGCTTCCAAGGACTGTGACGATGCGCAACGATCGATCTGCAGTCAGAATCGCGAAATTCAAGCAGCGAGAACAAGACGAGTTTGTTCCATCGCTGAACCTGTACCAGAAAGCGTTTCGGCGCATTTGTCGCGACCGCCCCACCCTGCTGGCAATGGCGGTGCTCGCAGTCTTTGTCCTGTTGGCAGTTTGCGCTCCTTTCCTCAGCGAGACCGTTTTTCAAGTCGACCAAGTGACACAGTCGGTACGCAACAAGTATCTGCCGCTATTTTCCCAAGGGCATGTATTGGGAACCGACGAGTTGGGGCGGGACCACCTCAGCAGATTGCTCTACGGCGGGCGGATTTCACTGGGGATCGGCGTAGCCGCCGCCGTATTGTCGCTGGGCATTGGCATCGTGGTGGGGGTATTTGCCGGCTTCTACGGCGGGCTCGCGGACGATCTCATCAACTGGTTCATGCTCACGCTCAATAACATACCGGGGCTATTCCTTTTGATCTTGATTACTGAGATGCTGTCGCCTAACCCTTTGACGCTGGTGCTGATCTTCGGCGTTTTGGGCTGGACGGGCACAACGCGGCTGGTTCGCGCGGAGACCTATTCCATCAAGGAACGCGAATACATTATCGCAGCCCGCGCCATGGGCGCGTCCAACTGGCGCATTATGTTCAGCCATATCGTACCCAATATCTTTTCGCTGCTGATCATCACTTTGTCGCAGGCGATCGGGGGCCTGATTTTGGCCGAGTCCGCGCTTAGTTTTCTGGGATTTGGCGTGCAGCCGCCGACGCCGACCTGGGGCAATATGTTGAGCGGGGGCTTGGAATACGCGCGCAAGGCGCCACATCTGGTCTATGTGCCGGGGTTGCTGATCACCACTACGGTGTTTTGCCTGTACTTGATCGGCGACGGCTTGCGCGACGCATTTGATCCCAAGATCGCCGATTGAGATTCCTATGGCAGATGTGAGCGCGCTATAGACAAGCTGATTGCGTCATGATAGGATGTCCGATTGTTCAACGAGACGCTCGGGCGAGCAAGACGCTTTGAAAGGAGCAGCGGGAACTGAAGTTCCTCGAACTGACTTATGGCAACTCACAAATCCGCAATGAAGCGTATCAGACAAAACGAAAAACGCCGCTTGCACAATCGTACTTATCGCAACCGGGCTCGCACGCTGGTCAAGCAGGCGCGAGAAGCCATTGAAAGCGGCGACCTGGAAGAAGCGCGCAAAGCAACCAGGGTGGCCGTCCGCGATCTGGATAAACTGGCGAGCCGTGGCGTCGTCCACAAGCGCAATGCCGCGCGCCGCAAAAGCCGTTTGATGAAACAGTTGGCGAAACTCGAATCGTAGGGTTCGCGTTCGCCCCGCCAGCGTGTATTGAATCGCCCTGCGACATAAACAAGCGGGGCTGCCTTCGTTTACAGTAAATGTCCGACGCCGCGTTCCGCTCGTTGCGGAGCCGGCGCTTTTTTAATCCAAGGCCACAGTTTGCCGGGCACAATACAAGTCATTTAGTCGCGTAGGGCGCGTAGACACAGCCCTTCGACACTGCCGTCAGTTGAAAACACCCCTCCCCCGGCCCCCTCTCCCACAAGGGGCGCGCGTAGACACAGCACTACGAGAGGGGGCGCTAGGCACGCGATAATTTTTTTGCATAACTAACTTGGTATTACTTTGTATTCCTCTGTGACGAAAACAATTTGAAGCGATTGCCCTGGCTCCCTGGGCCGAAATAATGCAAATCCGGGCGCTATCGGTCATAATATCCCTGTCGTGGGATATTCGAGTCAGTCTGACTTAGCCCGGTATCGGTGATAAACGCTGTGCTTCACAAGAACGGTTGGCGTGACAGATCGTCCGCGGCCTTGTAAACGATATCGGTTCGCGGAACTGCGCAATCGCGCATTCAAGACTTAAAAGTAGTTGTCTTGACCTTATGAGTATGGATGTCAAAGCAGTCGTCGCCAACTGGAATTGGCAGAACCTAGCGGGTCTCGCCCAGTGGGTTGTAGACGAAGCCATGCGTATCCAACAAATCGCAGCGCCCACTTTTCAAGAAAGGGCGCGGGCGCTGCATGTCGCAAACCGGTTTCGCGAGTTCCGTCTGGATGACATCAATACCGATGACTTGAACAACGTCTATGGGCGGATACCGGGCAAGCAATCCGATGCGGCTGTTCTGGTATTGGCGCATACTGATACCGTGTTTTCCGCTGATACGGACTTGCGCATTCAGCGATGCGGAAACCAGATTTATGGACCCGGAATCGGTGACAATAGCCTTGGCGTGGCCGCCATGCTGGGGACGATCAAGTCGATTCAAGAATCGAGCCGCGCTCCGGATTGTGACATTTGGTTCGTCGCCGACAGCTGTGAGGAAGGTCTGGGGGATTTGCGCGGCGCCAAAGCAGCCTACGCCTGTTTGCGGCAACAGATTCGCGCTGTGATCAACTTGGAAGGACTAGCCCTTGGTCATGTCTACAATGCGGGCATCGCGGTGCATCGTTTACGGATAAGCGCCAAGACAGAAGGGGGCCACAGTTGGCTCCATCACGGCCGTCCCAGCGCGACGCACGCCGTCATGAAACTGGGCCATCAAATCGCCAGTTTGGAAGTGCCGGTCTCGCCACGCACAACCTGCAATATAGGCATGATCGACGGCGGACATGCGATTAACGCCATAGCCACAGAAGCGAGCCTCTGGCTGGACATGCGGTCGGTTTGCGCGGGGGCGCTGGCGGAGCTTCGCCAACGCGTTGGCGGACTAGTCAAGCAAAGCAGTCAGGATGGTTTGCAATTTGAGGTCGAGACAGTCGGCGAACGCCCGGCCGGTTCCATCGCCGACGATCATGTGCTGGTGCAGGGCGCGCTATCCTCGCTGGCCGAGATTGGCATCATGGGTACCCTGGAGACAGGCAGCACTGATGGCAACGTTCCGCTCTCGCAAGGCTGTCCGGCGGTCACGATCGGCATTACGCGCGGAGGAAACGCGCACCGCCTTGACGAGTATATAGAGGTTGCGCCGATTCGTTTCGGACTCAAACAGTTGATCACGCTGGTCTTGGCATCGGCGCGACATTACGCGAATGCCCCGGTCGCGGATTAGCGGCAAAGCTGATGTCCGTTCGCGGCATATCCATTGGGCTAATTGCGCAGGGCATTCACATTTGCTCTAGCAATTCCAGCAGCCGATTGATCTCCTCGATGGTATTGTATTGAGCGATGCCGACGCGGACCATGCCTTGGAGCCGATTCAGCCGCTTCATGATCTCCAGGGCGTAATAGTCCCCGCTCCAGACGAAGACGTCATGCTGAGCCAGGCGAGCGGCGATTTCATCGGGCGCCTTGCCGTCCAGTTCGAATGCGACCGTCGGAACGCGCCAGCCGTAACGCGAGGCATCGGTAATGCCAGCGATGCGCAGGCCGGGAATCGCCGACAAACCTTCGATCAGCGCAGCAAGCAGGTCGCGCTCGTATGCCGCCACAGCCATCATTCCCTGCTTCATTTTGAGTCGACCGCCGCAATAGCTCGGCAGATGCGCGGCGCCGAAGCGTTCACCGATCAACTCCCAATGCTGGAGACAGGCGAGCAGGCCGTTCCAGGTTTCAAAACTGGGGGTGCCGGTCTCCCAGCGATAGGGCGCTAGATCTTTCGCTGGGCGCACTTTGAATACCGGCAGTTCATTCAGCAGATCTTCGCGACCCCACATGATGCCCAAATGGGGACCATAAAACTTGTAAGCCGAGCAAAGAAGGAAGTCGCAATCGATATCCTGCACGTCAATTGGGACGTGCGGCGCGCTTTGAACAGCATCGACGACGTGCCAGGCGCCCACTGCATGCGCCATGGCCGCGATCTGTCGTACCGGATTGATCGTGCCAACCGCGTTGGAGGCGTGAACAGTCGCCACAATCCTGGTTTTTTCGCTCAGCGCTTCTTCAAGGGAGTCCATATCCAATGTGCAGTCGGCGGTATTCAGGTCAACCCATTTGACGGTACACCGGCGCTCTTGCGCGATAGAGGTCCATGGCGCTACGTTGGCATCGTGATCCATGCGGGTCAAGACGATTTCGTCGCCGGTCCTTAGCGTAGCCGCAATGGCGCGGCTCAAGGCGAAGTTCAAGGTGGTCATGTTAGAGCCGATTACGATTTCGGAAGGGCTGGCCGCGTTGATGAAATCGGCCGTTTTCTGACGAACCTGGTCCGCCATCTCATCATTTTGCTGGCTGGTATGGAAGAAACCGCCCGAATTGGCGTTCATGCTGCGATAATATGCGGAAACCGCGTCAATCACGCTTTGAGGCACCTGTGTTCCGGCGGGATTGTCCAAGAATATCGGTTCGCGCGCATCCGGCGTAGAGCTGCGCAAGGAAGGGAATAGTTCGCGAATGAAATTGGCGTGGAAGCCCATGGGCTTATCCCTCTGTCACTAAGAGAAGCGCGAGAACAGTACTATAGCCGGCTCGCTCAGGATAGATGTAGTTTGGCTGACATATTGTGCGGTTGGCGAGCGTCATTTCTGTGCGGACGTCGGGCGACCTGATAGGTCGCCCCTACATTGCGTCCTTTTTTGAAGGCAAGAGGCAAATCTGGATGTTGGAGGGTTGTGTCGGTGATCAGTGTCTACGCGCCCCTCGGCGGCAGAGAAAATCTGGCGCGATTGCTCCGCGAATAAAGCGCTTTAGCTGTCAGGAGGATCGATGGCGGCCCGCGCCTCCCGCGCCAAGCGCAAGAAGGTCTCGCGGTAAATCATGTTAATCGCGCGCGGGCGCTCGAGGTCAATTGTGATATCAGCTACCAGTTTTCCCGGACGACTCGACATCACGACGACCCGATCCGCCAGAAGCACCGCTTCGTTGATATCATGCGTGACCATGACAACTGTCTGTCTGCCTTTGCGCCACAGGTCCAGCAGTTCCAGGCTGATCTTTTCTCTGGTCATGGCGTCCAGCGCCCCAAATGGCTCATCCAGAAGCAATGCCCGGGGCCGCTGCACGATCACCCTTCCCAGGGCAACCCGCTGAGCCATGCCTCCAGATAATTCGGCCGGGTAGGACAGGGCAAAGTCTTGCAGATGCAACTGCGGCAGCAATTCATAAACCGCCTCGTGCCGCCGCGCTTTGTCGACGCCCGCCAGCTCCAGCGGCAGTGCAATATTGTCGATCACGGTGCGCCAGGGCATTAGATTGGCGTCTTGAAACATGATGGCGAGGGTTGAGAGCGGGCGGGTAATTGGTAAGTCGTCGCCGGCGACGCTTCCCGACGTTGCCGGTTGCAGCCCCCCCAGCGTACGGATCAAGGTGCTTTTGCCACAGCCGCTAGGACCTACGATACATACGAATTCGCCAGGCAGTACCTCGAGCGAAATCGGTCCCAAGGCGGGCAGGCGTCCCTGGTCTGGCGTCCTAAAATCGACGACAAGCTCGCGCAGGCTCAGCTTCACTCGCGGATACCGGTGACAAACTGATTGGAAAATGCCGCGTTCAAGTCCGGCGCGTCGTCGCTCAAGAATCCCATCAAGCGCAGCGTGTCGCTCATGGCTTCCCAGGAAGACAGATCGCTATGCCCCAGGGTATCGGCATCCCAAAGCTCAATCGTGCGAAGCAGCACTTCAAACTGTGTCAGATTGTCCGGTCCTAGGGCGTTGGCTAGCAATTCAACCATGTCTGAACGACTTTCGCCGATCTGTTCCCGCGTTGGATCCGTTGCGAGAAAGACCTCTTGCTCCGCCGCCAACTCCCGCAATAGCGTGAGAAATTCGGGCTCGCCCGGCAATGTCTCGACGAAGGCGCCACTAGCCAGGTATGCCTTAGCCGGGTTGTTGATGGTTGCTTTCAGGGCGCTGTTAAAGCCATTGACCAAGCCTTGCACCTTGTCCGGATCGCGCTCGGCAAGATCTGCGCTGACAATAAGCCCATTTGAGACCAGGTCCACCCGGGAAGCGACTGATACAATCGCCATTCCGGTTACATCGCCGCAATCGCCGGCGGCAAGTCGGTCACGAATTTGCAGGGGTTCGTTGTTCACATAAACAACCGCCGCGTCTACGGCGCCCAGGCAAAAGACATCGGGCGCATTAAAGCCGATTTCATTCAATTCGATATCGTCTTCGCTCAAACCGGCGCTTTGCAGCAAGGTGGTCAGTCCGCTGTAGCTGGCGCCGAAGCGGCCGGGAATGCCGACAGTCATGCCGGTCAAGTTTGCGAGGTCTGCCCCGTCATCGTCGCTGATCATGACAATGCCCACCGGGTATTCCTGGAACCACTCGTAGACATAGACCACATCGCGGCTCTTGGCGCGAGCCAAAATCACCTGCTCGCCGCTGACAATGCCAAAATCAGCCTGACCGGCGGCGACCAAGTCCAAAACATCCGGTTCTTGCAGGTGTTCCAGCGTAACTTCAAAGCCCTGGCGGGCAAAATGGCCGTCCGCGATACCCAAGTAAAATGGGGCGAATTGAATGTTGGGAATGAAGGTCAACAAGATGCGTTCCTGGATCAGATCCGCTTGCGCGCCAAGCGAAGACAGAAAGATAAAGCAACTGATTAACGCCGTTCCCAAGATCTTGCGCATGATATTTGTGTCACTCCTTGTGCCAGGTAGTTTCAAGCAAGTAATGAATATTGCGAATGCCGCTTTTCTAAGCCTTCCCCCGGTCCCTCCCCAAGGCATTGTAGAGGGGAGTTGAGTCGCCAAGTAATGCAGGTTTTTTTGCAGGACTAGCCTGGCACTACTCAGACAATTCAGGGTTTGGAGCGGCGCCGCCAAGCCAGCCAGCGCCATTCCAGCAGGACCACAAAACTGTACAAACTCAAAGCGATCGCTGTCATCGTCAGAACAGTGACGATGACAAGCGGCGTGTCGTATTGATTGCGGGCAGAAGTCACAAGAAAGCCGAGACCGCTGCCCTGAGTCACGAATTCACCCACGACGGCGCCTATCACCGCCAGGGTCGCGCTGGTTTTGAGTCCCGCCAAAACAACCGGCAATGCGGAAGGCAATTCCAATTGTCGAAAGGTTTGCCAGGGCGTCGCGTTCAGCGAGTTCATCAAGTCTCGCAGATTCGGGGAGACGGCGCGGACGGCGACGATCGTGTTGACCAGCGACGGGAAAAAAACGATGACCGCCGTCGTCACGATCTTGCTCGTCGGTCCGCTGCCAAACCAGATTACGAGCAGGGGCGCGTAGGCAACAATAGGCGTCGATTGAAAGGCGACAATAACAGGCGACAACGTGTATTCCAGGATTGGCAGCTTGGCGATGGCGTAGCCGATTGACAATCCGATGCCAAGACCCAAAATCAAGCCAAGGAACATCTCTTCCAGGGTTACGCCGAGGTGTTTGACAAGCAATCCACTTTGAAGCGCCTCTCTAAAAGCCTCGCCAACCGCAGCAGGCGGCGGAACGATAAAAGCCGGGTAGATCTCGGCGGATGTTATCAATTGCCACAGCAGCAGCAGGGCAATAACTGAAAACAGCGGAGACAATCTTCGCAGTTGAACAAGCGAAATTGGAATAGTCCTGGAGCGAGGTTTTGGATCCTTCGTTTCGCCTACTTCAGCCATACTTCGCCTCAATCGAAGCGACCAACTCGAAGCAGGGCGGCAGGCAATGCGTCTGGAATGACCGCGCAAATGTCAGCCATTAACGCTTAGGCGCACCAAAGCGAACAAGCCAAAGCAGAACGCCTTTGACTCGCCAAACCTTCTCCCATCCGGACTGTCACCGTCGGCTCCGGCTTCTCACCGGAATCCACCTGCTTGACAAAGCCATCGCGCTGCCAACAGGGTCGCGGGCTGGGCACGCTCATTCGCGCATCACCGCCGGTAGGGAATTCCACCCTGCCCCGAAGGTTGGTTTAGATTCGTTGTGCGCTGAGTATAGCAGCAAAACTTTAGAATGTCACTTATCCGGTATTGGCTATGCTGCTTGCCGGAGCTGCTGCTTCTTCCACAAGGGCGGTCTGCTCTTCTATTTCGAAACTCGCGTCAGCCTTCAATACGGTGAACAGGAAATGACCGCCTGCGCTGCGGCTGTTCCCTTCTGCCCAAATCCGGCCGCCATGCGCTTCGATGATATGTTTGCAAATTGCCAGACCCAAGCCGGTTCCGTCGTCGCCGGAGCGGGAAATATCGGCTTGATAAAATCGTTCGAATACGCGTTCTCGCAGGTCTTGAGGCACGCCGGGACCCTTATCGAGGATCGACACTGAAACTTCGTCTTCAAGTTCGGCGGCGGTAATTGTGATCGCTTGCTTCGGAGGCGACCATTTGACGGCGTTGTGGATCAAATTGCCCAGCACTCGCTTCAACTGGTCGGCGTCGCATAATACGGCAAAACTGCGAGGAACATGGCTGACTATTGTCAAGTCTTTCATCTCTGCCTGCGGGAGCAAGCGCTCGATGGCTTCGTCCACTACCTGGGTCAGGGAGGTGGGCACCAGGCGCATAATGGCTTCGCCGGATTCTATCATAGAGAGATCAAGCAATTCCTGAGACAGCCAGAGCAAGGCGTCGGTCTCCATTGCGATCTCTTTCAGCGATTGAATGCTCGCTTTCCGCTTGGGCCGATCAGCATCGAGGAACAGTCCCTCGATGATTAGGCGAATACGGGTGATTGGCGTGCGCAACTCATGAGAGATATTAGCCACAAGATCGCGCCGCGCCCGATTGAGGTTGACAAGATTGGTAACGTCCTGCATGGCAACAGCCACAAAACGCCGGCCTTCGGCGATCGTCACAACTTGCGTGCGAGCGCGATAATAGACATCATCTATCACGAATTGTTCTTCAAGGCTGTCGTGTTCGTTCAGGGTGTAGTCCACAAGGTTGGCAAGATCCCCTGAGTCAAGGATTTCGCAAAGCCTTACGCCGACGGCAGATCTACCGCCAAACAGACCTTGGGCTGCCCGATTGTGCGCGACGATCGCGCTGTTTTGATCGAGAATCAACACAAGATCGAAAGCCACGTCGGAAGCAGCGGAGAACAGGGCGCCGCTTTCACGGTTTTCGCGCGCCATAGAAGATACTTGAGCGCTTAGCGCGGCGATTTCTTGGTCCCGACTGCGTATAGTCTCAGTTAGCGACTGAGCCTTTTCCCATTGTCGAAAGCAACAATAAGAGACGATGAACAGTGCCGGGGCGCACAGAGCCAATAGCGATTCCATTTCTAACCCTCGAAGCGGTAGCCCACACCACGTACCGTGCTAATGAGGCGAGGATTGGAGGGATTGTCTTCGATCTTTTCGCGCAACCAACGGATATGGACGTCAACCGTTCGCTTGTCCACAAAATAGTCGTATCCCCAGACTTTGGTCAAGATCAGATCGCGCGACAAAACCGCGTTTTTGTTCCGCATAAGCTCGGTCAAGAGATCAAATTCCTTGTTGCTGAGCTTGACTTCATCCGCTCCTTTGAATACTCTGCGTCCGGCCAGGTCAAGCCGCAGGTCGCCGGCAATCAGCTCGTCCTGGATCTGCCGCCTGGCCGGCGACGGGCGGCGCATTTGAACCCGCACGCGAGCCAGGAACTCGCCCAAACCGAAAGGCTTAACAATGTAATCGTTAGCGCCGCTCTCCAAGCCGACGATCTTGTCAACTTCCGTGCTCCTGGCTGTTAGCATGATAATGGGCACTTCGGCTGTTTTGCTGTCGTTGCGGATCATGCGACAGAGGCTCAGACCATCCAGACCGGGCAACATGATGTCCAATACGAACAGGTCGTATGCTTCGCGTTGGGCATGCTCCCATCCGCTCTCGCCATCGCGCGCAGTGGAAACGTCATAGCCCTCGGCGCGCAGCTTGTCGGCGAGATTGGAGGACAGCTTCTCTTCGTCTTCGACGATTAGAATCTTCTTTGTCATGCGCTTAGCCCGAAACTTGACCAAGTCCCAGTCAGCTTAACATTATAGTGCTAAATCCTTGTTAAGACAGGAGAGCATTCCTGTAAAGCCCAATAGGACAGGACCTTAATATCGGGGTTATTGGCACGCGATGAAGCCGCTCGGAGCGTAACCGGCGAGTTTCCACAAGAATGCCGCGCTCACAAAAAATAACGAAGGCAAGCTAGGGCGGGCAACGCGCACTGGGGTCGCCCATAGAATCTATGGCGCGTATTTTCGGGCGACTCACAGAGTCGCCTCTATAGATTTCGACCAGGCTGTAGATGGAGTTTTGCAGGTATGTTAAATAAGAGAATCGGTCGAGGATACCGGGGCGAAGCGAGGATGATGGAGCGTCGCTCGTCTAGCCGTCGGCGATGGCTCGGACTCCTCCAAGCGATGTCGCGCGCCTAACGGCGTCACGGATCGCGCTTGCAACCGCTTCCGCAGCATAGGCGCCGACAAGGCTTGTGTCCGCAGGGACTTCACCGGTAGCCAGGGCGAAAATCGTATCGCCGTCGTACATGGTATGCGCGGGGTTGACCGCTCGCGCTATGCCGTCGTGCGCCATCTGCGCGACTTTCTGCGCTCCCGTTTTGTTGAGCGCCCCATTGGTCGCTACTGCGCCGATGACCGTAGATTCGTTGGCCGGCGCGGCGGGACTAGCGCCGCTTGTCGCGGCGATGGCATCCAATACAGAGTCAAATCCTGCGCCGTCGTTTTTGCGCAAACCTGCCAGGATCTGACCGCCTTCGTCGTAGACATTGCCAACGGCGTTCACAGCCATCAGCGCAGCAATCACCAAGCCGTTTCCCAGGACAATTGCGGCGGATCCAATGCCGCCTTTTGACGCGCGTTCGTTGCCCGCTATGGCGCCGACTCTGGCGCCGGTGCCTGCTCCCACGCTGCCCAATGCAAGGACGCCGGCTCCAGCGTTCTGGCAAGCCTGGTATCCAGCATCGCCGTCCGGGAATACATCCTGCCGTCCAAGTCCCAAATCAAAGAGTATGGCAGCGGGAACGATTGGCACAGTCAAGCCACTGCGTGATTGGTATCCCAGCCCGCGCTCGATATGCCAGCGCATGACACCGTCGGCGGATGACAAACCGAAAGCGCTGCCGCCTGACAGCACAACAGCCGTCACCTCCGCCACCAGATTATGCGCTTGAAGCAGATCGGTCTCCCGTGTGCCGGGCGCGCCTCCGCGAACATCAACCGCGCCCACTGTCTTCGGCGGGCAGAGAATGACAGTGCAGCCGGTTGCGGCTATTGCGTCTGTATAGTGACCGACCTTGATCCCCGGGACGCGAGTCAGCGTATTGTTGTTAATCGTCGTCTTCGACATAGTATTCGTCACCGTCGCCGTCGTCTTGCCAGATGATGCGCATTTTGTCGTTACTCGCTTCGATTTGCTCGTTCGAGTCCGTGAACAAGATGCGCTCCGCCCGCTCATAGTCCGCCGGCATTACCAAGATTTTGACCTCGCCCAGATTGCCGAGGGTGATGCCAAGCGCAGTTGCGCCGGCTTCTTGATGGATAAGCGCGGGTATCTCGTTCGCCTTGAGTTTGCCAGCGAGAACATGCGCTTCTTGCAGATTGTTGGTGATGTAGAGCGCGATCCATTGCGGACCGTCGGCTTGGTTGTGAAGTTTGCGAAGACCCATGGCGTTCCCTCAAAATCATTCTATCATGGCTTGCGACCGATGAAGTCTACTTTTACTATTGAAATGATAGACTCCGCTTATAGCAGGATGCTAATCACAAAAGTGAGGCGCAAGATCGGAATCCGCCAAGTTTTTCAAGGACCGTGATACCTCATATTTCTTTCTGCAGGATTCCAGCAAGAAAACCGTGCTTTGTTACCAGAGTCAGCGGTATATGTCAGCTACTAAACCTCCCATAGCTTTGCCGGGACTACTTCCGTACATGTTCATATTCGTACTAAGTTTGATCATTTTTGTTCCCATTATGAAAGTTGCAGCCGAGCAATACACGGACTTTGGCAGTCACATCATAATTGCAGAGGATTTTCCAGAAAAAGTTACGCATGTGTCGTATGTTTTGTATCATGCCACATATAGATTGCTAAAGTATTTTCTTCCCACGATCGATAGTCCTGATATCGCGCTTTTGGCGATCACGGTTTTCATTTTGCCTCTGCCAATGATCATTTTCTCGCTTTTGTTCAATCACTCCGCAGGAACAATTTCTGTATACGCCATCCTGCTCCTGTCAGGAGCGTTGACAATTGTAGCCCCAATCACAATTTGGACCAACGAAACAATGGTTGGGTATTTCAATCCAGTCGTATATCACAACCCAACACTGATTGCTCTGCGCCTATTCGCCATTCCAGTTTCGCTTCTTGCCCTGAAAGTATTCAGCTTCCCGTCTTATCGAGATTCAAATCATCGGTCATACACGCGTCTGCTTTGCGCTCTCTTACTCCTGCTTGCTACGCAGGTGAAGCCGAGCTATACGATTGTGTTGATACCTGGCTGTTGCGCTTTCGCCGCCTGGAGAACTTTGAGAGGGCATCGAGTCGATTGGAAATTTCTTGTCTTGGGAATCTGTATACCAGGATCATTGATGTTAGGCTTGCAGTATCTGATATCCTATTCTAATTTTGCTGACGGTTCTACGATTTCATTTGGTTTTCTTGCATTTACCAGATATTGGATCCCGGATTGGCGCGTTCCGGTACAATTGCTGCTCTCGCTGGCTTTTCCTTTGACGGTCTACCTGCTGTATTTTGCAGAAGCCAGGAAGCACCTCTATTTGAATTTGTCGTGGACTGTGTTCGCGGTGAGCGCATTGGTGACATATTGCGTTTATGAATCGGGACCCCGCGTAGATCACGGAAACTTCTTGTGGAATAGCTATATCACAGTTTTCGTATTGATGTTCGCGTCTGTACTGTTCCTTGTTCAGCAATATCAACGCTCCAGGCTTGCGTTGCCAGAAGATTATCAAAGCATGCCCTCGCGAATGTCGCTGAGATTCTCTATTTCCGTCGTTCTGTTTGGCTCTCACGCATTTTTCGGCATTGGATACTACATTCGATTCATGACCGGTTTAGGTTCTTAGACACAATCGAAGCCGGATTCAGGCACGCGTCTGCGGCTACCATTGCATAATTCAAAGACAACTATTCTTAGCGCGATGACTGAAACGGACACTGCGTCCAACTCTGCAGTTGACTATGCCAAGGTCTCGGTTTGGCCAGCATTTCGGGATTTCGCGTCTCAAGAGCAGCTTGCCCAGTAAATGCGCCTATCTTGCTGTCCCGTAGCATAGACTTCATTCGACCCTGAAGCCCTAGCAAGGATCGGAATCGCGGACATGACGCTCAACGACGGCATGTGTTTCTTCCAGGTATCTTCCGCAGGATCGATAATAATTGCGCGCCCAGCCGAAGATCTCATCCATGGAACGTTCGTCGGTCTCTTGAGGGTCGTAAAGCAACCAAAACGCAGCGTGCCTGGATACGAAATCGTCGAGCGAGCTTAGGGGTTGCTTGGTCGTTTGAATGGTGAGGCTGCCGCCGCCATCGTAATAGATGTGAACCAGATTGCTTGGCTTGATGAGCTTCTGATAGTAGTCGCCTGTGATCCAGGTTATCTTGCGGGACGGGTGTAAGCTGAGCACCGACTCTGTAGGTCGAACTTCAATGTTGGGATCGTACATCAGGGTATAAAAGGGTGGCGCGTGCAGCGATTCCAGGCTTTTGCGTTTGCTTGCAATATAGGAGTTCTCGTTTTGCGAATAGGTGAAGAATGAGAGTATCCAGACAGCCGCCAGCAAGAACTGGACTGGCGTCCGCCTGGGGAGAAAACTCCAGGCGATCGCCAGAGCGCTGCTCAGCAGTGGCGCCAACAGCAGCATATATCGCAGGCGCTTCGGTATGAGTATGGGCTTGATTTCATTAGCCAATAACAGAACGGCAATCGCCAGAAAACTGAGAATCAATAGAAATTGTTGAGGCTCCCCCAGTAGCTTGCGATGCCATACGACGATGATCAGAGCGCCAAGCGGCAGAATCCAGAAATCGTTGCTGTAAACATTGCCAAGACTGAGGAGCGACTCGAAGGCGTTCATGCCACTGAATGACTTGTTAGAGAAACCTTCCAAGCCCTTGAGAACGGTGGGCAACCAAGGCAAGAAAAGCAAGCCGCCACCTGTCAAGGCAAGAACAATATGAATCCAGCGTCGATTCTTTCGCGCAAACAGGAGATGATACATGGCAACAGCGGCCAAAATGAAGATCCCGAAATAATGCAAGTACAATATCAGTCCGCAACCCAATGCGAGCGATAGCCAGGTCCACCAGTTCACTCGTTCAGTTGTTTCGAGCAGGCGCCAATAGCACCAGACAATCCAGGCCACCAAGAACGGCAACAAGGTGTACATTCTTAGCTCGCGCGAATAAAAGAGGAACAAGGCATTTAACGAGACGATAAACAGGGCGGCAAGAGCCTGGTGGCGAAGGCGGGAAATCCGGGCGAGACGGTAGATCGCTGCCAAGGAAAGAAGAGCAAAGCAAGTCGATAGCAGTCGCAATACGAATAAATCACTCCCAGCGACTCGCGCCCAGACATTCAAGAGGATGAAATACAAGGGTCCGTGCTGCTGGCTATTCGCCGCAACGTTGGTGATCGTGTCTTGAAGTGATTGCGGCGTGTCGACGGAGCGCCCAAATATGTGTGAAAGCGTCCGCAGTTCGTCGTGATTCGCCAGAGGTACGCGCGTCAGACCCTTTGTGCCAAAATGCCAGGCAAAGAACAAGCAAGCCAGCGCAGCGAGCAAGTGAAGGCAGGATCCGATGTGAAGCCTGGAAGAGGAACCGTTGTGGAATCGCATGGCGCGATTGTACTAAATATGCACAGAGCAGTCAGGTGTCGTCTTGGCGGCGGCATACGCTAATTGGATCGAGAGTCATACGGCAGCCGCGTCATATAGTTGGCGCAGCGCGTTGCGCGGTTCAGGGCGATCGCGAGGCATCAAGGCGTGTCTAACAATTGCGCCATGTATTCTCGTCCTAGGCGCCGCTGCCAGGGAAATCTTGGCTATGTGTTATCACAAAAGGATAGCGTTGGTCCGCCACGCGCAACTCATAATTGCCATTGAAATAAAACGGATAAATGTCAAATTGATGCAACATCCATGTTTCGGCAACATGTGAGTCGATGGTCTGCCCGCTGTGAAATAGTTCAACCGTGGCGCCTGCGGGCACCCCTATTCGCACCAGATCGCCAGGCCGCGCTTCAGTAATCACCGGGGGAATGATGGCGTCTATTTCCGGAATGGTATCGTATTCGTCATTGCTAAAGAAGCTGATACCGTTCCAAGCAACTGGAATGTGGTAAATCCTATGGTAGTTATCCTTAATCCAGTCCAAGGGGGCATCCAGCGGCTGATCGAGGTGCGCCTCGATCTCGATCAGCCAGAAGCGATCTATTCCCGCAAAGATCCAGTTCATCATGTCCGCAACGTCGCTTTCGCTACTGCGAGGAATGCCCGTCACATTCACTGGCTCGGCGTAAACGTTTTTTGGCACATCGTAGCCGGCCTGATCCAAGTGGTAGTAGACCAGGGGCCTGCGTCCCCCGGAAATAAAATACACTCTGTCGTCCGCAGACGTAAGTGCAGAGATGGCCATCATCATGCTACGGTAATCGTCTTTGAAGTATCGATTGTCGGCTCTTTTATGCAGCAATGTTGCGTTAAGGGCTAATAATCCCAGGATAATGACCACAGCTGCCGGACGCAGCCAGCGTCTGCGAAGCATTGCCGCCAAGCCAATCCCAAACCCTGAAAAGACAAAAGGAGCGAAGACGCTGACGTGTCGCTCTTGTAGCGCATTTATATGTATCGGGACAATTGGCAAACCCAGGAGTGTGATGATTGTGGGAGGCAACAGACAGCCCAAAATAATCAAAGAGGTGGCGTGTGGATGGATTCGCCAATTCAACAATAGTCCGGCGAAGAAGATTGTAGTAACGATCATCACGTGCAGATTGTAGGCGCCAAGATGTGTAGAAGAATTAACGGAGAATACGCCAGCCATCA
Organism: Anaerolineae bacterium; assembly: GCA_022820665.1. Taxonomy (GTDB): domain Bacteria; phylum Chloroflexota; class Anaerolineae; order Aggregatilineales; family Phototrophicaceae; genus UBA6055. Next base: position 3,816 of record JAJEFB010000013.1, on the reverse strand, counting down.
TCAGAAATGCGGCTTGAGGGTCGAATGTGGCCAGAGACGGGTCCTTCCGCATTAAGCCAATCGTATACGCGCCCCAAACCATGAATACCGCAGAAATGACGGCGGTGGCCGCGTACCATTGACGGCGCGCCCGCCGCTCACGACCAAACATCGCTTCATGCAGCACGATGACAGCCAGGACGATCGCGCCATAATAATGGCTTAGGACTGACAGGATCCCGGAAATCACGAACAGCCTCGTTCGGCTTCGCAAAAATGCGTAGATCGTCAGGCTCGCGAACAGCGTTGCGAGGGCATACATACGGGCATCTTGCGACCAGTGGATATGGTAGGGAGATGTTGTGATGAGCAGCATGGCGAGCAAAGCAGCCAGTCTCTGCCTGCTCAATCGAAGCGTTATCGCATAGACCACCAGTATAGTTATAAGACTAGGGAGCACTGAGAGCATGCGGATAGCGAACTCGCTGCTTCCGGTCAAGCGCACCCAGATATGAAGGAGCCAAAAATACAGGGGCGGGTGAACATCGCGGGCGGTGAAGTCGGTGCCTTCAACGAAGCCCATTTGGGCTTCCCACACCGAAAACGCTTCGTCCCAGCGAACGGGCCAGTTCCCCAGGTCATCTATGCGAAGGTAGAATGCCAGCAGCAGGACCAAGACCAGAAGTAGCCCGCGAGCCATATGGCGCATATTTACCTCATTAGTCACGACAGAAAGCGAAGGTCTTGTCCTGCTTCGCTGCTATTGATGTTGCTGATGAAGTCATCCCCATACCGTTCTTTGGGTTGATTGATAAATGCGAATTGATTGAACTCGTCTATAGTGGCGAGGTTCCAAAGATAGTGATTTGCCGCCGCTTCAATGAAGAAAAAGGCAAAGGCGAAACTTGCTGTAACGGAGAAACAGACGCGCAATAATCGCTCAAACCCGCTTCATTATCGAAGGTTCTCGCACACTTCAATATCGGACTATTATAGTGGCAAGAGCGGGAAAGCGCCGATCGAAAAAAAGCGAAAGGGCAGTTTGTTGTCGTGTTGGCAGCGGCATACTCTCCCACATCGTCTCCAATGCAGTACCATCTGCGCTCGCAGGTTCGGCTGGCTTGACGGCTATGGACCCGGGCGAGCCGACGTAACACCGGTACAGACCTGGCGCGTCAGTCCGGGTTGCTGCACTGGCCCACTTTAGGTCAGCCGAAGGCTAGCCGGCGGAACGCTCCTGCAGAAAGGCCTCGGCTGCAGCGGCCCGCTCATGCACATGCGTCACCAGCTCGTCGGTTGCAGCGCGCAAGGCGCTGACCGCAGCCGACGCTTCAGATGCCTCGAGGTAGTCCGCCAACATCCGGAAATTAGCCTCATAGATAGGGATCATGCGTTCCGGCGAAAATACGTCGGTGCTTACGCGCGCCACCAATTCACCGTAGCGTTCAGCGTAAACTTCGTCCTCGAGAAGGAAGCCGATGAGTGGCCACACTTCGGCCGTGATCTCATCCAGCGAGAACGTCCAGGCGGACTGGCCACCCCGCCCATTTCCAGGTCCGGTTCCCCGGCTGCCATCGTCCATCGCTTCATTATTGTCCCAGGGGATCCAGACCAATTGCCCGCTGGCGCTATCGGCGTAGAGGTAGAAATCTTTCGCCATCACGCCATAGGTGTCTCTTTTCTGAACGAATCGATTTGTGGCCAGCCACCGCAGGAAGCGTTCTACATCGAAAACCGCCTCCAAGTTCTCGCGCCAAGCAGTTGGGTTGACCAAGCGCGTATCGGCATGAAGGGCGTCAAAAACCGCGAGAACGTCAGCGAAGTCGGAATCGCGGTTTGTGCGCTTGGGAAAGCTCTCTTCGCCAAAGCTGCCGGCAGCAAAGGTTGCGCCACTACCTGAGGGCTTGTACATATTCCCATCGTCATCAGCGAATTGCGTTTCAATCAAGGTATCGTCGGGCAATTCAACGGCGGCATAGAACCCCCAAGATTGGAAGCCTTCGCCATCGCCGTTATCAACATAAACGGCGTAGAAGGCTGTCTGAGCCGCCGGCACGCCGGCCGCGCGAAAGACATCGGCCGCCACCTTCTCTCGCTGCAATGAAGGGTCGTCAAAGTTGTTGCCAAAGCCCAGCTGCTTAAAGCCGTAGAAGCGTTGATTATCAAGCTCGGGGTGATCGTCTTCAAATTCGTCGAAGTCCAATTTGAAAGGCAGGGCAGTCGCATTATTGCCCCAGCTCATGCTCAGCGCCGTATTGCCCTTGTAGCGGAAGCCGACCTGTCGCCAGGTTTGACTTTCGAATTCAACAGTAACGGGCACCCAAATGGGATTTCGGATGGAAGGCTGCGCTCCACCTTGGCGCCCTGGCCCAGTACCGTATCCTCCGAATCCTGCCGGTGGCGCAAATCCCTCCGGCAGGCCAAGGGCTGCAATGAGCTCATCCAAGTCAATCTCAAGCGCAGCGGCAACCGCAGAAAGGTCGGGCAGGTATTCAAGCGCAGCAAGCACCTCTGGTTCGCCGCGATCAAGCTGGGCAGCGAGCTCCTCGGTGTTTGGTCGCGCCGGCCGGCCGATTCCGCGTCCGCCGGGGCCACCGCGCCCGCCACCCGGACCGGAGCGAGCCGGACCTGTGCCACGCTCTCCATAGATTTCCATCATGTCCGCCTCTTCCGCCGCCCAGGACTCTGGCGAAAAGCTGATGTAGATCTCGTTAATGCGGTCGTCGGGCAAGACTACTTCATAGTTGGCCGGAACACGGTTGCCGTGTGATTGGTCGGTCCAGCCTGTCGGGCGCTCGTTGGTCTGAGCCGATGAAGGCAGTACGGCGGCGATTAGCAGAAGCCAAGCCAGGAGCGCGGCGATAAAGACTCGCGGTGAAACTCCAGCGCGGTTGTTGTTCATGCTATTCCCCCTCTTCGAGATACCAGACGCGCAAGCGGGCGCTCTGACTCTTGATGCTCATTCGATTAATGGATACGCGTACGGGCCTGATGCCAGTGCGCTTAGTGATATCAGAAAACAGGTCGGCTCGCCTGTTAGGGTGAAGGAGTTCAAGATTGTCGTAAGACAGCCTGAAACTGGCCTGATTTCGCATTACGCGGCTATATTCCAGCACGGACAAGGTCGCCAGTATCGCCAGGTTGACGGCGGCGACCTCTTCCCAGGTACCGAATGTCATCAACATAGCGTTGACCAGGGAAAGAGTGATGGTGGCGAAGAGATAAGTCATATCGCGCAGTGAAATCGCCACAGTGCGGAATCTTAGCAGTGAGAAAATGGCAAAGATGCCGAAGCCGACTCCCAAGCCGATTTCGAACTGCACCAGCAGGCGAATCACGACATAAACAAGGGAGCCGCCAACGATCATTGCCAGCGCGTAGTTTCGGTTGGGCTTGCGCCGCCAATAGAGCGCGGCTATCAAAAGGCTGATAATTGCCAGGTTGATGCCGAAGTGGAGCCAGTAGTCGAATATCGCGCTCATCTTGAGTTCCCTATGCTAGACGCTTAGGAGTTGTCGCAATCATAGTGGGCGCTGACCGGCGTGACGAATTCGCCGCAGCGCACTATTTCACCGACATCAAGTCAGTATAGCGGTGATTTAGAGGGAAATTGTAAGGGTATTGTAAATTGTTTAGCGACGATTAGGCTTCAGTTGTGTTGGGAGGAACGACCGTGAGGGAATCTAAGAGTCTAAGTATAAGCAAAGGAGAGCAGTGAGTTGTCGTGTTGGCGGCGGCATACTCTCCCACATCGTCTCCAATGCAGTACCATCTGCGCTCGCGGGCTTAACTTCCGGGTTCGGGATGAGACCGGGTGGACCCCCGCGGCTCTAGCCA
>JAJEFB010000051.1 GCA_022820665.1 Anaerolineae bacterium | reverse complement strand
TCATTAACTTCAATGTGCGGTTTCTGAGAGAAGGAGCGGGTAGTCCTTTAGTCCATTCCCTCTGTGCTCTCAGTAAGTGCAAGTAAGTAATGAGAAAAATGCCGCACTTCACTCCCATCCACATCCAAGGTCGAAATCTGTGCGGGTCAGCCGGCGGCTGACCCATTGCTATCGTTCCGCTTATGTTTATTTTGAGGGCGAGCCACCGGCTGCCCCGTACAGGCTCCTTATTTTTTGCATTACTTACTTGGATTTACTTCTGTGCCTCTGTGGTGAATAAAAAATGTGCAGGGGATACCCCCCCCACATATACATACTGTATCTATACTGTTACCGAAATAGGGGGCAAACTGAGGGCATTTTCCCAGCATTTGAGGACACTTTGCGCTCGCCCCTTGCAAGCAACTGCCTGTCGAAACTGCCCGCTCATCATCTTGCGCAGCGCAAACGCGGATCGACGAGCGCCATTTGTGATTTCGCGCACAAACATCTTGTCAGCCACAAGGGCGCGCATTAAAATCGCCTCAATGATTAGTCTTCTGACAAGCCTCTACGCTCTTTGCGCATTCTTGCTGGCGCTCTATACATTAGGACAAGCGGTACTGCTGATTCGCTATTGGCGGACGCGCCGCGCGACGATCGACACGCCGGACTTGCGCGAAGTCCCCGCCGTCGCCGTGCAACTGCCGCTGTATAACGAACAATTCGTCGCCGCCCGCTTGATCGACGCCGTAGCCCGTTTCGATTACCCGCGCGACAAACTTCTCATTCAGGTTCTGGACGACTCTGACGACAGCACTGTCAATCTCGTCGCGCGCAAACTCGAAGCGCTCAAAGCTCATGGTTTCCAAGCGCAGCACATCCGCCGCCAAGAGCGCGAGAGCTACAAAGCCGGCGCTCTGGCGCATGGATTGCGCTACTGCGACTGCGAGTACATCGCCATCTTTGACGCGGATTTCCTGCCGCCCCCGGACTTCTTAAAGGCAACCCTGCCGCATCTGATCGCGGACCCGCGTATCGGCATCGTGCAAAGCCGCTGGAGCCATCTAAATGCCGAAGCCAATAGCCTGACCCGCGCCCAAAAACTCTCGATCGACACGCATTTCGTGGTCGAGCAGACTGCCCGCAATCGCAGCGGCTGGCTGATCCCTTTCAACGGCAGTGGCGGACTCTGGCGTAGGGAATGTATCGAAGCTGCCGCGGGATGGTCTGCCGATACGCTTACCGAAGACCTGGATCTGAGCTATCGCGCCCAGATCGCAGGTTGGCAATCGCTATTTCTGCCGGATATCGAAGTCCCCGGCGAGATCCCGCCGCAGCTCGCCGCCTACAAACAGCAGCAAGCGCGCTGGGCAATGGGCAATACACAATGCTTGCTCAAGCTGACAGGACCGATCGCCAGAGCGAAATTAACCCTCTCGCAAAAGATCATGGCAATCCAGCATTTGTGCCAATACCTTCCACAGCCGCTGATGCTAATCCTTCTGCTGCTGACGCCGCCGCTTCTGCTGGCCAACTCACTGGCGGATTTGCCGCTGGCTTGGCTTGGTCTGGTCGGGCTGGCGCCGCCCTTGATGTATCTGGTCGGTCAGATGCGCTTGACCGACGACCGCGGAGCGCTGCGCGGCATGAGAGCTTTCCCGGCGCTGCTCTTCATCGGTACCGGCATATCCCTCAACAACAGTCTTGCCGTGCTGGCCGCTCTGCTGGGCATACGCATTGCTTTCCGGCGCACGCCGAAATTCGCCGACGAATGGAGCAATAATCCCTACGCCTTGCCGGGCGATGTTTCGATTCTGCTGGAACTGATACTGACGGCATACGCCATTTGGGCCGCTTGGCTGGCTTGGCGCGTTCAGCCCGAGCTATGCCCCTATCTGCTGATCTACGCCTTGTCATTCGCCTCCGTCGCCGGCTGGGGCATTCGCGAACATCGCCTGGTACGGCGGATCCGTCTGCTCGCCAGCCAAAAGACAGAAGGCGCGGGGCTAAACCTCCCGCAGCGCTTGTAGCGCAAGCCAGGCGCCAATTGACCGGGGCTTGCTCGCCATATGCCAATTCTCCCTCGCGATTGCCCCCGAGCAGCCCAGGCTCTTGCTTCGCTCGGTAATTGTTATTTGATTCAACCGCGCTCTGCGGCAGCCGAACTGGTAGATTGTTTTCTGTGAGCTCGACATTCCTGGGTCCTTTTCGCCGGTTACGCGCCGAGCGGCTGCGATATAATTGAGGTAGGAATTCACAAGATCTTCTTGCAGGTTTGCCCATGAACGACAAGCGCATTCGACAATTGGTGATTGCCATTCTGGGCGTCATCTTGCTTTTGGGTTTGCTCAGCCTGGTCTCGACCGTATTCCAGATGATTGTGCCGCTGGCAATCCTGGCTGTCGGCGCTTTCGCATTTTACAAGATCGTATTGGAAGGGCGTGACAAGCCAGCGGTCCTGGAAGACGAACTCGCGCAATCCACCGGCATCGTCGCCGAGGATTTGGACCAAAGCGCCAGCGATGACGCGCGCCTCAACAGCGAAGCGGCGGCGCAGGAGCGGCTCAGCGCCGTGGAACAGGCGCGGAGCGAATTCCTGGAATCGCCGTCTCCCGCGGAAGAAATCCTCGATCAGATAAACGAGCGCCGACAGCGCCTGCAAGGAGACAAAGACGAATGAGATTATTGTCGGTCAATGTCTCGCAGCCCATCGCTGTCGAGATCGGGGAACAACGCTACCACACCGGTATCTACAAAAGCGCCGTGGCTGGGCGTTTATGGTTGGGGCGCGCCCAGCTGGCCGGCGACGGGCAAGCCGATATGGAGAATCATGGCGGACCCAACCGCGCCGTCTATTGCTATCCCCACGAGCACTACGCCTACTGGTCGAAGGAGCTCGGTCGCGGCGACTTCGAATACGGTCAATTCGGCGAGAACCTGACTACGCAAGGCTTGCTGGAAAACGAGGTCTGCGTCGGCGACGCCTTTCGAGTGGGCGAGGCAGTCATCCAAGTCACGCAGCCGCGCGTGCCTTGCTACAAGCTGGCGAACAAGCTGGGCATCCCGGATTTCGCCAAGACCTTCCTGCGCGCCAACCGATCCGGCTTTTATGCTCGTGTGCTCGAGGAAGGCAGCGTTGGCGCGGGCGATGTCATCCTGCCAGAACAAAAGGACCCGGTCGGCATGACGGTGGCGGAGGTCAACGCCGCGCTCTACCTCGACAAGGACGACCGCGCGGCTGTCGAACGCGCCCTGCAAATCGAAGCGCTGTCGCCGGGCTGGCGGCGCTCCTTTGAGAACTTGCTGGCGAAGACTTGAAATCCTGTCTCAGCAGTTCAGATTCAACACAGTGACCGAATGCGGCGGACATTCGACAGCGAAATTGCTGGGATCGACGATAGGCAAATCCCGCGTCGATATGGAAACAGCATCCGGACGATCCACGTCGTTATAGGCGTCGACCGAACTCCCATTCACCGTACGCGCGCTAGCGCCCTTGAAGTCACGCAAGCCCAGCCCGCGAATCCGACACTGTATGCTGTTTTCCCCGTGCAGGTTCACCAGCGTGATGCCCAGATTCCCGCTCGCCGGATCGCGCGTGACGACCGCGTCCAGTTGCCGCGCAGACTGACTTTCGCCGTCAACTGTCTCCACCTCAAACGACGACGTCCGCAGCGCCGAATGCACGATTTCCTCGTAAGTATGGTTGGTATAGAGATCGAAAACATGATATGTCGGGCGGGTGACAATCCCGTCAGCGTGGGTGTAGATGGCGCCGACGGTATTGACGACCGGCGAGAAGTTCGCCATGCCCACCACATCGCAATGGCGCAGGCAGCTATTGAGGAAGCAAGCCGTGAAGACGGCGTCCGCCATATTGTAGTTGCTGTTGATGTCGTTGGCGTCCAGCAAACTGTGGTCGGCATCGCCGAAGCCCATGAAGTTGGGATGACACCAGCCGCGCAGATTCCATTCGTCGAAGGCGATGCGCAGCTTGCCCAGATAACCCAGCGAACCCAGAATATGCTTGACAGCGACGATGCGCTCTTCCGGCTCGAAGGCGCGGGCGATGATATTGTCGTAACCCTTCTCAAAGACGCCCTCATCGCTGGCGCGGGACCAGTAGCCATGGATCGAAACCCAGTCCAACAGATCGCCGGCTTCGCGCAGCACTTTGGCGTTCCAGTCCAGATCGGGTATTGAAGCGACAGCCAGCTCGATACTGTGATCGACGCGCTTCATCATCTTGGCCGATTCCAGCACCAGGCGCGCCCACTCGTCAGCCGTCTTCGCGCCCATCTCCCAAGCGCCGTAATTCTCGTTGCCAATGCTCCAGTAGCGCACATTGAAAGGCTCGCCATGGCCATTGTCTCGGCGCCGCGCCGCCCACTCGCCGATATCCAGGTTGCAGTACTCCACCCAATCGGACATCTCTTCGGGACTGCCCGTGCCGGCATTGGCGCAGATAAAGGGCTCCGCGCCCACCTTGCGGCAGAAGGCGATGAACTCGTCCGTGCCGAAGCTGTTGGGCTCCTCGACGCGCCAGGCTTTGTCGTAATAGGGCACGCGCTGGCCGACGCCCTTCTTCCAGGGATAAGCCGAGACGAAACAGCCGCCGGGCCAGCGGATAACCGGCGTCTTGATTTTCCGCAGCGCCTCGATGACATCGCGCCGGAATCCGTTTTCGTCTGACAAGTGGCTGCCCGGGTCAAAGACGCCGCCGTAGATCTGCCGATGAAAATGCTCCAGAAAATGCCCGAAGATCATGAAGTCGCGCCTGCCGTCGACGTGCTCGGGCAGGATATCAAGTACCGCCTGTTGTTTGGTCATCCCATTGCCTTCCCGAATTCTTTCGCTGCAACTGTAACACATTTCTACACGGCGCGGATTTTGATTCATCGCGCGACACCGCGCGATTATCCGTAAAAACGTGTGGAGTTCCTGACTACACGCGAAGGCTCAAGCTGCATTGGCGCCCCTTCCCTTCTTGAGGGCTGAGGAAGGGACACTTTTTTCGTCGGAGATGATATTGTCACAAAATCTCTACTGACTATGGCGATTTTCGGGCGACTCACAGAGTTGCCCCTACATTTTCAACCTAAATGTTGCGTATGCCCTCGGTGGTTAAATTACCAGTACTGTGCCCGGCAAGAGAAACATGCCGTTGCAATTTACCACTCCTGCCAAGCCCGCGATGATATTGGCAGGCTGGCAGCTAGGACGGGACCGCTTCAGCTTCCAACTCCTCCGTCCACAAGCCCAGCGACGCCAGCCCGTTCATCTTGGCGCGGTGATAGAGCGCCGCTTGCGCCGCCGGCACATGCTCCGGACGATTCGCCCAGATGCTCATCGGCTGGCGCTGCAGGGCGCGGGCATAGGAGAAGCTCAATCTCCAGGGCAATTCATAGTTGGCGTTCATCGCGTTGAGATGGGCCGTCGCATGGTAGTCGCTCTGCCCGCCGGAAAGGAAGACGATACCCGGTATCGCGGCGGGAATCCCCCGGCGGAAGACCTTGACTGTCTGCTCGGCGACAGTATCGACATCGGCTTGCTCCGCGCATGCGTTCCCCGAAAGCACCATGCTGGCTTTGACCAGCGTCCCTTCAAGATCGACGCGATGCACATAGAGCGCTTCGAACGTTCGGCTGAGCACCCACTCGGTGACGGCGAAGCATGTTTCGATCGTGTGGTCGCCCAGCAGCATCACTTCCGGCTCGACGATGGGAACGAGGCCGGCTTCCTGCGAAAGCGCGGCGACCTGCGCCATGACATAGGCGTTGGCTTCGATCGCGTAATAGCTGGGCTTCCCGGGTCCAATTTGGAAAGCGGCGCGCCACTTGGTGAAGCCGACGCCCCTGGCGGCGAATTCCGCCAGGCGCTCGCGCAAGCCGTCCAAGCCGCTGCCGACGGTTTCACCATCGCTGCCCGCCAGCGCGACCATGCCCTTGAAAGGCGAAATGCCCGGGATCATGCCCTGGTCGATAACCCCCGCAATCAGCGACTCGCCGGCGTCATTGCGCAACAGCACTTGTTCCGGCGTCATGATGATGCCGCTGACGTATTCCTTGAGCTTGGGCGCAGTGAAAAGCAGTTCCGACCAGTTGCGGTAGGCGTCTTCGTCGACGGGAATGCCTTCGCTTTCCAGCAATTGATCGAATGCTGCTGGCGGTCTGTCCGCCGCCATGATGCCCTTGCCCGCCGCCACCAATTGATTTGCGATCTCGTTGAAGCTCATGAATGTCATTTCATCCTGCTCATCTGTCGTTTTCAAAGCCGCAAGTATTCTGGCACTTGCGCCTGTGTCATGCAAGACTTATCAAGACCCGCTCGCGGATTACGCGCCTTCCCGCGGGCGATATCCGATATCGCGCAATGCGGCTTTGACCTCACCCAAAGGCAAGCCAACCACATTGCTGTAGCTGCCATCAATACGCGCGACCGGGCGGAAGACTTCGTTCTGGATGGCGTAAGCGCCGGCTTTGTCGAAGGGATCGCCGCTGTCGATATAGGCGGCAATTTCGGCGTCGCTGTAGTCGCGCATGGTGACGGTCGTACAAGCGTGCCGGGTGATGACTCGCTCCGGACGGCCGATCCGCTTCAGAGTGATGGCGGTGATCACGTAATGCGCGCGCGCCCGCAGCGCCCGTAACATCCGGCCGGCATCGGCGGCGTCACGCGGTTTCTCCAGCAGCTCGCCGTCCTCAGCAATGCCATCCGCCCCCGTGGCGAGCGCGACGATGGTATCCGCCGACAGGATCAGCGCCGGCGACGCATCAAGCGCAGCCGCTACAGCCTCGGCTTTTTCCCGGCTGAGCCGGCGCGCGTAATCGAGCGGGGCTTCGCCTTCGCGACGAGATTCGTCGATCGCCGGCTCAATGATGTCAAAGTCGAGGCCTGTCTGCGACAGCAGGCGCCGGCGGCGCGGCGATGAAGATGCCAGAATCAGACGCATAGTTTGCTTTCACATAAATGAGACCGGGCGCATTATAACAAGCCGGGCAAAAGTACCTAGCTGCAAACGCGGCGCATCGCATGTGTTGCTCCTTGCTTGACGGCTACAGTACAATGTACGTACAAATAAACGAGAGACAAGTTGATGAGTTTCTATCAGCAAAGTAGTAATTATCAGCAAAGCAAGGCTAATGCGTCCCTGCACAAATCGAACCAGCGGGAGCCATTGGATAGCGCGCAGCTGAATGCCGTGATGCGCAATGTGTTTGCCTGGATGACAGTGGGCTTGGGCATCTCGGCATGGGTTGCGTCATTGATCAGCGCGGGCGGATTGGACGCGTTCACAATCATGTCTGTGTTAGTGATCGCCATCATCCTGCAACTGGGTCTGGCTTTCGCGCTTTACGGTGAATTGCACCGGTTTTCGCCAAAACGGGCGATTTTCTTCTTCATCATCTATTCAGTCGTCATTGGCGCCAGTTTTTCTCTATTTTTCAGGTTTCTAAATTATCCCAATTTCTCTAGCACGGCTATCACCGCCAACCTCAGCGTCGCTAGCTTATTCGCCGCGATGACCCTTATCAGTTGGAAGAGCAAGCGAGATTTCAGCGAGCACGGCAGCTACTTTCTCATGGGCTTGATTGGCTTGCTGGTCGCGGCAGCCGTCAATGTCGCATTGGACGGCGGCGGACATGGCTTTGCTCTCAGCCTTATTGGCGTGGTCTTTTTCTCCGCCTTGACAGCTTACATGACCCAGCCCATCGCGCGTATGGGAGCCAACCCGCGTATGACGGTCAATCCCGACGATGCCATCCGCCTCGGTGTCCTGGCGGCGCTAAAGCTCTATCTGGGCATTAGTATCCTTATCATGATCTTGCCCATCGCATTGCTGCGGAGAATTCTTATGGGCGGACATGGCTATCACGGCGATAGCAACTACTTTATTGACAGCGGCATATTCGGTGACGATTTCGGCGGATTCGGCGATGACTTTGCCGGGTTCGGCGGCGATGATGGCGGATTCGGCGGCGATGATGGCGGATTTGATGGTGATTTCAGTGATTGAACTGCGGACGTATGTACGCTTTGCGCGGACCAATTACGCTTGCCAACCATTTTCACAAATGTAAGAACCACGTAAAATCGCTTTCCGCAATCGCGTCATAGAGGTGGAAAGATCGTTAGTATATCTAGTATAATGAGCGGCATACGTCCGCTTCTGACGTGGAATATTCAGGAGGTAACCTGGTGAATTTCAATCCCAATGTGCAAACAATCGACATGCCGGGCAAGATGAAACGTCCTTTGGACGGCGTGCAACTGAACAAAGTGATGCGCGGCGTTTATGGTTGGATGACCATGGGCCTTGCCATCACAGCCTTCGTCTCGATCTTGCTGAGCACGACCGGCTTCATCCCGTCGCAGATCATGTTCTTCGTGGTGATCATCGCGCAGTTCGGTATCGTCATCGGGCTGAGCGCGCGCATGCACAAGCTATCGCCTACCAATGCCGGCTTGCTCTTTTTCACCTATTCCGCGCTGACCGGCGTGACCTTTTCGATCATCTTCCTGGTCTATCCCATCGGGTCGATTGCCGCCGCCTTCGTGAGTACGGCTGGCGTCTTTGCCGCGATGACTGTGGTCGGGATGACGACGAAGACGGATTTGAGCCAGTACAGCAGCTATTTCATGATGGGCTTGATCGGCTTATTCATCGCCATGTTCGTCAATTTCTTGCTCGGCAGCGCCCTGATCGACTACGTCATCAGCATCTTCGGCGTACTGCTCTTCACCGGTCTGACGGCTTATGACACTCAGCGCATCGCCAATATGGCGGCTGATCCGCGCCTAGCGCTGGACCCCGACAATACGCTGAAGTTCAGCGTGATGGCGGCGCTGACGCTCTACCTGGACTTCATCAACCTCTTCCTCTTCATGCTGCGTCTCTTCGGCGGCGGGCGGGACTAGCGACCGCTTGACATTCAGCCTTCAATACCGGGGCGGGCTCCTTGGCTCGTCCTTTTTGCTTTCCGGCGGAGAATTCGCGACAAACCCAACCGGCGCTAGTGTATTCCTTTCGTTGGCAATATTTGCGACGCTTCGCGTCGATGCGCTATATTTAGCTACGCTGTGTGCGCAACTGCATACGGAGAAAATGGTCAAGCGCTCTTAAAGGAGAAGAAAAATGAAACTGCTATTCAATCGCAAAACCATGACGCTGATCAGCGTTTTGCTCTTGCTCATCGTGAGCATTGGCGGCGCAGCGGCGCAAGACCCGGTCACCATCACCTGGTGGACGCTGGCATCGGCGGAGTCGCCCGAGCCAGCCATCCGGGCTGTCGTTGAAGCCTTCGAAGCGGAGCATCCCAATATCAAGATTGACGTGACGATCATGGCGGAATCCGCTTACGGCGACCTCATGAATACCACCATAGGCGCAGGCGAAGGCGCGCCCGATATCGCCTACTTCTGGGAGACGCCCTGGCTGCCGCACACGCTGGACATCACCGACCGCCTGGAAGCCGACCCCGACCTCAGCCGCGACGATTACTTCGAAGAATACTTCAACAACTGGGCGGTCTATAATGACCGCGTAGTCGGGCTACCCTTCACCGTCGGCGCCAACTTCGTCATGTATAACAAGGACGTCTTCGACGATGCCGGCGTCGATTATCCCACCGCCGACTGGACTCCCTGGGATTACATCGAAATCGCCAAAGCATTGACCGACCCCGACAAGCGCCGCTGGGGCGGCGACCGTCCGCGCGGTCCCTTCCGCGCCATCTGGCGCAATATTGGCGCGACCAAGCCCTACAGCGACGACAGCACCACGGTCGAAGGTTACATTAACGGTCCCGACGCCGTCGCCGCCTATACCTGGCTCTGGGATCTGGTTGACAGCGGCGCCACCCCGACGCCGGCTGATATCGAAGTGCTTGGCACCGAGGGCACCGGACCCGTCGACTTGTTCATCGCCGGCAGATTGGGCATGGCCACGCTGAACAACGGTCACATGATCACAGCCGCGAACGCTGGCGTCAACTTCGGCGTCGTGCCAGAGCCGCATGTGCCAGGAAACGAGCGTTTCGTCCATGCCTGGGCTCTGCGCGCTTCGATCTGGGCGGGCACGGAACATCCCGACGAAGCCTATGAATTTCTGAGCTTCTGGGCAGGACCCGAAGGCCAGCGCATCAACATGGAAATCGGCGCGCTGATGCCATCCTTGCCCGCCGTCCTCGAAGACTATCCGGATGCCGAAGCCGACTACTTCCAAGGCTTTATGGGCGTGCTCAACGCCACCCAGACAGCCGAGTGGCGCGCGACCCATCCCTGCTGGCGCGGCGCTGTTATCCGCGCCGTCAGCGACGCCTGGGATCTGATCATGCTGGGCGAAATCGCGCGCGATGAAGTGCAAGCCACGCTGGATGCCATGGTCGAGCCCGCGCAAGCCGCGCTTGAGGAATGCGTGCCGCGCCTCGGCGGATAGCGCTGACGCAGCTATGGGGTCAGCCACCGGTGTAGGTCAGTGTCTAGGCGACCTGACCCCTGCGTATATCATATATTTTGAGAATTGTAGGGGCGACCCAATGGGTCGCCCCAATCTAGCGCAAGACGCGATTTATGCTGTCTCTCTGGCGCAACATGACAACCCAAGAGCGCCGGGACGCCAAGACTGGCTACCTGGCGCTTTCTCCCTGGATGGTCGGCTTCGTCATCTTTTACGCCTTCCCTATCCTCGCCACCTTCTATTTCAGCTTGACGCAATGGACCCTGGTTGACCCGCCGGTCTGGATCGGGCTGGACAACTACGTGCGCATGTTCACGCGCGATCCTCTCTTCGTCAGCTCACTGAAAGCGACCACGCTCTTCGTCGCCCTCTCCTTGCCCCTGAAGCTGGTGCTGGGCTTGATGCTCGCGCTGCTGCTCAATCTCAAGATCCCCGGCATGAATATCTTCCGCACTGTCTTTTTCATTCCAGCCGTCATATCGGGCGTGGCGGTCTCCTTGATGTGGATCTGGTTTCTCAATCCCGATACGGGCGTGGTCAACACCTTGCTGCACTATGTTGGCGTTCAAGGTCCCTACTGGTTCTGGGATCTCAATTGGGCGCTGCCTTCGGTCGCCATCATGAGCATCTGGAAGGTCGGCGGCGCGGCCATCATTTATCTGGCGGGCTTGCAGAACATCCCGGCGCATCTTTACGAAGCGGCGGAGATTGACGGCGCCGGGAAGTGGCGGCGCTTCTGGCGCATCACCCTGCCCCTCTTGACGCCCACCCTCTTCTTCCAGCTCATCATCGAACTCATCGACGCTTTCAAGATCTTCACCGAAGCCTTTGTCATCACCAAAGGCGGTCCGCTGAAGGCGACCTATTTCTTCCTCTACTACTTTTACGAAGAAGCCTTTCGCAACTTCAATATGGGTTACGCCTCGGCTTTGGCGCTGTTCCTGCTGGTAGTCATCATGGGCTGCACTGTCTTTGTTTATCGGACCTCGGGGCGATGGGTCTACTATGAGAATTGACGACCAGGCATTGTCCATCCAGCAGCAACTGCGACGGAGCGGGGCCCGGCGGCGACGTCAGCGCCTCGTCGGCCATGCCCTCGTCTACGCCGTGATGATCTTCCTGGCACTGCTCTTCATGTTGCCGATATTCTGGATGGCATCGACCTCGCTGAAACTGCCGCGAGAGATCTTCGCCTGGCCGCCCGAATGGATCCCAAGTTCGCCGCAATGGGGCAACTATGCCGAAGCCTTCGGCAAATACCCGCTGGGGCGCTACATGCTCAACAGCGCCATTCTCGTCGCCGCCAATATCATTGGCGGGCTGATCTCCGTGCCGATCATCGCCTATGGCTTCGCGCGTTTCGAGTTCCCCTTCAAGCACGTCCTTTTTCTATTGATGCTCAGCACAATGATGGTTCCCGGACACATCAAGCTCATCCCAATGTTTTGGCTCTATCAAAAGCTGGGACTCATCGACACCTACTGGCCCCTGATACTGCCCGCCTATTTCGGCAATCCCTTTTTCATCTTCTTGATGACGCAATTCATGAGAACCATCCCGCGCGAATTGGACGACGCCGCGCGCATCGATGGCGCCGGCGCCTGGGGCATCCTCTTCCGCATCATCATTCCCCTCTGCCGACCAGCCCTGACCGTGGTCGTGGTCTTCACCTTCGTCTGGGTTTGGAACGATTTCCTGGAGCCGATCATCTTCTTGCGCGATTGGGATTCCTATCCTATTTCCGTGGGTCTGGCATTTTTCCAGGGGCGCTACAGCGTCGAATGGCACCTCTTCATGGGCGCGACGCTGGTTTCCATCATCCCGATCCTGGTGGTCTATTTCTTCGCTCAGAAGCATCTCATCGGCGGGCTGGCTTCAATCGGCATCAAAGGCTGAGACGCCGCCCTCACTTCGCCTTGCGCGCTCGATAACTGAGCAGAATCACCGTGGCGAACAAGCCTGAAGCCGCCCAGAGCAGAAAGGGCGCATTTAGCTCAATTGTGGACAAGGAATTGCCGATTGGCGGCATGATGGTCCCGCCCAGGTTTTGCAGTACGCCGCCGAAGCCCAGCGCGCTGCCCATAAAAGCGACTTCCAAGCCCTCCACCTCGGTGATCGAGGCGCCCATCAAAGCCATGAAGCTGTCGAAGCAGCAGCCGGCGATCACCATTGCCAATATCACAACCCAGTAGGTATCCCCGGCGGCGAACATCAGCAGCGTGCCCAGCGCCATCATCGTCGTGCCCAATGCCATCACCAACCGCCGGTTGCCCAAACGATCCGACAGATGCGAGACGGGCACCACGCCAATCAAACTAGCCAGGAAGAAAATCGGGATTGCGCTGTCGGCATCGACAGCCTCCCAACCAATCTCGCGCAGATAGGTCGGCACGTAGCCCACCAGACTGTTCATCAAGCCCATCACGCCGAAGACCGCCAGCGCGATAATCCACAGTTCGCGGAAGCGGGCGACATAATGCAGGTTAGCGACGACGTGCCGCGTATTGAGACCTCTGGTTCCGCGCTTCAAGTCGACAGGCGGATGCGCGACCGCCCAAATGAGCGCCAGGACCACCGAGCAAAGTCCAAGAAAAACCAGCACCGCCCGCCAGCCGCCGAAAAGCGGCGACAGCACCGTCGCGCTAAAACGCGAGCCGAGCATCGCCCCAGTAGCGAAACCGGCGGACATAACGCCGGCGGCGAAACCCAACTGCCGCGAAGAAAACCATTCACGATTCAGCTTGATGAAATTCATCGGCAGGATCGGCTGCACCACGCCAAACAGAAACGAGAACAGAAAAAGTGACCAAAAATCAACAGCCAAACCGCGCAATGCGCCCGTGAGACCCGTCGCCAGACATAGTACCACCAGCATGCGGCGCGTGCCGAAATAGTCGACGAAACTGCCGCCCAATAAAGACGTGAAGATGCCCATCACCGTGCCGACGCCCCAAATGACGCCGATCTGAATCAGATCGAGGTCAAGCGACGTAGCGATCTCGCTGAATAACGCCGACAAACCAGCTGTGGGGAAACCCATCGTGATGAAGCCGGAAAGGGTCACCATTGTCAGCATCACCCAGCGATAGGGCGAATGTTGACGGTCAGTTTGATCTATGAGAGGGGGCATCTGCGGCATTAAGCCTGATGTGCTCGGTTACAACCGTCTCAATGGTATCGTAAAGCAAGGCGATGGCAAGGGACAGGGGACTGGACCATTGAAATCGCTGCTCGAATTATGGCAACCGTGGCTTGCGTTTGCGGTAGCGGTAGCCGAGCAGGACCACGGTGGCGAAGAATCCCGATGCCGCCCAAAGCAGGAAAGGCGTACTTAAGCTGATGGCGCTGAGCGCATTGCCAACTGGAGGCAACAGGGAAGAGCCGAGGTTCTGCAGCACGCCGCCGAAGCCCAGGGCGCTGCCCATCAGCGCGATGTCCAAGCCCTCGATTTCAGTGATCGAGGCGCCCTTTAGCGCCATGAAGCTGTCGAAGCAGAAACCGGCGAGCGCCATCGCCAGCATCACGCCCCAGAAGCTATCGCCAACGGCGAACATCAACAGCGTGCCCAGCGCCATCATAGTCGTGCCAAATGCCATGACCAGCCGCCGATTGCCCAGCCTGTCAGACAGATGCGAGATGGGCACCACGCCGATAAGACTGCAAAGGAAGAATATGGTGAGGGCGGTATCGGCGTTGACGGCCTCCCAGCCGATCTCGCGCAGATACGTTGGCACGTAACCAACCATGCCGCGCATGAGCCCCAGCACGCCGAAGACAGCCAGGGCGATGACCCACAA
The DNA here is from genome assembly GCA_022820665.1 of Anaerolineae bacterium. Lineage (GTDB taxonomy): Bacteria > Chloroflexota > Anaerolineae > Aggregatilineales > Phototrophicaceae > UBA6055. The sequence continues at coordinate 74,040 of JAJEFB010000051.1, read as the reverse complement.
CTCGCGAAAGCGCATGACATAGCGCAAATTGGCGAGCACGGTTTTGATTTCCAGTCGCTGGTCGCGCCGCCTTTCCGCCGGTGGATGTACGATCGCCCAGAGAATAGCGAGAATGATGGCGCAGAGGCCGAGAAAGATCAGCACCGCCCGCCAGCCGCCCAGCAGCGGCGAAAGCACGGTGGCGCTCAAACGCGAGCCCAACATCAAGCCAGTGGCGAAACCGGCCGACATGACGCCGGCGGCGAAGCCCAATTGGCGCGAACGAAACCACTCCCGATTGAGCTTGACGAAATTCATCGGCAAAATCGGTTGAACCATGCCGAAAAGAAACGAAGAAAAGAAAAGCGACCAGAAATCAAAGGCGAAACCGCGCAGCGCTCCGCTGACGCCTGTCGCCAGGCACAGCAAAACCAGCGTTCGCCTTGTGCCAAAATAGTCGATGAAGGCGCCGCCCAGCAGCGATGTGAAGATGCCCATCAAGCTGCCGACGCCCCAGATCATACCGATCTGTATCAGATCAAGATCGAGCGTATCGGCAATCTCGCTAAACAGGGCGGAAATACCGGTGGTAGGGAAACCCATTGCGATGAAGCCGGAAAGCGTCACCAATGCCAATATGACCCAGCGATAGGGCGACTCCTGGCGCTGGCTTTGATCGAGCGCGGTTTTGATCACGACGGTTCCGGGGTCCTTGTACGGCGGATAACGCAGGTATGGTATCGGATTGCTGCCTGATAACAAGACCCCAACCCGCCAACCTGCCCGGCTTATTTGCCTTGAAATAGCCCACTGTTAGGATTCCGAAACACAAATGACAATTAGTTGTAGGAACAGCTTTTGGCTCTATAATTCAGGTTACTTAACTGACGCTTATGAATGGCATGATTTGTGGTTTTTGGCTGGTTGAATCTAAAAGTCAACAGCGAGCGGCTGCAGGCGGATTTCGACGCTTTGGCAGAGATTGGCGTGACGATGGGCGGTGGCGTGTCTCGCCTGGCGCTCTCGAACGAAGACCTGGCGGCGCGTTCATGGTACGCCGACCGGATTGAAGAAGCGGGATTGCAGATCCGCGACGATGAGGCTGGTAATCTGAGCGGCTTGCTCTGCAGCGATGATCCGAAAGCCAAGACCCTGATGCTCGGCTCGCATTTGGATACCGTGCCCAATGGCGGGCGCTACGACGGCGCGATTGGCGTATTGATCGCCCTGGAATGTCTGCGGCGCATCAGAGAATCCGGCATCAAGCCGAAATACCACCTGGAAGCGATCAACTTCACCGATGAAGAAGGCACCTGGCATTCGCTCTTCGGCAGCAATGCCATCATAGGCAATCTATCGGCCGACGATCTCAACGACTCCTTGCAAGCCAACGGCGCCTTCCGGGCGGCCCTCTATCGCGCCGGCATCCGCCCGGACGAGATCCAGCGCGCCCAGCGCAATCCGGACGATATCCTGGCTTACCTCGAGGTGCATATCGAGCAAAGCAGCAGCCTGCATGAGCAGGGCGCCGAACTAGGGATTGTGGACAGGATCGTCGGGCGCAGCACCTATAACGTGACCTTTTACGGTGAGGCGGCGCATGCCGGCACCACCACAGCGGAAGAACGCCGCGATGCCTTGCAAGGGGCAGCGGCGTTCATTATTTTGGCTCATAAGCTGATCACCGAGGAGTACCCCGAAGGCGTGATTAATTGCGGGCATGTCAGTGTCAAGCCGGATACTTTTAACGTCGTGCCCGCGGAAGCCTCCTTGCGCGTCGAATTCCGCCATCCTGATACGACCATGTTGACCGAAATGGAAGCGCGCTTGATCCGCCTGACGCAGGACTGCGCCAAGAGTTATCGCTTGTCGGTGGGGGTCGACCGGGTCCTGCGCCGCGAAGCCGAGCGGATGTCGCCGAATCTGGTACATCACTTCGAGCAAGCCTGCCGCCTGGAAAAAGTCAGTTACATGACCATCGCCAGTTATAGCGGGCACAATGCCCAGATCATGAACCAGATGGTTCCGGCCGGCATGATCTTCTTGCCCTCGGTGGATGGCATCAGCCATAATCCCAAAGAATTCACCGAGTGGCGCCATGTCGAGGTCGGCGCCAATGTGCTCTTGCGCACGATCTTGCAATTGGCGGTGTGACTTACCCCCACCCCAAGCCCCTCCCCCATCAAGAGGAGGAAGGGGCTTAAAGGGCTCAATACAGGTCACAAGACTCCTCTTCCCTCATTTTGGGAAGCATTCCCCATGAGGCGGGGGACCGAGGAGGCACAGGGATCAGGTGATGGGGGGTAGATTTTCAGCAGCGCGCCGGCGGGTCGCCCGCAAACAGGACTATAAGGAACGTAGAGCAAGCATGAAACACCTCACAAGACGCGAAAAAGAAAAAGAGATGCGAGCGGCGGGACGGCTGCCCAACGGGCAATCACTGACCGAGAAGTTCCCGGTGCTGACCTACGGACCGACGCCCAAATTCGATCCCCAAAGCTGGGACTTGCGCGTCTTCGGCGAGGTCGCAGCGGAAAAGCGCTGGACCTGGGAGGAATTCCTGCAACTGCCGACGGGCAAGATGACAGTGGATATCCACTGCGTCACCCGCTGGAGCAAGTTCGATACCAGTTGGGAAGGCGTGATGTTCAAAGACTTCCTGCGCCAACTGGACTTGAAGCCGACGGCGCGCTACGTCATCGCCCACTGCGAATACGGCTATACCACCAATTTGCCGCTCGAGATCATGGACGATGACGATGTCATGCTGGCTTACAAATACGAAGGGAAGTTCCTGCACGAAGCCGAGCTGATGGAACACGGCGGTCCCTTGCGTACAGTGGTGCCCAAGCGCTATTTCTGGAAGAGCGCCAAGTTCCTGCGCGCCCTCGAATTCAGTCCCGTCGACAAACCCGGATTCTGGGAACAGGGCGGGTATCACAACGATGGCGACTTCTGGAAAGAAGAACGCTTCCAGCGCCGCGGGTTTTTCTAAAGCCGTTACGCGCCGCGCCCGACTTCAGCCCGCTTGATAAGCCGGATTCTGGGATTTCCGCCCCCCGTTGAGCGGGGGGACCGAGGGGGGACCAGGCGGGTATCATAACGACGGCGACTTCTGGAAGGAAGAACGCTTCCAACGCCGCGGGTTTTTCTAAAACTGTAAACAACCGCGCGCCCGACTTCAGCCCGCTTGATAAGCCGGATTCTGGGATTTCCGCCCCCCGTTAAGCGGGGGGAGCGAGGGGGGACCAGGCGGGTATCACAATGACGGCGACTTCTGGAAAGAAGAGCGCTTCCAGCGCCGCGGGTTTTTCTAAAGCTGTAAACAACCGCGCGCTCGACTTCAGCCCGCTTGATAAGCCGGATTCTGGGAAGATTTTCGGGCGACCAGATTGGTCGCCCCTACAATTCTCACGATGAACCTTGTAGCTATCGCTTCAAACATGTCCGCGGATTCGTCCTTGTCTTCGTGCCCTTCGTGCCTTCGTGGTGAAAAAACGCCCTCTGCGCCTCCGCGCCTCTGTGGCGAAAATCTCTGTGGTAAACTACCCAAAAAGGAGCCACCCATGACTGACCAATCCAACTGGCGCGAAAATGGCGTCCGCATCGTCCGGGGAGACGAACTCGATACCAATACGCCGCAGACCCCGGGCATGACCCGCGCCGCCGCCATCAACCAAGCCAAAGCCGGCGCGGAGAAACTCTGGGCTGGTACCGTCAATATCGAACCCGACGCCAAAACCGGCGCCCATCACCACGGCGAATTGGAAAGCGTCATCTACGTCGTCAGCGGACGCGCGCGGATGCGCTGGGGAGACAAGCTCGAGTACGTCGCCGAAGCCGACGCCGGCGATTTCATCTACGTGCCGCCTTATGTGCCCCACCAGGAAATCAACGCCAAACCGGACGAGCCGCTCATGTGCGTCCTCGTCCGCAGCGATCAGGAAGCTATCGTCGTCAACCTGGATATCGAACCCGCCGAGACCTCGGAAACCACCTGGATCGGTCCTAACCACCCGGCGGATTCGGAGTAATCAGCCATTGACGCGGTTGCAATCGCGCCCGCCTCGACCGCCTTTACGGGAGCAAGCGCCGCGCCGCATCCAGGCTCCGCGGTACGCCAAGGCTCACCGGATCATCCGCGCCTTCGTATTCCAGCGACAGCCAACCCGCGTAGCCAATCTCGTCCAGGAGCGCGATCATCGCGGGCAAGTCCACCAAGCCCTCGCCGATCACCGAACCGGTCAGCAGTTGTCCATCGGGATCGGCGAAAATATGACCCGGTTCGTCAGCAGCGGCGCGGCGCATGTCCTTCAAATGTACCAGCGCGATCAGATCAGCCAGGTCCCGCGCCGCTTCGAGCGGGTCTTGCCCCACGGGCAGGAAGTTACCCGTATCCAGGTTGACGCGCAGCGCCGGCGAGCCCACGCGCTCGATGATGTCGCGCACTTGATCGCTGCGCCCGGCAAAGCGCCCGTGATTCTCCAGCGCCAGCGTGAGGCCCTGACGCTCGGCATAGGCGGCGCCCGCCGACAAGCCCTCGAGGATCCAAGACATGCCTTCGTCTTGACTCAGTCCCTCCAGGTAGCTCCCGCTAAACACGCGCATCAGGTTCACGTCCAGAGCCAGCGCAGTATCCACGCCGCGCTTGAGGTCATCCAGCTCGCGCCGGCGGTCAGCCGCACCAGGCCGGATGAAGTTGTTGCTGATCGAATAGACCGCCATCTCCAGACCGGCGTCGGCTATCCGCGCCTTGACCAGCGGTATCTCGCGCTCGGCATCGCTCCAGAAAACATCAAGCAGTTCGACGCCGGGGACCGCTTGCGACGCGGCGAAATCGATGAAGCCCATCAAGTCCATTTTTCCGGCTTGCACCGTCGACACCAGGCTCCACATGCTCAAGCTCAGTTTCATGATCGGCTCCCCGCAGATTCATAGGCGCTTTCGATCACCCGCATCACCGCCAGCCCGTCCGCGCCGGAAACGAGCGGATCCCCCCCGCTTTCGATGCAGCGCAAGAAATGATCGGCTTGCGCGACAAAGCGATCGGGCGCGTCAAAGCGCTGCACCGTCCAGTCCTCGTCCTCCGCCAGTCGATAGCGCAATTCGGCGTCGGCGTCGTAGTCGATTACCGCCTGCCCTTCCGCCCCGTGGATCCGCACGATGGCTTCCGCGACCGGCGTTACCCAGCTGCAGTTCAACGAGCCGATGACGCCGCTTTCGCTTTGTACGAGCAGGGAGGCGCTGTCTTCCACCTCGATCGGCAGCGACGTAGACACAGCAGCCCTCGTCCGCTCGATCTCGTCGCCGGTCAAGGCGCGGAAGATGTCGATGCTGTGCACCAGCGTGTCGATCAAAATGCCGCCACCGGCGATATCGGCTTCGGTGAACCAGGATTTGCCAGCGCGGGAAAAACGAAAGGCGAAGCGGTTCTCGATCTGCACCAGCTCACCCAGCTTCCCGCCCTGTATCAAGTCTTGCGCCGCTCGCAGGGGTGTATGAAAGCGATGACAGAAGGCGAATTGCAGCAGCTTGCCGCGCATGGCATCGACGATGGCCTGCGTCTCGGCAAGGGTGCGCGCCGGCGGCTTCTCGCAGAGGACGGCGATGTCGCGAGCCGCTGCCGCCCGAACCGCGGTCAAATGATATTTCGGCGGCGTACAGATGCTGACGGCATCGGGGTTCAGGGCATCCAGCATGGCTTCGCCATCGCTGAAGACCGCTCCGCCATAGGTCGCCGCTTTCTCGCGCGCCGCGGACTCAAGCAGATCCGCGATGCCCACGATCTCGCAGCGCTCGGCGTGGGCGGCATAAGCGCGCAAATGAGTTCCACCGATACCGCCCGCGCCAATCACTGCCACTCGTATTTTTGCCATTCGCTACCCTTTCAAACCGGTCAGCGCGATGCCGCGCACGAATGTCTTCTGCGTGAAGAAAAAGAGCACGATAGTCGGCAGCATCGCCAGGGTCGACGCCGCCATCATCAATTGCCATTGCGCGCCGTACATGTTCTGGAACAGTTTCAAGCCCAGCGAGATCGTCCAATCTTGCTGATTCTGCAAATAAATCAGGGGACCCAGGAAGTCGCGGTAAGTCTGCACGAAGGTGAAAAGCGCCACCACCGCCAGCGCCGGGCGCATCAGCGGAATCATCACATGCCACAAAATGCTCAACTCGCTCGCCCCATCAATTCGCGCCGCGTCGCTCAACTCCTGCGGGATTGTCAGCAGGAATTGCCGCAAAAGAAAAACATAGAGCGCGCTGCCGAAGAAATGCGGCACTACCAGCGGCAAGAATGTACCCACCCAGCCCAGGTCTTTGAAGATCAAATACAGCGGGATCAAGGTCACCTGCGATGGCAGCATGATCGTGCTCAGATAAATGAGAAAGACGATATTGCGACCGGGCCATTGAATCCGCGCGAAGCCGTAGGCGATGAAGGTACAAGACAGCACCGTGCCCAGCACCGTCAAGCCGGAGATGGCAATCGTATTCCACATATAACGCCAGAAGGGAATATAGGTAGTCGAATCGGCGAAATTATGCCATTGCGGGTTGGGCGGGATGATCGGCGGCGGCTGCGCGAAAATCTCCACATCCGTTTTCAGCGCTGTCACCAGCAGCCAATACAGCGGGAAGATATAAGCGACCGCCATGATGATAACAATCGTATAAGCGATCGTCCGCTTGATCCGATCCTGAATGATGCGGTTTTCCTGCCAAGGGATGGCTGTCGTCGCCAAGTTTGCGAACCTCCAATTTGTGGTAGCCGAGCGGCTAATTCTCCGCGTGATAATAGACCCAGCGCGCCGTCTTGAACAAAAACAGCGTGGCTACAAGAACAATCATGAACAGAATCCAGGCTTGCGCGCTGGCATAGCCCATCTTGAATTGCTGAAAAGCGGTTTGATACAAGTACATCGAATAAAACATCGCCGAGTTGGCGACGCCGCCCGCCGCCCCGTCGCGCGTCGCCGTCATCACCCAGGCTTCTGTGAAGTATTGGAAGTAACCGATCACGTTGACGATGATCGTGTAAAAGATTACCGGGCTGATCATCGGCAGCGTGATCCTGAATGTCTTCTGAATGGCATTCGCCCCGTCGAGTTCAGCCGATTCCAGCAGGTCATAAGGCACATCCTGCAGGCTGGCCAGATAGATCAGGATGGTGTTGCCGCCGAACCAGGCGCCCATGAAGATCAGCGACGGCTTGACCCAGTTTGGGTCGGTCAGCCAGCCGATAGGCGACAAACCGATAAACCTCAAAAACTCGTTCAAGATGCCGAACTGACCGTTGAAGATCCACAGCCAAACAATGGTCGAGGCGACCACGGGCGTGATCGACGGGACATAGAAAATGCTGCGATAGATCGACAGTCCCTTGATCTTGGTATTGAGCAGCAGCGCCATCAACATGTTGAAGACCAGATGAATCGGCAAACCGATCAACACCATGTACAGCGTATTCTGAATGCCGATTTTGAAGACGCGGTCTTCCAGAAGGAATAAATAATTGTTCAAGCCGACGTAACGCGGCGGCTGCAAAATGTTATAGCGCGTGAAGCTGTATTGCAGCGACTGTATGATCGGACCGATATTGAAGACGAAAAAGCCAATGATCGCCGGCGAAATGAAGAGCAAGCCGACGACGAGCGACCGCCTCTGGCGCTTGGTGAGTCTGGGTATTCTTAGTGAGATGGTCATGGGAAAAACAGCCCCACCGTAAAGCCCTCCCCAACCGCCGGTGTCTACGCGGCGGGTAAAGAGGGAGGGGCTTAACTAATTCGCCAATCCGCCGTCTAGCTCCCCTTCCCTCATTTTGGGGGAAGGGGATGGGGAATGGGGGTATTCTACATCATCGCCATGTCCAGCTCGCGCTGCACTTCCTCGGTGACGCGATCCAGCGCTTCCTGCGCCGTCAGTTGACCGGCTTTCACCGCTGTCTCGGCTTCGCCAAGGCGTGAATTGTAGAAGTCGTTCACCGGAATCTTGGGCGGGCCAAAGGCATTCGGTCCGTTCAGCAAGTCCAGCGCCAGTTGGAAGCGATGATCGCTGACGAAGCGCTCCGCTGTCGCGGCTGCCACTTTGGGCGGGATATTCTGAATATTGAAGCAGAACTCGCCCATGTGCTCGTCTTCGCTCAGCCAACGGATGAATTCCCAAGCCGCGTCCGGATTGATCACGCCGGTCGGTATCGTGAATACACTGCCGCCGAAGGTCGTGGCGTTGGGACGCCCGCCATCCGGATAGGGCGCCGCGATCATATCCATCTCGAGATCGGGCGCGAACTTCTTCTGGAACTGGATGAACCATTCGCCGACTTGCTTGAAGCCCTCCTTGCCGACGAAGAAAGGGTTCTGCGTACTAAGGTAATCACCGAAACCGCTGGTGAAAGCCGCGACCTTTTCCGGTCCCAGCCGTTCCCAGTATCCCGCCATCCATTCGAGCGCGGCCACGATCGCCGGATCGTTCGCCGTGATCGTCTGAGTGTCTTCGTCATAGAACGTGCCGCCGAAGACGATTCCCCACCACTGGATATTGGCTGGCAGCAGACCGACGCGCTCAATATTGCCATCGCTGTCGATGACCTCATAGGCTTGCGAAACTTCGTCAAGCTCGTCGATGCTGGTCGGGGGTTCGCTGAATCCCAATTCCGCCATAGCTGGCGGCGAGAATGCCAAAACGCGCGCGTTGGAGGTGCACATCAAACCCCAAAGCTCGCCGTTATACCACCAGTTGTTCCACAGCTGCGGGAAATACTCGGAACCGTCTATGCCAGCCGCTTCCGCATAAGCGGTCAAAGGCGTCAAGGCGCCTTGCGAAGCGATCTGCACCAATTGGTGCAGCCAGACTGCCGAGACCACATCCGGCGGATTACCGCCAGCGATAGCCGTCAACACCTTCTCATATTGGCCGAACACAGTCGTCATATTGACGTAGATATTCCCGTGTTCTTCGTTGAACTGATCGACCAAGCCCTGCAAAACATCAAACTCGAAGCCGCTCCAGCCCGTCCAATAATTGAGAAACGCCTGCTCTTGCGCGTAGGTCAAACCGGCCGGCATGGCGGATATGCCCGCTGCCGTGCCCGCCGCCAAACTCGCCCGCAGGAAGTCCCGCCGCGAAATCCCTTTGTTACTCATAATTCACTCCTTTATTCATGTTTTACGTTAACCGTGAGCCCTCCCGGGCAATCACCGCCCGAATTTAGCGAATTGCAGCCTTTCCTACCCATCTGTACTAGAATAAGAAGCGTGCCACAATTATCGATGATTTTGACTGGCAAATGCAATTCTGTCAAATTGCGTTGGCTTTGGAGAATGTATCGAATTCGGTTGAAATGAAGAATAGCAACTACTTGACAGTCGGTAGGGTCGATCGAAGGTCAGCGTCTACGCGACCCGATGGATCGCCCGACGAGTAGAAACCGAATGGTATCGGGCGACTCACCCAGTCGCCCCTACCAAAATCGTTCGTATTTTGGGTTAAGGATCTCATGTCGAGGACTGGCTACGAAGTATTTCAACCGAAAAGGATACACTACCTGGCCTTGGCAAAGGCCGGGCAAACGATTCGCGCAATCTCGAAGACAGGCCAAAGACAAATCCAGCGAACTGGAACAAGCGCATGAACCTTGAGAGCAAGTCCCAAGAAAACCAGATGAAGCAGGAGTTCATGAATATCGCGCTGGCATTGGTGAGCCTGGCGCTTTGGGCTTTCATCGCGCTGGGGGATCTGCTGCCCGGCAGCTTGCCCAATATCATCATGTTTGACGCCGTCATCATGATCGCGATCTGCGGCATCTGCTTTTTCATCAAATCACGCAGCTTCAATTTCGCCTGTTTGTTCTTCGTCTTTTGCATCGCGCTTATCGCCGCGCAGATCTATATCGCCAGCAGTTTTACGCCGGTCCTGTATCTAATCCCGGCTAGCCTGATCATTGCCGTCATCTTGATGTCTCTGCCCTGGGTTGCGCTATCGCTGATCATCAACGCGCTCTTCGTCCTGGCTTTCGCGCCAAGCCAGCACGCTCTTTTCTTGCTGGTCTTGATGACACTGCAACTGGCGATCGTCGGCACCCTCAAGCGCTACTTCGTTAAAGAGCTGGAAATCAGCCAGGGCTTTCAGGACTACGCGGCCGATCAAATGCGCGCCGCCCGCGAAAGCCGCGCCGAACTGGTGCTGATATCCAAGCAGTTACAGGAAACGCAAGAACGCCTGCGCGTCACCAACAAGAAGTTGGAAATCGCCTTTGAACAAGCCGAGGAATCCCGTCAGCTCAAGGCGCGTTTCGCGGCGAACGTCAGCCACGAGTTGCGCACGCCCATCAACCTTATCGTCGGCTTCAGCGAGGTGATGATCCTGGCTCCGGAACTCTATGATCAGCCGCTGCCATCCAGCTATCGCGCCGATGTCCACGCTGTCTATCGCAACGCCAAACACCTGCAAAACCTCATCGACGATGTGCTCGATATCTCTCAGTTGGAAGCGCGGCACCTGGCCATCGTCAAACAAAAAGCCAGCCTGGGCGGCTGTCTGCGCGAATCAGCCAATATGGTCGCGGACTTGATCGAAAAAAAGGGGCTGGATTTTCAACTGGATATTCCCAACGACCTGCCGGACCTGTGGTTCGATCCCGTCCGCATCCGGCAGATACTGCTGAATCTGCTCGTCAACGCCACGCGCTTCACCAGCCAAGGCGGCATCACAATTGTCGTATCGGTCGAAGACGGTCAAGTGGTCACCAGCGTCATCGATACCGGCATCGGTTTGAGCGAAGACGATATTAAGCGCGTCTTTGAGGAGTTCTATCAAGTCGAGGGCGGCGCGCCTTTCGTCGACAAGGGCTCTGGCTTGGGGCTGACGCTCAGCCGCGAGCTAATTCGTCTGCACGGCGGCGAAATGAGCGCAAGCAGCGCTGGCGTCGCTGGCCAAGGCAGCCGCTTTTCCTTCTCGTTGCCGACCACCAGCAACCTGGTCTCCCAGATGCCGATCTGGGACCAACCGAGCAAGACAACCAGCGCTGAAAAGCGCGTTCTGGTCGTCGACGACGATGAAGCGATCACTACCTTTTTTGCGCGCTATCTGAAGGCGCATAATGTCGTCGCCTGCAATAGCGAAGTCCAGGCGCTGCGGCACATCGACGAGTTCGAGCCGGACGTGCTGCTGCTGGCGCAGAATCACCAATATCTCCGTCTGCAAAAGCGAATCGAGGTCCCCAATCTTGCGCTAAACGTCATCACCTTGCCCATGCCCAGCGGTCGCGCAGCCATCCGACAGCGTGGCATCAGCGATTACCTGGTCAAGCCGGTTTCGCGCGAAATGCTGCAGAAAGCGCTCGCCCGCTACGGCGAGGCGGCAACTTCGATCATGATCATCGACGATAACCGAGACATCGTGCGCCTCTTCACGCGGACGCTGCGCAGCCTCGATGAGCGCTACCGGGTCCGCGTCGCTTATGGCGGCGCCGACGGCATCGCCATGATGGAAGGCGAGCCGCCTGACCTATTGATCCTCGATGTGCTGATGCCCGGTATGGACGGATTCGCCGTGATCGAAGCCATGCGCGGTGTGCCCAAGCTGCGCGATATCCCCATCATTCTGGTATCGGCCAAGGGCGCCAGCGAATCAATCACGCCCAATATCTACGGCGATATTACACTCGCGCGCAAAAGCGGCTACTCACCGATCCAGCTGGTCAGCAGCGTCCAGGCGCTCATCGACGGCATCCGACATCCGGCGAATCTGGAACTGACGCGGGCGCAGGGCGCCTTAAATGGAGGAGGTAACCTTCGATGACCGTTCGATTGGGATTGGAAGTTTTTTTGGAAGAGGCAGCTGAAGAGGCGGCCGGCAAGCGGCTGGGGCTTGTGGCTTGCCCCAGCAGCGTCGATCGCGAATTGCGCAGCAGCGTTGAGCGCCTTCATCGGCATTCCGCCATCGACCTTGTCGCGCTATTTGGTCCCGAACACGGGCTGCGTGGCGAGGCGCAAGCCGGCGCGCCCGTGGCAACCTATAAGGATGCAGTGACCGGACTGCCCGTCCATAGCCTGTACGGCGAAACGCGCTGGCCCACACCCGACATGCTGCGCGGCATCGACGCCATCATCATAGACTTGCAGGACGGCGGCGTACGCTTCTATACATTCTTGGCGACCGCGCTCTATGTCATGGAAGCCGCGGCCGCGGCGGACTGCAAGGTCATCTTGCTCGATAGGCCAGCGCCCATATCCGGCGCCCGCATCGAAGGACCGATGCTGGACGCGGATTTCGCCTCCTTTGTGGGACCCTACCCCATGCCCATCCGCTATGGCATGACCATCGGCGAAATGGCGCGAATGGCCAATACGGAATACAGCATCGACTGCGATCTGACGGTGATAGCGATGGAGGGCTGGAGGCGCGACATGTGGTTCGATGATACCGGCTTGCCCTTCGTTCCCTCATCGCCCAATTTGCCCACCCTGGATGCCATGACCCTTTATCCCGGTACCTGTTTGATTGAAGGCAGCAATCTATCCGAAGGGCGCGGCACTACAAAGCCCTTCGAATACATCGGCGCGCCCTGGATTGATGCCCTGCAGCTTGCCGATCAACTGAACGACCTGAACCTGGACGGCGCGCGCTTTCGTCCGGTTTACTTCGTGCCGACCTTCGGCAAAAATCAGGGCGAATTATGCGCCGGCGCGCACATTCATGTGACGGATCGCGAGCGCTTCCAGCCAGTCGCGATGATCCTGAACTTGCTGCAAGCGGTGATCGAAAATTACCCGGAGGACTTCGCCTGGCGCGCGCCCTGGGCGGCCGGGTCAACGGCGCCGATTGATCTGCTCTCTGGCAGTACTGCCATCCGCGAAAGCCTGGACGCGCGGCGGCCGGTTGAGGAACTGATCGCGTCCTGGCAGCCGGGAATCGAGGACTTTCTGAAGGCGCGCCAGAAATACCTGCTATACTAGATGCTGTGACGGGTGTTTAACCGTCAGTTCAATATCTTTAATAGGGAGGATTTGATGTCAATTAAACGTTTTGTTCTTGTATTCTTGAGTCTTGCGCTGATACTGACCTTCGGCGCGACGACATTGGCGCAAGACACCACCCTGACCATGCTGACACACTGGGGCACTGAAGACCAACTGGCGGCGCAGCAAGTCATCATCGACGCCTACATGGAAAGCAACCCCGGCGTTAATATCGAGCTGGTCACCGTCGATTTTGGCGAACTGCGCACCAAGATCATCACGGGCCGCACCGCGGGCATCAGCGCCGATGTTTATCATTTTTACCATCTCTGGCTGCCCGACTTCGTCAATAGCGGGGTCCTGGACCAGCCACCGGAGGACGCGCTGGCTTTCATCAACGAGAACGTAGCGCAGGGCACAATCGACGCAGTCAGCACTTCCGATAGCCAGACCTGGGGTTATCCCACCGAGGTCAATCCTTACTTGCTGGTCTATAACAAGCGTCTGCTGGCTGAAGCCGGTTATGACGCGCCGCCCGGCAATTGGGACGAGCTCAAAGAAATCGCCGCCGCCATCACGCAAGTTGACGACACCGGCGCCATCAGCCAGCTCGGCTTGGGTGTCATGCCCGGTTGGGATTCCGGTATCGTGCACCCGTTCAGCGCCTTGCTCTTTTCCAACGGCGGCAATTACCTCAGCGCAGATCGTACAGTCGCCGAGTTCAACAGCCCGCAGGGCATCGAGACGCTGCAACTTTACGCTGATTTGGTGGCCAGCGGCGGTACAGATCCCAGCATCAACGGCTTGGGCAATTTCCCCAGCGGCACAGTCGGCATGGTTATCATGGCGCCCTGGTGGCGGGCAACCCTGCGCGCGGCGGAAGGCGTCGACTTCGAAACTGAAGTCCGCGTTGCCGAGATTCCCGTCGGTCCCAGCGGCGACACCCCTTCCAGTATCGCTTACACCTGGCTCTTCGCTGTCGATTCCAACTCGCCCAACAAAGAAGCGGCATGGGATTTCATCCACTGGATGAATGCCGAACACAGCGAAGGCGAGGGATCAGCTATTGGCGATTTCCTCGTCAACGCCCTGGGCGCGATCCCCAGCTTTGACCACGATCAAGCCGCCTTCGCCGAATCCATGAGCGATCACTATGTCTCTGCCTTTGTCGCGGCCTCGGCTTACGCGCGGCCCGAACAAATCGTCGCCGGCGGCCAGGAGATCAAGACCCTGCTGCAAGTCGAGATTGAAGCGGTTCTGGCCGGCATGACGACGCCGGAAGACGCCCTGGCGTCGGTGGAAGGACAAGCCAACGCCATCCTGGAAGAACAGCGCATGATGGCGGAGGAGTAACCGGTCGCGTTACTCTGTGTCCGTAAATCGAGCGCATTCAGGCGCCATCTTGCAACGGACTCTTGGCGCTCTAGGCAACATATTGACACACGGCAACCTTGTAGTCCTCCTCTTCGTCGGCTTGAAGAGGAGGACTAGGCAAACCATCTGATGTCATCCCCTGCAATTAAGTCTTCCTGGTGGATGCCGGACATTCCCAAGAGCGCGGTCCTGCGCCGGCGCATGCTCTGGGCTTATGTCTTCGTCGCGGCGCCCATCATCGCCTTGCTGGTATTCCTCGCCGGTCCAATTCTGTTCTCCGGCTGGGTCAGCCTGCACCGCTGGGACATGCTCTCGCCGGTCGGCGATATGCCCTGGCGCGGCTTGCAGAATTACGTCTTCCTGCTGACCCGGGACACCGTCTTCATCAAGGCGCTGGGCAATACCTTCCTCTTTGCCATCGGCGGCGTCGGCGCCAATACCATACTGGGACTTGGTTTCGCCCTGCTGCTTAACAGCAAGATCCGTGGGCGCGCGGTCTGGCGCGTCCTTTATTTCATGCCGGTCATCACCGCGCCGCTGGCACTGGCCGTCATGTTCTCTTTCATTTTCGACCGCAATTACGGTGTCGTGAACAACGTTATTACAGCCTTGGGCTTGCCGCGTCAGCCCTTTCTCAGCGGACCGAATCAAGCGCTGATGACGCTCATCTTTATCGCCATCTATCAATATGTCGGCTACTACATCGTCATTTTTCTGGCGGGCTTGCAGGGTATCCCGCAAGACTATTACGATGCCGCCCAAGTCGATGGCGCCGGCAACTGGCAGGAGTTCCGTTTCATCACCTTGCCCTTGCTGCGCCCGGTGATGCTTTTCGTAGTGGTCACCAATACCATCGGCGCGCTGCAGGTCTTCGATCTGGTCTTTGCTACTACCGGCGGCGCGCCTGCCAACAGTTCCATGACCGTGGTCCTGCACATGTACAACACCGCCTTCAAATTCTCGCGCATGGGCAGAGCCTCCGCCATGGCTTTCATCCTGTTTGCCATCATCATGCTCATCACTATATTGCAGGTTCGGCTCTTGCGCGATCGTACTTATCAGGACTAGTGGCGCTCATGACTAAGGACGAAAAGAGCTCCTTACAAAGCGCCGGCAGCGCGCTTAAGTATCTGGTGCTGGTTGGCGGCGCTTTTCTCATGGTCTTTCCTTTTGTCTGGATGACTATCGCCTCGCTGATGACCGCCGGAGAAATACAGATGCGGCCGCCGGTCTGGCTGCCTGCTTCGCCACAATTCAGCAACTACAGCGAGCTTGCGCGATCGATTCCCATCGGTCGGCTATACTTCAACAGCCTTTTTACCTCCGGCATCATCGTTCTCGGCGTCTTGCTCAGCAGTTCGCTGGCTGGCTTCGCCTTCGCCAAATATCGCTTCCCCGGTCGGGAACTGCTCTTTTATTTGATCCTGGCGACCATGATGATTCCCTTCTTCGTCACGCTGATACCGGTCTTCTTCATCGTGCGTCAACTGGGCTGGATCGACACCTATCAAGGCTTGGTCGTGCCCGGGCTCACCTCGGCTTATGGCATCTTCCTCATGCGCCAATTCATGGTCACCGTTCCCGATGAGCTGATCGACGCGGCGCGCATCGACGGCGCCTCCGAACCCATGATCTATTGGCGTATCGTTATCCCGCTGGTCAAGCCCGCCCTGGCGACCCTGGGCACCTTCACCTTCATCGGCGCCTGGAACAACTTCCTGTGGCCCCTGCTGGTGCTCAATAGCCGCGAACTATTCACCTTGCCCCTGGGCATCAACTCGCTGCGCAGCCTCTACGCCGACAACACCAACCTGCTGATGGCGGGGACGGCTGTCGCCGTTGTGCCGATGCTGCTTCT
Source organism: Anaerolineae bacterium (assembly GCA_022820665.1). Lineage (GTDB taxonomy): Bacteria > Chloroflexota > Anaerolineae > Aggregatilineales > Phototrophicaceae > UBA6055. Next base: position 57,870 of record JAJEFB010000051.1, on the reverse strand, counting down.
GTTTGTCTTTTTGCAACGATATTTCATCAAGGGCATCGCGCTCACTGGATTGAAAGGATAGATTTGACCCATGCAAATTCGACATTATCAAGGACGCGACGAAGCCGAACTGCTTGAAGTCTGGAGCCGGGCAATGCCCAGCGACCGCGTCGACGAAGCGCTGTTTCGCACGCAGGTCCTGCTTGATCCTAATTTTCATCCTGGCAACGTACCGGTCGCTCTTGTCGACGGGCGCGTCGTAGGATTTGTCCTGTGCCTGACCCGCCAGGTCCCTTACTTTCTGCAGGGCATGGACGAAGCCGAAGCCTGGATCACCGCTTTTGGCGTGCATCCCGACTATCGCCGACAAGGTATCGGCAGCGCCCTCTTCGACACTGTGATCAACAAACTGCGCGCCGAGGGACGGAAAATCGTCGATATATCGCCCTACGTGCCGAATTACTTCGTCCCCGGCATCGACACCCGCGCTTATCCGGAAACGATCCGATTCTTGCAAGATCGCATGGGATTCGAAACGCTCTATCATGCCATCAGCATGGGCGCCGACCTGACTGATTTTCAGATTCCACCGGAGATCCAATCGCGGATCGAACGCGCCGAAGCGGAAGACGACCTGATCATACAGCCTATCGAGCCCGCTGATATTCCCGACCTGATGCCTTTTCTCGTTGAACATTTCGGCTGGGACTGGTTCCGCTTCGCGCAGAGCTACCTGCTCGAGTATTTTGGCGACAGCCCGCATCGTATCTGCTTTCTCATCGCGCGCGAGAAAGGCGAGGTCGTGGGCTTCTGCCAACAGCGCAACGAACGATATGGACCCTTCGGGGTTCGTCCCGATTTTCGCAATCGCGGCATTGGCCGTATGCTGCTCTTCAAATGTCTGGAGATGATGAGCGCCAAGCACGTCTTCTTCGCTTACTTCCTCTGGACGGACGAAGACGCCGCTCGTTTGTATTCGCTAGCCGGCTTCAAGCGCCGCCGCGAATTCGCTGTGATGCGCAAAACGCTCATATAAGATACTGGAGAAAAGAAAATGGCTGAACACCTGATGGTCGTAGGCGGGCATATTTCAGATGCCGAAAACATGGCGGGCGCCGTCATGCTCAAACACAAGAGAGCCGGCTGGGACATTACTATCGTGCACGCGACCACAGGCGAAAAAGGTCATCCCACGCTGGGCGCGAAGGACTACCTCAAAATGCGGCTGGCCGACGCCCATGCTTCGGCCGAGTTCATCGGCGCCAATATGGAACTGATGCCCTACGGCGATGGCGAACTGCCCGTCAACGACGAATCGATCTGGATTATGGCTGATCTGATTCGCAAATATCAACCGACAGTCATCATCACCCACTGGAAAGGCAGTTTCCACATCGACCATAACAATACCCACGACGTCGTCATGAAGGCGCTCTTCCGCGCCGGCTTGCCCGCCTTCGAACGCGAAGATCCCGCGCACTCGCCCCAAGCTTTGCTCTTTTCAGAGAACTGGGAAGATATGGAAGGCTACAATGCCGATATCTACCTCGATGTCAGCGAAGTCTTTGACGACTACCTCGACCTGCTACGGACCCACGCGCTCATGCGCGAAAGCTATTCCAGCTTCCGCTATTGGGATTATTACAAGGCGCTGGGCGAAGCGCGCGGCGCTCTGGGCGGTTACGACCGCGCAGTCACCTTGATGCGACCGCGCAGTCTCTACTCGTTCGAGCGGCAGCCGGGCTTGCTGATTAACAGCTAACAGGCTCGCGTGGACCCGGCTAGTCCGTCCACTGCCGCAAGACCGCCAGGAACTCGTCGCGCGACGGCGGCTTCTTGATATAGCCATCCGCGCCCAGGGACGCCGCCAGGTCTTTCATCTCCAGCACCGAGCAAATCAGCACGGGGATATGCTCGGTGCTGGGATGGCTCTTGTAAGTTTGCAAGATCTGCCAACCGTCCTTTTCGGGCAACATGATGTCAAGGATGATGCAGGCGAGCGGTGTCTGCCGCGCGATCGCAATCGCATCTTTCTCGTGTTGCGCGGACAAGAGTTGACAGGGCAAGTTCGCCAGATATCGCTTGAAGAGACTGATGGTGTCAGGATTGTCATCCACGATCAGGATCTTGTGAATTTCCCGGTCAAAACGCAAGATTATTCTCGCGGGATCTACGTCGTCCCCGCTGGCGCGCAGATCGGCATTCAGGCGTTTTTTCAACTCGCGGAAGGCGACGTCAGTTTGCAAAGCGTCCAGAAAAGCCCCATGACTGGGAATCAACTTGTCGCTGCTGACCGCAATAATCGCTTCGCTCGCGCGGTTGCGCAAAGCTATTTCGATCATGCCGCCTTCCTTCGTCGATTTGATCAATCGATTCAGGATCAAGATGAAGAATTGGCGGAAAACCGGCAGCGCGACATTCAGCGCAATCTTGTCTCGGGCCTCCTCCAGGCGCAATGCCAGGCTCTTTTGCTCTGCAATCACCCGCGTCGCCTGGATCGCCGACAAGATCACTTCCGTCGGATCAAATGCTTTGTTGCGGGTGGCAAACTGTAGATAATCCAGTTCCTGGATCAAGGTCGACGGCGCCTCCGGCTCCAAGGCGGCGTCGGAATAATGCCTGTCCCATACGATCCGGCTGATTGTCTGAATCGCCCGCTGATGCTCCCGATAGTACTGCCGCTCACTCAAAGCCAATTGACCGAGTATTTCGTTCGTCGGCTGTTCTTCTACATAGCGAAAGAGCAGAATGTTATAGAGCCTGTTCTGCCGCGATGTCAACTGAGCGCTTGTCTCCGACTTCATATCTTCAATCGCCGCCAAAACCATTTGCCGCGCCGTCTGCGCGCGATCGCCCCCTGGCGAGCCCGCAGCCAAGCGCTGCGCCACCGGGTTATCAATCAACTTCAGATAGTCGTACAAGTTGACCAGCAGATCGCGCATATTCTCTTCAAAGTCTTCCGGATAGGTCGTCATCACCATTGTCCGCCTGTCATGGCAGTGTTTTGGCAGAAATCCGCCAGTCCTTTCCCGCTAGACTGAGAAAGGGCAAGTCCAAATATATCAGACGATGACCATTCCTATCAACAAAGCGCTCATTCCGAACTCATGCCAAGCGCATGTCCCCGCCTTTATCCTGAGCAAAGGAGCCAGAATTGTGTCATCTCAGAAATGGTGGCTTATTCATCTGCCCTAAGTAAGACGAGTTAAGGAATGGAGGTGCCGATAAGCAATGGATGGTTCCCAATTCCGTAAACCTATTGGTTGATTCGAGGTGCAAAAATGCTACGCTCATTCAAGTTTTTCGCATTCCTTTCCGTTTGCATTCCGCTGCTAACGACTACCGCCCTGGCGCAGGATGACGGTCTCAAGCTTACCGGCTGGCCCTACGAAGTTGATGTCGTCACCGAAAACTTGGGCCGATTCACCGACCAAACCGGTCATGGTGCCGTCTTTTTGCCTTTCCCCAGCAACGAATACCACGACAAGATGGTCGCCAGCTTTGTCGCTGGCACCGAGTTTGATGTCGCCTACGTCAGGGACAGTTACCTGGCGGAATGGGCTTCCGCCGGCTGGATTCTGCCCATAACCGGGCTGCCCAATTCCGAAGAGTTGCTGGCCGATCTGCCACAGGGGATCATCGAGCAGATGTCCTACGATGGCGAGGTCTATGGCTTGCCCTACTACTCGGGCGTACAGACAATGGCTTACAACGCGGCGCATCTGGCCGCAGCCGGCATTGACGCGCCGCCGGAAACCTGGGCTGAAATGCTGGAACAAGCCCAAGCCATCAAGGATGCCGGTGTTGTCGATTATCCCATTCTGATGCAGTTGCGCAGCGGCGAAAACTACCTGCTGCGCGAGTGGGAGACGCTCACAGCCTCGCGCGGCGGCCGACTATTCGACGACGATTTCAATCCGGTTTTCCATCTTGAGGACAGCCCGGCGCGCCAAGCGCTCGATTGGCTGACCGAAGGGCTGGATGCGGGCTTGATTGATCCCGCCTCGCTGACGGACGATGACGGCACCCTGCTGATGGCGGCCGGCACGACGTCCTTCATGACGACAACCGACTATACGCTGAAGGCGATGAATGATCCGGAACAATCCAATGTTGCTGGCGACATCAAGAACGGGCTGGTGCCCGGCACCGACGAAGTCAGAAGCGGCACCTGGGGATACGTCCGCCTGTACGCGATTACCGCCAATGCCGAAGACAAGGATGCCGCCTGGCAGTTGGTTCAATTCCTCGGCGGCAAGGACGCCACCGGCGTCTATTACGTGCCCAAACGCTGGGCGCTGGAATTCGGCTTGGGATTCTCGCCGGCGCCGCTCTACGAAGACGAAGAGGTTCGCAACTCGATCTCCGGCTGGATTGATCCTGATTTGCTCAGCGAGCAATCCGAGTACGCCATTTCCCGTCCCTATCGCTTCGTGCCCTTCTTCTCCGATTGGGAGATCGGCAGTTGGGGTCCGCTGCAAGCAGCCATTCTTGGCGACGCCGACAAGGGCGAGGTCCTCAACGACCTGGCTGAAGAATGGAACGAACTGAAGGAAGACTGGGGCTATTAACCCCCTCGTAGATTCATAGCGGCAGTCTCGGTATCATCATGGTTCTCGGTACAACTGTCGATTCTGCCGCTTAGCGTTGCCAATCTCCCCCCATTGCAATGGGGGGAGATTCAGAGGGGGGTTGACCATACCCATGCAATCCAGAATCGCCACACCACGCAAGGAAATGTCGCAGGGCGCGCTGGCTCTGATCTTTAGCGCGCCCGCCGTGCTGATCATCGCCGCCACCATTCTCGTGCCCTTCGGCATGGCGGTATTTCTCAGCCTGCACAACTGGAACCTCAAGCGCCCGGGCCGCGAGCGATTCATCGGCTTGGAGAACTATACCGACTGGCTAAGGGATAGCGATTTTTGGGATCCGCTGGGCACCACCTTCACCTTCGCCATTTTGGCGGTCGTGGTCATTATTATCGTCTCCCTGCTCATCTCTCTCCTGCTCAATGAAAGATTCCCCGGGCGCGGTGTTCTGCGGGCGTTGCTGCTCGTCCCCTGGGCCATTCCCTCAGTCGTCAACGCCCTGCTCTGGAAATGGCTGCTCAATCCCCAATATGGTTTGGTCAACGCGATCTTTTTCGAATTCGGCATAATTACTGAATACCAGAATATGCTCGGCAGCATGCCCAGCGTCATGATCTGGCTCGTCATCGCCTATTCCTGGATTCACATTCCCCTCGCCACCCTGCTCTTGCTCTCCGGCTTGCAGACCATACCCGGCGATATTTACGAGTCCGCCATCGTTGACGGGGCGGGCATCTGGCAGCGCTTTCTCACTATCACCCTGCCATTGCTGCGGCCGATGCTCTCCATCGTGGTCATCTTCGAGATGATCTTCGCTCTCAAGGTCTTTGATATCATTTTCGTGCTCACCGCCGGCGGACCCGCCGACGCCACAAATGTGCTTGGCTGGCAGATTTACACCGAGACTTTCCGCAAGCTCGATTTCGGCGCCGGCAGTTCAATTGCCATGCTGCTGGGCGCCATTACTCTGGCGCTGGCAATCCTTTTCTACGTGTTTTTGGACAAAGGCGTCGAACAGTAATGAAACAGCGCGCGCGCATCCGCCTCGTCATCATTTATGTCGCCGCTGCCATGCTACTGGCTGGCACCGTCGGTCCCTTCCTCTGGCTGGTCAGTTCCAGCTTTCAATACGAACGCCAACTGCTCAACAGACCGCCGCAGTGGCTGCCTAACCCGATCGTGCTCGACAGCTACCGTGAAATCTTTGAAGGCGCAGTCATGGGCGAAGATTCCGGCGTGCCTTATCAGTCGCGCATCTTCCTGCGTTCATTCGCCAACAGCTTTTTCGTCGCCGGCAGCGTCGCTGTGATCGCCGTCATGGCGGGCGCCTATGCCGCCTATCCACTAGCGCGCCTGCGCTTCCGCGGCAGACAAGTTCTGCTCTTCGCTATCCTGGCCAGCCGCTTGATCCCCGCGCTTTCGCTGGCAATTCCCATTGTGCTGGTCGCCAAACGGATTGGCATGAGCGACAAAATCGTCTCTCTGGTCTTCATCAACCTGTCATTCATCTTGCCCTACGTCATCTGGCTGCTGCAATCCTATTTCAAAACCATCCCCATGGAACTGGAAGACGCGGGCCGCATCGACGGCTGCAGCCGCTTGCAGGTCGTGCACAAGATCATCTTGCCCCTTTCCCTACCCGGCTTGACCTCGGCTGCCATCCTCGCGTTTCTGCTGACCTGGGGCGAGTTTCTCTTCGCTTTGCTCTTGTCGGAATCGCCCAGTTCCTATACCAGCACGGTCGTCGTCTCGCTCTTCGCCACCGATGTCGATGTCAGCTTCGTCAGCATCATCACAGCCGGCGTGCTCTCGGTCATCCCGCCCATCTGCTTCGCCCTCATCTTCCAGCGCTATATCATCAGCGGTTTGCTCTCCGGCTCGCTCAAGGGCTAGGGACGTCCACGATCCATTACATGCTGGGGCGACCTGGCAGGTCGTCCGCGTTCACTTCAAACAAGAAACCCGCGCCCATATAGTCGTCCTTTCATTCCACAGCCACGCTACCCTGAGTCAATGCGCGCCTTAACGCCTTTTCACCAAAATCTCGGCGCCCTCGATGGTTGAAACCCTTCATGTCTTTCGTGACTTTGTGCTTAACCAGCTCCCAATCCAGCGCAATTGGCAAATTCATCCGCGCAGGTCTATCATTACGCCAAGCGAAAGATTCAGGAGACATGCCCATGATCCCCCTTGCCCAACCCGGACCCATGACCGAAGACGAACGCTTCATGTTCGAATGCTACGGCTACCTCATCATTGAAGACGTGCTCACGCAGACCGAAATCGACGAAGCCCTCGCCGCTTCCCAGCGCGTCCATGCCGAAACAACCGACGTCTTCAGCCCGCTTGGCAATACCTACGAAAAGGAACCCGCCCTGGCCTGCCTGATCGATCACCCGTCCGTGATACCCAAGGTGCGCGGGCTCTACGGCGATAAATTCGTCATGCAATCGGGCTGGTGCGCTCGGCTGGCGGCAAAGGGCAGCATCGTCGGCTGGCACCAGGACGGCTCCGGCGCCTACGGTTTCGAGAAAGTCGCGCATCCCGTGCCGCTGCTGCAACTGCGCGCCAGCTTCAGCTTGACTGACCAGTCACGCGAATACATGGGCAACATGATGTTGATCCCGGGCAGCCATCGCTGCCCCTTCCCGCTGCCGCAGGACAAGCGCAGAGAGGTGCGGGTCTCGCCCATCCAGCACAATGTCCTCTGCAAGGCGGGCACGATGCTGCTCTTCCATAACGGCGTTTGGCACTCGCCCATGCCCAACGACGAGGACTTCGACCGTTACAACATGCACTATATCTATAGCCCGCCCTGGATGCGCCGCGCCGATCGCTTCGTCTCTGATACGGCGTTTATGGCGGAGCAGACACCGCAGCGCCGCGCCGTTATGGGCGACTACGACAGACCCGACGCGCCCTTCGCCGGTGGCGTCCCGGAGATACCATTCGAGGATTGAGCGGCGCCGCTCGACACACTGCTCATTTGCTGTTACATTGAAGCGATACAATCGCGGAGGTCTGTGAATGAAAGCTCGGTTATTTACTGTAATAGCCACAGCCTTTTTTCTCTCCGCTGTGGCGGGGGCGCAGAGTTACCACATTCGCGTCACTCACAACAGCAATTTGAGAGCGACCTATAGTCTCGAAGGCGCGATCATCGAAACCGCGCCGGCAGGCGCGACCCTGCATGTCGTGGGCAAAGTCAACCGCTGGCTGAAGATCAACAGAAACGGCAACGAAGTCTGGATGGCGGATTGGATTGATTACAGCCGCGTTGAAAACAGCGACCAGCCCTCATCCCAAATGAGCGCGGCAACAGCAATTGACAACTGCTGTTTCGTCGATCGGCAATGCCAGAGCGATCAGGATTGGACGGCCGGGTACTGGGCTTTTCAGAATGGGCAATGCGCCGCGCCAGCGCAGTCTCAGTCGGGGACCAGTACGCAGCCCGCGAGCAAAGTGGCGGGCCCGATTGACAATTGCTGTTTCGCTGGCTGGCAATGCAACACGGATCTGGAGTGGGCAAACGGGTATTATGCCTATCGGGACAATCAATGCGGGGCCGCGCCCTCGGCGACCAGCAATGTGGACAGTTGCTGTCAACTGGGCTGGAATTGCACTTTCGAATTTGACTTCATCATGGGGCGATGGTGGTTTGAGGATATTGAGTGCAATATGCCCATACAAGAGCTTGTCGATGGCGTGATAATCGAGGGCTCCGAAGCATTTATCGCCGAGAATAAAGGAGCGATGAATCTGATCAAGTCCAGAGCGCCGGAGTGGTACGCTTACACGATCGACATTATTCAAAAAATCCGAGAGAGCAAATCCGAGCCCGGTCCCGGCCACGGCACGCTGCACAAATCCTTCAATTTGCCCGTGTGGGGTAGCGTAGACTACGCGGCTACCATCATCATACACGAGACCTGTCATGTACACAGGTCCTACGCCGGCGTCCATACAACCGAAATCGAGAACATCGCCGAGGAAGCCATTTGCGATCAAGTGGCAATTTACGCGCTGAATCAGATCAGTCCCGGCACACCTTATCCCCTCCGGCGAACCAACAATTTCTTAAGTCTTGGACTCGATTATGATCTTGGCGCTAGCGTCCAACGAGAATGGGACCGCGCGCGGCGCATCTTCTCACAGTCTAGCTGAGGCGGAACCAAAGACCATGTCATGCACCTCGACCTCTTGACCATCGGCGAAGCGCTGGTCGAAGTCATGCGCACTGACATCGACCAGCCGCTCGACCAGCCCGGTCCCTTCACCGGACCCTATCCCAGCGGCGCGCCCTTCATCTTCGCCGTTCAAGCCGCCCGCCTGGGCATGAAGACTGCCGCCATCGGCGCAGTCGGCGCGGACGCCTTTGGGGATTGTCTGCGCGATCAATTGATTGCCGATGGACTTTCCGTCAAAGGTTTGAAGCGAATCGCCGATCAAGCGACCGGCATCGCCTTCGTTGCTTACAAAGCCGATGGCTCGCGTGATTTCGTCTTCAGTTTGGGCGCCGGCGGACATCTCTCAGCCGACATGCTCGATCCCGAGCTATTCGCCGATTTGCGCTGCTTTCACCTCATGGGCTCGACCCTCTCGATGAGCCAAACCGCGCTTGAAGTCTGCCGGGGGGCGCTGGAAATGGCGCGGGGAGCGGGCGCGCTGATCAGCTTTGATCCCAACCTGCGTCCGGAAATGCTGTCGCCCGAAGGGGCGCGAGTCGTTTTCGCGCCCTTCATCGCCGCCGCCGATATCTTCATCCCGACAGAAGAGGAATTGCTTCAACTTATGGGAGCCAGCACGCTCGATGAAGCCATCGATCAATTGCTGGCGGAGCGGCCGGGTCGCGTTATCGCCGTCACGCGCGGCGCGGAGGGCTGCAGCGTCTACTCTGCCGACGGTCGAATTGACGCCGCGGGATTCCCGGCACAGGAGATTGATCCCACCGGCGCTGGCGACTGCTTCGATGCCGGCTTGATCACAGCGCTATTGGAGGGCAAGACCCTGACTGAAGCGGCTCAACTGGGCAATGCCTGCGGCGCGTTGACCGTCAGCGCCAAGGGTCCCATGGCCGGGGCGAAGGACCGCGCCGAGGTGGAGCGCTTCATGCGAGACAACTGATTTCTTGGAGGCGCGATCACATAAGCTCCCCCTCCCTCTTTATGGGGGCAAGGGACCGGGGATGGGGGTGATTCAGCGATGCTCCTGAAACAGATTCCGCGTCTTCAGACCGCTTTCAATCCGCCAGTTGAGCATCCTCTCCAGCAGCGACCGCTTGACATCGGCCAGCCCCGCCTCATCCCAGAGGTTATCCACCTCGCCGGGATCCGCAGCCAGGTCAAATAGCTGTCCGTAGTCCTGATCCAGAAAATGCACCAGCTTCCAGCGCTCGTCCCGGATCATGGTCATGTAGGGACCGTGATAGACGCCGTCCGGCGGATGCTCGGCATAGACAACGTCCCGCCCATGCCAAGCCTCGCCGCGCAGCGCCGGCAGCAGCGAGATAGTCTGCGTATCCTCGCGCGGCCTCAGGCTCGCGAGCTCCAGCACCGTCTGCCCGATGTCCATCCACTGGCAAAGCGCATCCACCCGCGCTCCGCCCGGGAAGCGACTGGGCGACCAAAAGATCGCTGGCACCCGCGTGATGATATCGTACATCGTCCACTTCTGGATCTGCCCGTGATCGCCCAGGCAATCGCCATGGTCGCTGGTGAAGATCACCACGCTGTTTTCCAGGTAGCCCCCCTCTTCCAGCGCGCCCATGATCTGCCCGACCTGCTTGTCGATCATGCTCACATTGGCCGCGTAATAGGCTCGCAATCGCTGCAATTGCGCCCGCGTCGGCTGCTCCAGATGCACGATCGAGTCGTGATCGACTTCCATATTGTGCGCCCGCAACTCTTGAAAAGGCGGCGGCTGTCCCTCCAGTTCCCGCCGCGTCACTTGTGGCAGCGGCAGGTCGCGGTCGATGTACTCGGCGGCGGCATCGGGTGTGGGATCGTAGGGCGGATGCGGACCGGGGAAGCCGATCTGCAGGAAGAGCGGCTTGGCTTTGGGATAGGTGCGCAGCCACCACTGCGCCAACCCGCCGACGAAGTTATCCGGATGCGTATCGGCGGGCAGGTCCCAGGTGAAAGCGCCCATGCGCTCGCGATAGTCGTCCCGCTGTCGATACAGTTTCCGCTGCTGCTTGACCAAGCCGCGCGCCGCCAGCGCTTTGTCCCATTCATCGAAGTAATAGCGGCCCTCCAGGTAGCGGTCTTTATTCTCCACCACGAAGCGCTGGTGGAAGCCCAGCGGCGCCTCGAAGGGCTTGGTGTGCATCTTGCCGATGTTGACGCAGTGATAGCCGGCCTCGTTCAAATCCTCTACCCAGGAGCGCGTCCAGCGATCGGCGTTGCGCATGATGCCGGTCACATGCGGGTAGTAACCGGTGAAGAGGCTGGCGCGCGCCGGCGCGCAGGAAGGCGCTGTGATATGGCAATTGTCGAAGCTAACGCCTTCTCGTACCAGCCGGTCGAGATTGGGCGTATCCATATAAGGGAAGCCCAGCGCGTTAATGGTGTCGTAGCGCTGCTGGTCGGTGATGATGAGAATGATATTGGGTTGGGTCATGTCATTCTGTCTCTCTAGCGATTGCGCCACTCCCAATATTCGTTTAGGTTGGTATACGGCATGGCGGAATCAATTATACGCGCCATATCCGCTGTCAGATAATTCATCCAGTAATCATCAAATATAGCTTTGCACTCAGATGCGAAAACTCCGTTTCCATTGACAAGCGCATCAATATTATTGACTGAACCAATGTTTTTGGTGTTGCCGCTACCAGGTCTATCAGTTGCCAGTTTCCATTTTTCTTGTAACAAAAATACAAAATCATGCGCAACTGACTGAATATCATGCAAGTCCGTAAGTCTATAAATTCTCCCCTCATCAATATCGATAACACTGCGAGAATAGATAATGCCAAGGACGAAATGTTGTTCATAGTCCTGATAAGGAAATGAAATGTTCTTGGTTGAATCGCGTTGTCGAAAATATCCTGTAAATGCTCCCAAAGTAAAACCACTTACTCGAAAGGCGCTAACACGATAGGTTGATTTCAAATCGACTGCTATTTTCGTGTCGTCAGGGGCAATAAATGTGATGTCTGGATAATGGTTTTGATGTTCCGCTAAATGCAAAGAATAGTCATATTGTTGAGCGAATTGATTAAACAATGGGAACAGCATTAGCTCGATTAGTTTTGATATCACTTTGGTGTCACTTGAGATGGTATAGATATTTCTCCGCGTATCTATGAATCCCTTGACAACCCAATCTCCTATATCTGTCGCAAGGACAGATTGAAAACGCGGTAAATACTCACGCAGCCGCCGCTCAAACTCGGACATCCTTTACTTCCCAATCAACAGAATTTCGCTGGATTTTTTATTTTTTGACAGTGCATATTGATAATTTCGATATCGTTCAATCCGAATATCTGATTTGAATTTTCTGAGGAGATTTATTAACTCTGTTTCTGCAGGAATCCCATCGCTGCGATAGGAGATCGCCAGAATGCTATCCGCGTATTTGTCAAAGACTCGCTCAAAAGCCTGATAAATCCGGTTCTTATCAGCCCAAATGTTAGGCTCGGGTAGCAAACGACGATGTTTTGATCGCATATCAATTTGCGCTGGCCAATGTTCATACTCTGCGAGTCCCTCCAGAAAGTGATAGAAGTCGCGATAATCGACAGCGACGCCTTTTTCTGAGATGTAGGGTGGATCAAAATAAACCAAGTCAAAGTCGCCTTCAATATCAAACACATCCTGATTCAAAGCGCGATTGGCTTTGCCATTATCAAATATCGCCATATTCGCTTCTTGGACAAATTGCCGAAACCACGCTTCAAATGGCCGGTCCCAACTCGTCTTATTGCCGAAGGATCGTTTCACTTCCGCCATACGAATATAGAGGTTTCGGCGGTGGAACAAATTGTAAGGTCGCTTGATGATGCAAGACTGAGCCAAGGCAAAAAAAGCAAGCGCCTTTTTGTGCGCGTCCTCTATGCGATGGATATTGGTAATAACCCGGTCAAGCCAACGATTTTCGTCATCAGTAAAATAGATATCTGCGAATGTGTCGGCGATTACACTGGGATAAGAAATGTCCTGCGGCGCCAGTATCCACTCCATGTCATGATCGCTCAGTCGAGTATGCGAATTTTCTATCAGCGCTCGGCCAATCCAAAAATTGAACTTGAGATAATCATTGTAAGTCACTTGCTTCTGTTCTTGTTTTAGGCGATAGGCAATGGTTCCCGTACCACCAAAGGCGTCTAAGCAGGTTTCAAAGGAATATTGTGAGAGTTTATCCCAGATCCAATTGGCCAACTTGGCTTTACTGCCTTGATAGCGCGTGCTGGGAAATCTATGCACAATTTGGGGAATCAGCGCAAGTTGTTCTACCATAGTCTTTAAGTTCGGGATATCAGCCAATTATGCCATTATAGCTTATAGCAGAGCGGATAAGGCAGTTGGGCTTTGCGCGATTCGCCGCTCCATTATCGCCTCGTCTCAACTGTATTTCGGATTATCAATTACCGCCGGCTCACCGTCTCTGATCACCACCAGCACCCGGAAGCCGTCGCGCTCGATCGTGCCGTAGTCATGCCCGGCGCGCGCTTCCCAAACTGAAAAGAAGACAAAGTCCTCGTCGCCGATGTTGACCGTGCGATGCGCCCAGTAGGGCGGCACGTAAGCCGCGCTTCCAGCGACCATCTCGATCTCGCTGGTCTGGCCGCTATCCGTTTGCAGCAGCAGGCAGCCGCGCCCGGACAAGCCAAAATAGACCTCGCCCTGTTCGCGCCGCGCGTGATAGTGCCCCTTGGTCATGTGATACTCATCGCCGATGCGCCCGGGCAGAATACGCGTCGTACAGTGCGGGATCTGTCCTTCTTCTTCCGGCAGTTCGACGCCTTGGACTTCATAGATCAGGCGGTCGCCTTCTTCCGACAAGATTCGCGCCGCTTCATTCCTGTCCGCATACATCAGGTTCATGTCGCTAAGCCTGCGCCGCATGATCGTCCGCTGCGGCGACAGTACGCCCGTCGCAAAGTCAATTTCAGTCTTGAAAGGCTCGATCAAGTTCATATCTTCTCCCGCCCCTGCTGTGCCGGGCGATGCGTTGCCGCAGCCGTCCCTAATTGCTCAAACACCTCGTCGGACAGCTCTATTTGAAAAACTTCAGCAATGACCTGCGTCCAGCCATGCAGGAAGTAATTCCAGCCATCTTCAATCGTCAGATTCCGCTCTTCCGCTCGCGCCTCGGCTTGCCGCAGGAATCGACGCTCGCCTCGGTAGTTCAGCTCCCAAACCAAGCCATCTTGCGGGAAATGCGCCGCATCAGTGATTGGCGAGCCCGAGCGGTCTTTACCCATGCCGGTGGCGTTGATCACCAACGATCCCTCGGGCAATCGGTTCATCAGAGCGTCGTTCTCGACAGCGTCGCTTTGGAGATAATAGACGAATTGAATCGCCGTATCCAGCTTATCGTGGATGCGGCGAATAGCGTCCAGCCGCTCCGGCAAAATATCAACGAGCAGGAACCGTCGTGGATGCGCGGCAATGCGCGAACGTTCGGCTATGCAAACGCTTATCGCGGTGGCGGCGCCCCCCGCGCCCAGACACAGCACATCGCTCCGACCGCCTTCCCAATGATCCGCAGGTACAAAATGATCCAAAGCCATACCGGAGGAGATCGTATCCTTGGCGAAACCTTTCAGAAGACCGCCGATTTTTGCGATACAGGATACCTCGTCGCAAATCCGGGCATGGGGATCGAGGAAATCAAACATGTCGCGACAGGCATGCAGCAGGTCAATTTTATGCGCCGTCACTAGAGCGCCTCTCACGGAAGGATCGCTTCGCATTTCGCGTACGATATGGCGATACTTGACTGCCGGAGCGCGTAAGGAGATATCGCATCCCACCAGTTTGGCTTTCAACCCGAGGATTTTGGCCCATTCCGGAAAGATCTTCATCATTGAGGATTCGCCGGTGCTGACGCCGACAAAAACGAACTTCTCAGTTTGCATCGCTCTGGTCATGTGTAGGCGGGTTCACAGCGCGGCAATCTCTTCATAGGCCGGCGCCAGGGCATCGTAAAGCTGGTTGAAGACCGGCAGCATATTGTCGTAGGTCGCCTGCGCTCTCCTGTCAGGCATGACAGTGGCAGCGACGTCATTCATGGTCTCAATCATGGAAAAGCCCGAGTACAATCCGACGCCGACGCCGCCGACCAGCGCCGCGCCCATCGAGGTCGCCTCTTCCAATATCGCCAGGCGTTGCACAGGCATACCGTATACATCCGCCATGATCTGATTCCAGATGCGTCCGCTGGCGCCGCCGCCGATCAGCCGCATAGCCTCAATCTCTGTACCCTGATCGCGAAAGGCATCGAGGATGACTCGCAAGTTCATGGTCACGCCCTCCAGGACCGCGCGATACATATGCGCCCGCGTATGGCGGATCGTCAAACCAATAAAAGCGCCGCGCGCATGGGGGTTCCAGCGCGGACTGCGTTCGCCCATGAGATATGGCAAGAAGAACAGTCCATCCGCGCCGGGAGCGACTTGCGCGACTTCCAGGTTAATCAGCTCGTAAGGGCTGATGCCCAGCCGCTCGGCGGTTTCCTTTTCGAAGAGCGAAAGCTGATCGCGCGTCCACTGATATGACGCGCCGGCCGCTTGCATGGTGCCTGTTGGCATGAACTTATCAGGGATCACGTGCGCGAAGGTGAAGGTACGATAGTCGGGATCGTAGATTGGCTTAGCCGCGGAGATGGCGATCCACGATGACGAGCCGACGTAATTGTAAGCCGAGCCTTCTTCAATAACACCGGCGCCGGCGGCCGCGCAGGCGCCATCGCCGCCACCGATGACGACCGGCGTTCCTGCAGCAACACCGATGTCTTCAGCAATTTCAGCGCGGACCTCGCCGACGACATCGATCGACGCCCGTATTTCCGGCAAGACATCAACTGGCAGATTAACCGCGTCAAGTATATCCATGGACCAATCACCATTGTTCAGATCGTAGAGATTCATGCTCGACGCGTCCGACGGATCAGTCACGAAATTGCCTGTCAGCCGCGCGACGACGGTGTCCTTGGCATGGACGAACTTGTGAGTTGCTCCGAAAATTTCCGGCTGATGATCGCGAATCCAAAGGATTTTGGCCAGCGAGTATGACGAACTGAGACGATGGCCCGTGATTTGGTACAGATCCTCGAAAGAAACCCGCTCGCCGATCCAACGTTCTTGATCGAGCGCGCGCTGATCGGCCCAAATGATGGCTTTGCGCAGGGGGCGCGCGTCTTTATCAAGCGGAACGGCGCCCATCATCTGTCCGCTAAAGGTAATGCAAGCGATGTCATTTTTCCTGACGCCCGTCTCGCTCAAGAGGCGGCGCGTCGATTGGCAGACCGCGTCCCACCAGTCTGCCGGATCTTGTTCCGCCCAGCCGGCCTGGGCGTATTCGGTAACATAAGCATGGAATGAGGCGCCGACCAGTTTACCCTCACGGTCGTAGAGAGTTGCTTTGTTGCCGGTGGTGCCCAGATCGTGCGCGACGACATAATTTGGCATAGGCGGCCGTTCCTACCCTGGAAATGGGACAAGCATACAGAATTCGTCGGCTGAATACAAGCAGGCTGTTAGATCGCTTCTTTTCCCGATAAAATGCGTCTGGGATATTTTCCCCCTGGCGGCGGCTGCCGCCCGAACCCGTGGGTTCAGTATTTTGTCCAAATACAACGATGGAGTACAGCAATGCGTAAACTTTCTCTACTGATATTGCTTGGTCTGCTGACAGCGGTCATGGCAGCTGGGGCAAGCGCGCAAGATTTCTCGGGGCAGACTGTCGTCGTGGTAACACAGACGGGGTCAGCCATCGGCGGTCCTGTCCTCGACAAGGGACCGATTTGGGAGGAGGCAACCGGCGGAAACATCGAGTTGCAGACTTTCGCATTTGGCGAGCTGTTCGAAAAGATCGTCACGGCTCTATCGACAGGCTCGGGCGACTATGATGTGCTGATTTACGCCGCCGACTGGGCGGGGGACATCATGGCGCCGGGTTATGTGATGGAGATTCCGCAGGAAACGCTGGACGCCATCGAATCCGACGATGTGATTCCGCTATATGCCGACCGCATTACCACCTGGGGCGGCGTGCCTTATGCCCTGCCCTACGATGGCGACGCGCACATGCTGTATTACCGCAAGGACCTGGTCGACAACGAGATGTACGCGGCGGACTTTGAAGCGGCTTATGGTTATGCCCTGGGCGAGCCGACCACCTGGACGCAGTACCGCGATATCGCCGAGTTCTTCAATGGCATGGAAGTGGATACAGCCGGCTCGATGGCGCCGATCTATGGCGCCCTGGAAGCGCAGCGCCGCAACGCGCAATCTTACTGGGTTTACCTGTCCCGCGCCGCGGGTTATGGCAAGGTGCCTGGCAACCCCTGCTTCTTCTTCAGTTGCGACGATATGACCCCACAAGTCAACAATCCGGGATGGGTCCGCGCCCTTGAAGAATACATTGATATCCGCAACGTAGGCGATCCAGAGATGATCAACTACGATGTGGCCGATACGCGCACGCTGATGGCGACTGGCACCGCCGTATTGAACCTCGACTGGGGCGATGTCGGCACGATCTCGGTTGACGAAAATGTCTCGCTGGTCAAAGGCGCGGTTGGCTTCGGCGTACTGCCCGGCGGTGATTCCTACTGGGACTATGAAGCTGGCGAATGGGTGATGGAAGAGAATCCGGCGCCCTTTATCGCCTTCGGCGGTTGGATTATCTCGATCGCGTCGGACAGCGATGTGACCGAAGCGGCGCTTGACTTCGCTTCATTCCTGGCGAGCAAGGACGTAGTAAACGAACTGGCGGTTACCGGTGGCACGGGCATCAATCCCAGCCGCTTCAGCCAATTGGCGGATACCGCGCCCTGGGTCGCGGCCGGCTTTGATGAAGAGAGCGCAGCCGATTACCTGGACGCGATTCAGAATACGATCAACCACCCGAACGCCGTGCTGGACATTCGCATCACCGGTTCGGCTGAGTATCTGTCGACGTTGGACGCGGAGATAGCGCGGGCGCTCGCGGGCGAGATCAGCGCGCAAGAGGCGCTGGATAACGTGGCTGAATTGTGGAATGCCATCACAGACCGTCTGGGACGTGACGCGCAAGCGGAGCAATACCGGGCAGCCGTTGGCTACATGGGCGATATGTAGCCCCCATCCCCCGATTCCCGAATCATCGGGGAAAGGGGATGTAAACGAAATTCCGAAATAAGCAAACCCCTCCCGCATTGTTAGGGAGGGGTTTGGAGTGGGGGTAGACCTGGCAACCACAAGCATGAGTACCGTGCGCGAAGACAGACTCATGAAGCGGGTCTTCCTCAGCCCGGCTGTAGTCATCCTGTTTGCTTTGTCCGTTTTTCCGCTCATCTGGTCACTCGGCATCAGTTTCACTGATATGCAGCGTGGCGGCTCGACAATCGCCCGTCAAGCGGAAGCCGAAGGCATCACCGAAGGGGTCGGCTTTTTGGGCATGGGCTTCGAGCTGACCGGGCGGAACTACCAGCGATTGATCGGCGATACCCGCCTGCATAGCACCGTTCGCAATACGATGGTCTACGTCTTCTTCGGCGTGATAATTCAGTACGTCATTGGTATAGGCTTAGCGACCGTACTCAACCAACCATTCCGCGGACGCAACTTGGTACGGGTGATCTTCCTGATGCCGATGATGATAACGCCAGTCGCGGCGGCCTATACCGGGCGCATGTTCTTCGATTCCAACGCGCTGCGCTCGCCGCTGGCTCATTTTCTGCGACAACTCTCCAAGACCTTGCAATTGGAACAGACGATTTCCGTGCCCTGGTTCACAGACATCAGCTGGGCGCCTATCGCTATTCTGTTGATTGACGCCTGGCAGTGGATTCCCTTTATGACCCTGATTCTGTTGGCGGGCATGCAGTCCATCCCCGAAGATATCTACGAAGCCGCGCGGGTTGATGGCGCGAATGTCCTGCAAATCTTCTGGCGCATCACCTTGCCTATTCTATTCCCTATCTCGATGACTGTGATACTAATCCGCGGCTTAGAAATCTTCAAAATTATTGATGTGATTGTCGTGACGACGGGCGGCGGACCGGGCTCGGCTACCGAGTCATTGACCTTGTACATATTTGAGCAAGCGCTGAGCAACGGAAACTATGGTTATGCCAGCGCCATTGCCTATATCTTACTGATTCTCGTTATCGTCTTCGCCTCTGTTTTTCTGGCTGTTGGCCGGCGCTGGTCCGGCTCCTGGGAACGTTGAGAGTCATGCCGAAGCCAAAGCGAAAGAGATTACTGCCGCGTTCCAGCAGGCGCGCGCTATGGCAATCCGCGATACTTTACCTCATCGTCATTGTCTGGTGCTTTATCGTCCTCTTCCCCTTTTACTGGCTGGTTACGACATCGGTCAAAAGACCTATCGATGTCAGTCGCGGACCCAACTATATCCCTTATGTCGACTTTGATCCGATTCCCGATCACTGGCAGGAGATGTTTGGCAGCCAACGCGAGTCGACCTTGCGGCATTTCCGCAATAGTCTGATTGCCGCCACAGGCAGCACTCTGCTGTCAGTGATCATCGGAGCGATGGCCGGATACGGCTTGTCGCGCTTTAGGTACTACTGGGGGCGTCTGGGCTGGGACAACGACAATATCGCCTTTTGGATTATCTCGCAGCGATTCTTGCCGCCAGCGATTTTCATCGTGCCTTTCGTGCTGCTCTATAATCAGTTCGGCATGATCGACACTTACATCGGCTTGATACTCGCCTACACCATGTTTAACATCCCCTTCGCCGTTTGGATCATGCGCGATTTCTTCAACGGCTTACCGATCGACTTGGAAGAAAGCGCGCGGGTTGATGGCGCGACGCGCTGGCAAGCCTTCTATCGCATCGTTTTGCCTTTGAGCGCGCCGGGTCTGGTAGCGGTGGCGATTTTCTCCTTCATCTTCTCTTGGAATGAGTACCTTTTCGCGCTGATGCTGACCAACTTCAACGCCATCACCATGCCGGTTCTAATCGCCGGGCAGAACAATACCCGCGGCATCGAATGGTGGTTCATCAGCGCCTTAACACTAACGGCAGTGGCGCCAGTGATCATAATCGGGTTGCTTTTGGAGCGCTTTATCACCCGCGGACTAACCGCAGGCGCGATCAAGGGTTAGCTATTCCAAATTGGCGTGGCGGGCGTTCATGGCGCTTTCCTCCACCTGGAGCGCATGCTTCAGGCGGATGATGAGCAAGTCGCAGAGTAAACCCAGACAATGCTCGAAAAGCGATCCCATCACCAGCACAGAGTCTTCTCCAGTTTTCGCGCCGGCTTTGAAGTTGCTGGCAGGGATATGGACAAGCGTCTTGGCAGCGGCGGCAATCGGAGACTCAAGGTTGCCGGTGACAGCTGCGATCGACGCGCCTATCTCTTTGGCGGTATACACATGTCGCAGGAGCGAGGCGGTACGTCCCGATGACGAACCGACGAGCAGAAGATCCGCTTCGGCGACCGCCGGCGTTGTGACATCATCAACAATATGTACGGTCAATCCCAAGTGCATCAAGCGCATGGCGAAGGCTTTCATCTGCAAGCCGCTGCGTCCTCTGCCAGCGATGAAGATGCGATTCGCGGATAGAATGGCCTCTTTCAGATCCTCAACCTGCGTCGCGTCTACCTGCCGCAACGTGCGCGCCAGATCGGCAAGAATGGCGTCGAAAAGTTCAGGCGTCTCCATACTGGCGTATCCCTTCATGAATTAATCGCGCCGCAAAGCCAGGATCCGCCGCCGCAGTGATCGCGGAACCGACGACGATGATTTGAGGATGGAGCGGCAATATCTGTGGCAAGACTTCCAGGCTTATGCCCCCGGCGATGGCCAGGCTCAGCGCGGGATAAGCCTCGCGCAGTTGGGCTAGCTGCCGCCAGGGAGAGCCGCGCTTGGCCTGCTGATCGTGGGCGGTGTGCAGGCAAAGCAAGTCGCAGCCAAGCTCTGTCAACTCAGCGGCGCGCTGGAGCGGATCCGCCACGCCTATCATATCGATCATGACCTGGCCGGCGCGCTTCTCCCCGCTGGCGAGGGCGCCCTGGATCGTCTCGTCGCCGCTGAGGCCCAGAGCAGTGACGATATCCGCGCCGGCGCCGAAGGCGATATCGGCTTCCGCTTCGCCGGCGTCCATGATCTTGAGATCGGCGAGCAGGCGCAAACCCGGATAAGCGGCGCGAACCACCCGTACAGCGCGCATGCCTTCGCGGAAGACAAGCGGTGTGCCAATCTCAACGATATCGACATAGGTATGCGCTTGTTCCAGCACAGCGAGACCATCAGACAGGTCTCCATCAAGAGCGAGTTGCAGTTTCGCCATGGCTATCCTTCGTAGTAGTCGATCCGCCGAAAATCGAACAGAATAGAGTATATAGAACAAGATCGCAGTGACAAAGGGATGGGACCATGGCGGCGAGAATTGTAGTTGTAGGCAGCTTTAATACGGATTTGGTGTCTTATGTGGGGCGGATGCCGCGTCCGGGCGAGACAGTACACGGCGATAGCTTCATGACCGGCGCTGGCGGGAAGGGTTCCAATCAAGCGGTAGCGGCGGCTCGCCTGGGCGCAGAGGTCACCTTCATCGGGCGTCTGGGCAAAGATGTCTTTGCCAATCTTGCGTACGAGATCTGGGAGGCCGAGGGCATCAACAGCGATTATGTGGTTCAAGACGAAGAAACCGCGACTGGTGTCGCGCCGATCTTCGTTGATAGCGCCGGCGAAAACATGATTGTCGTGGTCCTGGGCGCCAATTCCCGCGTAACGTCGAGCGATATTGACGCCGCCAGGGAACGCATTGCCGCGGCTGATGTTTTGGTCGTGCAATTGGAAATCAACACCGACATGGTGACCTATGCCCTGCAAGTGGCGAAGGAACTTGGCATCACGACGATATTGAATCCGGCGCCGGCAGCGTCGATCTCGCGGGAGACGATCCAGTTGGCGGATTATCTGACGCCAAACGAAACCGAACTGGAAAGCCTCAGCGGCGGACCTGTGTCTGATGTGGCGGCGGCTGCGCGCTCACTGATGACACGCGAGGAACAGATTGTGGTGGTGACAATGGGCGCGCAGGGCGCGCAGGTCGTCTCGCGAGATCAGACTGCCTTGCTGCCAACTTTCAAGGTGGATGTCGTGGATACTACCGGCGCCGGCGACGCCTTTAACGCGGCGCTAGCGGTGGGATTGGCGGAGGGCAAATCGCTCGAGGGCGCCGTGCGCTTCGCCAACGCCACCGCCGCCTTGTGCGTCACCAAAGCCGGCGCGGCGGGTAGCGCCCCGCACAGAGCCGATGTCGATGCCCTGCTGGCAGCTAACGAATAACCCTCTTCAAGTGATCCGCCAGGCGCAGCGCCAGGGCGACAATGGTGAGCGTCGGGTTCGCGTAACCGCCGGTGGGGAATACAGCCGAGCCAGCGATATAGAGATTATCGACCCGATGCAGCCGTGAATCTGGGTCGACGATGCCCTCCTCGGGCTCTGCCGACATGCGCAGCGCGCCCATGTGATGATCGCCCGTTTCCAGCGCGCCCTCATGTGGCGTAAGGGTCCAGTCTTCCTCGCCGCCGCTGACGTCAGTGATCATTTCATGGCTGACAGCGCCACGCTGATACAGATATTCGAGCGTTATTTCCAGAGCGCGCCTGGCGCTTCGCTTGTCGGCTTCGTTGAGTCGCCAATCGACATGAGCGACCGGCTGGCCAAAGATGGGATCCTTCCGGTCGAGATCCAACCGTATGCGACTTTCTTCGTTCGGCGCCTGCTCCCAATTGAGATTGACCACAGCAGACGCTCGATCCGCGCCGAAATTCAATATGACGCGGAAGTTGCCAATTCCCTCTTCCCGTAAAGCCGCCGGCGTTGGTACCAAAACGCCCCAGGCGTTGAAGGTCAAATACTCGAAGACGAGTTCCGGATTAACCAGCGGCGTCACCATGTGTTGGTATTGTCCGCCGGGGTCTGCTGGTGGTTTCAAGCGAATCTGCTGTTCGCGGAAGAAATTGCGGATTTCCGTCGGGATCACCTGGTCGAATCGGACTGTGGCGGCGTTGGTCAGCAAGGGATGCACCATGAAGCCGCGTCCCAGTTGATCGCGCTTGTTATTGCCCAAGTCACCGGAGAGCTGCAACAAGCGCGCGTTTTCAATGCCACCGCATGCCAGCGTATAAGCTTTGGCGCATACCTTGAAGCATTTGCCGCGCTTTCCTTCAACGATGGTTGAGCAATTTAGTTCGCTTACATGACGCCCCTCGCTGTCGCTGGCGATATCAAGCAAGTGCGCATTGAACAGCACCGTAAGGTTCTCGGCGTTTTTGAGTTCGTCGCGGAACTGCACCTGGAAGTCGTGCAGGTTCTCCTCGTATTGGGCGTGCATAATTGCGCCGGTCATTTTGTCGTCGGGCAATGGGTCGAAGGAGCGACCATACAAGACGTCTTCCCAGAAGGACATATCGTCATAATTCAGCGGACCAAATTGGCCGAAATGATGAGCGTCGACGTAATAGGCTTTTAATTCGTCGAAGGCGAGGGGCCAGGCGCTATCGCGAAAACCGGGGCGGGGGTGGAAGTCGACAGGATCCAATGGGCGCGCCCAGAATCCAAAATGGTTGGTCGTGCCGCCATACATGTTCAGCCGCGAACGATGCAAAAAGACCGGATCCACCTTCTGCAGAAAACTGCCGGTCGTCCCGTGATACAGCGATTGCCGGTCCGGGTCCGGGCTGGTTCTGTCGCCGGGGCTGCCGCTGACCAAGAGAATGACCGTCAGCGAGCTGTTCGCAAGGCACTGCGCCATGGCGATGCCCGCCGCGCCAGCGCCAACGATGCAAAGATCGAATCCTTGCAGAACGGTATTCTCTGGAAGTTGGTCGGCATGCAGATACATGGATTTCTCCTAGCGCGCCATGAATGCCGCGCCGAGCAGCGCCGCATCCTCGCCCAACGAGGAAGCGGTTACCCTGATCTTGGCCGCAACCTCCTCAAAGCAATAGCTTTTCAGGGATTCGCGCGCCGCATCCAGCAAGAGGTCGCCAGCGCCTGCGACGCTGCCGCCGATGACAAACTGCTTGATATTGACTGTCATCGCCATCGACGCGATGGCGATGCCCAAGGCGCGACCAGCCTCTCGCAACACCCTAAGGGCGGTCGCATCGCCCGCGGTGGCTCGCCGCGTTATCTCCACGCCGCTGACAGTTTCGCCGCTGGCAGCGGCATAAGCTTCTGCCAGCGCCGGACCACTCGTATAAGTTTCCAGGCATCCACGCGAACCACAATGACAAAGGCGCCCGTTGGGATCGACAGTCATGTGCCCGGATTCGCCGGCGCTATTGCTTTCGCCATAAATGAGACTGCCCTCGTAAATGATAGCCGCGCCGACGCCAGTGCCGATCACGATATAAATCATGCTGTCGCGATCGCGGCCAGCCCCGAAATGAAACTCTCCCAAAGCCGCTACTTTGGCGTCATGATCCAGCTTGACCGGCAAGCTCAACTTCTCCTGCAATATGGCGCGGAAGGGCGTATTCGAGATACCGGGCAAGTTCACCAGCGTATACAAGTCCCCGCTAACCGGGTCCAAGAGACCCGGCGCGCCAATGCCGACGCCCGCGATGGTCTCTCCTCGCGGCAAGTCGTCTTTGAGCGAGTCCACTTGCGCGGCTATGCGAGCGGTCACGCTTTCGACCCCTTCGTCAGCCTCCGTATTGATACGCCGCCGACTGACGATCTGATCGTCGGGGCTCACCAAGCCCAGCGCGATCTTGCTGCCGCCCAAATCGATTCCGATCACCCAAGTCATGATGCCAACTCCGATTTCAGCGGGGCTTTGCCGAGCAGATGATCCGCCACCCGCAATGCCTGCGCGCAAATCGTCAGGGCAGGATTCATAGCCGTTGAAGATGGGAAGAAGGAGGAATCCATAACATATAGATTCTCAACATCGTGAGTCTTGCAGAAGGGGTCAAGCACTGAAGCCGCCGGATCATCGCCAAAGCGAGCCGTGCCGCATTGATGTGAATTGGTCTCGATGCCCAGGGTCTCGGTGAAGACAAAGGCATAACCGGCTCTGCGCATCATGCGCACCGCGCGCTCGATCAATTCCTGATGGGCGACGCGATTGTTCGCTTTCCAAAGCACCTGAATCTTGCCATCGCCCCCGAGGAAAACGCGGTTTTGCGGATCCGGCAAATCCTCCGACATCACCCACCAATCAACGCTGCGCTTTGCCATCGCTGTCAGAATCGCTTTTGGTATATAAGGCTTGGCAGCGGATAGCATGCCCGCCTGCAATTTGCCCAAGAGTTGTATATTGCCCATCGGCCAGGCGAAATCATCATCGCCAAAATAAAAGTCGTTGACCGCCATCGTCTTCTGGAATACAGTCGGATTGCTCTTAAGCGGCGCGACGGCGGTCAGCGCGGTGTTGTTGTGCATCATATAGTTGCGCCCCAACATGCCCGATGAATTTGCGAGACCATTGGGATGTTGATCGTCCGCCGATGCCAGCAGCAGGATCGCCGAATTAGCCGCGCCGCAGGATACAATGATCGTGTCGGCGGATACCTTGAGCGATTCGCCCGCGCGCTCCACCTCGACGGCGACGGCACGTTTGCCGCTGGCATCTGTCGAGATACGCCGCGCCCGCGTGTTAGTCCAGAGTTCGATGCTCTGGTATTCAAGCGCGGGACGGACGCAGCAAATCTCGGCATCGCCCTTGGCATGTACCTGGCAAGGGAAGCCGTCACAGGTTTTGCAGCGAATACAGCGGCCGCCCTGGCGCAGATCAATCCCCATCGGCAGGCAAAATGGATGCAATCCTTGATCGCGCAACCTGTCGATCAATTCCGCAATAGTGGGCTCATGCGCGACTTCGGGAAATGGATAAGGCCGTGTGCGCGGCGGTTCGCTCGGATCTTCGCCCGATCTGCCGTGTACAAATAATAGCGCCTCGGCAAGATTGTAATAGGGTTCGAGGTCCTCGTAGCGGATGGGCCAGGCCGGCGACGTGCCGCCTTCATGTTCGATGGCGTCGAAATCTTCGCGGCGAAAACGCGGCAGGGCAGCGCCGTAGACTTTGGTATTGCCGCCGACATAGTAGTGAACGCCGGGTTTGAAAGCTCCTCCGTTAGATGCGTCAATCCAGTCTTCTTTTGGCTTGTAGCGGGCATCATCAAATACGGCGCTCACCTGCCAATTCTGTGGCTCTTGAGGCAGGAAGTCTCCGCGCTCGATCAGCAGGATGCGCGCCCCGCTATTCCGCAACGCATAAGCAAGCGTTCCCCCGCCCATGCCGGTGCCGATGATGATGAAGTCGTAGTGCGCCGCCACCGTTCTCAGATCTCCGTTAACTTGACCCAGCGCTCAGTTGCTGCGGATCGCTGGGCAGCTTCCATGATCTTCTGCACGTGAGCGCCTTCCGCAAAGGACGGCGACGGTGTTCTGTCCTCCCAGATTGACTTGATGAACTGATACTGGCATTCGGCGTGGGCGCGCATGAAGTCCGGGCTCATCGTCCAGTCCGGCGCGCGCTGTCCCTCGTAGCGGCTCCCCGCTTCGATTTTGCGAAAACCGCGCTGACCGCCCATTGGCGTCTCCGCGTCGCGGGCGTCGTAGACATAAAGCCAGGCTGGCTCCGCCAGGTCGAAGCGAATCGCTCCCGATTCGCCAAAGATTTCGACGCAGAGATCATTTGTAGCGCCGGTGCCCATGCGCGAGATTTCGATTGTGCCCAGACCTCCATTGCGGGTGCGGGCATGTAGCAAAGCGATATCATCAACATCGACCCGTCCCTTTTCCTCCGCGCCCGGCGCCACAGGACGTTCTTTGATTAAGGTATCGAGCGTTCCATAGACCGAATCGAAATCGCCGAGCAGAAAATAAAGCAAATCCAGAATGTGCGAGCCCAGATCGAATAGCGCGCCGCCGCCGGTAAGCTCCCGCTGCAGGCGCCAGGAAAGGGCTTTGTCGCGGCTGATGTAACTTGAGCGATGATAGCGGCCGCGGAAAGAGAAGACCTGGCCCAGGAAGCCTTCTGAAATGAGCTGCCTAGCGCGCGCGATAGCCGGGAAAAACCGGAAGTTGAACGTCAACTGCCCTTTCACACCCGCGGATTCCACCGCCTGCGCCATTGCACGCGCCTCACCCGCGTTCATCGCCAGGGGTTTTTCACAATAAATGTGTTTTCCAGCGGCAGCCGCAGCCAGGACGATATCGTAGTGGGAAATGTTGGGCGTACAGATATCAACGGCGTCAATGTCGCCGCGCGCCAGCAAGTCGCGGTAGTCCGTCGTGTAGCATTCGCAGCCGATTTCGGAGGCGGCTTGTTCCGCAGTTTCGGGCCGGGAGGTGGCGACCCCGGCAATCTTGATGCTGTCGGCGCGCAGCCCGTAATGAAAAGGGATGGCGCGGTAGGCCGCGGCATGCACGCGCCCGATGCCCCCATATCCGATCAAGCCGATATTAATACTTGGCATTTTTCCCCCTGTTCTACCCCACCATCGACCGCCAATGTCTACACGGCGCAACCCCTTCCTCGAAGCATCAGAGAGGGGCTATTGCGCAGGTTTCGCGAATTCTAAGCTTTCAATCCCCGTTCATGTCGATAACAATCACTCGCCTTGCGCATGACAGCGCGCAGCTTTTCCACAGCGGCGCTGATCTGCCCCGTGCCGGGCTGCAATTTGCCTTCGGGACCCTTCAGCAGGGGCGAGGAAAATTCGCCGACGGTCATGCCGACCTCGATGAACCTCGCCACATTGCCCGCGTTGAGCCCGCCATCTTCCATCAATTCGATACGGTCTTCCATGCCCGCGTCCGCGATCATGCGATGCAGTTTGGCCAAGGTATCGATCACGATTGGATCAATGGTATGCGGGCTTTTGTCGCCCGCGGTCTTTTTCCAAAATGGCGCGCGACTCTCGTATTCGATGATGTCGACGCAGGGATGGATGAATTGTTCGAAAGCGTAAGCGGGCACACCCTGCCAAGCCCAAACGCCGACCTTCAAGCCCAGTTTTTCTTTGATATAGGTGATGTTCTGAAAGATCATCTCATCTGTCGTTTCCAGGGGCAAGCTAATCAAGCTCACGCCCAGATCGGCCAGCTGATCAAAAACGCTGAAATTCGGTCGCAGCATTTGCAACTGCGCTTCGACCTCCAGCGATGTGCTGTTACAGGTCGCTTCAATGATGTCGTATCCGCCGCGCGGCATGGCGAAATCCATATACTTGCCATCGCGCACCTCGATATGCAGCCAGTCGACGCCAGCCGCTTCCAGTTCGCTCACTTGCGCACCCAGCACGGCGTAGTCCGCCCAAAACAGGCCCGCGGCGATCTTGCACTGCTGGGTCACTTCTCCGATTGGCATAAGCTGCTTCTCCCAAGTATCCGAGCGGCGGTGGCTTCATTAATCGCCTGCGGGATTGTCCTTCAATACGAGTTGACTGTGTATGTAACCCGTTTTGCCATCATAGTTGAATTTTATCCATATATCGCTGCTGAAACCTTCCGGTATTGTACCGGACTCTTCCCCCAGTGATTGTATTTTGTCTCCAGCGATTAACCCGCCAATAAAGGGACAAGTGGCGCTTGGACAGGATCGGACGTAAGGATTCGCTGACCTTACAGTATATGTCTCGCGAGTTGCTGCTGTAATGGTTGGGCGCGGCGTCGATGTTGCTGTCGGGCGCTGGGTGTTCGTCGCTGTCGGGCGCTGGGTGTTCGTCGCTGTCGGGTGCTGGGTATTCGTTGCCGCTGGATGCTGGGTATTCGTTGCCGTTGGGCGCTGGGTATTCGTTGCCGTTGGGCGCTGGGTATTTGTTAACGTCGGGTGCTGTATCGGTGTCGATGTCGGCAGCAATGTCGATGTCGGCAGCAATGTCGGTGTCGGCAGCAATGTCGGTGTCGATGACTGCAAATCTATAAGTATACTAGACAGCATGTCGACGTTAAGATCACTCGGTAAAAGCAACACAATTAGAATAGGAAGAGTAAGGAGAACGAAGAAGATAAAAACACGTTTCGAGCCAAACGCTCTTTTCGCCGCGACTTTGGGTTGTCGAAAGGGGGTAGACTGGACTGGCCGCCGGTTTCGTTGCGCTGGAACAGGTTTGTCCTGAGTCAACAGGTCGCCCAAAGTAGTCAGTTGTTGAGGCTGTGGCAATACAGTAGGACTTGGAGTTGGAGGCAACACTGGCGGCTGAACGGTTCTTGGCTCTGTTTGCCATGCTTCTCCCGACGTTATTAAGTCACAGAGTTCATCCAATCGCAGGTCATCCAAATCAAGCCACTTGCCGACGCTTCGGTATTGCGCATAACGTCGATTTATCTCCCTTACTCGCGCTTTGGCATCATGATCGGGCCAGATGAAAACAACTCTCGTCTGGAAAGGGATGCGTACGCCAAACCTGTTCGTTTCCTCGAGATCGTCGACCCATACGACTCTGAAAAGATTGGTATATTCCGCATCTTGAATTACATAGACGTAATTTGCTGGCGCTTCAAGTTTCGGCAGGTGTATATGGTCTTTTTTTGATACATACAAGCCGCTTTGTGACGCATTTGAGGCCTGTGGCGGTTTGATATACCGTGGTATCCCTGCCGCGAAAACAAGCCGATCTCGCCCCATTTCGCGCAGGTTTTTCAATTGCGAATTATCTAGGCTAAACCATTCCCCCCATTTCCTATATTCGGCAAAATACTGATGTAACAGTTCTTCGTCTTCCTCGGCGTCATCAGATGCAAAGACAAATACCGGCTTTATATTAAATGGCAACTCTTCAACGAATTCATTAAAGCGACGTTTAGGATGATTGGTATATCCGATTTTGTAGCAGCCGCTGATTTCCACATCGCGGATGACGTAGACATAGCCTGCGGGAGGCCTGAGCCGCCGCAAATCTTCATAGTTAGCGACGAGTTCCGGATATTCCGCCAAACTCAAATCACCTTGCCGCAGACATGTCCATCACCCGCGCCGCGGCATCTTCATCCGTACAAAGCACGTTGATCGCGCCCGAGTTCAAAGCGCCAAGAATAGCCGCCGCTTTGTTGACGCCGACGGCGACAGCAATCGTTTCTGGCAGGGCGCGCAGTTCATCCAGCGTCACGCCGATGATACGCCGATTCAATTCGCAGGGGTACAGGCGACCATCGCCGTCGAAAATCTGCCATGCCATGTCGCCGACGGCGCCGTTTTGACGGTATGCTCGCAATTGCGCGGCATCCGCCACGCCGGCTTTGACGAACCCGGACGTGGCAGGATCGAGGTCGCCGATGCCAACCAGGGCGATATCGGCGCGGCGCACTTGCTCGAGCGTCTGTCCTACCACGGCTTGCTCGCGGATCATCGCCGCGGCTTCGGCATTGTCCGCCAGCAGCGGCGAAGACAGATAGAGCGCTTCGCCGCCCAGTTTCTGCGCCAGTTGGCGCGTCAAGGCGGAGCTATCATATTCTTTGAGCGTCTGCGACAGACTGCCGGTGGCTTGCATCACTTTGACACTCGCTTGAAAATCGATGCGAACCGCGTTGATGACTTCGTAGGTGGTGCTGCCGAAGCAGATTGACATTGTGGACTGATCTGCAAGCGCCTCTTCCAGGTAACGCGCGGCAAGCTGAGCGATCTGCCGAAGCAGGAGCGCGGCATCGGTCGCGCCCGTTTGCAGCACCAAGGCTCGGTCCAAGCCGAAGCCGGCGACAAGTTGCGCCTCCAGATCGCCCGCGCGCTTGATGGGCCAGTCGATCAGGACGCGCACGATCTGCCTTTCCCGCGCTTCCTTGAGCAAGCGGTATATTTTGACGCGCGACAAGTCGAGCGCCGCGGCGATGTCGTTCTGCGTCATCTCCTGCTGGTAATACATCGACGCGACCTTCGCCAGCAATTCATGGTGTAGCGAATCCATCACGGTCAAATGCCCGCTTGATTGCGCGTCACGATTTCCGCCTTCCCGTGTCGCGTCCGCGGCTGGTAACCCGGCAGCGGCAATAGCCGCTCGTGAATGATATCGATCATCCAGTCGGCGCTGGGGAAAAAGCTCTCGTCGAGCTCCGCGGGGGGCGTGATCCAGTTGCGCGCGCCCAAGACCGCGACAGGACCATCGAGAAAGTCAAAAGCCAACTGGCTGATGTTGGATGCCATCGTATGCAGGAAAGAGCCGCGTTCGCTGGCATCGGATGCGAGCAATACCTTGCCCGTCTTGCGCAGGGATTGAACGATAGGCTCGTAGTTGAGCGGGTTGAGAAAACGCGCGTCAATGACTTCGGCGCTCAGGCCCTGTTCCGTCCGCAGTCTGTCCGCCGCTTCCAGCGCGCGATAGAGCGTCGCGCCGATCGTGACGATCGTGATATCACTGCCCGGGCGATGCAAGTGCGGTTCGCCCTCCTCTATCTCGTAGTATTCGACCGGTACGCCACCGGAAAACAGCGTTTCCGGCTGGCTGTACAGGCGCTGGCTCTCGAAGAAGACAACGGGATCGCTACCGCGCAGCGCCAGGTTGAGCATGCCCTTGGCGTCGTAAGCTGTAGCCGGGAAGTAGACCTTCAGCCCCGGGATATGCGCGACTAGCGAGCTCCAGTCCTGCGAGTGCTGGGCGCCGTATTTCATGCCCACAGAAACGCGCAAGACGAGCGGCATGCGCAGCGCATTGGCCGACATGGCCTGCCACTTCGCCATCTGGTTGAAGATCTCGTCCCCGGCGCGTCCCATAAAATCGCAATACATGAGTTCCGGCACGGCACGCCCGCCAGCCAGCGCATAACCCACGGCTGCGCCGACGATCGCCGCTTCCGAGATCGGCGTGTTGAAGAGACGATGATAGGGGATGGCCTCGGTCAAGCCGCGGTAGGCGCCAAATGCGCCACCCCAATCGCGGTTTTCTTCACCAAAGGCGATCATGGTCGGATCTTGATAAAAGCGATGGAGCATGGCTTCAAAGATCGCTTCGGCATAAGTCAATGTCTTGAGCTTTGGCAGCGGATTTCCCCGCTCGTCCAAGCCGAAACGATGCTTCTTTGATGTGACTTTGAAACGGCTTTCCGCCATGGGTTGCAAGACTTCCGGTCCGCGATCATCCAGCGCATCCGCCCTCTCATCGGAGAACATCATCGCGCCAATCTCGTCATTGGAAACATGCAAGCGCGGTGACCTGTCCAGATCAACGGCAGCGGCGGCGATCCGGGTGATCTTTTCCCCGATCAATCCATTTATGTCCTCCAATGTTTTACTGTCGGCGTGGCCATTGGCGCAAAGGTAAGCCCCGAAGCCCCTGATGGAGTCCTGCTGCCGCCACATCTCGACCTCGTCTCTACCGCGATAAGACGAGGCGTCGCTGGGCGAATGGCCGCTATAGCGATAGGTAATGACATCAAGCATGGCCGGTCCCTGCCCCGCCAGCAAGACTTCTTTTTTGCGCCGGGTGGCATCTGCGACTGCCAGCGGATCGTAGCCGTCAACGCGTTCGCTGTGCATGGCAGCGGCGTTTAGGCCCAAACCAACCCGCGCCAGCACGCCGAAGCCGAGGGTTTCGCCTTGGGGCTGCCCGCCCATGCCATAGAAGTTGTTCATGAAGTTGAACAGGATGGGCGGCGCGCCCCCGAGCTCGTCGTCCCAAAGCGTGTGATACTGGTCCATCGCCGCGAAGTTCATCGCCTCCCAGACCGGACCGCTGGCGACCGACGAGTCGCCGATATTGGCAATAACGATGCCGCGCTTGCGATTGATGCGCTTGAATAGCGCCATGCCCAGCGCGATATCCGCCGAGCCGCCGACGATGGCGTTATTGGGCATGATGCCGAAAGGCGGAAAGAAGGTATGCATCGAGCCGCCCATGCCTCGATTGAATCCAGTCGCGCGGGCGAAGATTTCGGCGTAAGTGCCGTAAATCAGATAAGCTTGCGCGAGCGACTCGATATCGTTGAAGTCGTCAATGCCCTCAACGACGCGCAGCGCGGCGGCGCCCATATAGTTCTCCATGATGTCCAGCAAGCAGTCTTCGTCAAGCGCCCGGATGGCGGATAGCCCTTTTGCCAGTATCTCGCCGTGGCTGCGATGCGAGCCGAGGATGAAGTCTTCCGGATCAAGGCGCAGGCACTGCCCCACAGCAGCCGCTTCCTGCCCGATAGATAGATGCGCCGGACCGAGATGATTGTATTCGATCCCGCGGTAAGAACCCGTTTTCTTGAATCCATCGAGCACTAGCTCAAACTCGCGGATCAAGCGCATGTCATGATAGATATTGACCAGTTCCGCGCTGGAGAAACGTTCGGCTTCAGCCTGTGGATCGGAAAGATAGGCGTTGACAGGGATATCCGGCGCTCGCAACAGCGACCGCTGTCGGGCTTCATGAGGGTCAATCGTCAGCGATTTCGGCATTGCGGGCTCCAGGCTATAGGGCGAGCAGCAATTCGATACTGGCGATGTTCTGGCGCAATTGCGCGAGAAAGCGGGCGGCTGGCGCGCCGTCGACAACTTGATGATTGACGGTCAGCGACAAACCGATGTGCGGCACATGCGCGACTGCCTCGTCACGTTCAACCGGCTTGAGGTTGATGCTGCCGATGCCGAGAATGCCGACCTGCGGCGGATTGAGGATGGGCGTGAAGCTTTCGATGCCCAAGCCCCCCAGGTTGGTCACGGTGAAACTGCCGCCAGTCAATTCATCGGGCATGATACTGTTATCCCTACAAGCCTCCGCCAGTCGCTTTGCCTCGTCGGACAGAGCCCGCAGGCTAAGCGAATCGGCGCCCCGAATCACCGGCACCAGGAGTCCGCGCGGCGTATCCACCGCCATGCCGAGTTGAACGCGCGCGTGCTGCAAGATCCTGTCGTTCTCATATAGCGCGTTCAGTTCCGGAAAAGCCGGCAAGGTCCGCGCGACGGCGAACAATAGCAAATCGTTAATAGTCACGCCGCGCAAGCCCAGAGCCTCATCGCTGGACTTGAGCCGAGCGCGGAAGCCCTGTAAGGAGGTGGCGTCGGCCGATGCATTAAGTGTCAACTGGGCGGTTGTTCGCATCGATTCAAGCATCCGCTTTGCGATGGTTCTGCGGACGCCCGTCAGATCAATCGCCTTCAACTCGGGTGAACCGCCAGGCGAAGATGGCCTCAGATCGGACTTGGTGATTCGCTTGTCGACGGCTCCTGCATCCGCGATCTGGTACTCGCCGCTTGCGAGCATCGCCTTGGCTACCGGCGACATTTTCACCTGTTGGTCAATCAATGCCCGAATGTCTCGCTCGATGATACGCCCGTCGGGACCCGTGCCCTCGATTTCGCTGTAGTCGATGCCCTTGCGCCCCGCCAGATGCCGCGCGCGAGGCGAGACAAAGACCCGGTCGTCCGGCTCCTCGTCGCTTTGGTCATAAGATACGCTTGGCGTGGCATGTTCTGCCGGGGCGGCGGAGAGCGGAGAAAGCAAATCGAATGACTCGCCTTCTCGACCGACGACGGCAATGTTCTGCATGACTGGCACTTCATCGCCCGCTTCGAAAAAACGCGCCAGCAATATGCCGGAAGCGCTGCTTTCGACTTCGAGCGTCGCTTTGTCCGTCTCGACTTCGCAAAGCGCTTCGCCCGTCTTAACAGGATCGCCGACGCCGACATGCCAAGTCAAAATGATCGCGCTTTCGACCGTGTTCCCCAGTTTGGGCATGACAATGGCTTGCGGCATGTATGCCTCTTGCGCGCTGCTGTGCAATTGCACACTCAAAGTACAATTACACAAAGTCTACCGACCAGCGATGCGATTGTCAAGTCAATGGCGACTGTACCGGACAGCCCTTTTAATAAATCCCTTGCCCGACAGAGCAGGAGAGCCCGTGTTACTTGCTATGAGCGCGGCATTCCTGGGTTCTTCTCGCCGGTTACGCGCCCAGCGCCTGTCTACTGATTGCAAAAAACGGCGTAAAGTATTACCATGCCGCGCAAACAAAGCAGAGAATCCAAGCATGACATATCGCTTGCAACATGTCAGCATCCCGCGCCCGCCGGGCAGCGACGAGCGGACCCGAGCATTCTACGGCGACGTTTTGGGACTGGAAGAGGTTCCAGCGCCGGACACAATCACGACCGTGGATGTGATCTGGTTCAAGCTCAACGACTGGGCGGAACTCCATATCTTTGAATGGGCGCCGATAGGCGATGCGTCGAGCCGCCATTTTTGTCTGGTCGTGGAAGATCTCGAGGCGATGCGCCAGAAATTGGCCGAGGCGGGCTACTCGCCCTGGGACAGCGAGCCGATCGCGGGTCGGCCGCGGTTCTTCTGCCGCGATCCCAACGGCAATATGATTGAGTTCACAACCATCGTCGGCGATTATCTCGATTATCAGGATTCGTAGCCGTCCCCATAGCGCAATGGACCGCGCCAGGCGGCGGTATTCGCCGCGCGTAGAGCGTCAATGTCTAGTTCAGCCTCTTCGACGCGCAATGCGCCATCCACAACGCAGGGGCGCCGGTTGCCTTGAAGATACGCGATTAACCGCGCCTTCAAGCCCTCTTGGCGAAGCGCAAATGCTGGTTCTCCCGCCAGATTTCGAGAGTCGCTGGGATCGGCTTCAATATGGAACAAGTGCTCGGTCCCGCCTTCAAAATAGTGAACGTATTTGAAAGCCTCGTCCGTTGCGAAGACGGCGTCGCTGGTCTCGCCAAATATCAGGCGATCAGCCGGCTGCGCCAACAAGGAAACGCCATCCATTTCTCGAGCCGGCGTCAAACCGGCCAACTCCAGCAATGTGGGCGCGATGTCCGCGGTCAGCACAGGCTCTTGGGAGCGTCTGTTGATGATGCCCTGACTTCTGGGCAAGCGCATTATGATAGGCACGCACGCCGAAGACTCCAGGAAGCTGTTCTTGGCGAACAAACGATGATCGCCCAGGTGCTCGCCATGGTCGGATGTGAGGACAATCACGGTATTGTCGTACAAACCCACCCGCTTTAGCTCGCCGAGCAAGCGCCCCAATTGATAATCGATGTGGGTAATCTGCGCGTAATAGTGACGGCGCAGCCGCGTCATCACCGGCGGCGGAATGCGGTCGGCTTTGCTCATGATGCGTTGACGGGTGAAGGCTGGCGGCTCATCCGCGCTATCCACCCAGTCGCCGATGACCGGTTCCGGCACCTCGAAATCGTCATAGAACCGATCGAAGGGCTCTGGGGGGTCGAAGGGGCTGTGCGGCGCTTCAAAGACCATCCACATAAAGAAGGGGCAATCGGGATCGCGGCGCGAAAGGAATTTGATGCCCTCGTCGACGATCCAATGAGTGTGCGTCAGATGCTCCGGAACGGCGCTTACCGCCGGATAGACCTCGTTCCCGCCCAAGCCATGCCCGCGATAGAACCCGCCGTAGCCCTGTTCTTCCAGGAAATTGACGTAGTCATTAGGATGCAGGCTGATATCCTCGAAGCCGAAGCGAGCGCGTTCGGGATAAAAGTGCATCTTGCCAATCGCCTTGGTTTGGTAGCCCGCTTCTCGCGTCAAGCGTCGGGGCAAGCTGTGTTCTGGCTCGATTGGCGTTCGCGGACCGTCCATGAAATTGTAGGGCATGCCATGCTGGCTGCCGGTAAAGCCGGTGAGCATGGTGGCGCGCTGTGGCATGCAAACAGGGCAATCGGCATAAGCGCGACTGTACCAAATGCCTTCATAGGCAAGTTGATCGAAATGGGGCGTCATCACCGGATGCGCGCTGTCGGCGATGCCGAGGCAATCGCCGCGCCATTGATCGAGGACGATGTATACGATGTTGGGTACCCCCCTCGATCCCCCCAAAGCATTGGGGGGAAGCGTCTCGCTTCCGCGTGAGGAGTCGGAGGGAGGGATTGGCGCCATGGTCGGATGGGCGCTATCCCTTGAGGCTGCCCTGCGCGGTCACGCCACTGATCAG
The DNA here is from genome assembly GCA_022820665.1 of Anaerolineae bacterium. Classification (GTDB taxonomy): domain Bacteria; phylum Chloroflexota; class Anaerolineae; order Aggregatilineales; family Phototrophicaceae; genus UBA6055. Next base: position 21,279 of record JAJEFB010000051.1, on the reverse strand, counting down.
GTGCTTCTGCCCGAAATAGAAGACGATAAGCATGGGAATGATCATCAGCATCGAGAAGACCATAATCAGGTTGAGGCTGTTGTCCTCGCCTTCAAAGCCTTGCAAGGCGTTCAAGCCCAGCGCCAAGGTCCAGAGTTCCTTGTTCGAACCCAGGTAAATCAGGGGATTGAGGAAATCGTTCCAGGCGAAGGAAAAGGCGAAGATCGAGACAGCCGCCAGAACCGGACGCGACATGGGCATGAATATCCGCCACCAGACGCCGAATTCGGAACAGCCATCGATGCGGGCGGAGTCGTGAATGTCGTCCGGTATACCGCGGAAAAACTGTCGATACAAGAAGATATAGAAGGCATTATGCCCGAGCAGACGTGGCAAGATCAGCGGACCGAAGGTGCGCGTCCAGCCGATCTCGTCGAAAAACAGGAATAAGGGAATTAATCGCACCACATAAGGCAGCATCATCGTCGCCAGCAAGACGCCAAAGAATATGTTCCGCCCGGGGAAGGGAATGCGGGCGAAGGCGTAGCCAGCCATCGTGCAAGGCACCCAAGCGCCGAATAGCGAAGCCACCACGATGACCATGGTATTACGCGTATATTTGAGGATCGGGCGCGCCTCAAAGAGATAGGGATAATTCTCCCAAGCGACAGGATCCGGGATTAACTCCAGGCGGCGAATGGTGATTTTGTCGCGCGTTTTTAGCGAAGTTGAGACCGTCCAGAGCAGTGGCACCATCATCACAATTGCGCCAGCGGTCAGGATCACATAGACCGTGATGTAGCGAATCATTTTGCTTCTGGGATCTTCAATCATGCCAAAATCCTAGTAGGCGAGCCTAGGTCTCATCGTCTTGCGAGTCCCCGTAAAACACCCAGCGATTGGACGTATAGACCAACAAGATCGTCAACACAAAGATGATGAGGAAGAGAATTACTGACAGCGCGGCCGAATAGCCGAACTCGAAATCTCGAAAGGCTTTATTATAGACATGTAGCATGTAAACAAGTCCAGCTTGCAAGGGTCCTCCATTGGTCCCGATGAGAATGAAGACCTGTTCAAAGATCTGAAAGCCGCCAATCAAACCCAAGAGCAAATTGAAGAAAATCGTCGGCGTCATCAGCGGGACGGTGATATAGATGAGCCGCTGCCAGCCGGTGCCTCCGTCAATTGCGGCCGCCTCGTAAAGATCTTCCGGGATGCTTTGCAAGCCGGCGAGGAAGATAATCATCTGACCGCCGAAGCCCCAGAGGCTGAGCAAAATCAGCGATGGCTTTATCGCATCCGGCGAAGACAGCCAGCGCACCGGCGTTGCGCCAATCAAGACGAGGAACTGATTAAGAAAACCATAGCGCGTGTTGAGGAAACCGGCGAATATCACCGTCGCCGCCACCAGGGGCACGACTGACGGCACATAGAATAATGTGCGATAGAGTTCCATCCCGCGCACGCGGAGATTCAATATAAGCGCGATCAAGAAGGCGAAAATCAGGCGCAAGGGCACGCTGAAGCCCAGGTAATAGACCGTGTTGTACATGCTCTTGCCGAAGAGCTTGTCATCGGTGAAGATTTCGATGTAGTTTTCCAAGCCTATCCAGGGCGGTATGCCCCTTGTGCCGATCTGATAATCGGTGAAGCTCAGGTACAAGTTGTACATGAAGGGCAGCAAGTCGAAGATGATGAAACCGGCGAACCAGGGGAAGATAAAGGCGAAGCCGATCAAGGCGCGGTTGCGGAACCACCATTCCTGCATCCGCAGCTTCCAGGTGGTCTCGTGTTGGGTTCGCAGTGTTTTCTGGGACGCTTGCAAGGCTTTGCTCCTGGTGCCCCCACCCTAAATCCCTCCCCCATAAAGAGGGAGGGACTTTGCTCTACCTCCACCCGGCTAAGTCAGTCCTCCCCTTCCCTCTTGATAGGGGAAGGGGTCGGGGGATGGGGGTGAAATATCCTACATATTGTCGACGTCAAACTCCGCCCAGAACTCGTCCAGGAGCTCTTGCATTTCGGCATGAGCATCGTTAAGCGCGTCCGCCGGCGACTTTACGCCGTGGTAGGCTTCCGCGATATTGTTGGACAAGATCTCCGCCAACTGACCCTGAACCGGTGTGATTTGCACTGGCGTATCTAGCGCCAGACCTTCGAGCACGACGCTCCAGTACGGATTGACGTTGTAATATTCCGGGTTCTCGTTGCATTCCTTCACCGGCGAGGGACGGCTCTGCGCGAAGAGGAAGGCGCAGCCGCCCAGCGGATGGGCGCCGATGAACTCGGCGAACTTGAAGGCGGCTTCCTGCTTCTCTGGCGGATGCACGGCTGGAATCGTGTAAGCCCAGGCGCCGCTGTAATTGTAGCCGGTGGTGCCCGCGGAATGGGCATCGGGATTGTCGCCATTGTAGGGCCGCAGCATCGTGCCCCAGCTTTCGGTGTCGGCGTAGCCCTCGGGATCATTCACATTGAAGTGCCCGAAGAAAGAGGTGTTGATGTGCAGGAAAGCCTGTTTGTCTTCATACCAGGGGTGATCGCCTTGAGCGAAGGCGGTATCCTGGAAGAAGTCGGTGATGTTTAAGGTGCCGTGATTGACGTTGTTGGTCAAGTTGACCATCCACTCCAGCGTTTCCAAGCCTTCGGGGCTGTTGAAGAGCAAGGTGCGGCCGTCCTCTGTGACGTACTTGCCATTATTGGTATAGAGCCAGGCGACAAACTCTGAATCGGTGCCGAAAGCGGCTGCGCCCAGGACATCAATACCCATGGGATCGGCGACCGTGATCGCCGCCGCCATATCTTCCAGCTCTTGCCAGGTCTCTGGCGGATCTTCCGGATCAAAGCCGGCATCGCGCAGCAAGTTCTTGTTGTAAATCATCAAACCGGTCAAGCCGCCGGCGGTCGGCATTGGCAAGCCGTAGAGTTCGCCGTTCCAGTACTGCAAACCAATTTCGCCATCATAGAAGACGCTGAGGTCGGTGCCATGCGTTTCAACGAAAGCGTCGATCGGGATGATCAAACCGTTGATGGCGAATTGATAGGTCTCGGGCCGGGTCGACATGATAATGCCAGGCGGGTTGCTGCTGGCGGCGGCAGTGGCGAGCAATTCGGCGCGGTTATCCCATGGCTGCACCTGGTTGATGACGCGGATGCAGGGGTTCTCCTCCTGGAAGTGGCCGATAAGCGTATCCATCAGCGCTTCGCGGGCGGCGCCCCACCAATTCATGAACTCGAGCTCGATGACCTCGCCGTCACAATCTTGCGCCATCGAAGGCAAGAGGCCGAGCGACAGCAATATGCCCAGCGCTAGCGCGATTCGTACAAAGAGTGAATACTTCATGGTCGTCTCCAATACTACTTCTTATTCAATAAATTGTGGCTAAACAGCCAGACCTACACCGTTTCATACGGCAAAGCGAAGGCGGCGCCCCCACCTGACTTTGCGCAGACTTTGACCGCAAACGCTCTGATTTCTTGCGCATTGTCATGCTTTCGTTATACTTAGCGACAAACTGCGAATCCAGTCAAAGCTCCTAACGAATGTACATCGTTTCTTTGGCTTTGTCAAAAATCTTGTAAAGCTTGCCAGAACACCTAACCTCCAACCAGATGGGGCAGGATTTATGATCAATCTGCAAGCGATAGACCCGCGACTGAGCCGCTTCGATCCGCTGGAGCGGGTGTTCTTCTACGATGACTTCGACGAGGGCATTCGCGGCTGGTCGGAATTGATCGGCAATTACGAGCACAGTCTTGATTCCATGTTGCCGGAATACAGCGACATGCGTCCGCCCATGCTCAGCAACCTGAGCATGTGGGATACCGGCACAGCGGGCTCGATGGAAGGCAGCTACGCGCTCAAGCTGGCGACGCGCGCGCGGGCGGGTTCGCTGGCGACCAGCATCAAACGACAGACCTTCCGCAGGCGCGGGCAGATTCAACTTGAGTGCTATTTCACGTTCAAGCCGGAAGCGAGCGAACTGCGTCTGTCGCTGGACGACGTGCGCGCCTTCGGCGTCCTCTTTGATCTTCAAGACGGCATGAATCCCGAGTTCCGCTGGATGCCGCATCTGCGCTATCTCAACGCGGTGGAAGACGAGATGATCAACCGCTGGCAAGTCAAAGGACAGACGCGCCCCTTCCACAATATTGGCGATTCCGGCGAGACCGTGTCCCATTTTCATCTGGGACCGGAAAACTGGGACTTCGTTGATTGCCCGGCGCAAACGCTCTGCTATAACGAGATCGCAACCAAGATGAATTGGCATTATCTGAAGGTCAAGTTAGATTTGGCGAAACGGCGCTTTATCGGTTTTCAATGCAACGACCTGGTATACGCCGGGGAAGCGCTCAAGCACATCTCGATCCCGGCCATGCCCAACTTGAACTGCATGTTGAATACAGCCTTCTGGGTAGAGACCAACCGCGACAAGCGCGCCTTCTTGTATGTCGACTCCGTACTGCTTTCCGGGGTGTTCTAGCCATGGCCGTCAGACGCAGTTACACCGCGATCGTCGAGCGCAATGTGGAATGGTCTGGCGAGTTCGCCACTGAACCGTATGAGGCGGCTTGGGCCAGCGAGGCAATCTTTTTTGTGCGGGCTTTGGAGGTTTCGCCCGACTTTGATGGGGGATTGGCGTACGTGCAGATTTCGGCGGACGGAATCCATTGGGCCGATGAGGGCAGCGAATTTGACCTGCCGACGAAGAAGAACGCGGTCACGTTTTGTAAAGTGCGCCATTTTGGCGGCTTTCTGCGAATAAGAGGCGTAACGGGAGGCAAGACATCTCTCGTTGTACTCGTGTCGCTGGCGCTGAAAGAATAAATGAAAGAGCCCGTCAAACTAGAAAATGTAAGGCTTGTCGGTACTGGGTCATGCAACTGCGCTTTTTCTACCCCATCCCCCAGCCCCTTCCCCGAAGCATCAGGGAAGGGGGCTAAACTTGGCGGATTCCGCAGTAATCTGTTGCCTTACACAAGGATTGACCCTCTTTTTGTACCGTTTCGGTATTGTTACAGTTGTCTATGCGTAAGACTTGCAGTACCGGACAAGCCTTGTAGAGACACCCGATACTGGATTACTTGGATGAGGATCCCTAAATGACATCTCCCGCTAGCTTCGATTTCGACGCCGTCATCGTCGGTGGTACGCCGGCAGGCATCATGGCGGGCATTGCAGTCGCTCGCGCAGGACGGCGCGCCATCATCCTGGAGCGCACAGCGCATATCGGCGGCTTGCCCGCCAACGGATTGGGCGCCACCGATATTCATACGCGCGGCGCCACCGGCGGCCTCTTCCTGGAATTTGTACGACGTATCAAAGAGCATTACAGCGAGGCATACGGCGCGGATTCGCAGCAGGTGATCGACTGCAGCGACGGCTACCGCTTCGAGCCGCATGTTGCCGAAAAGATCCTGCTGGAAATGATCGCGGAACAGGGAGAAAACCTGGAAGTCCGCAGGATGCGGCAATTCGATCACGAGCCGAGCAATGCTATCAAAGAGGGCGCGGCGCTGACGGGAATCAAGATCATCAACCGAGTGAACGGCGAGAGCGAAACTTATCACGCCAGCGTTTTCGTCGATGCCACCTACGAGGGCGATCTGGCAGCCGCCGCCGGCGCACCTTACATGCTGGGGCGCGAGGGCGTGGAGGAATACGGCGAACCTTGCGCCGGAAAATTCTACCAGCGCTGGGGCGCTCCCGTCGACGAAACCTACTCCACCGGGCAAGGCGACAACGCGATTCAGTCCTACAACTATCGGTTGCCGCTGACGACCGTCGAATCCAACATGACAAGGATCGAAAAGCCGCGCGCATACAACCGTGATGAGTACCTGTCGCTGGCAGAGGATGTACGGCTCAATCGCTTCGCCGGTCCGCCGACACCGATGGAATTCGACGGCATCGGCGCGATCACCAATATGGTGACTGTGCCCAACGGCAAAGTCGACGGCAACAATCAACACGCCGCCTTCATCTCGACAGACCTGCCGGAGGAGAACTGGCCCTACCCCACAGCGAGTTGGGAGTGGCGCGATCAATTTGCCGAGCGCCTGCGCGACTATATCCTCGGTCTGTTTTATTTTGCGCAGAATGACCCCGAACTGCCGGCGGACTTCCGCGAACGCTGCAATCGCTGGGGACTGGCGAGCGACGAATTTGCAGACAACGGCAACTTCCCGCGGCAGATTTATGTGCGCGAGGGGCGGCGCATCCGCGGCGAGTACCTCTTCACCGCGCATGACGCCTTGTCCAAGCGGGGTTCTCGCGCGCATATGACCAGCATCACCGCTAGCCATTACAGCCTGGATTCGCATGCCTGCCTGAAACGCGAAGAGGGACGACCGCATACTGACGGTATTTTCACTTACCGCACCACGCCCTACAGCGTCCCCTACGGCGTCATCGTGCCGCTGGAAGTCGAGAACCTGCTTATTCCCGTGCCAGCTTCAGGTACGCATATCGGCTTCAGCACGCTGCGCATGGAACCATGCTGGATGGCGCTGGGGGAAGCGGCGGGCGAGGCGATCAACGTTAGCTTGGACGACGGGACAAGGGTGCGCGACGCAAACGTCATCGAGATGCAGCGGCGTCTGCTAGCCGCCGGCGCGGTGTTGACCTACTACGAGGACGCCGCGCCCGGCGATGCCCACTATCATGCGCTGCAATACTTTGCTTTGCGCGGCTTCCTGGGCGACAGCTACCGAGCCAATCTTGACGAGCCGGCTTCGGACGAAGACCGGGTTCAGTGGACGACCTGGGCGAATACGCCGGAATTGACGACTTTCACTGGTACACGCGGTCAACTCTTGGATAGAATTTATACTGAAGTCAACAAGCGAGAAGATGCGGTACAAGCTGCGCTTTACGCGCAAGTGGAGGCATAGGCGATGGAATTCGTCAAGATAAAGCCGGAACAAAAGCGACAATTTGATGAAGAGGGCTACTTGATCATGCGCGAAGCGATCGACAGCGAGACCGTCTCCGCGTTGATCGAGGCCGGCGATCGGCTGATCGCCTCCGATCGCGAGCTCAATCGTCAGCGCAGGCCTGGTGGCTTGTACGACGGCTTTCGCAATTGCGTGTCGATGGACGACGCCTTCCTGAAATTAATTACCAACCCGAAGATCTTCTCAATCGTGGCGCAGTTGCTCAGCCCCTACCTGTCGCTCCTGACCAGCCATCTGATTTATCGCGCCTCCGATCCGCCCGGCTCAACCGGCGCCGACCGTATCCCCGGCTGGCACCGCGACCATTACATGTCCATGCGCGACCTGGGCGACCAACATATCCCGCGTCATTCGCTCAAGGTCGCCTACTATCTCACCGATTTGAGCGAACCCAATACCGGCGTCACGATGATGGCGGCTGGCAGCAATCAACTCAAGGAACCCATTGAAATACCTGATGGCCAGGTCGATCCTGCGACCATGGTTGAGCCGCTGCTCAATCCGGGCGACGCCGTCTTTTTCGAGAACCGCACCTGGCACGCCGGCGCGGCCAATTTAAGCGTTCGCACCCGCAAAGCTGTCATGATCGGCTATAGCTATGACTGGGTCATCCCAACGGATTATCGGCAGCAGGCGCCCGAGCTGGTGGAGAAACTGTCGCCGATGGAGCGCTATCTCGTCGGCGAACCAGTCGATGACAATCCAAATTTTGACTTCACCGGCGGGGCCAACCCAATTGACGATTGGTGTGTCGAGAATGGATATCATTACAAGCCGAAGCAGGGGGTAGGGCACGTTATCGCCGCCGGAGAGCCAAGCAAGCCCGATGCGCGCATGTAATTTGGCATTATTGAGGAAGAACACATGAACGAACGCAGCACTGACATTCTAATCGTCGGCGGCGGCACCGGAGCCATCGGCGCGGCGCTGGCGGCTTTAAGTATGGGCAAATCGGTCATCATGAGCGAAGAGACTGACTGGATCGGCGGTCAGTTGACCGCGCAAGCCGTGCCGCCTGACGAAAATCCCTGGGTGGATCAATGCGGCGCGACGGCGACATATATGCGCTTTTCCGATGGCGTGCGCGATTATTATCGTCGTAACTATCCCCTGACCGATAAAGCGCGTCATACCATGAACTGGAATCCGGGCCAGGGCAATGTCAGTCGCCTCTGTCACGAGCCGCGCATCGGCTTGGCGGTGATTGAAGAGATGCTGGCGCCTTATCGATCCAGCATGCAGCTTGATATTCTCCTCTACCATATTCCGATCGCGGCCGAGACTGATGGCGACCGCGTTTTGGCGGTAACGCTGGAAGATACACAGACCGGCGATCAAGTCGTGGTTTCCGCGCCATACATCCTTGATGCCACCGAGCTGGGCGATTTGTTAGAACTGGCGGATGTTGAGTCGATTATCGGCGCGGAAAGTCAAGCGCAGACGGGCGAGATGCATGCTGTCGAGGGCGATCCGCTGCCGCTTGATCAGCAAGCGATCTCCTGGTGCTTCGCCATCGATCATCTTGAAGGTGAAGATCACAGCATCGACAAGCCGGAAGACTACGATTTCTGGCGGGACTATAAAGCCGATTTCTGGCCCGACAAACAATTGAGCTGGTATTACCCCAGCCCGATCACGCTGGAAACGGTACACCGCCAGATTTTCCACGCCGGTTTTCGCCATCGCTATACTGGAGGACCGGGCGATCTTTGGCACTTCCGCCGCATCCTTTACAAGGACCATTATCCGGAAGGGACCTTCCGCAGCGATATCACACTGGTCAATTGGCCCCAAATCGACTACTGGTTGAAGCCCTTGCTGGGAGTCGACGAAAAAACGAAACAGGCTGCGCTGCGTGAATGCAAGCAATTGAGCTATTCCATGCTCTATTGGATGCAGACCGAAGCTCCCCGCTCGGACGGCAAAGGCTACGGCTATCCCGGCTTGCGCCTCCGTCCCGATGTCGTCGGCGCCGCCGACGGCATGGCGAAGTATGTCTACGTCCGTGAAGCGCGGCGCATCCTGGCCGAGTACACGGTGCTGGAAGAGCACGTCGGGGTCCAGCAGCGCGAAGGCTTTGATACTGCCGAGCAATTTGACGACAGCGTCGGCATCGGCAGCTATCGCATTGATCTGCATCCGAGCACTTTGCCCCGGACCTATATCGACATCAGTTGTTATCCCTTCCAGATTCCGCTCGGCTCATTGATACCCCAGCGCGTCGAAAACCTGCTGCCCGCTTGCAAAAACCTGGGTGTGACGCACATCACCAACGGCTGCTACCGCTTGCATCCGGTGGAATGGAATATCGGCGAGGCGGCCGGCGCCTTGGCGGCATATTGCCTGGACAAGGGCTTGACGCCGCGACAGGTACGCAATACCGAGACGCATTTGCGCGATTTTCAAACTTTGCTGAAAGATCAGCTTGGCGTTCCTCTGGATTGGCCCATGTATGCGCGGACCACGGTACGCTAAACCACTATGTCAGGTAGTATGGCGCGGTATATTAACTTCCCTCAGCCCTCCCAAAGCATTGGGGGGAGGCTGTACGGTATTGCGAGTAGGTTTCGAAGGTCTTGGGCTGGACTTTTGGCGCTTTACCTCATGTCCATAGCGCTTCCCGCGCGAATCGCCCTGGCGCAGCCGGAGGAGCAGCCCATATTCACTGACGTCAGCGCCGAAGCCGGCATCACGGCGACGCACCGCGGCGTCTGGGACGATAAAGAGGCGCTGCAAGGCTATCTGGCGATCGGGCAGGCTTGGGGCGATTATGATCGCGATGGCTGGGTCGATCTCTATGTCACCGGAAACCTCGATCCCAATGTACTCTATCGCAACAATCAGGATGGCAGTTTTTCGGTTTCCGAGTTCTCGCAAAATCTCAGTCTGCCCGATGTGCCGAGCGGAGGCGTCGTCTGGGCGGATTACGACAACGACGGCTGGCTCGATCTCTATGTCGTCAATTACGGCGCCAATAGGCTCTTCCGCAACGAAGCCGGCGCTGGATTCAGCGATGTCACCCTGGAAGCCGGGGTCGGCGACACGGGCAAAGGCACATCGGCGGCCTTCGGCGACTACAATAGCGATGGCTGGCTGGATTTGTACGTGACCAACTGGTCATGTTTCCCCGAATGCGATCCGGTCGATTTCTCGGCGCAGCAGGATCGGCTCTATCTCAATAACGGCGATGGCAGCTTCACCGATGTTACCGGGGCGCTGGAATACGGGCTGACCTTGGGCGCTGGTTTCGCGCCCGGTTTCTTCGATTACGACGGCGATGGCGATCTCGACCTCTACGTCGTCAACGACAAATTGCGGAACGAAATCGGCAATGTGCTCTGGCGCAACGACGGCGCGGGTTGCGGGCATTGGTGCTTTACAAATGTATCCGCAGAGTCCGGGACCGATCTATTGATCAACGGCATGGGACTGGACGCCAGCGATTACGACAACGACGGCGATCTCGACCTTTACATCACCGACATGGTCTATCAGATGCACCTGATGATGAATGACGGCGCGGGCGGCTTCAGGAATCGCGCCCGCTCCACCGGCTCCGCCATCAACATGGGTCCGGATCAAGGCGTGGGCTGGGGAGCGGTCTTCTTCGACTTTGACAACGACGGCTGGCAGGACCTGTATGTCGCCACCACACAGTATTTTCAGACCTTTCCCGAGCTGGAAGTCAGCTTTATGAACGAACTGCCTGACGCCCTTTTCCGCAACAACAGACATCGTTCCTTCGTCGATGTTAGCCACGGCAGCGGCATAGACGCGCCCCTGGCCACGCTGGGCGTCGCTTACGCCGATTACGACCGCGACGGTGACCTGGATCTGGTCACGGGCAATTGGAACAGCGGCTATCGCCTGTATCAAAATCAGGGCAACGACAATCGCTGGCTTGCCTTGAGCTTGCGCGGCGGCGGCGATGTCAATCGAGACGCCGTCGGGAGCAAGGTGTACCTAAGCACAGAGGCCGGCTCGACGCAGATGCAAACGGTCAAAATCGGTTCCGGGCTTGGCGGCAACAATCAACAGGAACTGCACTTTGGGCTTGGCGCTGCTACGGTGGCCGATCTACGCATCATTTGGAGCAATGGCGCCGAGTGCAGCCTGGATGATATACCCGCGAATCAACGACTGCTTTTGCAATACGGTGTGACCGCCGGCTGCCGATGACAATCCGAAAAACCAGATTGGGAAATTAACTAACGCAGGTCAGTCTCGCGAGGCACGACATCGCAAGTTGTCTGATACCAGGTCAACATGCGCTCGCGCAGTTCCGCCAGCACCCCCGTATAGGCTGGATCGTCAATGAGGTTGTGAAGCTCCCCCCGGTCTTCTCCCAGGTCATACAGTTCGTCGGTTTCGTAAAGCCGTCGGACATATTTGAATTGCCGCGTACGGCACATAGTCGCCTTGCTATGCTCGCCGTCTTCGCTGCCCTGCAACTGCACACGGGGCCAATACAGTCCGCCGGGATCGTAGAATGAAGGGCTGTCCTTTTCCATCGCCTGCTCCTCGCCCAGCAAACGGCCGCCCTCGCAAAAGACAGCGTCGCGATGTTCATCTGTCGCGCCGGTCAACAAGGGCGTGAGCGAGCGCCCGAAGTGGTCGTAGTCCGGCGCGATGCCGGCGTATTCGTATGCCGTCGCGGTGAAGTCAATCAATTCAACCAGGGCATCGCGGATGCCGGACTGGACAGGGATGTTCGACGGCGGTTTGATGATGAGCGGCACCCGCGTCAGGCAATCCTCAAAGGTATTCTGCGTCTTTTCCACCAAGCCATAGTCGCCGGTGAAATCGCCGTGATCGGAGAAGAAGAAGATGGCGCTGTCATCATATATGCCTCGCTCTTGCAAAGCTGACACCAGTTTTCCAAACTGGGCATCGACGCGCGCGCACATGCCATAATAAGTGGCGCGCAATTCCCTGAAGCGCTCCTCGGTCCAGCCCTGTAAGCCTTGTCGCTGGAAGATGCCCGCCGTGAGCCCGGGTTTCTTGCTCCAATCCGGCGTCGGCAGGCGTGACGGGATGAGCCCGCGGTCGATCTGGCTGTACCAGGGATCTTCCACGCCATAGGGCGGGTGCGGATAACCCAGCGGCAAGTAGATGCAAAGCGGCTGATCGTCGGGCGCGTCCCGAATCAGATCTATAGCCCCATCGACCATCGCCCAATCGTTGTCGTAATAAACTTCGTCTTCGCCAGTATCGAGCTTGCCGGCGTAGAAGGAATAATAGTTGTCGCCGCCGGGATCGCCCCGCCATTCGTCCGCGCGATGCAAATTGGGACGGAGTGGTCGCCCGGCCTCGTATTTGACGTCGCAATACTCAGCAAAGCCATTCTGACGCGGCGCCAGGTCGTTCTTGCCGCCCCACCAGACGAAATAGCCGTTGTCTTTGAGATACTTGAGCAGCACGGGCTCGTCCGGGCGCAGCATGTGGAACATGGTGCGGTGCCCGCGGACATGAGGATACCAACCGGTCATGAAGGAGCAGCGGCTGGGCGTGCAGACCGGGTTCTGGCAGAAGGCATGACGAAAGGAGACGGCATCGTTTTGGATGATTGCGTCGAGGTTAGGCGTGATTGCGGCGGGATTGCCGAGGTGGCTCATCACATCGCCGCGCCATTGGTCAGGGTTGAAGATGATGATATGGGGTTTGTTGAGCATTGGTGGGATTCCTTTGAGTTTTCGGCTAGGCGAATACCCAATCTTCAAGTATGAGATGCGGGATGCGGCTGAAGTGCCTTGTGTTGTGGGTGACGAGAGTCAAGTTGTGGGCGAGGGCGATGGCGGCAATCTGTGTGTCGAGCGGTCCGATGCTCATTCCGCGACTCTTCAACAGACCGTCAACGTGTCCATATTCGTGCGCGGCGGCATCGTCGAAGGACAAGCTGGCATAACGCAAAAAGAAGTCTAACTGCCTTTCGCGCGTTCGCGCCGGTTGCTGACTGCGGGCAGCACCGGAATACATTTCGCCTTTCGTAACGGTACTGATCGCAATATCGGCTGCCGGAACAGTTTGCATCCGCAGGCGCAGGTTCGGCTCGCGACCACTTAACAGGAAGACACAGATATCGGTATCCAAGAGATACTTCATTCCAAGTCTTCACTGACTTCAACGTAATCAGGCTGCTCGCGCTCTAGTGTGAAGTCTGGCAGGCTGCCAAACGCGCGTTCGAGGAATTGCTCGTAAGGCATTTGACGATAGTTTTCTTGATGGATAACTCGAACGAGTTCTAAATGTATCCGCTCGCACCATTCTTTGAATTCAGATGAAGTCGACGCCAGCGATTCGGCGAGGTCCGCCTCCAGCGCCAACTCACGCATACGCCTGCCCACTCGGTCGCTGTACTCCTCTTGATCAGTTAGCTCATTCATGCGATCCAATAACAAAGCCGTGAAGTCCGTTTCTCGGGTCAATTCATTTATGCGCTCGTGTAGATGCGCCGAAAGATCAGTTTGTTCCGCCAGTTCTTTGATACGGTCGCCAAGCTCTGCCGAGAACTCAGTTCGCCCAGCCAAATCTTTCATATTTTCTTTCACCACTGTGGAAAAATCGGCTTTAGAAGCGAAAATACTCATTTGTTCCGCAAAGACGCCTGCAACCCTGTCCAAGACAAATTCGTTCTCCAAGTTGTCGACTAGCGCTTCATAGAACCCACTTTGTGTCAAAGTTTTTTCAATGCTTTTATCAACTAGTGCAGAGAATGTAGACCGCCACAACGGCTCAATCAAGGCATCATCAAGAATTGAGGACAAGGTATTCCTAACCGCAACATCATTGACGATATCTTCGACATCCGATAGCTGCTCGAGAACCTCGTCTACAATACTTGTCGCTGAGTCTCCATATTTGGCGGAAATTTCCTCCGCGATTTTTTCTGCCGCTTTCCGGTTCCGTGAATTAATCTCATCACAGAGCTGGTCGAATAATTCAGAAGAGGCCATTGATTTTTTCAAGACAACACCTTCGGCAACTTGTCCGACAATGTATCCGCATAATATGACTTCGGTTTTTCCTTGTCAAGCTAAACGAATGTTGGCGAGAACATAGATAAGATCAATCAAGCGCCCACTACAGCAAATCCCCCGCCATCGGACGGAACTCGACCTCGTAGCCAAAAGCGCGGGGACCGACCACCGCCAGCGCTTCCGGCGTCTTCAGCTCCTTGGGCGCGGGCATTGCCAGCACGGCCACGCGCAAGCCATAACGCAAAGATTCTGTACCAATCGCTTCGCCGTCTTCCAGGCTGACGAGGGTGATCAGATCGGGTACCGTGCAGAGCGCATCTTCGCCCAGGCGCGCGATCAGGTTTTCGTTCTGGAAGTCAATTTCCATTTGCTGGTTGAAGTCGTCAAAGGCGCTGATTTTGAGCCGGCCGCGCGCGAATCCTTCCACTGTACGTCGATTGACATCGACGATCTTGCCGGTGAAGATGACTTCGCCATTGCAGAGCGCCGCCACAGTTTCCGCCGGTTCTATGCTGCGGGCGCGGCAATCGAGCACCGCTTCGCCGATGCGCTTTGCCAAGCTGAGCGTATCGCGGATGATGGTCCTTTTCATATCGGCGCCGGACATGATGGGCATCACCAGGCCGGCGGAACCGCCCATCTCGATGGTCAAACTGCGCGCGAAGGCTTCCGCCTGCTCCGCCGAGCCGATGCGCTTGAAGATCGAGACGTTGCCATGAGCGTCGGCCAGGACAAAGGGCGCCGGCGCCAAGCCATAAATCATAAAGGTATCCATCTGCAATTCGGGGAAGGCGCGCCCCATGCCGTCGCCATCCACGACAGGCAAGTCGCATTGCAATGCCGTGATCATGGGACCCAAGGCATTGCCGCCGCCGATCTCGCCGATGACGATAGCGTAGACTTTCCGCCGCAGGTAATCTTCCAGCGCGCGGACGGCTCGTTTGATCTCCTGCCCTTCTTGCAGTTTCTCGTTGCTGACGGTGGGCGCGCCCATGCCGCCCACGGCGCAGACCAGGGCGTCATCGGGCACGTCATCCGCCCGAATGACCGAGACCGCCCCGCCCCGCTCCCGCAATTCATTGTCCAGCCGCAGGCGATTCAAATAGGTGCTGCCGCCTCCGCCGGTGCCGAGGATGCCGGCGCCCACCGCGATCGCTGCAGTGTCATCAAGTGTTACGGATTCAATCATGAGGCAAAGCGCTCCTCGACCGGTACGTAATCAATATCGTATCCAAAATAACGCGGACAAACGAGTTCCAGCGCGGCCGGTTCTCGCCATTGCGGCGCGCAGGGAAAGGCGATGACCGCGGCGCGCATGCCATAGCGCAGCGCTTCGGTGGTGATGGGCGCGCCGGTTTCGCTGTCCAAGACCGCGATCAAATCGGGCGTGGTCGCCACATAATCGCCGTCGACGCGCAGGACCAAGTGCTCGTTCTGAAAATCGAGCTGCAGTTCTTGCCCCCCGAATGCGCCACTGCCGGTCATCCTGGCGCCGCCTTTGGCGAAACCTTCAGAAACGCGACGATCGACATCGGTGATTTTGCCACGAAAGACGAGAAAACCGTCGACCGCGACGCGTATGGCGTCAACCGGATTCCTTTCATTCAAGCGAGCCAAGCGCACGGTCCTGCCGATCTTTTCCGCCAGCGTTGTCGTGCCGTGGATAGCGGCTGCCTTCAACTGCTTGACCGTCGCCGAGTAAAGCGCGATCGCGCCGATTGCGCCCATGTGCGTCACGCAAGAGCGGGCGAAGACTTCCACCCATTTATTGCTGACGGCATCCATCAGCAGGATATTGCCGCGTTCGTCGGACATGGCAAAAGGACTTGCGCTGATGCCACAGGCAGTCAAAACCGTCATTTGAATTTCGGGGAAGGCGCGGCCCATGCCGTCGCAATCGACTACGGGAATCCCCAAACGCGCGGCGAGGTAGATCGGCCTGATCGAGTTCATACCGCCGGATTCGACGCTCATGGTGGCCCGGGGCGCGCGGCCAGTGTACTTGCCCAAGGCATGAAAGGCGCGGACGATATCATCCCCGGCCGGCAGTTTTTCCACAGCGACAACCGGCGCGCCCATGCCGGCGGCAGGCACTATCAAGTCATCGTCATCCAGTTCGTCCAGCGTATAAAGTTCGACAGGACCATACTGCCTGATGGCTTCGCGCGCCATCAACTTGCCAATATATGGATTGCTCCCGCCGCCGGAGCCCAATATCGCCGCGCCAACCGCGATGTCGTCGATATTCTCTTCATCGAGCAGACGCATCAGAGGCCTCGGTAGCGCTCTTCCACCGGGATGTAATCGACATCGTAGCCGAAGTAGCGCGGGTGAGCCAGTTTCAGGGCATCGGGCTCGCGCCATTGCGGCGCGCAAGGGAAAGCGATGACGGCCACGCGCATACCGTAGCGCAGCGCCTCGGTGGTGATCGGCTCGCCGGTCTCGCCATCAAGCACGGCGATCAAGTCGGGCACGGTAGCGGCGAACTCACCATTCACGCGCACTGCCAAATGTTCATTTTGAAAGTCGAGCTTGAGCGCCTGCCCCTCAAAGTCGCCAGTGCCAGCCATTGTGGCGTCCCCACGGTTCCAGCCGCCCTCAATGCGGCGATCGACATCGGTTATCTTGCCGCGAAAGATCAAGAATCCACCGACGGCTTTGCGCACGGCATCAACCGGATTCGCCTCGTTGAGGCGGGCGTCCCGCACCGTTTGGCCGATCTCTTCCGCGAGCGTGATCGTGCCGTAAATGGCGGCTTCCTTGAGTTGCTTGACCGTGGCCGAATAGAGGGCGATCATGCCCTCGGCGCCCATGTGCACGACACAGGAGCGGGCAAAGGTCTCCACCCATTTGTTGCTCACCGTATCCATCAGCAGGACATTGCCGCGTTCGTCGGACATGGCGAAGGGGCTGGCGGTGATGCCGTAGGCGGTGAAAATGGTCATCTGTATTTCCGGGAAGGCGCGTCCCATGCCGTCGCAATCTACCATGGGGATGCGCAGGCGGGCAGCGACATAAATCGGCATGATCGAATTGAGTCCGCCGGCTTCAATGCTCATGGTGCCGCGCGGCTCCCGCCCGGAGTATTTGCCCAGCGCCTGAAAGGCGCGGATCATGTCGTCGCCGGCGGGCAGCTTTTCCACGATGACGATGGGCGCCCCCATGCCCGCCGATGGCACGATCAAGTCATCGTCATCCAGTTCGTCCAGGGTGTAAAGCTCAACGGGACCATACTGCCGTATCGCCTCGCGCGCCATCAGCTTGCCGACGTAGGGATCACCGCCGCCGCCGGTGCCAAGAACCGCCGCGCCCAGCGCGATGTCCTCGATATTTTCTTCATAGAGCAATCGCATCAGCCGCCTCCGTAACGATCTTCCACGGGAACGTAATCGGTGTCATAACCGAAATATGCGGGTCCGACGATTTCCAGTCCCTTGGGACTGCGCCATTTCTCGGCGCAGGGAATGGCGATAATGGCGACGCGGAAACCATAACGCAAGCCTTCGGTGGTGATCGGCTCGCCGGTATCGACGTCCAATACCGCCAGCAGGTCTGGCACCGTCACCCGGAACTCGCCATCAACACGAGCAGCGAGATGTTCGTTCTGAAAGCTGAGTTGCAGCGACTGGCCCGCGTATTCGTCAATGCCGTCAATCATGGCATCGCCCTTGGCAAAGCCGGCTTCGGTACGGCGTTCGACATCACCGATTTTGCCCCTGAAGATCAGATAACCGCCGACCGCCGCGCGGATCGTTTCCACCGGTTCCTCTTCCTCAAGCCGAGCGCGGCGCACGACTTTGCCGATCTCTTCAGCCAAGGTAATCGTGCCGGGGATGGCGGCTTCGCGCAGTTCAGCCGCCGTTGCCGCATAGAGCGCGATCATCGCCATAGCGCCCATATTAACCGTGACGCTGCGAGCGAAAGTTTCTGTCCACAGGTTGCTGATCGTCTCCATAAGGACGGTATTGCCGCGCTCGTCTGACATGGCGAAGGGCGTCGACGAGATACCGTGGATGGTATGCGTGACCATCTGCAGTTCGGGGAACGCGCGTCCCATGCCATCGCAGTCGACCATGGGCACGCCCAGCCGCGCGGCGCAGTAAATCGGCACCACGGAATTGAGTCCGCCCGCTTCAATGCTCATCGTCGCCTTCACCGGTTTGCCGATATATTTGCCGACCGATTGAAAAGCGTTGACGATATCGTCGCCGTTGGGCATCTTTTCAACCATGACCGTGGGCGCGCCCATCATGGCGGTAGGCACAACCAGATCGTCATCGTCCAGTTCATCCAGCGTATAAAGCTCGACAGGTCCGTAGTCGCGGATGGCTTGGCGCGCCATCAATTTGCCGATATAAGGATCTCCGCCGCCGCCGGTTCCCAAGACCGCGGCCCCGAGCGCCAGGTCCTCCAATACTGATTCGTCAATGATGCGCATCTTAGGCCCCCCTCTCCACGCCTCCCCCCTCTCCAGGGGGGAGAACACCACGCAGGTCGCCGACAGCTTTGACCATGATGCGGGTGGCGTTGCCGGGCAGGTAAGCCAGCGGTACTTCCTCAACATCCACGATATCGACGCTTGCGGCTGCAGCGCCGGCGTTGACTGCGCGATCCGAGGCTTCTTGTTTGGCTTGGTCCAGCGCTTCATCCCGGCTGAGCTCCGCCAATGAGAAGATGCGATCGCATTCTCCGCCGACCTGGGCTATGGCGGCGCCGATAGCGTTGGCGACCGGGAAGTGATCGGGTTTGATGATTTCGGACGCGCCCTCAATTTCGCCGGTGACCAGGATGCTGCCGCCGCCGACCACGATGACCGGCACCGGGGTGGCGCTGGTTTTCATGCGATCGACAGCGATGGCGATCATCTCCATGATGCGCGCTTGCACTGCTTCGACGAGACCGCTATCCAAATCGGCCACAACATTGGAGTCGCCGATATTCAAAGCCCCCCCTTCCACACTCCCCCCCTCTCTAGGGGTGGACACACCGCCGGCGACAATGATATCGGTCGCGGTCAGCACGTCGCCCCCAAAAACGAGCGCCTTCTCGGTCAGTTCATAGCCGACGCTGCGCGGACCGACTTTGAGTGGGTCTTCTTGAATCAAGCTGCCGCCGCCCAAACCAATGGAATAGGTATCGGGCATGCGGAAGTTGGTGCGCACGCCGCCGATATCAACAGCCAGCGCCGCGACCCGCGGGAAGCCATGCTGCAAGACGCCGATATCGGTGGTGGTCCCGCCGACATCGACCACGATGGCGTCCTTGAGTCCGCTGAGGAAAGCCGCGCCGCGCATGCTGTTTGTCGGTCCTGACGCAAAGGTCAGCACGGGATATTCCTTGGCGAAATCGGCATTCATCAAGGTGCCGTCGTTTTGGCTGATGTAAAAGGGCGACGTGATCCGCAATTCGTCGAGCGCGGCTTTGAAACCGTCGACCGTTCGCGCAGCCAGTTGGCGCAAGCAGGAATTCATGATGGCGGCGTTTTCACGCTCCAGCAAACCGATGCGCCCGATCTCGCTCGACAGGGTGATATTGGCGTCTGGAATCACCGAACGCACGATTTCGGCGCTCTGTTCCTCGAAGATCGAATTGACCGGCGAGAACACCGACGAGATGGCGATTGCCTTCAAACCGGCTGCCTTGATCTTTTCGGCGATATCGCGGACCTCGTCCGGTTCAAATGCCGAGATTTCGCGCCCGTCGAATTCGTGACCGCCGTGCGCAAGATGGGCGTTGCCGCCGACTATGTCACGCAGATCGAGGGGCCAATCGACCATGGGCGGCAGACAGACCGTCGCCGGCAATCCCAGGCGGATGCAGGCGGTCGGCGTCAGGTGCTTGCGCTCGACAACGGCATTGGTGAAATGCGTGGTGCCGATCATGACGCCGTCGATGCTCGCTGTATTGATGCCCGAATCCGCGATGACATCCCGCAAGGCTGCCGCGATGCCCTCCGATACGTTGGCGGTGGTCGGCGTTTTGGTTGAGCTGACGACGGTCGTGCCGTCCATCAAGACGGCATCGGTGTTGGTGCCGCCGACATCAATTCCGATTCTCATGGTACCTGTCTCCTCTGTGAATAATCTCAAAAAAATGCGCAAAACACGCGCATTCAAATTCGCCGCAACGCTGCTAGTCCCACCACCAGACTTCAGGATTTCGGATATTGGCGACCAGATCCCGCAGCCAGGGGACGTCCGGGGAGTTGGGATTGATGGCCTCGATGACAGCCAACTGCGCTTCGACGCAAGGCGCTTCGTTTCTCCAACCCGCTGTTTGTGTGTGGGTTCGCTGCATGATGGCATGACAGGCTTCATGAACGATGCCGCCAGCGTAACCCACAAAATAATCGTAGTCGGGCAACCAGTGCGGATCATCGTTCTCGAATTTGGTCCAGCCATGCACTATAGACCAATCCTGATTATAAAAGCCCCCGGCTTGATCCACGCGGGTTTCAAACATCAGCGTTCCACTGTGGTCGATAAAATGCAGCCACTCCGGCGCATGCGTCTCAATCAGCGCCAGGGCGTTTTCCACGAGGTATCTGAATTTGTCGTTGCCCACGATCGCGGGGCGCGTCCCCAGAGGCGCTGGGCGACGGCAGTAATGATCGCGGTATCGCTTACTGCCACGCTCCCAATCGCCGCTGCTGTGACAAGTGCCATGATACATAAAACAGCAATTGTTGAATGGATCTCTGGAGGGATTCGTCAAGAGTTGAGTCACCCCCGCGGGCATGTACGAGGTCCAAGCCACTCTCGGCGCGCCGCCCGCCACCGGGCACTCGCCTGCCAGATAAGCGTAAAAGCCTTGCTCCCAATCGTACTCGCTGTGGCACTGTCTGTTGACCAAACAGCAATTGTCAATTGGCTCGGAGACATTGCTGACGGCCTGTGTGTATGTCTGGGGCTGAGTCTGCGCTGGCGCGGCGCACTGGTTATCCCGGAAAGCGTAAAAGCCATTCTCCCAGTCCGCAGCCGTATTGCATTGCCGGTCGACGAAACAGCAGTTGTCTACTTGCGCGGGCACATTGCTGACGGGCTGTACGGGAGTCTGTGGCTGCGGCTGCGTCGGCGCGACGCATTGGCCGTTCTGGAAAGCCCAGTAGCCATTCTCCCAGTCCTGCGAGTTGTGGCACTGCCGGTCCACGAAGCAGCAGTTGTCGACTTGCGCGGGTACATTGCTCGCGGGCTGGGATGCTGGTGGACCGCTCTCTGCGATTCTGCTGTGGCTGACCCAACTCGCCATCCAGACTTCGCGCCCGTTCCGGTTAATCTTCAGCCAGCGATTGACACTGTCGACCACTTGCAAAATGGAGCCGGCTGGGGCTGATTCAACGACGTGACTATCGAGGCTGTATTCAGCGCGC
>JAJEFB010000017.1 GCA_022820665.1 Anaerolineae bacterium | reverse complement strand
TCATTAACTTCAATGTGCGGTTTCTGAGAGAAGGAGCGGGTAGTCCTTTAGTCCATTCCCTCTGTGCTCTCAGTAAGTGCAAGTAAGTAATGAGAAAAATGCCGCACTTCACTCCCATCCACATCCAAGGTCGAAATCTGTACGGGTCAGCCGGTGGCTGACCCATTGCTATCGTTCCGCTTATGTTCATTTTAAGGGCGAGCCGCCGGCTCGCCCGTACAGGCTCCTTATTTCGTTGCATTACTTACTTGGAATCACTGAGGGCACAGAGATAAATGGCAAAGCAATCAAATACACATCGCTCAATTGATGACTTACATGAAATTAATGAATCTCGAAAAGGGCTTGCTCATTAACTTCAACGTGCGGTTTCTGAGAGAAGGAGCGCGTAGTTCTTTAATCTATTTTCTCTGTGCTCTCTGTGCCTCTGTGGTGAATCCCTGTACCGCCGTGATGAATCTCCGGCCGGCGCAAGTGCCAATCGGTGGCCATTTGATAGGCGTAGCCCAATTGCAGCGCCGTCGGCTCGCTATAGGGCGCGCCCAGGATCTGCATGCCAATCGGCAAGCCCTCTCCATCGAATCCACAGGGCACGCTCAAGCCGCACAATCCCGCCAAATTCGCTGATATCGTCAGCACATCCGCCAGGATCATCCGCAGCGGATCCTCGGTCATTTCGCCGAACTTGAAGGCGGTTGTGGGCGCGACCGGCGCCACCAAGACGTCTACCTCTTCAAAGATGGCTTCAAATTCGCCCCGGATGAGCGTGCGCACGGCTTGCGCCTTGCCATAATAGGCGTCGTAATAACCGGCGGAGAGCGTATAGGTGCCCAGCATGATGCGCCGCTTCACCTCCTCGCCGAAGCCGCGGCCCCGCGTCAGCTTGTAGCTATCGATCAAGTCCGCCCCTTCGGCCCGCGCGCCGAAGCGGACGCCGTCGTAACGAGCCAGGTTGGCGCTGGCTTCCGCCATGGCGATGATGTAATAAGCCGGCAGGCAGTATTCGGCATGCGCGAGGCTGAGCTCTTGCACCTGGGCGCCCATGTCCTCGAGCAGCGCGGCCGCCGCAAGCACAGCCTTTTTGACCTCGGGCTGCAAGCCCTCCGCGAAGTATTCCCGCGGCAAGCCGATCTTCAGACCGCGGACGCCGCCTGCCAGCGCGGCGACATAGTCCGGCGCGTCAACCGGCATACTGGTGGAATCGAGCGGATCGTGCCCGGCGATCACAGCCAGCACCCGCGCGACATCTTCCACCGTCCGCGCGAAAGGACCAGCTTGATCGAAGGAGGAGCCATAGGCGATCAGCCCATAGCGCGAGACGCGCCCGTAACTCGGTTTGATGGCGCTGACGCCGCAGAAAGAGGCTGGCTGGCGGATGCTGCCGCCGGTATCGCTGCCCAGGGTCGCCATCGCCATCTCCGCCGCGACAGCCGCCGCGCTGCCGCCGCTGCTGCCCCCGGGCGCCCGCTCGAGGTTCCAGGGATTCAGCGTGGGGAAGTAGCCGCTGTTTTCGGTGGTCGAGCCCATGGCGAATTCGTCCATGTTGAGCTTGCCCAGGGTGACCGCCCCCGCTTCCCGCAGGCGCGCCACGGCGGTGGCGTCGAATATCGGCACGTAGCCTTTGAGGATCCTGGAGCCGCAGGTCGTTTCGATGCCCTTGGTGGAAAGCACGTCTTTCAGCGCGACGGGAATGCCGAGCAAGGGGCGCTCGTCGCCGTCCATTCGCGCTTGATCGGCCGCCTTCGCACCCGCCAGCGCCAGGTCGGCGGTCACGCAAAGATAGGCGCGGAGCCGCGCGTCCAGCGCTTCGATGCGCCGCAAATGCGCCTCGGTCAACTCCAGCGCGCTGATCTCGCGCGCCCGCAGCAGCGCCAGCGCCTCCGTGATGGTCAAGCGAGTCAAATCTGTCATGCAATCAATCCGCCGGTCGAGGTCATTAACGGGGAAGGAGTATAGCACAGCGGCGGCGAATGAAAAATCAGGCGATTGCCCTGCGCCATCCATGCGCGTTTTGCGCGAATCCCCAACTTGTGATAAGATTTGTTGCGCCTGACCGAAAGGAGGGTATCGTGTCCAATGGTATAAAGTTCGTTTTCTTACTGTCCGTGATTCTTATCGCCATGTTCTCGCTGACCTTCGCGCAGGACGTCCCCTTTAACGCCGAGGTCATCGTCGACACCGCGCGCATGCGCTGGGGACCGGGTCCCGCGTTTACCGTGCAGCACTACGCCAATCTTGGGCACGTGCTAACTGTCCTGGAAGCCGATACCGAATCGGACCCGCCCTGGACCTGGTATCGCGCCAGAACGCCCTCGGGCGTCGAGTCCTGGATCCGCGGCGATCTCGTCCGGCGCGCCACTGGCGCGGCGGCGGTGGTGGATCTGCCCACCGGCACCTATCCAGTGGTGGAGAACAACCTCTGCAACACCGATATCTACCGGCGCTGCCAGGACGGCACCGATCACGATCTCTGGCAATCCGGCTATTGGGCGAACAACCGCTACAATCACTGGGAAACCGGCGGCTGGAACCTGAATATCGTCTACCACAACAATCCCTGCAAGAGCGACCGCCTCTGCACGACGCGGGAAGAATGGGACGCCGGCTTGACCGAATCCTATGGCATCGCCGGTTCCTTGACGCCGGAAGCGACCTGGACGCCTGTGGTTATCAGGCAAACCGTCGAGGTCGGGATACCGACGACCTGGACTGAGTTTGATGGCGCGAATCTTCAGATTACTGCTACTGGAAATGGGGCTGCTTCGATTTATACCCCGCCTGCAGAAATTAGAACTCAAGACGCAGGCTCGATTATTGGCGGGTTCAGGTTTAACAGCGAATCCGTCAGCGTCACCTGCCAATATTGGCATAACGCTGATCAGGAGCCAGCGACGAACTTTGTGCAGTCGGGTGTATTCGGCGTAAACCTCGGCAGGTTGAGAGTAGCAGACGATACAACAGAAGGGACCGAACAAGAACGGGAAAGGGCTTTTGCAGCCAGTCAGGCGCACTGCATCAGCGGTAACATTGCTGAAAACGATGTCGTCGCTCGTAGATGGCAGGTCACCATCAGTCGCTCGTACTCGGGGCTGGGTAGGATAGGAAATGTATCCTGGAGACTGACGGCCACATATGGCGCGGATGAGCCAGGTGAAGCTTGCGCCACTACAGCATGCACGACTACTCTGCCGGATGCCCTGCGAGAATATATTAGGTCTGCACAGCCTACTGACCCGCGTGCGCCCAGACCAACGCTCGCAACCGCAATTTCACCTGGTACAGCTTGCTCTGACAGCAGGATGTCGACGACAAACGGGCTCACCAGCTATGAGCATGTTTGCAGGGTTCCAACTGGCGACCTTAGACACAGTCTGGAACTGAACTTCACGCATAACAGGGGGGCGGGATTCTTGCGGCCGACGGCTGTACCTAGTGGATAAGGACGCGCCACACGACAATCTAAGGGCGGCCAACCTGGTCGCCCGAAAAACTACCCCATCCCCCGGCCCCTTCCCCATTGCAATGGGGAAGGGGAGCTAACGTAGCCCGAACTCGCTTGAAAATAGCAGTTGTCGACACTTGCAACATCAGAATACTCGTTGACACAAGTATGGAAATCAGCTTCCCCCGAAGGTCAGTGTCTACGCGGCGAATCTGGTCGCCCGCCGACGGGCTTGCCTGCGAATGAGCTGAAGGATAGTAAGGAGTGGCGTGATATGGAAAAGCAAGGATTTGAGTTGGTTTATGACGCAAAGAACGTCGTCAGGGAGTTGGTCGCGACAAAACCGCCGCAGCCGGGCGACCCGGATTCGCGCCAGTTTAAGCGGCGCGCCCCGAAGCGACCCAGTCAGCAGCCAGAAAATCAGACCGAGAAGCCAGGGACTGAAGATTAGTCTTCAGTTTAGTCGGCATACCTAAGCCCCTTCCCATCCGTGCCCCTTGTCACAACGACCACCTGGTCCGCTGTGGCAAGGGGCGCTTGTTTTGTTGACTGGCGAACCTCGCGCTAAACCGTCAAAACCTATACATCTTGTGCGACCAATCTGGTCGTCCGCCCCCATTTTGCCTGTCCCCACCTGTCTGCAATTGCAAACTTGACAAGCTGACTGTGCGAATCAATAATTGAGATGACTGGATGACAAGGAGATTACATTGTTGACTGCAAATGCGGAAAGACGGACTATATCGTTGACGCTGGAAACCGTGATCATCATGCTGACGGCAGTCGTTCTTATGCTAACTATCGTACTGACAAGCCGCGAGCTTGAGCATCGCCTGGAATCCCGGATCGAAACGATCAGGCTCGAAGTCAAATCGGACATTCAACGGCTGGAAGACAGACTTCTGCCCGTCTTGAACACCGGAAATGAAGAATAAGTTAGCCACCCCTACAATCTCTGCGCTCTCAGTAGAACCAAGTAAGTCATGCAAATTTAACCCCCCTCTAAATCTCCCCCCATTGCAATGGGTCGCGTAGACACTGACCTACGGGGGAGACTTGCTCGCGCTGTGCGAAACTCCCCTTCCCCAATGCATTGGGGAAGGGGCCGGGGGATGGGGTTAGCTGGCGCGAATAAATCTCATTTGTAGCGAAAGTTCTGGATCTAATCCCAATCCCGCCAAATGCGCTCCCCCTCCCCGATGCTTCGGGGAGGGGGCCGGGGGGTGGGGGTTGATCATTGCCCCCTAAAGCCCATACTCCTGCTTGCCTAGCAAGATCTGGCTCAAGCGGAACATATCCGTGCGCGAGGTCATGTCCAGGCTGATGGGCGTCACCGAAATCACCCCCTCGTTCAGCAAGGCGTAGACATCGCTGTCCGGCTCGGCCGCCCCGGGATCGCTGTTGTAACGGTAGCCCAGCTTGCCGCTGTCATGCAGCGCCAGCCGCTCGGGCCGCGTGGGCCAATACACGCGCCGCCGCGACAGCCGCGTCAAGCGCCAGTCGGTCTCCGCCGTCGCCCCCGCCGGAACGTCAATTTTCAGCACATCGACATCGTCGGGCAATGCCGGGTGATCCATCAGCCAGGTCCCGAATTGCCGCGAAAAATCGGCCGCGACGCTGAAATCGACATCGTTGGAATAGCTGCGGTGCAAGTCGGTGGGCGTCTGCTGGCTGACGGCGATGGCGCGGATGCCCAGGCTGGCTGCTTCCAGCGCCGCGCCCACCGTGCCCGAGATGGTCACGCCGTTGCCCGTGTTCTCGCCGTAGTTGATGCCCGATACCAGCAGGGCGGGTTTTTCCGCCGCCAATTCCAGGATGGCGTGCTGCACCGCCTGCGCCGGCGTGCCATCCACCGCGTAGGCGCGGCAGTCGCCGCAGTCAATCGGCGCTTCGTAGGGGAAGATGCGCCCCTCGCTGTAATGCGGCATGCTGCGCCCCATGCCCGACTGCTGCTCCCGCGGCGCGACCACCAGCAGATTGCCCGCATCACGGAAAGCCGCGACCGCCGCCCACAGCCCGGGCGATTCGATGCCGTCGTCGTTGGTGAAGAGGATGATCGGTCTTTCCGCTTGACTCATGGGACGCTCCTCGCTCTTTGCCGTATTTTCCGACATAAATACCTCAGCCTAAGCGAAAAGCCACAAATCCGCAACGCCCTAACGTAGGCGCGTTCCTGCGGATTCACCACAGAGGCACGGATTCACCACAGAGGCGCAGAGGGCACAGAGATAAAGGACTGCCCGCAGCCGCATTTGCGGCTGCGGGTTTCTTATTCTGTATGAGCGCAACATGCTTGGAATGTTTTCTCTGTGCTCTCAGTGATTCTGAGTAAGTAATGCAAAAAAATAAGGAGCCTGTACGGGCGAGCCGGTGGCTCGCCCTCATAATAAACATAAGCGGAACGATAGCAATGGGTCAGCCGCCGGCTGACCCGTACAGATTTCGACGCGGATGTGGATAGGGGATTTGGGCTAAATTTTCTTGCATTACTTACTTGCACTTACTGAGAGCACAGAGAGATTTTAACCACCGAGGGGCGAGCCGCCGGCTCGCCCGTACAGGTTTCGACGTGATTGCAGGTGGTGTTTGCGGGCGACCTGATAGGTCGCGTAGGTCGCGTAGACACAGCCCGCCGACACTGACCGTCAAGACACGAAGGGTACAAAGGTATTTGCGGGCGACCCAACGGGTCGCCCCTACCGATATGAAACATACACCGGTAGGGGGCAAGTCGCGCAGGGCGCATGGGTCGCGTAGACACTGACCTACGGGGGAGACTTGCTCGCGCCACGAGAGCTCTCCTTTTCGGACGTTTCGGGTCGTGTAGGGCGCGTGGGGCGCATAGACACTGACCGCCGGCACAGAGAGTTTTTTTCACCACAGGTCGCGTAGACACTAACCGTCAAGGCAGGAAGCGAGCAAAGATTTTCGATTTAATGCGCTTAGGGCGTGGGCGTGGCCAGGGGAATGGAAACAATCGTGGGCTGAAAGATGGTTTGCTCCGGCGCCGCAGTCGGCGTTGGGTTCTCCACGCGCAGGTTGATCTGGTAATTGATATTGCCGCCGTTGCTTGAATAAGCCGCCAAGCGCACGATATACTCGCCGTCGGGGACGCCCAATGAGCGCGTATCCCAAATGCCCAGGACAGAACCGTAATTGGGCATTTCGACCAGGGCGGCGCTGACGGGCAGGAACTTGTCGGGATCGTCGCGATAAGCGTAAGCAAGTTCGAAGCGGTCGAAATCCGGCGCCCGCGCTTGGCCGCGGATCTCCACGACGCCGCGAACGACAGCCCCGTTGTTGGGGGCGCTGATATTGATCAGCGGCAGAGACTGGCCTTGGGCGCATGCGTCTCCCGGCACGGGCGTCACAGGCAACTCGATTCCAATACTTTTGGCAAAAGCCCCGCCTTCCGCGGTACCCGCGAGCCAGTCCAGCGCCGCGGGATCGTCGACGGCGACGAAAGTTTTCTCGACGACATTGCCATTGCAGAATTCGTTGGCGAGCAAGCCGGTCCAACTGTCGACGGCGATGCGTTTGATCCAGGCTTGTTCGGCGGGCGGGGGATATTGTTCGTGCAGGAAAAGGCCGGTGCTGGGATCGGGACAAGCCGCGTAATTGAGCGTTCCGGTCGCTCGGCAGATCTCCCGCGCCACCACGCCACCGGGATTCTCGAATGGCAATGGCGCCTTCTGTAGCGAAGCGGCGGTCATCACGGCGTTCCAAACCGGCGCCGCGCTGGTGATACCAGCGGTGTTATATGTCGGCGAATTATCCGATGTCCCCAGCCAGACTCCAGCCACAGCGTCGCGCGTGAAGCCCACGGTCCACAAGTCGCGCGCGCCGTTGGAGGTGCCGGTTTTGGCCGAAACGATGTTCTGCGTCGGCAGGCCGATATGCGCCAGGGTCAAGGCGGACGCGGGATTGAAACTGGGCTGGCGGGAAGCGTCGTCGCTGAGGATGTTTTGCATCAGATAGGCGAGCGCCGGCGAGATCGCCTGCCGGCCAGCCGCTCGCTCGCGCGGGATGTCTACTTCTTCGCCGGCGATCGTTTCCGTGACGCGATCAATGGCGTACAAGGGCATAAGTTTGCCCCGATTGGCCAATACGCCATAGGCAGCCATCATATCGTAGAGCGTGACTTCGTTCGCGCCCAGCGCGCTGGACAGCGTGATCAGCGCGTCTTCGGGAAATTGCAAGCCGACAGCGTCCACCATTTCTGCGAAGCGGATCTTGCCGACCTGCTCATAGACCTTGATTGTCGGGACATTGCGGCTGTTTTGCAGCGCGGCGCGCAGGGACATTGGTCCGCGGAATTTACCGTCGATATTCACGGGCGAGTAGGGTCCGGAAACGCCCATATCGTAGGTCGTCGGCACATCCCAAACGATGCTTGCGGGCGTGAGATAATTGCCTTCTACGCTCTGCAGGGCGGCGGCATAAATGAAGGGTTTGATGACCGAACCGGGCTGCTGCCAGGTCAGCGCGTTGTTGACCTGCCCGGCAAATTCATCGTCGAAATTGTGGCTGCCCACCATAGCGCGGATAGCGCCGGTCTGGGGATCGGTGACCATTACCGCGCCGGTATTGACGCCGGTGGCCGCCCCCACCAGGTGATTCACCTGGTTGCTCAAAGCCTGCTGGGCCGCGTCCTGCAAGGCAGGATCCAGAGTGGTATAGATATTAAAACCGCGGCGGAATAGATCAGCAGCGCCGAACTCGGCTTCCAACTGAGCCCTGAGAAAATTGACAAAATGCGGATAGCGCAAGCGCACCGTCAAGGGTTCAAATGCAGTTGTTTCGATTTCCGCGATTTGTACGATAGCCGCGCCGCCGACAATTTTTCCGTCGTCGTTGGCGCGCACCAGCACTTGCGGGCTGCCATCAATCTCGGTCTCGCGCCCGTCGACGAGGCAGAAGGGACCGCGCCGGAGCCAGTCGCCGTGTTGGAATTGCAGGCAGCCGATGTCGAGCATCTTGCGCATGGTGGCGCGCATGCCAGCCACGGCAAGCGGGCGATTTGCGACGGGGTCGTTTTTGGCCGGCGATGGCACGATGCTCGCCAGCAGAGCAGCCTCCGCGAAGTTGAGCTCATCAGCCCCGTGGCCGAAATAGAATTGCGAGGCAGCCTCGACCCCGTAATTCTGGTTGGCGAAGAAGACCTCATTCAAATAAAGTTCGAGGATGAAGTTTTTGTCGTATTGATTGGCGATTTCCAGGGCGACTAGGATCTCGTTCAGTTTGCGCTGGACGGTGACTTCGCTGTCGCGCAGCACCAGATTGCGGGCGATTTGCTGGGTGATGGTGCTGGCGCCGGATTCGATGCCGCCACCGCTGACGTTCTGTATGAAGGCGCGAGCGATGGCGATGGGGTCAAAACCGGGATCTTCAAAATAGCGTTCGTTTTCTTGGGCAACGATGGCGTGAATCATGTAGGGGCTGACGCGCTCCAGCGGGATGGTGGTGCGCGCGCCCGTTTCCTGACTGTTGAGCGCGGCGATCAAGCCGCCATGCGCGTCAAAGACGCGCGCCGTTTGATACTCGGGCGTGTAATTAGCTAAGGCGGCGATCCGCCCCTGGAATGGCTTCACGGTGTCGCTGTACCAGAACATGATGCCGCCCGCGCCCACGATCGCGCCGACCAGCGCGATCACCAGCAGCACCACCAGCACACTGGCTAGGGTCCGCAGCGAGTTGCGCCGCCGCGATGCCAGCAATTCTTCGACGATGGGAGAGCGCTCCAAGTCGTAGCCGCCGTCGATGGCGCGCGGGATGACGTCGCCGTGATCGCCGGCGTCGTCAACGCGGGTCTGCGCCGGCTGCGTGTTGGCGAATTGCGGATGCGAAGGCGCGGTCCGTTCCTGGCCCGGCAGTTCGTTTTTGAAGGCGGCTGTGCCGGGGACGGTAAAGAGTTCGTCTTTGGTCGGGGGCATCCGGCCGATTTCGACGCCCCGTTCGTCAAGGATGGGCGCGCCGCCATGCGGCTCGGTAGGTCCCAGGTAAGAAGGCGGCAGGTCGTAAACTGTCTCCGTTCGCATGTTCGATTCGGCGCCGGATGCCTCCGCCTGACGAAGTGCCTCCCATTCGCGCAGCGCGGCCGGATAATCGATGAGCCATTCATTCTCCCCGCTATCGTGCCGGTACCACTGCTCGTTTTCGGGGTCGATCATCCACCAGAAGCCGTCCTCGTCCTGCGTCATGCTGTCATAGAGCAGGCGCTGATATTCCTCGAAGCTGATCTCTTCGCGTTTGAGCATGTCGGTCAGCGTAGCCGCTTGATTCTGCATTTTGATGAAGCGCTCGGCGGCTTGGCGGATGCCGGGCTCGATTTGCGGGCGAGGCGGCGGCGAGCTCGCTGCGGCTTCCTCAACTTCGGCGACGGGCGGCGAGGTCGCGTCGAGGTCTTCCGGCGGCTTTGGCGCTGGCGCTTCAGCTTTGGGCGGAGGGTCCAAATAGTCCTCCGGCGGGGGCGGTTCCGCCGCTTTCGGCTGCGGGTTGAGCATGCGCCCCATCATCTCTTCGGGAGAGAGCGGCGCGTCTTCTGTTGAGGCGTCGTCCGCAGGGGGTTTGACGGGCTCGTCGGGCATGGCTATATTCCCGTGATCGGCTGTTGAGTTCGGGATTCATTATAGTGGAATGTGGGGATTGGGGGAAATTGGGGGCGGCGTCGCCTGCGAATCGAGAGTAGTGACCGATTCGGTCCGAGAATGGTATACTGGATTGGCGATGTGGATTCCGCGAGGTCTGCAACATGAAGAACACAATGTACTACGGCGACAATCTGGAGATCCTGCGAAATCGCGAATATTTTCCAAGAGCGTGTGTTGACCTCATTTACCTCGACCCGCCGTTCAACAGCAATCGCAATTACAACGTGTTGTTCAGAGCGGAGAGCGGCGCTGATAGCGAGGCGCAGATAACAGCATTTGAGGATACCTGGCATTGGGGCGAGACAGCGCTGGCGACTTACTTCGACCTTGTAAAAGACGCGCCGGCACAGGTAGCGACCGTCATGAAAGCGCTGATGGATTTGATCGGGCACAATCAGATGATGGCGTATCTGGTGATGATGGCGGCGCGGCTGATTGAATTGCAGCGGGTCTTGAAACCGACCGGCAGTCTCTATCTGCATTGCGACCCGACCGCGAGTCATTATTTGAAGATATTGCTGGATGCGATTTTCGGCACTGAGAATTATCGCAATCATATTACCTGGAAGCGCACGAGCGCGCATAGCAGCGCCAAAAAATGGGGACCGATTTCGGACAATATCCTGTTCTATACAAAAAGCGATGATTTTGTATGGAATAAGGTCTATCAACCATACGATCAACAATATATCGACGATTATTATCGCCATGAAGATAAGAGAGGACGTTACCAAGTCGTTGACTTGACGGGCTCGGGAACGCGGCAAGGCGATTCCGGGCAACCGTGGCGCGGCGTTGACCCAACGGAATCCGGCAGACACTGGGCGGTTCCAAGTTCATCCCTTGAAGCCGCATACCCGGGTCGTGATTTGTCCGCCTTGTCCGTGCAAGAACGACTTGACCTGTTGGATGAAGCGGGGCTTGTACACTGGCCAGCTCAAGGAGAGAAGCCCCGTCACAAACGGTATCTGGACGAAGCGGATGGCGTTCAAATTCAGGACATCATTACCGACATCCGGCCGCTTGGCGCCCGCGCTAAAGAGCGGCTAAGCTATCCGACTCAGAAACCAGAAGCCCTTTTGGAGCGCATTATCCACGCCAGCAGCAATGAAGGCGATTTGGTTTTTGATCCCTTTTGCGGCTGCGGCACGACGATAGTCGCCGCCCAAAAGCTAAACCGCCGCTGGATCGGGATTGACATCACGCATTTGAGCATCGCTCTGCAAAAGTATCGGCTGCAGAACCAATTCGAGCTGGTTTCCGGCAGCGATTACGCCGTCATCGGCGAGCCGACGACTGTCGATGGCGCGCGAGAGTTGGCGACAGATGTGGAAAATGAGGGGCGCTATCAGTTCGAGTGGTGGGCGCTGTCGCTGATCGGGGCGAAGCCGACAAACGGGCAAGCGGGTTCGCGCAAAGGGAAAAAAGGAGCGGACAGAGGCATTGACGGCATCATCAATTTCTTCGAAGAAGACGCGAGTGGCAAACCTATAGCGGCTACTGTCGTGGCGCAAGTCAAATCGGGAAAGGTCAGTTCCCGTGATATCCGCGATTTGAAAGGCACAATCAAGCGAGAGAATGCGGCAATCGGCGTCTTCATCACATTGGAGAAACCGACGCAGGCTATGCTAAAAGAGGCTTTGTTAGCGGGATATTATGAGTCGCCGGGGCGGCAGAAGCGCTATCGCAAGATACAGATTCTAAGCATCGGCGACTTGCTCGAAGGCGCGGGCGTTGATATGCCCGGGCAATACAGTGATTTCGAACGAGCCGAGCGCCATAAGTCGGACAGCGTTAATTCCGATGGAGAGTCTCAGCAGGGCTTGTTTTGACGTGAGCGCCGATGTTTGATTGCTAGACCGCCGCCGCGTCTTCCTCGACCAGTTCGTGCGGATGTGAAGCCAGGTAGCGATAGATGTAGGGATTGCCGACCACAGCCATGTCGGCGGTCACTTCATCGCGGCGGATGGTAAAGTGGAAGATCTCGATGCAGCGCATGCCGGCGAACCAGTGCCGCCGCAGCGTCACCCTTTGGTCGATCTCCCAGCCGCGGGCGATGGCGGTGAGCAGGTTATCCCCGCCGGCGTATCGCTCGGAGGAGTAACTCCAGTGCTGCGAGGTAATATCTTGGTACTGAACGCGGAGATCTTGCTCGTTCTGCTTCACCATGTGCTCATTCCTCAAACTTGGTCGCGCCAGGCGCAATTATATGACCTCCGATGCCAAGCGGCAACAGTGCCATTCTAACTTAAAGCGATGTTAACAGCCGCTCGGCGCGTAACCGGCGAAAAGGTCTCTCGCGCTCACACAAAAGAGTAAGCCCGTCTGTCACATGAGCGTCGCGGTTTACATAAGCAAGTCTATTCGGGAATGACGATGTGATCTGGGGTGTTATCGTAATTGACGCGAATGCCCTTTTGCACGATGAAACGCTCGATGTAGGGATTGGTCAATACCGGCATGATCATGAGTTGCGTGTCGCGCATCAGCGTGAAATCGTAAACCGTTCGCGGGCGGCTGCCGCTGTTCCAAACCTGACGGGCGCTCACGCGGGGGAGCGCCAAAACCCAACCGGAGCGCATGGCGGTGATCAATTGACTGGCGGCGGCGTAGTCTTCGGATTCAGGACTCCAGTATTGATCGCTTTCGGTGAATTTTTCATGTGTGTAAATTGTGTGACCCAGTTCCATGACGCGCCTCCATATTGGAAGGACTGAACAACGGTACTGAAAAAGCCACAAACGCTATGTTGCGCCCGCTCGACGAAATTCTCTTAATACGCGCCATAGCGCTGATGTTAATCCGCCTACGATCAATGGCAATTAAGTTCGCATTAACTCGTATAATTTCATTATATGCGAAAATGCTTTTGCAACAGTAAAAATAGGATAAAGTTGCGGGGGTCGATTTTGTTTATCTCAACTATGGGCGGGGCGTATGATTCGCTGCCGGCGGTCGCGGGCAGCAGGCAATCACTTCAAATTGAAATTATGCGGGCCTTCAGTAAATCTTCCCCATTTTCGTAATCTGTAGGGCGAATTGGCAAGTCGCTCAAGTCTCAGACCATTACAAATGCGGGCGACCTATCAGGTCGCCCGAAAAAGCCAAAAAAATATAGTTATTGCGCCAGTTTCTTGCCCGATGAAAAAGGCGTCCCCTCGCCAGGGGGAGCGCTTCTAGCCAAGCGCTCGTGTATAATCCTCGCATCAACTCACGCACTGAGGAAGCAAACATGAGCGGGAACATCGAATGGGCGCAGCGCATCGCCGCCATCGCCAACACCGGGCTCTATTACGCGCAGAACCACTACGATGGCGACCGCTACCAACAGCTGCTCGATATCGCCGCCGAGATGCTGGCGAGCGCAAGCCAAAGCGATCCGGCGAAAATCCGCGCTCTGCTGAACGCTGACGACGGCTATATCACGCCCAAGGTCGACGTGCGCGGCGCGGTCTTCAAGGACGGCAAAGTCTTGCTGGTGCGGGAAGCGGGCGACGGCTTGTGGTCATTGCCGGGTGGCTGGGCCGATGTTGGCGATAGTCCCGCGGCTGCTGTCGAGCGCGAGATCCGCGAAGAAAGCGGTTACCAGGCGCGCGCAGTCAAGCTCATGGCGGTTGACGACCGCAACCGACGCAATCGCCGATCTATATTCGCCGTCTACAAACTCTTTTTCCTCTGTGATCTGATCGGTGGCGAAGCGAGGACCAGTGAAGAAAGTCTGGCGGTGGACTGGTTCGCGCCAGACAAGCTGCCGCCGCTATCGCAAGGGCGCGTCACCGAAGCGCAGATGAGGCGCTGCTTCCTTCACTGGCGGCAACCCGATTTGCCGACCGAGTTCGACTAGCGGCGCCAGGGTAATCGCAGTAAAAACAATTGCCTTTCCATCCCCAACCTGAATCTTTCCCCGCAGGTCAGTATCGGCGGTCAGTGTCTACGCGACCCTGTGAGCCCCCCCAAAAAATCGCTCTTCGGCAATCTCAATAATTGAGAACGTTTGTTCTTCCATTCTACTCAAAATGATGGTATGCTCCCCCTATGGATCAATTATCGCAAGCTCTCAATCTCGGTCCCCAGCCGATGCAATCCGCCTGTTCCCGCCTTCATTGCTGGACTCTAAAAAATATCCCCCGAAAAAACGGACTGTATCTATACGGTGTCGATACACTTGCGGAATTTAGTGAGGCAGCCAGGGGCGGCTCAGAGGCGTATCAGGGGCAGATGCCGACTTTATGGCGGCGGGAGCGCCGGCAAACCAAATTCATACCCTCAGCCGCCCGCCATTCCTCCGTTTCAGCCGCAAAACCGCGTCTATTGTCCGAAACGGACAAAGTCAGGCAAAAAAACAAACTGAAAACAAATTCTCGCCGGCAAACGCGAATGGGACTGTTGCGCGGCTTCTCTCGCATGATACGATTGTAAGATGCCCAAGGCTTAACTTTGCGATGTCTGATTACTACGATCTTGGAACATATTCACGACTCATAACAGCCGAAGCTCCTGGGGCGCAGCGCTGGTTTGACCGCGGCTTGACCTGGCTCTACGGCTACAACCATGACGAAGCGGTCAAATGCTTCCGCAAAGCCCTAGACCACGATCCACATTGTGTGATGGCTCATTGGGGAGTCGCCTATGGTCTCGGATGCAACTACAACAAGCAATGGGAAGCCTTTGCGCCCAAGGCGCTTGCGATGGCTTTGCGCCAGGGACGCGCGGCGATCCTGGAAGCTCACGCGCATTTGGACCGCGCGACGGCTGTTGAAACCGCGCTCTTGAAAGCGCTGGAGAAACGCTTTCAGCGCGACGATGAAACCGATGTCGAAGTTCTGGAGACTTGGAACGACCAGTTCGCGGCCGCGATGCGAGACGTTTATCGCGCCTTTCCGGACGATTGGGATGTGGCAGCGCTATTTGCGGAAGCGCTGATTAACCGCACTCCCTGGCAGTTGTGGGATTTGGAAACCGGCGAACCGGCGGAAGACGCCGATACGCTGGAAGCGATCGACGCAGTCGAAAGAGCGCTGGAGCAAGTCGAAGCGTCCGGGGCGCAAGCTCATCCGGGCTTGCTGCATCTGTACATCCATTTGCTGGAAATGTCCCCCCAGCCGGAACGGGCTATGCGGGCTGCCGATCAGTTGCGGGACCTGGCGCCTGACGCCGGACATCTGCTGCACATGCCCTCGCATATTGATGTCCTCTGTGGACAATATTACAACGCCATAGTCGCCAATCGCCGCGCCATTGCTGTTGATAATATTTTTGCGGCTCGCGACGGCGTTCTCACTGATTACACCTTTTATCGCGCGCACAATATCCACTTCAAGGTCTACGCCGCCATGTTGCTGGGACAGTTCAAAACGGCGCTGGAAGCCGCGGATGAAATCGCTGATTTGGCAAATGAAGATCTGCTGAGAATCGACGATCCGCCAATGGCTGACCACCTTGAAGGCATCTTGTCGATGCGGCTGCACGTCCTGGTCCGCTTTGGCAAGTGGCGGGAGATACTGTCGGAGCCGGCTCCGGTCGATGAGGATCTCTATTGCAATTCGCTCGCGATGCGCCACTACGCGCGGGCCATCGCCCTGGCGACGCTGCATGAACATGAAGCGGCCGCCGCCGAAGTCGCGGCATTTAAGCTGGCGCAAGCCAAAGTGCCGGATACGCGGTTCATTTTCAACAACAGCTGCCTTGATGTTTTGGAGGTCGCTGCCGCCATGATGCAGGGAGAAGTAGCCTATCATCGAGGAGACACCGACTGCGCCTTCGGGCGCCTCCGGCAAGCAGTCTACTTGGATGATCATCTGGAATTTGCCGAACCTTGGGGCTGGGCGATGCCGACTCGTCATGCGTTGGGCGCTCTATTGTTGGAGTCTGGACAGGTGGAAGAAGCGCTAGCCGTTTATCGCGCGGATTTAGGGCTTGATCGCTCCCTTTGCCGGGCAATGCAGCGCCCAAACAACGTCTGGAGCTTGCAGGGCATTGTCACAAGTCTGGAACGCCTCGGCAGAATTGCCGAAGCGGACCTTGTGCGACCTCAGCTTCAACTGGCGCTGGCGCGCGCCGATGTCGCGATTGAGGCGTCTTGTTTTTGCGCGACTGGGAATAGTCGCCATGGCAGCGCCTGCTGTCATGAGCATTAGACAAATCCACATCTCGAGGGCTTTGACGGCTCTCTGTCGCCATCGGCCAAGTTTATGCCTTTCGAGCTATGCTGATAGACGTTGACAGACGCTTAGCTCTTGAGTATCATAATTCAAGATGTGTAAGACGCGTCTTAATGATACCGAGTCTCATAAGCGGGCGGCGACAATGTCACAGCAGCGCTATCGCTTGGGCAATATGGACTGCGCAAACTGCGCGCGCGAAGTGCAATCCGCCCTTGAGCGCCTCCCCGGCGTGGAATCAGCGGTAGTAGATTTTGCTAGTAGCGAGCTACAGATTGAAGGGGACGTAGCGTTCGACGCGCTCAAGGCGCGCGTCGAAGCCTTGGGCAAGACGATTGAAGCCCCCGATCTTTTGAAAACCTATATGATCGGCAACATGGATTGCGCCGGTTGCGCGCACGAAGTGGAAGCGGCCGTCTCCAAACTGGAGGGCGTGCATTTCGCCGAGGTCAACTTTCTCAGCAACAAATTACAGTTAATCGGCGATGTCGATTACGCGCGACTCAAGGATCGGGTCGAGTCGCTGGGCAAGACTATTTCCATAGATGCGCCTGTCCAATCACTAGACGTCGGCTCGACGCGGCGCGCGGGCGTCTTTGGTTTCTGGGACTTCCTGCTGGAACGTCCCGCAAGCCGCATGGCGGTTTATGGCGGCGCGCTGCTTTTGCTCGCAATCGGGCTAGATTTGTCCGCGATAGCCTCCCCGGATCTCAGCAACCTGGCGTATGTTCTGGCGATGGCGGTGGCGATCAGACCGATTGCCCTGAGCGGCATCAACTCATTGCGAATCAGCCGCGAGTTCAACATCAATCTGTTGATGACGGTCGCTGCGCTTGGCGCCCTGGTTTTGGGCGAATTTCTGGAGGCGGCTACGGTAATCTTCCTGTTCGCCATCGGGGAAGCGCTGGAAGGCTATACGGCGGATCGGGCGCGCGACAGCTTGCGCGGCCTGATGGCGCTCAAACCGCCAACGGCGAACAGAATCGTGGGCGCGCGTACGGAAGTGGTCCCGGTGGAAGCGCTGCGCATTTCGGATTGGATTCGGGTATTGCCCGGCGAACGCATTCCAATGGATGGTACCGTATTAGCGGGTAACAGCGCCGTTGATCAAGCGCATATCACTGGCGAAAGTCTGCCGGTAGAACGGACGCCGGGCGATGAAGTTTACGCCGGCTCTATCAACGGCGCGGCGACGCTGGACCTGCGCGTCGATCGCCTCGCCCAGGACAATACGCTAAGTCGCATCATTGAATTGCTGCAAAAGTCCCAATCTCGGCGGGCGCCTAGTCAGCGCTTGATTGATCGCTTTGCGCACGTCTATACGCCGGTGGTGGCGATCAGCGCGCTTGGCGTGGCTTTTATTCCGCCCCTGATTTTCGCCCAGCCTTTCTGGGACAGCGCCGCGGGAACGGGTTGGTTGTATCGCGCGCTGTCGATGTTAGTGATCGCATGTCCCTGCGCGCTGGTCATCAGTACGCCCGTGACCGTGATCAGCGCCATCACATCCGCCGCGCGGCGCGGCGTGCTGATCAAAGGCGGGGCTCATTTGGAAGCCTTGGCCCGCGTCAAGGCGATCGCCTTCGACAAGACCGGCACCTTGACGCGCGGCAAGCTGGATGTCGTCGCGACAAGTACCGGCGATTGCGATCACGCCGCAGCCTGCCAACCTTGCGACGAGTTGATATCCTTGGCGGCATCGGTGGAAGCGCAGAGCACGCATCCCTTTGCGCAAGCCATCCAGACGGCGGCCAGCGCCAACGGCATCGAGTATGGCGCCGCGGCCGAAGTGGAAACCCTCGCCGGCTTTGGCGTGCGGGGAAAGGTCAACGGTCAGCGCGTGACGGTCGGCAGCCATGGTTTCTTCGACAATGAATTCGATCATACTGCGCGGTTGTGCGCGGTGGCGCGGGACTTCGAGTCGGCGGGCCAAAGCGCTGTTATGGTGCACGATGGCGACCAGGTGCGGGGCGTGATCGCCCTCACCGACATGCCGCGCGAGGAGAGCGGGCGCGTGGTGGGCGAACTGCGTAATATGGGCATGGCGTCAGTGATGCTGACCGGCGACAACGAAATCGTTGCCAAGTTGATCGCCGAGCAAGTTGGTGTTGACCGCTTTCGAGCCGGGCTATTGCCGGAAGACAAAGTGGAGGCCGTCGAGAACCTGGAAACTGAATATCAACGGGTTGCCATGGTTGGGGATGGCATCAACGACAGTCCGGCATTGGCGGCCGCCACGGTTGGCGTAGCCATGGGAGCGGCTGGCAGCGCCCAGGCCATGGAGACAGCCGATATCGTCTTGATGGCGGACAAGCTGGATCTGCTGCCGAAGACGATCCGCCGCGCGCGTTTTGCCCGGCGGCTGATCCGCGAGAACATCGCGCTTTCAATCGGGTTGAAGCTGGTCTTCCTGCTGCTGGCTTTAACCGGCAATGTGACCATGCTGGCGGCGGTCTTCGCCGATATGGGCATGTCCCTCGCCGTGACCTTGAACGGGATGCGCGCTTTGCGGGAGTAGTGCTAGACTCCGAAGTCGCGTTCGACGACTTGTTCTAAGAATAATTTCGCTAAGTTTTCTACTTTCGTTTCTTTAACCCCTCGTATCGTCAAAGCGACAAAGGTCTGTTCCTCCATGTCGAATCCAACCTGATAGATGTCAGGAATGTTTGATTGTGTGATATCTTGAAGTTGTTCATAGTTATAGCCAATGTCCTTCGCAATGATTAGAATAACCTTTGCGCGTTGCCGCAGTCTATAATCTGCGTATCCATAGAAGAAGAGATACCTCGCACGGTTGCCCCCGCGTCTGAATTCGATTCCAAAGTCCCAAGTTCTTTTGGCGGATCGGCCATCACGCAAGCTCAAGTATTTTTCAAAATGGAGTGCTCCGTAGTCCTGGAACTTTAATGAAACGCTACCTAACGCGAGATTCTCGTTCCACGCATCCACCGTCTGCTTGTAGTAGCTTTTGAAAAGCTCCATAGCTCGTCGCCAGACTTCATATTCATTGCGTGCTCGATTAAGCTCCGGTTGCTGAAACTTTCTTGTAATTGAGGTGAGCCACTCTTGATGTTGTCTCTGTTCAGCCGCCGCTTTCTCCCACTCTTCCAGGCTTTCTATTACATTCTCATAGATCAACTCAATGAGCAATGTGAGATCGCTAGCTTGTGAGTCTTCCAGCGCATGGTAATAACGCAATCTGTCATCACGTGTGATAATGCAAATGGGATAACCTCGACGCATTAAAATTAGGTTCATCAATATCCGAGCGGTGCGCCCATTGCCATCAACGAAAGGATGAATTTGCGCCAGCCAGGCATGGGCAGCTGCGGCGCAAAGGATTGGTAAATCTAATTCAGACGTATCGGATGAGGTTACCTGTGAAATGTAGGTACTCAACTCATCCATTTCTATAGGAACCTTTTGTGCGTCAGGGGGCGGAAATTCGGAACCAGAAATCTTTACTGCCCCTGTACGGTATGTGCCCGCAAAGTCAGTTTCAATGTCTTTGAGAATCAAAGCGTGGATTTGCCGCAAGTCCCTTTGCAAAATCGGCGAAGTATTTGACACGGCAAGTTCTTCCATAAAGTCCAGCGCTTCTGACAGGTTTTTTGCTTCGGCTTGGTCTTTGAGTGTCTTTCCAGCTAATGTCATGCCCATCTCGACAACCAAGCGCGTTTCGCCAATGGTAAGTTCATTCCCTTCGATCGCGTTGGAGTGATAAATGCCTTTGATCTTGAAAAAGTTATGAATACGCCTTAGCACTTGCGGACTGAGCGCACCAGCTTGTCGCATTTTTTGAACCCGATGGTCTAAATCCAGCAGACGCTTTTCAAGAGTTTCATAGTATTCAAAGGGAGTTCCTTTGATCTCTTTGAACGAATTCATTTGAGTTCCTTCTCATCAGCGCGGATGCGTCACAAGACTATAGGCGTCGTAAAAACTGTGCGACTGCTGAAGCTGCTGATAAAGCTGCCCGAAGCGCTGTCGAACGCTTGAATCGAGACTGACGCGCATATCGTAGGCGTCTTCGTTGTTGCTCCGATAATAGTTGCGCTTGCGGCCATGACGACTGAAGCCATATTTTTGATAGAGATTCTGCGCCACGGCGTTGCTCACGCGCACCTCCAGCACCAGATACTCCGCCTTCAGTCGCAGCGCCTTGCGAAACATGCCCGCCAGCAGAATTTCCCCGTAACCGCGCCCGCGATGCTCGGGATGAGTGGCGATAGTGCTGACGTGCGCTTCGCCATCAATTTTCCACAAACCGCCATAACCCACGATAAAGCCTGTTTTGGCAATTGCCGGTGATTCCTGCCGGATCCATCCGCTGAGTCGTTGGATCCAGCCATCATCGTTCGGCAGCATAGCCGGAATCGGGGTCGGTTGTTCTTCCAACACGACCATGTGGCTAATCTTTGATTCTTTGATCTCGAAGGCGTATGAATCTCTGGACCAGGGCGGCTCAAAGCAGAGGCGGTCTATCCTGGAGACTTCGCGGATATCGTCGGCGCGCATATAACGCAGGATCAGGCTCATGACAAATTGATCCAGTTGATCGATATTGCCGAAAAGTGTAACCGTGAATTGCTCGAGCCACAAGTCAGGTATCGTAACATTTGTTTCGATACATAGTTTGACGGTCTGTTTAGGGAAAAACGCGCTTGCGAGGGGTAGAAAATGAAAGCAGAGAAGGGGACCGGGGAGTTTCCCGGCCCTTGTTGTGAGCTATCCCATTTGAAAGATCTGTACCACGTCAACTGTGGCGACTTCGACGTAGGGACTGCTCTTCGCCATTTCGACTGCCGCGTCCATGTCTTCGGCTTCGACAATGGTGATCCCGGTCAAGCGGTCCTCTGTGGGTCCGGGGGCGACCCCGTCAGCGGTGACGCGGGTGGGGGGACCCATGGGCATGCCCGGGTTGACAACCGCGTCGCCCAGGCTACCAATCCAGTCGAACCACCTTTTTTGATGCGCTTGTCCTTCGTCGGGGTCTTCAAACTGTGGTTCACCGACATATAAGAGTCCGAATTGTGCCACGGTGTTTTCTCCTGTCTTTGGAATACGTTGTAATGTTCCTTAAGTCGCGCTGTGGGCTGCGTCAGCAGCAACAATCACTGCGTCATTGTAGCGTCTGGAATGGCGGAAGTCTATCAGCAAGTGAGAAAGAGCTTAGAGGCGGATATCATAGACAAAGCGATCGATACCCTGTTGAGTGGTGCGGACGCGCCAGTTGCCATGTGGATCAATTACTCCGGACGGTGCCGAGCAGCGTATGTCGACCGGTTCGCAGTTGTCGACTGTCACGATCCAAAGTCGACTGGCGCGGGCGCGCATACGCAGGTTGCTGCTATGGAAATCCCAATTGACATCCGACCATTCCGATGAACTCCGGCCGCCGTTAACGGCGTGGAATATGACGCGGGCGCCCAGCTCGGCAAGCCTGCGGCTGAGATGGGTGTCGGGCTGCGGCGTGCAGGTCGGGTTAGCCCACATGTCGTTGCATATCAGTCCGCCGACCTTTATTTGATCCAGCCCGAAAACCTGTAGAGGGCGAATCGCATAATGATTGATCTCTCCGGTGGGTGGTTTTGCCAGACTTCCAGTCGGCAATGTCTTGCAGTGAAAACCCAAATAGCGCCCCTTGGAAGTGTAGAAA
The DNA here is from genome assembly GCA_022820665.1 of Anaerolineae bacterium. Classification (GTDB taxonomy): domain Bacteria; phylum Chloroflexota; class Anaerolineae; order Aggregatilineales; family Phototrophicaceae; genus UBA6055. The sequence goes on along the minus strand of JAJEFB010000017.1, from coordinate 40,364 downwards.
CGGAGTTGGTTATAGGTATCGCCGTCGTCTTCGACAAAACAGGTGCCAAGCGCGAGTCCCAGGCCCGATGCGGCAGCCGTCTTTGTGACCCGCTTCAAAGCCTCCTCAACCTGGAACGGATCGAATTCGTGCGTGTAACCGCTCAAAGATCCTTCCGGCGTCAGCAAGATGTCGGCGTTCCGTGAGCTAGCCCATTGAATGCCATCCTCGATATGTCGGACGTTAGAGTCTATATTGCGAATGACGGGCATCTGGATGCCTGCGACACGTATATGCATGGCTCAAGTCCTTTGTCCGCGCTCTGCCGTCGGATGCAGTTTAATCCGCTAACTGAACAAAGGCAAAGTGACTCTGCGGCAAGAAACTCTTGATGAAGCGCGACCAGATATGTTAGTTTTGAATATATGGCGGGGGATCATTGCTAAAGATTCTGAAATGTGCCGAGCTTATAACAGGCTGCCCGCCTCTGTTTTTCCCATAGGTGCAAACGATGCTCACTATCCGCGATTGTGAAGTCCTCCGTGAAGCATATTCTCCCAGTTCCGACCTGGTCGTTGATGAAGCCAGGCGACTCATCGGCAATCCAACCGACGACGCCCTGATTGCTTTTGCCTGTGAGCAGATGAGCAATCCTGATCGCAACGTCCGAGTTTTGATGCTGCGGTTATTGGCGTATCAGACAGGGTCGCGAGCGGCTGGCGGTGTGCTTGCTGGATTGCGTGACGCGCGGCGACGCGTCTGCGCGGTCGCCATTCAAGCTTGTCCCAACTACCTGGGCAGAGAGGAAATTGTGCGGCAGGTGCTGTTAATCGCAAAAGATCCTAGCCGCACGCGCAAACTGCGCCGACGCGCGTTGAGCATGTTGTCTGGCGATGAAGGTCGTTGGAAGGGCGACCTCACGACTCCGGTCTTCGCTGCGCTTTCGACCCTCATTCAAGAAGAAACGTATCGCTTCCCCATTCTCTTTGGCTTGAGTCGGCTGGCGATGGCGCCTCGAATCGAGAGTTTGCTGGCGCAATTTGCAGAGGCGAGCGACGAAGCCGAGCATATGCTCGCAAAACGAGCCCTTGACGGCGAGGTCGTCATACATATTGACAATTATGCCGATAATCCGGATCGACAGCGGCAGATCATGGAGCGCTGCGACATCGCATACGGCCGCATGTATTATTGGATTTCCCGCGAAGCCGTCGCTGCGGCCTCGCCCGCTTGAAAGCAAATCCTGGATACAGCAACACTGGCGATAATTCTTATGGCAGCTCGCTAGAAGAGCGGCGTTCCAGCGATGCCAGTGCGCACCCTATACAAGGTCGTGATGCCCGTCAGATAGATGCTTCGCATACCGTCGTCGCCCCAGGTGAAGTTTGTGACTTGCATCGGCGTTAGCAAGCGCCCGAGAAAACTGCCGTCGCGCTTGTAAACGTGCAGCCCGCCTTGAGCGCAGCAGTAGAGATTGCCTTCGCTATCGATTTTCATGCCATCTGGGACGCCCGGTCCATCGCCTTGCGTCTGGGCGAAGAGGCGCTGGTTGGTCAAGCTGCCATCCGCTGTGACATCGAAAACATGAATCTGGTATTCCGGGCTGTCATTGACATAAAGAAGCGACTCGTCGCGGGAAAAGCATAAGCCGTTGGGTCGATTGAGCGCCGAAGTCAGCAGCGTCAGCGCGGCATTTGCCGGGTCCAGTCGATAAACGCCGTTGAAGTCCAGTTGGAATTCGCGGGGGATGCCCACCTTGGCTTCGCGGCCAAAGGGGGGATCAGTGAAGTAGATGCTGCCGTCGCTCTTGACAACGATGTCGTTAGGGCTGTTGAGTTCCCTGCCTTGAAAATGCGAGGCGAGCGCCGTCATAGTTTCGTCGTCGTCCATACGCGTGACGCGACTGCTGGCATGGTGACAGCTTAGCAACCGTCCCTGGCGGTCATAGGTGTTGCCGTTTGCCATGTGACTATTGCGCCGATAAATGCTCAAGCCGTCGCTTTCGCTCCACTGCAGGGTCGAGTTGCCCAAGATATCACTAAAGCGCAAGTGGCTTTCGTATGGATGCCAGGCGGGTCCCTCGAGGAATTTGAGTCCGGAAACGACGGTTTCCAGCTCGTCGTTCCTTTCAAAGATTTCGGCCAGACCTGAGTCATGGATATCGAGTTGAATTTGGGTCATCTGTCGTTCCTCGATTCAAGGACATATAGTTGCGGGTTGGATCCTTTTGGAGAATCACTTTTTCCGTTTTGTCGGCTTTGGTTTGAGCGTCTTTGCGTAGGCATAGCTCTGTTCAAGGTAGGGGAGCAACTTACCCGTGTCCCGCAGCAGATGATCGGGCACGGCGACATATTCTTTCATCACGGTGCCGTAGGTTTCCAGCAAACCGTTATTATGTTCAGCAAGGAAGGCTTCCCGCTCGGTTTTTCCCATCCTCAAACCGACCGTACCGGCCTTGGTCAACTGGGAAAACATATGGCCCCGGTAGGAGGTGTACGGCAGTTTCAACCCGCCTTTGAGTTCGATCTCCGGATGCGTATCAATCAGTCGTTTATAGAGTTCCAATTTGTCGGGGGGCACTTGATCTGCTTTGTCGCTCATTTTCTGCCTCGTTGTTATGGTTTTACATCCGCCAACATCATGCTTTGAAAAGGACCTAGAGGCAATGGTATCCTTTGGCGAGAGTGGCGCTAGCGCCTGGCGAAGCAGTTGGGACGCTGTGTCAGCGCACGATTTGGCAAATACGATGGCGAGCATGGCATATGACGATTTACGACGTGGCGGTGATTGGCAAGGGCTTGATCGGCAGCGCGGCGGCGCGCCATCTGGCTGGCAATTTCCCCGAACTTAAGATCTGTGTAATCGGACCGGACGAGCCGGAGAACCGGCGGACGCATGATGGCGTCTTCGCCAGCCACTACGATCAGGGACGCATCACGCGTGTCCTGGATCCCAGCCCCTTGTGGGGGCATCTCGCGCGCGTGTCGATCGCGCGGTATCCAGTCATAGAAGCGGCGAGCGGCATACAGTTTCATCATCGCGTCGGCTGTCTGCGCGCCACCGACATTCCCGAGCATATCCAACAGGTTGACGATTGCGCGGCTAGACTTCAGCCGCCGCATCGCCGTTTGGATGCCGCAAGTTGCCGGGAAGCATACCCATACCTGTCGTTTTCTGATGCATTCGTCGCCTGGGACGAGGGCGGGGAAGCGGGGTACATCAACCCGCGTTCGCTGATCGCGGCGCAACTGAAAATCGCTGAGGACAAAGGCGCCACTGTCTTTCGAGATATTGTGACAAAGATACATCGAGTCGGCGATTGCCATGAGATACACAGTCGCGAAGGCAAGGCGCGTCGCGCGCGCAAGATTCTGTTGACGGCGGGGGGATACAGCAATACCTTGCTCGAAGACAAGCTGCGTTTGCGGACCAAATCGCATACCATATTGCTTGCCGAGATTCCGCCGGCGGAGGTCAATCGTCTGAAGACGATGCCATCAATCATCAGCTCATTTGATCATCCGCTAGTGGATTCGCTTTATGTGTTGCCGCCGGCGCCGTATCCCGATGGCAAGACCTATATCAAGCTGGGCGGAAGCGGCTGGAATGAAGTTCTCCTGGACGCGACGGAGAACGACCTTGAACTGCTGGACTGGTTCCACAGCGACGGAGGGCAAGATATCGCCGACAGCTTAAAGACAGCCTTGCACAAGATGATCCCCGGCTTAATATCCTTGTCCTATCATTCTGTGCCTTGTCTGATCACCAATAGCGCGCATGGCAAGCCCTATGTTGATGTCTTGCAAGACGAAGCCGTTTATGTGGCGACCGCCGGCAATGGCATGGGCGCGAAGTCTTCCGACGAGATCGGGCGCATGGGCGCGATGTTATGCGCCACCGATGACTGGCACAGTGAATTGGATAGAAGCGAGTTCCGCGCTGTCTACCGCGAAGCTGGATTGAAATAAGTATCGCGATCGTTCTCCAGCGCCTTGGCGATGATCCAGCGATGGCGCGGGAGCATGTTGTCTGGCAGATCGCCAGGAGGGAAATAGCGCATCTCCAGCGATTCATCGTCGTTGACGCGCGGCGCTGTTTCCAGGCGCGGGCGGCAACGGAAAACGCAGGAAACGACCCCGATTTGGTCGCCGTTGGGATAGGTTACGGTGAAATCGTCTCCAGAAAGCACAGCGATAATCGACTCTGGAATCACCTCTATGCCGGTTTCCTCAAGCACTTCACGGATTGCGCACTGCGCCAGATTCTCTCCCGGTTCCAAGCCCCCGCTCGGTGGCGCCCAGGTCCGAGTATCGCGTCGCAACTGAAGAAGCACCTCATCGCGGTCGTTTATGACGACAGCGGTCACGCCTGGGAGGAGCAGCAGGTCGTTGCCGATCTTGGCGCGGATATTCTTGATGTATGCAGAGAGGGGCATGGTCCCGGCTCGATTTAAGCGATCGAGACCGACAGATCCACCGATCCTTTGAGCGTATTGGCGACAATGCAAGCGCGTTCCGAGATCTTGACCAGTTTCTCCAAGGTTTCGCGATCGTCGAATCCGGATTTGACGACCATATTGATCGAGGAGAAACGAGCGGGCGCCTCGGCAAGATCGCCGCTGACTTCAATCGCGATGTCATTGATCTCGAGGTCACGAGCGCGAATGGCAGCCAGCAGATTGCTGTTGAAGCATCCGCCTAGCGATGCCAGCAGCAATTCGCCGCCCATGGCGCCCTTATCGTGGCCGCCCTTGGCTTCAGGTCGGTCGATATCGACGGCGTGCTGTCGGATCTGCGCGGCGGTGGTAGCGTCATCGACTTGGTTGAGGTTTACGGTAATCGTAGGCATGATACCTTCTCTTGTAGAACCTTGAACAATTTGCTTGCTGCATCAGCCCTTTACGGCGCCCATCGTGAAACCTTGCACCAGGCTGTCGAGAAACAGATTATAGGCGAAACCGACTGGTATGGCGATGATCAGCGCGGCGGCAAGCAAGGGCTGCCAAAAGTAAACGTCTCCCAGGATCAGTTCGGTTGGTACGCCGACGCTGAGTGTGCGCCGAGAGGTATTCGTGATGAAAACAAGGGCATAGATAAACTCGTGCAAGGTCAGAGTAAAGGTGAAGACGATTGTGGAGATGATGCCGGGCAATGACAGGGGCAGGACGACGCGCAAAAAAGCTTCCACGCGGTTAAAGCCATCGACCAGCGCGGCCTCTTCCAGTTCGGGCGGCACCGCCTTGAAAAAACCTTGCAGCAGCCACATGCTGAAGGGCACGGTGAAGGAGGGATAAACCACAATCAGCGCCAGCGGCGAGTCCTTCAAGCCTAACATGACCACGATGCGAAACATGGGGATGAAGAGCAGGGTGGGTGGCACCAGGTAAACGAGGAACATCAAGATGCCGGCGCGTTCGCCCCAGCGCCCGGTTAATCGCGCCAGCGCGTAAGCCGCCGGCAAAGCCAGAATCAGCGTGATGATAACAACCGCAATGCCAACCACGACTGAATTGCGGATGAAGTCGAGGTACGCGGTGTTCGTGAAGAGCGATTCCAAATGCTCCAGGGTGGGATCTTGCCGATAGACAAAGGGTTGCGGTCTTCGATAGAGATCCCCATCGACCTTGAAGCTGTGCAGGAACATGATCATGAAGGGCGCGGCGGCGAAGAAACAGAAGATCAGCACGACCAGATAAAAGGGCGAACGCCGCAGAATATGCGAGAGCTCGGCGCGGGTGGCGCCGTATTTGCGAAACCGGTAGGCGATGCGCAGCCCAACCAATGTGGCGAATGACAAGACCAGAAGCGACCAGAAGTTCTGCAAGATCCAAATCAGCAAAGCCATCAGCGCACCTCGGCTCGGCTTGCCGTGCGGAGCATGAGCAGCGCCAAAGCCAGCAGCAGCGGGAACGCGAAGAGCGCCATAGCCGCGCCTTGCGCCAGGTTGCCGCCTTCAATGCCGATCTGGAAGGAATACAAGCCAATGATGCGCGTGTAATCGACGGGACCGCCGCGCGTCAGCACATAGACTACGGTCATGTCGCCGAACATGGTAATCATGCTGAAGAGCAGGGCGATGACCATGATAGGCAGGATCAAAGGCAACTTGATTTGCAGCAAGGTGCGCATGAATCGCGATCCATCGACCTCGGCCTGATCCAGAATATCGGTCGGGATCGACGACAGACCCGCCATCAAAATCACAGTCGCCAGGGGCGTCATGCGCCAGACTTGTACGAAAATCACGCTGATCTGCGACAGGGCTGGGTTTGCCAGCCAAAACAGATTGCGGCTGTTGGACAGTATGCCTTTTGGTCCCAGGAAGCCGGTCTGCAAGAGCAAATAATCTATGGGGCTGTACTTGGTATCAAACATCCATAGCCAACCGATCGCCGCCAGGGACACCGGCGTCGCCCATGGCAAAATGAAGATAAAGCGGGCGAACCATTTGCCCGTGAATTCCTGTGTAAAAATGATCGCCAGGATATTGGCGAAGATCAGAATGAAGACCTGTGATATCAGCGTGAACATGACTGTATTGCTGAAGACCTGGCGAAAGATATCGTTCTCCCAGACCGCGACAAAATTGTCGAAACCGACGAAATTGAGTTCGGTATTGCCGACAGTGACATCGGAAAAGCCGAATGCGATCGCCAGTAAGAAGGGCAAACCGACCAGCAGCAGGATATACAGCAGCGCCGGCGCCAAGAATATGACGCCGACGAAACGGCGGTCGTCCATGAGATAACGGCGCGGATTAAGGACGGCGGCTCCGCTCGCCATCAGACGACCCCTTGCAGGTTCTGCTGTTCAATGCGCTGGCCGCTTTGCCTGTCGAAGAATTTGATGTCGCTGTTGTGCACGGCGAATTCGTAGTCGCAGTCAACATCCAGCGCGACGCGCACGTTCGAAGGTACTTTCGCCAGCGTCAGTTCATTGTCGTGACCATGGACATAACCATAGAGCAGCCGGTCGGATCCGAGATATTCGACGCGCTTGATGTAGTAGTGAAAAATACGCGAGTTCTCCGGATTGTCGGCGAGGGTCTTGGGCAGGAAGTTTTCCGGTCGAAAACCGAAACTGAAGACTTCGCTTCGCAGGATATTCATGCTGGGAGAACCAAGGAAGGTCGCGACGAACTCGTTGGCCGGGTCATCGTAGATGAATTGCGGTGTGCCGATCTGTTGGATTTTTCCCTGCGACATGACCACGATTCGGTCGCCCAGTCCCATTGCCTCTATCTGGTCGTGGGTGACGAATACGGCGGTAATGTTTGATGAGCGCTGGAATTCCTTCAGTTCGTCGCGGGCGTTGGCGCGCAGTTTGGCGTCGAGGTTGGAGAGTGGTTCGTCCAGCAGCAGCACCGCCGGCTGTGTGACCATGGCCCGCGCGATAGCCACGCGTTGTCGCTGACCGCCCGAAAGCTGGCGCGGCCGACGGTCGAGCAGCATATCGATCTCCAACAGCCGCGCCGTGTTTTCGACCTTGTCCCGTATGGCGCGCTTGTCGTATTTTTTCTCTCGGCTTTGCGCCTTCAGGGGGAAGGCGATGTTGTTGAAGACGTTCATATGCGGGTAAAGCGCGTAACTCTGGAAGACCATGGAAACGCCGCGCTTGCGTGGCGGCAGCGCTGTAACGTCTTCGCCCCCGATGAAGATTTGCCCGGCGGTCGGTTTTTCCAGCCCGGCGATCATGCGCATCAGCGTAGTTTTGCCACAGCCCGAGGGACCCAAAATGACCAGGAACTCGCCGTCTTCGATTTCCAACTCAATGCCGTCGACGGCGCGGACATTGTCGAAAAACTTTTTTATGCCCTGCAGTTCAACCAGGCTCATGGCAAACCCTATATCGAAGTAGCGGGCGGCTCAGCGAGCCGCCCCTACAGGTTTGTCAAGGTGTGGAGAGGAGGCAAGCGACGACTAGCCGCCGCCGACCATGCCCCTGGCGCGCCAATCCGCAAAGATCTCTTCAATGCGCTCATGGGCTTGCGCAACGGCGTCTTCCGCGTTCATTTCACCCAGAGCGACCTGAGCCACCATATTGGGAATGATGCTTTCTGCGAAGACCTGGCTGATGGCGGGGTTCGTGACCCCCGGGAAGCCGAGATGCACGGACCAATCGTTGACCGTCTTCAAAACTTCGAATTTGTTCGGCGGCTGCGAACCCCAGGGATCCTCTTCCAGCCAGCCGTCAAGCTCGGGAACGGTGCTGGCGTGGCAGGGGAAGTTGTAGAGTTCGCTGTAGTAGGTCACGTCGCTGTAATTGGCGCTGTGGTCGAGGATAAATTGCTTGGCGGCTGCCAGCTCGTCGCCTTCAACATATTCGGGAATGACATAGATCTGCCAAACGTGCGAGGATGCGTAGGCGCCGGCCGGTCCCTCGAGAGCGCTGGTGAAACCGATGTTGGCCGCCGCCGCCTCATCGATTTTCTGCAAGCTGCGATAAGCCGAGTTGGAATTGAGGATATAGCTGACTTCGCCCGCGATCAGCGCTTGATTGTTGCTGGCGGCGGTCCAGCCGAAGACCTCATCGGTCATGGCTTCGTTCTGCAGTTGCGCCAGGTATTTGACCGCGGCGATAGTTTCTTCGCTGTTGAGCACGACATTTTCGTTCTCGTCTTGGACGCTGCCGCCGAAGCTCCAAATGGCGGCGCGATTGGCCATGCGGCTGTCCAACTCGGGGCTCATGCCGATACCGACTGGTATGCCGGTGGCTTCAAAGATCGCGCGTCCGCCCTCGAGCAAGTCGTCATAAGTCTTGGGACCATCCGGGTAGCCGGCTTCGGTCCAGAGCGCGATGTCATAATCGCCCGGGTCGGGCACGTAGCCGTGCGTATAAGCGTAGTAGGTATCAACGACGGGCAAGTAGGATGCCGCCTGACAAGTGCTGGCGCGTTCGCCGAACATCTCCGACGCCTTGGCGTTGAGATCGCCCAGGTCATGCAATCCGTCTATGAAGCTGGCTGGCGAGAAAAGGACCTCAACGATGCTGTGCCCCTCGCCAGCGTCAATCTCGGCGGCAAGCGTCGAGAATATTTCGGTGAAGTTGACGTGATCGACCGTCACGCCAACGCCATTGGCTTCGCCCCATTCCGCGGCATAGGCGTCGAACCATTCGTCGTAGCGCGGCACGAAGTGGCTCCATTGCAGCAAGCTGATTTCCGTGCCCTCGGCGTACCCGCCTTGAGCGCCGGCGGAGAACGTTAGGGCAGCAAATACAACGAGTACCATTAGAGTTCTGATCAGATGTTTCATCAAAATATCTCCTGATATTTGTAAGGGATTGCGCGAAAGCCCGGAGGCTTTAAGACAGGCTCATTTTAGCCAACAGTTCGGCGCTTGGCAATAATTCTTGCGCCTCGCAACTTAAAGAGCTAGGCGTCGTTGTCCCGGTCCCCGCCACCGATCAAACCTTGCGCGCGCCAAAAAGCGAAAATCTCTTCAACGCGTTCGCTGGCTTGCGCCACGGCATCCTCGGCGCTCTTCTTCCCCAGCGCGACCTGGGCGATCATATTCGGGATGATGTGTTCGGCGTAGACTTGCGCGATTGCCGGGCTGCTGACACCCGGATAACCGAAATTCACTGAGCGGTCTATCGCTGTTTTCAAGATCGCGAATTTGTCGGCGGGGACAGAACCGAAGGGGTCTTTTTCCAGCCAGCTATCGAGTTCCTTGACGGTAGCTGGGAAGCAGGGCAGGTTGAACAATTCACTGTTATAAGTCACGTCGCTGTAATCGGCAGTAAAGTCGAGGATGAATTGTTTGGCGGCTTGCAGTTGAATACCCTGGACATAAGTAGGTATGACGCTGATCAAAATATGAGTGCCGCCGAAGGCTCCGGCTGGTCCTGGGAGCGCCGGGGTAAAGCCGATATTTGCGGCTGCGGCTGGGTCGATTTTTTGCAGGCTGCGATAGGCCGAATCGGGATTGAGGATGAAGCTGGCTTCACCGGCGATAAGCGCCTGGTTATTGCTGGCGCCTGTCCAGCCGAAGACTTCAACGGTCATGGCTTCGTTTTGCAATTGCGCTAGGTATTCGACCGCGGCAATAGTGGCTGCGCTATTAAGCGCCACATTCTCATTTTCGTCTTGAACGCTCCCGCCAAAGCTCCAGATCACCTCGCGATTCGCCATTTCGCTATCAATCTCCGGGCTGATGCCGATCCCGACCGGGATGCCAGTCGCTTGAAAGATCGCTCGTCCGCCCTCGAGCAAGTCCTCATAAGACTTGGGACCATGCGGATAGCCAGCCTCTGCCCAAAGTGCGATGTCATAATTGCCGTGATTGAGGGAGTAACCAGCGGCGAATCCATAATAGACATCGATAAAAGAGAGATAAGTTATCGCTTCGCAGTGATCGAGGCGCTCGCCAAACATCGCCAGCGCTCGCTCGTTGATGTCGCTTAAGTCGTGCAAGCCTTGGATATAAGAAGCGGGTGAAGAAGGCAGTTCGATAATCGTATGTCCCTGGCCCGCGTCAATCTCGGCAGCCAGTGATGACGGCAATTCCGCAAAGTTGACGCGATCAATGCTGACTGTAACATTATTGGCTTCTCCCCAAGCTTGCGCCCAGGCGTCAAACCACTCGTCGTAACGCGGCACAAAATGCTGCCATTGCAACAGGCTGATTGCCGTTCCCTCCGGAAAAATGTCTTGCGCGGCAATTGCGCCGCGCAGGGGAGCGAACAGACTCAATATGACCAGCAATTTGATTACCGTTGTCATTCATAGTCTCCTTGGGATTCATGAAAGAGAAATAGCTGGGGAAGCTATCTTAGCCGAGACGAGTATCGGTGACAATGATTCTGATTTTGGCGGGAGCTGCGCGGCGGGGAGCGATACGACGAGCGCTGGGAATCCGGGGCTCAAAAAAGCTTGAGTTGATGAATTGGCTGTTTGCCATCCAGCAAGACATACCTTGCCAGTTTGTCCGGCGCGCGGATGCCGATCTGCTTCAAATGGATGAGTTCGCTTAGTCTTCCGCGCCGGCGCGAGCGAATGATCGATTCCGCGCCGACCTTGCCGATGCCCGGCACCCGCATGAGTTGCTCGCGCTCGGCGCGCATGAGTTCGATGGGTTGATGCAGCAGGTGTTCATCAGCCCAGGCTTGCTTGGGATCGACATCTGTGCGCAGGTTGCCGTCGCGCAGGAAGGGCAGTTCTTCGACATCCCAGGTGTAGTCGCGCAATAGAAAACTGGATTGGTACAGGCGAAACTCTCGGATGGCTTCGGTCGCTGGCAGGTTTTCGAAAGGCGTCCCGGGCACTGGACCGAAGGCGGAATAATAAACCCGCGCCAGTTTCGCTTGATCGTAAAGCTTGTCCGTCATGGAAAGCAGTTCCAAGTCGGTATCGCCGACAGCGCCGACCACAAACTGGGTTACACTGCTAGCCAGCTTCTCATGCGGATTTTCTGTTCGGATCCGCTGTGCCCACTGCAGCATCTGTAGCAATTCCTCAATGAAGACTTTCTTGGGCGCCAGGTCCGCCAATCGGGCGCTGGTCGGCGCTTCCAGGTTGACCGAGACGCGGTCCGCCAATTGCATGGAACGATAAAGTTGATCGTATTCGATGCCCGGCATAATCTTGAGGTGGATGTAACCGCCATAACGTTGCTTGTTGCGAATTATGTCAGCCGTATCAATGATCTTATCCTGCGTGGCGACGGAGCCCTTGATGATGCCGGAAGACAGAAACAAACCGTCGACCTTGCCGGCATGTTCCAGGTTCTCAAAAGCCGATGCCATTTCATCGGGCGAGAACGTGACTCGCTTTGTTTTTGCCCGCCCAGCGCGGAAAACGCAATAGTTGCAATTGCGCTCGCAAGCGGTAGTCATCATGCTTTTGAGCACGGGCTTTGGTCCTTTGGGCGTGCTGAGGTTGGCGATGCAGCCGCCCAGGTTGAATTCCTGCTTGCGCGCTTTACGGACGCGCTCGGCATGGGGGCGATCACCCGCGGGTTCATGCAAGGTGACATCGCCCATTTGCGAGAGCTTTGTCAGGGTTTGGTGAGCAGTTCTTCCAGCCATGATGACAGTATACAGAACATCAGTTCTGGTGTCAAGCGCAAATTTTCCCTATTTTTCGATTGCTGGAAAAAGGGAGTGGTGAAACGCGCGGACGACAGGGGGCGATCGGGTAGGGCGCCCGACACATACTGTCAATATAACAACAGCCGCTCGGCAGTCGCGTAGACACTGACCTTCGGCGGCGACAAGGTCTACCGCGCTCTCGCAAAATAGCAAAGCGCTCCTCGCATGAGCAAGGAGGTCTATTAAAAAAGGGGCGGTTGTATGCGCAGCCAGTCGGGTCCTTGTGACTTTAGCGCGGACAAAACCTTGTCGGATACTTCAGAAAAGGATGGGTTGGCATCGACCTCGATAATCCGATTGCCCTTTTCGCGCAGCAGTGCGATGCCAGCTAGATATTTTTCGGCGCGTTCCACCATATTGCGCTCGAAGAGCTCTCTGTCGCTTGGTCGGTTGCGCAGGCGGGCATAGCAATTATGCGGACTGACTTTGAGATAGATTGTCAGGTCGGGCGGACGCGCCCAACGATTCAGACATTCAATATCTTCCATACTTAATCCGCCAGTAGACTGATAGACCAGCGAAGACAGCACATAACGGTCGCAGATGACGATAGACCTGTCACCCGCCGCGAGCCCGGGGTAGATAACATTGTCGAGATGATCAACCCGATTGTGGGCGAAGGCATAGGCGAGCGAAAGCGGGCTTACCTTCTTGCGTTGCGCCAGAACATCGCGGATATGCTCGCCGGCGGCGGATGGATTATGCGGCTCGTAAGTGAGCGTAACAGCATCGCCATGCGCTGGCTTCAGCGCGTCGTGCAGGTAGCGGGCGATGCTGGTTTTGCCAGCGCCATCCATACCTTCAATCACGAAAAAGAAGTTGTCATCCGCCATCACATGCCGCTATCCCTTGTCTCGGTCGCGCCAATAGCATACCCGCCGCTGGCATGGCTGACAAGCGGCGAGGCGAAACCGCCGGGAGGCTGTATAATCGCGCAAGACCCTATTGAGCAATGGACTGGAAACTTGAGAAAAGGCCCGCATACATCAGTTAGGAAGCTGTCCCGGCGTCGATTCCTGCAGCGCATGGCGGCGATTGGCGCGGCGGGAGGCGCTATGGCGGCGGGCGCGTTGGTCGCCGGGCTGAGGGCGTCGCGGCCGCAGATCGTTATTCTGCCGAACGACGGGGCTTCGCCTGAATTGCAGCCGGACGATAACCGACCCGGGATCGTCAGTCGGAACGAGTGGGGCGCCCTGCCTGTGGATCATAGCGCCCGCAATGAAAATGGCTTGTACAGGAAAGGCAGCAACCCTTATGGCTGGTACGTGTATCCCGCCTCGCTGCGCGAGAGCTATCAGACCCTGGTGATCCACCACAGCGCAGTTTATGAGGCTGACGGGCTGGCGACACTGTCCGAAATACAGCGCTTGCATCGCGATGATCGCGGCTGGGCGGACGTGGGCTACCATTTCATGGTGGACAAAGACGGCACAATCTATGAAGGGCGCGACTTGACCGCGCGTGGCGCGCATACCGCCGGATTCAACACGGGTAGCGCCGGCATCTGTCTCTTGGGCGATTTTCGCTTTGCGGCGCCCTCAAAAGACCAGTTGGATGCGGCGCTGCGTCTGATTCGCTGGCTGGTTGAGTTGCTGAGTCCCTCGCATCTGGCCGGGCACCAGCAGTTCAATCCGGCGACGATATGCCCGGGTCCCTTCCTGGCGGAGCAATTGGAAGGACTGGCGCGCGCGGCCGGGTTGCGCTTCGGCATCGACGGTTACCAGCCAACTGCAAAGGCGGCTGACGGATGCGGATGTTGTACTTGCGCGCTGTGATTTTGAGCATGCCCCAAAGTCACCGCGCCCCACGGTGACGAATCGAACTGACCATTCGCGCGTATCTGTCTTATAATGTCTGCGATTGGCTCCGATAAAAACGAGCGAGGGAGAATTGAGCATGACAACTGCCTTGAGCGATGCCCAAATCGACGAGAGATTGGCGGCGCTGCAAGACTGGTCTCGCGATGGCGAGGTCTTGGTGAAGACCTTCAAGTTTGACAGTTACCTGGCGGGCTTGGCTTTTGCCTCGACGGTGGGCGTGATCGCGGAGGGATTGAACCATCATCCCGACATGAGCATTGGCTGGCGGCGCGTGACGGTCTCCTTCACCACGCATGACGCCGGCAACAAGCTGTCAGCGAAGGATTTTGCCGCCGCGGAAGCCATAGACGCGCTGGGGTATCCACAATAGCTTGTTCATCATTTTGCGGTGATTTCACTGCATTTTTTCCTTGGCAGAGCAGCTGGGCTGATATAGATTCGCCGACTGCTCATTCTGCGCTTGCTCGCGTCGTTCAATCAGATTGCGATGAACTTCGTGCGGCTCAACCGCCTTTGCTATGCGCTCAATGTCTGGATCTTTCTCGAAGATTCTGTTGCCCAACAAGAGCAGGAATCTGAAGAGGAGCGTGATACCGATCCAGATCAGGGTCAATTGCCAGAAGACGATTACACCAATTACAAAGCTCAACAGGCTCGCGAAATAGAGCGCTAGCATATAGCGCGTGAATACAGAATCGAAGGGACCGGGATTGCGGACATCGCACTCGATAAGCGTGATCAGTTTGTCCCGCTCCCGAATAGTACCCGTGATGATTTTTTTTGATCGCCAAGTATAGGTATTCACCAGGATCTCAAAGTAAATCGTATCATGCAATTCCTCGCTGGAGATACGATAGTGATGACCCAGTCTAAGAAAGGACAATTGGTTTTTCAGGCTATCGTTTATGAGTTCCATCGCCAGATCCATCGGCAGCTTGGTCTCGATGCGGTATGTATGAGAGGGCTTCTGCTTGACCTTGCTTCCATTCTTCATGAGCTTTCCTTTGATCGCGCGAAGCCGCTACAATTGGCAATATACACCAGGTAGCCCTTGACAGAAAGTGCCCTGCGGAGACTCGACTTGCGACTGCTGCTCTTTAATCTGGCCACCGATGCGACCGATCCGGTTCTGGGATTCGGCAGCGTCTGGATACGCGAGTTGGCGGCGCATTGCGAAACGATCGATGTGCTCACCATGTATCGCGGCGTCGTGGATCTGCCGGACAACGTTCAGGTATATTCGGCCGGGCGCGAGCACGGCTGGAGCAAAGCGAGACGCCTGACTACATTCTATCGGCATTTGACGCGGCTGCTGTCGGCGCGCCGCTACGACGTCTGCTTCGCGCACATGATGCCGCTCTTCGCCGCCCTGTCGGGACCGCTGCTTAGAGCGCGCGGCATTCCGCTGGTCTTGTGGTACGCGCACCGTCAAGAGACGCGGCAGTTGCGGCTGGGACTGGCGATGTCCTGGCGCGCGGTGACATCGGTCGCGACCAGCTTTCCCGTCCCGACCGACAAGTTGCGCGTGGTCGGGCAGGGGATCGATACGGACTTCTATTCGCCCCCACTTCCTAAGCCCTGCGCCCCCTCGGTCCCCCGCCCCACGGGGGATGTTTCCCAAAATGAGGGAGGGGGAGGTCAAGAGCCGAGTTCGGACGGGCGTCCGCTTATTATCCAGGTGGCGCGGCTGGCGGCGATCAAGCATCAGGCGACGACGATTCGAGCGGTGGCCGGGACCGGGGCGCAACTCGCCTTCGTCGGGGGCGTGCAGCCGGGCTATCCCGACGACTATCTGCGCCAACTGGAAGCGCTCTGCGCGGAGCTGAGCCAGCGCTGCCGCTTCACGGGCGACTTGCCGGCGGCGGGCGTGCGAGACTGGAACCGGCGGGCGACGATCGCGGTCAATACCAGCCCGGTGGGCCTCTTCGACAAATCCGCGCTGGAGAGCATGGCTTGCGCGCTGCCGACTGTGGTCTGCAATCCCGCCTTCGCGCCGGCTCTGGGCGAGCATCGCGACCTGCTGATGATTGGCGGACCGGAAGACGCCGCGGGCTTGCGCGAGCGCCTGGCGCATCTGCTGGCATTGCCCGAGGGCGAACGCGGGCGAATCGGGCGGGCGCTGCGGCAGGGCGTCATACGCGAGCACAGCCTGAAGACCCTGATCAAGCGCCTGCTATCGGTATTCGAGACCGGCGAATTGCCGCCGGCATGACGGACTAGCCGGCGTAGCTCCAGCCCAACTCCGTGAGCGAGAGCACATCGGGCGGATCGGCTGCTTTCATCACATCGGCGTTGATGGCTTCGCCGACGACGATGTTGTGGTCGCCGCCGACATCGACGATCTGCGTCACCTTGCATTCGATGTAAGCCGCGGCGCCCGCCAAGACGGGTACGCCGGTCTGCGGCGCGGGGCTGAATTGCGCCTCTTCCATCTTTTCCGGCTTCTTGGCGCGTCCGCTGGTCACGCCCATGATGGACTCTTTGTCGCTTTGCAGGAAGAGGTTCAATCCGAAGACTTGACCCGCCTCCACCAGACCGTGCGAGTAGCAGGATTTCTGAATGCCGACGGCGAGCAGACGCGGCTCGTAGGACATCTGTGACACCCAGTTGACCACCATGGCGTTGACATCGTCGCCGCTTTTGGTGGTGAAGGAATAAAAGCCGTAGGGCATCATCTTTAAGGCATCTTTGATCTTGTCGTCAGACATAATGCGTATCTCCTGTCATATGTAACCCCCATCCCCCGGCCCCTTGCCCCCATAAAGAGGGAAGGGGAGCGCTTTGAGCGGAATCCGCAGTCAGTATAGCGGATTGCTCCGCCGCTGTCATGCCTTGTCGAGTTGCGCCGAGATTCTCTCCAGCACTTCCAGAATCTTTTCATCTGTGGTCGGTTCCGGCTCTAGCTCCGGTTCCGGCTCGGGTTCGGGTTCTGGTTCCGGTTCGGGTTCAGGCTCGTCTTCCACAATATCCTCGACGACGTCTTGCATGTGATTGACGAATTTGACCAGGAAGAAGATGGCGGCGGCGGTGATGAGAAAGTCGATCACGACATTGACGAAGTTGCCGATTTTGATGGTGGCGATAGTTTCCGCGGCGACTTCGCGACCGAAGTTGAGAAAATCGAGCGGGATCACCCAATGAGAAAAGTCGAGCCCGCCGGTGAGCTGGCCGATGGGCGGCGTGACGACGTCCTTGACCAGCGAGGTGGTGATGCTCTTGAAGGCGGCGCCGATGATGATGCCGACGGCGAGGTCGACGACATTGCCGCGCATGACGAAGGTCTTGAATTCGGCGCTGACGCTTTGCGCTTGATTGCGCAGTCCTTGAAACATGGTTTGCTCTCCTTGCTTGGCGGATGGTTTCATTTTAGCAGGGCTGGGGATTCACCACAGAGGCGCGGTATTCAACCCCCTCTAAATCTCCCCCCAAAGCTTTGGGGGAGACTTTTTTCGTTACGGACGCGCAGAAATATTCTGTATTGAATGCGGAGACAGCCGGTATTCGAAGGTTTTGCCGCGGACGCGGGTTTCAGTGTAGAATATGACTTGAACGAGACGCGGCGCATAGTAGCAGACGGAGAGACGGCATGGCGACAACGGACATACGCTTGAAGCGGATCGAAAAAGAATATCAAAGCGTGCGAGACGGCTAGGACGACATTTTGGACCGGATTGACACGTACGAAGAGGCGCTACTAGGATTGACCGAAGCGGTCACGGCAAACCATGAGTTGATCATGGCAAACCGTGAGTTGATCATGGCAAACCGTGAGTCGATCATGGCGAACCATGAGTTCACCCTGCGAGAGTTCGCGGCACTCAATGAGAAGATGGACAGGCTCATGAAGCACCTGGACGTGCCGCCCAAGCCGCCTGCGGGATTCGTGAAGGAATAAGCGCAAGCACTCAGCAGACGACAAAGGAGACAGCGCATGGCAGCGACAACCGACATTCGTTTCAAGCGCGTGCAGGGGGAATATCGGACCTTGCAAGACGCTCAGGACGAGTTGTTTGACAAGGTGGACAGTTTCGAGGCGGCGCTTTTGGGATTGACGGAGATGGTCAGTCGCAACAGCGAGCAAATCGAAACGCTTACGGAACTTGTCAATCAAAACAGAGTACGGATAGAAATCCTTGACGAGAAGATGGACAGGCTCATGAAGCACCTGGACGTGCCGCCCAAGCCGCCGGCGGGTTTCATCAAGGAATAAGCGCAAGTATGCAGCAGACGACAAAGGAGACAGCACATGGCAGCGACAACCGACATGCGCTTGAAGCGTATTGAGGCGGAATATCAAAGTGTGCGCGGCGTACAGAATGACATTTTCGACAAAATGGACAGCTACGAAGCCGCGTTGCTGGGCTTGACGGAAGCGGTCGCGGCGAACCACGAGTTGATCATGGCAAACCATGAATCAACCCAGCGACAAATCGCGGAACTCAATGAAAAGATGGACGGGCTCATGACGCACCTGGACGTGCCGCCCAAGCCGCCCGCGAGTTTCGTCAAGGAATGAGTTCGGAGCGGGGATTCACCACAGAGGCGCAGAGGGCACAGAGGTTTTTTCAGGACTCGTGGTCCTGCTGATATTTTTGCTTCCACTGATCAGCAAAGTACTCCAGAATGTAGCGGTGAACAAAAAGTACGCTTCCCCCAACTCGACGCATGATCCGACGTTCAACCATGTGGTGCAAAAAGTGATCGTAACGGCGTGGGGCAAGTTTTTCATGATATAGAGTAATGCGTATTATCACATGTTTGATTACATTGTTAAACCTTCCATGAATCAACCCCGATATCAATCCAGCAATCAGTCCCATCGTTAATCCGCTAAGTACGCTTACAACGACCCCAACAGTCAATCCTATGATGGCACTGAGTTTTGTGGTGTCAGTGAATCCTTGATTGATATAACTACGTTGGGAGATTTGAGTGCGTTCATTTACTGAGGCAATTAGACCGCCAATCACGATTCCCATTATCAATGCAAATATTAATCTTACCGGGTCATAAGATATTGTGCCGTTGATTAGAATATCTGAAACGAAAAAAGATATAAATAGGAACAGAACATACCAAATCGACGATTTAACTCCGTAAAGTATCACATATATTATCTGATGTGGAATTATCACAAATCTTCTCTCAAGATTGATGCTAATTTTCCTCACAAGTTTCGTCATACTTAGGTTGCCAGAGTGTGCGGGCAGCCATTCTCCTTGTATCATTTCAACATAAAACTGGGATAAGTTACGACTCTCCAAGTTGTGGGCAATCCAAGAAAGATATCGCAAAGTGTCATCGTTAGCATATTTGTGATACGGATTATTTCGCAGTTGTTGCACTACAAAGGGTTCAATAATATGTTGGTGTATTTGGTTTTCAGCATCCGATTTAAGCGGTTGCGACGAAAACGGTTTGCTACCAATGTAGGTACTGATGAGGATGTTGATGAACAATGGTTTGTTGACCTCTTGCCAGATCGCGTCATCGGCGGTAATCCATTTCATAATGTCTTTGGTCGTATCTGTCGACAGATGTCGCACAAAGACATTTTCTACTTGTTGCTTATCGAGCGGTAACAGTTCTATCGCATCGTGTGCATTTAGTTTATCGCTGAGCAACTCGTACTCACCTATACGACTGCAGATTGCGATTTGCCGGGGCACTGAAATGAAAGCATTGATCGTCTTGAGACAATCTTCGCGTGCGTCTTCTGCAATTTCATCAAGACCATCCAGCAGATAGATAAGACTGTCGCTGTTGATCCAATCGGTTGCTAGATTCTTGTCTACGCCGTAATACCGTTTCAGTTCAGCAGTCAACCACTCCCTGAGAGGCTGCTGTTTTGTTCCCCAAGACGCTAGGTTGAACACTACAGGCACACTCTTGGATTCGTCGCGATCCGCCTCGCGTAATAGAGCCTTCGCTAGCTCCAGCAAAAGCACTGTCTTGCCACTGCCGGGAGCGCCCAGAATGAGCAGTTTTTCAGATGCATTGTGAAATATCTGCGGAATCGCTTGTGGAGTGACCATAGTTGCTTGCTGGTTCTTCCACCGGAGACTAACATTTAATAATGATTGTAGAGAAAAGCGTTTTCGCACTGGAATAGAAATAGGTCGGTAACGCGGTTCGCGCGAATCACCTGCTTTTTCTGGTCGCGTCTCAACGGCTATGTCGAATGTTGCATCTTTCAAAGCCTCATCCAAGACACCCTTGATCCAGTTGTTGTGAACCGCTTGAATGAGAACCGCTCGATTGTTCGCTTGTATCGAGTCAATGTCTTCAGATTTAAATCTTTGTAGGATCGCACCAATGGCAAAAATCAGTACAGTTGCTATGATGTCAAACACTTGAAGGATAGGCAGAACGTTTGGAGAAATCCAGCCGATGCTCTCCGTCAACGCTAATACCTTAAGGAGCAATACTATCGCAAACGAAAGGAAGCCCAGAAATCGAAGAAGCTTACGCAATGTATAAGACCTATGCTGAGTGACTGCAAACCCTAAAGATTATACCATCACCCACCCCCCACCACAGCCACCTCATCCTCACTCAACCCGTACAGCCGATACACCAGCGCGTCAATCTCCCGATCCGTCCACTCAACCACGCCGCGCTTGACCAGCGATACGCCCGCCAACTGCCTGTGCAAATCCAGCATTTCATCGACCAGCTTGACCATCCTGTCGTTCATGGCGACATCGGCGGGATTGTCAAAGTCGATTGTTCGGATTGGGAGTTGTTCAATTGCCAGCTTCTCCGCGCCCTGCCGCAAATAGCGCCCCGCCCAAGTATCCCGAAATGCCGCCCCATGCTATACTGCCCTCTATGGAGAATCCCAACCGATTCCCGACCTGGATTGACAAGCTAAAAGTCCGCGGAGGCGCGCCCTACGCCTTGCTCACGCTGGATGTCATCGAGCCGATTGCGCCGGTCCTGGCGCAGGGCTTGTGGATGGCGCAGCCCCTGGCGGGTCTGTGGAACGGGCGGCAGGACGTCCGCGACCTGGCGGAGCTCCTGGAAGCGCCCGACGGCATCGCGCGGCTGCGGCGGCGGCTGGCGGACGAGTAGGAGTTTGGCGCGTGGACGACAGCACGCTGCATGTCTATACCATCCTCTTTGTGATGATCACGGTCGTGCTGGTCTATACCTCGCGCTATTTTCTGGCGCGCCGCGCGCGCCGGCTCTCACAGGGGCGGGCGCCCGGCTTCAAGCGCTTGTCCGGCTGGCTGGGCGAAGCCATAGAAGCGGGAAGACCCTTGCATCTCTCCTTTGGCAGCGCTGGCATCGACCGGGAAAACGCGGCGGTGGCGGCGGCTGAAGCGGAATTGTTCTATCACATCATCAAGGCGGCTCGCTCCGGCGATGTCGCGCCGGTCATCAGCACATCTTCATCGGCGACCGTGCCCCTGTGCCAGGACACGATTCGCCGCGCCTGGGACGGCGACGACCGCCGGGCGCGGGCGCAATGGTTCCCGGGCGGGTCGCGCTCGCTGGCTTTTGCCGCCGGTCTGACAGCGACCATGCAGGTCGAAGATCCCTCCGCCCATATCCTGGCTGGCAGCTTCGGTCCGGAACTGGCGCTGATACTCGATAGCGCCGAGCGACAGGGGCAAGGCAGCTTCGCCGTCAGCGATCAACTGGAGGGCGGAGCCATCGCCTTTGCCATGGCGGACGAAGTCTTGATCGGCGAGCAACTCTTCAGCGCGGCCGCCTGGCTCTCGCATGAATCGACCGCCCGCGCCGACGCCTCGGCGCAGGATCTCTGGCGCGGTCTGTTGATCGCGCTCATGGCGATCCTGGTTTTGATTAATGTCGCCGGTCAATTGAGCATCGCCAGTTGGTCGCTGGTTGTCGGGGCTGCGCTGGCGCTGGCTTTCATCGGCATTATTCTTTTCCGCAGGAGATAAGGCATGAGCCGCGCCCAGCGCATTGGCATCGCGTTTTCGGCTTTTATCGCCTTTGCGGTTGGCTTGATCACCCTTCTCAGCTTGCTGCTGGGCGGTCGTCCGGAGTTGTATGCGGAGCTCGCGGGCGCGCCGGTATTCGCGTCTTTGATGACCTTGCCGGCGGCGGTCATGCTGCGCCTGGTCGCGATCACCTCCGCCGTCACCATCGTCATCGGCATCTCCAACCTGCTTTATGTGCATTTGGGCCGCGTGGTGCGCGGCGCGTTTTTCAGCATTGTGATGATCGCCAGCTTCGCTCTGACCATCTGGTGGTATTGGAGCAAACAGGGCGATACGTCCCTGCTGGCGGCGGTTCAGGTGCCGATCGAATCGGCTTTGGCGGCGCTTCTGTTTCTGTCCATGGTGGGTGGCGGCGCTCGTGTATTGGGTAAGCGCGCCGATATCTGGGGTCTGCTCTTTGTCACGGTCCTGGTCGTTGTGCTGTTGGGCAGCTTGCCAATCGAGTCGCTCGCCCCCGTGCGCGCCTGGAGCGACTGGCTGATGGAGATACCGGTGAGCGCGGGCGCGCGAGCGATTCTGCTCGGCATCGCCTTGGGCACGGTGGTCACGGGTGTACGTGTCTTGCTCGGTCAAGACCGGTCTTACCGGGGTTAGACCATGAACGACGAGCTCAACTGGCTGCCCCATGAAGAAGAAGAACAGCAGGCGGGGGCGCGGCAAAGCCGGCGCGGTCTCTTCCGCTTCGTTGCTCGCTTGCGGCGCGGTCGCGGCGGCGCGTCCGCCAGCGCGCCCGCTGAGGAATCAACAGCTGGCGGCGGACGCGGCTTATTCCGCTTGATTCCGCGCTTTCTGCGCCGGGCGCGGACCGCGCCAACTGAGGCGACCGCCGCGGACTTGGCGCTGCAGATGGGCGAAGTGCCGGTCGAACAGTTGGACGACCGTTTGCTGGCTTTGCGGGAGCGCGCGCAGTCTCGACCGCAGAGTGAAGCGGCCTCCCCGCGCGAGGCGCTCTACGACGTCGATGAGGTGCTGGTTAGTCCCGAGATCATACAGCGTCCCGGCGGCTTGATTAGTCCGCTGGCTTTGTCCAAGGCGCAGCAGGAGCAAGTCGAGCTGCTGCGGGATATGGTTGGCGGGACGGCGCTGCAAGACGATAGCGAACCCGAAGGCGGTCTTTTGTCTCGGGGCGAGCGCGCCTTCTCTCTGGGGGCGGTGCCCCACGCGCTGGTATCGCTTCTGATGCTTCTGGCGCTGGCTCTGCCTTTTGTTTCGACCGGATTCAGCGAAGGCGAATTGCCGCCGCTTGATTTCCAGGAGGATCGCCACGGCGCTATTACGGCTTTCAACATGCTGGACAATCTCACGCTCGATGACTATGTGCTGGTGGCATTTGAATATGGTCCCGCCGCCGCCGGCGAGTTGGACGAATTGGCGGATCTGATCCTTCGTCATATCTTCGCCCAGGGCAGCAAAGCGATCATCGTCAGCAGCAATCCGATTGCGATCGTGCACGCGCGCAACGTGATCGCCGCAATCGAGCGCTCGGTCGCGCCGGTGTCGACCCGCCTGCTAGAGAACCAAGACTATTATTTGCTGCGCTTCTTGAGCGGCGGCGCTTTGGGATTGCGCGATCTGAGCCGCAATTTTGGGAGCATTGTCAACACCTCGGCTCGCGGCGAGCCGACCGGGCTCCAATTCACATCGCTCGACGAGCTGACGCTGATGGTGCTGATCGCCGAACGCGCCGAGGATATCCGTCATTGGGCGGAGCAGGTCGCGCTGGAGACTGACAGTGATTTCATTGCCGCGACCGGCTATGCTGCTCAGCCGCTGGCGCAACCTTATGTTGATTCGCATGAAGACATCGTGGGTATCTTCGTGGGCTTTCGCGATGCCTATACCTATAACCAGAAACTGCAAGCCAATTACGCCGACTTTGAATTGCCGCCGCGGCGCGAAGAGCCCGTTACGGATGACCAGGAGACCGCTCCAACTCCGACGCCAACGGCGACGGCGACGCTAACAGCGACAGCGACTCTGACGGCTACGGCGACCGAGACTGCGACCCCGACCGAGACAGCGACGCCGGAGCCGCAAGCGTCGCCTACCGAGCCGGAACTCGAACTTGAGCAGTTAGCGGTCGCGCCCGCCGCGCCCGCCGCGCCGGCTGCGACGGCGACTCAGGTTCTAAATCCGGTGGCGGAGGTCATAGCGCCGGGCTTGGTGAATATCCGCCGCCGACCGAATACCGCCTCGGACATATTGGCTGTGGCTTCGGCGGGCGATACCTTCCCGGTACTCGGCGAAAATGGCGACGGCAGTTGGATCAATATTCTCTTGCCGGACGGCATTGAAGCCTGGATCGCGTCATTCCTGGTTGAACAATACCTCGCGCCCGCGGACGGCGCCGGATCGCCCGACGCATCCGCCAGGGCGGGGGAGGGACGGATATTCTTGCGGTTCGACTTCTCCTTGCGTCTGGGCAAGACCCGGCCTCGCTTTTATCAAGCCAATCCACCAGTGCCGGGCGATCGCGCGGAATTCGTCCTGCTGCGCGACAGCCGACAAGAAGAACAGCGCCTCGATGCCATGACCCTGGGCACGATCGCGGCTGTGCTGGTGATCGTGGCGGGCAACCTGTTTTATATGATGCGGGCGCTGACGCGGCATAGGCGCGCGTCCAAGCGGAACTGACGGAGCCGCCTTGATGACAGAAGGTACGATTGCGCTGCTGAGCTTTGTGTTGACCCTCATGGTCTTCAGCTATGTGCTGGGTGATTTGCCTTTGGTCGGCCATTTGTATCGCACGGCTGTCTATATCTTTGTGGGGATGAGCGCGGCCTTCGCGACCATCGTCGCTTATGAGAGCGTGATCTTGCCCTACCTGCAGGATATTCAGAATCCCGAAACGAGTTGGACCGCGCTGGGCAATAGCGCGGATGTGGCGATATTTGCCACGGCGCTGCTCTTTGGACTGCTGCTGCTGCTGAAGCCGATCGCTTCCTTGAGTTGGTTGACCAATAGCGCGCTGGCTGTTGTCATCGTTGTGAGCGCGGCAACCGCCGTAGTAGGCGGATTAAGCGGAACTTTGATCCCACTGGTTGTCGCGACGGCTGCCGTACCCGATGGACTTGCGACCGACTTCGGGGCATTGACAAATACCTTGCTGGTTTTTGTCGGCGTCGTGACCGCGCTATTTTACTTCCAGTGGCAGGCGCGGCGCGATGATGATGGCGCGCCAGTGCAAAGTCCCGTTAGCCGCGGCATTCGCAATTTCGGCAAGATCTTTATTGTGACGGCGCTCGGCGCAATCTATGCCACAACCATGCTGACCGCCTTGACCATTCTGGCGGAACGAATTGGATTCGTCTTTCAGTTTGGGAGCTAACGATGACTGAAGGGCGCAAGGACTCCATATTGGCGGTCGATTTTGGCAGCGTGAATACGCGCGTCTTCTTGTTTGATGTCGTCGATGGCGAGTATGCGTTGGTGGCGAATCGCCGCGGCAAAACAAGTATTGAAGCCCCTGCCGATGACGTAGGGCTTGGCTTGACCAAGATCTTGCGCGACCTGTCCTCCGCAACGGATCGCCGCTTTCTTGATGAAGCTGGAGAGTTGATCAAACCGGAGCAATCGGAGCGCGTAGGCATTGACTGCTGCATCACAACCGCCAGCGCGGGACAGCCCATTAAAGTGGTATTGATAGGATTATTGCCGGACAAAGGAATAGGGTCTGCCCGGCGCGCGATTGTCCCGTTTTATACCGACGCGGTGGCTGAGATTCATCTGGAGGACGGCTTGAGCGACATGGCGCGATTGAATCGCATCGTGGACAGCCGTCCGGATCTGATCTTCATCAGCGGTGGTACAGACGGCGGGGCGCGCGCCGCCATGAGTAACATGCTGGAACTGGCGCGTCAGGCGATAGCGGCTATTCAACCCGGCAACAGACCCACGGTTCTTTACGCCGGCAACAAGGATTTGGCGGCTGGCGCGCGCGAAAGGCTCGGTCAACTGGTGGAGGTGATGACCGCGCCGAACATCCGACCGACGCCGCATCGCGAAGCTATTGAACCGGCACAGGCGGTTCTCTCACGATTTTATAATGAGTTTCGCAGGCGCGCGGGCAGCAGCTATCAGAACATCGCGGCGGTCAGCGACACGGGCATATTGCCCTCCGCTCGCAGTTTTGAGCTGATGACCGCATTCTTCGCGCGAATGCTAGACGCCGCTGTGCTGTCCGTCGACATTGGCGGCGCCAAGAGCGCCCTTAGCGTCGCGCTCGGCGAGGGGCGCCGTTCCGCCCTGCGGACTGATATCGGCATGGCTCAGAGCGCGGCCAAAACGCTGGAACTAGCTGGTGAAGAAGCCATCAAAGCCTGGTTGCCTTTTCATCCGCGCAAGGGTGAACTGGCGGGTTACGCGGTCAAGAAGAGCCTGCGCTCGGTCAACAAGCCGCTGGACATGCGCGAGCGCTATATCGAATTTGCGCTGCTGCGGGCCGGCATCCAGTTGCTGCTCAATGATGCGATTCGGTCCGGTGATGAAAATGCTTCGCGCATTGATCTTTCCCGACTGGGCTTGATCGTGGTGGGCGGCGCGACCCTGGCCGGCAGCGGACAGGGCGCGCTGGATATGATGCTATTGTCTGACGCGCTGCCAATCAAAGCTGTGACACAGGTCATGTCCGACCGCCACGGTGCTTTGCCCGCGCTGGGCGCGCTGGCGCCGATGAATCCGTCGGCGGTCGTGCAATTGCTTCAACGAGGCGTCGTTGAACATGTGGGAAGCCTGATCAAAGCGACGGGCAGGGCGGCTATGGGCAAAGTGGCGATGAGAATCAGCGTAGAGATGGCGAGCGGTGAAATCGTCGGGCGCGAGATCCTTGTGGGCGATATCTGGCATTTGCCGTTGCCAGCCGGCAGCAGCGCCGATATCAGCTTGCAAACGGGACGCGGCATACGCGTCGGCGACAAGCGGCGGATGCGACTGCGGCTCCGCGGCGGACGCGGCGGCATACTCTTTGACGCGCGGCTCTCGGCAATGTCGGCTGCCGAGTCGATTACCGAGCGCGCGGTGAACATGCTGCGCTGGTTCGCTGCCGTGACCGGTGAGGACCAGCCGGTCATGATTCCCGAGAGTTGGCTGGTCGCGCCCGATGCGGATGACTCCCTGGAAGCGACTTAGGTACTTGCGGCTCCGCCTTATTTGACCGCGCCCATGGTCAAGCCATCGACCACGTTCTTGCGGATGAACATCGCCAGGAAAAAGATCGGTATCATCACGACCAGGCCCGCGGCCGCCATCTGTTCCCACATGATGCCGCGGGCGCCGCTGGTGGTCATCAGGGCGACCTGCATGGTGCGCATCTCGCGCCCGATGATCAGGGCGAAGAGAAATTCGTTCCAGGACATGATGAAGGCGAAGACTGAGGCGACCAGCACGCCCGGGCGAATCAAAGGCAGCGAGATGAAGAACAGAATTTGAAAGTCGTTGCAGCCGTCGACGAAAGCGGCTTCTTCAATTTCGCCGGGCAGGGCGTCGACGAAACCCTTGATCATCCAGATGGCGTAGGGCAGGACGATCGACATATTGACGATGATCAAGCCCATTTGCGTGCCCAGCAAGGGCTTGCCAAAGAGGGTGATCGAACGGAAAAGCGTGAAGAAGGGAATCGCCACTACAATTGCCGGGATGAACTGAGTGGTCAGAATCCAGACAAGCAAAACGCTATTGCCCAGGAAGCTGTAGCGGCTGAAAGCGTAAGCGGCGAGGGTTGCCAGTGGAATGGCGATGAGTATGGTGGCGCCAGAGACGACGACGCTGTTCAAGACACTCGGGAACATATTGCGGCCGACCTCGCCGCGCTCGCGGTCGGTGCCCTCGTTGATGATGACGGAGGTATCGGAAAAGATGATTTCGAAATTTTCCAGCGTAGGAGAGAATATCAGCGTGGTTGAGTAGGCTTTTTCCTGCGGCTTGATGGCGGTGATCGCCAGCCAGAGAATCGGCAGCACAATGAAGGCGATGATCAGAAGCAGGGCCAGTGTCTCAAGGGCTTTGAGGCTCTTCAGGCGGAGGCTGCTCTGGTTCTGGCCGATTGTGTTCGCTGTCATCAGATTTGCTCAGTCGCGATTCAGCACGAGCGAGACATAGAGCGCCGCGCAAATCGTCAGCAGGACGACGAGAATATAGGACATAGCGGAAGCGTAGCCGATATCCAGGCTGCGCACGAATCCGATTTGGTGAATGTAATAGTTGATGGTCTGGGTCGCGCGGACGGGACCGCCGCCGGTCATGGTTACGACCTGATCGAACATCTTTAGCGAGAAGATGGTCTTGAGCATGGTTACGATGAGGATCACGGGCCGCAGCAGAGGCAGCGTCACGCGGAAGAAAATCTGCAGACGATTAGCGCCGTCAATGCGCGCCGCTTCAAAGATTTGCTCGTCAATGGAACCGAGCGCGCCCACGAACATCAGCGCGATCAGCGGCGCCCAGCCCCAGGTCTCGCTCATAGCGAGCATGAAGAGCGCCCAGAATTTGTCGCCCAGCCAGACGATTGATTCGCTAATCAGGGGAATCTCAACGATCGGCAGCGCGTTGACAATCGACAGCAGGGCATTGATGGGACCCACGATTAACTGGTCGATGAGCAAGTCGTAAATGCCGTAATTCTCGTTGAGCATGAAGCGCCAACTGTAGCCCTTGAGCGCGGGGCTGACGGCGAAGGGGAAGATCAGCAAGACTTTGGTCAGCGTATGCAGCCGTCCGCCCTTTTGCACGACCACGGCGATAAACAAGCCGATGATGACGGACAGGGCGACGCTGATGACTGTGAACCAAAACGTCACCTGCAAGCTGTTGATGAAGCGGGAGTCGCTGAAAGCCAGGGCGTAGTTGTTAAACGATAGCAGGCTCCAGTCAATCTGGATGCCGTTCTCGCCGATTTGGATTGCGAATTGGGGCGGGCGCCGCAGGTTGTATTTGTGGAAGCTGTAGTAGAGGGCAGCCAGCAAAGGATAGATCGTCGTCAATACGATAATCAAGAGGGCGGGTCCGACAAGTACCCAGGGGACCCAGCGTTTCTTGCGCATAAGACGCCCTTACCCCCACCCTAAATCCCTCCCCCATAAAGAGGGAGGGACTTCAAAAGCCAGATCCCGCCCTCTTCGCTCCCCTTCCCTCATTTTGGGGGGAAGGGGAGGGGGATGGTGGCTTGCTTAGCCGTCGTAGTAGCCGGCCGCCTGCATGACGAAGCGCACGTCTTCCGCCGTCCGGTCGAGAACGGCTTGCGTATCCGCCATCGGATCGGTGGCCAACTCATTGATCGCTTCGGCCAGGAATGGGACGATCTCGGTGTATTCCGGGATCAGGGGAATGGTGCGCGCGTCGGCCAATACGGCCGAGGCGACGCCCTGCAAGCCGTTGTGGACTTCGTTCACTTCCGGATCCGCCAGGACGGAAAGACGAACGGCCACGTTGGTATCCAGCGCCGGATCCGAGGCGTCAAGAACGATGCGGCGTTCCGTGATTGGGTGCGTCAGCCATTTCAGGTATTCCAGCGCGGCATCGCGGTCGTCGGACTGGTCCAAGACGCCGACCGCCCACAGATAGCCGTAGGAAGTGGTCTCCCCGCCTTCCCAGCCGGGCGCGGGCGCGAAAGCGGCGTTTTCCGCCACTTCGGGAATCTCGGAATTGGTCATGCGGCTGGCCATCCACCACCAGCCGACGAACATGGCGGCGCGGCCCTGTACCAGTTCCTGGTTGGCTTCCTGCTCGTTCCAGGCCACCGAGGCTTCGGGGCTGTAGCCGTCGCGAACGTAGCTGATGTACTGCTCAGTCGCCGCTACGCCGGCTTCGTTGTTGAAAATGGGTTCCCAGTTTTCGTCGAAGATGTCGGTGCCGGCGCCCCAGAGTTGGGCATACCAATTGAAGAGATTCTGGTCGACATTCAAGCCGTAGTACATGGCGATGGGGGCGATGTCCATACCGCTGGCTTCGATAGCTTCGCCGATGGCGGAGATATCCTGCCAGGTCGCGGGCGGATCCATGCCGACGGCTTCGAGGACGTCGGCGCGGTAATGAAGCAGAAGCGGGTGACCGCGGAAGGGCATGCCGTAAATGGTGTCACTGAGACCGGTGGCGGCGCCTTGATAGGCGGGACCGTAATCGTCCCAGTCAAAGCCGGCGTCTTCAACAAAATCGTTCAGCGGATGCAAGAAGTCGTAGATGTTGGTGCCCCAGGCATCGACGAAGGCGACGACGTCAAACTCAGTATTGGGATTGGTGGCTTCCAGGTAGAGTTGTTCCTGGAAAGAGCCGAAGGGCAGGTCTCCCCAGCTGACGCTGATGCCGGTCATGGCGGTGAATTCGGCTTCGCCCTTGACGGCGGCGGAAGCGAATTGCGGCGCGGTGCTGCAGCAGATCAAGAACTTCAAGTGCGTGCCATCGTATGGCTTGTCGGGGTCCAAGCCAAATGTGGCTGGATCCATGATGTCCATGTCATCGGCGTAAACCGACGCAAATGGCAAGGCCACAAACATGGCGATCAATAACAGACAGATAATCAGACGCGAGTTGCGCATGGCAAATCCTCTCTTTAAGTTAGGTTTACAGAAATCGTTTTCGCTCTCCCCTGACAACAGGTTCAATGCAAGCCGAGCATACCGCAAGAAGCCGCAGAATACAAACATGAGCAACAGGCTTTGCGCAGGGCGCAGCCAAGGACCGTCGCGAGGAGGTATTTCTGTGTTGACGGTCCCTCGATTATGGCGAGCAGTTCCGTCGTTAATTGTCTGACGGGTCGCGTGTGCGCCCTTCAAAGGCTTGTCCGCTACTGCAAATCTTACGCAGAGATAGCTGGAACAATACCGAAACAATACAAATTTAGGGAGCGATCCTTGCGAGAGTCAACAGATTACTACGAAATCCGCCAAGTTTAGCTCCCCTTCCCTGATGCTTCGGGGAAGGGGCCGGGGGATGGGGTAGAAAAAGCGCGGCTGCATAACCCAGTAGCGGACAAGCCTTCAACGGGCGCTATTTGGCTATTCGCTGGGATGCCAGGAAAAGGAATCGCCCTCTCGCCTTACGGCGCCCAAGCCCGGAAACTTGAGATGATAGAAGAGCGTCAGCAACCCTTCGTCGGCGCAGCGCCCCAAGACCCGTCGCCGCGTATTCACGGCTGTGTCGCCATCAGAATCGAAGACGAAATGCCATTCGGTCCTGGCGAACTGGAAGGACTGGTGCAATAGATCGACGACATGCAGAAGTTGCTCGCCTTGTGATTCCACGAGCAGCCCGGAATGGCCCAGAGTATGGCCCGCGAGATCGACCACGGTGACGCCCGGCGCGACTGAATCCCCCGCGGCCACGAAGCTGAAACGCGGGCGCAAAGCGGTGAATCGCTCGAGCTGCCGCTTGTCATCAGCTGACTCCGAAGCTGCCCAGCGTCCCATCCACTCCTCCCATTCGGCGGACATCGTAATGAAGCGCGCGTTTGGGAATTCGAGCCGGCCCTCGCCAGCCGTCAAGCCAGCGATATGATCGCCGTGAAAATGCGTCAGGTAGACGATGTCGATATCAGCCGGCGTCAAGCCGTTGCCGCCAAGCGCAGCTACCAGCCCGCCGCAATCCGGAGGACCGGCCGTCCCAAAGCCGACATCGACCAGGATGCGCGTCCCGCCGCTGTTGATATACAGGCAGTTCAGGCTGTCTTCGGCGGGTTTTCCGCCGAGGGCGGCTTCAAGTTCGGCTCGCGCTACCGTCGGGTAGCGCTCGGCGATTCTATCGAGGGTCTTGGTCGCCTCGCCTTCTTGCAGCACGGCGCATTGGATATCGCCGACGGTGAATTGATATGATTTTGACATGATTTCTCCTTTTAACTCCATGAATATGCAATTGACGCGGATCGAGCTATGGCGGCTTAAAAGCCAGTTAGCGCCATCCCCGTTAGCAGAAAGATTAAACCGGCGCTTATGCGCGCGACCAGCACGGATAAGCTAGAACCGGTATGCACTCTGAGCAGGCTAAAGGCGAGACAGACAATAAATGGATAGGCGAGCCCATACCAAGGGGCGCTGTAAATGGATTGCCAGGGCGCGAAAAACACGATCAGGTGGAGCAAGACGAATACGAGACAGGCTGCGACAACTCCGCGCCAGGGACCCAGCGTCCAGCGCAGCGACGGCAAGAGCAGAGCCTGGAATACCAGTGTTTCCGCCAATGGCTGCAGGAATACCAGAAGCAAAGCCGCGACGATGAGGCCCATGGGTCCTTGCGCGCCGATGCCATATATCTCCGGCAGGGGCAGGAACTGACCGCTGGGCAGGCTGATGATCAAATTGATGAAGAGCGAGATCGCGACGCCAAGCAGCGCGATGAGCGGCAGCGGGGGACCGCGCCTGCTCAGGCGAAGGGACCGCCAACTGTCCGCGTTGCCGCGGCGGTTCGCGAGGACAAAAAGGGCTGTGGCGCCCATGCCGAGCGCCCAACTCAGCATGAGCAGGCCAGGGGTGGCTTGTTGCTTGCCGAGCAAGAGCGATGCCAGGGCGGGTCCCATCACGATCAGGCAAACCAGCATCGCCGCAAGGATCATCGTCGCCGTGAGAAGGCTCCAGGGCGGGGCGGACTCCTCGGGCAATGAGAGCTTTTGCATCAAGCTCAGTTCTCGTCTTTCGCGTTGATCGGATGTCATTGCCCGGTCCTGGAATGCGATTCTGCGCTCACTGAGATTGGGAACGCAAGACGTCTTCATAAACGGCTAGCGTTTCTTGGGCAGTCTTGCGCCAGGAATACTTGCTGGCAAGCGCCAAGCCCTGATTGATCATGGTCTCGCGCAAGGGCGGTTGTATCAGCAAGGCGATGATTGCGCCCGCCATCTCCCGAGCATTATCTACCATATAAACGGCATCTTCCAGCACTTCTTCAAAAACGAGAGCATTCGATGTGATGACCGGCGTGCCGGAGGCTAGCGCTTCCAAAGCCGTCAAGCCAAAACCTTCGTACATGCTCGGGAAGGCGAAGACATCGGCCAGACGATAGAGCGACGGTTTGTCTTTTTCATCGACAAAGCCAATCCAACGCACATAGTCATCTATGCCAAGTTTACTGCTGTATGCCCGCATGTCAGGAAAAAGCTGATCGTTCCATGCGGGTTCCCGCCCGGCGATCACCAGCGGAAAGGTATCGCCGTCGGCTTCCGCGACGTAGGTATAAGCCAGCAAAAGCATATTGACTTGCTTGCGCCAGTCAAAACCGCCCAGATAGAGTACAAAGCGCTCGGGCAGATCGTATTTCTCGCGAACGGCGGCGTCGCGCTCGCTGCCCAAACGGGGATGGAAACGCAGGTCATGAGACAGGTAAGTGACACTGATCTTGTCTTCCGGAATGCCCAGGTATTCTTCGATATCGAGTTTGGCGGTTTCGCTGATAGTGATGACGTGATTGCTGCCGCGCGCCGCTATGCTGACCAAAGAGGTATACAGGCTGGTCAGGAGGCCGGGACTATAAATGGGAAACTGCAGTGGGATGACATCAAGCACGGTCGTCACCAGCTTGACCGGACAGCTGAGCGGCGGAGCCCAGTAGGGCACATGGGCGATATCAGCCTTAATGCGCCCCGCGATGCGAGGAAAAGCGCGCTGTTCGAAGAAGACTTTTCCAGCTTTGCCGAGGCGCGCTATGTTGCCGGTGCCTATCGCGTTGACGCCTTCAGGAACGCCGGTCGCTTGAGGGATATGCGGCGGCAGGACGAGCGAAAGCTTGAGCGACGGCGCGACCTTGTTTAGACTGGCGACCAGGTGACGAAGATACTGCCCGCTGCCGGTAGATTCTTGGGCCCAAAACCAGCCGTTGATGGCGACGTGCATACTGCCTCTCGGGACTTGATTCCGCCCCTTTTGTACCGGAGCGCCGCGGATTACATAGCGGATTACATAAACGGAAAGGCGCGCTTAAGCCGGGAACATCTCGGCTTGATAATAGGCGATGATCTGATCGATGGTCTCGTCCAGCGAGGTCGTGGGCTGCCAATCAATGGCTCGCCGGATTTTCTTGATACAGGGCACGCGCCGGCGGAAGTCCTCGAAACCGGGCTGCTTGTATGCCTGATCGTAGGGAACGAGCTTGATCTCCGAGGCGCTGTCGGCGCGGTCGCGAATGCGCCGCGCGAGTTCCAGGATGCTGATTTCTTCGTTGCTGCCGATATTATAGAGTTGACCGATGGTCGCTTCGCTTTCCGCCAGGTCTTGAATGGCGCTCACGATATCGTAGACATTGCCGAAGCAGCGTTGTTGCTGGCCGTCCCCGTAGACCTGAATCGGTTCGTTCGCCAGCGCCCAGCGCACAAAGCGCGGCACGACCATGCCATATTGCCCGACCTGACGCGGACCCACCGTATTAAAGAGGCGAAAGAGCGTGATGGGCAAGCCGACTTCGGCGTGATAAGCAAAAGCCAGGAATTCGTCAACGGCTTTGGAGGCGGCATAGCTCCAGCGGCTGCGCACGGTGGGTCCGGAAAGCGTGTCGTCATCCTCGCGGAAAGGGAAGCTGACGCCTTTGCCATAAACCTCGGATGTGGAAGCGATCATGATACGACGGCGATAGCGGCTGGCGGTTTTAAGCATGGTTTCGGTGCCGCCGATGTTGACCTCGATGGTATTGATCGGACGGTCGATGATATTACTGACGCCGACAGCGGCGGCAAGATGAAAGATGATATCGCATTCGCTGACCAGGCGGTCGATCACGTGGATGTTGCGGATATCTTCGATGGCATAGCTGAAGTTGGGGTTGCTTGCGAGGTGTTCAATGTTATCCAGTCGTCCGGTCGAGAGATTATCAATGACGGTCACTTTATAATCGCTCTTTAGCAGTCGTTCCGAGAGGTGGCTGCCGATGAAACCAGCGCCTCCGGTGATCAACGCGCGAATCATGCCTGGTCCTTTCCCGGGGGGCACATGCCGATGCCAATAGCGAATTATACACGTGAAAGGCGCTGCCTGCTTAGGCCGATCTGCGCTGCTTTGCCGGGTTCTTGCAGCCCCCGAGCCAAATACAGCAACGCTACCGTCTCCCGTATGATCTTGCCCTTGAATTCCCGATTGACGACCGTCTCGATTCCCGCCAGCAATCGTTCCCGTTTGCCGGCGTTCAATGACCGATGGTCAGAGAAGGTGCCGAGCAAGCTGGCGTAGGCCGCGGCGCTGTACGCCATGGTCACATAGTGCTTTCGCACGAGCATGTCGCCAAACAATCCGCTCGCGGTGATGAGGTCATGGTATTCGGTGCGCGCGTCTTCGGGGCGAGGCGGCGGAGAAAAGTCCCGCGCCAGTTCCGGGGCGACGCGCTCATACACGGCTTGCAACGGCTCGAGATAAGGACGACTGAGATCGGTCAGCGTCGGTCTATGCCAGAAAAGCGCCAGCGCGCCGCTCGGCTTGAGCAGGTCGCGCGCCTTTTGAAAGCGGATCGCGGGATCAATCCAGTGGAAAGCCGTCGCCGACAGCAGCAAGTCATAAGTCCCGCGGGGCAGCGAGAGCGTCTCGAAGTCCGCGACTATGATCTTCACTTTGGGAAAAGCCGACAGCTTGTCACGGGCGATCGCCGCCATTTGTGCCCCAAGCTCGACGGCATCAATGGCGTATCCGCGCCGAGCCATGGGGATGGTGGCTTGTCCGGTGCCGCAGCCGACCTCGAGCAAGCGCGAATCCGCCCCCAGCTTCGCATAAGATACGATATCGTCGAAGAGGGCTTCGGGATAGGGCGGGCGGGCGCTGTCGTAAAGACCCGCGGCGCTGTCATAGCTGTTGCGGCGATGCCGGTTTTCGCTCATGACAACCCTCAGAAACGGTTTTGCATGGAATCAACGTAGCCAGTGAGTTCGGCGTAGCCATATCCGCGGACGTCGCCGCTGACTTGCACTGCGCCTTCCCAATACTGAATGCCCGCGCCATGCAGTTCCTGGTCGGCTTGCAAGGGCGCGACGCTGAATCGGAAGCCGTCATCGCCCATTATTTCGACTTCCCAGCCGGCGGGATAGTCCGCTTCTGTATGTGGACTGCGCCAGGTATCCGTGACTGACAGGGTGAAATCAGACGCGTTAAGGTACCGTGTATCGCCGTCCGGATAAACCAATAGGCCCCCGAACGCGGGCTCTATGCCCCCGTCAATCTGACGGATCTGTCCGATCATGAGCTCGCGGCCATCCTCGAAGATCAAGCCGAACCAATCCCAGCCCTGCGCTCCGTCCCCCAAGGCGCTGGTGCTGAATTCATGATCCATCCAGGTATTGCCGCTGACCGTGAAGGTCCGCGCGCCGACAGTTATGGTCCCGCCCGTGACCAAGCGCGTCAGGCTATAATAGTAACTGGCGTTACCGACTTCCTCACTCTTGGGGCTGAGCCCATTGTCGCCTTGCAGCGCCGGCGGCTTGATCTGCGTTAGTGTCAGATCCAGCGCGAAGTCGTCGCTGGCTGCGCTGATGCGCTGGCGCGTCGCCTCATCGTCGTCGGCGATGACTTGCCAATCTTCCAGCCAGACGCGATAGCGCGCCATCTGTTCGCTGGAGATCGCGCCGGCCAAGCCAGCGCCGCCGCGGCTATAGCGTTGGTCATGATAAAAGCGCCCCGCGGCGATATCGCTGATGGTGAAATGCGCCATATAGATGTCCCTGGTGCGGAATTCGGAATCCGATCCCGGTTCCAGCGGCGAAATCGCGCGGCGAAAGACGGTGAACTGAAAGCCGAAGCGCCTGCCCTCGCCGGTAGCCAGAACCCCGGTGTAATACCACCATTCCGTTTGAAATTCGGGATGCGCGCCGTGATCGCGCGGGAATTGCCAATCCCAAGGCTCAATGGCGCGGGCGAAGCCGCTGGGGTCTTGGGGCGGCGCTGCAAATTGCGTGCGTGCCTCCAGCGCGCTGCCGCCAAGAGGTTCGATCAAGCTGATGCCAAAAATGAGGACCAGCCCAATCAAGAGCAAGAGGGTGATGACGCGCCAGTTCACGATGCAGCCTTGCGAAGACTCGATCCTGATGTCACTCGCCGATTATGCTTGAGATCCCGGTTCGCGACAAGGCATGCTTGCGGAACAACCGCCAGCGGCGCAAAGCCATTTTCATCTTTCCTACCAAAATGTCGAAGAGAGCCTCAAAATTCGCATCAGTCACTTCGTGGAAAAACTTGCAATTACTAGTTTTACCTGATACAATTTTCCTTAGATTAGTTTTGGAAAATTGGTGAGCAACAACTTCTTTTCTTCACATATCCTCACCCATCTGCACGCTGCCTTTGGAGTATGGCTGGAATCTTCCGAGCCTTCTTCTCACTAGTACATATGTCCCATTTCCGTCGCTCAAGACAAGCGCTCCAAGCCTGCGGAAATGCGGTTCAAGAAATTGATGGCGAAAATTCAGCGCGCAATGCCCGTTGCTAGCCTTGGGCGGACGGGTTCCTCGAAAACGAAATCGCGGATCATCAGGTCATCGCGAAGATTAGAAGGCGGAGAGAGCCGGGGATAGATTTGAAACGCCCAACTTTGCGGCATTTGGCCGCGAGGGCTGCTTGAATGACGTCGGTTTGCCCCGCGCTATTGGCTCCCAAATAAGATTGTTCTTGTTTTTCTGCTGCCGTTCCGGGAGCGGGAGTTTTCAAAAGAGTTGCTCATGATTTCAATATTTTCTTTCAGTTCGCGGTCCATGAGCGCGTTTCATTGGGGCAGGGGCGGCGCCCGCCAGAAGCTGCTCCCGCTGATGATCCTGTGCGTCTTGTTGAGCATGCAATACGGCAGGGCGCAGGCGCAGTCGGGCTGGTACCACTGTGATATACAGGACTTCTCATACACCGGACCGGGTACGCGTTATTTTTGCAGACCGGTCTCGTACGACTGGCTCTGTAACATTGCCCGTATCACCTCTTTTTGCAATAACCCCTCCGACCGCGGCGACAAAGGCGGCGATAGCGACGACAGCCGCAATGGCAGCGGCGGCAGCAGCGGAAGGAGCAGCAGCGGCGGCGACTCTGCCGGGCAGGCAAGCGGCGCCGGCTTAAGCGCCAACATCCGGCGGCTTGACGCGGCGGGCATCGGCCTGCAATGGATCATTGATGCCGGCTTCATCGCTGCGGCCGATATCTGGGGTGAAGATATACCGGACGAGGTCTGCCTGGATGGCCTCGGCTCACTGCTCTTCCTGGATGCCAGCAGCTCGCCTCGCGCCGAATCCTGGCTGGATTCAGTCCAGCGCGATGGCCAGACTTGCGCCGAGATTGATGGTCCCGGAACCGTCGTGCTCATGGCTGAGCCAGCCTCAGCCAGCGAAACTGCCCGGCAAGCGCGGCAATGCCGCGTCACCACAACGGGCCATCTCAAAGTGCGAGCGGGTCCTTCCCTGGACGACGACGTGATCGGATACCTGCGGCGCGGTATCACACTGCGACTGTTATCGCGGAGTGGGGATTGGATCGAGATTGAATACCGTGGTGAAGCGGGCTGGATCGGCGCAGGTTATACAAGTGAAGACTGCGGCGAATCGGTCTCGCCAGCGCCTGCGACATCGCGATTGCCGCAATGCGTCGCCACGACAGGGAACCTCAAAGTACGGGCGGGTCCATCCCTGGACGAAGAGGTGATCGGATACCTGCGGCGCGGTACTGCGCTGCGACTGTTATCGTGGAGCGAGGATTGGTTCGAGATTGAATACCAGGACAAAACGGGCTGGATCGGCGCAGGTTATACAAGTGAAGACTGCAGCGAAGCGATCTCGCCAGCGCCTGCGGCATCGCGATTGCCGCAATGCGTCGCCACGACAGGGAACCTCAAAGTACGGGTGGGTCCATCCCTGGACGAAGAGGTGATCGGATACCTGCGGCGCGGCGCGGCGCTGCGCCTCATATCGCGGAGCGGGGACTGGTTCGAGATTGGATATCGGGGGAAAGCGGGCTGGATCGGCGCGGCTTATGCGCGCGAAGACTGCGGCTGATAGACGAGTAATCTACAGAATACACCGCTCTCTAATGCGACGAGCATTATCGCGGGTCTCAGCTTGCGACGCCGGCGACATCAAGCACGGCATGCAACAGCGCGTTGCAGACTGCTTCAAGATCCTCAGGTTCGGCGCTTTCCGATTCATGGTGGCTGATGCCGTCTTTGCAGGGCGCGAAGAGCATGGTCGTCGGAACGCGGTTGGCGACGAAGCAAGCATCGTGCCCGGCGCCCGAGGTGATGTATTGATGTGACACGCCGAGGCGCTCGCAGGCGCCTTTGACTGCCGCGACGCAGCCTTCATCAAAGGCGACGGGCGCGGTGTAGGAAATCTGTTCCAGGGACAGATCCAGCCCGATGCCCTCAGCGACATCCGCGCAGACGTCACGCAGCGCGGCATCCATTGCCAGCAGCGTTTCGGCGGAGGGATGGCGCATGTCGACGGTGAAGTTGACCCGGCCCGGGATGATATTGCGCGAGCCGGGCGCGACCTCCACTTGCCCGCCGACAGTGCCGCGGGCCAGGGGCGCGTATTCCTGGGCGATATCATCGACGGCTTGTACGACTTTCGCCATGCCAAGCAGGGCATTGCGCCGTCCGACCATCGGTGTCGAACCGGTGTGCTGGGCAAAACCTTCAAATGAGATGTCGTACCAGCGAAAGCCTTGCGCCGCGTTCACAACGCCCACCGAAATGCCCTCGCTATCAAGGATGGGACCCTGCTCGATATGGCACTCGAAGAAGGCGGTAAAGGCATGGTCGCGCGCGGGGAGATCGCCGTGGTAGCCGATGCGCTTTAGCTCGTCGAGCACCGTCGCGCCAGTGTCTACTGCCACGCGCGACTGCGCCCACTCGAGATCAAAGACGCCGCCATAAACGCCGGAAGCCAGCATAGCCGGCGCGAAGCGCGCGCCTTCTTCGTTGGTCCAGTTGACCACCTCCAGCGGAGTCGTCGTCGCGATACCGTGATCGTTGAGCGTGCGGACGACCTCCAAGCCCGCCAAAACGCCAAAGACGCCGTCGAATTTGCCGCCGAAGGGTTGCGTATCGAGGTGGCTGCCGATACCCACAGGCGCTAGCGATTCGTCGCCGCCCGGACGTCTGGCGAACATATCCCCCATTTCGTCGACGGACATCGACAGTCCCGCGTCTTCGCACCAAGCGGCGAAAAGGTCGCGCCCGATCTTGTCTTCATCGCTGAGCGTCAGGCGGTGGCTGCCGCCGTTTGCGGTCGCGCCAATCTCCGCCATTTCCATGATGCTTTTCCAGAGACGGGCGCCGTCAATTCGAAACTTTTCTGTCATTTCTCAGTGACTCCAAGTGAGCAGTGAACATTTTGAGGACAACCAAGTGAACAACTTTCGGGCGACATCATAGGTCGCGTAGGTCGCGTAGACACTGACCGCCTGTCGCCCCTATGGGTTTCGACATAAGGGACGCTGTAAGGCTTGTCCGGTACTGGTAAAGTCGCATTCGCCTTTGATCTACCCCCCTCAATCCCCCCATAGCAATGGGGGGAAGCTAGTTTCGACGCTGCATCAACGCGAGTATTCTGATGTTGCAAGTGTCGATAGCTGCCGTTT
>JAJEFB010000046.1 GCA_022820665.1 Anaerolineae bacterium | reverse complement strand
GAAAATGGCGACGGCAATGGAGCCTCTTCAAAGAAGGACTGCAGTTCTTTATTGAGTGCGTTAATCGGCAAGGCGTCTGTCCGAAACTCAAATTAGTCCCGGACAGGCGCCTGCAGTGAAAACGTGTCCGCTCCTCAGCCGTTTAGCGGGGGGATTGAGGGGGGAACAGGGCCGGGGGAGAGGTTGGATTAACGCGCTTTCGCATTCTCATTACTTACTTGTAATTACAGCCTCCGCTTTTCTGTGAATTGCCTTGCCGGGCGAACGGAAGGTTTATTATCTTGTGTAGCGTTACAAGCCAATTCGCTGATGATGTACAATGGCTGCCAGAGCAATCTGGTCAGAGCAACTGAAGCGCAATTCCGGATTGGAAGGTTCATGAAGCTGTTGGTCATAGTTTCGTCGCTGGATCTAGCGCAGCCTTATAGCGCCACGCCGGCTTGGTGGCAGTTGCTGAAGGGCTTGTACGAACTGGGCATAGACATCATCGCGGCGCCCTACCAGGGCATGCCGATCGAGAGTTTGTGGTGGCGCTGCGAAGACAATCCCGCCCGTTGGCAAGGCGAGGCTTTTCGTTCTTTGCGCGGCTTCGTCCGGCGCTGGAGGCGAGCGAATCCGGGCGCAGCGGTCGACGAATCCCTGTCGGACAAAGCTGTGCGCGGCGCGGCCCGCGCATTCATTGCGCCGCTTTGGCGTCGACATCTGGAAGGGATTCTCAAGCGCAATCCCGATACTGATGCCTTGCTCTTTCTAACGACGCCGCTCAATCACCTGGCGGGCGTACCTGGATACCTCTCGGTGAAGTATGACCTGCCGGTATTCTACTTTGATGGCGATGTACCGGCCAGCTTGCCCAATATGCGGGGATTCGCCTCTGGCTTCCGTATCTACCAGGGCGCGGATGTGAAGGAATATAC
The DNA here is from genome assembly GCA_022820665.1 of Anaerolineae bacterium. GTDB lineage: Bacteria > Chloroflexota > Anaerolineae > Aggregatilineales > Phototrophicaceae > UBA6055. The sequence continues at coordinate 3,663 of JAJEFB010000046.1, read as the reverse complement.
CGCGTTCATCAGCAACAGCACCGGGGGAGAGGCGCTCTTGCGGGAACTCGGCGTCGAACACGTACATACGGTGTGGTACGGCGCTGATCCCGAGGTCTTCAGCCAGGCGCCAGTCGCGGCGCAGGACATTGACGTGCTTTTTTATGGACACGGGCGCGAATATCGCTCGCAATGGATCGACCGCATGTTAAGCGCGCCCTCCCGTCATCTCAGCGACGCGCGCTTTGCCGTGCGCGGAAAAAACCTGGGCGATATCGGCAACTGTGAAGAATTGCCCTATTTAAGTTTTAGCAAGCTGCGCGAATACGTATGCCGCAGCAAGCTTAATCTTTGCATCACGCGCGACGCGCACGCAAGCGTATATGGCTCGTCTTCATCGCGCCCCTTTGAGTTGGCTGCGATGAGCGCGTGCGTCGTCTCCAACCCCTATCTGGGCTTGGAGACCTGGTTCGAGCCGGAGAAAGAGATTATCATTGTCAGTTCCGGCGAAGAGGCCATCGAGCGCTATCAATTCTTGCTCAGTCACGACAGCCCGCGGGAGTCTATCGGCCGCGCTGCGCGCGAGCGAGTCCTGAAGCAGCACACCTTTCGTCATCGCGCGCGTGAATTGCTTGCCATCATGCGCCAATACATGTGAGTCAGTTGGCTTCATCATCCAAAAAGGAGAATCAACGATGTCCATAGATTTTGGCAAGGCAAGCGATTTCGTTCATCAACATGGCACCCTGTTTGAACGCGCCTTGTTCGATTATCTGTTTGCCGGCGGCAGCGGCCAACGCCTACAAGCCATCATCATGTGTTACAAGAATCCCGACGGTGGATTCGGTCACGGCTTTGAACATGATCTCAAAGCGCCGCAATCGAATCCGCTGGCGCTGGAGTATCTGCTCGGCGTGATGAAACACACGGGCATCGAGCCTGGCGTCATCCTCGACGGCGCTTCCGACTGGGTCGAGAGCCAGATGGACGAGGCGGGAAATCTGCGCAATCCCCCCGAGACGCGGGATTATCCGCTGGCGCCCTGGTGGCAAGAAGATGGCGGTCAAACGATGCCCGACAGCATTGTCGCCAACTTGATCCACTTCGACCGCGCCAAACCATCGCTGGTGCGGAAAACCAAACGCTGGGTGGCGGAGAGGCATACCCCCGAGAGCGTCCGAGCCAACGAATGGCTGTTCATGGCTTACCATGCTGTCGATTTCTTTTTCGCTATTGATGATTTTCCCGACCTGGAGTTGTATCGCGCCGCGACGATAGACAACCTGCTTGCATGCGCCGAGGCCGCGCCGGAAAGCCAGTACGATTCCTTGTTCGCCTTCGCGCCGGCACCGGATTCGATAATCGCAAAAGCATTGCCCGCCGATTTGCTGGTAAAATACCTTGATGTGCTTGAAGGGGCGCAGACGGACGACGGTTCTTGGCTCGATCAACATAACCTGCGGCAATGGTGGCCCATGACAACTATCAACGTTTTGCTTGCTTTGCAACGCTATGGTCGCTGGTCAGCGAATCGATAAGGACGAAGCGTTGGGGGCAGACGCTGTGTCATACTCCCGGCATATTTGAGAGAGGTCAGTTTCGTGGCTATTGATTTCATCATTGAATACGATTGCCTTCCCAAGCGCCACTTAACCCCTGAAGGAATTCTGGAGCGCATCAAGGAGAAGGAGCGCGCCCAAACCGTCATCCAATGGTTTCGAGAAGCCGGCGACGAGCGTCCTCCATCGGAAATGGGCTTCGAGTTTAGCCGCAGTTCGCTGGACGAAGACCCAAGCAGACAACTGATCGTTGTGCAAGATTTGCTGGATCACGCCGCCGCGCTGGATGCGCAGGCTCATCATTGCTCCGCCTGCCCCGCGAATCGAAGCGGCTCGCCTTTTGGCTGTATGGGTTTCATCCAGTATCCCATTAGCGCGCAGGCGGAAGCCTGGTTGCTGGATCGCCTGCCCGTGCCTGACGAGCCGCTGATTTGGCTGCTTTTGAAACAGGGCATACAACGGCTCGGCTACGACGGCTCATCTGTACGGGCTTTGCGGGAACTCGACAAGCAAAACGAAGGCGGCGAGCGCGCTTATTTTCTGTCCTCCGAAGCGCCGCAGCGGCGTTTGGGCGAACTTCGCGTTACGGGCGATCAGGCGCTTGAGATGATTTTTGGGGTTGGAGATCGCATCATACCCAATCATGCCGGCATACTCCTCTTGTTCTTTGACGCGATTGAACGCGACCTGGAAGCCGCGCAAATCCAGGAGATCTCGTCTTTCGACCGGACCATACGCGAAGGATTCGAGTTTGAAATGGGAGCGATCTCCACCGGGCACGAAGGTATTCGCGAGATCATCTCTTTTTTCCATGCCTTGTATTTGGCTTGGAAACTGGACGTTTCATTGTTTGTCGATGCTTGAGCGCCTGCCGAAGGCGCGATGAAGGATTCGAAAACTGATATGCCGCGAAGAACCATTGCCTGGATCGAAACTGTTCCTGAAGAGCGAGCCAACGGGGAATTGAAGCGCGCGTACCGCCGCAGCGCCGATCCGGCTTCCGGAAACGTCGATCACATCATGCAGATCCACAGCTTGAATCCGGCTTCGCTGGTTGACCATCTGCATCTGTACCAGACCTTGATGCGCGGCGATTCGCCTTTGAGTCGAATCCAGCGCGAGATGATCGGCGTGGTCGTGTCCGCCATCAACAGTTGCCAATACTGACTGCTGCACCACGCGAGGAATCTCCGTCAGTTGACTGGAGACAGAGATTGGACAGCGCAGATTGAGCTTGATTATCGGGGGGCGGATTTGACCCCGGCTGACCGACAGATGCTCGATTACGCGGCCAAGTTGACACGCGAGCCTTGGCAAATGACCGAGGGCGATGTCATCGCATTGCGAGAGCTTGATTTCAGCGACCGGGCGGTTCTGGATATCGCGCAAGTGACCGCGTATTACGCTTATGTCAATCGCATCGCCGATGGCTTGGGATTGTCGCTGGAAGCCTATTGGGCGGAAGGCAAAGAAGACTACGAATAGAAGAGCCTATCCCCGTGTGGCCAGCGCCAGCAGAACAAGGACCAGGACGATGATTGCAATCGCGAAGACAGCGTAAAACTGCGCGAATCGTTTCCGCGCCTCCGATCCTTCCTTGAAGATATCGCCCAGTTTCATGTGGAACCGTCCGGCATCTGCCGCAGCCATTCCTCAGAATCAGGATAAATCCATTTTTTGCTGTTTGCAAACGACTTCTTATTTTGGGTGTATTTCAACATTTTGGCAGAATGACATAAATTGCGCGCGAATCAAGAATTGCCCTTGCGTTGCGCTTATCCCAAAATAAAGGAGACGATGTAGACCCTCGCGCTGCACAGCAGCCGCCCACGCAAAATACCTTGCGTCCTGCGGCGCCTAGCTCCCCCTCCCGCTTTATGGGGGAGGGGGCCGGGGGGTGGGGGTCCGCCGATCGCAACGTAAACAGGGGCGACCTATCAGGTCGCCCGAAAACAACTGCAAACACCACAATACCGGACAAGCCTGTAAGGCTTGATTGGTATTGCAAAACTGGCGCGAACATGCGGAAAAATCCAGCGCGACGCCTCGCAGAAATGAGGCAATATCACAATTTATGTTCCATTTCGCACACGGAGACGCTCCCCTTCCCTCATTTTGGGGGAAG
>JAJEFB010000023.1 GCA_022820665.1 Anaerolineae bacterium | reverse complement strand
TCCACTGGTAAAGTACCTTGAGATTCATCAGTTTCATCTTTCTATACAATGCTTGGATAGAAGTGTTACTGATGAATCTTCACCGCAATTCTCAATCGCCGCAATTCACTAAGCCACAAACATGTCCGCTCCTCAGCCGCTAAACGGGGGGCGGAAACCCCATTGCAATAGAGAGGGGGAGCGCTAATTGCGGGACTTGGCTTAGATCCAGAACTCTCGCTACAAATGAGATTTTTTCGTATTATTTTATTGGTACTATTGCTTATGCAAATCAGTCGACGCAACTGAATGATTCTCATGACATTACGCTGTCCTTCGCAGCAGTGGCTGTCCTCGGCTGGATTAAAGGGTTTTTCAGATGGGAATCGACGTTAAACGCAGATGGTATTATTAGCCCCGACTAATTAATTTGGAAAAGCAAATATACAAGTTTTTAATCCTTGAGTATAATCAAATGTAGCGTGTGCTCAACACGATAGTGTCTACATGTACAGGAGATTGCACGATATGAAACGCTTGTTTCTCGTATTCACAGTATTTGGTCTGCTCGTCACATTCGGCGCTCCCGCGCTCGCGGACGGGCACTGCATGGACGAACTCGGCTGCGTCGAAGTTGGACCGGACGAGCCGATTGTTATCGGGGGTATGTTGGCAGTGTCAGGCGCAGTTTCCGCATATGGCGAAGACTCTCGCGGGGGTGTTGAGATCGCCATCCACGATCGCGGTAATATGCTGCTGGGCCGCGAGGTTGAGTTTATTGTCGAAGACAGCCTCTGTTCAGCAGAAGGCGGACAGGCTGCCGCGCAACGTCTCGCTGCCGATGAAAGCATCGTCGGTGTCATTGGCACGACTTGCTCTGGCGCAGCGCAAGGCGCTCTGCCGATCATTAGCGAAGCCGGCATGTTAATGATCTCATCTTCCAACACATCACCGAGCTTGACAAATGATGACACAGACGCCGGCGGCACCTACCGGCCCGGCTACTTCCGTACTGCGCACAACGACCTCTTCCAAGGCGCGATGGGCGCGCGATTCGCGGTTGAAGTTCTCAAAGCCGGTACGGTCGCGACCATTCACGATGGCGATCCTTATACTGAAGGCTTGGCAGTGGTCATGGCAAGCACCTTCGCCGGTTTGAACGGCGAAGTGGTCTTCCAGGGCGCTGTCAGCAAAGGCGACACCGATATGAGCGCGATTTTGACTGAAATCGCCGCCAGTGGTCCCGATGTCGTTTACCTCCCGGTTTTTGTGCCGGAATCCGAGTTCATCGTCTCGCAGGCGGCGAATACGCCGGGCTTAGAAGACACGGTGATGATGACGGCTGACGGCAGCTTTGTTCCCACCTTCCCTACAAACACCGGGGAAGCCGCGGCGGGTGTTTACATGTCCTCGCCTCTTGTCGTCGGCGAAGCGTATCAGCAATTCCTGGAATCCTGGGATGAAATAATTGGCGGAGCGCCGCCGGCTGGCTTCCATGCGCACGCTTACGATGCCGCCAGCTTGCTGATGAATGCTGTGGAAGCGGTTGCCCAGGAGCTCGACGACGGCACGCTAGTCATCGGGCGCCAGGCACTGCGCGACGCCGTGTCGGCGACGGAGAACATGGCTGGCTTGACCGGTAACTTGACCTGCCAAGACGAATCGCCATACGCGGGAGACTGCGCGACCGGCGAGGCGCTTGCCGTTTACCAAATCACTGAAGCCCAGGTCAACGAGGGAGAGGACGCGTGGCCTCCGCCTGTCGTCTGGGACCTCTCAATGTCTGGTTAAAAGCAATACCAGCAGACGCGCGTCTTGAACTTCTGATTGACAAGCCAGAGAGCAGGATCTCTCTGGCTTGTTTTTGGCAGATGCGGAAATGCTTTTATTCAACCCCACCCCCCGGCCTGTTCCCCCCTCAGTCCCCCCGATCAACGGGGGGGCGGAAACCCCCGAAGCGTCAGGTCGCGTAGACACTGACCTTCGGGAGGGGGAGCGCATTTGGCGGGATTTGGGTTACATGCAGAATTTTCGCCACAAATGGCGTTTTTTCGCATTATTTTATTGGTATTACTTCTGTTGGCGACTCCCGGGATTGACCGGGAGAATCACAACGGTTCACATGAGGTGAATAACAGCAATGAAAAAAACGATCGCGTCTTTGCTCTTGCTCAGCCTGCTCAGCCTGCTCTTGAATCCTGTATCGGCTCAAGATGCTTGTTCGGATCAGTTGGGATGCGTCATCCTCGCCGAGGACGAACCCATCGCCATTGGCGCCATGCTCGTGCTTTCGGGCGCGGTCACATACCTGGGCGATGACTCGCTGGGCGGGGTCGAACTGGCGATCATGGATCGCGGCGGCGAATTGCTGGGACGCGAGATTGAGTTGGTGGTAGAGGACAGCCTTTGTTCCGCGGAAGGCGGGCAAGCTGCCGCTCAGCGATTGTCCGCGGATCCGACGATCGTCGGCGCCATCGGCACGAATTGTTCAAGCGCGGCGCAAGGCGCCATGCCCATCATCAGCGACGCTGGCATGGTGATGATCGCGCCCTCAAATACGTCCCCAAGCCTGACCAACGAAGATGTCGCAAGCGGCGGCTCTCACCTGCCGGGCTATTTCCGCACCAGCCACAACGGCTTGGTCGAGGGCATGCGCAATGCTGAATTCGCGATACAAGTGCTCGGAACCAGAACGCTGGCAACCGTGCATGACGGCGATCCCTACACCGAAGGGCTGGCTCGCGTTGTCGCCGATACCTTTGCGGAACTGGGCGGCGAAGTTGTCTTCGAGGGCGCTGTCAACAAGGGCGATACTGATATGGCGTCAATCCTGACGGAAATCGCCGTTTACCAGCCCGATATCGCCTATGTGCCCTTGTTTGAGCCTGAAGTCAATTTCTTCGCGGCTCAGATGAAGCACATCGCCGGGCTGGAAGATACCGTCATCATTGGAGGCGGCGCCGCCTTTGTCGCGGGATTCCCCGAAAATACCGGTGAAGCGGCTATCGGGATTTTCGTTTCCGGACCTCTGGTGACCGGGGAAGCCTATGAACAGTTGCTGCTCCGCTGGGAAGAAGAATACGGGAGCAGCCCGCCGAGCGGCTATCACGCCCATGCCTACGACGCTACAAATCTGCTTCTTAGTGCCGTTGAGGCTGTCGCCGCGCCGACCGACGACGGCGGCCTCGTCATTGGCAGGCAAGCCATTCGCGATGCCATCGCCGCTACGGAAAACTACCCGGGCTTGACCGGCAACCTAACCTGTCAGGACGTGTCTCCATTTGCCGGTGATTGCGCGCCGGGCACTGCATTGGCGATGTTCGAGATCACCGAGGCGGAGGTATACGACGACAATTGGCCGCCGCCGGTATTCTGGAGCTTTTCCGAAAACCTGTCAGAGTGATTTCGGACTTGCGAGCCAATTTGATACATATGATGTAAACTAGGCGGTAGCCGCAGTTTTCTCTTGTTGTCTTTCCAGGTCAACAGGACGTAATTGCGCGACTGTCAGGGGATTCCTTCCTTAGCCTGTTCCCTTGGACAGGTTAAAGAAAGCGATGTCGCAAATGTTCAAATGGAATACTGATGAATTCTCGTGGGTCGACTTCACCATTGATGTCTTGCGCATTCTTATCGTGCTTGCCATCGTCGTCGGTTCCTGGAACACGCTATCCGAGGGGCGCATCTCATTCGCGCAATGGGTGAACCTTTTCATCGCGGGTCTTTCTCAAGGCAGTATCTACGCGCTGATAGCGCTGGGCTATACGCTTGTCTACGGCATCCTGCTGATGATCAACTTCGCGCATGGCGAAGTGTTCATGGCCGGAGCCTTTTCCACCGTATTCCTGGCCGAGGCGCTCAATCGCACCGGCTTTCTGAATCAGCAGCCCGTGCTGGCGATATTGCTGATGATCTTGTTCGCGGGTTTGGTGTCGATGACTGTGGCGATCTTGCTGGAACGCATCGCCTACCGCCCCCTGCGCGGCAGCCCTCGTCTGGTGCCGCTCATCACTGCCATCGGCGCTTCCTTCTTTTTGCAATACACTTTTCGCGGTCTCTATGGTTCGGGCTTCAAAGCTTATCCACAGGTCAAGATATTGCAGGGATCGCTGCAAGTCGGCTCGATAAATATTCCGACGGTGCAGATCTTCGTATTCGTTTCGGCGCTGGTTTTGATGTTCGGCTTGTATTGGCTGGTGGAACGTTCGCGTATCGGCAAAGCCATGCGCGCTGTCTCGGAAAACAAGGAAGTCGCCCGCCTCATGGGCATCGACATTGATTGGGTGATCCTGTTTACCTTCGGCGTCGGCGGTTTCCTGGCGGGCTCGGCTGGCGTCATCAACGGCATGTTCCGGCCTCAGGGCGTCAATTTCTTCATGGGTTTCATACCCGGCATCAAGGCTTTTACCGCGGCTGTCCTGGGCGGCATCGGCAATATCCCGGGCGCCATGCTGGGCGGCTTGTTCCTCGGCGTGATCGAAGCGATCGGTCCCAATCTGGTGCTGGCCGGGCTTGGCATCCCAGGCGCGAATCAACTCAAAGATGTGATTGCCTTTACCATGCTGGTCCTGGTTCTGATCTTCCGCCCGCAGGGCATTCTCGGCGAGCGTCTGTCCGAGAAGAAAGCGTAGGGGACGCGAGCCATGGATATCAGCCAGTCGGGGACAAGGCAAACCATAATCACCTTGGGCCTGCTTTCGGGCGCGCTGATTCTGTTCACCGGCGCCGTCGGCATGATAGCCGCGTTTCATGAACGCGAAGTCGTGAACGATTTCATCACGCTGGGACAATTGGTGCTGCTGATTACGCCGGTAATATTTGGCTATACTGCCGCCAACCGGCTCGGAATGACCGGCGAAGCGCCGATGGTCGTGCTAGGCGGCGGCGTCATTATCGGATTGCTGACCACCCTGCCGACCACAATAATGCTGCTCTTCAATTCGGATGAGTTCCGTTTTCTGCTGGATTGGTCACTGCGCTTGGCTCCATTTGTGGTCGCAACAGCAATTGCCTGGCGAATGCGCCGACAACGCGCGGAGACCTTAACAGTGGTCGGCAGTTGGCTTTTGGTCACCGCGCTTTTGGGCATTGTGACGTTTTCGCTGGCGCTTATCTTCGAGGTCAAAGGCGATCTGCGCTCGGTCTTGGTGAACATCAATCGAGACTGGGTGGACGTTGTAACCTTTGACAACCGCAGGGAGCTTTTGCAGGGCATCCTCATCTTTAGTCTGGCATCGGTTCTGGCTGGATTTCTGGGCTCGCTCTGCTACTACCTCCCGAGAACGCCGCGCCGGGCGCTGTTTTACGGCTTGTCCGTGACCTTGCTCGTCGGCGCTTTTGGCGAGACGGTGCGACTGGTCCTGCAAGAGAACCTGGAACGCGATACGCTCAACCAACTCTTCCGGCGCGATACCTTGCGGCAGAACGCCGCGCTGGGCTTGCTGATCGTCAGCACTGTAGTTGGCTATTTGTGGGCTGCATTCGGGGATCGCGCGCGACATGGATTCCAAAATCTGGGCGGTCAAGAACGCCGAACGACGCAGATGATCGGAACAGCCCTTTTTGTGGCGCTTCTGTTAATGCTGCCCTGGCTGATCGGCCGCACGCTGAGCGACGTCGCTGTCACCATCGGCTTGTTCGTCCTGATGGGGCTTGGGCTCAATATCGCAATCGGCCTAGCTGGACTGTTGGACCTGGGATACGTCACCAACTATGCCGTGGGCGCCTATATTCTCGCCGTCATGACCTCCATAGGTCCATTGGGGCTGATGAAGGGCAGCTTTTCATTCTGGATGGTCATTCCCATCGCCCTGCTGGCCGCGATGTTTGCCGGCTTTATCTTTGCCGTTCCGGTACTGCGCATGCGCGGCGACTATTTGGCCATCGCGACTTTGGGCTTTGGAGAAATCATCGGCAAACTGGCAATCTCGGACTGGCTCAAACCGTTGATCGGCGGCGCGCAAGGCGTACAGGCGATTCCCAAGCCGATCTTTCTCGGCACAGAATTGAAGAATCCCGAGCAGCTGTATTACATCGTCCTCGTTGCATGTCTGGTCACCTTGTTCGTTTCGATTCGCCTGAACAATTCACGAACGGGCCGGCAGTGGATGGCGATTCGCGAAGACGAGGACGTCGCCACCGCGATGGGCATTGACACCGCCCGCGCCAAATTGCTGGCTTTCACCTTGAGCGCCGCCACCGGCGGCGTTGCCGGCGCGATATTCGCGGCTAAAGTCGGCAGCGTATTCCCGAACAGTTTCACCGTATTCATCTCGATTAATGTATTGAGCTTGATAATAGTCGGCGGCATTGCCAGCAATCCGGGTATCGTGGTGGGGGCTGTGGTCTTGATTGGCTTGCCCGAGTTGCTGCGCGAATTTTCCGATTTCCGCTTCTTGTTATACGGCGCGCTACTCATCATGATGATGATCAACCGCCCGCAAGGCTTGATTCCCACCAAGATTGTCAGTCACGAGATCCGAGCCGGCGTCAAGGCGAAAGCCGCTGCCGGCGATTAAGTCCCCGAGGAGAACAACGTGGCGGAAAAGCCCAAACGCCAACAAAACAAAATCCTCGTCGCCACCGGGATGACCAAGCGATTCAGTGGATTGGTCGCCGTCGACAATCTCGATTTCTATATTCCAGAAGGCTCTATCGCCAGCATCATTGGACCAAATGGCGCCGGCAAGACGACATTCTTCAACTGCATTACCGGGTTCTATCAGATTGATGAAGGCGAATTGATATTTGACGGCAACCGCATTGACGGCAGATCGCCCGACCAGATTACGCGCTCCGGTATCGCGCGCACATTCCAAAATATCCGCTTGTTCAACAATATGTCAGCCATTGAAAACATCATGGTGGGCCAGGAACCGCACCTCAAGTCGACTTGGCTGGGCTCGATTCTTGGGCTGCCTTCAACGCGACGGGAAGATGACGATACAGAAGAGCGCGGTCGCGAGCTGCTGCAATTCGTGGGCCTCGAAGGCAAAGGGGACATGATATCCAAGAATCTCTCCTACGGCGATCAGCGCCGTCTGGAAATCGGACGCGCGCTCGCCAGCAAACCCAAGCTGATCTTGCTGGACGAACCCACCGCCGGCATGAATCCGCGCGAGACCATAGAAACCACGGGTTTCATCCGGCGATTGCGCGACGAACTGGGCATCACGGTTGTATTGATCGAGCACGATATGCGCGTGGTCATGGATATCTCGGAACATATTACCGTTCTCGATTATGGCCGCAAGATCGCCGAAGGACTGCCGCAAGAAATCCAAAACAATCCCGACGTCATCGAAGCCTACCTTGGGCGCGGCGCGGCCGCCAGCGCCGGCAAGAACCTGGCTAGCTAGCGATAGACAGGAAGACAACATGGCGCTCCTAGAGGTCAACGAGATTCACACCTATTATGGCAACATTCATGCCCTGAAAGGCATTTCCTTCGAGGTTGATTCGGGCGAAATCATCGCCTTGATCGGCGCCAATGGCGCTGGGAAGACAACGACCTTGAGAACCATCTCCGGATTGATGGAACCGCGCGACGGTTCTGTGCGTTATGACGGTGAAGATATCTCTAGTACTCGGGCTGATCTGCTGGTCTCAAAGGGCATTTCCATGGTGCCCGAAGGGCGCGGCGTATTCGCGAAACTGACCGTCGAAGAAAACCTAGACATGGGCGCCTATACGCGCCGCGACAAGGGCATCAAGGACGATCTTGATCGCGTCTTCGAGTTGTTTCCCCGGCTGGAAGAGCGCAAAAAACAGTTTGCCGGCACGATGAGCGGCGGCGAACAGCAAATGCTGGCTATCGCGCGCGCCTTGATGTCCAGTCCGCGCTTGCTCCTGCTTGACGAGCCGTCAATGGGCTTGGCGCCGGTCCTGGTAGACGGCGTGTTTGATACCGTGCAGCGGATCAAGAACGAAGGCGTCACGATCTTGCTGGTCGAACAGAACGCGCACATGGCGCTGCAAATCGCCGACCGCGGCTACGTTTTGCAAAGCGGCGAGGTCGCTCTCAGCGATACCGCCGCGAACTTGCAGCAAAACGAAACCGTGCAGAAGACCTATCTGGGCATCGACTAGACGAGCCGGAATCGCATTCGCAAGTCATCATGTTCAGCCCTCTTGAACAATCCCAAGACCGGCGTCTTGAAAGCATCTCAAAAGCCAGATTGACCCATATTGCGCGCCGGGCGCTCGGCGACTCGTCTGTACAGTTGCGGTCCTGGTCTCGCGAACCGGTGTATGGCGGCTTCGGCGGCGCCAAAGGCGGGACAGCGATATATCGCTTTCGCGGCCGGACTACTTGCGACAAAACCTGGTCGGTCATTCTCAAAATCCTCTATCGCCGCCCGGACGAAGATCAGCGGTCGCCTTACTACTGGAAGCGCGAATACGAAGTCTATCGTTCGGGCTTGCTGGAGGACCTGCCGCCGGATGCCTTCGCCACGCCGCAAATCTATGCGCTGGAAGACCTGGGCGACTGCTGCTGGATCTGGATGGAAGACATCGTCGACTTGAAGCCTTCATGGACCCTCGACGACTACCAAAACATCGCAGGTCGACTGGGACGGTTCAACGGAGCCTACCTGAGTGGTCAGGCGCTCCCAGACTATGACTGGCTCAGCCACGATTGGCATTGCGCCATCGTGCCGGCGCTGGCTGAAAGTTTCCAAAATCTCGACGTTCAACTGGAAAATCCGCTGGCTCGCAGAACATTGCCCCTAGAGGCGAAAGCGCGGATTCAGGCTATCTGGCGGGAACGCGCGACCTTTATCAAGGCTTTAAGCGCGCTACCAAAAACGATCTGCCATATCGACGCCTTTCGCCGCAACATTTTGCATCGAGAGCAAGAAGTCGTCTTGATCGACTGGGCGGTCGCCGGTCATGCCGCGCTGGGCGAAGAACTGGTCGCGCTGGTCGCTGTCAGCGCCTATCACGAGAGGCTTTCACATGCCGACGCCCGGCAACTTGACCGCGTCGTATTCACCGGGTACCTTGACGGGCTGGCCGAGGCGGGATGGCGCGGCGACGCCAGGCTGCCAAGGCTTGGCTACACTTGCGCCATGGTCCTGCGCGGACTGGCCGGCGTCAAGCAGGACATCGATCTGATGATCGACGCGGACTGCCATCAAGCTCTGCTGGACAATTTCGGGGGAGAACGCATAGACGAAGTGGCGGATTTTTTCGCCGAGGCGCGGCGCTTTCGTTTGCTGGATATGGCCGTCGAGGCGCGCGAGTTGCTCAAGACTTAGCGTCAGTGGAAGAACTCAAAATCGATAGCAGCACGCCCGCTCCAATCAGCGCGCCGCCGATTCCCAGACGCATTGTCAAGGTCTGTCCAAGAAAAATCGCCGCCAGCAGCGCGCCCGAGACCGGCTGCGCGAAGAAGAATAGAGAAGCGATCGTGGCGGGTGCCAGCGCAAATGCGCGGTTCCAAAGCAACAGGGCCAGGGCTGTCGAGACGATACCCAAATAGGCGACGCCGAGCAGAGTTCCGGCATCCAGCGGACCGATGGGCTTGCTTGACAATTCAACAATGCTGGCCGGCAGCGACAGCGCCAAGCCGCCGAGCAATCCCAGGACCGTGATCGTCAGTGTATGCAGCCGGTAGCGTATGGAGACGCGCCGCACCAGCACCGAATAGAGTCCCCAGGTCAGCGCCGCAATCGCCAGGAAAACATCGCCCAGGAAGGTCTCTTCCCCGAAGTTCGCCCGGGCCGGATCCAATATCACAATCAGTCCCGCGCTTGCCATCAGGAGCGCGATCGCTCGCCGCGGATTGAGCTTTTCCTTGAGCAGGAGCGCCGCAAACAAGACGACAAAAGCCGGTGACGCGCTTGTCACCAAGGCGCCATTAACCGCCGTTGACAGATCCGTACCCAGGAATTGGGCGCCGAGGCTGAGGCCCAAACCGACAAATCCCACGATGAACAACTCGCGCATCACGCGCGGCGCCGGCAAAGACCCGCCCGCGCGCCGGAAGATTGGCCACAGCGCCAGCAATCCCAAGAGTATGCGCAGGCTCAACAAGGTGAAGGGAGGGATCACAGTCAGCACGACATCCGACACAACGTACATGCCGCCCCAAATGCTCGCGGCGGTGATGCCGTAAAATGCCCCCCGCAGCAAGTCCTTTCTCTTCATAAGCGCCGCGTTGCCAGCCTCTCGCATCCAAGTCAGTTATCATATCGCATTGCCGCGCTGTCATGTAGGCGCAGCCGGCGAAAAGTCTCGGATATGTCGCGCTCGCCCAAAATAGTAAGCCTGCTCGTCGCACGAGCGACGCGGTTTACATAAACAGGAGACATGGAGCTACGCAGCCCTTTGTGTCTTTGTGGTGAAAAGAACAATATGAAGCGATTGCCCTGGATGGAAATCGTCAAAGATTGTCCATAACCGTTGCGAATGCTATAATCGGGGCACACCGTCATTCCGCGCCAGTCAATTTGACGGGGGGAGCAGGCAGGATGCAGATCAATCAAATCGCCAGCATGATCGAGTGGTTGGATGAAGAGCGCCGTCGCGACAAAGCAATAATCGCGGCGCTGGAAGAGCGCGTCGAGCAGCAAGTCGAGTTCATCGCTCAGATGCAGCGGCGCGTCAAAAGCGTCGAGTCCGACCAAAGCGTCATCAAGCAAGAAACGCTGCCCGCCCAAAAAGAACATGACATCATCGATAAACTACGGCTGGAAATGGCGCAAATGCTGGAAAATGCCGAAGCGCGGCGCTTGACCGCGGAACGCGAAGCCGAACGCCGCGTCGATTTGCAGCGGGACACTGTTCAGCGCAGCGTTCGCGAACTCGGCGAAAAGACGGATCGTATTGAAAAGCAGTTGGCCAATATCAGCGGACTTCAAAGCGAGGGCGATCGGCTGACAAACGCCATGCGCGTGCTGAACCAGGAAATGGACGATCTGACCAAGAAACTGGAAGGACCGGACCGCCGCCTCACCTTCCTCGAAGAACAGCGGCGGACCGACGCCCGGCGTCTGTCGGAGATCGAAACTGAACTGCCGGAGTACAAGAAATCGGTCGATGGCATTACCCCGAAACTGGGATTAATCGAAGACCTGGCTGTGCGTAACGAACGCCGCATCCAGGATTACAACAGCGTCGACCGGGAACGCAGAGAACAATTGCAGCAATTCATCGACCAGCAGCAATTGATGACGCAGCAGCGCGACCAGCAAATGGCAGATCTCACCAAGCGCTTCGGCATGCACGATGCCGAATTGCAGAAAAACATTGAGCGCTTCGAAATCTGGGCGCAAGCCTACCGGGAGATGAAACGCATCATCGACGATTTCAACCGCATCGGCGACCGGCTGGAACGGCGCATCAATGAAGTTGCGGAAATGCAGCGGCTCAGCGAAGAGCGCTTTCGTCAGGAATGGAACGACTGGCGCGACGAAGATCAAAAGCGCTGGAAACAGTTGACCCTGTCCAGCGATGAGGTCTGGCGCAATCACGACCGGGAGTTCGACAGCTTTGTGCATCGGATCGCCGACATTGAAGGGCTCATCCCCGACGTGCGCGCGAATATTGAACGGCTCTGGCAGTTGGAACGCGCCCGCGCCGAATTGTATCGCGAGCGATACCAAGCCATGCTCCACCAATACGACAGCAGCGCGTTCAGCGACGAGACCGGCAGCATGCAAAGCGGGGAAAGCCTCCTGGACAGCAGCGCGATCGGCGGCGGATAAGACATGCGGGTCATCGGCACCTCGGGCCACGTCGATCACGGCAAGTCCACATTGGTGGAAAAACTGAGCGGGATTAATCCAGATCGGCTTGCTGAAGAACAGAGCCGTCAAATGACGATTGATCTGGGTTTCGCCTGGATGCGCCTGGCGGATGGCGAGACGGTGGGCATTGTCGATGTGCCGGGGCATCGCGACTTCATCGAGAATATGCTGGCGGGCGTCGGCGGCATAGACGCGGCGCTGCTGGTGATTGCCGCTGACGAAGGCATCATGCCACAGACCCGCGAGCACCTCGCCATTCTGCGTCTGCTGGACGTAAGAGACATTATCGTTGTCATCAGCAAGGTCGATCTGATCGATGACCCGGACTGGATCGAATTGGTGCGCCTGGATATCGAAGAGGCGTTCGCCGGGCAGCAAATGCCGGCGCCGCCAATGGTCGAAGTTTCCGCCCACAGCGGGCAAGGCCTGGATCAATTGATCGGGACGCTGCAAGGCATTTTGAGCGGCGCGCCGCAGCGGGTCGATTATGGTCAGCCTCGTTTGCCCATTGATCGCGTATTCCTTGTCGGCGGCTTCGGCACTGTTGTGACCGGCACCCTCGCGGGGGGCAGCCTGTCGGTAGGCGACAGCGTCGAGTTGCAGCCGACGGGCATCGCCGGGCGTATCCGCGGATTGCAAAGCTACAAACAGGCTGTCGAAACCGCCGCGCCGGGCAGCCGCGTAGCTGTGAACATCGCCGGCATCAGGGGCGACCAAGTCCAGCGGGGCCACATGTTGGCGGCCCCGGGGCAGGTCCGCCCCAGCGCCATGGTCGACGCGCAGTTTTTTCAACTCGCGGATCTTGACCGCTCGCTCGAACACAACGCGGAAGTCAAGTTTTTCTGCGGCGCTGCTGAGTCGATGGCCAAGGTGCGGCTGCTCGACGCCGAGCAGCTGTATCCCGGCGAGGAAGGCTGGCTGCAAATCCGCCTGCGCGACGCGCTGCCGCTCGCTCGCGGCGACCGCTACATACTGCGCTTTCCCTCGCCCGCGCAGACCATCGGCGGGGGCGTGATCGTCAACGCGGGACCTCGCCGACGCTTAAAACGATTCCAGGAAGGCATCATCCGGGACCTGGAGTTGCGTTTGCGAGGTACGCCGGCGGAAAGACTTGCGATGTCCGCAGAAGGGAAAACGCCCGTCACGCCCCGGGAGTTGCAGTCCAGCCTGGGATTTAGCGATGAAGATTTCCAGCAAGCCTTGCGGGAGGCGCTTGACCTTGGCCTCGTCAAGCAGGTCGACGAATCGAGCTTCTGGTCAAACGCTTCCTGGCATAAGCTGGCTAATCGGGCGCTTGAGCAGTTGAGCGCCTTCCACAGCGCGCATCCGCTGCGGCTGGGGATGCCGCGGGCGCAATTGCGCAGTCGGCTCAATGTCAAGCTCAGCCTGCTCGATCAATTCGTCGCCGGAGATGGGCGGATTATCCCCGAAGGAAATCTTTTGCGGCTGAAAAATCACAAGGTGATTTTTGACGACGATCAGAGCGCCAAGATCGACCATCTGATGCGGCTCTTGCAAGAGAACCCTTATACGCCGCCTTCAATTGACGAGATGAACGACCTTGTCGGAGAAGATGTCGCGCGAGCGCTGCTCGATTTACGGAGGCTGGTCAATGTCAACGACAGGATCGCCTTCGCGAGCGTCGATTACGAATTTATGGTTAGCGAGATTCGGCAAAAGATTCGCGATCATGGCGAAATTGACGCCAAGACCCTGCGCGACCAATTCGGCACTTCACGCAAGTACGCGATCGCGCTGCTGGAACATCTCGATTCCCTTGGGATCACCCAGCGCGTAGGCGATGTCCGCAAAGGGGGCCGCAATATGTGAGGTGGTTTTCGGACTACCTGATTGAGTCTCTTGAAGTACTATTCTAACCCCTCCCCCGGCCCCTCCCCAAAGCATTGGAGAGGGGTGAATTTGCCCCGATTTTGTGGACAGTTCAGAAGAGACTAATTTAAGTTGCAATTTCCACAGAAGCCACCAATCCTCCAATGCTCAAGAAGTCAGCCGCAGCATGACCTTGTCGCCCAGTTGCACATCCAGGCGATCGGCCGCGCTATCCTGGTTGGCGCAGATCTCCAGGAATCCGTTGCTGTCTATTTGGGCGAGGATAGCCCCGAATTGCGCTTCGTAATAGGCGCGCGAGATGCCATGAATGGTGTGACTGTGAATGGTAACGTTGGCTCTTGCGGCGGACAGCCGCAGCGCCGGGGTCTCGTCATTCCATAAGGAGTCAAGGATCAGCGAATCGTCGCCCTCCCAGCGCAAGATGCCGATACTGGTGATTATGTTGCCGAAATGATCAATATGCATCACCTCGCCGGTCACGCGCTGCCGGGAGTAACTAAGCTGTGGTTTGGGAAAGGTGACGATGCGGTCCAGCGCGGGTCCCATATCCTTGAGACGCGCGGGCTCGCTGGCCAGGCGCGCGGCGGCGGGGGCGAAGATGTCGCGGCCATGAAAAGTATGACTGGCGCCGGGCAAGTGGTATTCGGGATTTTCCAGCGAGACCGCATGATATTCCGAATCGAGGTCGAGCAAGCTGTAGCTGAGCACGCCGTTGTCGGGCGCGACAAAATGATAACCGGCGCATCGCGCCGCGATTGGCTTGCGCGCGCTGCCGACGCCTGGATCCACCACCACGCAGAAGACTGTGTCTTCTGGAAAATAGCGGTAACTGTTCAAGAGCGCGAACGCGCCTTCCCGGACATTCTGGGGTCCGATGGCATGCGTGATATCTATGATTTGCAATTCAGGAGCAATACCCAGCATAACCGCTTTCATTGTGCCGACGTAGGTGTCTTCGGTACCGAAGTCGGTCAGAATCGCTGCGATTTTTCTCATAAGGCGCTCTTTCGCTGCGTAACTCTCGTTGAGCTTTATTGTAGCTCAACCTGTTGCCGCAGGAAGTTTGCAAGCGTCCAGGATGCGAAATCCGCCGCGCGCCGTTACAATGAGTGCATCAACGAGGGAAGCTACATGCATCGCAGCCGCTCACAGCTAGAGCAGCAAGAATTGGACACGCTCGCGCCTTATGCGCTGTTCAGTCGGCATTCGCGCGGGCGTTTGCACCACGAATCCGAGCCGCGCTATCGAACCGCTTTTCAACGCGATAGAGATCGCATTGTGCACTGCGCGGCTTTTCGTCTGCTCGAGTACAAAACGCAGGTATTCGTCAATGACGCGGGAGACTATTTTCGCACGCGGTTGACGCATACGCTTGAGGTCGCGCAGATCGGCCGTACGCTGGCGCGGGCGCTGGGCGGCAACGAAGACCTGGTCGAAGCTATCTGCCTGGCTCACGATCTGGGGCATCCGCCTTTTGGGCATGCCGGCGAAGACATTTTGAACCAACTCATGGCTGATTGCGGCGGCTTCAACCACAATCACCAAAGTTTTCGAGTCGTGACGAAATTGGAACGGCGCTATCCCAAATGGAAGGGCTTGAACCTGACTGCCGAGACCCTGGAAGGCATCGCCAAGCACGAAACGGAGTATGACATCAGCCATTTATCCGGTATCGAGATGGAGACGGGGGCGAGCCTGGAGGCGCAGATCGCCAACATTGCCGACGAATTGGCCTACAACGCTCACGACCTCGATGACGGTCTGCAAGCCGGGCTCATCCGCAGCGAGCAATTGCAGGATCTGGATATCTGGCGAATTGTTACCGAGCGCTTGGGATGGACCGGCGGCGCGTTGGACGAGGTGGACCGGCATCATGTCATCAGAGAATTGGTTGGGATGCAGGTCGATGACGTCCTGCAAAACAGCGCCGGCAACATTGAAAGGGCGCAGCCCCGAAGTTCTTTGGATGTGCAGCAGCAGTCGCAGCCGCTGGTAAGCCATAGCGAGCGTCAGCAGGGGCACAACCGCGATCTCAAAGACTTTCTCTTGGAGAACATGTATCGGCACTATAGAATCCTGCGTATGCAGACACGAGCCGAGCACATCTTGCAAGCCTTGTTCACCGGGTATATGAAAGAACCTCGGCAATTGCCCGATGACTTCCGCGCCAGGCTGGCGAAGGAAGAAACCGAGCGAGTCGTGGCTGACTACATCGCGAGCCTGACGGACCGCAGCGCGTTTCTGGAATACCGACAATTTTTTGATCCAAAATCATGAGCAAGAGCAGGAATCAGCAATGCCGGGAGAAACGCTGCTAAACCAACGCTATGAGCTGGTTGCCCAACAGGGTTCCGGGGGCATGTCGGTCATCTACAAATCGCTGGACCGTATGCTTGGTCGCATGGTCGCTATCAAGATCTTGCGCCCGAGCTTGACCCAAGACCCGGCTTTTCTGGAGAAGTTCCAACAAGAAGCGCGCAGCGTGGCCATGATGTCGCACCCCAATATCGTGACCGTACACGATGTGGGCAGCGACGGACATACCCATTACATCGTGATGGAGATGATTGAGGGACATGACCTGAAGAAAGTCATCAGGGGGCGCGGGGCCTTGCCCCTGGACCGCGCGCTCGATTATGGAATCCAGATCTGCGCCGGACTTGGTTTCGCGCATCGTTCGCAATTGGTTCACGCCGATGTGAAACCGCAGAACATATTGATCAATCGCGACGGCGTCATCAAAGTCACGGATTTCGGCATCGCCCAGGCATATACGGACACCATGCCGCCGACGCGCAGCGAAGTCGTTTGGGGCAGCCCGCATTACTTCGCGCCGGAACAGGCGCGCGGAGAGAAACCCTCGCCCGCCTCCGATGTCTATTCGATTGGCGTCGTCATGTTCGAGATGTTCACGGGCCGCCTCCCTTACATTGGCACGTCCCAAAGGGAACTGGCGCTGGCGCATATCCAGGCGGAGATCCCACAAGCCACCGACATCAATCCGAACCTGCCCGAGGAAATAAGCAACATTATCGCCAAGGTAATGAGCAAGCGGCCGAATGACCGTTACAAGCATGCGGATCAGTTGGGTCACATTTTGCAGCGGGCGCGCGAACGCGCCAAGTATGCCCAAATGCAAACCGAGAGCGGTCGTATGGCGGCGCCGACCATCGCGGGGAATCCGTCCGTTCCATCGTCCGCTCCATCGTCCGCTCTGCCGTCCGCGTCAAATCCGGCGTCGCAAGCGCCAAGCTTTGCGCCGCCCCCACTGAATGCGCGAGCGCAGGTTCCGGTTGCGCCGTCTCAACCCGTGCCCAACGCCGCGCCGTCACAGCCGCCCGCTTCCGCTCCTGGCCAGGCGGCGGCAACGATACCCGGTCCGCCACCCGCTCAATTCAACCTGGACGGCAGTCGCAGGCTTGACGCCACCGGCGGCTTCACCGGTCCCCTGCTGCCTCAAAGGCAAGAAAAGAGAAACGGTCTGGATTTAGTGACGCTAATCTTGATCGCCCTGGCCTTCTGCGCGGTTGCCGGGTTGGCGCCCCTGTACCTTTTTGGCGTGTTTCCGATCTTGAGTTGAAAAGGGAGATTGACCGCAGGGATTCGCCACAGAGGCACAGAGAGGACTGTTTCGGGCGACTCGCCGAGTCGCCCCTACCAGATCATAAGTATTTTGAGTTGACGATCTCATATCGAGGACTAACTAAAAGTATTTCACCCGAAAAGGATACAAATACCCCTAATGTGCAGGTTCAGGCGCGGCGAAATTCGAGAGCCAATTGTTCGCGCGTCAGGCGAATCAGCGTGGTGTTTCCGCTGGGCGACGCGAAGGGGGACGGGCAGCGTTCCAATTGCGCCACGAGCGTTTGCATTTCTTCCAGCGATAAGATCTGTCCGCTTTTGACCGCCGCGGCCGCGGCTACGGCAGCAGTCGCTTCTTCTGTCCCTTTGTCTGTTCGAGACAGTTGATCCAGTATTCCGGGGAAACCGTCGGCGAGTCGGGCGGAGGCAATGACGCTTGGAAGCGCCCGGAAGACATAGGTATGCGGTCCGAAAGGCTCGATCTCGAATCCCAATTCAGAAAGGATTTCCGCGCAGTCGCCCAGCACAATGTCATGCTCCGGCGACAGCAAGACTGTCTGGCTGTCGCTCACGGGCTCTGCGAGGGGAGAACCAGCGCGCTGTTCTTCGCACATTTGTTCGTAGAGAATTCGCTCGTGAGCGGCGTTTTGGTCTATCAAGTAGAGGCCGACCGGTCCCTCCGCGACAATATACATGGCGCCAATTTGCCCAATGACTCGCAGAATCGGCAGCGTGCGAGGTTTGGCAGGCGCGTCGGCCGCTTCGGGAATGGTTCCGAGATCGGCGTCGTGGAAGAAGTCTTCTTTAGCCGTCCCGGCAAAGGGAGGCGAGGGAGTCCGGTAGTCTATGGTTTCATTTGTGAAGCCGGCCGCCCGCCAGTGATCGGCATTGTCTTCATCAAGATCCGCCTCCAAGAGCGCTTGGCGCACCGCTCGTTGAACAGCCGAAAACACCTGGCTTGGGTCGCGAAAACGGACCTGCGCTTTGGTCGGATGCACATTGACGTCGACGAAATCGGTCGGCAGGGAGATCAGAAGTACGGCAAAAGGAAAGGTCCCGGATTTGATCATGCCTTCATAAGCCTGGGTGACAGCGTGGCTGAGCGCATTGTCCTGTATGGCGCGGCCGTTGACAAAGAGCACGATACGCGATCGATCGCTGCGCGTTAGATCGGGCAGGGACGCGTAGCCGCGCACGGCGATGGTTGCCCGAGCAAGTCTGGCTGGGCTCGAGCTCTCTATTGCGATCATGCGCTTGAAATGCGCATGACCGAAGACCCCCGCCACGACGTCCGCAAGATCGCCGCGACCGGAGGAGCGAAACTGCTCGCGCTGATCTTGCTTCAGCGTGAAGGCAATATGCGGATAAGCCATGGCGTAACGCGTGACAACCGCCTGAATATTGCGCTTCTCCGTTCGGTCCGCTTTGAGGAATTTCAGGCGGGCGGGCGTATTGAAAAAGAGATTCTCGACCGCGACAACTGTGCCAGCCGGGGCGCCAATGGGGCGTTGATGGTCAATCTGGCCTCCGTTCAAGCGCAGGGAAATGCCCATGGGATCGTCACGATGTCGGGTGATGATTGTGGTTTGGCTGACGGCTGCGATGCTTGCGAGAGCCTCGCCGCGAAAGCCCAGGGTCGACAAGTCTTCCAGATCTTCTGTAGCGCGCAACTTGCTGGTGGCGTGTCGCTTGAAAGCCAGCTCAATCTCCAAACCGGGAATGCCCGCGCCATTGTCCGAGACGCGGATTAGTTGTCTGCCGCCGGCCATAGACTCCACATGCACTGAAGAAGCGCCGGCGTCGATCGCATTTTCGATTAACTCCTTAACCGCGGAGGCTGGGCGTTCGACGGCTTCGCCAGCCGCGATTCGCGCTATGACCTCTTCCGGCAAGACAATTATCGCCATCGTTATTTCATGTTTCTCAGCATGAGCATATCCAGTCGAGTATAGCAGAAAATTTAGGCACTGATTCGCACTGTCTTGGCTGGTCCAGGGCAATCGCTTGAAACTGCAAAATCCGCGCGCAGGCCACAGATTTTAAGCGCCGAGGGTCGCGTAGGGCGCGTAGACACAGCCCGCCGACACTGACCTACGACACCAAGATATTTTACTACCACAAAGACACGAAGCGCAGAAAGGTTTTTCGTTGGCCACAGAGGCACAGAGGCGCAGAGGATTTTAACCACCGAGGGTCGCGTAGGGCGCGTAGACATTGACCGCCAGCACAGATGACGTACAGGCATGTATCGGGCGACTCAGCGAGTCGCCCCTACCAACGTCGTTCATGTTTTGGGTTCAGGATATCGTGTCAAAAACTGGCTAGAAGTATTTCAACCGAAATGGATATACTAGCACTGGCGGACTTCTCTTGATTGACCGGCGCGGCGCTGATAGAATACCTTTGTGGAGCGCCACCCTAGCTCAATTGGCAGAGCGATCGCTTCGTAAGCGATAGGTTATGGGTTCAAGTCCCATGGGTGGCTATCATCAGATTCATGCGTCGCTGGACTTAACATTTGAATATCATAAAACGATGATCGGGAGGAGTAGACAAGTTTTTTCGTAATAAGAGAACGCGGGTCATAGTCTGGAAGCCCGCCTGCGAAACCTTGTCGAAAGTCGCCCGGGAGTTGCCCGAAAGAACGCATCCGCCAGTAGATTCGGGACGGTTCACGCCCGTTATCGCGTTTTGAGCGCAGCGGACATTTGTCCGCTGAAACAAGGTGGTACCGCGAAGCTGAGCCTTTCGTCCTTGTATAGGGCGAGAGGCTTTTTTGATGCCTATTTGGAGGAGGACAGGAGCTATGAGAGCGAGCGCCGAAAGCAATATGCCACGCAATTTCGACTATGCTGATGCCGAGCCTCGTCTGTATGCCTGGTGGGAGCGCAAGGGCTGGTTCAAACCCGAGGTCGCCGGGTCCGATGCCGAGCCCTTTGTCGTCAGCATGCCGCCGCCCAATGTCACGGGCAGCCTGCATCTTGGGCACGCGCTTTTTGGCGCGCTTGAAGACTTGATGGTTCGTTACGAGCGCATGCGCGGCAAAGCGGCGCTTTGGGTGCCGGGGACTGATCACGCCGGCATCGCAACGCAGTTGCAAGTTGAGAATATGCTGCGCGAAGAAGGCAGCAGCCGCGAGGAAGTTGGCTATGAAGAATTCTTGCACCGGACCTGGCAATGGAAAGAAGAACACGGCGGCACAATCACGCGGCAACTGCGCCGGCTGGGCGCCAGCTGCGACTGGGATCGGGAACGCTTCACGCTGGACGACGGGTTGTCGACGGCGGTCATGCAGGCATTTTTAACGTTGTGGGAACAGGGATTGATCTATCGCGGACCGCGCCTGGTCAACTGGAGCCCGGGTTTGCAGACAGCTGTTTCCGACCTGGAGGTCGAAACCTCGGAAGAAGAAGTGACGCTCTATTATTTCAAGTATCCGCTTGACGATGGCGAACACATACCGGTGGCGACGACCCGCCCCGAAACCATACTGGGCGATACGGCAGTTGCGGTGAACCCCGCCGACGCGCGTTACGCGCGCTTCATCGGCAAGAGCGCTTACGTGCCAATCCTGGGTCGGGAGATCCCGGTTATCGGCGATGACAGCGTGGACATGGAATTTGGCACGGGCGCTCTCAAAGTCACGCCCGCGCATGACTTCAACGACTACGAAATTGGTCAGCGCCATAAGCTGGCGCTGGTTAACGTGCTCAACAAGGATGCCAGCATGAATGCAAATGCCGGCAAGTACGCGGGCGCGGATCGTTATGCCTGTCGCGAGCGCTTGTGGCGCGATATGGAAGCGGCGGGCTTGACTATCAAGACCGAAGCTTATAGCACGCGCATTCCGCGCAGCCAGCGCGGCGGAGAAGTGGTCGAACCGATGATGAGCACGCAGTGGTACGTTCGCATTCAGCCCTTGGCGGAAAAGGCGATGGCAGCCGTTCGGGACGGCGATATCAAAATCGTGCCGGAACGATACGAAAAAGTATATTTTCATTGGCTGGAGAACATCCAGGACTGGTGCATCAGCCGTCAATTGTGGTGGGGCCACCGCATACCCGCCTGGTATCGCGAAAAAGACGGGGATCCGGAGGGTGAAATCCATGTCGGGCGCGCCGCGCCGCCGGGCGAGGGCTGGGTGATGGAAGAAGATGTTCTGGATACCTGGTTCAGCAGCGGGCTTTGGCCCTTCAGCACCCTGGGCTGGCCGAACGAAAGCGACGATCTCGAGCGCTATTATCCGACGCAGGTCATGGAGACCGGTCACGACATATTGTTTTTCTGGGTGGCGCGCATGATCATGATGGGGCTGTGGTTCACCGACAAATCTCCCTTCCACACCGTCTATCTTCATGGCCTGGTTCGTGACAGGCATGGTAAAAAGTTCAGCAAGTCCCTGGGCAACGTCATTGACCCGCTGACCGTTGTCGATAAGCTGGGGGCGGACCCCTTGCGCTTCACGCTTATCACCAGCGGAACGCCGGGCAACGATGTCAATCTGGACGAAACGCGCGTCGACCATACCTTCCGTTTCATCAACAAAGTGTGGCAAATCACTTCATTTATCAATATGAACCTGGAAGGCGCGCTCGAGCTGGGTCCCCCGCCAGTCGAGGAACTCGATCTGCCTGCGCGCTGGATTCTCAGCAGGCTGCATCGCCTGATCGCCAACGCGCAGCACCTGTTCGACATTTATCAATTTGGCGAAGCCGGCAGCCAGATTCTCGCGTTCATGTGGGACGAATTCGCGCCCTTCTACCTCGAAATCAGCAAACATGCCATGTATTCGGGAAGGGACGACGAGAAAACTGCGACGCAGCGCGTTCTGGTAGCAGTGCAAGACACATGTTTGCGCATGTTGCATCCATTCATGCCTTTTATGACAGAAGAAGCCTGGCGCTACATCCCGCACGATGGCGAAGCGCTCATCATTGCCGATTGGCCAAATGCGGATGAGGATCTCATCGACGACGAGGTCGAGTCTCGCATGAATCTCCTGCTCGAGTTGGTTCGAGAGGTACGCAATACACGCGGGGAATACAAGGTCGATCCCGGCAAGCGCATCAAGGCGCTGGCGAAGGCTGGCGCCACCGCGGAAGATCTGGCGGCGCATGGCTACATCTTCAGGCGGCTATGCAACGTGGAAGAATTGCAACTGCTGGCCGCGAAGGATCAGGCGCCGGAGGATTCCGCCAGCATTGTCGTCAGCGATGTTACGCTCTATCTGCCGCTGGAAGGCATGCTCGATCTTGAGGCGGAAAGCCAGCGCCTGGAAGGCGAAGCAACCCGTTTGAGCCAGCAGATCGCCAAAACGCGGAAGATGCTGGACAACGACAGTTTCGTGAGCAAGGCGCCGGAAGCGATCGTGCAGCGAGAGCGCGACCGGCTAGCTGATCTGGAATCGGCATACAGACAAGTGTCAGAACGCTTGTCCAGCTTGTCGCGCTAATACAATCCGTATCGGCTTGTGCCGCGGCACGATAGACCTACGTCATCCCGCAAAACTCGAATACCGCCCTCCCTATCCGTTATAATGGGTCTGCAAGGGAGGATTTCGCTTGTCCGAATCATACAAACGCTGCCCGATCTGTGAAGCGCGCAACCATGGCAATGCCAGCACGTGTTCTACTTGCGGAACGGCGATAGAGGATGTCGAGGCGCAAGCGCTCTCGGATGAAAGCAATCTGGCCTGGAGGGACTACGACTATCGTCATGGCGAGACCGACCTGTACGAGGGGGCGCTGAATGACACCGCGCGCAGGCTCTTCGCAGGCATGGCCGTCTTGGGGATGGCGCTGCTCGCGGCGTTTGCCCTGGCAATCGTCAGCAATCTATCAGGGCGCGAAGATGTCCCGCTGGGCGAATTGTCGCCGACTGCGGCGCCCACGCGCCCGAGTTTTGCGACAGTGACGCCTGGCTTTCCTAGCCCAGTTCCCAGCCCAACTCCTTTGCCTACGCTGGTACCGAGCGAAACCCCGACCCCGTCGCCCTGCATCCATCGAGTCGCCGCGGGGGACTCATTAATCAGCATTATCGCGGGTTGCGGATACCGCAGACTGGATATCTTGCCAACCGTGAAAGCGATTAACGGGATCGTTGACGAGACCCGCATTCAGATAGGCCAGGATATCGTCGTCCCGTTGCCCAGCGCCACGACCGATCCGCTTGCAACGCCAGTTCCGCAATTGAACGCTTCCGCGAGCCTGGAAGATACGCCTGGCTCAGAGGGATTCGCTCTGCTTTCCTTCGATCCATTCGCGCCGACGGCGACGCCTACGATATTGCCGGGATTGACATGGCATACTGTTGCGGAAGGAGACAGCATGATCGCGATCGCCGTGCAATACGATACCGACGCCAAGCAACTTTCCGACCTGAACCCGGAAGTGGCATTTGCCTTATGCGATTTTAGCTTGCCTTACGGTGGAGGCGAGTGCATTGTCGAATTGATCGAAGGACAGACCTTGCGCGTTCCCGCGCCTACCGCGACAGTTACGCCCGTGCCGACTCTTTCCGGCAGCGAAACGCCTATACCGCCAGCCACGGCAACGGTCAACGCGCCTTTCGCTGTTGGCCCGACTGATCGCGCGTTTTTCGGCGCGGGCGATCAGGTCACGCTGCGCTGGGTAGCGACGGGGACGCTGGCAGCGGATGAAATTTTTCGCGTCGCCATTTCCGAGGTCGGCACGGTCAACAGGTTCACGGCGGAAACACGGGATCTTTTTTTCATATTGCCACGGCAATGGCAGGCGGACGATGACCAACGCCACACGTATATGTGGCAAGTGTCGATTGTCAGCCAAAGTACCGGCGATTCGTCCCAGGCGACGGGCACACGGACTTTGGTTTGGGAGGGCTCCGGAGGCAGCGCATCGTGAAACATGGACAAGCCTTTCGCGCGCTTATTACAGCCGTTCTCTTCACGATGTCCGCCTGCAACATCGGGATTCCCGCGGTCTCCAAGACGCCGACAATTGAGCAGGAAGAAATCGCGACAGCCAAACCGCCGCTGGTAGCCACTGCCAAAGCGCTGCCCTCCGCTACAGGTACGCGCGTGTCTACGTTGGAAATCGCAACGGCGACCGCGACTGATACGCGCATGCCTACGTTGGAAATCGCAACGGCGACCGCCACAGACACAACGGCGCCGCCGACGCCGACCAGGATAGCCACGGCGACATCAGCATTCTACGAGTACGTGGTCCAGGAAGAGGACACGCTGTTTTACATCATTCAACTGCCCCAGCATGGATTCGGCTACGACCTGGAGGTTGCCGCGACCGTGGTTGCCCTCAACGAGAACATCAGCCACATTGATCTGCTGCCGCCGGTCGGCAATACGATATTCATACCGCGGCCGACCTCAACCGTTACTGCTGTCGGCGCGAGCGCCACGGAAGAAGTCCTGGCGATGATCGGCGTCAATCAGGATACCGGGGCGCTACTACGATCCGGTTCAAGCGTCGGCTGCTATGAAGTTGAAGCGGGGGACTCAATCGTGGCGATCGCCGAACAATACAGCACGACGCTGGAAGTCCTCAGCCAATTGAACAAGGAAATCCAGTTTTTTGGCTGCGCCTTTACCGAACCAAGCGGCGGACCCGACTGCAGACCGAATATTCAGATCGGCCAGTGCGTCTTCGTGCCTTTGCCAACGCCGCTGCCAAGCAAAACGCCGACGCCGACCGGAGACGAAACTGCAACGCCGACTGCCACTTATCTGCCGCCACGCCTCATATTTCCGGCCGACGGCGCATTGGTCCGGACAAACGAACTGCGGCTGCAATGGGTCGGCATCAACGGCATAAACGCCGCGGATGAGTACCTGGTCGAACTGATTGATCAGACTGTCAACAGATCTTTGCCCTTAGTCAGCAAAGCGAATGACCTGATCGTACCGTCGGGGTTTGCGCCAGATGATGGAATGTCTCACCTCATGCAATGGCGAGTGAGCGTCGCGCGGAGAGACGCCCAAGGCGTCTATACGATTGTCGGCGCGCCGGGTATCTGGCGTAGCTTTGAGTGGACGAGCCGGTAAGAAGGTACATGAAGCAAGTAATTTCAAGTTAGACGTGCGACAGAGTCATCCGGGCGATTAGCGCCGTTTCCCGGCCGGGGGGCTCCCAAGGCATTGTGGGGGATTCGACACAGAGGCGCAGAGGGCACAAAGGGGTATGTTTTGGGCGACTCGTAGGGTCGCGCAGGGCGCGTGGACACAGCCCTTCGACACTGGCCGTCAGCCGCCCCTAGATTTTCAGATATAACCTGTAGGGATCAAGTCGTGTAGGTCGCGGCTTTCTCTGTTTCCGCGAAAGATTGCAAGGCGGGTCTGTCCACCCCGGCGGCGTCAACAAGACTGAAGAAACAGGCTTCGCTGTCGCCCACCGCGCAACCATTAAGGTTGTACAAGAACATTCCCTCAATGTAATTGAGCCTGTAGGCAATATCGTAGGCTTGAGCGACGTAAAGCGCCTGTTCGCCCTGGTCCGTGTACCTGAGCCACTCGAGACCGCTCGCTGGAATCGCCAGATTAGAGCCCTCGGTTGTCCCCCAGCCCACCTGCGTAATGTAGATCGGGATGTCATCGGATGCCTTGCGGCTGAGAATATCGCGATACAGATAGAGAATCTCGGTAAAATACTGTAAATGCGATTCGTAGTGCGTATCCACGCCCGGCGGCTGTTCGCAGCAGAATAATGTCGGAGGGACCGCCGACGCGCCAAATAGCGCGCCGATACCATCGCTGTAGTCTGTCGCGCCTTCACGGATCATATCCCCTAAAAACTCGCCAGTTTCTACAGCGTTGTAATTGTCGGTAAATCCAACAGGCGCCAGACCCGCGGTGATCACAAGCGCGCCGCTGTCGACCGATTTGATGGCCTCATAGGCGATCTTCAGCAGATCCACGTAATAGGCAGCCCCGATTTTTATCTTGTCCGGGAAACCGTAGTCCCCTGAGGCGCCCATTGTTGGCAGTTGTTCGTAGACTGGCGCGGTCCAGTATTTCAAGAGATTGGGCGATTTCCAGATCTCGTAAGCATCGATAATGCCTGCGTAGCGCCCCGCCAATACGCTCATGAAAGTAGCGAAAGTCTCCAGGTTCTCCGGGGGTCCCGAATTGGCGCGCAGCAAACTGTTCAATTGCCGAGTATATGAGCTGCGAGACCATTGCGGCGCCCCATATACATTTAGCAGAATTTGAATCCCAAGCTGGTCCAAGCCCGCGATTAGGGCATCCAAACTGTCAAAGGCGAAATCGGTTGCGGTCGGTTCCAGGTCAGCCCAGTTGACTTCGATCTTGGCCCAATTGACGCCAAGCTCTTTGACCCAGCGCAAGATGTCCGGCGTACTTTCAAGATCCGGGAATAGCGTGATTCCGTAAGCGAAATCGCGCATAATCCGGCTTTGGGGCAAAAGGATCGTTTGACCCGATAGGATATGGTTGCGGTCGCCGATTCCGTTTAGCGATTGCAAAGCCTCGACCGTCGTATCGAAACGTCGGGCGATTTGGAATAAGGAGTCACCGGGTTTTACCAGGTAAGCAACAAATTCGGTCTTATCAAGCCGCGGCAGGAGAAGCGCATCGCCCGCGAAAAGCAAATGAGCGCCTCTCAATCCGTTCAGCGACTGAAGAGCCCTCACGCTGGTGTTGAAGCGCTTTGCGATGGCATACAAGGTGTCGTTCGGGCGAACGGTATAGCGCTCGATGCTGACTGCCAACTCCCCAGTCACCGGGTCCTTGAAGCCTGAACCGGGATCCTCCATCCGAGCCTCCGCTGCCAAGCCGAAAACCATGGCAATTGCCATTCCCAGACAGGTGCGGATGATCAGCTCCTGTAACCGCATGCTAAAGATCCGTTCGCGGGCGAGACTTTTGTAAGCGCGGGTCTTTACGCGAAACGTCCAGCCCGCATTTCGACTTCCATTCTTCAACTGACATACTACAGGGAGCGATTGACCAAATCTACAGACTTGGCAGCCTTGTAGGTCTAACGTCAGGGCTTCGGCGGATAGTCGAAGTTTTGAAGCAAGAAACTGTCCCATCCGACATCTGTGAGCAGTCGATCGCCACTCACAGGTTCATACCAGCCGAGGCGCAATTCATAGCTGCCATCTTGCAAGGGCTCGGCTGGCAAGTAGTAGACATCTCGGAAAACCTTGGCTGGCGCCCAGGATCTGCTGTCGATGCGCCCGGATTGTGGGAACTGGTCGTCTTGCGCCCAAAGAACCGCGCCCGTTTCCGGATTCGCGTCTCCATAGACATGCGCAAATGACTTGAGCGAGTTTCCGGTGATTGCCAGGGACCGCCAATAAACGCGCAGCAGCAACTCGCCGGTTGGCAGTGGATCGTCGAAAAATCGGTAGTCAAGCAAGTCAACCACGCCCCCAAAGCTTGCCAGCGGTATGGCGTCCGCCGCCAAAACGGTCCATTCCATGTATTGACGAATGGCCAATCCAGAGGCGTCGCTGAGCGTGACCGGTTGCATATTTTCCCGCATCCAATCCTCGACGACGCGCGCGTTCCGCCATGACGGTATCGCATTTGAAACGACATAAATGCTGTCGTAGTTCGCCCGTGCCGCCTCCAATGCGTCGATGATGCTGCTTGCGGATTGCAGGGGCCCGGACGGCAGCGCGCGGTCTTCGGCTGAGCCGCGGTAATAGTAGCCAAAGGCGGGGTCCGCGCTTAGCTGAATGACCAGATCGTCGATAGTCACTCTGTTGTTGAGAAAGTCGCCCAGCTCGTCCCAGGCGGGTGATTTGCGGAATGCCGGGTCGTTATGGTAGGTGTGAAGCGACAGAACTGAAAGAACAATCCAGGGCGCCAAGAGCAGCGGCATTACGTAGCCTTGCCGCAATCCAGCAGCCTTGGCTATCCAGACAGCCAAACGAGCGCTGCCCAGGGAGATCAGCAGTACAAAGCCCGGTACCGTCGCCAATACGTAACGCGGATGGAAAATGTTCACGCGCAAAGAAAGGACGCCAAGCAGCAAGAATGGAACGAGAACGATAGCCCCGATATACGTAATCTCGCGCCTTGA
Source organism: Anaerolineae bacterium (assembly GCA_022820665.1). GTDB lineage: Bacteria > Chloroflexota > Anaerolineae > Aggregatilineales > Phototrophicaceae > UBA6055. The sequence goes on along the minus strand of JAJEFB010000023.1, from coordinate 58,442 downwards.
GCCTCTGGCAACAATGAACGCGAACAAGCCAAGCGCAAGCGCGAGGACGATCCACAACCAGAGTGACGATCCCGGCGCGGTTTCTCCCAGGGTCAAGACCGGCGGGAACCGGAACAAGAAGTCAGGAACATATAGCGAATCAAGGTTGCCGGGATATGCGCCCGAGGCTAAAAGCCCGGTTTGCAGAACGAGGAAAGCCACCAGCGGCATCAAGACCACGGTGCCCTGCAAGGAGATAAATCTCGCGAAGAATCGCCGATCGCCTTTCTTACAGCAAATGGCAACAAGTACCAAGGCAATCGACATGAACACTTCGGTGTAGAATATCAGCGCGCTGGTGATGGCCATCAGGGCATGGAGCAGCCAATTTCTCATAGCCGGCCGATCAATCAGGCGCAGACCCAGCCACAAGCTCGTCACGCTTAAGCCGGCCCAGAGAGCATAGTTGCGAAAGTCCTGGCTATGCCAGATTTCGTAGGGATGAGTTGCCCAGATTAACGCAGCGGCAATGCCGCTGATTCGCTTTCCGGATAGGCGGGAGGCCAAGGCGTAAGCCCCAGAGACGCCGATCAGATTGCCAAAGACCGGGAGCAGGCGCAAGGCAAAGGGACTGTCGATTCCACCGATGAGAAGCCCCCAAAGCCGAAACAATACGTAGGTCAGCGGAGGATGCGGCTCGAGCGTTGCGATCTCGGTCAGGGACTGATGCAAGGGAATGCCTGCCCAGTTCAGCGCGCTGAAAGCTTCGTCGCCGCGCAGCGGCACTGCAGCCAGTTCGTGTAAGCGCAGGGCAAAGCCGAGCCAGATAATCAGTATTAGAATTGCCGTGCCTATGGGTCGCGCCATGCGGGCTCAGATTGTCGCTTTTTCGAAAGCTTCGATCTGTTCGTCAGAAAGCGGCATTAAGTTGGCGTTTTTTGCGTCGCCGGCTTCTTCCGATATTCGGCGTTTGGCATCGCGCATGAAGTCCTTCAAGTTGGGGGACAATCTCGTATCAGCGAAAAGAACGGGCGTATCCAACTCGTCTTCGAAGTTTATTTTGGCCGACGGGTCGACAAAGACCACGAGCGGTTGCACCTCGACATCGGGAGCGATTTCATCAATGGACCGTTGTACGTCTTGACGAGCAATCTCGGCATCGCGAAGAGGCTTGCCAACGCCATCCAGCCGGAACAGTGAAAGGAACTTGCTGAGAACATTGCGATGACTGCGGAACTTGCCATCGCGGAAGGTATATTCCTGATCGTGCCAGCGCGTGACAATCGCGTACACGCCTTGAGGGCAAATCAGAACGTGGCGCGCCGGAAAATGATAATAGTTGTACAAGACACTCTTGTTGCTCAAGCCCTTCAAGCCGTCCTCGATCGCCTTCTCCGGGCGCGGAACGCGCGCCCATAGATTTGTCATGCGCACTGAAAGGACCGTCAGGATGAAGGCGATAGGCAACATGGCAGACTGCGCGATCACGCCCAGCGAATCGGGAATGTCACCGGTGAACAGTGAAGCGTTGATCACGAAGAAGCTCAGAATTAGCGCGCCGAACGTGCCAAAGAAAAGGTAATTGGTCAACTTGCGATTGCGGCGAGCCAGTTTTTTATTTGTGACGACCCGCATAAGGCTACCCCAAACTCCAGTTTGCGCGATTTCCCAGCCCTGGTTTTGTCTCCATTAGCCCGCTCAGGCGCCGTCGACATCAATGACCAAAACAACATTGTCTCTATCGATGTAGTCTCGTACGCTGCTGCCGCCAGGGCATGGCGGATCCGAATCCGGCACATCAATCTTGCGATAGAGGATCTTGGCGCTCTGACCGACCACCTTGATACTAATCGCAATGTGACAATCCCCTCTCTTGAACTGCCGCGGCTCTTCAGCACCAGGACGCGCCTCGACATGTCCAGAGCGAAATTCAATATCGCAGGCGGGCGAGTAGGGAATCAAAATCTTGCCACCGCCGCTTTTATATGGCCTGCCGATGAAGCAATAATCCAAAGAGGTGCTCGGATACGGCGTCTGTGTATGCCAGGCTCTATCGTAGCAGCGTTGGCTGCCCCCGGCCCACTGCAAGACATATTCACTGAACCAGATATTGTCGAATTCGTTGGTCTCTTCCACTTTTTCGTCGAAGTCAAGCCGTATCTGCAGGCGGTGAAGCTCATGAACATATTGGTCCACGATCATCGGACCTATCTCGAGCAATTGACGGTGGCCCGGTCCCAGTTTGGATGTCGGCACTTTCAGTTCCATCGCTCCGGTAACTGTTCCGGTTCCTATATGGATATTCTCGACGATCACTTTGACATCCGAAGAAGGCGTATCGAACCAGCTCTGACCGGTATTGACCACCGGTATCTTAAATCCGGTTAAAATGCCGCATTCAAGCGGATGAGGATTGATGCGCGACCAACCAAGTACGAGGTTCACATTCTGCGGCGAGTCGTCTGTGCGCGGCAAGAAATAAGACAAGTAGCTGGCATGCGTGACTTCGACGCAGACCAAGTCTCCAAAGCGGACGGAAGGCAATACATACCAGCGCTCCGGTATATCGCGCGCTTCGGCGATGATGGCTTGCTCCAGATCAATGGCTTGAATACGCATACAGTGCGTTACCGGCACCGGCAAGGTGCCGATGGCGCCGTGAACATGCAACTCCTGCGGTATATTCGCCACCAACTTGTAGAGATGGCCAGCGCGCTGTACATCGAGCAACTCGCCGGATGGCTGCGCGACATTTGTCGGCGCTTCGAACTCTCTGTTGACGCCGCAGGTAATTGTAAAAGCGCCCTCCCCGGAGATGTCGATGTCTTCGGAATCATAAAACAGATCACCGCAATAGGGATAGGTTTGCAGAATGGATGTGTCTTGGTCGGAGTCGTCTACAAATTGCTTGCCGACAAGAACAGCGTTTGTCGTCTCTTCATAAAACGGCGTACGCAGTTCAGCGGTGATCCGCGCGATGCCTTCCATGTTGATGCCAACGGGCTCGCTGCCGTCGGCAGGTCCCAAGACCTGCGCGCTTGACAAGGCGTTGACATCAAAAGAGCCGCCCGGCGTCCAAGCCCAATATGTGAGCACGGATGAACCGGAGGCGTCGGCGTTAAAACGGAAACCGACCGGCAAGTAGAAACCGACCCAGATCACCGGTTCCGTCACAATCGCCGCTTGTTCCAGAAGGATCCGATTGGCGCCGGATCCATTGATCGCCACCGGCTGTCGGTGAATCAGCGTCGCGTCAACGGGCGAGCCGCCATTCGCGTCTTGATATATGAGCAGATCCACCGCGACGCCTGGGACGGCGCGATTTACGAATATAGTGACCGCGTCAAGCGCAATGGGAAAGCCAAGACCCAGAGGCGCCAGATCAAAGCCATTTATCACCAATGAAGGTTCGTCTTCGATGATAAAAACTTGGTTGCCAGCGCCGGAGTTGTTGCTGATGATCGTGTCTCCGGCCGTAGCTGGCTGGGATACCAACAGGAGCAAAAGCGCCAGAAAAAAGATGCCGTAACGCGCATTCTTCAACCGTCTTAGCATAGTAGTTTGCCTAACCAATCGACAACAATCCCACCTGCGTATTGTAGTTTCGTTTTGAGAAATGGTCAAGCAAACCTTGGACCTGTCGATTACACTGGCTTAAGGTCGTATGCGCCTATATAATTGCGCGGTTCATAGCGATCAGGAAACTGTCTATGTTGGAATTCGTGCTGGTATTCGCCATTCTGTCGCTCGCTTTGGGCGCTTACTGGGCCATGTTCATCTTCCCAAAGCAGCGCGCTTTCAAGCACAAACAGAAAGTCGTGCGGTCCTTGCACGTCGGCGATGAGATCGTCACTTACGGCGGCATCGTCGGCAAAATTGTGGATATTGATGTTGATTCCGGCATCTCCTTCGTGGAGATCGCTGACGGCGTAACTATCAAGCTGCTGACGGCAGCGTTGCAACAGGTCTATGATTCACAAGAAATCGCCCGAAACGCAAATATGGGATTGAGCGAGCAGCGGGCAGAACGTGGAACAACCTGACAGAGACCCAATACACGAAAGGTCCCACCTATGAGCAGTCATGTTCGATGGCTGATGTTTATTCTTGCGCTGAGCCTACTCTGCATTTGGGTTGCCAGTCCTCCCGAGTTCAAGGGTGTGCAGACCGAAGCCTGTTCAAAAGCTACGGCGCAGGAAATCGAGTCCCTTCGTTGCAGCGAGAATCTCGAAATTGACGCCAACGGCGATGGCGAGAATGAATTCGTGCTGAACATCACGCAGAGTCTTGGTTTGGATCTGGTCGGGGGTTTACGGGTGCTTTTGCAGGCGGATATCCCGATACAGAATTTTGACCGGGAAGAGCTTGCGGAAACCGCCAATAATGTCTCGCGCCGCGTAAACGCGCTGGGACTGACCGAAGCGACCGTGCAAGTGCAAGGTCGCGATCGCATACTGGTTGAATTGCCCGGCGTTCGCGATCCCGAACAAGCGATCGCCACAATCCAGCAAACCGCGCTGTTGGAGTTTGTTGACTTCGGCGGCTTGTCCAACCAGGTGCCGGATCTGATCGGCCGGGAAATCGTCACCAGCGAACAAATCGCGCTGCGCGGAGAGCTCAGTGGCGAAGACGATCCGCTTGCCGGGCGGCTGGCGCATCCGGTCAATGGGTTGCCCTTCCGCACAGTGATGACCGGCGCGGGCCTGCAGGCGGCGAGCGCCGTATTGGCTCCCGCGCAAGGTACGGGAAATCCCCAATGGCTGATCAATTTCGAGATCAAGGAAGACTTCCAGAGTGTATTTGGGAGCTTCACCGGGGAGCGCATCGGGCAACCGATGGCAATTGTCCTGGACGGCGAAGTGCTGTCCGCGCCCACCATTCAAGCGCAATTGTCGACCGGCGGGGTCATTTCCGGTCAATTTACCGAACAGGAAGCAAACACCTTGGCTTTGCAATTGCGATCGGGCGCTTTGCCCATACCTCTCCGTATTGAGAGTACGCAGGAAGTCGGCGCGACGCTCGGACAAGAATCGGTGCGGCTCAGCGTTCAAGCTGGCGTCGTGGGCGTCCTTGTGGTGCTCGCCTTTATGCTCATTTACTACCGCCTGCCCGGCCTTGCGGCGGATTTGGCGCTGATCGTATTCATTTTCTTGAATATCGCGGTCTTCAAGCTCTTGCCGGTGACGTTGACCTTGCCCGCGATCACAGGCTTTCTGATATCGATCGGTACGGCTGTCGACGGCAATATTCTGATATTCGAACGGATCAAAGAGGAATTGCGCGCGGGCCTCGCGCTGGAAGATGCCCTGAAGGCGGGATTCGACCGCGCCTGGACATCCATTCGCGATTCCAATCTCTCGACGATCATCATTTGCGGGATTCTCTTCATGTTCGGGCAGACGCCCGGCGCCAGCATCGTAGCCGGCTTCGCCGTGACGCTGGCGATAGGTTTGGTCTTGAATCTGTTCACCGCGGTCATCGTGACGCGCACTTTTCTGTATATTCTCGTCAGCATATTCCGTAACACCATTGATCGCAATCGCGCGCTGCTTGGCGTATAGGGAGAGCCGAAATGTTCAAGATTGTCGAGAAGCGTCGCTGGTTCTTCCTGCTATCCGCCCTGGTCATCGTGCCTGGTCTGCTGGTCATGCTCGTGTCGACAGTTACGACCGGCTCGCCATTCCGCCTGAGCATCGACTTTGTCGGCGGCAGCATCTATGAATTGAAGTTCCAGGATGCCGGCGCGACTGAAGACGGCATCCGTCAAGTATTTGGCGCTGTCGGCGACGAGAACATCATCATACAGCGGATCGGCGCGGCGAGCGATTATCGCTGGTCTGTGCGCGCCGGTTTCCACGACGTAGAGGTGACAAACGACATCCTGCTTCGTCTGGGGTCGATTTCTCCGATTGACCGGGACAGCTTCCGCGCCGAAACCGTTTCCGCGACCATCGGTCAAGAGGTCACTCGTTCCGCCCTGGCTGCAGTGGCTGTCGGCGCTTTGGTGATTACCGGCTTCATCGTGATCGCCTTTCGGCAGGTTCCCAATGCTATACGGTACGGGGTCTGCGCCATCGCGGCCATGATCCACGACATTCTGGTGGTGATGGGCGTGATGTCGCTCTTTGGGCTATTGCTGGGCTGGGAAATCGATGCCTTGTTTTTGACAGCTGTGTTGACCGTTGTGGGCTTCTCGGTGCAGGACTCGATCGTCGTTTTTGACCGCATTCGCGAAAACATCCCGAAGCATCTGGGCGAGCCGTTCGAGACGATCGTCAATCGCAGCATTTGGGAGACCATTCATCGTTCACTCGCCACACAACTGAACGCATTTTTTATCATGATCGCGATCTTGCTATTTGGCGGCGAAACCGTCAAGCAATTCATCGCGATTTTGTTTATCGGTCTGCTATCGGGGACCTATTCGTCGATCTTCACGGCGGTGCCGCTTCTGGTTGCCTGGGAAAAAGGCGAAATTCCCTTTACCGGCAAGAAGCCGAAAAACGGCGAGCTTGATGAAGCCGGGTTGGCCCAAGCCACTTCCGGCTAATGGCGGAAGTGCCGCCCTCCTGTGAAGATCATCGCCATGTCGTAATAGTCAGCCGCTTCGATCACCTGGGCATCGCGAATGGAACCGCCCGGCTGTATGACACAGGTGACCCCCGCCCGGGCCGCGGATTCAATGCCGTCGGGAAACGGAAAGAAGGCATCCGAAGCCATGACCGCGCTCGTCACCTCGTCCCCGGCTTTCTTGATCGCAAGTTCTACCGCGTCTACCCGGCTTGGCAAACCGCCTCCGATGCCGATTGTTCGCCTTCCATGAGCAAGCACAATCGCATTTGACTTAACATGTTGCACCGCTTTCCAGGCGAATCGCAGCGATTGCAATTCCGCATCTAGCGGCACGCGGGCGGTAACTGTCCGCATGACCGCCTCGGGCGGGTCGCCCATGTCAATTGTCTGCAGGAGCATCCCGCCCATGACAGAGCGAACTTCCAAGCCGCTCCCTCCATAAGGGTGGTCAACTTGCAAGATTCTGCAGTTCTTGCGCCGGGCGCGCAGTTGCTCAAGCGCCTCATCCGAAAAAGACGGCGCGATTATGGCTTCCACAAACAAGGCTTCCAAGGCGGCGACAAAAGCTTCGTCGACCTCGCGATTGACGGCGATTATGCCCCCGAAAGCCGAAACCGGATCAGAGGCCAGGGCTTGGGGATAAGCTTGGGTGATGGAGCCGGCAGACGCGATTCCGGTAGGATTCAGATGTTTGACGATTACAACCGTTGGCTCGTTAAAGCTGCCAACAGCGCGCCAGGCGGCATCGACGTCGAGAATATTATTGTAGGACAGTTGTTTTCCACCCAATTGCGCGGCGCCCAAGGGCAAGTCAGATACATGTGAGGAATAATAGGCTGCGCTTTGATGGGGGTTTTCTCCATAGCGCAGTTCATTGCTGCGCAGCATACTGATGTAAATGCTTTCGGGTACGCCCGAGGAATCTGGTGGGGGCAGGCCGGATTCGTACAGATAAGCGTGAATTGCCGCGTCGTAATCCCTGGTATGGGCAAAGGCTTTGACCGCAAGCTCCCGGCGGCGCGCCATGTCAATCCGTCCCGCCTCGTGCAATGCCTCCATGATGGACAAATAGTCGTCCGGATCGCAGATGGTTGTCACGCGTTCGAAGTTTTTGGCTGCCGCGCGCAACATTGTCACGCCACCGATATCAATCTGTTCAATGACGCCGCTCAAATCGCCGTTCTCGGCAGCCGCTGTTTCTACGAATGGATATAGGTTGCAGACGACCATCGAAATCGGCGCGAAGCCAAAACTCTCGATCTCCCTCAGGTCAGCCTCGTTATCACGAGCCAGGATACCGCTGTGGATGGCCGGATGCAGCGTCTTGACACGGCCGCCAAGCATCTCGGGCTGGCCCGTGAGCTGTTCGACGCTGGTGATTGGAACCCCCGATTCTTCCAAGGTCTTGCGGGTCCCGCCGCTGGCGACGATTTCCCAACCGTAGGTCAGCAAGGCGTGAGCAAACTCGGTGATTCCGGTCTTGTTCGAAACACTGAATAAAGCGCGAGGCATCTTATGTTCTTCCGATCAGTTCGAGGAAGTGGTGATTATTGGGAGTATCGCCTTTTCTACCCCCCTCCCCCAGCCCTTCCCCAAAGCATCCGAAGCAGAGGGAAGTTCATCTTAGAATATATGAGGGTAGACAGGTATTTCATATCTGCGAAATTCACCACTCCCCAATTCGGTTAGCGATTGACCACCGAATTATAGTTGCAATTGTCGCTCTCCGCATAGACCATAGCCCTTGGCTCGGTCAATGGAGTCGCCTAATGGCTTCACCTTTAACAGAAACTGTGACTGAACGGCCAACAGTTGGGAGCCCCTCGCGTGATTTGCAGCGCAGAGTCAATCCTTCCTGCGGCATGCGAATACTGACTTCGCTGTATTCGCCGCGGAACACGGAAGACGCGATGCGGCCGCGGCGCGCTATCGCTGTAGGTTCGCCTTCATCGTCGAGTGCAATCCCGTCCGGATGGATCAAGAAGGCGTCGCTATCGGCGGCATCAGGTAGAAATTTCTGTCGCAGTTCACGCGTAAAGCGATTGTCTCCAAATTGAAAAATATTGGAAAAGCCGAGGAATCTCGCGACATTTTCGTCGATCGGATGGCGATACAAGTTAATGGGCCGATCCAGTTGCCGGATCGTTCCTTTGTCCATAACCGCAATCCGGTCGGCAATCGCGTAGGCTTCGCGATGATCGTGCGTGACGTAAAGCGCGCGCAATCCCGCCCTATTGATAATCTCTCTCAATTCGAGAGCCAGCTTGTCTCTCAGCAACGCATCCAACGAACCCAGAGGTTCATCCAACATCAGCAGGCTCGGTTCCGGCGCCAGGCTGCGCGCTAATGCGACGCGCTGCTGTTCGCCGCCCGACAATGTCCCAATGTCACGTTCGCCATAGCCCCTCAAGCCAACCTGATCCAGCATCAGTTCCACTCGCGCCCCTATGTCGGTCGGAGCCATTCGCTGCCGCCGCAGTCCGTATGCGATATTGTCGGATACCGACATATGCGGGAACAGCGCAAAATCTTGAAACATCAGACCGAAGCCGCGCTCATGCGCAGCTAGGCGACGCAGATCGCGCCCGTCGAGCAGTACGTCTCCCGCATAGTCGGAGATCAAGCCGGCAACGATGCGCAAAAGCGTGGTCTTGCCGCAGCCGCTCGGACCCAGCAGACAGAGGATCTCGTCTTTCGCGACGGTCAAGTTGACCTTCCGTAGCGAAATAGCCTCGTCATAGGCGTGGGACAGGTCTTTCAATTGAAGCATCAGAATTCGCCCACTCCAGCGACGCGAAGTCGCTCAATCATGGTAAAGCCCAAGGCGCATACCAAGAGCAGAATGACGCTCATCGCCAGCGCCTGGCGATAGGATGCCAAGCCGGGATCGCCGATTAGTCTGTATATAACAACGGGAATCGTCACAGATTCTCGCTGCGCGACAAAGAGCGAAGCCCCGAACTCGCCCATGCTCACGGTAAACGCAAAGGTCGTCCCCACCGCGATGCCCCGGCTTACCAAGGGCAGGTCGATGGTTCGCAGCAAGTCAAAGGGCCGCGCGCCTAAAACCTGCGCAGCCTCGCGCACCGAGGGCGGAATCGCGCGCAAACTCGGCAATACGCTGCGAACGACAAAAGGAAAAGCGACCAAGGTATGAGAGATGGGGATGATGAGCCAGGATGCCCGCAGGTTTAGCGGCGGCTCGTCCAGGGCGACGATAAAGCCGAAGCCGAGGGTAACCGCGCTGGTCGCCAGTGGCAGCATCAGCAGTGGGTCCAGAAAACGCGCGAGGCGGCCGCGGCCGGCAATCATGAAGGATGCGATCAATCCGATGATCAGCGCCATGCCCGTTGATATCAGCGCGAAGCGAAGCGAATTGGCTACGGATTCAATGGGAGCGATAAACAGGAGCGAGCCGCGCGACGATTCAGCAAGCGCCAAGTAGTTGCTTATGTCCAGCGCGCCATTGCTCAGCGCCGAACGCGCCACGAGCGCCAGAAGCGGCGCGAAAAGCAGTACGAAGATGAAGATCACTACGCCCCAGACCAAGGATCTTTCGCGCAGGCTATTGACAGGCCGCGCTACCGCCTTGCCACTGCCAATTGCAGATTGCAGTCCCCGCTGCAAATGCGTATAGGCGGTCATCAACGCGAACATCGCGACAATTTGCAAAAGCGAAAGCGCCGCAGCCATGGGCAAATTGAAGAGGCTAATCGCTTGATAGTAGATTTGCACCTCCAGCGTTGCAAAGCGAATGCCTCCCAAGATCAGGACAACGCCAAAACTGGTGAAGGTAAACATGAAGACAAGAGCGCCCGCGGAAAGCAGCGCGGGCTGTATCAGCGGCAATCTGATATCGCGCCAAAGCGACCATTCGTCCGCGCCCAGTACGCGAGCCGCTTCCTCCGCCGCGATACCCTGTGCAGACCAGTAACTGGTCATGATTCTTAAGGCGATGGCGAAGTTGTAGAAGACGTGCACAATGATGATGATCGCCAGCGTACGTTCCAGTTGAACCGGGCTGTAGTCCAGGGAGAACAAGGTCATAAGCAGATCGTTCAGCAGACCGCGCCTGCCAATCAAAGACATGAATGCCAGCGCGACCACAACTGTGGGCAGTACAAATGGCAGTGTTGCCAGGGACAGCAAAAGCGACTTGCCGGCGAAACGAAAGCGCGAAAACACATATGCGCAGGGCAAAGCCAGGAACAAGGTCAAGGCCGTGGAAAGCGCCGCTTGATACAGGGTGAAGAGAAACGCGCCGACGTAATAGTCTGTCGAGAGCAAGCGCAGGAACGCGGACAGATCCAGCCATCCATCAGGACGCAGGCTTATGTCCAGTATCGCCAATAGCGGGTAGAAATAGAATAGCGCCAGAAAGGTCAAGGGCAAAAGGTAAACGACGTACCAGTAACTCTCTCGCAAGCGCATCAGCGCATCATGACCTCGGACCAAGCCTGGATCCACTCTTCGCGATTCGCTTCGATGTCGGCCGGCTCAAGAGCAGCCGGCTGTTCAGGAATCTCCGCCAGCTCGGCAAAGATCTCTGGAAGCAGGATATCTTCGCGCACCGGGAATACAAACATGTTCAGCGGCAGATCTTCCTGGAAGGCCGGGCTCAGCATGAAGTCGATAAACTGGCGAGCCCCTTCTGGATTAGACGCATTCACAAGGATGCCCGCGTATTCAACCTGGCGAAAACACATATCGTCGCCAACCAGCGCGCCGGTGAAAGGACCGTCCTCGGGGTTTTCGCTGAATAGCACCTCGGCAGGCGGACTGCTGGCATAACTCACGACCAGTGGACGGGCGCCCGTGTCGCGTCCGGGCGCGCTGAATTCCCCGTAGTATGCTTCTGTCCAGCCGTCAACGACCAGCACGTCGTTGCTTCGCAGGTCCCGCCAATAATCGAGATAAGTATAATCTCCCTCGGCACCGAATACCGCAATTGTCGCCAATAAGAAAGCCAGACCCGGGGAAGACGTAGCCGGATTCTCGACGACGAGCAAGCTCCGGTATTCGGCCAAAGTCAGATCCGCCAGGCTGGTAGGCAGGTCCAATTCGTTGTCGTCAAAATAGGCGATGTCGTAATTAAGGCAGACATCGCCGTAGTCAATCGGCGTGACCAGGTTATCAAGACCTGGAACAAATGACTCGTCGACGAATTGAAGCTCAGGAGATTGGTAAGCTACGAATATCTCGGCGTCCAGCGCGCGACTGAGAAAAGTGTTGTCAATGCCGTACAAGACATCGCCCAAGGGATTGTTCACACTCAGAATCGACTGATTCACCATGGTTCCGGCATCGCCCGCGCGCAGTATTTCGACCGTCATTCCAGTATGGGCTTCAAATGCTTCCAACGCTGTTTCCGAGGCCCCGAAACTGTCGTGCGTGACGACTACAACCGCTTCTTTTTCCTGGGACAAAACCGTAGTCACGATGAGGACTAGAACTAAAAATACGAGAACTGATCTTGTAAACATATTAAATGCTCCCCTAAATGGATTTTGCCGCCGCGACTCGAAGACCCCTTTGCTCGGAAACGAAAACCACCCTTGTAAGGATGTCTACAAGGGTGGCTCAGTTTGATACATGGTGGACATCCCTACGCCAGTATTATCCGGATCAGGTATATGGGTCGGCGCGATTTTTCGCGCCCTCTCAGCTTGCGCCCGCAAGCTCCCCAAGTCTCGACATATTCAATTGTATTTTGATTATACAGGCAACATGGTCTGCTGACAACAGCCCTGTCGGGCGCTATTGCTTCAAGAAGTCATCAAGGAAGTCCGCAAAGCGGCCGGAATTGCAGGCTTCGACATACTTCAGGATGGTTCCGCCATCCACGGGATACCGCGGATAACAACTCGACGGCGCCGCCCCGGCCGGCAAATGCGCGAGCATGTCGCATCCCGGGTAAGGAATAATGACGCCCTCGGTGGTCGGGCGCAGTTCGTCAACAAGCGCTTCGACGGTGGCCACGACTGTATCCGCCACATAGACCAATTCCATATCAATGCCCAAATTGTTGTTGATAAGGACGTTGCCGTGTTTGTCCCCCGCCAAGCCATGAATGACCGCGACATCGCAGGGTATCGCCGGGAAAGCCAACAGTTCGTCGGCGCTGTAGGGATCCTTCACCGTTTTGACATCGGGTCGCAAGGACGGCAAATCCGTCCCCAGCCAGGCGCGCGAGGGCATGAATCCCACACCGGCGATGGCCGCGCGAATGCCCATCACAATGCTTGCCTCGGTTTCTTCGATCACCTTGAGGCGCCCCGATTGAACAGCCTGTGTGAACATCGGCGCCAGACCAAAGGATTCCAAGCCGAAGTAAGCCGATCGAACCTGTCGGACGCAACCGGCGCCGATCAACAGGTCGGACTCCATGCTTCCCGTGAAACTGAGCAGCGTCAGGTTGCGCGGGCGAGGCGATCGGCGCAGCAAAGCCCTAACGAATCCAATTGGCCGCCGATATAGGGTCATGCCTCCGAGAGCCAGGTTTTGGCCATCGCTGACAAGAGCTGCCGCTTCTTCAATGGAAACGAGATTCTCGCCCATCGCTTTGAGCGTTCTCCGTCAAAATACTGATGAACAAAAGCGCCGACATGCGTTCGTATGCCGGGGGACATGTTTTGCAATTCCGCAATATCGCCATGATAACGTATACTATACAGGTATTGAAGCCGCTCAATTGACGGAGATTCATCATGGTTTCAAAGCCGTTCTACCGGCGCCATTCTCGGGTTCTGCAACCGCTTTTGATGACCGCAGCCGTTTTCCTTATCGGCTTTGTCGCGGGGAGCATGGCGCTGTCCAATCGTAGCGACGCCCAAGGGCGAATGGCGCTAAGCGATACCGACCAAGCTTTCGAGCCCTTCTGGGACGCTTTTTCGATTGTTGAATCTCGCTATGTGGATCCCATCGATGTTAAAGCGCTGGTCAACGGCGCCATCGACGGAATGGTCAATGCGCTGGAAGATGAACACAGCGGGTACATTCGGCCCGACTTGTGTGATCGCGCCATCGACTTCTCGGGCAAATTCTCCGGCATTGGCGTTACGATTCGCAGGATTGAAGATACCGGAGAAATCGAGGTTGTAACGGTCATTCCCGGTTCGCCCGCCGAAGGCGCCGGCGTCTTGCCCGGCGATGTATTTTACGCGGTCGATGGTCAGTTGGTCAGCGGCATGACACAGGCGGAATTAACGGCGCTCGTCCCCGGTCCTCGCGGCACGACGGTTACAATCACCTTCAAGCGCGACGAAGAATTCCTTACCTTCATAATTACGCGCGAGGTCTTTGAATTACCAAACGTCTCGTACGACATCGTTGGAGACAACATCGCGCACGTGAAAATGCTGGACTTCAACGACCTCTCGCGCGCTCAACTCGACGAGGCTTTCAAAGACGTCGACATCAATAACGCCAGCGGATTGATCTTCGATATTCGCGACAACCCCGGCGGAACGCTGGCGAGCGCGATAGAAATTGGCAGCGCGTTCATAGATGACGGTGTGCTCCTGCGGCAAGTCTCGCGGGATCAGAGCGAAGAAGTCACCCGCACCCGAGGCGGCTACGCCGATATTGATGTGCCGATAGTCGTATTGGTCGATGAAACAAGCGCCAGCGCTTCGGAAGTGATTGCTGGCGCCATGCAGGACTACCGAGTGGCAACTATCATGGGTGAAAGGACCTTTGGCAAGGGCACGGTACAGAATATCGTCCCTGAGCTGGCCAATGGCGGATGCGTGCGCATTACGGTGAAGCGCTGGCTAACGCCCAATGGGTCCTGGATTCACGCGCAGGGCATCACGCCGGATATCATGGTCGAATGGAACCCGGAAACTGATGAAGAGCGGGAAAATGACTTGCAACTCGAGGCGGCAATCGCGTTTCTGCAGCCGCTCGGCGCGTAACCGGCGAAAAGCTTAGCCGCGCTCACGCACAAGAGTAAGCCTTCTCGTTGTATGCGCGACGCGGTTTGCATAAACAAGGATGGCGCGACTAAAAGGCGCGAAAGCCGTATACCTGGTGTCTGGCTAGCGCTCGCTATCCATTCAAGGCTAGTCACAAGCCGGAAGCGGTGCTACACTATTTGTGTTTCGTGCCGGAGTTGAAGTCAAGGAGCTATGGCATGGCTGTTGCCTTGCAAATTTCTTCCATCGTTATATCCATCGCGATGATCATTCTCATCTTGCTGCAAGTCAAAGGCGGCGCCTTGGGCAGCTTGCTTGGCGGCGACGCCGGGGGCGGCATTGCCCGTACCCGGCGCGGGCTGGAGAAGACGCTTTTTCGCATCACGATATTCTTGTCGATCGCCTTTCTTGGAATAGCCCTGTTCTCCGTCGCCACGACCGGTTGAGTCTCAGGTCACATAATTCGGCGTCAAGCAAAGCGATCAACTCTCGGTTATCGACAATTCGACGGCGGGATTTCGGCTATCCGTGATCTAGACTAATAAGGCGGGTCATGTTTCGCGGATTCCGTTTGCATCTTTTGTTACTGATACTGGCCGCGACCGTTTTTTCATTTGCCGCCGTTTTCCGTGTCAGCCGCGTAGCGCAAGTTCAGCCGCCTGCAACGTCAACCCCCGCTCCCAGCGACGGCGAAATCACCCCCAAGCCAAGCTCCGCGCCCCCTGCGCCGACCGTCGCAGGGCAGGTTGCCGCAGCTCGAAGCGGAGCCACAGACAGGACAACATATCGTGAAGGACTGGTCGGAACGGTCCAGCGGCTGAATCCGGTCTTCGCGCACCTCAATCCTGTCGACCGAGATATTACGAGCCTGATCTTCCAAGGCTTGTTCACTACTGACGAATATGGCGCGCCGGTGCTTGATCTGGCGAAAAACCTGACCATATCAGGCGACAACCTGGAATATGTGCTGGAATTGCGCCAAGATATTAAATGGCAAGATGGCGTCGCCTTCGGCGCCGACGACGTCATTTATACGATGTCCTTGCTCAGCGATCCGGATTACGCCGCCTACTCGCCAAGCGCAGGCTTTTGGCGCACGATCGAAACGCAGAAGCTGGGAGATCATCTGCTGCGTTTTCGCCTGGCGCAGCCACTGGCGAGCTTCCCGCGTCTTTTGACAATTGGCATCTTGCCGGAACATGCCTTGCGCGGCACGACAGTTTCGGCACTGGCAAAGCACCCATTCAACTTGTCGCCAATTGGCACGGGAGCCTACCAACGCGGCGAATTGCGCGCTGACGCGTCGGGCAAGGTCAACGCCATTCTGCTGCAACTCTCGCCCGTTTACGAGATGCGCGGCGATGCGCCAAACGAGCATCAGCTGCGGGAACTGCTCTTCAGGCTTTATGCGAATGCGGATGAGGCGATTCAAGCCTATCGCCGAAGCGAAGTCGATGTATTGGCAAATGTTGGATCGCGGGAGGATCTGCTCAGTTTGCCCCGGGCGCGACTGCATACCAACATCGATTCGACCGTGCAAATCCTCATTTTCAACTGGGAAGAGCCGGCATTTGCCGATAGACGAATGCGGCGCGCCCTGGCATTGGCGCTCGATCAGGTGGCGCTTGTCGAGGCGCACGTGGCGGGTGAGGCTATATATGCTGACAGCCCTCTTATTCCGGGAATGCCAGTCTATCAGCCGCAGCAATTCTGGAGCGCGCATGACCTGGCGCTTGCGGTCTCACTGATTGAAGGGGTTTCCAGCGCCAATTCAGATGCGGGAGAAAGCGGCGAAACAGAAGGCGACGGCGCCCCCACGGCTGTTTTTAGCTTGCTGGTAGAAGATACCGCCTCGTTGACCGGGCTGGCTTCCGACATCGCGGCCCAATGGCGCAAGATTGGACTGGCGGTAGATGTCGCGCCAGTCATGCCCGATCAGTTCATGCAGCGGCTTCGCGCCGGCGAGTTCGACGCGGCGATCGTTTCACAGCGCGTTGGAGGAGAACCCGACGTCTATCGCTTTTGGCATCCTGCGCAATCCATCAAGGGGCAGAACTACGGCAGCGCGGCGGAAAACGAGATTGCGGCGTTGCTGGATAGCGCGCGTCGGGCAAGCAATGGCATTGCCCGTCACCAAATGTATCAGCAATTTCAAGAGATATTCGCTGAAAAGGCGGTCGCCATTCCCTTGTATTACCCGCTATATTCCATGATCGTCCGCGATACGATTGACGGTGTCCGGCTGGGATTTATCGGCAGTGCCTCCGACCGATTTCGCGGCATAAGTTCCTGGCGGTTCGCCGCCGCGTCTAACCAAAAGACCAGCTAAAGAGCGCCTTCTTGTCGCAAGATTTCCCGCAGCAAGTCTTTGCGCGCAACGCCGCCCAAGGTTTCCAATTTGCGCGTCGCCAATGGATCAATCTCTTCTCGCAAGAGCCTGAGATCCTCCGCGTCCGGCGGCGGGGTCCTGTATAGATCCGACGCAATCTCCAAGTCAAAGCCGGTCTTCCGCTTGACCTTTTCGATATCGACATGGGCATGCAGCGAGGTGAGGCGCATGCGCCCTTCCAACCAGTCAAACTGACCCAAATCAGATACCAGGTATCGGGGTCCTCCCCCCCGCTTCCGTTGCGGCGCGTGGCCCATACCGCTGAGAAAATCGATCTTCGCGGCAAATGTCAAGCGCGAATGACGCGGCACATACAGAAAGCTGTGATCATATAGCGGACTTACGTCCGGTATGCCGCCGCTTCCCGGCAACCGCATACGCGGTCTGTGATAGTTCTTGCCAAAAGCGATATTGTTGAAGTTGCCGCGGCTGTCGACCTGCGCCGGGCGGAAAAACTCTTTCGGCCGATACTTGGGCAGAATATCCGCGGCGCCAGCCGCGAAACCGAGATGAATGAGTCCCTTGCCCACCCACAGGCTTTCGATGTCTGCGATGCCCAGGGGACCCCAATCTTGAACCAGCGCCTGCCCGATTGCCGAAGTGAACCGAGCGCGCGGCGCATAGCGAATCTTGCCAAGGATTAAACCGGCCGATACCAGCGGAGTGTTAATCCCCTGCGCCCAGACATCGCCGTCCACAACTTGCTTCGATATGCAGACGCAGATTTGTTCGTCAATTGTATATTCGGGGTCTTCTGCCAAAAGGATTCCTTAAGGAACGTTCTACTCGGCTTTCACCAGACGAACGAATTGACGCTTGCCCACTTGCAAGATTGCCGGGAGCATCTCCGGCGAAACGACAGCTTGCAAGCTAGCTACTTTTTCTTCATTTAGCCGCACGCCATTCTGTTGAATTAGTCGTTTGGCTTCGCCTCGGCTGCCAACCATCCGCAGCCGAACCAGAATATCGCGGATCTCTTCGGTAGCTGGAATCACTGCCTCATCAATATCATCCGGGATCCCGCTGCCGCCCCGGAACACCTCGTTCCAGCGGCTTTGCGCCGCTTCCGCAGCGGCGCTGCCATGAAAGATGCTGACGATCTCGCCAGAGAGATTCATCTTGGCTTCATTGGGATGCAACTCGCCGGATCGCAGCTTGCGCTCCAGATCCTCCACCTTTGCCGGCGTCCATCCCAATATCAGCTTATGATAGATGCCCATCGCTTTGTCGGGCAAACTCATGACCTTGCCGTACATGTCCCAAGGCTCGGACAAGAGAGGAATATGGTTGCCCAGGCTCTTCGACATCTTCACATCGCCATCGGTACCGGGCAGGCTCTCGCCCATGATGACCGCGATCTGCGGCTTTTGGCCCAACCCGGTCTGCAACTTGCGGCCAGCCACCAGGATGTTAAACAATTGATCTTGGCCCCCGACTTGCACGTCCGCCTCTTGCGCGACGGCGTCGTAGGCTTGCATCAGCGCGTAGAAGAATTCGTGCAAGAAGATCGCCTTGCCTTCATCGATGCGCTTGGTAAAGTTTTCCCTCACCAGGAATTGCTGAACCGTGAAATGACTCGCCAGCCGAATGATGTCGGCGAAATCCAGGGTTGCCAGCCACTCATCGTTGCGGCGGACCCGCGTCAGATCAGGATCGAGAATCTTGAAGGCTTGCTCCGCGTAAGTGCGGGCGTTGTCTTCGACATTCCGCATGGTCAATTGATCCCGCGCGGAGTCTTTGTCTGAGGGATCGCCGATCAAACTGGTAAATGTGCCGATCAAGAAGGTAACATCGTGCCCGAAGTCCTGGAATTGCCGCAGCTTGCGCATGGTTATGGTGTGGCCCAAGTGCAAATCAGAGGTGCGCGGATCGTAGCCACAGTAGACGCGCAGCGGTCGCCCTTCCGCCTGGCACTCCAACAACCGTTCCTGCAGATCCTTCGCCATATTGTCGCGAATCGCTGGATCGCCGTAAGCCGCGCCTGACATCAACACTTCGACTTGTTCTTCGATTGTCGCCATATTCATTAACTCATTGTATCAATTCATTGTCGGAACGGGCAGTATACCATAGCAGCCGCTAATTGTTCAGGTTGGGCAGTTCTAGCCATAGTCTTGCCAACGGGTTGGGATTATCATTATTGTTGCGCCTTAAAGACGGTGAAGACGTCTTATAGTCAAAGACAAGGAAACAGAGCATGCAAAGTATGAGCAGCGCAGAAGTTAGACAGGCTTTCCTCGATTACTTCGAGGAGATGGGTCACAGGCAGGTCGCATCGTCCTCTCTAGTACCAGCCGACGATCCGACGCTTCTCTTTGTCAATGCGGGCATGGTGCAATTCAAAGATGTTTTCCTGGGCTTGGACAAGCGAAACTACAGCCGCGCAGCCACGTCGCAGAAGTGCATGCGCGTCAGCGGCAAACACAATGACCTGGAAAACGTAGGTCCGTCGCCCCGTCACCACACCTTCTTCGAGATGCTGGGCAATTTCAGCTTTGGGGATTATTTCAAGCGCGATGCGATCAAATACGCGTTTCAACTGTTGACCGAGGTTTACAAGCTGCCGGCAGACCGCCTGGTCTTCACTGTCTATGAGAATGATGACGAAGCTTATGATTGCTGGGTGAATGAAATGGGCGTCAGCCCGAAGCGGGTCGCCCGCATGGGACCCTCTACCAACTTCTGGCAGATGGCCGATACCGGACCTTGCGGTCCCAACACGGAAATCCACTGGGACAAGCAGCCAGAAGCGGGCGAAGACGACATCATAGCCTTGCTGCAAGCGGAAGACGACCGATTCCTTGAGATCTGGAATCTGGTATTCATGCAATTCAATCGCCAGCAAGCGGACCCCGATCATAGCGGGCGCTGGGATGTGCCGCTGCCGGCGCCGGGGGTCGATACCGGTATGGGTTTCGAACGCATCGTAACCATATTGCAAGGCGTCGAAGCCACCTACGAGACAGACCTTTTCATGCCGATTATCAAGCGGACACAGGAGTTGACGGGCCAAAGCGATGAAGAACGCGATGCGAATATCGTGCCCTATCGCGTCATAGCGGATCATATCCGCGCGGCGGTTTTTTTGATTAGCGATGGCGTCTTTCCCGGCGCAAAGGGACGGGCTGCCATACCTCGCATAGTCATCCGGCGGGCTGTTCGCTTCGGCGCGATGATCGGCTTTGATGGTCCCTTTCTCGCGAAGGTAGCCGATACCGCCATCGAGATTATGGGCGAGCATTACCGGGAACTCATCGAACAAGCCGACAGCATCAAGCGCATCATCACGCTAGAGGAAGAACGCTTCCGTCTGACCATGGAGCGAGGACTGACCGAGTTGGACGGCATGTTGGCGAAACTGGAACCGTCTGGCACCCTGGAAGGCGCGGATGCTTTTTACCTCAAGGCAACGCTAGGACTGCCCTTCCAGGTCACAAAAGACGTCGCCGAAGAGCGCGGATTCAATGTCGACGAAGCTGGTTTCGCGGCCGCGGAGGCCGAGCACGCCCGCATTAGCGGCGGCGGGCAAGCGATGGGCGAGATCGAATCCCGCGACTTCTACAAAGACTTGCTGGGCAGGCTGCGAGAAGAGGGCGCCGTGAGCGATGCGGGCCTCAGCTACGATCCATATGACGACGCGCCCTGCGAGTCCAGCGTTTTGGCGCTGATTCAGAACAATCGCCTCGTCGATAAAGCCTTGCTCGGTGAAAAGGTCGAGGTCGTTCTGGGGCTGACCAACTTTTACGTAGAGTCCGGCGGGCAAGTGAGCGATACGGGCCTGATCGCTTCCGATGATTGGGTAATCGAAGTTGAATCAATGAAGCAGCCGGTGGCGGGCCTTGTCGTACATGCCGGCGAAGTTGTTGAAGGCAATCCCGCGACCGGCGATTCAGTTGTAGCGCGAGTCGACCGCGACCGCCGCGGGAATATCATCCGCAACCACACGGCGACGCATTTGCTGCACGCAGCCCTGCGCAAGCAGTTGGGCAATCATGTCCAGCAGAAGGGCTCGCTTGTCGCGCCTGATCGTCTCCGTTTCGACTTTTCTCATCCAGAAAAAATGAGCGATAGCGAGCTTTCACAGGTAGCGCGGGAAATCAACCAAGCGGTGCTTTCCAACTACGAGGTCTATGCTGCTACGAAATCTCTGGAGGAAGCGCGCGGTGAAGGCGCGATGGCGCTTTTCGGCGAGAAATACGACGACATGGTGCGGACAGTTGTCATCGAATCGGACAAGGAGCGATACAGCTACGAGTTGTGTGGCGGCGTCCATGTCCAGCGCACGGCGGAAATCGGCAGTTTCGTTTTTACCAGCGAAGGCAGTGTCAGCGCAGGTATTCGACGCGTTGAGGCTTTGACCGGAACGGCGGCTTCTGTTTATGCTCAAGAAAGAATGGCACTGGTTGAGGAAATCGCTCAACAACTTGGCGCCACTCCCGATTCTCTGCCGAACAGACTCAGCGGCTTGCAGCGAGAACTTGTCGGCGCTCGGCGAGAGATCAATACGCTGCGGCGAGAATTGGCCAAGAGCAGTTTTGACGAGATGCTCGACACACAATTGGAAAGCATCAACGGAAAGCAGGGCTTGGTGGTTCGCTTGGACGCCGTTCCCATGGAAACAATGCGCGAAATGACCGATTGGTTCCGCAATCGCGTGGAAAAGGGCGTCATGGTACTGGCCAGCGACATAGACGGTCGGCCGCAAATCGTCGTGGCAGTATCGGACGCTCTGGTCAAAGATGGCGTGCGCGCGGGAGATCTCATCAAACCAATCGCGCAGGTTGTCGGCGGCGGCGGCGGCGGTCGTCCACAGATGGCGCAGGCTGGCGGCAAAGACAGCAGCAAAATCAGCGACGCTCTCGAGCGGGCGCGCGATTTGATCGCCAAAGCCTAAACCCGGCAAAGCCAGGATCCAGCATTCAGGTGAACGTATCTAGGACATGGCTCCAGAGACCGTAGAGGTAAAACTCGATCCTAGTGACACGGTCACGTCAGTGAGGCTACGTCTTTCGGACCTGCGGGGCAAGCGAGTCTTGTTGCTCCTTTCCCCGTCCGGAACGCTCTTCAAACGTAAACTGGACTTGATCCTTTTGCAGCGTGAAGCGCACCGACGAGCGATTCAGCTGGCTCTGGTCAGCCGCGAATCCGACATTATCGCCTATGCCAGGGAACTCAATATCAGTTGCTTTGATTCTGTCGAGGCCAGCCAAAAAAGCAGATGGAAACGCGGACGACAGAAAGTGTTTTTGCCTCGTCACCACCAGCCGAGCAAGCCGCAGCCGCCCGACGAACTCAGGTCGATAGCAAGCCGCGTATTACAGCGCAATCGCCACCCATCCCGCTTGCGGACCTATTTGGAAAGACTGTTTGTCCTGGGGCTGCTCTTATTTGTAATGCTTGCGGCAATCTACGTGGTTGTTCCCGGCGCAACCGTAGAAGTGCGCTTGCGCGCGGAATCCATCGAAGCCGCGATGACCATCATCGCCGATACCAGAGCCGACGGGGTCGATCCAGACAAGGGAATTATCCCTGCGCAAATCGCCCGCGCCACCGTCGAGACCACTGCGACCCTTCCAACCACGGGCTTGCGCAACTTGGATGAAGTACCTGCGCGCGGCATGGTGAGTTTCACTAATTTGACCGACAGGCCATTGACCATTCCCGCAAACACGATTCTGAGTACCGCCGCCGCCGCGCCCTTGCTGTTCCGTACTGTCGTAGACGTATACTTGCCTGCCGGAGCTGCTCAGACGGTGAACGCGCCATTCGAGGCCATGCAACAATACCGCGGTGAGGAAGGCAACGTAGCGGCAGGACAGATTAACCTGGTCGTCGGGCCCCTGGCGGAAAGCATAACAGTAACAAATCCAGCGCCGGCCAGCGGCGGGACATTGCGCGCGGTCAATATCGTCTCCGCCGCCGACAAAGACAGGCTGCTAAACATCGTTCGCGGACAGTTACAATCGCTCGGTTATGAGGAAATCCAATCCACATTGAGCGCGTCTCAGGTCATCATCATCGAGTCAATTGCGATAGACGAGGAACGGAAAGACTGGACGAATTTTTCCTCGGACGTTGGCTTGATGGCGCAGGAATTGACGCTGAACATGCGCGCAGTTGTTTCGGCGCTGGTGATTGACGATCGCCTGGGGCGTCAGGTATCGCTAGCGCGCCTGCGCGCCCGGGTGCCACCCGACAGGACCTTGCTTGCTGATGCCCTGGAATATGTCCGCGGTCCTTTGACACAGCCGAGTTCAGGCGAGCGCGTTTCCTTTGTCGCCGAAACCAGCGGCACGCTTGTCGCAGAGCTTGATACCGCAGGGTTGCTCGACAGGCTTGCGGGTGTATCGATCGCGGACGCCTTGCAGATCCTGCGGTCGCAGCCGGAGTTGGCCGCGCCGACTGCATCATCGATTGACGTTTTTCCAGAAGGCTTCAACAGGATGCCTCTATTGTCGGTCAGGATTGATCTCCAGGTGCGGCTGCCCACATGACCGGACGTTTGATCGGCCTTGATCACGGGAGCAAGCGCATCGGTCTTGCCGTTAGCGACGGCTTGGGTATCGTAGCGCGAGAGTTAAGCATCGTACAAAGGACTACGCGCGCCAGGGATTTCGAGCAAATTTTGGCTATTGCCCAGCGTGAGGGGGCTTGTGGTTTCGTCGTGGGCGTCCCTCACAATCCTAATGCGCCAAAGGGCGCAGAGCTTCAAGCTGACAAAGTGAAGCGCTGGATCAAGCAGCTGCGGACTTACACAGATCTGCCGATAACTGAAGTCAGCGAATATCTAACGAGCGAGGAAGCCAGGGATTTGGCGCGTCAACTCAAGCGCAAACCGGATGAACCGATCGACGATTTGGCTGCCAGGGTCATACTGCAATCGTATCTTGACGCGCAAAGCTACTCTTAGGCAACGCTGTAACCGCCAGACCCGCATGAAGAGCGAAAAAGCACTATACTGGGTGCAACGGACCGCCAACCGAAACAAAAGAAACCGCGGGCGTGGAATTATGACCTTCGGTTATCGCTAGGAACCATTATGCGAGATATCGACGATACGCAACCGAGCCGCAGCTACTATTTGCAAAACTACAATGTCGGCGTGAAGGGTCCACCCAGGCTTCTCTTGTGGGGCGTCATTCTGTTTGCGCTGCTCATAATCGTCGGCGTCGGCGGCGCCATAATCGGTTTCCGCGAAGTTCTGCAACCGGCGCAACAGCAGCGTGTGATTGATCAATTGCCCTTCATGCGAATGTTCAAAGAGCCAACGCCCGTCGGCGGTCTCTTTCCGACGCTGGCCTCGCGTTCGGGCGAAAGCGATGCGCTGGCGCTTCTGGATTTGCCCCTGGAAATAGCCAGTCCCAGTCCTCCGGCAAGCAGGACCTCAGCGACGCCCCCCGCAGTGCTGGTGGAGACCGTAGTTCTATCGACGGCTACCGCGGCGGTCAGGCAGTCCACAGCGACGACAACAGTCGGCAACGCCACAACAATTGCAACCGCGCTCCCCTCGGCAACTCCGCCGCCTGCGACCACCGCAAAAGAGATCGCCGTTGCCCCGGTCAACCTATCTGGCGGGGAGTTTCCCTCCTCCGCAAGGATCTACGGCATTCTTCATCAGCAGCAAACATGGAACAATTGCGGACCCGCGACCATCACGATGGCGATGAGCTATTACGGATGGCAGCAGGACCAGGCTGCCGCAGGCAGCGCGCTCAAACCGAATCGCGAAGACAAAAATGTGAGCCCGCACGAGATGGCGGCATATGTGGAGGAAGCCAGCGATCTCAAAGCGATCGTGCGCATGGGCGGCAACGTGGACCTGCTAAAGCGCTTGGTGGCAAACGAGTTTCCGGTCGTCATAGAGACTGGCGCCATGTTTGAAGCCTATGACTGGATCGGCCATTATCGCGCCCTGGTCGCCTACGATGACACCTATCAGCGATTCTATTTCTTTGATAGCTTCCTGGGCGTCGGCGACGGCGCGCAGGGCGTGGCGATAAGCTACGACGAAGTTGACCGGGACTGGCAGGCTTTCAACCGTACTTTCATTGTCGTCTACGAGCCGCAGAGGGAAGGGCTCCTGCGCAGTCTCATGGACAGTCACTGGGATGCAAAGGACGCGGCTCAGCTTGCCTTCGACGTCGCGCAGGCCGAAGCGCGCCTGGACCCCAGCGATGCCTTTGCCTGGTTCAATATGGGCACATCTCTGGTCGCCTTGGGGCGATACCAAGAAGCTGCAGCGGCTTTCGATCAGTCCCGCAGGCTTGGACCGCCCTGGCGGATGATGTGGTACCAGTTCGGCGCTTTCGAGGCTTATTATCAACTGGGCAGATACGATGACGTATTGAGCCTGGTGAAGGTCAACCTGAACAACGCAGAGGAAATCGAGGAGACCTACTATTGGCAAGGGCTGGTTTTGCAGGCGCAAGGCAAGCCCGAGCAAGCCGCCTCCTCGTTTCGGCGGGCGCTGGCATATAACCCAAACTATGACGAAGCGCGCGCGGCGCTCGCCAAGCTCAACTAGGAAACTGCATGGCATCCTCCGCTGGCAAGGGAATTCTCCAGCGCAATCGCAGAATCGCGAGATCCACGTTGACTGTGATGATCGCCTTTGCGGCTGCCAAATTGATCAGTCTTTTTCAGACCTTGATCATTGCGCAAGCCTTTGGCGTCGGGAGTGAATTGGACGCCTATGTTGCGGCTAACCGCATACCCGAACTGATCGTTGTTTTGATCTCTGGCGGCGCCTTGACGCACGCCTTTATTCCTGTATTCAGCGGCTATTTGGCGCAGGGAAAGATCGACGCCGCCTGGCAATTGTCCAGCAACCTGATCAATTCGATATTCACGCTGGCGTTGATCTTGAGCGCAGTCGTCTTTTTCATGGCGCCTTGGTTTGTGAGCCAGGTAGTCGCGCCCGGCTTTGACGGCGCCACAACGCAAACCACGATTGAAATGATGCGCATCCTCCTGCTGAGCACGATCATCTTTTCGATCAGCGGCATCTTCAGCGGCATACTCAATTCTCACCAGCATTTTCTTTTGCCGGCGCTGGCGCCGATTATGTTTGATATCGGCATTCTGTTCGGCGTCTTGTTTTTGCTGCCCGGCTTTGGTGTACACGGAATCGCGATTGGCGCCGTGATTGGCTCCGCCTTGCATTTCAGCATCCAGGTGCCCGGCTTGATCAAATACCAAATGTCCTGGAAGCGCGGGCTTGGCCTGGCGAACCCGGCATTGTGGCGCGTGATTCGTTTGATGCTGCCGCGAATCGGCGGACTTGGCGTTTTCGCGCTGAACTTCCTGGTCATGAACAACATCGCCTCGCGACTGAGCGTCGGCTCGGTGAGCGCTCTCGACTGGGGCTGGCGCTTGATGCAAATCCCGCAGACCTTGATCGGCACGGCGATGGGGATCGTGATCTTTCCGACCCTGGCTGCGCTGAGCGAAGTGAGAGATCTCGACGGCAAGCGCGACGCCATGTCCGGCGCGTTGCGCTTTGTCCTGGTCACCAGCATCCCGTCTGCGGTGGGTTTGATCGTTTTGGGCAGGCCGCTCATCGGACTTCTGGAACGCGGCGCATTCGACGCGGCGGCATCGGCGCTGGTCTACAGCACCTTGAGCATGTTTACGCTTGGGCTTATCGTGCATTCCGCGCTGGAAGTCATCGCCCGCAGCTTTTACGCGGACAAAGACACCTTGACTCCCCTGTACGCGGCGCTCGGCGGCGCGGCCATCAACTTGGTCTTCGCTATCTTGCTCAGCGACGTATCAACAGTTGATTCACGATTGTTTGCCAACTCGATTGCGCGGGCATTTCCCGTCCTTGGCTTTGAGCCGTATATTGGCCGCGTCAGCGGATTGGCTCTGGCCAATTCCCTGGGCGTGATGTTCGAGGTCCTTTGCCTACTGCTTGTCTTGCGCAGACGCTGGCGCGGCATCCGGGAAGGTACGCTGGCTAGCAGCCTGCTTAAGTCGCTAGTCGCGTCGCTGGTCATGGCTGGGGCAATTGTTCTGCTGGATACGCTGTGGCAAGCCTGGGGACCTGGAAGCGGCTTCTCGCTGATGATCTTGCGCCTGATCGCGCAGGGGCTCACGGGCCTGGTGGTCTTCGTTGTCGTCGCCGCCCTCATCAGAATGCAAGAGTTGTCCGATTTGCTGAACATAATTCGCGGCCGGTCGATGGCCTGACGGAAAAGGAGAGCGCATGCCGATTGAAGTCCTGTCCATGACTTTGGGCGCCTTTGCCACTAACGCTTATCTAGTGGCGGATAGCGAATCCCGGAACGCGATTCTCATCGACCCGGTTGATAACGCGCCGGTAATCCTAACCGCTGCGTCCGAGCGCGGATGGCGCATTCGGATAATGATCGCAACGCACGCTCATCTCGATCACGTCATGGCGAGCAAAGCAATCAAAGATAGCTTGAAAATACCATTTTACATCCACGAGGAATGCCTGCCCTGGCTGGCGGATCTGCCCGCGCAAGCTAAATTGTTCGGCATGGGTGATACGCCGGCGGCCGCCCAGCCGGATCGCCTTTTGACTAGCGCGAGCGAAGTCATCGAGTTGGACGCCATCCGCCTGAAAACGCTTTATACGCCCGGGCACGCGCCGGGCCACTTGAGTCTGCTGTTGGAGAGCCAAAGAATCCTCTTCAGCGGCGATACGCTTTTCGCCGGCAGTATCGGGCGCACGGACTTGCCTGGCGGCGACTATCCGCTCTTGATGCGCTCCATCTTTGAGAAGTTGATGCCGCTGGACGACGAGTATCGCATCTTGCCAGGGCATATGGGCGCGACCACCATCGGCCGCGAACGAAATAGCAATCCCTTCTTGCTCTCATTCGACGGGGACGCGCAATGATCTCTTCCGCCGAGCGTTTACAGTTGCGCCTCCTCATCCGATGAGACCGTCGGGCTCGCATATCCTGGCGCTCTTCCTAGATGGCATTGGGCTTGGCGCGGATGACCCCAAGGTCAATCCTTTCGCGGTCGCTGATTTACCCACGCTCCATCGTCTTAGCAATGGAAAGCGATGGCTGGCAAACACCGGACTGGTCGCAGGTCACAACGCGGTCTTTGTCCCGACTGATGCCTGCCTGGGCGTCGCCGGTCGTCCTCAAAGCGGCACCGGCCAAGCCAGCCTGCTCACCGGTTTGAACGTGCCAGAGATGATAGGAAAGCACTACGGACCGAAACCCAATCAAGAAACCCGCACAATCATAGCCCGGCACAGTTATTTCAAATCACTGGGCGAACGCGGCAAGACAGCCCGGTTGCTCACCGCTTATCCTCCACGCCTTTTGCAGGATTTCGCCCGCGGCAAGACGCTTCGCTCCAGCATCCAGCAAGCGGCTTACGAATCCGGCAAAGACCACTTCTCGGTGAAGGACGTCGTTGAGAAACGGGCTTTGACCGCAGAATGGATCACCGCAGGTTGGCAACGCTATTTGGGAATCCCGAGCCTGCCCAACTATTCGCCGCGCCAAGCCGGTCGATTGCTGGCGCGGCTTTCGCGCGGTTACGACTTTGCCTTCCATTCGCACTGGCTCACGGATCGCGTCGGTCACCGCGGTCCCTTCGCGCGCGGCGTCAGCATACTGGAGACTTTCGACGAAGTGATGGCCGGCGCGTTGGACGAATGGGACGCTGGCGAGGGCCTGATAATCGTCGTCAGCGATCACGGCAACATGGAGGACTTAAGTACCCGCCGCCATACGCTAAACATGGTGCCGACGCTTGTCGTCGGCGAGCGAGCCGAAGACTTCGCCGCGGGCTACAAGTCCCTGACTGATTTTGTGCCAGCTTGTGATAGAATCCTGTTCGATTCCTGATGAAAAACAAGCGCAGCAGCGAGCCATTCTTCAACGACAAGGTTATCAAGTCGATTCTGGCAATCGTCTTCGGTCGCCTGGTTATTAACATTTCCAAGCGCTTCCCCTACCCCTTCGTCTCCGCCATTGCCGACAGCTTCAGAGTGCCGGCTGACAACATCCAGAACGTGATCGCTTTGACGAATGGCGCCGGATTGCTCAGCCCGGTATTGGGAATTATTTCCGAACATTACGGGCGCAAGGTCGTGATGGTCAGCATGCTCTGGATGATGGCGATCATGAGTATGCTTGGCGCGGTATTCGCCGACTACGGCGTCTTTGTGGTGGTGATGTTTTCCTTCGGCATCTGCAAGACCATCTACGACCCCACGTTTCAGGCATATTTGGGAGATTTGGTGCCCTTCGGCAGGCGCGCTCGTGTGATGGGCATTTCCGAACTGAGCTGGGCGCTGTCACTGGTTGTGGCCGCGCCCGTCGCCGGTTTCTTGTTGGACAACAGCAATCTACAGTCTGTGTTCGTTTTTCTGTCCGTCTCGCTGGCGCTGGGAGCAGTGGCATTATGGATATTCGTTGAGTCCGACGAGCGGCCCGATCACAGCCACGAACGGATACGCATCATCAATCCATTAACAGCCATACGCACGGTCAGCGCGCACCCGCCGGCGGTCTTCGCCCTCCTGTATTCCATGTGTCTTACGCTCTCCCACGAGATCTTTTATATCAATTACGGTCTCTGGATGGAGGACTCCTTTGGCTTGGTTCTCACGGCGCTTGGAGCGGTAACGATCGCCATTGCCGTCGCCGAGGTCATTGGCGAGTTTATCGTTATTACCGTTGCGGACCGGCTCGGAACCAGGATTACCTCGATGACTGGCATGTTGATCGCGGCGATATGCTTCTTCATCATCCCTTATCTGTCTTTCAGTTTGCCGCTGGCCATGTTGGTCATATTCATCATGTTTATCGCCATCGAGACGTCGATTGTCTCGGCGTTGCCGCTGTTCACAGAGATTCTGCCGAAATCGCGGGCCGTGATGATGAGCGCCAATATGGGCGCGCATTCCCTGGGGCGCGTGGTCGGCGCGGCGCTGGGCGCCTGGGTATATGCCGTATCAAATGGCAACTTCACAGTGGTTGGTCTTATCGCTGGCGGACTGGGCGTGATCGCGTTTTTCATCATGTGGCGGCTGCTTCCGCATCAGAACTAGGCGTCGCGCTAGGGGCAGAAGGCGAAGCAGCGGGAGCGGTTCATATCAAGACATCACTTCTTTCAGGTCTGCGCATAAGATGACCAGTGTCAAGTACTGCGAGGGCGCGTCCAAAGAGCAGTATCGCCCAGCTATCGAATCAGCCGCATTCACGTGAGAGATGCGCATAAAACACTGACCGAAACGGGCATTGCTCCTACAAATGCAGCCAAAACCGCGGAGGCGATTCAGATGCTGTAACCGCCGAGAAACTCCAATAGGGAGCATTCTCAAGTATGAAGTTACAGGTCTCTTTGGCTTCGAGCGCTAATTTACCAGCTCAGATCTACCGGTTCGCCCGTCGCCACCGACTCGTTTACCGCCATCGCAAGCGCCAGCGCCTTGAGACCGGCGTCGGCGTCGCTTTCGGGTTGTTTGCCAGTCCGAATACTGTTTACAAATTCTTCAACCGCGTAGCGCACGATGAGCGTCCGGAGCGGCGGATTGGGCCAATGTTCGCGCTTGGGCTCACCCTGGTCCGCGGCCGTTCCCCAGGTGAGCGTGTCATACATATGATCTATGCCGGTCACCAAGGCTTGTCCCCTTTCGGTATAGACATCCAGCCAGGTTGGCGTACGCAGACAATCGGCGCCGAGGGAGCCACCCGTAACGGAAGCGACGGCGCCGCTTTCAAAGCGAATATTGGCGACGGCGCCATCGGGCAGCGTGGACTCTGCGCCGTGGTAACTGGCGCCAAACGCGTGCAAAGAGACCGGTGTGCCCAACAGATAGCAGATCGTATCGAAAACGTGGCAGGTGTTCTCATTGATGGCGCCGTTGCCGTTCCCGGGGTCCCACATCCAGTGTTCGGGCATCTTTGCGGGCGTCTCTCCCATGACGATCTCGGCATTGACGACGAAAGGTCGTCCGAGCGGGCCATCATCGAGCAGTTTCTTTAGCGCGCTAATCGGCGGAAAATGGCGCAGAGGAAACTCGACCATGTGCAGGAGATTCGACTTCTTGATGATGTCGGCAATGGCATGGCCGTGCGCCATATTAGTGGCCCAGGGCTTTTCGAGCAGGACTGGAAGACCACGCGCAGCGGCCGCTTCAACCAAGGGGACACGCCATTTTGGCGAAACGCACAGATCGACGGCGTCAATGTCAGCATTCTCAATCATCTCTATGCCGTCCGTATAGGCGTTCGCGCCCAAGCTGTTGGCCCATTCACCCAAAGTGATATTAGGTCCGGGCAGTTTGCCCGGCAAATTGTCCGCAACAGCGACGATGTTGACACCGTTAATCTCAGCGATGGCGGGTCGCCTAGCCACGCCCAATCTGACGGAAGACGTGTTTGTGCGTTTAGAGATGTTGATGGAGCGCATGATGAGGCACGCGCAAGATAACGATCCGCACGAATTCGCCAAAGCTGATTTCGCTTTTCATCAGACGATCGTCGCCGCCGCCGGCAACAATACGTTGATCCGCCTTTATGACATGCTTCAATTCGCCTATTGGACCTACGCGTCAACTATATTGACGGGTTACAACCTCCCCTATCAGGCGCGCCGCCATTACAAAATCTTGGATGCCCTGAACACCGGTAACCCGGACCTCATCGCCAAGACGCTTCAAGACCACATTGAAGAACTTATCGACAGAATTACAACACATTATTCGGAAAGGCAAGCACAGTCGGAAGTTAATTCAGCAGCAAAGGTTGAAGAACCATGACACGACAAATCATAGACTTGAGTATGCCCGTTCACGGCGACATGGTTGTATTTCCGCGCGTGGTGCGTCCGGCGCTTCTCATGTACGAAGATTGGGAGCAATTCGCCGAAGGCATCGGCGCCGCCGAGCATGGTGTTACCGCGTTGGCGGCCAGTTCGATGACGGTTTTGGGCGATCACGTTGGCACGCATATCGACGCATTGAAGCATTTTCGCAAAGGCGGAGCGGGACCCGAGGGCATTCCCGTCGAATACTGTTATGGCGATGGCGTGGTGCTTGATTTCCGTCACATGGAAAACGGCGCTGCCATCTCGGTCGCCGATATGCATGAAGCTCTGAACAAGATCAATTACGAGATCAAAGCGCTGGACATTGTGCTGATCATGACGGGCGCCGGCAGCTACAACCACGAAGAGCGCTATTTGACCGAGCATTGTGGCATGTCCAAAGAAGCGACCCACTGGCTTCTCGATCAAGGTGTCAAAGTCACAGGCATCGACGCCATAACCTGGGATCCGCCGGTTTGGGCGATGTTCGAGCGCAAAGAATTTTGGGAATCCCATCGTGTGATGATCGACCGGGAGTACTATCACCTGGAAAATCTGTGCAATCTGGAGGCAATACCAAAGGCGCACGGCTTTACCTTGTCGGTGCTGCCAATCAAGTGGGTCGGCACGACGGCGGCGCCCGTGCACGCAATTGCGATCATCGAGGATTAGTAAGGGGCGCAACAACGATAACGAACCGTGAGACGACGCGCCTAGCGTAAACGCGTCATCAAACGAGCTGGAGGCAGATTATGGGAAAACTGGACGGAAAAGTTGCCATTATCACTGGCGCTGGCAGCGGCATCGGACGCGCGAGCGCATTGCTCTTTGCCGAAGAAGGCGCCAAGGTCGTTGTTGCCGATCTGAACGAAGACGCCGGTACAAAAAGCGTCGAACTGATCCAAGCCGCCGGCGGGGATGCTCTGTTTATATCGACTGATGTCCGGCGCGAGGCGCAAGTTGAATCCATGGTGAATCAAGCGGTGGCCGCCTTTGGCGCGGTGGACATCCTCTATAACAACGCCGCCATCGAAATCCGGGGCAGCGCTACCCAGCTCAGCGAAGCAGAGTGGGACGCAACCATGGGCACCAACGTCAAGGGCAGCTGGCTCTGTAGCAAATATGCCATACCCGAGATGCGGAAGGTAGGCGGTGGCGTCATCATCAATTCGGCGTCGACCTTGTCCTATCGCGTGGCGGATGAGCGCGCGGCTTATGTGGCGTCAAAAGGCGCCATCCTGCAGCTGACGCGCAGCCTGGCGATGGATTATGCAAAAGACAATATTCGCGCCAATTGCCTGGTGATCGGTCCAATAGACACACCCCTGTTGGCACAATCGATGGCCGATTCCGGCGACGCGCAAGGCGTCATGGACTGGTTGCTTGATGCCTCGCTGCTGGGTCGTTTGGGCGATCCCGCGGAAGTCGCCAAGGTCGCGCTATTCCTTTGTACGCCGGAAGCCTCATTCATGGTCGGTGGTCCCATCGTG
Organism: Anaerolineae bacterium; assembly: GCA_022820665.1. Classification (GTDB taxonomy): domain Bacteria; phylum Chloroflexota; class Anaerolineae; order Aggregatilineales; family Phototrophicaceae; genus UBA6055. The sequence continues at coordinate 25,290 of JAJEFB010000023.1, read as the reverse complement.
GTCGACGGCGGCATGCTTGTGCATTTAGCCCGCGCGCCTGTAAATTAGACTTTTAGCTTGAAGGGAGAAGATTATGTATCAGCCAAAAGTCGGCTACACGACTGTTACCTGGGCCGTCGCCGGGGGCACGGACTGGATGGAGCAAGGGATGAGGGACATTTCGGCGCTCGGTTTCCGCGCCTTCGAGGCCTTTTCCAACACGGCGATGGAATATGACGATCCAGCGGGGAAATTCCGTTCGCTGCTGGAGGAGCTCAATTTGCACGTGGCTTGCCTGGATATGATCCGCTCCGTGTATCAGGATCCGAACCAGACCGAGGACATCATCGCCGAGCATGAAGAGGCCACGAGATTTCTGCTTGATCATGGCGGCGAGATCCTCATGACCGTGCCAATCGGCGTGCCCGATGACGCGCCACGCTGGACGCTTGAGGACTTTAAGGTTGTGGCTTCTACCTTGAATGAAATTGGCCGTCGCACGCTCGATATGGGCGCGACGATGGCTTTGCATCCGCATTGGGGCACCTATGTGCAGAGCCCGGAAGAAATCGATTTGATTATGGATTTGACCGACCCGCGTTATGTGTTCTTCGCGCCCGACAGCGGACAGATCGCCAAAGGCGATGGTGATCCAGTTGCGACTGCCAGGAAGTACGCGGACCGCATCGCGCACGTGCATCTCAAAGATGTCGCGACGAATTGGCCCGAACTGCGTGAGATGGGCGCGGATTTGGCTATGCCCGCCGGCTATGCGCCGCTAGGCATGGGAACTGTAGACCTGAAAGGGTTTATCGGCGTTTTGGAAGAGATCAACTACGATGGCTGGATCTTGGGCGAGCTGGACCAGCACGATGATCCCAAGGCGAGCGCGGAAACAGGCAGGCAGTTCTTGACAGAAGAACTCGGATTCTCGCTGGACATCTAACGCGGCCGATCGTCGGCTTATGTCATTTGGCTAGAATGACCACCTTAATTGTCAGCCCGAGAAATTGGTTTATCAGTCCCAAGCGGGTGAAATACGCGTTGGCATAGCCCGCGTTCCTCTTCATCATCGCCGGGATACTGTATCCGACCGGCTACCTGCTCTACAATTCGATGACCGCCTGGAGCCTCACGTGTCTCGATCTGGGGCAGACATTCATCGGGCTCGACAATTGCGGCAAGCTGCTGGCGGATGAGCGTTTCTATTCCTCGCTGGGCATCACCGCAACCTTCACTATTGCGACGACCTCGATTCAGACGGTTCTGGGCGTGAGCCCGGCTCTGTTACTGAATCGCAACATTCGTGGCGAAGGGCTGGTGCGCACGCTTCTGCTGATCCCCAGGCTCACCGCGCCCTTCATCAGTGGATTCAATTTCCCTTCATGATGGCGCCAAACATCGGGGTCATCGCGCAAATGCTCGATTTCCTTGGTTTTGATGTGATCACCCAGACTTCAATCCTGGGGAGCCCAAAAACAGCTCTTGGCGCTTTGATTCTTGTGCACGTCTGGAATGGTGTGCCGGGCACGATGCTGGTGGTCACGGGCGGGTTAAAGACGATACCGGAAGAGCTCTACCTGGCCGCTCGCGTGGATGGCGCGGACCGATTGCAGCTTCTGCGCTATATCACCTTGCCTTTGGTGAGTTACGCAATTCTGATATCCGCATTCTTGACGACCCTCTTCATCTTCAAAGCTTTCGAAATGATCTTCATCATGACGGGCGGCGGTCCCGGTGACTCAACTGAAGTGCTGGCGATGTACCAATATTGGGTGGGTATCCGCACACTGAAAATCGGTTATGGCTCAAGCATAGCGGTCGTGCAACTGATCGTCGCTTTCATCGTCAGTCTCATTTACGCGCGCTTGATGTTCAGCCAGGCGGATTGAAATGGACCTCAAAACGAGACGAGCCAACCGCCTTTTGACATACGCCATGTGGCTGTGCTTGCTGGTCGTCTTTCTGTTTCCCATCTACTGGCTGATTGTCAGTTCATTCAAAACCGATGGTCAGCAATTCGCGATTCCGCCGATCTGGTTTCCAGCGCCGGCAACTCTGGACAATTACATCAACCTTTTCAGTGACGCCAAGGTCATCAATTCGGTTAAGAACTCGCTGATGATCGCCGGAACCACGCTGTTGGCAGTGGCCGTGCTGGGCATACCGGCGGCATATAGCATGGCGCGCTTTCGCGTTGGCGGCTCAAAGATGATGCTGGTGATATTTACGGCGCGGCTCCTGCCCCCGGTTGCTTATATCATTCCGCTTTTCGCCATCGCCCGCGGCCTCAATCTCTACGACAAGCAAGGTTCGTTGGTGGTCTTGTATACATTTTTCTCCTTGCCGTTGGCGATTTGGATGCTAGTCGGTTTCATCTCGACGATCCCGGATGAGATTGAAGACGCGGCGATGATTGATGGCGCCTCCCGCCTGGGCGTCATCTGGCATATCGTATTGCCCTTGATCCGACCGGGCCTGGCGTCAGTCACCATCTTCATGTTGCTGTCATCATGGAACGAGTTTGCGTTGGCGGTCACGCTGACCGCGCGTCATGCGCGGACCTTGCCGGTGACGATGTATACCTTTGTCACCAATCAGAATATCGCTTGGGGTGAGCTATCGGCGGCCGGCGTTCTGTCGGCGACGCCGATTGTCATTGCCGGCCTGCTGGTTCAGAAGCACTTGGTCATGGGGCTGGTGTCCGGCTCCGGCAAGTAGAACCAAGCAACGGAAAGGAGGGTATCCATAAGCCCTGTTGAATCAATTTCGTAAGCCTGAATTACAGACTGATAAGGAGAAAAGAAAACGAAACGGATTATGATCCTTCTGATGCTTGCTTTGTTGCTCGGGCTTCCCACGGCGCAAGCGCAAGATGTCACCATCTCGATCGGCTCCGAAACTGGCGTGCACGCCGATGCCCTGATCGCCAATGCCGAGCGCTGCGCGATGGAAGTGGGTGTCAACTACGAGGCGCATCAACTGCCGCCCGGCGAGTGGATCAATTCTATCCTTCCGACAGAAGCAGCCGTTCGCAGCGGGCTCTATGACATTGCCTATATTCCCATCAGCAAGATCGCGCAGTTCGTCGCCGCTGATTACTTGCTGCCGCTGGAAGACTTTGATATAGACGCGCTCGATCCCGACGATATCGCCTTCTTCAACTTGACCGAATACGAAGGCAAGCACTGGCTCGTTCCCTGGCTGAATGAATATCAGGGCATCCTCTATCGGACCGACCTGATGAATGACCCGGATGAACAAGCGGCTTTCATGGAAGCGTATGGCTATGAACTGGCCGCGCCGCAGAGCATGCAGCAGTACTTCGATCAGGTTGCCCACTTTAATCGGCCGGACGAAGGCTTGTACGGCAATATCGCCTACGGCTTGCGCGCCCCCTGGATCACGATCTTGCATGAAGCCCTGTCCTTCATGTACGGGCTCCAAGTCGTCGATAACGAGTCGCTTGAGATAAGCGTTAACACGCCGAGTGGCATTGCCGCGCTGAACGATATGATGATGCTCTACGAATATGCGGATCCGGCTTCGTACACCGCCGGCTGGGTCGAAGGCAACGCCAACTTCACCGCCGGGCGTGACTACAGCCTCGTCACCTGGAATAGCGTCCTGCTCTACGGCAACGATCCGGATACCTCGCAAGTGGCGGGCAATATCGGCTTCCAATTGATTCCCTTGCCAGGCGACGGGGTCGAAGAGCCGGAAGGCTTCCTTAGCCAGTGGGGTCCGGCCATCTCCAGCACGACCGAGAATCCGGAGAAGACCTTTGAAATGCTGGTCTGCTTGACCAATACGGAAAGCGGTGTCCACGGCGTCACCGCAACGAAACTGGGCAATTCGCCATCGCGGATTTCAGTCTTGCAGGACGAACGCGCGCTGGCTCGCTTCCCCTGGTTAGGCGACATCGCCGCTGGCATTCAGGGATTGAACATCATCAGCACCCCGAATATTCCCGAATACGGCGATGTAAGAGGTGAAGTACTGCCGCGCCTCCTGTCGGCAATGGTCACTGGAGAATTGACAGTTGAAGAAACCGCCGCGACGATCGAGGCTGAAATCCTGCAGATCCTTCGCGACGGCGGGCATATCGAGTGATAAGTCCTAGTAGCTTCGCAGTGAGTGGATGGAAAGGCCGGTGGGGCATCTCATCGGTCTTTTTTCATGTGTCGCGTATGTACGGTTTCTGGACTCTATAAGATTATCTAGCAGCGGCATACCGACGCAAATGACAAAGCCCGCAGAAAATAAGGGTACTGAGATGCCCTGCGACTGCTCAAAATCGCTTAACGCAGTTCCTGGAACGCCATTTCTGCATGAAGGCGTCAGAAACGCTCGGCATACTGTCCATCGGGGCGTTGCTCTCGTAGCTATCCAAGATCAGTCCTCAATATGTGATCCGGTGCTGGCCGAGCAAAGCAGCAGGCGGGGCATTAGATTGGCGCTATTCCGTCTTTCTGTGGTCTACTGGGTCAGCGCCATAGAAGCCGCACTTGCAGTGCCGGCAATTCACGATCGACAGCTACGCGAGAGTCAGCAACTAGTGGTTATTCTGGCCTATATTGGCAAGAACATGGTTCAACTGAAATTTTCAAGCAATTCAATTGTGGTACCTAGCAAGTTATCGCTGTCGAGATAGGTGTACATGCCACTGCCATCGGCATATAGCCCCTGCTGGATCACATCAATACCGTGCCCAGCCAGATAATCGGTAACCGTGCGCGTATTGTCAATTTGAAAGGCGATGTGCTGCGGACCTTCGCCTTTCGCATTCAGGTAATCACGCCATACGCTCGGCTCTTCATCCGGCTCGATCAGTTCGATTTGCACTTGGCCAAAATCAAAGAAGGCGAGTTTGGCGGTTGCTTCCGAAGGCGCGCCTCTGTACATCGTTTTCGCTAAGTCATAGCCCGGTGTTTGGATTATCGGCGGCTGCGCTTGCCCTAGGACAGCAGAGATGCGCGCGGAGGTCGCGAGGACATCATTCACGATGACGCCCACCTGACAGATAACGTCGGTACCGATGCCGGTCGAGCGGTCGAAAAGTGGCGCCGGCGGCAGGCGAGTATTTCCAAATGCTTCCAGCAGCTCAATGACAATGCCCATGTCCTTGTCCGTGTCCAGATAGGTATACATCCCGCCTTGTCCGGTAAACAAGCCTTGGTGCACAACCTGATAACCCTCGGCAAGATAGGGCTCTAGCGCCGCTGCCGTATCGGGAACGAAGAAGGCGACGTGATGAATCCCTTCGCTGCGTTGATCGAGAAAGTCTTGCCAAGAACTCGGCGGTTCCAGGGGCTGCAACATCTCGAAATGTATATCGCCAATGCCGCAATGTACAATCTTCGCCCGCGCGTCGGTCGGCTCCCCGTAATAGGTCGCCTTGGTATGCTCGTGCGGGTGTGTTATTTCGACTTCTTCGGATATCCCCCAATTGAATACCTGCCTCCAGATATCCGCACTCTTCTCCACATCCGCCACAATGATGCAGACTTGGGCGATGGTCTTGTCGTTGTTAGCTGTTTTGCTCATGCCAGTTTCTCCTCTAGTCAGGCGTATGCCGCTCTGTCAGGGATGATAGCCAAATGGATTCCCCTCATCAGGTATCTGTCTCATAGCTTCATCGCTGATCGCGCTCAGTTCCTCCAAGATTGACACATCAAGCTCCGCCTGCAGCGCGGCACAATTTGCAAGAGCTTGGCGCCTGTTCTTCGCGCTGACCAGAGCAGCCATGACGCCAGGTTGATGCAGAATCCAGCGCAGCGCCAGCTGGCTGAGCGCGATACCAGCGCGCGCGGCAACCGCATTGAATTGCTCCACCAGCGGATAGAGCGCGCCCCAAATGCCGTCACGAAAATGCAGAATGCCCCAACGTTGATCGTGCGGAGCAAAGCTTAGCAGCCTTTGGTACTTGCCCGCCAGGATGCCGGACGCCAGAGCGCTATAGGCGATTACAGAGATGCCTCGCTCGTGACAGTAGGGAATTAAGTCCACTTCGGAGAAGCGCCAGAGCAAGTTATATCCAAGCTGCAGGGCGTCGATCTGTGCAACTTCGGCAACTTGCTCAATCTGCGCAATGGAGAAATTGCTCACGCCTATCGCTCGGATTTGCCCTTGCCGGCGCGCAGATTCCAGCGCTTCCGCCCAGGGGCGCATATCCGCATCGGGGATGGGCCAGTGAATATAGTAGATGTCGATAATATCGGTACCGAGTCGCTGTCGGCTTACATCAATTGCCCGCTGCATCGCCACAGTAGACATGTCCTTCAAATTGGCTTTCGACGCCAAAAGGATTTGATCGCGCCGGTTCACATCTTCTGCGAGAAAGCGACCAATCAAACGCTCGGATTCGCCGTCGCCATAATCGTGAGCGGTATCAAAATGCGTGACACCGCCCTCTAGCGATGCCGCCATTGCATCGAGAAGGTCAGCCACTTCGCTTTCTTCGTAGCGAGCCACGCCGTAAAATGAGCAACCCAGACCGAGCGGCGCATGGGATTGTGTATTATTGCTGATCTGAACGTTTTCGAGCATGGCATTTAACCCAGCAGTTTTTCAGGTGACTTTGGCAAGTGCCAAGGTACCCCCACTCTTGCAGCATCGCGTACATCCCAAGCGGCGCTTTGCGGACTTTGATTCATTCACTCTAGCCTTTGAAGGCGCCCGCGGTCAGCCCTTTTATGAACTGTTTTTGAAGCAGCAGAAAGACGACCAAAATCGGCAGGATCGCCAGAAGCAAGCCGGCGCTGAGCGCCGTGTAGTCGACGGAATAGCGCCCGATGACTTGATAGAGCGCCGGCTGAATCGTTTTGAGTTTGGGCGAAATCAGGAATGTTGTAGAGAACATGAATTCGTTCCATACGCCCATAAATTGGAATATCAATACGGTCGCGATGCCAGGGCGCGCCAGCGGCAAATAGACATACCAAAAGACACCCCATTCGGAACAGCCATCGATCTTGCCGGCGTCACCTAATTCAAAGGGCAGCGTTCGGAAAAAAGCGCGCATCAAGAATGTCGCAAAGGATATAGCACCACCCGTCATCGATAGTGCCAAGCCAACATGTGTATTTAACAGGTCAAGCGATTTCAGGTACTGGAACATGGGGATCAAGATCGCCTGCCCGGGAATCATCATCGCCGCCAGGAAGACGTAGAATATCCAGTCTCGCCCGGGGAATTCGAAGCGGGCGAAGGCATAGCCGGCCAAAGTTGCCGTTACCAATACGATAGCAACGTTGATGCCCGCTACATAAAGCGAGTTTCCCAAGTGATTCGGCAGATCCATCGCGTGCCAGACGCGTTCATAGTTGGAGAAATCCAGTTGCCGCGGCAAGAATGATGTAAATACTTCACGCTGCTCTTTCACTGATGTCATGACCATCCACAGCAGTGGAAACGCCATCACAATCGATAGCAGAATCAAGAAGGCATATGTCACGAGCTCGCGGATGCGCTGGATCACGCGGTACTGGTCGGTAGCGATCATAGCTCTACTTCATTCACCTGCCCGACTCGAATCTGGATGATGCTGAATATCAAGCTGAAGACAAGAATTACGATGGCGATGGCGGTCGCATAACCAAGGTGCGGGTTAGAACTGCCAAGGGCGCCGAAGGCAGTGCGGTACAAATATGTACCGAGCGTTTCGCTGGCGTGATTAGGTCCGCCAGTGGTCATCACCCAAATCTGATCAAAGGCGCGGATGCCGCCGATCGTATTCAGCACGATGACCACAGTCATTGTGCTCCTCAACATCGGGATGGTAATGAAGCGAAAACGATGCCAGACGTTAGCGCCATCAATCGAGGCAGACTCATACAAGTCTTGGGGGATGCCCTGCATGGCGGCGAAAAAGATCATCATGAAAAATCCAAGCGACTGCCAGATGGATACCGCGATGATGCAAGGAATCACCAGATTTCTGTCTGCCAGCCAAAGTTGCGTCCAATCGCGCAACCCCAAACTGCGCAGTATCTCGTTCAAGACGCCAAAATTGGGCTCATAGATCATGCGCCATAGCAAGCCTGTTATCGTCAAGGAGATGATCACAGGCAGGAAATACAGGAAGCGAAAGGCGGTGCTGCCTCGCAATCCTGAATTCAGTATGTTGGCGATCAGTAGTGGTATCGTCGTCTGGAAGACGGTCGTGGCGACAGTGTAGTACACGACATTGCCCATTGATTGCCAGAAAACCTTGTCCTGAAGCAGATTCTCATAGTTGCGCAAACCTACCCAGGTTGCCGGTTCTATGCCATTCCAACGTTGAAAGCCCAGCAGTATCGCTTGTATCATCGGCACGGCGATGAACGCAGCTAGGAAGAAGCCGGCCGGAAAAAGAAACGCGGCGGGCAGCAAAAACTTTTTCAACTGTGTCATCCAAAGGTCTTCACTCTTGGGCCTGACAGAGGAAACCGTCATAAGATCTCATCATTTGACGCGCCAGCGCGCTATGCTGAGGATGGAAATAACGAGGCGAGCAGGGCGCCGGCGAACTGCCGTCGCCCCGCTCCTAAACTCGCCAGCGTGTTCTCTTCGTTCGCCGCCGAACTACAAGTGGCTAGCGGGCACGGGCTGCCAACACATTCGCTTGGATCTCGGCCGCGCCATCTTCCGGCGTGATCGAACCATCAAGAATGCTGGCGCAGACGCCCGAGATGCCGTCCCAACTGCCTTGCCCGAAGAGAATGTGATTCGCGCCGTCAGTTGTCAGCCAACTGGTCATTTCCCGCACGATTTCATTCTCCACAAATTCGAGCCCCGCCTCCATTGACGGCATGTTTTGTGTTTCTGTGATGTGCTGCGAATAGATTTCTGGGCTCATGAGGTATTTGACGAGCTCCAGCGCCAACTCAGTGTTTTCGCTGTTCGCCTTCGTCACCCAGCCTTCACCACTGCCATTGCCCGACCAGTGGATATCATCAGCGGTCAGGGCGGGATTCTTGGCCACATAGTAGTTGGCAGCCAGTTCCTCGGGCGCTTCATTGACGATGATGCCCGGATACCAGGACCCGCCGTAAAACATGGCCGAGCGCCCCTGATAAAATATCTGCGCGCCTTGCGCCTCGCTTACGCCATTTATGCCCGGCATGAACACGCCGTTCATCGCGAGGTCCTGCAACAGCGCCAGCGCCTGCACCACCGGCTCGGAATCCCATGACACATCTGGATCGCTCAGATCATCAAGCGCCCAAACATCGCCGCCGAACTGCGTGATGATAGGCAGCACGAAATCGGGGCAGACATTCATCGCAGAGTTGCCCCAAGCCACGGGTATATAACCCGCATCGTTTATTGTGGGCGCCATCGCGATCAAATCATCCCAGGTCTCGGCCGGTTCCAACCCCAATTCTTCCATGATGGCCGGATTGACGAAGATGCCAAACATCTGCGCCGTCCAGGGGATGGCATAGATTTGACCGTCAAAGGTGAATTGGCGTGTCGGGCCCTCATAAAACTGACCCAAAAATTCCTCGTCCATAACCTCGCTGTAATTCACCGAGAGTCCGCCGCGACCCAACTCCGCCGCTTTGACGTGCCCGAAGAAGACATCAGGCAACTCCTCACCAGCAATCATCGATTCAAGTGTAGGTAAATATTGCGGGAAGGGCACAAAATTGTTCTCAATAGTGACGCCGGGATGCATTTCAACGAAGCCGTCAAGTATGGCGTTCCACCACTCGGATTCGCTGCTCATGCTGGACGTCCAGTGCATGATGCGAAGGACAACGTCATCCTGTGACAGCGCAGGTGTCGCAAATGTCAGGATGAGACAGCTTACTAGTACAACTCTTGCTAAAAGTTTCATGGCACAATTCCTCATTTCTCAAAAATATGTTGGCGGGCTCTGCTGCATCGAGAAACTTCTCTATAGGACCTCCTCAAGCTCGCATAGTCGTAAATGCGCCACCTGTATTTTCAAGTATAGACAGCCGCTTTCAGTCTGTCAAATTGCTGGTGTTGACCGCGATTGAAGCAGATTTGAGTCGCCTGGCTCACACATGTTGAACAGATCACCGCAAGCCACCTTCAAACGGCTCAGGGGGCGTCCAAAGGCTCCGTATGCTAAATCCGCAAACGTCTCAGTATCGATACAATGCCCATGGACCAGATCATCTGCTTATCCCTCAAGCACATCGCCGCTACCGATTATCGCCGATGCCCAGCAAATTGCGCGGCCTCATTTCCTACGTTCACATTCGCAAAAGTCACCGCGCCATCCTTGCTGCTCGCTACAACAACGAACGGTGATCAATTGGCGCTCAGTTATGGTGATAGACATCCCAGCCGAAATATGATGAAAAGGCTTCGTTAAGGATTTCGGCCGAATGCGAGCGGTTCATCGCAGCGTGGTGTTCAAAGCCGTTCTTGCAGATATGCCGCATCAGCGACTGCAACGCCGGCACTTCGACCACGGCGCGGCTGCCGAAGGTATCCAGGGGATCATCGACAAACATGCCGTCGCCGACATAAGCCCTTATCGCGCCATGACGATCATCGGTCGTAACCCGCGCGTAGCTGAAAGGACCCGGGGGCGTCCGCCCGGCGACCACGCCATAGGTATTTTCGTCTCCCAGGGTTGAGCCGAGGATCGGCGCGTATTCCATCTTGAAGTCTTCATCAAAGAAGCTCTTCGCCCAGTTGCCGCAGTGAAAGAGCACGCATTTGTTTGGGTCGTCGGCGTAATTGTTGTTCCAATCGACCAGCGCGCTCGGCGTCCCTGAAGCCAACTGCAACGCGTACATCGAAACCACGCCGGTGATATCGACCTCGCAGGCGCTCGGGAGTAGCTGCTCGCTCATCATACTCATCAGGGTACAAACGTTAACCCCGTAATTCAATTGCAGCGAATCCCAGCATTGCAGGGCGGTCGCGGTGATATCAAGCGAATCCATCCAATCGTCCAAGACAACGCCAATCTTCGCCATCTTGAGCAGGGAGGGATGCGGGACGCCCTCTGTCTTGACGTAAGCGGTGATCTTGCTGATCCGCTCTTGCACGCGCGCGTCATCATCAGCCAGCTTTCGCGCCGGACCAAACACGTCGGTCAGGTCTAGAGTCTGCACGCTGATCCCTATGCTCTGAAGCAACTTCTCACTGTACCTTGTCGTGTTGAAAGCATTGGGACGCGCGCCAACCGCGCCGAGCCGAGCGCGCTTGAGGCCACGGACGACTCGACAGACGCCCAGAAACTTCTGCAGATCGGCGCGGAATGATTCCGACTTTGGGTGCACCGTGTGCTGGCTGGTGACACTGTAATCGCAGCCGTACTGATACAAGTTGTTGCAGACCGAGATCTTCCCGCAGAAAGCATCGCGGCGCCGCGAGGGGATCAGCGCATTGAGGTTATCGGGATAGGCTTGCACTAAAATGGGCACCCGCAGCTCGGATAGCTTGACTGTCTCGGCGATGCCTTTTTCGTCGCCAAAGTTAGGCAAGGCGATCAGGATACCATCGATATCTGAGCGATGCTGATTGAAAAGCGCAGCGCATTTCTTGGCGTCCTCCCAGGTTTCGACCGCGCCCAGTTTGGTGGCGGCTTCGTCGAGCATAATGGGGCGAACATCCACTTCCGCAAGAACATCGAGGATGTCCTGGCGTCCCTCCGTGATCAAGACATCGGGGAAGAAGTCTCGATTGCCCACAATCACACCCAGAGTTAGTTTATTCTCAGCCATTTTCATTCCTCTCAAGAATAGAATCGGCGCTACAGAATCTTTTGCACCGCCGCTCTCCAACCTGCAACCAGTTCGGCGATTTCATCTACGCTTGCTTCAGCTTTATAGGCCAGGTAGGCAGTCGAGAACTTGCCCAGCTCGTCCGTTGTACACAGCTTCAAGCCCAACAGGCCGGCGTACACAGCGCCAAGCGCCGAGAGCTCGGAAAACCGGGGCACATCTACCGTGATGCCGGCAAGGTCGGCGATGAATTGCATTAAGAATCGATTACGAATGGCGCCGCCATCCGCGCGGATTCGCGTCAGCTCGGTTTGGGAATCTGCCGCCATCAGTTCGAGCACATCATTGATTTGAAACGCGATCGATTCCAGGGCGGCTCGTACAACATGCGCTTTGGTGCTGGACGGGGAGAGCCCGACGATGGCCGCCTTGACATCGGCGCGCCAATAAGGCGCGTTAAGACCGACGAACGCAGGGACAAAATAGACGCCACCGCTATCGCTTACCGACGTCGCCAGCTGTTCAGACATGGCGACAGACTCGATCAGCTCCAGTTGATCGCGCAGCCAGGCAATTGTCGCGCCGGCGAAATTGATAATGCCTTCGAAAGCATATACCGGCTCGCCTTCGCGCACCCAAGCCAAAGCGGTCAATATGCCGTTCTTCGAATAGACGGGTTCGGCGCCGATATTGAGCAATACGGAGGATCCAGTGCCGAGCGTCACTTTTGCCTCGCCAGGCGAAAAGCAGCGCTGCGCCAAAAGCGCTGCCTGCGAATCCCCCATGACGCCACAGATAGTCAACGGACGCTCAAGCGTGCCTTCCAAATTGGTTTCGCCGAAATGCGAGCTGCTTTCTTGGATAGTCGGCAGGGCAGATACAGGCACCTCAAATAACGCGCAGAGTTCCTCATCCCATGACAGCGTACGAATGTTGAACAGCAGCGTCCGGCTGGCGTTGCTGTGGTCGGTCGCGAAAACCGCCCCCTGTGTAAGCCGGTATATTAGATAGCTGTCGATCGTACCGACCAATGCGCTGCCATCGTCAATCTGCTCTCGGATGTCGTTGTTGTCCCGCAGCAGCCAGGTCAGTTTAGACGCGGGAAAGTAGGTGTCGATTTTCAAGCCGGTCTTGGCGTGCACGGTCGTCTCATGACCGGCGCTGATCAGGTGTTGGCAAATGGGATCGCCGCGGCGACACTGCCAAACGATAGCGGGGTGGAGGGGCGCGCCCGTCTCACGGTCGAAGACAACGATCGTTTCTCGTTGATTCGTGATGCTGAGGCAGAGGAGGTCGCCGCCGCCCGTAGGATCGCGCGCGAGGAGCTGCCGGGCGGCGCAAATTGTATTGCGGTAGATCTCGTCCGCGTCATGCTCGACCCAACCAGCGCGGGGATAATACTGCTGATGCGGCAGCGATACGTCATCGAGCAGGACGCCGTCAGCGCTGAACATCAGCGCTTTAGTCGCCGATGTGCTCTGGTCAATCGCCAAGATCCGTCCCATGCCTCAGCCCTTCGCCAGCAAATCTCGCGCCGCCGCCGATAATCCCGCAGCCGAAATGCCGTAATGGTCGAAGATTTCCAGTTGATCACCCGTCACCGTGTAATCATCGGGGATCGCCACAATCTTGAAGGGCAGGCAGATGCCGTGCTGCAGCAGGATTGCGGCGCAGGCTTCGCCTAGGCCACCGTAGATGCTGTGCTCTTCCACAGTGATGATGGCGCTGGAATGCCGCGCCGCGTAGAGCAGCGCCTCCATATCGAGCGGCTTGACGGTGTGCATGCTGATCACGCGGCAGCTGATACCGTCCGCTTCCAGGTTCTGCGCCGCCAGGAGCGCCCGCCCGGTCGGTTCTCCCGTCGCGATGAAGGTCAGGTCCTCGCCTTCCCGGATGACGATGGCTTCGCCGATTTCAAAGCGCGTGTCGGGCGAGTGCAGATCGAGCATGGGCTTCTTGCCGTAGCGAATATACAACGGACGCGCGTGAGCAAGCGCGGCGCGAATCGCCTCTCGCGTTTCAAAGTTGTCAGCCGGCACAACGATGCCCACATTATTGATGGCGCGCAGGGCAGCGAAGTCATGTATGGAGTGATGAGTGGCGCCGAGAGCGCCATAACTCACGCCGGCGCTGATGCCAATCAATTTCACCGGATGATCTGAATAAGCCACGTCGTTCTTGATCTGTTCCAGGGCGCGGGCAGTGAGGAAACAGGCGGGCGAGACGGCGAAGACCGTCGCGCCGGACATCGCCAAGCCAGCGGCGACGCCGACCAGATTCTGCTCGGCGATGCCCATCTCGATGATTTGGTCGGGCAGCTCTTCACCAAACGGGACTAACTTGCCCGATCCACGGGAATCACTGGTAACGACCATGATCGACGGGTCTTGCCGCGCCAGCTCCAGCACGGTATCAGCGAAGACTTCAAGATTGGCGCGTCCGATTGCCGGGGCGATCACAGCGTCATCTCCGCCGTTTCCAGTTCGCGCAGGGCGGCGGCGTATTCTTCATCGGCCGGCACCCTGTGGTGCCAGCGGGCGACATCTTCCATGAAACTCACGCCCTTGCCCTTCGTCGTTTGGGCCAGCAACAGGTTTGGCTTGCCACGCACAAATGGCAACTGCTCCAGAGCCTGTGTCAGAGCCTCGACATCGTTGCCGTCACAGCTCCGCACCGCGCAGCCAAAGGCGGCGAACTTGTCTGCCAACGGCTCCAAGCCCATGACATCTTCGGTCGAGCCGGTGATTTGCAGACGATTGCGGTCGACAATGATGACGAGATTGTCGAGCTGATAATGCCCAGCCGCCATCAGCGCTTCCCAGCTCGAGCCTTCTGCCAGCTCGCCGTCGCCGAGTAACGTGAAGACACGATGGGGGCTGCCTCTATACTTCGCGCCCAAGGCGAGCCCGACGCTGACCGACAAGCCATGGCCAAGCGCGCCAGTGTTGTGTTCGATGCCGGGTACTTTGCGCGTGGGATGGCCAACGAAGTGAGAGCGGAAGCGGCCCAGTGTGTCCAGTTCCGCCGCGGGGAAGAAGCCTTTGTCAGCCAGTACAACGTACAGCGCTTCGACCGAATGCCCCTTGCTCTGGATGTAGCGGTCTCGCTGGGGCGAGCTGAAGTTCTGCGGCGTGATGTCCATGACATAGTTGTAGAGCACGTTGAGTATGTCAATGCAGGATAGGCTACCGGCGGTATGCCCGGCATTGGCCGCCTTGATGATGCGCAGAATCGTTTTCCTGTATTCGATTGACTTCCGTTGCAGCGTTCGCATATGCACAGGGCTTCCCTAGCAAGCCTATCTAATCCGCTAGAGTGGCGGCAGTCTTGTGATCGGTGATCAGTACGTTGACGAGCTTGCCCCTCAAGGCGGCGCAAATAGCTGTGCTCTTGCGCTTCCCGCCGGCAAGGCCAAGCACTCGCTGCGCTTTGGCGAGTTGCTCGAGGCGCATACTCACGACGCGTTTATCAAGCGGCAGCGCCACCGGGCGCCCATCGGCGTCAAAGAAGCGCAAACAGATATCGCCGACCGCCCCGGCTGCTTCCAGAGCATTTAATTCTTCGCTGGTGAAAACATTGCCGCTGCTGACTAATAGCTTTGACGGTTCGATGCTGCCGATGCCAACAATGGCAAGGCTAACGCGGTCGAACAGATCGAGCGCCTCACGAACGTAGACATCAGCGATCAATTGGTTGCGGACTTCTTCCGAGCTGGCGACACCGGGCGCGGGCAAATAAACCGGCTCACCCTGCACCAGCGTGGCAAAGCGCTCAGTAATGCGCGTAGCGTACATTTCTGCGGACGGCTGGCCCACGCCCCCCAGAATCTGCACCACCTTCGCATTCGAGCCTTTTGGCGTGGGGTGCATTGCATTCACCATCGCCAGCAAACTGGCGCTCCACGACGACAAGCCAACCACCTCATTCGGATGCAAGGTCCGCTCCACGTAAAAGGCGGCGGCGCTGCCGATATGATGAACAATGGCATCGTCGCTGTCATCGTCGCAGTGAACGACAATCGCCGATTTCAGCCCGTACTTGCGGCATAATGCATCTTCAAGGTCGGTATGGATATCGGTGGGAATATTCACCGATGTCTTCACGATGCGCTCGCTCTCCGCCCGGCGGAGGACCCGCGATACAGTCGCTTGCGACAGATCAAGCTGCTGCGCGATTTGCGACTGCTTGAGACCGCGTGTGTGATACAAATACGCGACTCTCGTCATCAGACGCAGCTCTTCCTGCGTGGCTGTGCTACGGGCGGTAACCATGCGTCATCATCCCGTCGCCGCTCGCTCGGTGAAGCGGACGGCAAGATAGGGTTTGCTGGGCAGCTCGATGTAGTAAGAGGGCGTCGTCCTTTCGGAATAGGTCTGCTTTTCCATCTTGGCGAGGTCAAATGGCTTCATGGCCGTAGGCGTGATGGTCAGCTCACGGGTGTCGATAATCTCAACATCATAGTGGCCGTGTTTGGAATAATTGGGCATGATTTGCAACTGGTGTTCACCCAGATATATCAGCGTGCTGTCGCCAATGACACCGCCGGATACGCGCGTCCAGAACCAGCGCGTGAAAGGATGCGGGTAGAGATCGTTGTCCGCGGAGGTTGCCAGCGGCGTGAGACCGCCGGGCGGTAATTCTTCGATGATTCGACGCAGGAAAGCGATGCCGCGCCAGCTATCGCCATGCAGAACGCCGCCTTTCGACCACCACAGGATGTCCTCCGGGTGCATATACGTTTCGCCGTGGCCGCCGTAGCCGCCGTTAGCAACCATGATCCAGAAGCGATGCACTTCTTCTTCGGCGGAGATATTGCCCCAGAAAAAGGGAATATTGCCTTCGTATTCGAATTCATCGTCGATGATTGGCTTGCCATATTCCTCACGCCATTCGACTACGCGTTTCACGTCCCAGTTTTGGATGCAGACGTGCGTGACCGCCGGTTTGGTATGGTCGTAATTCATCTTCGGATCGCCGTTGTGGATGGAGCGCAGATGCGAATACGGATCTTCCTCCTGCAAGATGCGGAAGAAATTATCCCAGCGTCCCATTGGCTTGTCGTTGAGCATGAAGTCGTATTCATTCGCCAGCGACCACCAGACATTGCGATACGCCCCCAGGCGCGCGATGAGATAGCGCAGGTAGCGATAATCGCTCTCTTCGTCCATTTCGGCGTAACCCCAGCGATCGTAGGGGTGCCAGATGATGATGTCGGCTTCGATGCCTAGCTCGAGTAATTGCGACAGTCGCTTTTCAAAATGAGCGAAGAAGGTCGGGTCAAAGCGGGTGAAATCGTTATTGCCGGCGTCATCGCGCGGGTAGGGATAATAGTCCGGCTCGTTGCGGTTGAAGGGATAATGCTTGGGGAAGACACAGAAGCGAATCTTGTTGAAGGGTTTCTCCGCCAGCGTCCGCAGCGTCTGCTCTTCGAGTTCGTCGCCTTGATGCGTCCAGGCGTAACAGGTAGTGCCGAAGGAATAATAGGGCGTGCCATCGGCATAGGCGAAATGAAACTGATTATGCACTTGTACCGGTCCGTGATTCGATGCGCTCGGCTCAATGCAAGTGAACGAGCCCAACTTCTGATCGAGTTGGGGACGGTTGCTGCTGGTGACGTATTCCCAGCTGCCCGTCAGAGTGGGCATGCAGCGGATCTTGTATATGCCCGATCCATCGTAGAAGCCAGCGGCGTCGATGACGGTTTCTCCGCAGCGGAACTGCGCATTGAACTGGACCTCAAGAAAAGGATTACCATCTGCCGGGCCGGTCAACTCGACTTCATACATGCCCCATTTTTCGACTTGGTTCTTGGTCATACTTTCTCCAATTCTCGTTCAACGACATGGCAATAGACTTCGCGCTCATCGGGCAGCAGAGTCGCCCCCGGCCGCACCTCGGCGCAGATTTCCTCGGCCAGCGGGCAGCGATGGCGAAAGCGACAGCCGACAGCGGTGAATTCAGTCGCTTCCATATCCTGCATGGCGATTTCGGTTTCGGTCCACTTCTGGTTCATCGTGGCCACCGAATCAAGCAGCAGCTGCGTGTACGGATGCTGTGGATCCGACAAGATCGTGCGCGCGTGACCGAATTCCACGATTGTGCCGCGGTACATCACCGCCAGATAGTCGCTGATATAGTAGGCGGTCGCCAGATCGTGGGTGATGTAGAGGAAGCTAGTGCGGGTCTCTTCTTTCAATTTCAGGAATAGATTGATGACGTTCATGCGCAGCGAGGCGTCGATCATACTCACCGGTTCATCGGCGATGATGATACCGGGCTTGGGAATCAAGGCTCGCGCCACCGAAATCCGCTGCAATTCGCCGCCGGAGAACTGATTGGGATACTTGCCCAAGACATCGGCATAGTGCATCCCGACCGAAACCAGCGCCTCTTCCACCAAGTCTTCGCACTCGGCCGTGGGCAAGCCAGTGATCTTGTTGGCGGTGCGTATGAGATATGTATCCACCGTTCGATAGCTGCTGAATGCTTCAAACGGATTTTGGAATATGGGCTGTACGATGGACAGGAATGATTTTTTGTCCGTTCTGGCGCCTTTGCCGGCGACGACTTGATCGTAAACGATCGCTTGTCCAGCACTAGGCTCGATCAAACGGAGCATAACTTTGGCCAGGGTGGTCTTGCCGCTGCCCGATTCACCGACCAAGCTGATGATGACCGGTTCGTCGCTCTGCACATGCAGGTTGACCCGATCCAGCGCATTAATGCGCACCCGGTTCAGCAAGCCGCCGAGACGATAAACCTTGTGCAGGTCATTGGTCTTGAGGATGGTTTTCATGCCGAAGGCTCCACTTTGGGCAGTTCATCGCCGGCATAATGACAGGCGGCGAAATGGTTCGGGCGGTGTTCAATGAAAGCAGGCTCTTCATCACGGCAACGTTGCGTTGCCAGCGGACACCTGGCGGCGAAGCGGCAGCCGCGCAGATCATCCCAGAGGCTGGGGGGGCGACCGGAGACACCCTGGCGCATGTGGTCGTCGCCGATATTCGGCAGCGAATCGATCAGCATGCGCGTATAGGGGTGGAGCGGCGCCGAGAACACCTCGGCTGACTCGCCGAATTCAACCGCTTTGGCCGCATACATGATGAGCATGCGGTGCGAGATTTGATAATGAACACCCATATCGTGCGAGACGAAGAGCACCGTATTCTGCATTTGCCTCTGCAGCCTCACCAGCAGCAGCAGGATACCTTTCTGCACAACGACATCGAGCGCGGTGGTCGGCTCGTCCGCCAGGATGATATCGGGCTGGAAAAAAGTCGCCAGCGCCACCATCATTCGCTGCCGCATGCCGCCCGACAACTGATGCGGATACGAATCAAGCGCTTCGGCGGGCAAATCCAGCTGGCGGATGAACTGGCGGACGCGGTCGAGCGTCTCCTCTTTATTTGCCTTGGGTTCAAGAAAGTCTACGAATTGCTTCCGTATTTTCACCACCGGATTAAGCGAACTCATCGAGCTCTGCGGAATGTAAGAGATGCGCTTGAACCAGTATTGCTGGATCGTTTCCGTGGTCACTTCTTGCCGGTCGTCATCGGCGAAGACATAATCGACACCTCCGGAATCGAGCGCCAGTGGATAAACCAGGTCGCCGTAGATCACCTTAAGCAGCGTAGTCTTGCCGCAGCCCGACTCTCCGGCGATGCCGACGATGTTGCCGCTGGGAATCTCCAAATCCACGCCATCGACTGCCTTGACCGTACCCCGCACCGTGGTGTAGGTCGCAACCAGTTGATTGAGCCGGATCATGAGTGCCCCCGGCGCGTGGCGAACAACTGGTTGTAGCCGGTCGACGTCAGGAACAGGCCGAGGAAGAGCAGCACGGTAGTCACCACCGGCGCCACAATCCACATGTACTGTCCGATGAACATGGCGTTGTAATTGAGCGCCCAGAAGATGATCGAGCCGAGCGTAGGCACCTCTACGTTGGACAAGCCGATGACCGCCAGCGCCGCCTCGGTATTGATGACAAAAAGGATCGAATTGATGAAACCGACGATCAGATAGGCGTAGACATACGGGAAGATTTCTTGCAGCAAGATCTCAAGCGTATTGCTGCCGGAGAAGCGCGCCGTGTTGATGAATTCGCGCTCGCGCAAGGACAGCGCCATCGAGCGCACCGTGCGCGCGTTCCAAGCCCAGCCGAAGATTACCAAAACCGTGCCCAGATACCAAAACGAGGTCTGACCTCGTATCAACGTGCCCAACACGATAAGGATGGGAAAGCTGGGAATAGCGATGAAAGAATCGGTGACGAGCATGATAACCCGGTCGTAAACGCCACCGATATAACCGGAACTCAAGCCCAGCAGCAGCGAAAGAATGACGGCGAAGAAGCTGACGCCGACGCCCAGCACAAGCGAATTGCGCAGGGAAAACACGAGGTACCAAAAGATATCCTGGCCGATGGAATTAGTCCCCAGCGGATGATCGCGGCTGATTGGCATATTCTTGAAGTAAGTGCCCTGCTCCGACGGATTGACATCGGTGAAGATTGGCAAAACGAAGCTGCCAATGGTGAGAATCAGCAGAATGATAATGCCGAGTTTTAGCCGAAAGTTGAGCCTCACGCGCTTACCTCAGCCGAATCCGCGGATCTATCAGGGGATAGATGAGGTCGATGAAAAAAGCCGCGGTCGCCACCGACACGATGGAGACGATGATCGTACCGTACATCAAATTGAAGTCGCCGCTGCCGATGGCTGTGCGCATCAGCAGACCCAAACCCGGATAAGAGAAGAGGATTTCGGTGAGCAGAGCGCCATTGAATATCGTGCCGATTGATAGCGCCAATGCCGTAATCTGCGGCAAAGTGGCATTGCGGAAGACATAGCGGGTCATGATCCGGCGCGGTTTGACACCTTTGAGCCGCGCGAAGACGACGTAAGGCTCTTCTTTGGTGGCGAAAGCCAGCGCCTTCATGCTGAGGATATTCCAGCCGAAACCAGCAATAATCAATGTCATCGCAGGCAGGAAGGAATTATAGATGATCGCGTTGACTTTCTCCCACGTCAGCGGACCGGGGCGGATGGTGGTGGAGAGCGGAAACCATTGCCAGATATAGGCGAACTGCAATATCAGCAAGAGGGCAAGGATGTAATAGGGTATCGGATATATCACGACGCCGACCACTTCAAGCGTCGTGGCAAAGCGACTGTTGTGGAAAAAGCCGGCCAGCAGACCGATGAAGTTGCCGATGATCCAGGAGATGACGATGGACACGCCGAGCAAGCCCAGGGTCCAGGGAAGCGCCGTCCAGATGAACTCGGCCACCGGGCGCGGATAAGAATACAGCGAGGGACCAAAATCGAATTGTAGCACGACCTTGTTGATGTAATTGATATACTGTTCGACTAGTGAACCTTCCAAGCCATATAAACGCCGCAGCTGCACGCGCAATTCATCCATCGCTTCAGGAGTGATAGTTTGCCCGGCTTGGTTCTGCATCTGCGCGATGTAACCTTCGATGGGGTCGCTGGGCATCAGGCGCGGCAAGAAGAAAGTGATGGTGACGCCGATGAAGAGCACAGCGATGTAAGCGACAAAGCGCGACCCGAGGTATTGCAACAGCTTCATGCCCGGTCTCCGGAGTTGGGGCAGCTCGGTGAGCTACCCCAACGTCTAAACAATCGATAGAGCTTATGCCCCGGTTTGCTCGAGGCGGGCGATGACCGACTTGATGGAACTCCACCAGGAATAGGGCACGGCGTAGTAGTTGTCTTGCTTGGGCCAACCTGTGAAGTAGGTTTCGTTGTTCGGAATCGTAGTCGGGATATTCATGATGTTGATGTAGGCCATATCCTTCACGAATTCCTGCATGATTTGGCGGCCGAGTTCATAGAATTCCTCGGTGGTCGTTTCGTGCTGTTTCGCCTCCGCCACCAAGCCGTCCACTGTCTCGTTCGCCCACTGATAGACGTTGCCCGAGTTGGGCTCGGTCGCATCACCGGCTTGCACATTGGCAATGCTAACAGAGTGCCAGGCATTCAGGTAGTTGGGATTGAAGACGCAGTTCGTCCATTGAAGCAGGGCTTCACGCTCGGAATTCGTATTCTGCACCACACCGAACTCAGCGTTGTCGACTTGACGCAAGTTCACTTGCAAGCCGGCTTTACGCCAGCTATCAGCGATCGAGAAGCCAACGCGCTGCATAACCTTGTTCCAGTCGCCCGGGATGACAAAGTCCAGCACCCATTCCTCGCCGTCGGCGTTGACGTAGTTTCCGGCGTCGTTCTTGCTCATGCCGGCGGAAAGCAGCAGCGCTTCAGCTTGCGCGGGGTCATGCTTCCACCAGCCGATGCCGAAAGCGACCGAAAGATCTTCCGCGGTCTGCGGAATCTGTGACTCATCCGTGCCGATCGCGCGCAGGTTATCCGCCAGGTCGGATGCGAAGCCTTCATCGAAGGGTTTATAGCCATCGCCAATTTCCAGGTCGCGCAAGAATTGCAGGTTTGGCTCGAAGTAAATGGGGCGCAGAATCTGCGTATCCACCATCGGCAGGGGCGAAGCCTTGAACTCGCCGCTCAGCGCGTTGATGCCAACTGACTTGAGGTCAATCGCCAGCGCCAGCGCCCAGCGTACCGCTACATTATCCAGCGGCGCCTTCTGCAAATTCAGCAAGATGCCGTAGGAGCAGGCGTCATCCATATTGTGGTAGGGCAACTGCGGCGAGAAAGTGGTGATATTACTGTTGCGCGCCTGCGCCGCCTTGATGCCGTCCGGGCTCATGAAGGTATCGGCATCGTAGGCGTTCTGTACGAAGGAGAGCGAACGGGTCTCTTCCGGACCGAAGTCCTTGTAGAGGATGTATTGGGGCATGTAGCCGTCTGCATCCAGAAAGCCCCAAGCCGAGCGTTCCCAATCCTCGCGCAATTCCCACAATTGCCAGAAGCCATTGGGGTCATATTCCTTGACCGTGTATGGACCAAGCGTGACCGGATAGGTGTTGCGATATTCCGACAGATTTTCGACTTGCGAGAAGACATGCTCGGGCACGATGTTGAAAGCCGAGCCCCAGGTATAGACGCCCAGCACGGTGCTGAAATCGAAGGCCGGGTTGATCGTATCAATGCGCACCGCGTAGTCGTCAATCTTCTCGTACCCAGACACATAACCCTTGATGCGGTTGACACCCCACCAAGTCAAGGTATCGCTCTGGGGACCAAAGTAGGTGTCGAGGGTGAACATCACATCATCGGCATTGAATTGTTCGCCATCGCTCCAATACAAGTCATCGCGCAAGCGAACCTCAAACGAGGTGAACTCGTCATTCAGCGGAATCGGCATCTCAGCAGCGACCTCGGGATAGGACTCGCCCGTGCCGGTATCGGTCTCCCAAAGGAAACCCCAGCCCAGCTCTCTAAAGCCGCGCCATACAGCGAAGGACATCAGCGGGTTATGCTGATCCGGCGTTTGAGTCTGGCGGTCAAAGGTCTGGAAGATGACGGTGTCAGCGCGTGGCGTGCCGACATCGGTCAGGTCTTGCGCCCATACCGAACTGAAGCCGGTTAGCGCAACAGCAATCACAACGAAGATACAGAGCAACTTTCTCATGGTTCTTCTCCATTCATCGGAAACTTACGAGTGAAAATGTGCAGCAGTTTCTTGCCCGACTCGCACCTCCTTTGTACTAACGTGAGCTGGCGCCAGGTTTTCAATGCGCACGCTCGACGCGAACGGCGATGTAATTCCTGCGCGGCAGCTTAATTTGTACTGAACCCGTGGCCGCGTTTTCCGCTTCGATGATCGTCATATGCCAGGTGTCAATAATGTCGATGCGATAGCGCTTGTCCTGGGGTAGATTGAGCCGGGCATACTTCAACTGGTGCATCCAATAATAGATCAGCAGGTAGTCCACGCCATTGTGCCCGACCGTGATGCCGTTGTAGGGGCGGTCGACAAGCATGTCTAGCACCTCCCTATCGGTCGACAGCGGAAAGAGACCGGGCGGTGGCACGGCTTCAATGATCTCGCGCAGGAAGGCGATGCGCGCTGGGCACTCGCCATAGAGCTTGCCGCCTTTGGACCACCACAAGACATCGTCGTCGTGCTCATAGCATTCGCCATGTCCGACGTACCCGCCGGTGGCAAAGCCGAGCCAATGCCGCGCGACCATTTCTTCAGCCGACAGGGAGCCGAAGGCGTTCCCAATGTCGCCTTCGTAGCCACACTCATCGACGATGACCGGCTTCTTGTACTCATTGAGCCAGCGAGGAATCTGCGTCATGTCGTGGCGCTGGATACTGCAATGCGTGACCCAAGGCTTGCCATGATCGTAAAATCGGCGGGCATTGTGGTTCGAGCGCAGGTGATCGTAGGGGTCCTGCTGCTGCACCAGCTTGAAATAACGGTCCCAATCCGCCAGCGAATGATCCGCCATCAGATCGAATTCGTTGGCGAAGGACCACCAGATGTTGCGCAAGGCGGCCACCCTCGCCACCAAGTAACGCAGGTAGCGATCATTGACTTCCGCGGGCATTTTATCGAAGCCCCAGGCGCCGTAGTCGTAGGGATGAAAGATAATCAAGTCCACTTCGATATTCATGTCGCGCAATTGCAGGATGCGCTTTTCCAAGTGCTGGAAATAGGCCGGATTGAAGCGCTCAAAGTCCCAGAAATCGGGAGTTTCCGGATAGCGATAATTGTTCAGAAGCGCAGGATCCCAAGGGCTGGACCGCTCGCCTTCAAAGGGATAGAGGGGCGGTTCGTTGTTGTTGTAGACGTAGCGCTTGGGGAAGACGCACATTCGTATCTTATTGAAAGGCGCGGAAGCAAGCGTCGCCAAGGTCTCTTCTTCCAGCGCATCGCCTTGGTGATTCCAGACATAACAGGTGGTGCCGACCGGGTGATAAGCGCTGCCGTCGGCGTAGGCGAAGTGATACGAGTCGATCACGCGGACGGGACCACGGTTGCCGGCGCTCGGCGGGACGCAAGTGAACGATCCGCTGACACCGTCCAGGGCAGGGATATTGCTTGCTGTCATATATTGCCACTCGCCTTCAGTATCCGGCATGAAGCGCGCCAGGAACCGCAGATCGCCGTCATAGAAGCCAGCGACCGGCAAGCAGCGATGTCCGAGCGAGAACACGACGCTGAAATCGACATCCAAAAAAGGATTGCCTGGGGTTTCAGCTTCTAGAACGAGTTCGAAATAATCCCATTTCTCGATATCGGTGCGCAAATCTCCTCCTCTCACAAAGGCGTCGCTGCTTGACTGTGCGCATACAACACGCTGCTTGTCACCGGAACCTATCTCTCGCGCCTTCTGGATATTTATTCAAGCATGAATATTTATATTGTCGAGAGTTTATCACGTGTCTTCTATCCTGTCAAGTTTCCAGCGCAGATGTGCAGAGCAATCGCTTCAAAAATGAAAGAAGATTTGACTGGGTTCATCGATATGGATTGAGGAGTAAGCGAGATGAGCCCAAGTGGCATAGCGGAAGCCTTTGCCGGTTTGGAAGACCCGCGCCGCGAACATGGCCAATTACACCAGTTGCTGGATATCATCATCATCGCTATCTGCGCGGTGATCAGCGGTGCGGAGACCCGGGTGGACATTGTTGATTTTGGCGAGGATAAACAGGAATGGTTAAAGAGA
>JAJEFB010000018.1 GCA_022820665.1 Anaerolineae bacterium | reverse complement strand
ATGGTGGCGAAGTAGCTATATTGTCGGTCTTCGTGTTTGTGTCTGAGTTTGACGTGGTTGGCGCGCCAGTCTCTCAAGAGTTTGAGCGGGATTTTGAGGATGGATTGGACGAGTTTGAAGTCGCCGTCGTGTCGATCGAGGAGGTTGAGCGCCTCGATTTTGTTATCGAGCGTGTAGGTAGCTGCCATGGCGGGATCTCCATATATGTTTCGGTGATAGAGGTATGATAGCACAGATGTTCTGTAAAGGCAAGTAAATGGTCGCATTTTTGGCATAGAGTCGCGGGTTAGCGGGCAGGATTCACCACAGAGGCACAGAGAGCACAGAGAGATTTTAACCACCGAGAACTCCGAGGGGCGAGCCACCGGCTCGCCCGTACAGGCTCCTTATTTTTGCATGACTTACTTGCACTTACTGAGGGCACAGAGGGATTTTAACCACTGAGGGTCGCGTAGGGGGCGTGGACACAGCCCGCCGACACTGACCGCCGGGACAGAGAGATTTTTTTGGGGAATTGGATTGCGGGTTGTGGTGCTGGTGGGGATGGCGCGTTGGCGGGAGTGGTACATTTTTTATTCACCACAGAGGCACAGAGTGCACAGAGATGCTATTGCATGCTGGCTTCGACGAGGGTGATATTTTGGGGAAGCTATTCGTAGGTAAAACTCCATTCATCGTCGCGCAAGCCACAATGTTTCGCTAGCAAACCACAGAAACGCACTGCTTCTTCCGCCGAGAGATGCTGCCGAATCCACCAGTCTTCGGAAGACTTCTTGTACGCCCAAACAAATCTTCCTGGATCTTTCACAATCCACCATTCCAGTTCAGATTGAGCTCGATTTCTATCTGCTAACAGCTGCGCCTGGTGCAAATAGTTGGCCATCGTCATCGCCATTCCACGCCAACTGTAAAGCGCAAAGCGCTCATTTCGAACAGTCAATGTCAGAGGCGTTTTGCCTTTGACTCCCTCTGACCGCGGTGGCTCGGAAAAGGCGGGCCAGACCTTTACTATCAACTCAGCTAGAAAGTTCGTGCGCTGTCTGATTGCGTCAGCGCCCCAAGGACTGTCTTGGCAATTAAAGTATTTTGAGTTCAGATGAATGCCATGGTCCTGAAGAACATCGCGCTTTACAGAATAAGGCTTGTTCGAGAGCTTTCTAGTATTCCAATCCTGCGTGACAATCGTCAAATTGCCTAATGTATGAAGATGCTCTCTGTGTTCCTCTTGCCAAGAGTTCCCTAAATGATTTCTCCACTCTTCGCTCAGACTTCGCGGCATGATGTGCTCGACAGTTCCTTCTCCATCCAGCTTGCTACCTCCATCGAGATGTTTGTTGAGCGCCTCCAGCACAAACACAATCCGCTTTGACTTGCCCGAACTGTAGATTCTATTCCAACCAAGCCGCTGTCTAAGGCGGTTATCTGAGGGGTAGTTTCGCGCACCAAGGGCTGCTTCAAGCGATGATGCGCTTTGCTCGTTCTTACTCATCAATTCGTGCGCTAGCGACGTAAACATAGAGTTGTGATAATTGGTAGGCTCGCCTGCCAAGAAACGGCGGACGAGGTAGTTTTCTACAACCCGCAGAACCCTTATATATTCGCTTGCCTCTATCTCGTCACTCTCAAACAAATCGTAAAAGTACATCAACAGTGGGTAAGCGGTTGTGGCTTGCAAGATGTTCAAGCGCTTCAGTTGTTCTTTGACATTGTCCGCAGATTCATTTTCAGGGCGTAACAATTTGTTGTAGTGCGACGCGAAACATTTTAGTTTCTGTATTTCAAGAATGAATTCGCTGTCGTTCGTCTTTTCTGTACGCTTGCGGAAGCCAATATAGACTTCG
This sequence comes from Anaerolineae bacterium, assembly GCA_022820665.1. Taxonomy (GTDB): domain Bacteria; phylum Chloroflexota; class Anaerolineae; order Aggregatilineales; family Phototrophicaceae; genus UBA6055. The sequence continues at coordinate 7,481 of JAJEFB010000018.1, read as the reverse complement.
TCTCGTCGCGCTAAGTTACCATTATTCATAGCTAGATAATGGCGTAGAAATGCCGTCAGTTCGGGGATGTTTGCAGTTTCGCGTCTTTCTGAAAGTTTGTCCTCTATCTTTGACCACTCACTGTCAAATATCTGCTGTTGCCTTTTTGGCGGTAAGCGCATAGCAATATAATTGCGCACTAGATCGGCTTCTGTCAGCGCTTTACCTTTCGCATTAAGGCTTTCAAAAATTTTGTAGGGTTTATCGGTGCGATCTAATTCAATGAACACGATGTAAAGCGAGCTAAGAATGCTTTCAAACAGACCATTTGCATCGAATTCAGTCCTTGCCAAACGGTCTCCAATACTGGTCAAATAGAATTTATACGCATCAATAATTCGCGAGCGCAAATCATTTGTACTCTTACCATCGATGATAGCGCAATACGTTCTCCTATCGTCGTATTTTATTGTTGGAAAAATCTTGTAACGTAAGTCTCCCTTAACTTTTGAGTTGAGCAAACAGTCCTGAATTGTCTCCCGTAAGGGTTCGTATTCATCCAGGCAATCGCGCAAAGCGCACAGAATAAGGGAGATAGTGGTCAGTCTTTGCTGACCGTCAACAAGTGTGTAGGAGTGAAAAAGAGGTACTTCACTGTCTTCTTCAATCACAACTAGCGATCCCAGAAAATGTTCGTGCTTAGTTTGCTTGCCTTCGTGATAAGTCTCGAATACGTCTTCAAGCAAAGTCTGCCATTCATTTTGTTCCCAAGCATACTCACGTTGGAAGATTGGCAAGACATATTGCACATTTCCGCCACCGAGGAAAACTCTGCTCATCTTATAATCGTCAACGTTCATATGCCGATTCCCAATTTTGATATAAACCGGAAACATAATAATATATTTCTTAATTGCAAGCAAATCATTCTATTCCGCAAGAGAATGCAGCCTGCTATACTTCGCGCTCGCATAACTCTATTCAGGACATCATTATGCCCCAAACCACACGCCATACCCTCTCCAACGGACTGACCGTCATCCTCAAAGAAGTGCACAGCGCGCCCATCATCAGTTGGTGGATCGGCTATCGCGTGGGCAGCCGCAACGAACCGACGGGCAAAACCGGCATCTCGCACTGGGTGGAGCACATGATGTTCAAGGGCACGGAGCGTTTCCCGGCCGGCGCGCTCGACCGGGAAATTGACCGGGCGGGGGGGCAATGGAACGCCTTCACCTACATGGATTACACCATGTACTTCGAGACCTTGCCCGCGGACAAGATCGATATCGCGATGGAGGCTGAGGCGGACCGCATGGCAAATGCCATCTTCGATCCCGAGGAGACCGAATCGGAACGCACGGTCATCATCTCCGAGCGGCAAGGTTTGGAGAACCAGCCGACTTTCTGGCTGCAGGAAGAAGTGCGGGGCGCGGCTTTCCGCGTCCACGGTTATCATCACGAAATCATCGGCGACGAAGCCGACCTGCGCAGCATGACGCGGGACGACCTCTATGCGCATTATCGCCGTCATTACTGCCCCGCCAACGCCGTTGCTGTGGCTGTCGGCGCCTTCGACAGCGCTGATATGCTCGCGAAGATCGAAAGCCTGTACGGGTCAATCGAATCTCGCCCGGCGCCGGAACTCTTCACGCGGGCGGAACCGTCCCAGCAGGGAGAACGGCGGGTCTGGGTTGAGCGCCCCGGCAAGACAGCGTTCTACGAGATCTGCCATCGCATTCCCAACGCGGCGCACGAGGACTGGGTCAAGCTCAAGGTGCTGGATAATGTCTTGAGCGGATCGGGCGGCGCTTCGGACAACAAGACCAGCCGCTTGTATCAAGCGCTGGTGAAGTCGGAGATCGCCGCCGGCGTCGGCGCGATGATCGTCCCGACCATCGATCCTTATCTCTACAGCATCATTGTGACCTTGCGGGAGGGACGAAGCCCGGAAGAGGCGGAAGAAGTCTTGCTGGGAGAAATCGCCCGCTTGCAAGAGGGTGGCATTAGCCAGGAAGAATTGAGCAAGGCTCGGAAGCAAGCCAAAGCGGCTTTCGCTTACAGCACGGAAAGCGTCACCGAACAAGCGTATTGGCTGGCGCAGTCCTTCGTATTGGATAAAGAGGATTGGTTTGACGGCTATCTGGATCGCTTGACCCGCGTTTCAGCGGATGACGTCCTGGATGTCGCCAAGCGCTACCTGGTCCCGAAAGGGCGCGTTGTGGGCATACTGCAACCAAGCGAGCCAAGCGAGCCCGAAGCGGAGAGGGAATAGCCATGTCATCTTACGCCGCAAGCATTCCCAACGAGGGAAATATCAATCGCGTCGAATTTGACAACGGTCTGGTGTTGCTCATTTATGAGAACCGAGCCGTTGAGTCCGTCAACATCACCGCCTCCCTTCACGCCGGCAGCATCTACGAAAAACCCGAGCGCAGCGGCTTGGCTTCACTGGCAGCGAGCGCGCTGCTGACCGGCACGCAGCAGCGCAGCTTCGACGAGATTCACGCCTCGCTGGAGAATATCGGCGCGGAATTGAGCTTGCGCGGGCATATACACAAGCTGGGTTTGTTCGGCAAGGCTTTGGCGGAGGACCTGGGACCGCTGCTGGAAACGGCGAGCGAGGCGCTGCGCTATCCGACCTTTCCAGCGGAGCATGTTGAGCGCCTGCGCGGCGAGCGGCTCACCTGGCTGCAATACAGCAGCTTCGACACGCGATACCGGGCTAGCAAAGCCATGCGACAAGCGCTTTATCCGGCTTCTCATCCTTATCATTACGGCACTCACGGCGACGAGGAGAGCATCGCGGGCATCACGGAAGCGGAGCTTTCCGCTTTCCATGCCAGTCATGTTGGTCCCGATGGCATGATCCTGGTCATTGTCGGGAATGTCGATACGGAAGAGGCTCTTCGATTAGTCCGCGAGACCCTGGGCGACTGGCGCAATCCCGAGCAATCGGAGGTCGCGCGCGCGGATTTCCCTGAGGCGCCAAACGGGACAGAACGGCAGAGGGTCTTCGTGCTCGGGAAGACGCAATGCGATATTAGCATGGGCGCACTGGGACCGGCCCGGGGCGCGGCGGACTACCTGGCCGCTCAAATCGCCAACAGCGTGTTGGGCGAATTTGGCATGATGGGGCGCATTGGCAAGAGCGTTCGCGAAGAACAGGGTTTAGCCTATTACGCCTACAGCCATCTGGGGGGCGGGCACGGTCCCGATCCCTGGATCGTCAGCGCCGGCGTGAATCCCGACAATGTCGAAAAAGCCATCGACAGCATCCTTTTTCAGATTGAGCGTTTGGTGAGCGAAGCTGTTTCGGACGAGGATCTGGCGGACAATCAAAGTTACTTCACGGGTCGGCTGCCGCTGCGGCTGGAAAGCAACGAAGGCATATCCTCGCAGATCCATGCCATGGAAAGCTACAAGCTGGGGCTCAATTATCTGGCTGAATACAAGGACATGATTTACCGGATCAGCAAGGACGATGCGCTGCGGGCGGCTCAACGCTATCTGGACCCGAACAACATGGTGATCGCTGTGGCTGGACCGGCGCCCGATAGCTCAAGGAATGCCTGATTCCGCGAGAAATGACTGAGGACATGACAGTTTTTGATCGGGCAGGACATCGCCAAAAAATCTATACTTTTCGCAGCGATTTTGGGCGACCCATCGGGTCGCCCCTACCGTTTTGAAACATAAATGATACTGGTAGGGGGCAGCCGGTGGCTGACCCGCTGTAGGCCTGCTCTGGGTCGACAAACCTGTCGTTCCTCAGGAAGCATCAGGTCGCGTAGATACTGACCTTCGAGAGGGGGAGCGCTAATAGCGGGATTCGGATTAGATGCATAATTCTCGCAATAAATGTAATTATTTCGCATTACTTGATTGGGACTACTTATGTGCGAGAGCGAATTAAACAACGCTGTCTGGCAGCGCGCGCCATCGGTAGTATAATTGGGACTGGGAACGATCTGTGTCTGCTTAGGTAGCTTGCGGAAAAGAAAGACTGGCCGTGGCTGAAAAACGCGTAGTCATCACTGGAATGGGTCTTGTCTGCCCTTGCGGCAACACTGTCGACGAGTCCTGGGCGAATATTCGCGCCGGCAACTCCGGCATTGACTGGATCTCTTTGTTCGACACCGATTTGGTTGAGAACCGCGTGGCGGGCGAAGTCAAGGACCTGGATCTAATCGCCAAGTTCGGCAGGCGGGAAGTGCGCCGCATGGACCGGGCGCAGATGCTGGCGCTGGTGGCTGCGGAAGAAGCCCTGAACGACGCCGAGATTACGATTGATGATGACAATATGTATGACGTTGGCGTCGTCGTCGGGTCTGGCATCGGGGGCATCGTCACCGTTGTGCAGGCGTTACAGGGCTTCGAAGCCAAGGGGCACCGCGGGGTAAGCCCGGTGATCGTGCCGGCTTTGCTGCACGACGGGATCAGCTCGCGCGTGTCCATGCACTTCGGGCTGAAGGGTCCCAATTACAATATCACGGCGGCTTGCGCGACAAGCAACAATTCCCTGGGCGACGCCGCCGACCTGATCCGTATGGGTCGCGCCAAGATGATGGTGGCCGGCGGCAGCGAAGCCTGCATCATGCCCATGGTCATCAGCGGCTTTAACAATATGAAAGTCTTGACCAATACCGAGGACATTCCCGACAAAGCGGCGCGCCCCTTCGACGCCAATCGCGACGGGTTTGTCGCGGCCGAAGGCGCGGCTTTGCTGATCCTGGAAGACCTTGAGCACGCGCTGGAGCGGGGCGTGCATATCTATGCCGAGTTGACCGGCTATGGGCACACCTCGGACGCCTTTCATGTGACGGCGCCCAATCCCGACGGCGTCGACGCCGCGGAAGCCATGCGGCGCGCCATGCGCGAAGCGCGGCTTGAGCCCGATGGCATTGATTATATCAACGCGCATGGCACCGGCACGCAACTCAATGACAAGAGCGAAACCCTGGCGATCAAGCTGGCGCTGGGCGAGCAAGCCTATAACATTCCGATAAGTTCGACCAAATCAATGACAGGTCATATTCTGGGCGCTACCGCGGCCACCGAAGCGATCTTCGCCGTCAAGTCAATAGCGGACAATTTCATTCCGCCGACTATTAATCTGGAAACGCCCGATCCGGACTGCGATCTCGACTATACGCCCAATGTCGGCAAATCGCATCCCATCGACCACGTATTGAGCAATTCTTTCGGCTTCGGGGGCCACAATACCGCGGTTGTCATCAGCCGATACCAGTAATGCACATCTCTCAATCCGCCACGATCCGCGCAAGAATCTCCTCATAGGCGCTATCCGCCAGAAGTCGAATCTCGTTATCGTTGCGATCTTGAATGGGATGCGGCACAAAATGCGCCGCCGGCGCGAAACCGAGGGCGGTCCCCTGCGCTTCCGCCGCTTCAATAAACTCGCTCGAGGCGATGAACATGCCTGGAACGCCGCGTGATTCCAGGTCACTGATGTCGTGCACACTGCACGACGTACAGGACCCTCAATCAGCCAGCGCTTCAATAACGGCGTCGCACTCGCTCGCGATCTGAAACTTGAGATCGGCGGGGGCGATTCGCGTGAAAGTCGGCTTGCGATATCGCCGAACCGCGATGCCGCCGTCGCCCAGATGTTTCTCCAGGCGGTCGAGGAAAAGATCTCCCCGCGGCTTCGAGATATCCAGCAGCGCCACGGTTTTGCCCGCCAAGTCCGGCAAACGCGGCAATCGCTCTCGGCGCGCCGGCTGCAATTCTCCTGTTGGATCCAGAATGATGGACATATTGCGCTCCTTATACGCTAAGACATATCAAGATTTGATCGCCACTGTTACCGGCGAACTGCCCTTGGGTCCGGTTGCAGCCCAGCCGCCAATCACCGCGGACCACATGCCGGCGGAACCGCCAGTGTGGACAATCAAGAGATTTTCGGGACCAAACTTCGTTAATATTCGTCCCGCATAAGCCTCAGGCATGCCTTCGGCGATACCGCAGGCGCCGCGAATCAATTCCGAGCCGTCGAAGCTCAGAGTTTCGTCAAGCTCTTGGCGGAAGCGCGCTTTGCTCCAGCCAGCCTCTCGAAAGACGCGCATATGCTCGGGCGTGACAATCAGAATCGCGCTGGTCGCCCCGAAGATTTTGCCGTGCAAGACCGTTCGCAGGGTCATGGCAAGGCTGCGCGTCAAGGATTTTGGCTCGCGAGACTTTTGATCGGCGATGCCGTGTACGCCGTCGCCGGCGAACAATGTCACCGTTGATTCTTCGGGGGCGAAGCCTCTTTCGACCGCCAGCGATTCCCAATATGAGTCATGTTCACGCTCGGGAAAACAGAAGCCGACTTTGCCCGGCTGCCCAAGCGCCGCGCGATCGACGCCGCCGGGTTTGCCTCCGCCGACATTACGGATCACCAGTTGCAGGGCGCGCCCAATGGTCGAATTGGCTCGGTTCCCCTGCCCCAGCGCGTTGGCGCTCCAGTTCATGCCGATTTCGTTTATGATCGGTCCGTTGACGATGATGACGGGACCCGAGAAATAGGTCGTCGCCAGCAGCCCGTGCATACAGAATTGGTCGAGGCAAGCCGCTCCCACCGCAGCCAGCACAACCGGGAGATACTCGGGTTTACAGCCCGCCATCACCGCGTTGATGGCGACTTTCTCCACGGTGCAGGGCGCTTGATCCGGCGGGATCACTCCGATTATCTCCTCCGGCGCGCGGGTTGTTCCGCCCAGCATACGCGTAACGCGATCTTCGGTCGGCGGCACCAAGGGCAAGCCGTCGGACCAGCCGCGCTCAAACATGAGTTCATGGACGTCTTCCATCTCGGCAACATCAATGCGGCGCGCTTGCAGAACTGTGTCGCCAAACTTGTAAGCCAGCTTCTCCGTCATGCCAGGCTCAACTGTCCTGGAACCGCAGCCTGGACTGAATTGGGGAAGTTTCGCGCCCAGCGAGGGAATACCAGTCAGGCGACGCCAGTCGTCCCGGGACCAGCCGACAAGGCGTTCCCCTTCGATGCCATCTTGGCATGTGATCAGCGTGGGAACCGTTTCAATGTTCAAGCGATAGGACTGTTCAAGTTCGCGATCGTCTTGCACATCGCGGACTCCCGCCGGAAAATGTGGGTCGTCCTGCGAAATCACAGAAAGCGCGCACGATTGTTGCAGTTCGGCGATTGCGGGTTCAATCAACTGGCAGGTGTTGCATTCCCGCTTCACTACCAGAAGAAATCCACAGTATCCTTGGGGGATTACGCTCATGGTATATGCAGCCAATTTCTTTTGGCAGCCATTGTAACCTCAGTAGCACCAAGTTAGCCATGCAAAAAAGTGATACGTCGCAGATGGCGCAATTGGGCGACTCACAGAGTCGCCCCTACAAGGCTTGATTGGTATTAGCGAAAAATGCGTGATTGTCAGCCCCCATCCCCCAGCCCCTTCCCCCAAAATGAGGGAAGGGGAGCGTCTCCGTGTGCGAAATGGAACATAAATTGTGATATTGCCTCATTT
>JAJEFB010000040.1 GCA_022820665.1 Anaerolineae bacterium | reverse complement strand
CTCGCTAATTCCTTTGTCCACTGGTAAAGTACCTTGAGATTCATCAGTTTCATCTTTCTATACAATGCTTGGATAGAAGTGTTACTGATGAATCTTCACCGCAATTCTCAATCGCCGCAATTCACTAAGCCACAAACATGTCCGCTCCTCAGAGATGCTTCGGGGAGGGGGCCGGGGGTGGGGTTGAATAAACGCATTTTCGCATTCTCATTACTTGCTTGGAATTACTAAGTAGCGCCAAGTAAGTAATGATGAATTCGCGCCAGCTAACCCAGCCCACCGGCGCCTTCCCCCAACGCTTCCGCAGTAGAAAGGGAGTTTCGCGCGGCGCGAGCAAGTCTCCCCGGAGGTCAGTGTCGGCGGGCTGTGTCTACGCGCCCTACGCGACCCATTGCAATGGGAGAGATTTAGAGGGGGTTAAATTCCCATGACTAACTTGCTACTGCTTAGTCCCTGGGCTGGTGACGCTTTTCAAGTTCCAGCTCTACATCCTGCAGCGAGACATCCAGCTCCGCCATCAAGACCAATACGTGATAGAACAGGTCCGCCAGTTCGCCCACTTGTTCCTGCCGACCCTGTTCTAAAGCGGCGACGATGGTCTCCACCGCCTCTTCGCCCACTTTCTGCGCGATTCTGGCGCGTCCGTCCTCAAATAGCTGATTGGTATAGCTTCCCTCTGCCGGATTCAGCTTGCGATCGCGGATGATCGCGTCCAGCTTATTGAGCATTTCGCTCATCGTCCCGTCCCCGTCTAATATCGCCGCGGCTCGCGAACAAACTCGCCAAAACTGCGGAAGAAGCAGCTTCGGGCTTCCGTGTGGCAAGCCGGTCCTGCCGGTTCGACCAGGATCAGCAGCGTATCCCCATCGCAGTCGATACGTATGTCAATCACCCGCTGCGTATTGCCCGAAGTCTCTCCTTTTTGCCAAAGGGTCCGGCGGCTGCGGCTCCAAAAAGTCGCCTTCTCGCTGTCCAGCGTCGCTTGCAAAGATTCCGCGTTCATATATGCCATCATCAAAACCTCAAGCGTCGCGGCGTCTTGCACGATCGCCGCTATCAACCCGCGCTCGTTCCATCGAATCGCCTCCAGAACCCGCCTTTCAAGAGGCATCGGATCCCTCCCAGCCGGACAGCCGAATCGGCACGCCCTTGTCATTCAAATACTGCTTGAGCTCGGCGATGCGCATTTCATTGAAGTGAAACAGCGTCGCCGCCAAAGCCGCGTCCGCGCCGCCTTCTTCCAGCGCTTCGCGAAAATGCGCTTTCCTGCCAGCCCCGCCGGATGCGATCACCGGAATCGATACCGCCTCCGCTACCGCCTGTGTCATCTCAATATCATATCCGGACTTGGTTCCGTCCTTATCCATGCTCGTCAGCAAAATCTCGCCGGCGCCGCGATCCTCGACCTCCTTCGCCCAGGGAACCGCTTCCTTGTCGGTCGGGATGCGACCCCCGTTGATGTGAACAACCCACTTGCCCTCAACTCTGCGCGGGTCAATCGCCACCACAATGCACTGACTGCCAAAACCCCAGGCGCCCGACGAGATCAATTCCGGGTTTCGCACAGCGGCGCTGTTGATCGAGACTTTGTCGGCGCCCGCCAACAGGGTCTCGCGTATATCGTCGATGCTGCGAATGCCTCCCCCCACGCAAAAGGGAATGAAGATGCTGTCCGCCACTTCTTTGACCATTGCCAACCTCGTCTTGCGCGCCTCGTGCGATGCCGTGATATCAAGAAAAACCAGTTCATCCGCCCCTTCTCGATCATAAACGATCGCCTGCTCCACCGGGTCGCCCGCGTCGCGCAGGTCAATGAAATTCACGCCTTTGACAACGCGCCCGTCCTTCACGTCAAGACAGGGTATGATGCGCTTCGCCAACATCACGCGCTCCCTTTCGCCGCTCGCAGGGCATCCCCCAGCGAGATCTTTTTCCGATACAGCGCCATGCCGATTATCGCGCCCGCGACCGCCCCGCTTGCGGCAAGCCGCTCTATTTCTCCCGCGCTGCTGACACCCCCCGACGCGATCACCCCCAGCCCGGTTTCCCGCGCCAGCGCCACCGTATCCTCAATGTTTACGCCGCTTAACATCCCGTCTCGTTTGACATCGGTGTACAGCGCGTGCCGGAGGCCCCCTGCGAATAACCATCTGCCAAATTCAGCCGGCGACTCCGTCGACAATGCCGTCCACCCGTGCGTAGTCACCTTGCCGTCTCTTGCGTCCAGCGCGACGCAAACTGCGTCGGCGCCAAAGCGAGCCACCGCCTCGACGACCGTCTCAGGCTGCTTGACCGCCAGCGTCCCCAGCACGACTCGGGAAGCGCCCGCCTCAAGCGCGTCGCCCAGCGCCCCCAAATCCCGCAAGCCGCCGCCAAACTGCAGCTTGACATCGAGTTTGGCAACGCTCTCCAGGATCCTTATATTCTCGTTGGCTCCGTCAAACGCGCCATCCAGGTTGACCATGTGTATCCATTCCGCTCCCTGATCAATCCAGGATTGCGCTGTCGCCGCCGGATCCTCGCTAAAGACCGTTTCTTGACTCAAATCCCCTTCGCGCAGTCGCACCACCTTCCCGTCATGCAGGTCAATTGCCGGGTAGATTATCATCAGCCAGCTCCTCGATTCTCAGAAAATTCTTCAATATCCGCAGGCCATTAACTTGACTTTTCTCGGGATGAAACTGAACGCCGTACACGCTGCCGGATTGCACAGCCGCGGCGAATTCTATTCCGTAATCAACCGCGGCGATGATCGCCCTCCTGTCCTGCGGCGCGCAATAGTAGCTGTGCACAAAGTATACGTGGCTGCCCTCGTCAAGCTTATGAAACAGGCTCGAGCGATTTTTCAAATCAAGCTGGTTCCAGCCCATGTGCGGTACCTTGCGATCGGGAAACGCCGGAAAGCGAAGCACCCGACCCGCTATGACCCCCAAACCCTTGTGCTCGCCCATCTCCTCGCCGACGTCAAAGAGCATTTGCATGCCGACGCAGATGCCGAGATAGGGAACGCCGCTCGCAAGCGCGTCCAGCAAGGGCGCGACCAAATCCCGCCGGCGCATCTGCTCCATGCCCGCTCCAAAGGCGCCCACGCCCGGCAAGATGATCTTGGACGCGCCCCGCAACTCCGAACCATGCTGTACCAGCCGCAGATTGCGCGCCTGAAGATGCTTGAGCGCATGCAATACGCTCCTGAGGTTGCCCGCTCCATAATCGATAACTGCCAGCATCCGCATCCCCCAATTTCAAAGAAAAAGCCCCGCAAAGGAGCGAGGCGTCTGTGACTGTTCAAAAGGCGTGAAACACTACGAGTCTCGAATCGCTCCCGTTCCGGATGACAAATGATGATGATGCCGGGACTGCTTCACGGCTGTTTCCCTTCGACTCAATGCGCGAAGTATATGGGACCCGGTCCTCGTTGTCAATGAAGAACAGCTAGCAAGCTGAGGACTGCTTCAAATCCGCAGGGACAACCGGCGATCAGCGTCGAAAGGCTGTCTCCACCCGCGCCCGCAGACCTGTGCCGAAACCCGTAGGGGCGACCTATCAGGTCGCCCGCCCAAAACACAGCCTGCCGCACTTCCGCGCCCTCTCCGCGCCAAAAATCTCTCTGTGCTCTCAGTAAATCCAAGTAAGTAATGCAAAAAATAAGGAGCCTGTACGGGCGAGCCGGTGGCTCGCCCTCAAAATAAACATAAGATGTGGATGGTGCTGAAGTCGGCATTTTCTCTCATGACTTACTTGCGCTTACTGAGGTTTGGCCTGAGAGCTTCCCGCTAAGATTGTAACGCCCAAACGATTTTCTGCGGCACGAACGAACTGTGCAAATGGTGGTGGTACGGCAAAATTCTCACAGAAAATCCGACGTTGCCCGTCGTGTCATATCTGTGTTCGGTAACGAAGGTGTATGTGTTGTCGCCGTTCTCGGATACGATCGCCATATCGACCGACTGGCCCTCTCGAATATTGCCGATGGTATCCAGCATGCCGTAATAGAGTTGCACGCGAACGTCGCAAGGTTTCAACTCCCCAAGACGTACACTGGCGCGCACTTCTGCAGTGCTGCCAATTTCGACGTCCCCGCTATCGATATCCACCTCCAATACCGCGACCTCGGACCAGACCCGCTCGAGCTTTGCCTTCCAGTCCGCGAACTGGGCCGCGCCCGCGAAACCCCCTGCGCTCATGTCTTGACTGACGAGATAGCGAGGTATATAGAACTCTTCGGTGTACTGCTGCACCATGCGATGCGTGTTGAAGACCGGCGCCAGACGCCGCATGCTGCGCTTGACACGGCGAATCCAGTCCCGCGGCAGCCCGTCGCGCGACTGCCGGTAAAACAGCGGCACGATGTCTTGCTCCAGGAGGTTGTAAAGCGCCTGGCTCTCGATATAGTCTTGATCCGCCCAATCGTGATCGGCGTACTCCTCGCCATGACCGATTGACCAGCCAATATCGCGTCGGTAAGCCTCGTCCCACCAGCCGTCAAGTATGCTGCAGTTCAAGCCCGCATTGTAGATGACTTTCATGCCGCTGGTGCCGCTAGCCTCTTTGGGGCGGCGCGGATTGTTCAGCCAGATGTCGACGCCCTGCACCATGTAGCGCGCTACATTCAGGTCGTAATTCTCCAGGAAGACAATCGAATCGCGGAAATCGGGATCGCGCGCGACGTTGACGATTGTGCGGATGAATTCCTTGCCTTCGTTGTCATGCGGGTGCGCTTTGCCGGCGAAGATGAATTGCGCCGGCCGCTCCGGATCGGTGAGCAATTTGCGCAGCCGTCCCAAGTCGCGGAAGATCAAGGTTGCGCGCTTGTATGTGGCGAAGCGGCGCGCGAAGCCGATCGTCAAGGCATCTGGATTCAGCACCTCATCCGCCTCTTCAATCGCCGTCTGCGAGACGCCGCGTCGCTGCAATTGCTCCCGCAAGCGATCGCGTGCGAAAGCCACCAGCCTTTCGCGTCTCCGGACATGCGTCCGCCACAGTTCGGCGTCTGGAATGCTGGACACGCCTTTCCAGATTTCCGGGCGCGATTCTTCCGCCCGCCAGGCGGGATCCAGATAACGATCAAAAAGCTGCGCCATCTCCTGGCTGACCCATGTCTGCACGTGAACGCCGTTTGTGATGGCGCGAATTGGCACTTCGTGAACGGGCACATCCGGGTAAACCCACTTCCACATATCGCGCGAGACTTCGCCGTGCAACTGCGCGACGCCGTTCGACCCCGACGACAGGTTCAGCGCCATCACCGACATGGAGAACAACTCGTAGTCGCCCATGTTTTCGCGTCCCAAATCGAAGAACTGATCGCGACTAAGCCCCAGCTGATGCATCAAATCCGTGAAATGCTCGTCGATCAAATCGAAATCGAAGCGCTCCAAGCCCGCCGGAACGGGCGTGTGTATGGTGAAGACGCTGCTTGCCGCAGTCAGCGCCTTTGCCTGTTCGAAGCTCAGTTGATGATCGTGCATATAGCCCCGAATGCGCTCCAGCAGCAAGAATGCCGAATGACCTTCGTTCATGTGATAAATATCAGCCTCAATTCCGAGCGCGCGCAAAGCCCGCGCGCCGCCGATGCCCATCAGAATCTCCTGTCGGATCCGCGTGCGGCGATCGCCGCCGTACAGGCGGTCGGTCAGGTTCCGGTCTTCTTCAAGGGCATTCTTGTCGATATTGGTATCAAGCAGGTACAGCGAAACGCGTCCCACTTGCACCTTCCAGATCTGCGCCCATAATTCGCGCCCCGGCAAGGGCACGGAGATCTTGATTGTCCTGCCGTCCGGTCCTGTCTGCAATGTCACCGGCAAGTTGACGTAGTCGTTGATCGGATACGACTCCTGCTGCCAGCCGTCGGCATTGAGATACTGCTGGAAATACCCTTCCTGGTACAAAATGCCCACGCCCACCAGCGGGATGCCCAGGTCGCTCGCGCTCTTGAGATGATCGCCGCTCAAGACCCCCAAACCGCCCGAGTAATTCTGCAAGCACTCCGTCAATCCAAATTCCATCGAGAAATACGCGATGACCGGCTGGCGCGGCAGATCGCCGTATTGGTTTGCGAACCAGGTATCCCCCGATCGCATGTATTCGTCGTAAGAGCGACAAACGCGCGCGTAATGCGCCATGAACGAGGTATCGTCTACCAGCGCGTTGAGCCGCTCCTGGCTCATCCGGCCCAGCATCCATTCCGGATTATGTTGTGTTTCTTCCCACAACTCGGGATCAAGCCGCCGAAACAAGGAAATCGCTTCGTGATCCCATGCCCAGCGCAGGTTATAGGTTAATTCGTGCAGGCGCCCCAACTGCGGAGGCAATTTCGGCGCGACTTTGACGCGCGCTACAGGTTGTACCATTGCTTCGCTCCAATTTGGTCGACGAATGAGTCAAGCGTTGGAAGCGTTCATTCTACCGTCAATCTATGACGATGACACCTCGAAAATGGGGGCGATGGAAATGTCCGCGAACTTTTTCTATTTGCTCTCGGCGAACCGGCGCCGATCGCCTTGTTGTCGCTTTACGCGCCTATAGCCTTAGCAATTCCGTACAAAGGGACTGCTAATTTTCTGTTGTGGCGCGCCATATTACTTTGATGTGAAGTTTCATTATGATATGATGGAATTGTCGCCATGCCACGCGGTTCTAAAAAACCGCGTCGCTCATACATTCGGAAGGCTTGTTATTTTCTGTGAGCGCGGCAAGATGATTCGCCGGTTACGCGCCGGGCGGCTATGACCATTGCGCATCAATTGGAGAGCCTAGATGCTGAAAAAGAAATACCTGAAAAGCAAGGACATCTGCAAAGTAACCTTCTACACGGCGCCGGAACTCACCGCCGAATCAGTTGCCCTCGTTGGCGAATTCAACGACTGGAGCGAATCCGCGACGCCGATGACCGCGCTCAAAGACGGGCGCTTCAAAGCCACTGTCGACCTGCCGCCAAACAAGCGCTATCAATTCCGTTATCTTATCAACGAATGCGAATGGGATAACGACTGGGCGGCCGATCACTATGTCCCGAATCCCTTTAGCGGAGAAAATTCAGTAGTCGAGGTATAAGCCTTATGCTCAAAAAACGTTTCCTCAAGAGCAAGAATCTGGTCCGGGTGACGTTTTATACCGCGGCAGCCCTCAACGCAAACGAAGTCTGTTTGGTGGGCGACTTTAACGATTGGGACGAAACTTCAACGCCAATGCAAGCGCTTAAGGACGGACGCTTCAAAATCGTCCTGGAGCTCGATCCGGACAGCGAATTCCAGTTTCGTTATCTGGTCAATGGAGACGAGTGGCATAACGACTGGGAAGCCGACCAATACGTGCCCAATCCCCATGGCAGCGATAATTGCGTCGTTTGCACTTGATTCGCAATCAACAGGTCTCCGGCGGGAAACCTGTTGATCTTCCTCATCCATTCACCGTATTGCGCCAGGAAACCAGCGCTTCGATTTTGGGGTAGTCCGCGGGAACGCCCATGGGCAAAATGAAGTGCGTAGCGCCAGCGGAATGGTAGGCATCCAGGTTATCCGGCACGTCCTGCTCGCGGCTTATTGATACCGTGCGTTCGATTTCTGCCGGGTCCCGTCCCACAGCTTCGCACCAGTCGTCCAGTACTTTGCTTTTGCGCGCCCAGGTCTCCGGCGGACCGAAGCCATTCCAAAGGTCGGCGAAGCGCGCGGTGATCTTGAGCGTCACTTTCTCGCCGCCGCCGCCAACCATGATGGGAATGGGATTGCGCGCCGGCGTCGGGACCTCCTTGCCCATCCGCGCCTTGATGACGGGAAGCGCCGCCTCCAGGTCGCGCAGCCGACTGCCCGCAGTGCCAAATTCATAACCGAATTCCTCATAGTCCTTCTCGAACCAGCCCGCGCCGATACCCAGAATCAAACGCCCTTTGCTGATATGATCCAGCGTATTGGCCATATGCGTCAGCAATGCCGGATTCCGATAGCTATTGCAATTCACCAGCGTCCCGATTTCCACCCGCTTCGTCATCATGGCGATTGCCGTGAGCAGCGTCCAGGCTTCGAAATGATTCTCATTGCCCTCGCCATACAAAGGGAAAAAATGATCCCAGTTCCAGATTGAGTCGACTCCCAGCGCCTCAATCTCTCCGATAGCTTCCGCGTAGGCGTCGTAACTGACGTGTTGGGGATGCAATTGTACCCCTACCTTAACCTTGCTCATGTCTTCGCACCTTTCATTTGTCATAGCAGAAATGAATCAAAGCGCTAGTTCCGACGCGGCCGAATCAGGAAATCCACCTCGGCGCCGGGCGGTACGGTCATATCACCGAAACGCGAAAAACTAGCGTGCGTACAGTCGGCTCCAACGACGGATCCCGCGCCAATGGTGAACTGCGGCGGGATGCGCGCGTTCTTGCCGATACTGGTTATCTTCAGATCGCCAATATCCTGCCAGGATCCGACTTTTGCCTCCTTGCCGATGACGGCGATCTTGTCAATCAGCGCGCGTTCAATCACCGCCCCGGTCTCGACATAGGCATCGTTCAGGACGACGGACTCCCGCACCACCGCCCCCGGACCGATAAACACGCCCGGTGACAAAATGGAACGCTCGATGACCGCTCCCGCGCCGATCACCGAGCCGTCCGTGATCATGCTGTCGATGATCTGCGTGTCCGGACCGATGCGCACCGGCGGGCGCTCCTCGCTGCGCGTATGGATCACCCAGGTGCGATCGTTCAGATTCAGCGACGGCGGGCTTGACAGCAGGTCCATATGCGCTTCCCAATAGGCGTCGACCGTACCAACATCAATCCAGTACCCGCCGTAAGGATACGCGAAAACGTTCATGTTCGCCGCGACCATTTTGGGCAATATGTCGTGGCCAAAATCATGGGAAGAGCTGGGGTCTTCCTGGTCCTCCTGCAGCGCGCGCTCCAGAATGCCGTATTCGAAAACATACACCCCCATATTGGCCAAATTGCCGGGCGGCTGGCTTGGTTTCTCGATAAACTCCGTGACCCGGTACTCAGCATCGGTATCAACAATGCCGAATCGGCTCGCTTCGTCCAAAGGCACGCGAATCGTGCAAACAGTCGCGTCAGCGCCTTTGTCGCGATGATATTGCACCAGCATGTCATAATCCATTTCGTAGATGTGATCGCCAGACAAGATCAGCACGTATTCGGGACGACCTTGTCGCACAAAATTGAGGTTCTGCGCGACTGCGTCCGCGGTGCCCGCGTACCAATCCGTGTCATAGCTGCCTTGATAAGGCTGCAGCAAACGTACCCCGCCGGTGAAGGAACGATCCAGATCCCATGGCCGCCCTTTGCCAATGTGGTCGTTGAGACTGTGCGGGCGATATTGCGTCAAAACCAGCACATCAAAGACGTTGGAATTAACGCAGTTGCTCAGCGCGAAATCGATGATGCGATACTTGCCGCCAAAGGGAACAGCCGGCTTGGCTCGCTTGATAGTCAATACGCCCAATCTGGTGCCCTTGCCGCCTGCAAGTATGATTGCCTTTATCTTCACGATCCGCTCCTCCGCGCCTCAACCTTGTCTCGCGCCAGTTCATAAAGCTCGATATATTCGCCGCCGCTTTTTTCCCAACTGAAATCCATGCCCATGCCGCGTCGCTGCATACGACGCCAAGCCCCCGGGTTCTGATGATAAACGTCAATCGCCCAATCCAGCGTGCCCCGCAGCGCCGCAACCTCCTGCCAATGAAAGACGAATCCCGTGCCTGTTTCCGCATCTCCATTGTCGTAGTTCATGACCGTATCAGCCAAACCGCCGGTTTCCCGCACCAGCGGCAGCGCACCATAACGCATCGCCATCATTTGACCCATGCCGCAAGGTTCAAAGTGGCTGGGCATCAAGAACAAATCGCAGCCAGCATAAATCTGCTGCGCCAAGGCGCTGTCAAACTGTAAAAACGCCGTGGCTTGGTCCGGGAAGTCTTGATCCAATTGCCAAAACGCGTATTCCAGTTCGCTTTCCCCCGTGCCCAGCACCACCAATTGCGCCTCCCGCTCTCCAAGCAACTGACGCAGCGCCGGCAGAGCCAGGTCAAAGCCCTTCTGCGCCGCCAGCCGGCTGACAATGCCTATCAGCGGCACGTCCGGCGCTACCGGCAACCTGGCAAATGACTGCAAATGCCCTTTATTGTGCGGCCGCTTCTCTTCAAAGTCCCGGGCGTCATAATTCTGGAACAAGCAGGGATCAGTCGCCGGGTTCCAAACCTCCGTATCCAGTCCATTCAAGATCCCGCGCAAGTCGGCGCTCCGTTTGCCGATCAGCGGCGCCAATTCGTAGCCGGCATAGGGATATTTGATTTCCTCGGCATAGCGCGGGCTGACCGTCGATATCATTTCACTGTATGCGATGCCGATTCCCAGCAGATTGTCCGTCAAATCAAAGGAGACCAGGTCGGCTCGCTCGCGACCGTCGATGCCCGCCTCAAACAAGAAGCCTCCCGCGTGATTGCCTTGATAAGCGATGTTGTGAATCGAGAGCGCTGTCGCCAAGGACGCCCATTCCGGAACGTCGCCCTGCGAGCGCACAAGAAAAGGCAGCAAGCTGGTGTGCCAGTCATTCACATGAAGCAATTCCGGGAACCAGCCGATTTTTTCTTTCAGCCGCCAAACCGTGGCCATCAAGGCTTGGTTGAGATAGATGAAGCGCTCCATATCCCAATTCCACTGGGAATAAATCTCGCCTTCCAGTCCAAAGTACGGTGGCGACTGCAAAAGATAATAGGGCGTACCCTCCTGCAAGCAACTATACACCCTGACCTCGTTTGTCCCAAGGCGGTGCGGGAAGTCGAACGAGATCAGCGGCTCAATTGCATATTCGAGATGATTGATGAAACCATAGCCCGGGATCATGACCCGCGCGTCTATCCCCAGCTTGCGCAGCGCGGCCGGCAACGAGCCAACGACATCAGCAAGCCCGCCGACCTTGGCAAACGGGACCGCCTCTGCGCTTGCGAGCAAGACCTTCATTCCTCGAACCGACTTTCGCTACCGTTCTTGCCAAGGCGATTGTAACCGAACATCTTCGTCATGAGTACAATAAACTGCGTCGCCTCGTTGCCAGCCCCAGTGCCCTGTGCTAGTATCGTATTGGTACATTACAATAAACGACATTGTTCCATTGCGGACATCAATAATTGTCATTCTCAGTAGTACCAAGTTAGCCCTGCAAAAAATGGCATTGCTTGGCGAATCAACTCCCCTCCACAACGCTTTGGGGAGAGGTTGGAAAAGCGACATTCCTGGGACCTTTTCGTCGGTTGCGCGCCGAACGGCTGCTCCGATTTATTGATTTGGAATTGCTCATGATTCAGAAGCAACGTAGCAAACGACGGTTCAACTATCTGCCGCCGATCATTTTCCTCGCCTTGACATTCGCAACCGCGGTCAGCGGCACTTACATCGCTTTGAGGCTCTTTGGGGGCAATGCCGAGGCTGAAAGCGTTCCCGAAATCATCACTGTGGAGATCATCATCACTGCGACTCCCGCGCCAGCCCAGGCGGCAACTGCCCAGCCCGCTGCGGGCAGTTCCGATCAAGTGGACCTGCCAGCGGATATTGCTGGCGCTGGACCAGAATCAGTTGCCACGGTCGACGCCGCGCGGCTTGGCGCAGTGGACGCCGCCATCAGTACGCCGACGGTTGAGGCCGGCGGCGAATTCTTGTCGGACAACTGTAAGTTTTACACGGTGCAGGGCGGGGACACGCCCTTCGGCATTGCCGAGCGCTGGGGCGCCAATCCCTATCTTCTGCTCGAAGTAAATAATCTCACCCTCGAGTCCGCCACCAATTTGCAGATTGGCGACAGACTGATTGTCCCGCTTCCAGGCTGCAATGTCGAAGGACAAATCATCGAAGCTGGCGGCGCGACATCCGCCGCCAATAGCGAGGCGGCCGCCAATGCGACAAACACGCCTTCCCAGGTCCCGATCGAAGTCGCCTCGGTGGAGGGAATCGGCGATATCACGGCGGAAGGCATACGCTTGCGCAACAACGGCGGAGAGATCAATATCAGCGGTTGGATCCTCAGCGATGCCGATGGCAATACCTATACTTTCCCCGGTCTGCTGCTATTCGCGGATGCGGTGATAGCGATCTATACGCGCAGCGGCGCCAGTACCGAAGGCGCGCTGTTTTGGGGCAGCGACCAAGCAGTTTGGCAAGCGGGAGAGCAACTCACCCTGTCCGACCGCAATGGCCAAGTGCGCAAGACACTGCAGATCCCGACTGATGAGTCCAATTGATCGGCAACTGGCTTGCCAGCGCTGATTTAACTGCTTTCGGGAGAAATAATGCAAATGAAGAAATGGGAAAAGGTCGTCGACCACTTGCTTCAAGAAGCCATCGGCGATGGCGATATCTCCCATTTGCCGGGCGCGGGCAAGCCGCTGCGCCTCGACAATGACTGCCATACGCCTCCCGAATTGCGCGCGGCGCACAAGATCTTGAATGACCACAATGTGATTCCCGATTGGATCGCGCAGCGTGAATCGCTTGAGCGGACAGCGAGCAAACTGCGTAGACAGGCGCTGCGTAATGCCGCGCGTTACCTGGCGGACAGGCGCGCTGCGCGGAAAACCGGACAAGCCAAGTTGGAATTAAAAGCTGAACAAAACTGGCAACGCTTCAAAAGCGGATTCTCGGAAGCGGCAGAACGCTACAATCGCGCCCTGCTGGAACATAATCTAACGCTGCCGCAGGGTATCGCGCGCCAGCCCCTGCTCCGGGGCGAGGAAATGATAGAGCGCGCTTTGCAGGTGAATTCCGGCAAAGCGGACGAGACGAATTAAGCGTTTTCCTCAATCGTATTGTTATCTTCTGGTTTCGCCTTAGCCCCTTCCTGCAATCCCTTGCGGAAGTTCGCCACTGCCGAGCCAAGCTCGCCCCCGATGCGGGAAACGCGGCCGACGCCGAAGAGAAGCACAACAATGATCAACACAATGAAAAGTTCGGTTGGACCCAAATTTGGCATGGTCTTTTCCTGTTCCACGTTTTCGATCTCACGACAAGTATAACACGCTTCGCATAGATTGCGACACGCTATCTCTTTTAACGGGCAGGGCAAAGCCCGCGGCAGCGCTTAGAAGTTTCAAGCGCGCTCATCCGGCCGAATTGGATGCTGTGGTGTCGGCAGATTGATTTGCTTCCGGCGGGGGCGGTTGGGTTGGCTGGGCGTTGGCGACCTCCGTTTGCTGCGGCGGGGCAGCCGGTACGTTAATGCCCAGGGTCGCGGGATTCAGGTCGGCGGACGCGACCGCGTCGTCATTGGGTATATCGGCCGCGCAGCGGAAGCCTATCCAGCGCTGGCCTTCGCTGGGATCCCAAGATTGGCGATGGACCGCGCGGCTGAAAAAAGGCACGCTGTTCCAGGATCCCCCGCGCAAGACTTTTTCCAAACCAGTCACTGGACCGACAGGGTTGAGAGCCGCGCCTTGCCCAGCCAGAGCCTCGTAATAGCGCTCGCTGTACCAGTCGCTGACCCATTCCGCCATGTTGCCGGCTAAATCATAAACGCCATATACGCTGGCGCCCAAGGGGTAGCTGGCGATAGGCAGAGGACCCGGCGGCGTATCGAGCGGCCGGTTCGTCTTGGCCAGCGCGTTGTCCCAGGTGTTGCCCCAGGGATAAACGCGGCCGTCGTCGCCGCGCGCCGCCCGCTCCCATTCAGCCTCGGTGGGCAGTCGCCGACCTATCGCCTCGCAGTACTCTCGCGCGCCGTACCAGGTCATGCCATAGGCGGGATACTGGGGCAAGATGCCAGGGATGCTGTAATTGGCGCTATCGAAAACGATTGGCGCATCCGCGCTTTCGTTGCGCGTCTGAATGCAGGGGAAGCCCGCGCAACCGTTGAGGTGACTGCCGGGTCCGCGAACATTGAGAAAGGCGACGTACTGTTCCAGAGTAACTTCCGTAGTTTCCATCAAAAAGGCGTCAACAGTAACAGCGTGCGCGGGATAGGAGTCTTCCGCGTAGGCAGCGAGGCAAGCGCCGCCGTCGCGCGTAGTGCATTCCTCGACCGCCACAATAACTTCGGCGGGAAGCGTCCCCATTGTGAATGTGCCGCCGGGCACGGAAACCGCCAGCGATCGCAATACCTGCAAGATCTCCGGTACCTGTACCGCCACGGGCGCGGGCGGGTTGGTCGGAATCGCTGTCGGAAATGGCGTCGACTGCAGCGCGGCTGACTCAGCCCCGGAAGCTGCCGGAATCGGGGATGATACAGATACGGCGCTCAAGCCTCCCGCCGACAGGGCGGGATCCGGCGTCGTCGTAACCACGACGAATTCGACCTGGGGCGTTGCGGAAGGGCGGTTTGGATCCTCTGTCGCGGTCATAACGACATGCACGACTGTGGTCTCTACGCGCGGCACAGGCGTTGGCAGCACAAAGTCGAGCAAAGTACCTTCGAATATGACGCCGATCATGATGCTGAGGCCGCAGAGCAGCCCGGGAATAAAGCCAATGATCACCCATTGCCACGCGGCGCTTCGCTGGCGCCGTCCACCGATGGGTCTGTAGGACATTCATTTTCTCCTTGTCATAATGAAGGCGCTGGGCGCTCTTTGCCGCCAAGACAGGTTATGCCATTGACAGGTCACGGGCGATCCAGTTCGATCGCGCTCGTCAGTATTGTTCTATATGAAAACGACTCAAACGGCAAGATGAGGTTGAGGCGCGCGATTCGCCGTCATGGCGTCGCAGGTCTGGCAAAGCAGTTGGGTTTCCAGCGCGTCTCCGTCCTCGGGCGGGCAAGGTTTGCGCGCCGCTTGACAAGCTATTGACCTAAGTTTAGGCTTAGTTCAAGTTGGCAGCGGCAGGAAGGCTCCATTGACCGAAATAAGCGTGACGCCAAAGGCGCCGGCGGCAATCGCCCCGGAGGGATTGCGACCGGTGAATATCCGCGCCGACCTGCGTCCTTTGGCGGACTTGATCGAACTGGTATTCGCCGACTCGATGGATAGCAACGGCCGTTCAGCCATCCGCGAAATGCGTTATCTCAGCCATATGGGCTACGGTCTCAATCTAATATCCCGGCTAAACGATCTGGCGCTGGGCATTAGTCTGGGATTTGTCTACATAATGGACGGTCAATTGGTCGGCAACGTGTCCGTATACCCTGCGGGCTATCCCAAGGACATGTCCCAAACCTGGATTTTGGCAAATGTTGCGGTGCATCCAGCATTTCAAGGGCGCGGAATCGCCGGCGAACTGGTGCAAGCCTGTCTCGAAATGATCCGTCAAAGAAGCGGCAAGCGGGTCATCTTGCAAGTGAACCATGACAATAGAGCCGCGCTGAGACTCTATGAGCGGCAGGGTTTTCTCTACGAGCGCGCCTGGCGCCACTGGAGGCGCAGTGGATTCGCCAGTTCTCCCTTTTGTGACGGACATGATTTCCATATCACGCGCCTGGGGCATAGCGAATGGAAAGCCGAATACAGCTTGGCGCAAGAGGCGCGCCCCAATGCCTCAGGCGGGCTCGGCTGGCTGAAACCCACCCATGAATCGAGCTTCCGTGTCCCGCCCTGGAAGCGTCTTATGAATCTGTTTTCCCTGAACAGCGCCGAGAAGCTGATCATCCGCGACGAATCGACCTTGGCGATCCTTGCCTCGTGCTGGCTGGAAAGCCTGATCAGCTTCAGCGACATACGGCTGCGCTTCTTCGCGTCCCCCGGGCTCGATTACCTTCCTCATGCCGAGGCGCTTTTCTGCAATGTGTTGGCTCGTTACCCCCGGTCGACTATCAGCATTGAGCATCCCCGCGACGACGACATCATCAATGACCTGCTCAGTCGCTATCAGTTCAAGATCAAACGAGAACTGTGGCATATGCGCCTGGATCTTTAGCCTCCGCACAATGCGGAATGCGTCTTAAAGATTTTCGCGATCGGCGCGCAAGCGCGGCGGCCTCCTGCGCTCCGAGCCGCCCGTCTGGAGATTGTCCGGCTCGACTGCCGCCGGCCGATGATTGAGGCGCTTCTTTGGCAAACGAGGCGGTCGATTGCGGTCAAGGCTGTTAGCCGCTCTTAGCAGTGGCGCTTCACCCTCGCGCTGCGGCGACGAGGCAGCAGCGTCAGGCCGCGACGTCCGCTGCGATGTCGGCGAATGCGCCGCGTTCTGCTGCGAGGTCTGCGCGCCGGCCGCGCCCAGGTACTCTCCCAGGATTTGCCGCTGCTGCATCGCGTCATAACGCGCGCGCCGTTCTTCTTTCATGTGCTGGCGTCGGGAAATCTCTTGCTGGATCAGTTGCGGATTCGACACCTTGTGGAAGAGTTTGTGTTCGTCGGCGCCGATCAACGACATGCGCACGTCTCCATATTTCATGATGGCGGCAAAGAAACCCGTTCTCACCGATTCCACGTTATCTATGCGCTCGACGAGCACCTGATCGCGCAGGTTTTGCAGGAAAAACGGTCGCTTGCGCACCAGGGTGATCGTATCGTCGGAGATGATGTAAATGTCATTCCGCCAATCCCAATCCAGCCAGTAATACATGACAGCGCCGATCAAAAAGGCGAGCATCGAGAGGGGGAAAGCTACGATGCGCAGATCCGGGCTCAGCACGGTGAAGGTCAATAGCAGCCCGGTCAGAGCCAGAAGCGCGATCACGACAGGTATAAAGGTATGCTGCGCCCAGACACTGATGTGCTTGCGATAGACGATATCGCCGTTGCTCATTTCGATGCGCGTGCTGAAGTATCCGTTCGTGCCGGCGACGGGCGCCGGCGGCGTGCCTGCATCGGCGGACGCGGACCTGAGTTCTTTTTCCAGTTCGGGATTTTCGCCCGCCATCCATCGCTGCAACTCGTCCCGCACCATGGCATGGTGACGCTGCGCCTTGCGGCTTTCGAAGTACTGTCGATCTTCGATGATCAGTTTTTGAAACTGTTCCGGCCGAGGTATCAGGTCAAGTTCCAGATTGCCCTGCGATCCGGCGGTCTTAATGATGACGCTGCCATAGCGAAACAAGCGCGCAAAAGGATCATAGGGGGGGATTTCGAAGTTGATCTCCTGTACGCTCTCCAAGCCAACCTGGGTAATCTGCCGGTGCATCGCCAGAATGGTCCGCTCGACGCGAATGATGCGCTGGTCCGTAACGATCACCGAGTCGTTGCGCCATTCCGCAAAGAAGTAGATCAGCGCCGCGCCGGGAAAGACCAGAGATAGAAGGACTATCAGCAGCGAAAGCGCCCCCGCCTCCAAAACGAGCGCGGCCGCCCACATTGCCGGCATCATCAAAAGCGGAATCCAGGCTGTCCGCAGAAAAGCCCAGTAGTGGCGGCGGGTCTCGATCAACACTTCTTCGTCGTCCCGTTGCTCAGCGAAGCGGGGATTGATCGCCGCCCCGGCGACATCCCCGCTCAGTCCGATTGCCGCGCCCAATTCCGAGTGTCGTTTCAAGAGCGCGTCGAAAGCATCCTTGCCTAACTCCGCTACGGTTGCATTCTGCGCGGCGCGCAAGGTTGCGGACTGCGCAAGATCGCTGAACAGCGCTTCTTGATTGAAAAACTGATTGGGTTCAACAGTCGCCAATGGCGTCTGACTGCCGTCGGCATTCGCTTGAAATAGTATGGCGGCGCCGGAGAGGAGGATCAAAAGGCTTTCCGCCGCTTGGCTCTGAACAAATATGTCTTCGCCCGCGCGATAGCTGCGAACTGTCAAGGCGTCGCCGATCAAGCGCAGATGCTGGCCGCTGAGGCGCGCAAAAATGGGAATATTCTGCAGTAAGGATTCCTCAGTAAGATCTTGCATGGAAAGAGGTCTCGGTTCGCGCCGTTCTGCGCTGATTATAGCATAGATGCCTGCGGAGCAGGCCGCAGGGGGACGCCAGGGCAATCGCTCCAAGTTCTTTCTTCACCACCGAGGACACAGAAGTGAACGCAATTAAGTAATGAACATTTTGAGGAACTGGTTTCGGCATAAATGTGGCATGTAGGGGCGACCAATCTAGTCGCCCGTCGATGATGGACACGGTATGACAGGCGACATGTTTTTTAACGACTAACTCGGTACTACTGAGTTTAGTTTTATAGGGCAAAACTCCTCTGAATCTGCGTAGCAAAGGGGATAATGACTTGCCACCGAAGGCCAATTGTATAAACAAGCGCGCAATTTTCATTTGAATGACTTTTCTCTGTGCGCTCTGTGCCTCTTTTTTAATAAACCGCGTCGCTCATGCGACGAGAAGGTTTATTATTTTGTGTGAGCGCGACATTCCTGGGACCTTTTCGCCGATTACGCGCCGAGCGGCTGTGGTTGTATTTTAGTTTGAATTGGTGATATATTGATGGACTATCATTTTGAAGCGATTGCCCTGAGGGACGCCCGGGCAATCGCTCCAAATTGAAATTATGCGTATCTTCGGCAAATCTCCTCAATCTTCGTAATCTGTAGGACGACTTGTTAAGTCTCAGGCCATTACAAAGGCGGGCGACGCATCGCGTGCATCATCATTATGTTCCGTGAGCGCGACAAATTTTTGCGCCCTTTTTCCCGCCAAGTGGCTGCATCTCTGCCGAATACCTTGCGCTGACAAACAGAATCGGTCACACTGACAACTAGACAAATCGAGACAGGTTGCGCAAATGGACCCCGAATACGTCTTGGTAATTGGCTCGGCAATGCTGGAATTCAGCGGCAAGTCCCCGGATCGCATCCGCGTCGGCAGACGACAATTTGGCCGTGTTCACTGTTCGGTGAGCGGCGTCGCCCGCAATATCGCCGAAAATCTCGCGCGATTGGAGATTGAAACCTTTCTGCTGTCAGCAATCGGCGAAGATGATTTCGGACAACACTTGGTCGACAAATCATCCAGCGCGGGCATAAATTGCAATCACATCCTGCGCGTGAGCGGCGCCCAAACCGCGACTTCGCTGATCTTGCTGCAGTCGGCAGACAAAACCACCCGGCTCGACGATTTGGCAATCATGGAATACCTTGATTCCGACTATCTAATCGAGCACGAATGGCTCTTCGAACAAGCCTCGCTAATCGTTATAGACGCGACCCTGCAGGAAGAAGCCCTTGATACGCTCTTTGAATTGGCCGTCCGACACGACATACGCGTCTGCGCCGACCCCACCTCCCCGCTCATGGCAAACCGCCTCTGCAAATACATACCCAACTTGTACCTGATCGTGCCCAACGCCAGCGAAACCGCCTCCCTCTGCGACCTGGATCAACCAGCCACAGAACGCGATCAAGCCATCAGTACCGCGCAGCGCCTCGTTAATCTGGGCGCGAACGTCGCCGTCGTGACCTTGGGCGAACAGGGACTCGCTTATGCCGACAGCAGCGGCGGCGGATACATCCGCGCCATCCATACCGAGGTCATTGACAGCTCTGGCGCCGGCGACGCCTTCTCCGGCGCGGCCATCTTCGGCATCCTCAACGACGTGCCCATCGACGAAGCCATGCGACTGGGCGTGACCGCCGCTTCTCTCACCCTTGCCAGCGAAGAGACCGTTCTGCCCACGCTCAGTCAAGAACTGCTCTACGACGAACTCTCCGCTTAGGCAACCGCCTCAAGCCACGTTCATTTATGTTTGAAAATGTAGGGGCGACTCTGTGAGTCGCCCGCTTCCCGGCCCGCAACGCTTGGATAATCCCATTACGTATGACACCTTATGACGACCCAAACTACAACATAAAGACAAGCCATGTAGGGGCGACCAATCTGGTCGCCCGAAACGGTTCCCTCTGTGCCGGCGGGCGGTGTTTACGCGCCCCTCAGTAGTACCAACAAAATGATGCGAAAAAATCTCATTTGTAGCGAAAGTTCTGGATGTAACCCTAGTCCCGCCGAATGCGCTCCCCCTCTCCATTGCAATGGGGAGGGGGCCGGGGGGTGGGGTTGAATAAAGGCATTCTCGCATTCTCATGACTTACTTGCGCTTACTTCTGCGCCTCTTTTTTAATAAACCGCGTCGCTCATGCGACGAGAAGGTTTATTATTTTGTGTGAGCGCGACATTCCTGGGACCTTTTCGCTGCCGCCGAGCGGCTGTGGTGAAAAAATTACCCGAGGCGACTGCACTGCGCCGAAACCAACCGGGTCACTGCGCCACCGGATATCGATCAAGCACCCAGCGCAACAAAATAAAATGCCCGAGCAAACCGGCGTATTCGCCATATCCTTCTAGCGTTTCCACAACCTGTTGGGCGCTCTTTGCGCCGGCGCCCTGATAGAAATAATGATTGACCGCGGCCTGCAAAGCCACGTCGTTCTGGCTCACGTAAGGGTATCTGCCAAAAGCGCGGCCCAGTACGTTCGCCGCTGTCCAATGTCCCACTCCCTTGATTGACATGAGCCTGCTATAGACTTCGGATGGTTCCAAATGCCGCAAACCCTCCAGATCCAATATGCCGTCTCGCGCGTCCCGCGCAACGCTTAGCATCAGGTTGATGCGACCATTGGTGATCTTCAACGGCTTCAAATCCTTCGCTTCAAGCGCCGCCAATTGCTGCGGCGTCGGAAAATCATGAATTTTATGCCCGCTGACCACGACGCCGCTATTCAGAATCCGCATCAACGTTCGCTGCGAGCGCAAAGCGCTTTTCCAACTGATATGCTGTTCGATAATCAGCGTGATTAGCGCTTCAAAGACAGTTTCCGTGCAAAACAGCGGCAAACCAAACAAAGGCTCGATATGCCGCCACAGACGCGCGTCTCGCCGCGCAGCCGCATAAAAATCGCTGAGATCGCGGTCCAAACCCAGTATTTGCCGCGACAGATCATCCAGCCGCGCGTGATCGCTTTTCGCTAGTGCCGGCCCCGTCAAGACGATGACATCCCCATCCTGACGGACGCGCAGCAGCTTCCCGCCGGTAAAACGCCACAAGCTGTCGCCCTCGACGATCATCCGCGCCGGATAGGCCGTTCGTCTAAGGACCTCCAACAGCAGATCAAAACGATACGCGAAGCTCGGTAATTCCAGATACTGCTCGACCATTCCCATTGATCACTCATTTATTAAGCCCGCCAGATTCCATCTAAGTAGTACCAAGTTAGGCGCGTAAAAAGCGAGCGGTAATTCCCCATTCACAAACACGTCGAAACCTGTACGGGTTAGCCGGTGGCTGACCATGCTATCGTTCCGCTTATGGCTATTTTGAGGGCAAGCCGACGGACGCTGTTGAAAATTGCGACTTCCGACCAAGCCTTGCCCCTATCACATACCGGGCAAAGGGCATTAACAGTGCATTACGGGTTACTAAGGCTCCCCCTCGCCCCTTGTGGGATTTCCGCCTCCCGTTTAACGGGGGGACCGAGGGGGCGCTCGACCGGGGGGTGAGGGCTGCAAAACAACTGCAAACTCCACAGTACCGGACAAGCCTTGTACGGGCGACAGACCTCCTGGTGGGTGTCGCCGCTTACGCGCCCTGCGGCTTGTCCGGTGGCGCGGGACCAGGACGATCTTTTGCATCCCCATGCGCCGCGTCAGCGCCCTTGGTCTCTTGCGGTCCCTCGCGCTGGCTTTGATAGCGCCGCCGCGCCAATTGCCGCAGATCCACCACACGATCGGATTCGTCCATGATCTCGATGCCGAGCAAGGTTTCGACCGTGTCTTCCAGCGTGATCAGCCCTGCCGTACCCCCATACTCGTCGATCACCAGGAAGATATGCTCATGTTTCGCGATGAATTCGTCCAATACCTGCGCCACCGAATTCGTTTCCGGCACGACTTCAAGTTCCAGCGCGATCTCCTGCATTTGCGCGCCCTGTTCGTCCGCGGCGGCGCGCTTGTAAATCTCGTGCCGCAAGACATATCCCTTGATATCGTCCGCCGATTCGCCATAAACCGGTATCCGCGAATAGGGCAAGAACTTGTGCGTATTCACGACCTCGCCAACGGTGGCCTCCGCTTGAAACATCAAGACAACTGTGCGCGGCGTCATGATCGACTCGACCTGCACATCCGCCAACTGCAACAGGTTGTTGACAATGCGGTTCTCCCGCTCCTTGATTCCGCCCTCTTCCGCGCTGATCCGCGCCATCACTTGCAGCTCGGATCGCGTCACGGTTGGCGAGTCTTCGCTGGGGCGCATAGCGCGCGTGACAAATTCAAAAGCCCGCACCGCCGGCGCGAAAACGAACAGCAATGCCCGCAGCGAATATGCTGTGAACGGCGTGAGCGGCCTGGCGTAAACGGCGCCCAGGGTCTTGGGAATGATCTCGGAAAAAACCAGGATCAGCAGCGTCAATACCGCCGAAATGATGCCGAAGTACTCGCTGCCGAAAATCGCGGTCGCCTCGGCGCCAGCCCCGGCCGCGCCCACCGTATGCGCGATTGTGTTCAAGGTCAATATGGCCGAGATAGGATCTTCGACATTCTGGCGCAGGTTCTGCATGATCTTGCCGGCTCTGTGGCCCTCTTGCACCAGCAATTCGATATGTGAAACCGGCGTCGACAGCATGGCCGCTTCCCAGATCGAACACAGGAAAGAAACCCCCAGCGCGATTACAACATAAAAAATCAAGGCGCTCCACTCGCCGGCGCCAAGAGCGCCGCCAGTCCCGGCTGCCAATAAAGGGGTTATGCTGTCCATTTCGCTGTCTTGGTTCTTTCTTGAAACTGTCGAGGGCACATGTCGCTATTCCACGCTGACGCTAGCATAACAACCTATGCCATTCCACACAAGCCCGCCAATCCGCAGGGCAATCGCTTCAAATTTTTTTCACCACAAAGACACGAAGAACACAAAGTTTAAGTTTTATTACAAGGCATAACTCCTCTGAATCTGCGCACCAAAGGGGATAATGGCTTGTCATTGAAAACCATTGTCATTGAAGACCATTTGTAGAAACAAGCGCGCAATTTTCATTTTGAATGGCTTTTCTCTGTGCCCTCAGTAGAACCAAGTAAGTAATGCAAAAAATCTCATTTGTAGCGAAAGTTCTGGATCAAATCCTAGTCTCGCCGAATGCGCTCCCCCTCTCCATTGCAATGGGGAGGGGGCCGGGGGGTGGGGTTGAATAAAGGCATTCTCCCAATTCTCATGACTTACTTGCATTTACTTCTGTGCCTCTGTGCTTATATTTTGCTTTGAATTGGTGATATATTGATGGACTATGATTTTGAAGCGATTGCCCCCCGCCAATCCGCAGCCTGCAAAGCGCGAGCCGCAATTACCCCAGTGCCAGCAAAACGCCTCGCGGCAAAACCCGGCGCAGCCGCTCCTCCAATTCACTCAGCATGATAGCCGTCGCGCCCCAAACCTTGTGCCCGCCCACAGCGTAATAAGGCGCCCACACATCGTAGCCCCCTATCATCCGGCGCTCCTCGCGCCTGAATCGGGGATGCAGCAGATCCTCCAGCGCGAAGCTGAATACCTCCGCAACCTCCTGCGGATTGGGACGAAAGCGCGGCAGCCTCTCGCAATACCCGACCGTCGGATAAACATCATGATGCGACGTCGGAATGTAAAGCCGCGGCATTTCCCCCAGGACGCGTATCATTTCCCGGCAAATGCCAATTTCTTCGCCAGTCTCTCGAATCGCCGTCTCGGTCAAACTCTTGTCCTCGGGGTCCCGGCGCCCCCCGGGGAAACTGACCTGGCCGCTGTGGCCCCGCAATCCGGCATGACGCAAGGTAAGCGCGACATGGAGGCGCTCCTCGCGGTCATGGTACAGCAAGACCATGACCGCGGCTTGCGCAGGCGCGCTTTGGCGCTTCCGCCATCCGCGCGGTATCGGCGACATCCGTTTTCTGGCGCCCGTGGAATCGAAGTCTCGCAGCGCCAGCGCTTGCTCCACATGAACCAGGTTGATCAGTCCAGCCATACGTGTAAGTAGTGGTCTTTTCTTCTGAAGAGTTTGCCCGTCTGGATACGGGGCTCGCCCATCTCGAGCGGGATCAATTGCAAAGAGAGACGATCTACCAGCGCGCCTTCGAGCGATAACCAATCTTCAAAGAGCGCTTGCAGCTTCAAAAACGCCGCCGCCCCGCCATAGCATCGCGCGACCCCGCCATCGTCATATGCCGCGAAAACAGCGCTGTTCGGGCGGAACAACAAGATGCCGTTCCCCGCCATTCCATAAGCCATTTCGCCTTCCGGAATCGCATAAACCGCGAATACGTAACGCGGCGGCTCGCGCAGCATCAGATAAAGCTGCAATCCGTACCAGAACTCTTCTGGCTGCAAGTGCCTGCCCAATCGCTGTATTTCTACATCTTCCGAAAGCAAAAGATGCAAAGCGGCTGTATCAATCTTGTCGACATCGTCTGCGATGACTTCCAGATAGGCGCCCCCAACTCGCTTGCGAACATCCGGACCCGCTGCCAAGCCCCGCAAGTAAACAAAGGCGCAGGGGCGATTGTCGACGCTCAAATAAGTCCCGTCCGGCTGCGGAACAAAAGCCGCGCTCACCTGCACCCCATCGAGCCAGATCGGCGCTACCAATCGACCATCTGCTCGCAGTTGCTGCAGCCACTTGCGCGGCACGTCCCAGACCCCGGCTGTCGCCAATATGCGATCATACTGCGCCCGCGGCTCATAACCCCCAGCCGCGTCGCAATCCACCACCAAGACCTTGCCAAAGCCCGCTCGCAACAAATTGTTGCGCGCCTCTTCCGCCAGTTCCCGATCGATTTCCAACGTAGTAATATAGCCGCCGGCGCCGACGATTTGGCTCAAAATGGCGGCATTGTATCCGGAAGCGGTGCCGATCTCCAATACGTTCATGTCCCGCGCCAGCCGCAACTGCTGCAGCATGATAGCCATCATTGTCGGCTGGCTCGACGAACTCAAAGTCTCGCCCGAGGGACTTACCTTCAGCGCGATGGCTCTGTCCTGGTAAACCGTTGTGAGATCGAACTGTGGTAAGAAAAGGTGCCGCGGGATTGCCCTAAACGCGGCTTCAATATCGGGGTCGGCAAGCAATTGACTGCGGCGCAGTTCGGTCAAAAGCTTGCTCTGCAATTGCCGGAATTCGGGTTCAGCCATACCACGCGCGGCGTTTGCGGAGCGAAACGCCCGCCTCAGCGCCGCTTCGCCGCGCCGTCCGCACGCGTCCGCGCGAATCTATGTGAACCTGTCCCGCCTTTTGCAATCGCTCGAATTCCTCTGGTGTGATGGCTGGGGCAGGCTCCCCGCCCAGTCGCTCCAGGCGATCTCCCATATCATCCGATGACGACGCGGGACTATCTCCCCTAGCGTCATCATTTGGATTATCCTTCGGAGTTTTATTCTCGTCGCTCATACTTTGCACTGCGGCGCTCAAAAAACCGACCGCCGCTTGCTCCTTTCACATCGTCAGCATGACTCAAGCGCTGATTATACGATAACTGCCCCTCGATGTTAAGAACCGTCTTCCTAAACAATAGCGCATCATGCGCCCTCCCCGCAAATCAATCCGGCAGGAAGCGCATCCATTTCGGCTGAAATCCTTCCGTCCCCAGGCCAAACCTCCGCCATATATCCCTCAAGTCTATCCGTAGGAGCGACCGGCGGTCAGTGTCTACGCGACCTATCAGGTCGCCCGAAACAGCCCCCTCTGTGTCCTCAGTAGTACCAATAAAATAATGCGAAAAAATCTCATTTCTAGCGAAAGTTCTAGATGTAATCCCAATCCCGCCAAATGCGCTCCCCCTCTCCATTGCAATGGGGTTTCCGCCCCCCGTTTAGCGGGGGGATTGAG
Source organism: Anaerolineae bacterium (assembly GCA_022820665.1). Classification (GTDB taxonomy): domain Bacteria; phylum Chloroflexota; class Anaerolineae; order Aggregatilineales; family Phototrophicaceae; genus UBA6055. Next base: position 1,341 of record JAJEFB010000040.1, on the reverse strand, counting down.
GGGGGAACAGGGCCGGGGGGTGGGGTTGAATAAAGGCATTCTCGCATTCTCATGACTCACTTCTGCTCCTCTTTCTTAATAAACCGCGTCGCTCATGCGACGAGAAGGCTTATTATTTTGTGTGAGCGTGGCAGACTTTTTCGCTGCCGCCGAGCGGCTGTGGCAAAAAACCCTACGTGACCTGTGGTAAAAAAATCTCTCAGTGCCCTCTGCGCCTCGGTGGTTAAGGTTTTCTGTTTCGCCACTACCCGCCCCATCCCTAGCCTTATCTACGTGTCCCAAGCCGGAAAGTCTCTTAAAGCCCGGCGCCGCGCTTAAAGTCTCGCTTTGGCGAGCGAGTAATAATCGAGCAAGATCCCCTCGACCTGGCTGCCAAATCCAGCGCCTCGATCGAGATCGTCGTAACCGGCGTAGAGGCCCCTATAACTGCCGCTTTCCGCCCGCGCCGGCATCGAAATTGGCAGCTCCAAATAACCCGCTTCCGGCGACCAGCCATAAGCGTAGAAATAGGGTCGGTCCAGCCCGGGACTGTAGGGCGCGAAACCGAAAGCCACTTGCGGATCTTTATGCTCATCCATGCTCGCCCCGGGGAACCAAAGAAAGCCCAGATCAAAATGATGCGCCCAAAGAACCAGCGGACTCAAGCAACCGCCAAGCCCCGCCCGAAATCGCTCTAACGCGGCATAAGCCGCATCCAGGACGGTCAAATAATCCGCTGCCAGTCCCGGCTCGATCTCGAAGCGCTGACCGTGCTTGATATGGGTCCGCGGCGGACTGATGTCAATGCCCAGCGACGCGAATCTCCCCACAATCTCGTCAAGCAGAGATTCCTGATCAGTGCCTTGGACGTCAATCTCGAATTCCTTGCCCTCATCCCGCCAATAAATCAACCGCAAACCCGCGATATCAAAACGCAGTTCGCCGCCGACATTCAGCCGCGATGTGCTCAGTCCGGCGGGCGTCAAGCTCAGGCTGTATTGTAGACTATTTGGCTGCGGCTCAACGCAGCGGACCCTGATCGCGCTCAGCGCCAGCGCTACCTGGTGCAAGCCGTCTCGAGTCGTATCCCAGTTTTCCAAACTTGGCAATCCCGCCACGCTTCTCTCCTCGTGGATTGAAAATTCCGATTCTTGTAACCTATCGCCTGTTAAATACACCCCTGTATGACTGCCCGTCGTCATACGCTCGCAACGCCAGCCAAGCCACAGAATTCAAACAAATCATGTAGACCCTCGCGCTGCACAGCAGCCGCCCACGCAAAATACCTTGCGTCCCGCGGCGCTTAGCTCCCCCTCCCTCTTTATGGGGGAGGAGGCCGGGGGGGTGGGGGTCCGCCGCTCG
>JAJEFB010000033.1 GCA_022820665.1 Anaerolineae bacterium | reverse complement strand
CTCAAATGCTGGGAAGATGCTCTCATTTTGCCCCCTGTTTGGGTAACAGTATAGATACAGTATGTATACGGGGGGGGGGGGGGGGGGTACCCGCCCCCCGGGGCGATTGCGGGCGGATGGCGTTTGGTGAGATTAATTGGTTGAATTAAGGGGAGCTAGCTTGGGTCGCTTTCGCCTTCGGGTGGTTCGGGAGACAATGAATTACGTTGTTTTCGATCCCGGCGGCGTTTGCGATCTCGGAGAAATGCGCCAGCAATTACAGCAACAGCACCACCAATTCCCAAAAGACCTTCGATGCTTTGGCCTTGTTGGATGCTTTCAATGCTGCCATTGATTATCATGAGCGCCAAAACAAACGCGGCCAACAAAGCAAGTATGTCCCTAATGAAAAAGAAAAGTTGGCTGCGGGATTCTGAAGTTCTCCGATGATTTCCGTTTGCGACGAATCCTGATAGAATTGCCTGGCGAGCTTCGGAATCGTAGAGATTCAGCACCTCAGGAGGCGGCAAGGGACCGGAAAAACTTCCATAGACTTCTACCTGGCTGACTAGCTGAATCAATTCGGCGCGTTTCTCAACGGGAAGGTCGGCGAGCAGATCCGAGGGCAATACCGCGTTTGAGGACGAATTCTCTTCGTCAGGCGGATCTGACGAAGTGCCTGGCGTATCGCTCACGCCTTCTTGCCGCCATTAGCACGTTCTTCATATTGCCCAAGCGCCAGCCATAAGTCCGCCCCCACCGCTTCCCAGTCAGCGCGCATCGCTTCCGCATCGGAACGCGCGAGGATTTCGTCGGTGAACTCTTGGCTTTCTGACCTGGTGAAGTCCAATAGACTTGCGAACGCTCGCAAGATAGAATTCTTGGGCAAGTAGAATGAATTGGCGATTTTCTTCTTGTCGTATGCCACTTAATTCGTCCTCAGCAAATCGTGAACAATTACCTTGACATAGGATAAGTCTTCTTTTCAATCCTGTCAACGAAGCCCCAATCCCCGCTGTGCTATACTAATCGAAACATTCATACTACTGTGGAAGAAAGTCCCTCCCTCATTTTGGGGGAGGGATTTAGGGTGGGGGGCCATGCAAAACCGGCTTTATTACGGCGACAACCTGGAAATCCTGCGCAACCGGGAATACTTCCCGGATGAATGCGTCGACCTGATTTACCTCGACCCGCCTTTCAACAGCAACCGCAATTACAACGTGCTTTTCAAGTCCGAGAGCGGGGCGGACAGCGAAGCGCAGATCACGGCTTTCGAGGATACCTGGCATTGGGGCGAAACGGCGGAAGCGACATACGACGACCTGGTCGTCAACGCGCCGCACAAGGTGTCGACGGCGATAGAAGCGCTGATGAACCTGATTGAGCGCAATCAGATGATGGCTTATTTGGTGATGATGACGGCGCGGCTGGTGGAGTTGCATCGGGTCTTGAAGTCGACGGGCAGCTTGTATCTGCATTGCGACCCGACAGCGAGTCATTATTTGAAGATTGTGCTGGATGCGATTTTCGGCGGAGAAAACTATCGCAATGAAATCGTGTGGAAACGCACGTCAGCGCACAACGATGCAAAAAGATTTGGCAAGATCCATGATGTGCTCTTTTATTATTCCAAAGACGCTAAGAATGTTTTCTTTGAACCTGTCTACGTAGAGTACTCGAAAGAGTACCTGCGATCAGAATTCCAAGAGGATGGCGATGGTCGTTTTTACAAACTCGAAGATTTGACTGCGCCTTACCGAGGCGGCGAAGGCGGCCGATTCGTATTTCACGGGCGGCTGCCGGGTCCTACACGCATGTGGAGCAAAAATGAAGCGGCAATGGAGGAACTGTGGCAACAAGGCCGGATAAAAGTCGGGAAAGATGGCAAGCCGCTCCTTCGAGGACTCAAGATGTATTTGGATGAAAAGAAAGGCATGCCAGTTCAAGACTGGTGGGACGACATTTTGAGAGTGGGCAACACTGCAAAAGAACGCCTCGGCTACCCGACGCAGAAACCGGAAGCCTTGCTGGAACGCATCATTCGCGCTTCGTCGAACGAGGGCGATGTTGTGCTGGATCCCTTCTGCGGGTGCGGGACCGCCATCGCCGCCGCGCACAAGCTGGGACGCAAATGGATCGGCATTGACATCACGCATCTGAGCATCGCGCTGCAGAAGTATCGCTTGCAGGACATGTTCGAGTTGGTCTCAGGCACAGATTACGCGGTCATCGGCGAGCCGGCGACGGTGGACGGGGCGCGGGAACTGGCGCGGGATTCCGCCAACGAAGGGCGCTATCAATTCGAGTGGTGGGCGCTGTCGCTGGTGCGAGCCAAGCCGGTGGGCGGGTCGGCGGGTTCGCGGCGGGGCAAGAAGGGCGCGGATCAAGGGATCGACGGGGTCATCAACTTTTTCGATGAAGACGACAAGGGCAAGAAGAAACCGCAGAAAGTGGTCGCGCAGGTCAAGTCGGGGGTGGTGAAGTCGGGCGACATCCGCGACTTGAAGGGAACGGTCGAGCGCGAAGGGGCGGCAATAGGCGTGTTCATCACGTTGGAAAAGCCGACTCAAGCGATGATAAAAGAGGCGCTGGCGGCGGGTTGGTACGAGTCGCCGGCTTGGGGCAAGAAGTATCGGCGCTTGCAGATTTTGACGATTGGGGATTTGTTCGAGGGCGCGGGGGTGGATATGCCGCCGCAGCATGGGACGCTGCAGCGGGCGGCTCGGTGGAAGCGGGGGGATGTGAGCGTCGATGGGGAGAGTCAGCGGGAGTTGATTTGAGGGGATTGGATTCACCACAGAGGCTTAGAGGACACAGAGATAGTCGAAAGAGTGCCGTGAGCGCTGGCGGCAAGTCGCAGCGAGAGATGATCGGGGAGCAACACAACGCGAAAGGTAGCGGGAAATGTCTTGGTATTGTGAAATCGCCTGTACGGATGTTGCGGAATTCGTAGAGGCAATTGACGAAACACGTTCCGATTTCGGAGACAACATGATGATTTATCGGGGTCATGGTGATGCCTCTTGGAAACTGCGTCCTACCTTATACAGGAAACGATACGGAGATATGAAGATAGAGTTCTACTTGCTTCACAATTTTATTCTCCTATCTCAACGGTGCGGATTAATAATTCCACCCGATGCAATGTCCTACATGGATCTCGGGAATAAGAAGATAGGAGACAACGTGTCAATCTACCGCTTAAGGTTTGACGAACGAGGCAACATTTTTAATTACGATATTGGAAATATTGCTTTCGCAATGGCGCGACACGCGGAAATACCCACCAGGCACCTTGACTTCACTTGGGATCCAAATGTGGCAACCTATTTCGCAGTACAAAGCGTAATTGAAGACTTTTATCTAAAAGGAGAGCGGTTGCCTGAACGATTCGCAATCTGGGGGATAAACTATGTTGAATTGCTTAATAATTTTGGTGTAATTCATCATGACTACACAAATATTCTGTCCTTGAGGAATCAGAAGGGTCTCTTCGTGTATGACTCGACGCTGAATACCGCCGATTTCGACTGTTGGACACAAGTTCCGTCCTTTGAAGAACCTTTATCCCAGATCGGAGATAGCAATTTCGCAAAGAAAATCACGCTTGAGTCCACAGAATCTAATTTAAGGAAACTTCGTGATTTCTTGATTCGCAGAGGCATTACCAAGCAATATATGTTTCCTACATACGAGAACGTGCGCGATAGCATAATGCGCAAATATGAGGAAGCTAACTCCGCCTGATGCGAAGATATTATGTGAATCTAAGCTCCACCCACACGCGATCAGACCTTTGCCTCTCCGTGTACCGTATGGAATGCTCAATCTATTGAGCGAGAGGAGCGCCGCATGAGCGCTAACCATTCGTCGCCGCCATCGTCGCCCATGACGCCAGAGAAAACTAAGCTGGAAACGCCGGAACTTAGTGAAGCGCAAGTCGAGTTTCTGGAAAATCTGCGCGTGAGTCTGACCGAGATGAAACAAGGCAAAGTACAACCGGCTCGCGAAGCGTTGGTTGAGATCCGTGAATCACTAACCTAGCGAGAGAAGTGGGCGAGCCACCGGCTCGCCCCTACCGATTAGTCTCAATCGGCGCTTCTCTGTGCCCTCTGAGCCTCTGTAGTGAATCCTAACCCGACTCCGCCCTAGTGCCGGCAAACACGGACTTCACCGCTTCGCGATCCCCGGCGAAGAGTAAGCCGGCGCTGACTTCGAATGCCAGTTCGTCCGGCACCGCCGTGTCAACGCCCCCATCCCCCGGCCCCTTCCCCCACAAGGAGGGAAGGGGAGCTAGGCAGTTCGAGATTCGCGTGAAAAAAGCCCCTCCCTCTTCATGGGGGAGGGGTTTGGGGTGGGGGCTAAAGCCCCGTCCTTGCCCCGGCAAATACGGACTTCACCGCATCGCGATCCCCGGCGAAGAGCAAGCCCGCGCTGACCTCGAATGCCAGTTCGTCCGGGACAGCCGTATCCAACCCCATCCCCCGGCCCCTTCCCCGAAGCTTCGGGGAAGGGGAGCGCCAATAGCGTGATAGTCTTGTCAAATGAAAACTGCGCATAAGCGGGCAAGTCTCCCCCTATAGCTATGGGGGGAGATTTAGAGGGGGGTTAAAGCTCCGCCCTTGCCCCGGCAAATACGGACTTCACCGCTTCGCGATCCCCGGCGAAGAGCAAGCCGGCGCTGACCTCGAATGCCAGTTCATCCGGGACAGCCGTGACCTCGAAGGGACGGGTCTGCTCCGGTTTGTCCAGCCGATTGAGGGCGAAGCGCTCCCACTGCGCCAGTTCATTTTCAATCGCCGACTTGTGAGCATCCTCAGTTGTCGCAGGAACTGGGCGAGCCAATGGCTGGCCACTGGCAGTTTCGTCATGGATCGGGAAATGCGGGTTGTGGTTGCTCACCGGCACATCGCCCCAGGGCACGGGCGGCAGTTGAAAATATGTCGCGCGCATTTCATTGATGCTCAGCAGCGGGTAGGCGGCGCGGATCTCCGCCAGGCGCGCTTGGGCATCGGTGGGACGGATGTCGTCGTATTCGGCGACCAGGTCGGCGCCGTAAAAGGGCAGCAGTTCCGCCGTGATCTTCTGGGCGAGGCGCACCAGTTTGGGCCAGAGCGTACGCTCGATGAAGAGGCGCTCGGCGACCTTGGCGTTGGCTTCGGTGGCGTTTTCGCTGACCAGCGCCACCGGGATGCCGAAGATATTGAGGATCTCGTCGCGCTGGGCGCGGCGTCCCTGCAGGAAATCGAGGTCGGTATGGCTCAAGCCGATGTTCTGCCACTCGATGGTCCCGCCGCGCAGGAAGGCGGTGTTGCGCTGCGCGCCGCCGTAGTAATTGCGCCATTCGCGTTTGACGCGCTCGAAATCGGTATCGGAGATGAATTCCTGGATGTTGACGATGCCGGCCGGCACGCCGTTGTCCTCCCCGAAGGTGTTGCGATTCCAGTCAGCCATGTGCTTGTCGCTGAGCGCGGCGGCGCGCGCCGCAGAGATGGGCGACAAGCCGTAGTAGTCGTTGCCCGGGTGCCAGCGGCGGAAATGGATGACTTCCAGGGCGTCCAGGGGAATCATCTGGCCGTCGATGGCATAGAGATAGCCGCGCAGGATGTTTTGCCTGTCCGGCACGACGGTCATGCGATCGGGGCGCAGCGCCCAGATCTCGCGCGGTTGTCCCCCGGGGTCGCCAGCCAGGAACCAGTAGGCGTTGCCGTGCAATTCCAGCGAGCCCAGCGTCTGCTCGAACAATTCGAAGCGGCTGGTCATGGGATTGGGATTGCCGAGCAACTGCTCCAGGGGATGATTCTCGATGCCGACGCGCTTTTCGCCGGCCAGCCGATAGACCTTGAGCGGCGCCAGCGCGCCGGCTTCGGCGATGCGATTGATGGCGATGTAGACCCAGGGCGACTGCTCGTAAAGTCGCGCCGACCGCGCATCGGTCGGCGGCGGCGAGCCGAAGCTGTTATGAGTCGCCAGGCTTTCGATATGGGGCGCACCCGGGCGCAGGTCCTTGCGGCGCGCGCTGAAAAGATCACTCAACCAATTGAACATGATTCGCTCCTTTGCTGTTGTTTTCCACAAGCTAGCACAATGCGCGGAGCAAAATGCGACCATATGGTCGCGTTCTAACGATATTCATATATTCAATTCGAAAAGAGGGACGGGCTCTGGGCAGCTCAGGAACAACTGAAGGGGCTAGCAATAGCCGAAGGCAGCCACAATCTGCGTGATTACCGGCGTATCGCACCAGAGGTTGAGCGTGTCGATCAGCAGCAAGCCGATGAAACCGAAACAGACAAAAGCCAGCACGAAGAAGACAAAACAGCCCAAGACCAGCCATTGCGAGGATCCGCCTTCATCGTCCCGCGCTTTATAGGGGTCGTAGTCATAACCCGGGTACTGTTGCGGTGGCGGGGGAATCTGGTAGCCGGCGGGCGGCTGGCCATAATAAGCCGGCTGCTGCGTCTGTGGCGGCTGCTCGGGATAGGCGACAGGCGGCGCGGGCGTCGATTCGCCGACCGGCGGCAAAAAGGGATCAGCCAGCGGCTGCTGCCCGCCGAAAGCGGGGGCTGGGGGACCGTAGGAGGCTTCCGCCGGCGGGGCTTCCACTGGCGGCGGCGTCAGCGGTCCCGGCGTCGGGATGGCGGCGCTGGCTGGGGGAGCTGCCGCGGCGGGCATCTGTCTTTCAAATGCGAGCGTGACCGTTTCGCCCAAGCCGAGCATATCGCCGTTTTGCAGGGTGGTCACGCCGGAAACGCGCTTGCCGTTGACGAAGGTGCCATTGGTCGAGCCCAGATCTTCCACTGTGACGGTGTCGGCAGAGCGTTGCAAGCGCAGATGATGACGGCTGGTTTCGCGGTCGTTGATGACGATGTCATTGGTGATATCGCGCCCTAAGGTGGTCACATCCTTGGAGATTTCGTAAGTTTGATTGGGCTGCGGACCCCGCCTAACCACCAAACGGAAGCTGTTTGGCTGCTGCATCATATCCTCCTGCGCGCGTCATCGGACCGTCGCGAGACCTGGCTGCGCGTCTCTTTATGGAAGCGCTACTCGAGAACGGGAAGACGACGTCGTGCACTGGCACGCTTGTCCTTGCATTATACATGGTTTTGTTTATTTGGCAGGAATTCGCTCGCGCATTTGAATCAAGGGGCAAAAAGAAAAGCGCTAGGACGGCAGCCACAGCGCAACAATTTCCAATCCATCCAGCCAATGTCCCGCAACGATCAGCTCCCAGTGCAAATGCGGTCCGGTGCTGCGCCCGCTATTGCCGCTGAGGCCGATAATTTGCCCGGCGTCAACCGTTTCCCCCGGGGTCACATTGCTTTGCGACAAATGCGCGTAAAGCGTGTATACACCGACTCCGTGGTCGATGACAACGGCGTCGCCGCGGATTTCGAGCGGAGCGGCGAAGGCAACTTTGCCGGAAGCCATCGCGTGTACGGGCGTAGCGCTCGACGCTCGCTGATCCCAACCGGTGTGACGGGTTTTCACGCCGTCGTTCAATACGCGAAAGGCGCCGAAGGGAGAGGTGGTTTCGCTTTCCAGCGGCAGGCCGAAGCCACCGGCGTCCCACAAGGGCTTGGGTCCCGACTCGCTGGTGATTTCGTCCAAGCGCGCGAACTCGGCGGCTTCTATCGCTGGGTTGACCAAGTAGGCGCGATTTGCGGGGAGCTCAAATTCCTGCAAGATAAAGCGCCCCGAATCGACGCGAATGTCACGCGCGAAGCTGATTTCTTCCAAGCCGCGGTCAGCCCTTACCGTCAGTTGACGCAAGCCCGGCGAAGCGTTCATATCGACAATCAGGAGCGCGTACCAGGCATCGTCCTCGACCTGGAAGAATCGCCGTTCCCTGCCGAGGAAATCCAGGCGCGGGTCCTCGATGCCGTCTCCCGCCAGGCGCAACAGACCGAGGCCGCCTTGCTTGAGCGAAGAAAAGTAGAGTTCCAAACGCGCCCCCGACTCGATCATCACTGCTGTGGGCATGGGACGCGGCGCCGGCTGGAAAATAATATCAAGGCTGTCTTGAGCCCTGGCGGGAATCAAGCTCAGCGTGAGCAACAGGCAGGCTAGAATCAGACGAGCGGTCGGCAACATTGGCGTATTGAAGGCGGCTGACAAATGAATCGCCGCGCTATGATAGTGGGCTTCGCAGTATGCTAACAGGATCAACCTGATAAACTTGGCAAACGGGACTGCTCGAGAGGCTAGTCCGGAGGCTGATGCTGGCTGGCCGCGCGCATCTCAGCCAGATGCAGCCGTTCATGGGCGCCGCAGGCGTGGATGGCGCATACCAGATTGTAGTCAACGAAAAAGGGATTGCTAAACGTGACCTCGGTTTTATCGATGGGGAAAACGATAACGAGGCCGCGCAGTTGGTCTCTTGCGCGCTCCCATTCCATCAGAAGCCGCTGCCAACTTTCCTCGGCGCGCTCTTCACGCCGCAATTCGTACAAGTCATTGACCGTCGCGCGCCCGCGCAGGTCGACGCTGAAGGGCTTCTCGTCCATTGCGTGCTGCAATGCCGCGACCATGTCGGTTTCAAGCGCGGTCAAATGGATGATCAAGTCGCTTACGGTCCAACCGGAGCCAGCGTGGACGGGCAGATCCGGCGGGAGCCGCTCGACCAGCGCAAGAGCCTTGGCGCGTCCTTGATCCAGAGTGGCTATCAGATCGGCTTTGATGCGAGGCAAGTTGTTCACTGCAGATCTCCAGATTCGGCTCTGGTATTGAGACCAGGTATAAGTAAGAACACTTTGGCGCCCGAAAGTGGCGAAATCGCTCAGAAACTCGGGAGTTGATAGGGCGTACGCGTTTCATCTGTCCGTTCAGATGCGGGGGTCTCGACGGCGGTCGCGCGAAAAGAGGATGCCGCATAGAGATCGCGCCGCAAAATGTTATACTTGTACGATTCAATTTCAGGACAAGGACAAAACCATGACTGCTGAGGCCAACCGACGAATCCTCGCTTATTTGCGCGAACACGCGGACGACATGCTGGCTGACTTGATCAAGCTGATCGACCTGGAATCCCCCACCCTGCACAAAGCGTCGGTGGACGCGCTGGGCGCTGTCTTGGCTGATGAGCTGCGCGGATTGGGGGCGGCGGTCGAGGTCATTCCCAAGGGCGAGGTTGGCGATATCCTGCGCGCCCGCTGGAACCCCGGTCCCGGGGGCGTGGTCATCCTGAGCCACATGGACACCGTTTGGGCGGTGGGCACGGTGGCCGAGCGACCGACGCGAGTTGAGGGCAACCGCATCTACGGCGTTGGGGCCATGGATATGAAAGGCGGGATCGTCATCGCGCTGTGGGCTTTGCGAGCGCTGCGGGAGCTGAACCTGTTCCCCGCCCAGCCTGTCAGCTATATGCTCAACTCGGACGAGGAAACCGGCAGTCTGCATTCAGCAGTTGAAATTGAAAGTGAAGCGCTGTCGCACCAGGTCGTCTTCGTCACCGAACCGCCACAGGACGGCAAATACAAAACCGAGCGCAAGGGCGTCAGCCATTACAAGATCACCGCCAAGGGACGCGCGGCGCATGCCGGAGCCGATCACGCCCGCGGCATCAACGCGATTGAAGAGATGGCGCATCAGATCCTGGCTGTCCAAGCGATGACGGACTATGCCATAGGCACAACCGCCAATGTCGGCGTTGTCACAGGCGGGACGCGCGGCAACGTCGTGCCGGCGGAAGCGAGCATCGAAATCAACGCGCGCGCGCGGACCCGCGCCAATGCAAATGCCCTTCACGAGCAGATCATGAGCTTGCAAGCGATTCATCCCGAAGCGGAGTTGGTCATTGAAGGCGGGATCGGCGTGCCGCCGATGGAACGGACGCCGGAGATCGCCGCGCTCTTCAAGCGGGCGCAAGGGCTGGCCGCGGATATGGGAATCGCAATCGACGAGGGCAGCACGGGCGGCGGCTCTGATGGCAACAAGACAGCCGCCCTAGGCGTACCGACGCTCGATGGCATGGGCATCGTCGGCGATGGGGGCCATGCCATCACCGAATACGGCGAGATCGACTCCATGCCGGAGCGCGCGGCGATTATGGCCGCGATGCTGCGGGAAGATCTGTAAATATATAATCAGGAGAACGCACTCATGAGCGCAGTTGCCTTGGTCACGGGCGCCAACCGCGGGATCGGCAAAGAGGTCTGCCGGCAACTGGCGGGGCGCGGCATACTGGTTTTGTTGACAGCGCGAGATCTGACGAAAGCGCAGGTCGCCTGCGACGAGATCAAGTCGGAAAATGTCATTGCCAAGCAACTGGATGTCACCGACGACGCCAGTCTCCAAGGACTGCGCGATGAGATTGAAGCTCAATACGAGCGCCTGGATGTGCTGGTTAACAACGCTGCCATACATTACGATCATTGGCAGAAGGCGCTTGAGGCTGATTTCGACATCGTCAGCGAAGCCATCAATACCAATCTGTACGGACCCTGGCGGATGGCAAAGACCTTTGCGCCGCTCTTGAAGAAAAGCGCGAGTCCGCGCATCGTCAATGTCAGCAGTGGTTCCGGGTCGCTGTCGACGATGGGCGCGGGACCCCCGGCATACAATGTCAGCAAGACCGCCCTGAACGCCCTGACCCGCATGCTGGCGGCGGAGATGGCGGCGGACGGCGTCTTGGTGAACGCCATATGCCCGGGCTGGGTGGCGACTGAGATGGGCGGCAAGGGCGGACGCCCGATCCCCGATGGCGCGGCCGGCATTGTCTGGGCGGCGACCTTGCCCGATGACGGACCGACAGGCGGCTTCTTCCGCGATCAGCAGCCGCTGGATTGGTGAGAAAAAGGGCGTATTGAACGGAATGCGCGAAGCAATGTACGACAATATCCCCTTAACCGAGCGACAGATCCTATTGCGCGCCTCTGGCCAAAGTTTTCATCGTGGTGAAAAGCTCTATACAAATGGGGCTATTTCTTCGCCGGTCCGGCGGGAGAACGAGATTAGCGCAAAATGCCGAGGATCCTATCCTCAACCCTATCGCGTCTGGGCAAAATTTCTCGATGGGGAAATCGCCGCCACAAGTTGCAACTGCGAGTACGACTGGGGCGGAGACTGCAAGCATATCGTCGCCTTGCTGCTCACGTACCTGCATCATCCAGAACGGTTCGGGGAAAGCGAGGCGCTGCACGATGTACTCATGTCGCGCGGGAAAGAAGATTTGCTGGACATCATCGAAGAGATGATCGGCCGTTACCCCGAACTCGAAGACATTCTTGAAGATATTGTCGCGGACACGGCAATCGGCGGCGCCTCTGATCAGCTGGACCTGCAAGCCCTCCGTCAGGAACTAAAACAGTCTTTAGCATTCACCGGCGTGTGGATGGACCGCGTTGCGGAAAACAAGGTTTACGAACTCAACCGCCTGGGCAGCCGCTATGCGCGGCGCGGCGATTACGCCCAGGCTATTGCCATCTATTGCGCCATCCTCGAAGAATGTAACGCCCATGACTATCCCACGGATGATGAAGGGCAATATGTTGAGGCGATCAATGACACCGTTGACCACTTGAAAGAAGCCATTTCGGATCTGGATTTTGCTCAGCACAAAGACTTGCGCCAGCGTGCGCTTGATGCGCTGGTGGGCGCATTGATATGGGACATTGAGTTTGGCGGGATCAACTATGGTTATGAAGCGAAAGACCTTATTCTTGAAATAGCGCAATCGGCGGATATCACCCGCATTCGTGAACACCTCGGCTTGCTCGCCGATCGCGAAAGAATAGAAGAGCGTATGACTAATTGGCGCGCCGAGGCTTATGAAAGTTTTTTGATGACATTAGACAGGCTCGATTCGATTGATCCTGAAGAGACGCTCAAGCGCCTTCGAGCAAAAGAATTGCCATATCTACACGCCAGCAAATTGCTTGACTTAAAGCGCTACGAAGAGGCTGCTGAAGTTATAAGAACGAAGCCGCAATCCTCGTATGATTTTCAGCGCGGGCTTGATTTGCTCCTCAGCCACGATCAAGCGGGAAGCGCGATTCAGCTTGCCGAAGGATGGCTCGGCAGCGAGTATGACAAGCGCATTATGGAATGGATCATCGGCTTGTATCAGCAGCGGGGAGATCAGGAAACGGAGTTCCGCTGGCAATTGAAGCGCATGCGAACGGATCCGCAGATCGACCATTATATCGGCTTGCGCGCAGTGTCCGAGTCGCTCGACAACTGGCAAACTATCCGCCCGCAGGTCATCGCCGAACTGGAGAAAAAACGGGCGTATCAGGCGCTGACCCTGGCTTATTTGCATGATAAAGACTGGGATTTGGCATGGGTAAGTTTAGACCAGGTTTCCGAGCGGCAAGATCACCATCCCTCCCATGTCATCTATCGCCTTGACTTCACTGTGGCGGAAGAATCGCGTCATGCGCGACCAGCGCCCGCTATCCCGGTTTATATCAAATACGCCCGTGCCGAGATCGCGCTCAGAAATCGAAAGCGCTACGCAGCCGCAGCCAAGTTATTGCGGGAAGTCCGCGGGATGTATCGGCAAATCAATAAACCGGAAAGCTGGGATCAATTCATCGCCGGCTTGCGGATTGAGTTCAAGCAGCTTCCCGCTTTGCAGGATGAACTCAACAAAGCAGGCTTGTAGCAGAAAAATGAAAATACTGAACTGGAATACTGAATTCGTCAGCCCTCGCGCGCGAGCGAACAAATTCCAAATGATATGCGAAACTATAGCGAAGCAGGAAGCCGATATCGTCTGCTTGACCGAAGCCTATCCAGAGTCCCTGCCAAGCGGAGGTCAGACCGTAAAGAGCGAGGTTTCGGGACCGGGCTCTGCTGAACGCGGGGGCGCGCGCAAGGTCGTCCTTTGGAGTCGAACCGGATGGTCTGATGTGGATAGGATTGGATCGCCCAATTTACCCGAAGGCCGCTTCATCAGCGCCACGACGAAATCCGATGGCAAAGATTGGCATATCGTCGGGATGTGCATTCCCTATTTTGGCTATCGCATCAAAAAGGAGATATGGGGCAATGAGGCCTTAAGCCCTTGGCAAGGCGCAAATATGTATCTGGAAGCCCTTCGCAGTGAAGTATTAAGGCGAGATCGTTTTTTGCGCAGAACCATCTTGCTCGGCGATTTCAATCTTCATATTCCGCCAGGCAAATCATCAAGGCAGCCAAAGGCAGTTTCCCAACTCTGTGAAATGACGTTTGCGGACTGGATGATACCGACCGCAGGAGAAATTGAAGACCCCGCGCTGGACAAGCGCTTCATTGATCATATTGCGCTCACAGCCGACATAACCGTAGAATCGATGCGTTTCATAAGCCGTTTTGCCGAAGACGGTACGCGTCTGAGCGACCACAACGGTGTCTGTATCAAAATCGTTCCCAAAATAGATTGACCGCTCCAACTCAAGCACAAAGCGAGGCGCCTCTAGCATGAAACTCCCGCCATTCGAAATCGAACACTTCTTCCGCCAGCACGAATTCAGCGCGCCTCATGGCATCAGTTCCTCCGACTGCGAGCCGCTGACGCTGCCGGAGATCCTGGACTATGCCAGCCCGGCCAGGCGCGCGCAATTCGAGAATCTGTGGCTGGGCTACACCGAATCTCAGGGGCATCCCGAATTGCGCCGCGCCATCGCCGACCTGCATGAGGAATCGATTAGCGCGGATCACGTGCTTGAAGTCGTGCCGGAAGAAGGCATTTACGTGCCGATGAAGGCTCTGCTGAACGAGGGCGATCACGTAATCGCGATATTCCCCAGCTTTCAGTCGCTCTATGAAATCGGACGCGGCATCGGCTGCGAGGTCTCGTTTTGGCGGGCGCAGTGCGGCGAAAGGGGCTGGAGCTTCGACATCGACGCGCTTGAGCGCCTTGTCCGGGCGGATACCAAGATGCTCATCATCAACTTTCCGCACAACCCGACCGGCGCCCTGCTCGAGCGGGCTGAATTCGAGCGCGTTGTCGACCTGGCGCGGCGGCATGATCTGATCCTCTATTCCGATGAGATCTATCGCTTCGCCGAACAGGACCCGGCGACGCGCTTGCCCTCCGCCTGCGAACTGTATGACAGAGCGGTCGTGTTGGGCGGGCTGTCAAAGTGCTTCGGATTGCCCGGCTTGCGCGTCGGTTGGCTGATCACGCGCGACGCGGGATTGATGCGGGAAATGCAAGACATGAAGTCCTATACGACGATCTGCGGCAGCGCGCCCAGCGAGATCCTGGCGCTGATCGCCCTAGAGAATGCCGAGGCTTTGACGGCACGTTGCGTGTCCATCGTCAGAGAAAACACCGTTGTCGCGCGTTCATTTTTCGAGCGCCACGACGATCTCTTTCGAATCCATTATCCAGGGGCGGGAACAGTCGGCTTGGTCGAATTGACCGCCGATATGGACGTCTCTGAATTCGCCGATGGCGCCGTGCGCGAAGCCGGAGTGATGGTGCTGCCGGCGAAGATCATGAAATTCGAGGGCAACTATTTCCGCATTGGTTTGGGGCGGCGCACCCTGCCCGGGGCGCTGGAGCTCTTCGAGCAATACGTGGTGGATACCTTGCGCTGAGAGCGCTTATTGGCCCCCACCCCAAACCCCTCCCCCATAAAGAGGGAGGGGCTTTAACGGCTCATTACCAGTTATAACGCTCCCCTTACCTGATGCTTCGGGGAAGGGGCCGGGGGATGGGATAGAATATCGGCGGCAGCGCCACAATATCGGACAGCCCCTACACCAGGTTCGCTTAAAGTAACTCGCGATTCAAATGCCGTAGAGTTCGCGCGCGTTGTCAGCCAGGATCATGCGCGCCGCTTCCCGCGCTTCGTCAACTGACAAGAATCCGTCGTCAATCAGTTCCCCCAGCGCTGCTCCCAAAGCCTGCTTTCCCAGCAGCGCGCTGGTGTAAAAGGGCTCTGGCGATCCATAGACGTCCGACCCGTAACAGACACGGGAGATCGGCGCCATTTCCAGCACTTCGGCGATGATGCGTTTGCCCGCGTTTCCGGCGAAGGGCAAGCCTTCGGAAATGTCGCACCAGATATTGGGCAGCACGTTGGCCAGGTAGCCGGCTTCGGCGTGATAGGGATAACCGGTGTGGACCAGCAGGAATCGGCAAGAGCGATAAGCCGGGTAGCGCAAGAGCTCCATCAAGAGCGCCGGGCGACAAGCCGCCAAATGCACTTCCCAATCGCCCATGCCGGTATGCACCTGGAAAGGCGCGTCAAAGTCGATACAGCGCTCGATGGCGCGGCAGAAAAGGTGATCGCGCAGGTCCTTGATTGGATCCGCGCCGCGGCCGCGCGCGCGGCGAAGCCTTTCCAGCGCGACGCGACCCTGATCGGGCGAGCGGCTGCCGGGATCGATATCGAGTCCCGTGCGGTAGGCTATGATCGACTTGAGACCTCTGTAGCCCCCGTCACCCAGAGCCTCGGCGATGGCATCGTCGTACCGTTGCCGAAATTCTAACCAGCCACAATCGTCGTCCAGCAGGTCTTGAATCAAGACCTCGATGCGGAAGACCGGCAGGACCTCGACGCCGACTTCGGCGCGAAACGTGTCCAGATTGATCTGCGGCAGGGGATAGCCGTCATCAACGATCAGGGTTTCGATCTTGCCCGCGCCGTGCAGCGCCCCGGCGTATGTCGCGTATCCTTCGTCCGCGATTGCCCGATTGCGCGCGGCGACGACGGCATCAACCGTCGCCTCCACGCCGAAGTATGCTGCCAGGCGATGGAGCATAAAGCGGAAGTAGAGCGTATCGCGCTTGAGCCGCCCCAGCATCGACAGCGCGGCAGCGTCGACATCGATACCGCCTTGGCGCAGATAGGCGGGCGAGCCGCCGCCAAAAGCCAGGGCATCCACCCACTCATCCGGGCTGAGCCTGTCTTCCCGCCTATAGGGATGGCAATGCGCGTCGACCACCGGCAAATCGCTGAAATCGAGCATCAGGGCGCCTCCAGGTACATCTGACGCTCCCAGGGGTGCACGGTCACATTGTAAGTTTCCAGTTCCAGGCGTTTGACCTTGAGGAACTCCCCCCCGGCGACCGGCGCCAGGGCTGACATCAGCACTTCGTCGTTTTCAAGCGCGTCCAGGGCGACGGGCAAGCTGCGCGGCAGGAATTGAATGCCCTGCGCCTCGCTCTGCGCCCGGCTGAAATGCCCGACATCTTCATCGTTGAAAGGCGCGCCGGGATCGGCTTTCTTCATCATGCCGTCCCAGCCAGCGGCGAGCAGCGCTGTCAAAAAGAAATAGGGATTGCAAGTATTGTCGCCGGCGCGGTATTCGACGCGGCAGCGCTTGTTGGCATCGGGCACGCGCAGCAAAACGCCGCGATTGCCCAGTCCCCAGGCAATATGCGCCGGGGCCCAGGAGGCGGGCTGCAAGCGCTTGTAGGAGTTGACGGTGGGCGCGCCCAGCCCGCAGATGCCGGGCGCGTGCGCCATCAAACCGCCGATGAATTGCCGACCGATCTCGCTCAAGGGATTTTCCGGTCCGTCGCCCGCCAGCAGATTGCTGCCGGTGTCCATATCCCAAAGCGCCAGGTTGGCGTGTAAACCGTTGCCAGCCAGATCGGTGAAGGGTTTTGGCATGTAAGAGGCGATCAGTCCGCGCTGCAGAGCCAGCGCTCGCGTGACTTCTTTGCTGATGAGATAACGATCGGCAGCCGCCAGCGGCGCGTCGTAGCGCACCGAGAATTCAAACTGCGAGGCGCCGTATTCCTTGCCCATTTGCTCGACCTGTATGCCCATCGCTTCCAGTGTCGCGACGATGTCCTGCAAGAAGTCGGCAAACTGATTCAAGCCGGCCACGGTGAACATACCTCCGGCGCGGCTGGGCTCGACAGCGCCATCCGCCGTCTTTGCGAAGAGGCTGAATTCCGCTTCCAGCGCGGCGGTGATTTCGATGCCTTGCCCGGAGAACAGGTACAGGGTTCGCCCCAAGATTTGTCGCGGACAAGCGTCAAAGGGCTGATAGTCCTCGGTCATCATGTTGCAGAGCACGATGGCTGTGTCCTCGAGATAGGGCAATATCCAATAGGCGTCGGGATCGGGCAGCGCCAGGAAGTCGCCGGTCTGCGCCTGCCAGATGCCGTCAGCCGCCATGTGGTCGTCGACGCCGAAATTCAAGTTGGCGCGGGCAAAAACAACGCCGCCCTCGACGACCTCGGCGAATCGGCTTTTGGGAATCGTCTTGGCGCAAGCGCGCCCATTGAAATCGTGATAAGTCACCCAGAGGTTTTCGATCTTGTCGTCTTTGAGGCGATTCAACAGATCTTGTCTATCCATATTTCGCTCCATAAATCAACCGGACTGATTCCGCCGCCGATTTAAGCGCTACAAAAGATAACCACAGCCGCTCGGCGGCAGCGAAAAGGTCTGCCGCGCTCACACAAAATAATAAACCTTCTCGTCGCATGAGCGACGCGGTTTATTAAAAAAGAGACACAGAGTGCATAGAGAGAACTGATCCAAAGGGTAATCGTCCCTCTGACAGAGTTTGGAGATCCAAGATCATCCATAGTTTACTCTTGTTCTATGGTTTCGGCATTCCGAGCGTCGACTGTGGATGCGATCTTGTGGGCTAGGCGCGAGAATTCCAATTTGACGCGATTGCCCCGCGACCCGCAAGAGATTGACGGCGGGACGCGCCTAATTCAAGGTATTTTTGTAAATCACGCCATCCTTCATGATGATGCGGAGGTTCGTCTCCGGCTGGGTCATCACGCGCAGATCCGCCAGGGGATCGCCGTCCATCACCAGCAGATCGGCATGCGCGCCAGGGATGAGTTCGCCCAATTCACCCGTTCGACAGAGCAGATCCGCGCCATTGCAGGTGGCTGCGCGCAGCACGTCAATTGCCGGGATGATTTCGCCGCGGATGGCGAATTCATCCAGTTGGCGGCGGTGCATCTGACCTAGCAGATCGGTGCCATAAGCCATGGTCACGCCGCCGCTGTAAGCCATATCAAGCGCGCGTTTGCCGGCGTCCAGCACATCAAAGACTTTTCTATAGAGTTCTTCCGGCAAGCCAGCCTCGACGCCTTCGTCCGCCAGCGCCTGATAGATCGAAAGGGTCGGCACCAGAAAAGCCTCGTTCTCCAGCAGGAGGTCTACGCTTTCTTCGTCCATCAGGTTGCCGTGCTCCACCGTGCGCGCGCCACAGCGCAAGGCGCGATTGATGGCGCGGGCGGTATAGGCGTGGACCATGACGTAGAGGTTGGCCGCTTCGGCTTCCTCGACTGCCGCGCGGATCTCTTCTTCGGAAAACTGGGTGCTGTCGATGCGGTCGGTGGGAGAGGCGACGCCGCCGGAGCACATCAGTTTGATATGGTGGGCGCCGCGGCGGACTTCCTCGCGGCAGGCGCGGCGCAATTCGCTGAGTCCGTCGCAGACCCAGCCCAGACCGGGCGTCAGCCAACTGTAGCCGATGCCGTCATCGCCGGAAGTGCGCATGTCGCCGTGGCCGCCGGTTTGCGACAGGGCGTGGCCGCAAAAGAAGATCCGCGGTCCGGCAATCAAGCCCTCGTCGACAGCCTGAGCCAATCCCCAGTCGGCGCCGCCGCCGTCGCGCACTGTCGTGAAGCCGCGCATGAGCATGCCTTCGAGGATTTTCGCGGCGTGAGCGGTCACGTAGGCGGGGGACCAGTGCCGAATCGCGGACAGATGCGCCGTGGCGGCGGTGACATGCACATGCGAATCGCAAAGTCCGGGCATGATGACCCGTCCGCCGACGTCGATGGCGTCGGCGTCCGTGGCAGGCGCGGTGTCCGTAACCGAGGCGATCTTGCCGTCTTCGATCAAGACGTGCCGACCAGGCAGCAATTCGCCGCCGCGTACATCCAATACGCGCGCGTTCGTCAAGAGCAGATCAGTCATCAGATCCTCCCAAGATTAGCGCCTAAAATCAGGCGCCGACCGCCAGGTAATGTTCGTAATAGGAGAGCGGTTTTTCCATGTAGGCTTCGATCCACGGCGCCTCTTTGACATAGTAGGGCATCTTGGACGCATAAGCTGCCCCCCCGCCTGTGGAATCGGTCGGGTCGATTTGTCGTATAACGAGATGTTCCTGTTCTATGCATGGCACTTCTGTCGCTGCCAAATAGCCAAAAAGGGTGCGGCCCATTAGATCCCGATCGAGGCCCGCGGCCCGCCGATTGCAATGGCAAGCTTCGTGAACCATCAAACTGACTGTATGGACCATAGTTCCCCACCAATTGCTCTTCAGATCATCCGTAATGACAGAATGGTATCTACGCTCTCCACTACAGTAGACATGATCTTGGCCGCCGCCACGCTCTCCAAATTGAGATATCTGCACGATCCTGTCCAGTCCACGAACGACGTAGTCATAGTAGTAAGGCGATCTCGCCTTCAGCAAACTGAACGCCGTCCTATAATGTACCCCAAATGCAGGCGAACCCGTTAACGCTACCGGTACAGCATCAATGAGCGGGACTTTGAACTCGCATTTGAAATGCAGGAAATCCGAATATCCTTCCTGCCAGTCCGCGGCGGTATGGCATTCCCGACCAAGGTGGCAGCAATTGTCGACGGCGTCATAATACTCGGTAGTCGGCAAAACACCTGGCATTATACGCGGGTTGCAATGACTGTAAGCTATAAAAGCCCTATGGCCAGCCTGAAAATGTTCGTCGTTTAGGCAAAGCCAACCCGGAGCGGTGCAGCAGTTGTCACTGCCGCTCGCGGGCATCGACGCGGGGTCTGGGGTTCGAGCCATTTGGTGATAGGCATCCCAGCATTCCAACTCCTTGAACGCCAACCATCCGGCTGTCCATTCATCTTCGGAATGGCATTCCCGATCCACGTGACAGCAATTGTTAACAACTCCCGGGAGCTCTCCCCGCCCATGCGTTGGGGTCCATATCTCCTGCTGCGTTGAGGTCCATGTCTGCGGCCGCGATGGGTTCCATGGATTCGCCGAGGTCCCTGGCTGCACCTGCGGTTGAGTTTGCGCCGGCGCAGCGCACTGTCCATTCTGAAAAGCCCAGTAACCGTCGGTCCATTCCTGGTCGGACTGGCACTGCCGATCAACGAAACAGCAATTGTCGATTGGAGTCTGCGGCGCCGGCGCTGCCGGCGCGGCGACTTGAACGCGGCTGTAGCTGACCCAACCGGCCATCCAGACTTGGTTCCCGTTCCGGTCGATTTGCAGCCAGCTGCCCTGCTGGCCGAGAACTTGCAAGATTGAGCCGGCTTGCGCCGTTGCGACAATGCCGCTGGTGAGGCTATTGGCGGCTCGCAAATTGGTGTTGTAGGTCAGGCGAATGGCATAGCCCTGGGCGGATGCCGCCCAAGAGAGCATAAACAGGACAAAGATTGTCAGAAAGGATTTGGCTTTCATCTTCAGGCTCCATATCTGACCATTAAGTCATAACCGAGGCAAAAATTGCCAGCGTATTGGGAATATAACAGACTTTGCGAGAAACCGACAAATTTTCATAGCGTGGGTAATGTATCCATTTCGGTTGAATTAGTTTTTCTGTTCTCGAAACGAGATCCGTAATCCAGAATACGAATGATGTTGGTAGAGGCGACTCGGTGGGTCGTGTAGACACTGGTCTTCGATCGCCCTACCTGTCGGCAGGCGGTTACTATTCTTCATTTCAACCGATTCGATATACTACTCAGCAGTGATAAATTTCAAAGGACATGACCCGCTCGCCGGGCACATTACAGACAGTTTAATCACCGAGTGCAGAATTAGCGTGAGCGCCTCTGCCACCATTGTAAACTGTTTACATTTGACAAGCGAATTTGCACTGGTTATACTCCGCTCAACGTTTCGAAAAGACTTGCTGCCATTGTTTGAGATCGTTTTTTTGGACGCCCCCGGCGCTTTCCCAGTTGCCCCGGGTGAACCAAGCGGCTGGTAGCTGTAAGGGCGTGTTTTTTCCGCGATCAAGCGCAAATTGGCGGCGCGTCAAGGTCGAACCGTGAAATGCATCGATAGATCCATCAATTTAAGGAAGTGAGGATAGACATGTCTTTAGGGATCCGCAGTGTATTTGTAGTTTCTTTGTTGATCTTCTCCCTGGTCGGGGGCGTCGTCGGCGCGCAAGATATGGGGGTCGCGAAGATCGGCATCATGGTGCCGCTGACCGGCGCCTTCGGCGCGGACGCGCAGGATGTGGTCCAGGCGGCGCAGATCGCCGTTGACGACCTCAACGAAATGGGCGGCGTCGCCGGCTACACCCTGGAACTGGTCATCGCTGATACGGTTGATCAGCGCGCTGACGCCGTGACCACAGCCTTCAACCAACTCAGCAATACCGAAGATCTCAACTTCATCATGACCGCCTACGCCAGCACCTCGAACTTCGAGATCGACTTGATGGCGGAAATCGATATGCCCTATCTGATTTCGGCCAACGCGGCGCAGACCCGCGATATCATCTCCGCAGATCCGGAGGCATACGGCACGGTTTGGTCGCGCGTGCCTTCCTACGACGCCTACGAGACCGCGCTGCCGGAATTGCTCGAAGCCTACAACGAAGCGGGCTTGCTCAGTTTGCGCGATCGCGAAGCCTTCATCATCAGTTCGGACGATCCCTATGGCACGACGATCGCCACTGGCATGAGCGCTCATTTCGAAAGCCTGGGCTGGACGGTCGTCGGCTACGAAACCGTACCCTTCGCATCTGTCACGGACTGGCGCGGTCTGCTGGCGAAGATCCGCGAAAATGAGCCGGATATCGTGATTGTCACCGATTCCGCGCCGCCCAACAACGCGGCTTTCATGAACCAGTTCATGGAGAACCCGCCCAATTCGCTGCTCTTCCTGCAGTATGGTCCTTCGGTGCAAGAGTTCCTGGAACTGACCGGCGAAAACTCCACCGGCTTGATCTACAACAATCTGGGCGCCGCCATCGATTCCAAGTCGGAAGTAATCGAGATTCGCGATCGCTACGAAGAAATGTACGGGCATCGCGGCGGTTATTTCACCGTCATTGCCTATGACCAGGTGATGATCTACGCGACCTGCCTGGAAGCAGTTGGCGACCCGGCTGATCGTACAGCCATCGGCGAATGCCTCGGCAGCCTGGAGATGGAAACGCTGGCGGGCTTCTTGACCTTCGATCAAGAAACGCACCTGGCTATCCAGGGTCCGGAATACTATCCGATCCAGTTCTACCAGATCTGGGAAGGCGAACGCATCCAGATTGAACCCGACAAATACGCCACTGGCGAATTCCGGGTTCCGCCCTGGATGGACATGGAATAGGCGCCCCCATCCCCCCACCCCTTCCCCCAAAATGAGGGAAGGGGTGTCTTTTGACTCGCGCTTTGAGCGTTCAAAGTCCCTCCCGCTTGATGCGCCGCGTAGACACCCTGGAGCCGGTCGGGGATGGATAAAGGGTGGGGGTGATTTTGGCTGAGGTCTGGACAACTCATGACGCCGCTCCTGACAGTTGACAAAGCGACAAAGAAATTCGGCGAATTGGTCGCCGTGGATAATGTCAGCTTCGAGGTCAACGAGGGGGAGATTTATGGCATCGCCGGACCCAACGGCGCGGGCAAAACGACGCTCTTCAACCTCATCACGGGTATCCCCTACCACGCCGACGCCGGCAGCGTTCACTTGCGCGGCGACGATATCACCGGATTATCCCCACACGAGATCTATGAACGGGGCATTGCGCGCACCTTCCAGAAGGAGACCGCGTTTGATACGCTGACCGTGGGGGAAAACGTGCGCATCGGCGCGGTCTTCGGCACGGAGCTGCGCCCCGATCAATATGAGTCCGCGGTGGATAAGGCGCTGGCGGATCTGGATCTCGGCGCGGAGCGCGATCGTCTGGCCGGCGAGCTCTCGCTTTACGCCAAAAAGCGCTTGATGATCGCCTCGGCCATCGTCAGCGGTCCCAGTCTGCTGATGCTAGATGAGCCGGCAGGTGGCTTGAACGTGGCGGAATTGAGCGAACTCGAAGACCTGATCCGGCGGCTGAGCCGGGGAGAGATGACTATCATCATCATCGAGCACGTATTGCCGCTGCTTTTCGGCGTATCCAATCGCGTCATGGTGATGGATTTCGGCGAGCGCCTGGCGGAAGGCTCGCCCGAGGAATTGGCGCGGGACGATGTCGTGATCGAAGCTTACCTGGGCGAGCGCGGAAAGGACGCCTTCCATGCTATTTCAGGTTGAGAGCCTCGTTTCCGGATACGGCAAGATTGATGTCGTGCGCTCTTTGTCGCTGCATGTCGACGAGGGCGAACATGTGGGGCTTTTTGGTCCCAACGGGCACGGAAAGACAACCCTGCTGCGCACCGTTTCCGGCTTGATCCCGGCTAAGGCGGGGAAGATAAGCTTCCGCGGGGAGGACATTAGCAATCTCGACCCGCGGGTGATCGTCGAGCGCGGTCTGATCCATGTGCCGCAGGGCAATCAGTTGTTCCCACAGATGACCGTGCAGGAGAATCTCACGCTGGGCGCTTACGTCAGTCGCAGCGACAGCCACAAAGCCAGCAATTTTGAGAAGGTGTTCGCGCTCTTCCCGCGGCTTGAGGAAAGGCGCTCTCAGCGCGCGCGGACATTGAGCGGGGGCGAGCGGCAAATGCTCTCAATCGGCGTCGGCTTGATGGGCATGCCCGAGTTGCTGCTCCTGGACGAACCCAGCGTTGGCTTGGCGCCCTTGATCAAGGAGGAGTTGGCCCGCGCCATCGCCGAGATCGCCGCGACAGGCGTCAGCATGATCGTGGTTGATCAGGATGTCGAGCTTTTGCTGGGCATTTGCGATCGCTTGTATCTCATCGAAAAAGGCGCTGTCTCGCTGGAGACGGCGGATGTCTCGCAAGTCGATCAAGCCGAGATCCTCGAGATGTACTTCGGAAAGGTAACTGGATGACTTTGGAAGCGCTTGTGGCGATTATAGCCGGCGGATTGGTTTCCGGGTCACTGTACGCGCTGATGGCCAGCGGTTTGTCGCTGGTCTGGGGCACGGTGCGCATGTTCAATTTCGCTCACGGCGCGCTGGTGATGGTCGGGGCATATTCAGCCTGGTACGTTTCCAACCGCGGCGGCATCGCCAAAGCGCTGCAGCCGATCGGCAAGTCCATCGTGGCAAACAGCGAGGAGGCGGGGGCGCTCGGCGGCTTGCTCTTGCCGCTGGGGGAGTGGATACTGTCCATCAAAGGCGGCTTCGGACTCGTTCTCGGCGTGCCCTTCGCGATTCTTTGCTGCGGCTTGGTCGGCTACATTATGTACGTTTTGCTGGTCAAGCCCTTTGTCGGCAAGCCCGGCGCCGATCTGATCGTCATCATCACCACCATCGCCGGCGCCAGCTTCATGCAGAACGGCGTCCAGGTTATATTTGGTCCGCGTTACAAACAACTGGATCGCATTCTGAAGGGACCGCCATTGCAGATCCTGGAAACCGCCATCGGATTGCAGGAAGTGCTGATCATTATATTAACGCCCCTCACATTATTTTTGCTCCACCTGTTTTTGAAACATTCCAAGTTGGGGCTGGCGATACGCGCTGTGGCTCAAAACGATGACTTCGCCCATCTGGTCGGCATCAATGTCAGCCAGATCTATCCGCTGACCTTCGTCGTGAGTTCCATCCTGGCGGGGCTATGCGGCGTCATGCTGGGCGGCTTGTTCTTCATCTTGCCCACCATGGGCGCGCAAGAACTGCTCTTCGCTTTTGTGGTCGTTGTTTTCGGCGGATTAGGCAGCTTGCCTGGCACCATTGTCGGCGCATACGTGATTGGCTTCATCCGGGAATCGAGCGCCTACATCATTGACCTGTATTGGGCGCCTGTAGTGCTTTTTGCCACGCTTATTATTGTTCTCATTTTCCGCCCGCGCGGATTGATGGGCGGTGAAGACTCATGACCTGGATGGACGAGGGCTTCAAAATCCGTCACCTAGTTTGGGCTTTGGGAATCGTCATTTTTCTCGCGATACCGCACCTGGTTACCGACAAGCTGCTCATGCATTTGGCGATTTTGGGCATGTTATACGCCATCGTCGCCTCCAATTGGGATTTGACCCTGGGCTACGCCGGGGTCTTTAACTTCGCGCATCTGGCGTTTTTCGGCATCGGCGCTTATACCAGCGGCATCCTCGCGGTCAAGGCGGGCGTCTCGCCCTGGCTGGGCATCCCCGCCGGCGGTGTCACCGCAGCGCTTGCCAGCATTCTCGTCTCGATTCCCGCCATCCGTTTACGCGGGATTTACGTGGCGCTGCTGACCTTCGCCTGCAGCCAGTTGGTGTTGCTGCTGCTGCTCAGCCAGCCGTTGATTACCGGCGGACAGCAGGGCTTGACGGGCGTGCCGCAGTTGCAGATCGGCGACTTCCGCTTCCGCGAGAGCAGGTTCGCCCACTTCTATCTGGTGGGATTTCTGCTGCTCTGCTCGACGATATTCTTGCGGCGGCTGGTGACATCGGATTTCGGCTTGAGCTTGATCGCGCTGCGCGACTTTGAAGAGTACGCGGTCGCCCGCGGCATTCCGCTGGCGCGGCAGCGCTTGCTGGCATTTTTGCTGAGTTCGATTTTTCCCGGCTTGGCGGGCGGCGTTTACGCCCATTTCTTGATTGTGGCTTCGCCCGATATATTTGGTTTTTCCCTTACGACCTTGCTGCTGAGTATGGTGCTGGTGGGTGGCGTGGCCACCATCTACGGGCCGGTCATCGTGGGCGTGGTTATGACTTACGTCAGCGAGTTAATGGCATCCAGCGCCTGGATGTCGGAGGTCTTCGGCATTTCGCGGGGACCGGTGCGCTTCATGTTCGTGGCTGTGCTCATCGTGCTGACGATGCGGTTTTTTCCTGAAGGCGTCTGGGGATTGATCAAGCGCTTCAGCGCCCGGGCGCGGGGGACGTCGAACGAACAGCAGTCCCAATCGGGTTCATAGAGCCGGGAATTCGGCAGATGTCCGTAGAACAGGCGGGAGAAAAACGAGCCTTCATCACCGGCGCCGCCCGCGGATTGGGCGAGGGCATCGCCCGGCGCCTGGCGCAGGACGGCTGGTCGGTGCTGATGACTGACGCCAATCCGGCGATTCACGAAACGGCGGCGGCGATCGTCGACGAACTGAGCCTTGATGCCGAGCGCGTCATCGCCGTCGAGCATGATGTCACCAGCGCCGAGGTTACAGAAGCCGTCGTTGGCTTGGGGGTTGCCCGCTTCGGCGGGCTTGATCTGGCGGTTGCCAACGCCGGCATTGGCGGCGTTGAAGTCGACCTGGTCGATCTGGATATCGCCGATTTCGAGGAGATTGTCAACGTCAACTATCGCGGCGTGTTCCTGACCTGCAAATACGCGGGCCGCGTCATGCGGGAACAAGGCAGCGGCAACATCATCACCGTCAGTTCGATATTCGGGCAAGAACCCTACCCGCGCGTGGCTTCGTATTCCGGCAGCAAAGCCGCTGTCATCGCCATGACCCTGGCATTCGCGCTGGAAATGGCGCCGCACAATGTCCGCGTCAATACCATCGCGCCCGGTTATATGGCCACCGAGATGCAATGGGCGGGTTTGCGGCAGCGCGCGGCGCATGCCGGCATCAGCTTCGAGGAAGAGCGACAGCGCGTTTGGGATCTGGTGCCGCTGGGGCGTCATGGCAGCCCGGAAGAGATGGGCGCCCTGGTCGCCTTCCTGGCATCGGAGGAAGCGGCTTACATCACCGGCGCGACGCTCGGGCTCGCCGGTGGCGTGGTGCGGCGTTAAGGCATGGCGCCCGTGCACAGCGAACTGGAACGGGGACTGCGGCGCCTCATGCTCGGCGTCCGCGCCGATTGGGCGCTCTATGTCAAATTCACCGGCTCCGGCGAGGAGATCGCCTTTAACGCCGACGCCATGATGGATACCATGAGCGTGATCAAGATTCCGCTGCTGGCGGCGCTGTTCCGCGCTCGTGACAGGGGCGCGCTTGACCTGGCTCAAAAGGTCACGCTGGAGACGCGCTACAAGCGTTTCGGCACCGGCGTCCTGCAATACATGGACGATGGCATGGTTTTCAGCCTGGGCGATGCCGCCACGCTGATGATCATCGAAAGCGACAACACCGCCACCGATTACTGTTACGACGCGGTCGGCGGTCCCGACGCCGTCAACGAGACCATGCGCGAATTGGGTCTGGATGATGTCGAAGTCATGGGGAACGGCTTCGACTGGTTTTCGGCATTGGCGGCGTCGATCGATCCGCAGTTGGGCGAGTTGAGTCCGGCGGAGTTGTTCCGCGCCGGTTATCCGGAGATGTCCCCGGCCGAGTGGGAAAGGGCGCGCGAGCGCTTCCACTTCGAGACGGGACGTCCCTTCAGCCGCGCGACGGCGCGCTGCATCGGCAAGCTGCTGGAAATGATCTGGACGGACGGATGCGCCAGCCCCGAATCATGCGCCGCCATGCGCAAGATACTGGGCATGCAAATCTCTCGCTCGCGCCTGCCGAAGTACCTGCCGGAAGCCAGCGTGGCGCACAAGACGGGCGACTTCAACCCCTTCATCGCCAATGACGTCGGCGTGATCGAATCGCAGGCGGCAGCGCCCATCATCATCAGCGTGCTGGTGGCGGGGCATCGCGGCATCTGGGAAAACCTAGAAGACAGCATCGCGCGCATGGCTGAGAAGATCTGGGAGTATGGCATTTACGCTCAGCGCGGCTAGCCGAGGGCCAAGGCAATCGCCTCAATATGGAAGCGGTGTAGGGGCGTTTGACGGTCAGTGTCTACGCGACCCGCTGAAAAGCCCGCAAATAATAGGTTGTTTTCGCGGTCGGCTCGGCCTGGGCGTAGACATCCACTAGGAGGTCAGCAGACCTACATTTTTTTAGATTTATGCGACTTTCGACTTTAGTTATTCCAAGAAAGTAATGAGAAACTATGATGAAACATAGAGAGACACAAAATAATCGAAAACATTGTAGGGCTTGTCCGGTACTGGTTGATTCGCTCCCGTCTTCGGTCTACCCCCCTCAATCCCCCCATAGCAATGGGGGGAAGCTGGATTCGACGTTGCGTCAACGCGAGTTTTCTGATGATGTTTGTGTCGATAACTGCTGTTTTCAAGCGAAGTAGCGCTATGTTAGCTCCCCTTCTCCGTTGCTACGGGATACTTCCCCCGTGAGGCGGGGGACCGAGGGGGCGCCAGGCCGGGGGATGGGGTAGCAAAAACGCGCTAGCGCTATGCAGTAGAGGACAAGCCTTGTATGGGCGACTCTGTGAGTCGCCCGCTTGCGCCATCTACTACATATCGCTTTCGTTGCAGGACTAACCTGGAACTACTTATATTGATTTGGAAACGATTGCCCTGACCCGGAGTCAGCAAGCAAAAAGGAGATGCACATGAGTTATGGCAGAAGCAAATCCGACCTGAACATCAAGGCGGATCAAGTCGCCCTGCTGGCGGAGTTGTTTGGCGTGGACCTGGGGAGCGACGATCTTGAGGGGCTGGCGGCGGCTTTGTCGAATCAACTGCCGTCGATCGCCGTCCTGGAAGATTTTGACCTGGAAGACTTTCCCCCGATACTGAGAATGGACGCCGGCTGGTATGACTGATTCAAGCGATCTCATCAACTTGTCCATCAGCGAAGCGGCGGAGGCGCTGCGAACCGGCGCTACGACATCGCTCGCTTTGACCCAAGCCACGCTGGAGCGCATCAAGCGCACCGAGCCCACCGTGCGCGCCTATGCGGCAGTGCCGGAAGAAGCGGCGCTGGCGCAAGCCGAGGCGGCCGATCAAGAGATCGCGGCCGGCAATGCGCGCGGACCCCTGCACGGCATCCCCATCGGCATCAAGGACATCATATACACGAAGGGCGTCGCCACCGAGTGCGGCTCCAAAGCCATGGAAGGCTTCCTGCCCGATTTCGACGCGACGGTCGTGCGGAAGCTGGACGAGGCCGGCGCCGTCATGATCGGCAAGACGATGCCGCATGAATTCGCCTACGGCGTCAACGAGCCGCCCACCCGCTCGCCCTGGGAATTGAACAGCTACCCCGGCGGTTCCAGCACGGGATCGGGCGTGGCTGTCACCGTGCGCTCGGCATTTGGCGCGCTGGGCACCGACACCGGGGGCTCGATCCGCATCCCGGCCTCGATCAATAACATCGTCGGTTTGAAGCCGACCTACGGGCGCGTCAGCGCCTACGGCGTGATTCCGCTGTCCTGGACGCTGGATCACGTGGGTCCCATGACAAGAACAGTGCTGGATAATGCCTTGATGCTGAACGCCATCGCCGGGCACGACCCCAAGGATCTGACCTCGGCGCGACAAAAAGTACCGGATTACAGCGCCGCCATCGACGAGGGCGTTCACGGCATGCGCATCGGCATCGACCGCGGCTTTGTCTTGTATCCCGGGGTGATCGATGACGTGCGCGGAGCCGCCGAAGCGGTCATCAGCGAGTTGGCGGACATGGGCGCGGAGATCATCGAGATCAGCTTGCCCGAATTTGAATTGACGCCGGAAACGCTTTTCACCGTGATGATGGCGGAAGCCAGCGCCTACCACCGGCAGAGACTGCGCGAGAAGGGCGATCTCTACGACCCCGCCACCCGCGCCACGCTGAAAATGGGCGAACTCATCCCCGCCACGCACTACGTCACCGGTCTGCGCGCCCGCGAGCGCTATCGCAGCGCCATGAAGGCGCTCTTCCGCGGCCAGAAGCTCGACGCCTTGATCTCGCCGACCATGCCGCTGCCGGCGCCGCTGCTGACCGATTTGCATCAACCGCGGACGGATATGGACATCGGCGAGACGCCCATGGTCTCGATCATTCATCACACCTTCTCCGCCAATTTGGGCGGGCAGCCGGCGCTGAGCGCGCCCTGCGGCTTCACGCGGGACGGTTTGCCCATCGGTTATCAATTGATGGGGCGTCCTTTCGACGAGGCGACCCTGTTCCGCATCGCCTACGCCTATGAGAGGACGCAGGACTGGCACACGCGGCAGGCGCCGCATGATTTTGGCGCCGCCTGACAGCCTACAGAAGGAGTAAGACGCGATGAAGTTTGGCTTATTGCTTCCCAACTTTGGCGCAAGCGCGAGTGGCGAATCGATTGCCGCCAGCGCGCGCCTGGCGGAAGCGCTCGGTTTCGACTCGGTCTGGACCACCGATCACGTCTTGATGCCCGCCGACATGCCCGAGCCCTACGGCAATTTGATAGAATCGCTGGTGGCTTTGACCATCGCCGCGACCGCCACCGAAGTCGTGGGACTGGGCACGTCGATCATCGTCATGCCACAGCGCGAACCGGTGCTGCTGGCCAAGCAACTGGCGGGCATTGACGTCGTCTCGGGCGGGCGTTTGATATTGGGCGCGGGGGTCGGCTGGCTGGAGCAGGAATTCAATTATCTGGGCGCTGATTACGCCAATCGCGGCGCGCGCTTCGATGAATGGCTGGCGCTGACGCGCGCGCTCTGGAACGGCGATGGCGCTTTCACCGGCGAGAGCAAAACGGTTGACGACGCCCTCTTCGCACCGCGACCGCCGCGGGGCGCGGCTACGCCGGTCTGGATCGGCGGCAATAGCTCGCTCGCCATCAGCCGCGCCGCCGCAATCGCCGACGGCTGGCATCCCGTGGGATTGACGCCGGCCGAACTGGGCGTCGGCTTGGCAGAATTGCGGGCGCTGGCAAATGGACGCGCCGTCACGGCTAGTCTGCGAACCAATATCGAATTGCTGGCTGCAGGCGAAGCAGCGCGAGGTTATAGCGCGCCCGGTCACGTCCCGCGCGGAAGGGCTGATGAGATCGCCGCCGAACTCAAAGCCTATCAAGACGCCGGCTTGGAGTACGCGGTCATCTGGCTCTTCCATGAGAGTTGGGACGAACTGGAAGCGAAGATCAATTTGTTCGCCGAAGAGCTGCTGCCGTGCTTTCAATAGACCGGCAATAGACCGGCGGGAGGAGAATCCAAATGGGCGATTTCAAATGGAAAAACGATCGTATCTGCGCCGCCGCCCTCACATTTGACCTGGACGGCGAGACCATACCTTATATGCTCGATCCGCCCAACGCCACCAAGCGCATGGCGCTGATGTCCGAGTTCAGTTACGGACCCAATGTCGGCATGCCGAATATCCTCGACTTGCTCGATCTTTACGAGATCAAAGCCAGTTTCTTTTCGCCCGCTCGCACGCTGGAATTGCACCCGGATCTGGCGCGGGAGATCGTGGCGCGGGGCCATGACCTGGGGCATCACGGTTTCATGCACGAGCGCCCCGATGGCTTGAGCGACGAGCGGGAAGAAAAGGTGCTCAGCGCCGGCATCGACGTCATCGAGACGATCACCGGCAGCGCGCCCGTCGGCTATCGCTCGCCGGCTTGGGAACTGAAACCGTCCTCCCCCGCCCTGCTCAAGCGCTACGGCTTCCAGTTCGACAGCAGCTTGATGGGTTACGACATCCCCTATTGGGTGGAAACATCCGAAGGAGACCTGCTGGAACTGCCCGTCAGTTGGCGCAACGACGACTGGGTGCAGTTCGGCTTTGTATCGGTGCCGGCAATCGGCAACGGCATCAGCCCGCCCTCGATCGGTTTGGAAGTTTTCACAGCCGAGTTCGATGGCCTCTTCGCGCGCGGCGGGCTCTTCAATATGACCATGCACCCCTTCCTGGCGGGACGTCCCTCCGGCTTGATCGTGCTGGAACGATTGATCCGGTACGTCCGCGGCTTCCCGCGCGTGTGGTGGGCGAAGTTGAGCGAGATCGCCGATTACTGCCATCAAGCGGATGTCGCGCCGACCCTGCCCCGCGCCAATACCGATATGCCAGCCGCCAAGTGGATCGAATGACGATGCCCGCGCGATTTCAAAATCAGACGGTCTTGATCAGCGGCGCCGGGCACGGCATCGGGCGGCAGATCGCGCTGGACTTCGCTGCCGAAGGCGCGCAGGTCGGCGTCAACGATGTCGATGGCCAGCGAGCGTCGTCGGCGGCCGCCGAGATCGCCGGGGCTGGCGGCAAGTCGCTGGCGCTGGTGGCCGATGTGCGCTGCGCCGAGCAAGTCGAAGGCATGATGGAGGAACTGAAGTCCGCATTCGGCGCGCCCGACATAGTGGTCAATAACGCCGGCGTCTATCCCAACAGCCTGATTGTCGACATGAGCGAGGAAGAGTGGGATCGCGTCTGGGATATCAACATGAAGGGTATGTTCCTGCTCAGTCGCGCGGCGCTGCGCTGCATGATTGACCTCAAGTCCGGCGGCAAAATCATCAACATGAGCTCGACCGCGTCAATCCGCGCGCGGGTCGGGGCTGCGCACTATTGCTCGTCCAAGGCAGCCATCTCGATGTTCACGCAAGTGCTGGCGCTGGAAGCGGCTGAGCACAATATTCAAGTCAACGCGGTGGCGCCCGGCTTGGTCGAGGTGCCGGACTGGGGCTTGGACCAAGCTTATATTGACGCCCTGGTCGGCATGACGCCGCGCGGGCGCATCGGCTATCCAGCCGATATATCGGCGATGGTCCGCTATCTGGCATCCGAGGAAGCCGATTTCATCACCGGTTCGATCATGATCGTCGACGGCGGCAGCGCCGCCGGGCAGAATCTGCCCCTGAGCGGATAGGAAACAAGCCGATGGACAGGATTGAAGCGGGAGTGTACCGTCGTCTGGACGCGATGCGCGACGACATCATCAAGCTGACGGGAGAGATGGTCGCTTTCAAGAGCGTCAACCCGCGCTTCATGGCGGACCCGGAAAGCAGCCAGGAAAGCGATGTACAAGACTATATCGAATCCAGGCTGAAAGCCCTGGGGCTGGATATCAGCCGTTGGGAAGCGGAAGCGCGCCGGCCGAATCTGGTGGCGCTGCGTCACGGGCGGGGCGGAGGACGGAGCCTGGCTTTCAACGGGCATATTGATGTCGTGCCTATCGGGGACCGCGAGGGCTGGGACTATGACCCCTGGGGCAGCGAAATCGTCGATGGCAAGCTCTACGGTCGCGGGTCGGTGGACATGAAAGCGGGCGTGGCGGCTTTCATCGCGGCTAGCGAGGCGATCATCAACGCGGGCGTCGAACTGAAGGGCGACTTGCAACTGCATATCGTGGTGGACGAAGAAGCGGGCGGCTTCGCGGGTACGCGGGATGTCATCAAGCGCGGCTATCGCGCCGACGGCGTCATCGTCGCCGAACCGACATCGGGCTTTATCGACGCGGCGGAGGGCGGGCTCAGTTGGCTGCGCGTGACCATCCGCGGGCGGGCGGCGCACGCTGGCTGGCGCTTCGCGCAGATTTACCCGCAAGCGGAGCCGGATGCGGAAAACGCCGGAGGAATTAACGCGATCGAAAAGGGCGTGAAGTTTGTAGCTGCGGCGCGCGAACTGGAGCGCGAATGGGCGCGTAGCCGCCATCATCCGCTTATGCCGCCGGGCATCACCACCATCAATCCCGGCGTGATGGTCGGCGGGGTTGGACTGGGTGAAGACGGCTTGCCGCAGATCACCTCCAACCCGGCTATGATCCCCGATGTCTGCGTGATTGACTTCGATTTCAAGTATCTGCCGACCGAGTCCTTTGAGGAAGTTCGCGACGAATTTGAAGCCTTTGTGGCGGCTTTTGCGCGGGCCGATCCCTGGCTGCGCGATCATCCGCCGACGCTGCAGTGGCATTTGTCGAATATCGACTTCCCGCCCTTTTCCACGCCGCCCGATCATCCCTTGATCGAGGCGGTCAGGGAAACGCATCGGCAATTGGGCATCAAGACGGTCTTGACTGGCAAGCGCGCCGTGACCGACGCCGCTTTTTACGCCGGCGCCAACATGACGCCGATCATCCTGGGTCCGGCGGGCGCGGGCTTGCACGGCGACAACGAATACGTGGAATTGGACTCGCTGATCGAAGTTGCCAAGGTATTCGCTGGCGTCATCTTGCGCTGGTGCGGCGTGGCGACATAGACGGTAATAGATGGCGATCCTCGATTATCTGCGCACTCAACTGAATCTTTACCTGGCGGAGCTCGAGTTTCTGGTAGCGATTGATTCCGGCACCTACGATCGAGACGGTTGCAATCGCATCAATGACTGGCTGGAGCGCCGGCTTTCGGCACTCGGCTTTTCCATCAAGCGCTTCCCGCAGGCAGACACGGGCGATCACCTGCTGGCGCGCTTGGGGGGACGGGGCAGCGCTAAGATTCTGCTGCTCGGGCACAGCGATACGGTCTATCCACGTGGCACGGCGGCGCGGCGACCGTTGAAACTTGCCGGTGACCGACTGTTGGGACCCGGCACCTGCGATATGAAAGCGGGTTTGCTGGTCGGTATTTATGCCATAGAAGCCTTGAATGCGATCGGCTTTGACGACTTCGGGACCTTGACGCTGCTCTGCGTCGCCGATGAAGAGGTGGACGAACGGACATCAGTCCCGTTGATCCAACAAGCAATAGCGGGCTGTGACGCCGTACTGACGCTGGAAGCGGCGCGCGAGAACGGCGATATCGTCACCGCGCGCAAGGGCAATGTGGTGATGCGCGTCGAGGCGCAAGGGCGGAGCGCGCACGCCGGCGTCGAGCCGGAAAAGGGGCGCAACGCCATCAGCGGCTTGCTGCGTCGGCTGCTGCAAGCCGAGGCGCTGGCGCATCCGGCGAGCGGCCTCACGATCAACATCGGCACGATTAGCGGCGGCACAATGCCAAATGTGGTACCCGATCATGCCAGCGCGAGCATTGACATTCGCGCCTTCGAGCAGGGCGAACTGGATCGCGCTGTCACCGATATTGAGGGGATATTCGTGCGCCCGGCGATCGATGACATTAGATTCACCGTGCAGCATCGCTTGGCTTCGCCACCCATGCCCCGCAGCGAAGCGGTGGCGCGCCTGGAAGCCTTGGCGATCCGCGCGGCGGCCGATCTGGGATTTGACTTGCGCGGCGTCAGCACGGGCGGCGGCGCCGACAGCGCCTTCGCCGCGCAAGCCGGCGTGCCGGTCCTGGACGGGCTGGGACCCATCGGCGGCTTGGATCACGGACCGGACGAGTATATTCTGAAGAGCAGCATTGTCCCGCGCACGGCGCTGCTGGCGGAATTAATCCGGTTGATCTGCGGCGAGCGAGCCGCTTGATTCGCGGCGGTTGTTCTACCCCATCCCCCGGCCCCTTCCCCGAGGCATCAGGGAAGGGGAGCTAAGGTAGTGCGAACTCGCTTGAAAATGGCAGCAATCGACGCTTGCAACATCAGAATACTCGCGTCAGCGTCGAAACTAGCTTCCCCCCATTGCTATGGGGGGATTGAGGGGGGTAGACCAAAGGCGGGTGCGAATCAATTAGTAGCGGACAAGCCATGTAGGGGCGGACAATCCGCCCGCCCGCCGATGCCAAAACCTGTCGCTTGCCATAATTCGGTTTGGCAGTTTGGACGTTGGACATTCCCTAGGATAGGAACGTCCGTCCAAACTGAACCCACACTCCGTTGGACAACTTATGTTGTCCAACGGGAGTGTTATTGGGCGCGGCGGGCCGACGACGAGTATGCGCGACGGGATGAAATGAATCGTCGGCAAGACCGCTATATTTTAGCGCGGATCAATTGGAAAGGCGGCTTGCGCCCTTGATGGCATAGAGCCTGGCATTATCCAAAATGAATACCAGCCGCAGGGTCTGCCCGGGCTGGCAAGCCCCTGGCTGGTCCCGCCAGCGAAACTCGCAGGAGATGCCGCTCATTTTCAGGGGCAGGCAATCCGCAAACGTGTAGCCGGGCAAGCTCGAGCCAGCGCCGTCGAGCAGGGCGGCGCGGATGCTGCCGCCGGCCGCGATTTGCGCGTTGACTGTGATTCTGTCGGCATCCAGCCGCAGCGGGGCCGTCGTGACGAGCGCCCTTTGCCGATTATCGCGAGGGACAAACCCGGCGAAACGGTCGATATCCAGTGTCGCCAGATTAAGCGAACTTTCGCGCCAGTTATTGTGCATGCCGTTGCTGCCGCCGTAATAGATCAATATCTTTTCGCCTCGTACGATGGGAGCCGCGGCGTAAATGCAGCCGCAGTCGTATTCGCCGTCGGGATAACTGCCCGCTCCGCGCGGGATCAGCGCCTGGCCCGGACAAATCCGCCGCCAGTTGACCGAGTCGGCGCTCCAAGCCAGTTCGGTATCAACCGTATCCCAATCCGCCGCTTTTTGGTCGCCCTTGTGGAATATCGCTGGCAAGCCGATGCTTAGACCGGCGTATTGAACGATGGGCATGGAATAGATCTGATCGTGGGCGCCATCGCCGCGCATGATCTCAACCGGCTCGGTCCAATGCAGGAAGTCCTCGCTTTCGCTGCGCAGGACGGTGCGGAGTCCATGATAGGGGCGCTCCGACCACCCTCGCGTGATAAGGACGTAGCGCCCCAAATCCGCCGACCAGATGGCGTTGTTGTGCGTATCGCCGACAGCGTCGTGTTCGAGCCAGAGCAGGGGCTGGGACCAGCGCAGACCATCGGCGGAAAAACAGCTCGCCATGCGCCCCGCCCGTGGATTGCGGTGGATGAACTTGTAGCGACGGGCGGGATCGGGATCGCGCGGGTCTTTGAGCACGCCGCCGGCGTGGATGCCGTGCGTGGCGCGGCGCATGACGATATTGTTGGCGCGCGAGCCTTCAAACTCGACCAAGCCCAGCGCCAGTTTCTCCCAGTGGACGCCATCGTTCGAGGTGGCGTAGAGCAAGCCTTCTTCACGTTCACCGCCGGTGTAGGGCGTCCGCGCGCGCCTCGCCAAAGGCGTCTCGATCGAGGCTTCATCGACGATGAAGGACTTGTACCAACACTTGAAAATGCCTTCAGCCTCGTCGTAAATGACGCTGGGATAGACATTGTCGAAGCGCGCTTCCCAGCGCCTGGGCCGCTCCGCAAAGAAGTCTTCGCGGAATAGCGGATTGCGCCCGCTCTTTTCTACGGTTCCCAACTGTAGCTCGGCGTTTTCGACGCTGGCGAAATTACGCGCGTCCAGCGCCAGCAAAGGGACATTCGAGGGTGGCATTAATTCTCTTTCTTCGCTGCTGCGAGCCAGGGTCAAGGTCTCGCAGGCGTCTTTCTCACGGCGCTCCCATTCCCTAACCGTGGGCTGAGGAGCAGACATCTTTGCATCAGGCGCGATATCACCGCAAATCCTGAAATTATTTCGGTGATTTTCGGGCGACCTGATAGGTCGCCCCTGTTTACGCTGCGAGCGGCGGACCCCCTCCCCCATAAAGAGGGAGGGGGAGCTAAGCGCCGCGGGACGCAAGGTATTTTGCGTGGGTCTACATTTTCGCATAGAGTGCGAATTCCCTAATCTCCCGCGAGCACCTGCTGAGCCAACGCGGTGAAGCGATCGACCATATCATCGAGAGCGAATTGGGGCTTCCCGATGATGTACGAGTAGACCTTGTTGTTGAAGTTCCTGGTCCAATGCTCGGGGATGGCGTCTTTGCCATAAGCCGCGCCGAAGACGCTGCCGGCGGTGGCGGCGGTGCAATCGTTGTCCAAGCCCATGGCCACCGTCTCGCCGATCACTTTGCTGTAATCATCGCCGCCGATTGTCAGCCCCCAGACAGTCAGCGCAGCGTTGTTGATGGTATGTATTCTGTGCATGCCGGCGTAACGGCTGTCGACAGCTTCGCGCGCCTCGCGGAAGTCCTTGATATCGCCGGCAGTGTCCAGCGCCCAGCGCACTTCCCGCGCCAGCAGGCAATCGGCCGGTATCTCCGCCAAGCCCGCTTCCAGCGCCTTGAGTGGATCAGCGAGAGCGAAGGCGGCCGAGATGACAGCGGAGAAGTACATCGCGCCGTAGATGCCATTGCGCCGGTGGCTGATGCTGGCATCGCGCCAGGCGAACTCGGCGGCTTTTTCGGGCCAGCCGGGGGCGGCATAAGCCCAGGGATCGGAGCGGATGTCCGCGCCGATCCAAAACATGAAGGGATTGTCCACCGCCGCCGCTTGCGCAGGCGGCAGCCCCGCATGCAGATTCCTCAGAGCGACGCCTTCCGCGGTTGCCGCGTGGGGCAAATATTTCCGCCAGGCAGCGCCCACGTCGTCCAGGCTAAAATCGGGTCCGTAATCTTCCAAGATCAGCATGCCCAACTGCGTGTAGATGATGTCGTCATCGGTGGGCACACCGTCCATTTTTGACCGCGTGAAGGTCTCGCGCAGGCTGGTCCGATACTTGAGATCTTGCGGACGCTCCGCTTCGCTCCAATAGTCAGCGGGCGGGAAGGCATCGCCCAGATAAGCTGCCCAGCGCTCCATCTTTTCGATCTCCCAGCATTCGACGATCGACCCCAACACACAGCCAGCGAAACGCCCCATAAGCGCCCCTGCCAGCCGATCGCGGAAGGTCTCCCGCGGCAGCTCTGTCCAATAGCGGCGCGCGCCATCGGGACGCAGCGCGCGGATTCCGGGCAAGTCATCCGGTTCCGCCGCGCGCAAGGCGGGGTCGTCGGGTAAAGCTCGTAACTCAGCCAGCTTTTCGGCGATCAGGGATTTGATTTCCGCCACTTTGTCGGCGATGCCGTCGGCGCCGGTTTCCGTCTTGAGCTGCGCCCAGAGGTTGATCGTCCTGTCCAGGTCTTCCAATGGCTCTGGGTAGTTATAATTGCTCATACGTGTCTCCTGATATGTTATTTGGATAATCCTGTGAAACCGCGAAACTAAAGCATGTTTAGGGCGAGCCGGTGGCTCGCCCGTACAACGCTTAGGGTTTTGGCGAGCCGCCCAATTGCCCGCGCATTAGCCTCTTGGAAATTGAGCGAGCCAAGGGCCGCCCCTACAAGGCTTGTCCGGTACTGGGTCATGCAACCGCGCTTTTTCTACCCCATCCCCCGGCCCTGTTCCCCCCTCAATCCCCCCGCTAAACGGGGGGCGGAAACCCCGAGGCATCAGGGAAGGGGAGCTAACGTAGCGCGAACTCGCTTGAAAACGGCAGCTATCGACACTTGCAACATCAGAATACTCGCGTTGATGCAGCGTCGAAACTAGCTTCCCCCCATTGCTATGGGGGGATTGAGGG